>CAWAHU010000002.1:0-1036882 GCA_963781955.1 uncultured Acidimicrobiaceae bacterium
GAACTCGAACTGGAATTGGATCCCGTCGAACATCTGGGTCGGGGTCGGCAAGATGAAGAGCGACCAGGTGACCTTCAAGCTCGGACCCATCTACAAGCGCAAAGGCATCGAGTTCCATCAGGCACTGGCGACGGCGATCCACCCCGAGGGCGCGCCGGGTCGACTACGACCCTACGTCGAGATCACCTACACCGACCCGGGACGGGCCGGTGAGCACGCCGAGGTGGACTACGACTACCTGGTGAACGCCACCGGTCCGAAGCTCAACTTCGCCGCTACCCCCGGGCTCGGGCCCGACGGCCACTCCTACTCGGTGTGCACCTCGGGGCACGCGGTCGACGCGTCGGCTGCTCTCTCCGAGTCGATCGCGAAGATGAAGAACGGCCAACCTCAGGTTCTCGTCATCGGGATGGGGCACGGGACCTGCACCTGCGAGGGAGCGGCCTTCGAGTACGCGTTCAACGTGGAGCACGAGGTCCGTCAGGCGGGGGTCCGCGACCTGGCCGACATCGTCTACCTGACCAACGAGTACGAGCTGGGGGACTTCGGCGTCGGCGGGCTGACCTTCACCCAGCAGGGATTCCAGACGACGTCCAAACTGTGGACCGAGTCCCTCTTCCGCGAGCGTGGGATCCGGGCGATCACCGGGGCCCACGTCACGGGCGTCGAAGAGGGCGTCGTCCACTACGAGCAACTCGACGGTTCGTCGAACTCGTTGCCCTTCGACTTCGCCATGCTGCTCCCGCCCTTCCGCGGCGTTCCACTCAAGGCGTACGACGCCGAGGGGAACGACATCTCCGACGAACTGTTCGCCCCCAACGGGTTCATGAAGGTGGATGCCGACTACTCGGGCAAGCCGTTCGAGGAGTGGCGGGCCGAGGACTGGCCGAGCACCTACCAGGTGCCGCAGTACCCGAACATCTTCGCCGTCGGCATCGCTTTCGCCCCACCGCATCAGATCTCCCGACCGCGCAAGTCCCCCAACGGGACGGTGATCACTCCGTCGCCCCCTCGGACCGGAATGCCGTCGGGGATCATGGGCAAACTGGCCGCCACGAACATCGCCGAGATGATCACGCACGGCAACTCGGCCCCGGTCCGCACGGCCTCGATGGCCGACATGGGGGCAGCGTGTGTCGCCTCGGCCGGGTCCGGGCTCCGCCAAGGGAGCGCGGCCTCCATGACCATGTACCCGGTCGTGCCGGACCTGGTGAAGTACCCCGACACCGGACGCAGCCTGAAGGACACCTTCGGCGAGATCGGTCTCAGTGGACACTGGATCAAGCTTCTTCTCCACTACATGTTCATCTACAAGGCCAAGGCCCGTCCGGGCTGGCACCTGATCCCCGAGTAGGAGACAGAGCCCGATGGATTCCACCGACAGCGACATCGCGATCGCCCCGCTCCCCACCGACAAGACACTGCGGGCCCGCAAGAGCCTGCTCATCCAGTTCGGGAGGTTCCTGGCCATCAACGCCAAGATGTTCAAGGTCATCCGACGAGAAGGTCGGTGAACGTTGCCGGTCGGACGTGCAGGTGACTCTCATGGCGGTCTGATTCGAGGAACGGGCTCCTGTTCAACCGTCCTTTGTTGCTGACGGCGAGATCAAGTACTGCTGACGCCACAGAGACGGTGGCGGGTCTGGAAGGCCCCTGAGAAGCCAAACGGTTGCTGAGGTTCGCTGAAGCATGCCCACAGCACTGTGAGCAAGGAACGCCGCGAACGGGACTTCCAAGAACGCGGCGGTCAGGACCGCTCCCCATTGCTCATGTGTCCCATACGAGAGAGTGACATCGAACCATGCGTCGGTGACGAGCATGGTGGCCGCCACGAGCAGCCCGAGGATCGCCACCTGTCGCCGATGAAGTCCCAACCAGGCCGTCGTCAAGAGGACCAAAGCCAGCATCACATCGAAGCCGACCCACGCTACGCGCCAGGCTCCACCTGATTCGGCCAGCGGAAGAGAGGACGCGAGATAGCCGATCCAGGGAACCATGACGATTGCGCCAGCGCCTGCAGCCGCGATGGACAGCTTGCGTCGCCTGACCATTCCAGAGTGCGTGGTAGGTCGTTCAACAAGCTCATCGAGTAGTCGGGCCACCTGTCCGCGCTCCTCTGGCGTCCAGGCTCTGACCTCATCCGCAGATGGAGCGGACATACCGACCCCCTCCTGTACTATCCAAAGTGGATCTCGGGACAATGAAGGCGCGGGCCATTGTCGCCGACATGCCCCCATCTAGCGATAGGAGCACCCCGCACTACTTAGCGAGCGTGTCGTCCGTGATGGCGGTCGTGATGAACCGCGGCTTCATTCGCCGCTGAACACGCTCCGCACCAGATGAGCCGTGCCGGTGGCTCGATCCTGATCACTTGGTCGATGGGTTCGGTGCGCGTGAGGTAGTGGTCGTGGACCTTGGCATGTTCCATGCACACCCCAGCACCACATGAGTGGCAAATGCCCACGGCGGAACTGGACGAGCCGATCTCGGTGCAGTCGAAGCAGTTCATCAGACTCCTTCTTTGTTCGTTTCACGACTCATTGCAGCCGGGTAGAAGCGGTGGCGAGCCCAGAGGGCTACGTAGACGAGGGCCACGAGGACCGGAACCTCGATGAGCGGACCGACGACACCGGCAAGCGCCTCACCTGAGGTGACTCCGAAGACACCGATAGCCACGGCAATGCCGAGTTCGAAGTTGTTCCCGGCGGCGGTGAAGGCGACGGCGGTGTTGCGCTCGTAGGGGAAGTGCATGCGCAGTCCGAGGGCGAAGGAACCGAACCACATGACCCCGAAGTAGGCCAGCAGAGGTAGCGCAATGCGGGCGACGTCCCACGGGTCGCTGGTGATCTTGTGGCCCTGCAAGGCGAAGAGGACCACGATGGTGAAGAGCAGCCCGTAGAGCGAAACGGGACTGATCCGGGGCAAGAACCTCTGTTCGTACCACTCGGTCCCCTTGGTCCGCTCGCCAATCGTCCGGGTGAGGAACCCTGCGGCGAGTGGGATGCCGAGGAAGATCAGCACGATCTTGGCGATCTCCCAAATGGTGACGTGGAGGGTAGCTGTATCGAGGCCGAGCCATCCAGGAAGAAGTTGGAGGTAGAACCAGCCGAGCAATGCATAGGCGATGATCTGGAACACTGAGTTCACGGCCACGAGTACAACCGCAAGCTCCCGATCGCCACAGGCCAAGTCGTTCCAGACGAGCACCATGGCGATGCATCGAGCCAGGCCCACGATGATCAAACCAGTGCGATATGCCGGAAGGTCGGGCAGCAACAGCCACGCCAAGGTGAACATCAGCGCGGGCCCGATGACCCAGTTCAACAGCAAGGAGATGCCGATCGTGCGGTGGTCCCTCGCGACACTGCCAACCTTGCCGTACTTCACCTTTGCCAACACGGGGTACATCATCATCAGCAGACCGATCGCGATCGGTAGCGACACCGAGCCGATCTTGACGGTGTCAAGCCACCCATTGAGGCCAGGTATCGCGCGCCCGAGCAGAAGTCCGAGGGCCATCGCCGCAAGTATCCAGAGTGGTAGGAGCCGGTTCAGCCAGGACAACCTGTGCAACACGTCTGCTTCGTCGTGTGCGGATGCAGACGGGATCAACGAGCCGTTGTCCTGCGATCGCGATTCCCTGCTGCCCCGAGCGCTCGCGTCGGCAGTCCCAGGCATGACGTGAGCCCGACGCACGATCCTCGAACCGCCCATGGGCTCACGGTATGCCCGGACCCCTCTCCCGACCAGGGTCGAAGGCCCTCTGTGGCGGAGAACCCGCTCCGCTCGGTCGACGTGTCGAGTCGGGTTGGTGTTTCCCCAGTGCCGTTGAAGGGCGAACGTCAGGGCTCATGGCCACTCCCGGTTGGCCGGCACCTGCAGTGCCCGTGACGCCCAGGGCTCAGCTGTCTATGGCCGCTCGGAGCTCAGCCAGGCGAGCACGGTCGATCGAGTACCAGACCCACTTCCCCCGCCGGTCACCGTGAACGAGACCGGCATCGCTCAAGACCTTGAGGTGGTGTGACACGGTCGGTTGGCTCTTGGCCAAGGGCTCGACGAAGTCGCAGACGCAGACCTCGCCCTCGGGCGAAGCAGCGAGAATGCTGAGCACGCGCAGCCGGACGGGGTCAGCCAGCGCGCTGAATCCGGTGGCCAGCTCGGTGGCGTCGGTGGTGTCGAGCGGTGCGGCGAGCACCGATGCACAGCACTCTGTGGATCTGACCGTGGTAGCAGCCGGCTTGCTCACGGGTCACCTCTCCAAGCTTATATTGACATCTGTAAATGTATCACCCATACTCGATGCATCGAGCGAGATCGATACTATCGGGAGGTCACCATGTCGAGGGTCCAACTCGCACTCAACGTCAGCGACATCGACGAGGCCGTCGAGTTCTACACCAAGCTCTTCGGGTCCGAGCCGGCCAAGCGCGAGCCGGGCTACGCCAACTTCGCCATCGCCGACCCTCCGCTCAAGCTGGTCTTGCTCGAGGACACCACCGCTCGGGGTCATGGGACGGTCGGCGCCCTCAACCACCTCGGTGTCGAGGTCGAGACGACCGACGAAGTGACGGAAGCGACCGGACGCCTGAACGAGAAGGGACTCGATACGGAGGTCGAGGAGCAGACGACCTGCTGCTACGCCGTCCAAGACAAGGTCTGGGTCAGCGACCCCGACGGTGCGCCCTGGGAGGTCTACACCGTGCTGGCCGACGCCCCGGCCGAAACCGGGATCGCCGGCGACGGGTCCTGCTGCGTCCCCGAGGCCATCACGAGCGTCTCCATGACGATCGGCGCGACCCAGGCCGGCTCGTCCTGCTGCTGAGCAGCGAAGTCGATCAGGGGACAGGCCGATGAGGGACACCGTCCTGTGGCGGCGGCTGTTGGCGGAGTTCTTGGGCAGTGCCTTCCTGGCTGCCATCGTCATCGGCTCGGGCATCGCCGCACAGAACCTGTCCCCGGGGACCGTCGGTCTCCAGCTCTTCGAGAACGCAGCGGCCACCGCGACCGGTCTCTTCGCCATCATCTTGATGTTCGGCCCGATCTCGGGCGGGCACTTCAATCCGATCGTCTCCTTCGTTGACGCCGGGTTCGGGGGCCTCAAGTGGCGGGACGCCACGGCATATCTGCCTTTCCAGGTGGTCGGGTGCATCTGCGGGGCGATCGTGGCCAACGTGATGTTTTCGGAGGCCGCCATCTCCATCTCGACCAAGCACCGGGCGAGCGGGCCTCACTGGCTCTCCGAGGTCGTCGCCACCATCGGCTTGATCCTGGTCATCTTCGCCCTGGCCCGTACCGGGCGCTCCCACCTGGCCCCGGCGGCCGTCGGGGCCTACATCGGGGCCGCCTACTTCTTCACCAGCTCGACCAGCTTCGCCAACCCGGCCATCACCGTCGGCCGCATGTTCTCCAACACCTTCGCCGGCATCGCCCCATCCTCGGTCCCCAATTTCATCTCCGCCCAGATCGTGGGCGGAGCGCTCGCCTTCGGACTGATCAAGGCGTTGTACCCGGGAATGACCGAAGCCGAGGCGGCGGACGTCATGAATCCGCACCTGCGCGGTCAGGGCGACCTCGAGACCCGCTGAAGCGCTCCACAAACGAAAGGACGTCCCAATGCACCTCGTAGCCATCGGAGGCAGCGACGCCGGCATCAGCGCCGCGCTGCGAGCCCGCGAGCTCGACCCGACGACCGAGGTCACCGTGGTGGTCTCCGATGCCTACCCAAACTTCTCAATCTGCGGTATCCCCTATTTCGTCTCCGGTGAGGTGACCCACTGGCGCAACCTCGCCCATCGCACGCTCGACGACCTCAAGGCGACCGGGATGCAGGTCCGTCTCAACACGTTGGCCACGAAGATCGATGTGGGCGGCCGCCGGCTCCACGTGGTCGACGAGGCCGGGGTCGAGGACCAGATCGCCTACGACCAACTCGTGGTGGGGACGGGCGCCGTCTCGGCTCGCCCGCCTATCGAGGGGCTGGTCGGCCCCGACGCGCTCGGTCCCACCGACGGGGTCCATTTGCTGCACTCCATGGGGGACACCTTCGAGCTCGTGCGCACGCTCGAGGAGAATCAACCGGCCAGCGCGGTGATCGTGGGCGCCGGCTACATCGGCCTCGAGATGGCCGAGGGTCTACATGCCCGGGGCCTCTCGGTCATCCAGTTCGAGCAACTCCCCGAGGTGCTGCCGACCGTCGACCCGAGCTTGGGCGCGCTGGTGAACGGGGAGCTGACGGCGCATGGCATCGACGTGCGGACCAACACCACGGTCAAACGGATCGCCCGAGCGCCCGAGGATTCGGCCGGCCGCTTCCAGGTCGACGTCGTCGAGTCGTCGGGGACCGAGTTCAGCACCTTCGCCGACATGGTGCTTGTCGTGGTCGGCGTCCGTCCCGACACGGGACTGGCAGCGTCTGCCGGAGCCGAGCTCGGCGTCGGCAGGGCGATCGGTGTCGACCGGGGCATGCGGACCAACCTCGAGCGTGTCTTCGCCGCCGGGGACTGCGTGGTGACCCACCACCGCCTGATGGGCCTCACCTACTTGCCGCTCGGCACCACGGCTCACAAGCAGGGCCGGGTGGCCGGCGAGAACGCCATCGGGGGGACCAAAGAGTTCGCCGGAGGTCTCGGGACCCAGGTCGTAAAGATCTTCGACATGGTGGCGTCGCGCACCGGTCTGCGCGACCACGAGGCGGCCGCTGCCGGCTTCGACCCGGTGACTGTGGAGTTCGAGGCCGACGACCACAAGGCGTACTACCCAGGCAGCCACCGCATCCGCATGCGCTACACGGGCGACCGTGCGACCGGCCGGCTTCTCGGTGTCCAGCTCTTCGGTCACCGCCACGCCGAGGTGGCCAAGCGCATCGACATCGCCGCGGCCGCCATCTTCAACGAGATGACGGTGGACGCCATGAGCGAGCTCGACCTCTCCTATACGCCGCCTCTGGGGAGCCCGTGGGATGCGGTGCAGATGGGAGCCCAGGCGTGGGTGCGTGCGCAAGGATCGAGCGGTGACTGAGCCGATGCACGCTCAGGCGCTCTGGAGGCCAGGCAGGGTGTTGTGAGCGAAAGGGGAGGACATGTCAGACCATGAGCCCATGACAGCTCAGCAGAGGGTGCAGCTGGACCACGTCGTCAAGGATCTACATACCCAGTACCACGGCGTATTCGGCCTCGAGTCGATCGAGGCGTTCGTGTTCGACAGCTACGACGAGATCGCAAAGCGGGCCACGGTCACGAAGTGGCTGACCGTCACCGCAGAAAAGTTCGCCCGGCAACGTCTCGAAGCCCTGGTTCACATGCGGGACCACTCGCTGAAGCGGGTTCCAGCGGTGCTCTTCCTGTGCGTCCACAACGCCGGACGCTCCCAGATGGCGCTCGGCTGGTTCAACCACCTGGCCGCAGGTCGTGCCATTGCATGGTCGGGTGGCTCTGAGCCGGGATCCGCAATCAACCGGGACGTGGTCAAGGCCATGACCGAGGTTGGGATCGACATCTCCAAGGAGTTCCCCAAGCCCTGGACCGACGAGTTCTTGGAAGCGGCCGACGTCGTGGTGACGATGGGATGCGGTGACGCCTGTCCACTGGTGCCGGGAAAGCGGTATGAGGACTGGGAGCTCGAGGATCCGACCGGCAAGTCGCTCGAAGAGATCCGGCCCATCCGAGAAGCAGTCAAGGACCGGGTCGAGAACCTCCTCGAGGAGATCCTTACGTCGTCTCTGGCATGACGATGGGCGGTTTGGGCCGTGGATCGAGGCGGTGCGTTCTGATTCAGCATCCGGTGCTGTCAGAGGTTGCCCATTGCGCGCGCCCTGCCAACTCGCCATGGGGCCAGCCCCGATGTGCCGAAGCGTGCCACCGTCCTGGCATATGGGCTCACCCCCGAGCGCAAGTGGCAATGACGCGGGAACCGACTACGCCGTATTCCCATTGATCGATCGGGCGTGCCCATGCGGAGGTGCTCGGCCCGACGAGCATCACGACAGCTCCCAAGGAGCCGGCACCGGGGAGGACGGGGGTGGAAGTCGTTGCAAGGTGTCCACGACAACACCCGTGGCGATTTCACCTGCTTGGACTGCTCTTGAGTTGAGAGGATCTTCGAGTTGACGCTGCCGCGAGAGAGTTAGTCCACGCTTGGCCCTTTTTGTCATTGCGCCCAGCGCCTCTGCCGCGAACATCAGGCAAGTGATTCCGCTGGAACACAGCGCTGACCAGCCGAGGGTGTCGGTCCAGAACTCAGGTTGGTGTCGGAGCCTGCTCGTTTAGGTCGGCGAGCAAGGACGCGACACGAGCGTGGAACGCTCGCCAGGACCTTTCGTTGTCGCGCGTCAAGGTGGTCGACATCACCGAGAGGTCAGCGACTCGATCGAGGGTCTCGGCCACGGAGTAGAGATATCCGGGCGTCGCCCGTCGGCTCCTTAGATCGTTGCGGAGCGATGTCGGAGAGAAGTCAATGCTCTCCAAGATCTCAACGGCACGGCCCAGGAGACGACCGACAAGCTGGCTCATCTCGGCTGCCAGACAGTTGTTAGAGATGATGCGATGTCGCTCGCCAAGGAGATCCGACAGGCCACTGATCGGAATCAGGGCTGCGGCTACATCCCATGAGATTGCCATCGCCTCGGCGAGCCACGCTCCGGTCTCTACGGCGAGTTTGGCCTGCGCGCCGAGGCGCTCTTTGATCTGAGACATCTCGGCCGGTTCCCCGGCACCCTCCATGAAGAGAATGCCGCTGACCTCTATCGCTGTCTGGTCATTGAGGTCTTCGCAGCCTGAGTAGGGGACTCCCTTGGGCCCATGAGAAGCCGGCACGAGACTCCACCGATCAGCGAGCGCCTTGAAGGCCTTCGAGGCCCTCAGTATCTCTAGGGCCGACTCCAGTGGCTCAGCTGCATAGAACTTCTCGTGTTCACGGTGGGCATATGAGAGATTCAACGCAGCCTCTAAGAGCGACCGGCTGATCGTCGCCTCATCCTGACCCTCGGAGCCGGCTGTCACAACCGTGGTTCCATCCTTTCCGCATGCCACTCACAGGTAGTCGGCACCTACGACCCTCTATTCGAAGGTATTCCGAGCGAGGATCGGCGAACCAGGGTCGTTCGTCCTATCCGCTCCTGCGGAGGGGGTTGCATTCTCCGGGGTGTCCCCGCAGTGCCGGAGCACCCATCCTCCTGGCGGTTCGGAGACACCCGCCAGATCCGGAAGAACGGCTCGCATTCGACCAACTGACGTCCATGTCCTTCACCATCGGTGACGCCGTCCCGGCAGATCTGCCGGACCTTGAAGGTGTCAATCGAAGGGCTTCCCTATCGATCGATGATGATCGGGACCGTCTCTTGGAAGATCCCGAATGGTTGGTGCTTTGGGAGGATGGACTCCGAGAGGGCCGGATGCGGCTCGCCGTTGATGAGGCCGGCGCCGCGGTCGGCTTCGCTGCCTATCTGATCCAGAATAGCGTGGCTGAGCTCGAGGACCTGTTCGTTGACCCTGCGCACATGCGTCGAGGCATCGGGGACAGCTGGTCCCGGACATCTCAAGACAACTTCACTCTCTGGGATACCAGACCTTTCACGTAACTGCCAACCCTCATGCCATGGACTTCTACGAACACATGACGTTCGTGGCCGACTGTGTCGGCGATACGGAGTTCTACTCAGCGCCCCGTATGCAGAGACGCACCGCCTGAGGCACAGCGGCCGTGCCCATACCTTCGATCAAAGGCATCGCCACTGCGAGGTCCGGGGATCTTCGAAACGCGAGAGGATCTCCTTCGTGAAGGTCCAGCTTCTCTTCTTCGATGGTTGCCCGCACTGGCTCGAGATGGAAGGTCGGCTTCGGCACGCGCTTGATCTGTCGGGCATTGCGACGACGATCGAGCACTGTCACGTTGACACCCAGGAAGCAGCGGACCGGTATGGGTTCGCAGGGTCTCCGTCGATTCTCCTCGACGGACGAGACCCATTCCCATCGGCCCCCCGAGACTTCGCCCTGACGTGCCGCATCTACTCCACCCCACAGGGGCCAGCAGGCGTGCCGACGTTGGAGCAGCTGTCCGATGTCATCAAGGATGCGACCAGAACTTAATCTGAGCTATCCCTCAAATGTTGTGATCCTCACCGACCCGGCATACGGGGCACCCTAAGACAATCAAATGCGACCGATTCGCAACGTGCGGCCGCATGGGGGTGGAACGAGACTGGATCCGTGGCTGCGACGAACGACGGACCGGGACCTCACCCGCACCACAGTGACGATGCCGGTGCTCCCAACCACGACCACGGGCAGAATCGTGGTCACGAGCATGACCACGGCAACCTTCTCGGCGTCTTACGGAGACTCGTGGCTCCGCACTCCCACGACGCCAAGGACTCGCTGGATCAGGCTCTAGAAGGGAGCCGGGACGGCATCCGTGCCGTCGCGATCTCTCTGGCGATCCTGCTCGTCACGGCAGGTATCCAGGCCCTCGTCGTGGTGGTCAGTGGCTCGGTAGCCCTGTTGGGTGACACCCTCCACAACGCGGCCGATGCCTTGAGCGCTGCGCCCTTGTGGCTGGCCTTCCGACTCGGACGACGGACGCCCACGACAAGGTTCACCTACGGCTACGGCAAGGCGGAGGACGTGGCCGGGGTCGTGGTCCTGGCTCTAATCTTCGGGTCCGCCGCCTTCGCCGGATACGAAGCTATCTACCGCCTCATCCACCCGCAGAAGATCACGCATCTGGGCATCGTGATGGTTGCCGCGATGGTCGGAGCAGTGGGCAACGAGGTCGTCGCTCAATATCGCATCCGCTCGGCCGCCGCATCGGCTCGGCTGCTCTGGAGGCCGACGGTATCCACGCGCGCACTGACGGCGTCACCTCGCTGCTGGTGCTCATCGGGGCCATCGCCGTGGTGCTCGGTGCGCAGTGGGCGGATGCAGTGGTGGGATTGGTGATCACGGCTGCGATCTTGGTTGTCGGCTACCAGGCCGCTCGGAGCGTGGGACAGCGTCTGCTTGATGCAGTCGATCCGAACATCGTCGTTCGCATCACAGACGTAGTAGCCGCGGTTGACGGAGTCGTTGACGTGACCGAGGTCCGAGCGCGGTGGATGGGACACCGTCTCATGGCCCAGGTCCGACTCAGTGTCGATGATTCGTTGTCCGTGACAAGGGCGCACGGCATCGCCGAGGTTGCACACCACGAGCTTCTCCACCACATCTCCAACCTGTCCGACGCCATCATCCACGTCGACCCAGCCGGGTTCGGACTCGATCCACATGCCTCAACGGCTCACCATCGGAGTCGGCGATAGTCAGAAGCGGGCCTGCCTCTATGGTCCGGTGGTGGCCCCGCGTCCCGACGTGTCGGGGCAGGTATGTACGCGGCGGCCGAACGCTTCGTCGTGACCTTCGCCTCGAGTTGAGGCAACGCCGACTAGCGATGGTCGATTCCGAAGAGCCAGGTCGGCGATGGGAACGCCCGGCCATGCTGGTGTTCTTCGGAATCCTTGCCTGGGCGGTCCGGCGACAGGATTGCAGTGACACGCCGCTCCGTGGTCGTTGCCGCGGTCGGGGAGGTTCTCGCCCTGGTCGTTGCGGCGGGTGCTCTTCTCACCTTGCTGACCAGCGAGGGTGGCCGGAGCGGTCCGAACGTGTATGGCCCGTACGGTTCTGACGGCGGCACTCCGCAGACGAGGTCCCAGCAAGGCCGCCCGTTGCTGTAGAACGGGTGGTCGCACTGCGCCCGCAGAATCCGTGCGACGAGAGAAGGCGAGCGATGGCATGACGTTCGTACCCTACGATCGGCCGATCCGGGCTGCCTTCATCGGTCTCGGCCGCATCTACGATCTAAACGTCCGAGCCTACTTGGGCAACCCGGACGTCGAAGTCGTCGCGCTCGTTGATCCCGATCCGCAGCGTCGCGCCCAACGCCAGACCGATTGGCCCCAGGCACGCACCTTCGCCACCGCAGCCGAACTCGCCTCGAGTGGCCTGGCGGTCGATGCTGCCGAGGTCCT
This sequence comes from uncultured Acidimicrobiaceae bacterium, assembly GCA_963781955.1. Lineage (GTDB taxonomy): Bacteria > Actinomycetota > Acidimicrobiia > Acidimicrobiales > RAAP-2 > Bog-473. The sequence goes on from CAWAHU010000002.1 coordinate 11,996, forward strand.
ACTCCCGATCCCGCTCCACCTCGAGGGGGTCTGTGAGATGCTCAGCTACGGCTGGCATCTGAACCTGCAGAAGCCGATGTGCAGTGACCTGGGTGAAGCCCAGCAGATGCTCGACGCGGCCGAATCGAACGACCGCGTCCTGCGGGTAATGGAGAACTACCTCTTCTATGAGCCGTTGCAAAGGTTGAAGGAGACGGTCGAGTCGGGCGAACTCGGCGCAGTGAGCGGCTACCACATGAAGATGGTGGGCAGCGGCCGCGGTGGCTGGGACGTGCCCCGGTCCAGCTTCGAATGGCAGTTCGCACAGATGCGCCGCAACAGAGGCATCTTGGTTTTCGATGACGGCTGGCACAAGCTTTCTACGGCATTGTGGCTCTTCGGACCGCTTCGGGAGGTGCGGGCGTGGGTCGGTGGCACCGAAGTCCTCCCGGATATCGAAGTCGACGCGCCAACCACCATCGTATGGGAGCATCAGAACGGCATACGCGGCGTGTGGGACATCACCTTGGCCCCCGACATGTATCTCCGGTCCGATTACTACACCAATGACGAACGGTGGGAGGTCACGGGTCGTCGCGGCTACTCACGGGTGAACCGATGCACTGGGCGGGGCATTCAGCAACCGAGCCTCGAGACCTACGTTGACGGTGAGATGCGGACATTCCACGCGCTCGATGACGACTGGGCCAGCAGCTTCCGGGACTCCGGACGCCACTGGCTGCGCTGGCTCCGTACTGGCGAGGGCGCGTTGTTGTGGGGTGCAGAGGAGGCCGTCGAGGTGTTGCGGTTTGCGCTCGCCGTGTACGTCAGCAGCGCGGCGGGAGGGCTCGGCGTTGACCCAGCGTCATTTCGGGAGGATTGACCGGCTAGGCGTTCGACGCCTGAGCCTGACGCGTCTTCCCGATGGCAGCCGGGACCCGGTCGTCAAGCCTTCCACTCGCCACGAGACGGGAGCGGGTGGCAACGACGTGGCAGTACTCGACCAGCGTGGCACGGTCACTGTCAGATTGAGGGGTCACCGTTCCTCCGACCCGCCACGTACGAGCCGACTCGTGGTCACGGCGGCACCCGGTCACCGTCATCACGACGTGAGCAGGCATGATGCGACCGTCGAGCATCGGAAGGTCGAGATTGAGCGCCATCTGACGGCCGGGCTCGATCGGGTCGGGACTGACGAGGCCTGCTCCCCTGGTGGTCAGGTCGACCACCCGCACGATGACGCCATCGACCACGGCCGCAAGGCCGGCTGATGCCCTGTAGTGGCGGCGGAGCTGACGCCGTTGGCTCACCTTGGCCAGTGCTGCAATCACGAGCCCGAGCTCCCAGAACCCCAGCAGCATGCCGATCACGAGCGGAGCACTGTTGAGGGCAGGGAGGGGCATGACGCCGGCACTCGCTAGCGAGCGCAATGCCAGAGCACAGAGCAGTACGACAGCCATGACCATCACCAGGCGCAGCTGCCGCACCGCCCGCCAGCCGCCATCATCGATCCCGTCTTTCGGCGTCACCTTGAACGTCGAGGACATCGGTCGGACAAGCGAAACTGCCGCTCGCGTGAAGATCTCCATGGTCAGGAGCATGGAGTAGGTGCCGTCCCACAGGCTGGCGCTGTCCGCGGCACAGCAATGCAGATGCGACCAGGTCGAGAGCGATCCACGGCAACCAGAATGTGAGGAACCCGCCGAGAGTCGCGTGCATGGGTAGCTGACCGCTGATCAACATGACGGTGAGCACAACCAGAAGACCGAGCCGCTGGAGTGGCACGAAGTACGCGAGCAGGGACGACATATAGCTGAGGCGCTGGCCTAGTGAAAGATGCGGCGCCACGACGGGGTTCTCCGTCGTCTTGAAGACGGCCAGGTTCCCGTGTGCCCACCGGTCCCGCTGCAAGAGGAAGGAGGACAGGTCGTGCGGGGCGAGTCCCTGCACGAGCGTCTCGTGGTGATATCGCGTCTTCCATCCCCTCCCGTGCATCTTGATGGTGGTATGAAAGTCTTCAGCGATGGTCTCTGTGGCGACTCCGCCCACGTCGAGGAGCGCTTCTCGGCGGATCACGGCGGCGGATCCACACCAAAAGACTCCGTTGTGTCTGTCCTTCGCCGGCAGGATGACCTCGAAGAACATGCTCTGGTCGTGCTTGCCGGTGGCGAAGTGCTGAAACGAGTCCTGGTTGCTGAAGTCGTGAGGAGTCTGCACAACGGCGACCTCGGGATCGTCAAAGTATCCGACCGTCGCGTCGAGGATGTCGGGCTGGGGCACGTGGTCAGCATCGAGCACCAGGAGGAGCTCCCCGTCCAGCACGGCGAGGGCGTGGTTGATGTTCCCGGCCTTGGCATGACGGTTGTCGGGTCGGGTCACGTAGCGCGCGCCCAGGCCGCGTGCCAGCTCGCGCACTGTTTCGCGCCGGCCGTCGTCGAGCACCCAAGTGACATGCGGATACGTGATCCGGGCGCATCCGAGAAGCGTGGCCTCGAGGACATCGATGCCCTCGTCGTAGGTACAGACGAGGACATCCACGCTGTGCGCCTCCTCGACTGGCGGTCGTACCGACGTCGGGATGCGCCAGGAGAGGAAGCAGAAGCTCGCAAGCATGGACCAGCCGAAGACTTCGCATGTGAAGAGCAGCAGGAAGAGAGCCGGATCGGTTCGCTCCCACGTATCGAACGCCCGCCACGAGAGGTAGACCGCACCCCAGAGGACGGCGATCATCGCCACCGACCTGATCACGGCCTCGCTGTGAACGAGGCGCGCCAATCTGAGAGTCCGGGGGGCCGCGTGCTTCACGGAGCATGGATCGACTGCTTAGGAGGAGGAATTGAGCATGGCTTGGTGTGATGTCACCATGCAGCAACAAATGTTGCGAGCCTGTTGAGAGAGGTCAAACAGGTTGGAGCGCCACGGAACGTAGCCGTGGAACATCGCTTCTTCCTCGATCTTCCGGGCAGCCTGCTCCCGTAGGGCTGATCGAGCTCGGCGGACGGCTTCAACGCCCGACATCCTGAGCCAGAGCACGGCGTCGGCGACTCATCTGGGAGAACTCGCGGGCGTGGAGGATCCTCACGGAGCCTTCGTTGGCGGCCGCCAGCCGGGTCACGAAGTCGAGGACCGTGTGCCCGGACCCGTACTGATCGAGTGCGAAGAGCGACGATTCTCACACTTTGAACATGAGAAACAACCAATCCAGACCAAACAGAAGCGGAATGCCCTGAGGAGTCGAACCTATGACGACCGTACGAGTTCGCCTGCTAACTCCGCGCGAAGGGAGCCTCTGACCGTCAACACGCTGTGAACGGTGCCTCGCAGCACGGGGCGGAGCTCCGCCACGACTCGTAGGCCGCTCGAGCCGGGGTGAACCTCGGCTTACCGGTTGTTGCGCCAGACTGGCTGCGCGATGAACCCCCAGACGCCGCTGTGGGCCTGGTCGGCGGTCATCCTGGCGATCGGCTTCTTCCTGCTCGTCGACATCCGGACACACAAGCTCCGGCCGCCGACGCTCACGTGGGCGCTCATCGCCAGCGCGGCCTGGATAGGCGTCAGCGTGCTCTTCGGGGTGATCCTCGGCATCATGCAGGGTGCTGGGGTCGCCGAGCAGTACTTCGGCGCCTACCTCCTGGAGAAGTCGCTCAGCATCGACAACGTCTTCGTCTTCGTCGTGTTGTTCAGCACCTTCGCCGTCCCTCGTGTGCTGCAACACCGCGTCCTCTACTACGGCGTCGTCGGCGCGCTGGTGCTGCGTGCCGCGTTCATCACTGCAGGCGCCAACCTGCTCGACGACTTCAGCTGGATCCGCTACTTGTTCGGCGCCATCGTTGTGATCGCAGGGCTACGCATGGCCCGCGGTGGAGAGCCGGTCGATCCCGAACGGAATCTGCTCGTCCGCGGGGTCCGTCGCATCGTCCCCGTCACAGCGGACTACCAGGGCGACCGATTCTTCGTGCGCCAATTCGGTCGCCGGGTGGCAACCCCGCTCCTCGTCGTGCTGGTGGCGATCGAGTCCAGCGACATCGTGTTCGCGACCGATTCGATCCCGGCGGTCTTCGGCGTCACGACCGACGTCTTCGTGGTCTTCACGTCGAACGCGTTCGCCGTGCTCGGCCTCCGCGCCCTCTACTTCGTGTTCGCCGACCTCATGGATCGGTTCTCGTACCTGCAGTACGGCCTGGCCGTCCTCTTGGTCTTCATCGGCGTCAAGCTGCTCCTTGCCGGCACCGTCGAGATCCCGATCTTCTTCACCCTCGCCTTCATCTCCCTGGCCATCGGCGTCTCGATCCTCGTCAGCGTGGTGACGTGGCGCCGAGGACGGTCCTGAGCGCTCCCGGGCGCGACGTGGGCGCGTGGTCGCCCGGGGCCTTCGGGCGCCACCATGGAGGGGCCGGCACGGGACTGGGAGCGGTGGCTCGGCGCCATCAACGGCTGGCCGAGGCCTCCTACCGGAAGTCCAAGGAGGACGGGTAGACGTGGATCAGGCGACGGTGGAGCTCTACGTGGATTCCGCTCGGTGCGGGTCAACATGTCGTGCGCTGGTCGGGCAGGGCGTACGAGTGGGTCACGGCGACCCTGGCACGTCGTCCTTCTCGTGACCTCTACCACTCCGCCCTCGTGCTGTCGCTACCGCCCAGTCAGGTCGTGATCGAGATGACGCCGATCCCGAGGAGGGCGAATCGGAACGAGGGGTCGTCGTCGAGGGCCCGGTGTGGTCCCGGCGCATGGCGCACCTCCGCATCTTCCGTTACGAGATCCGTCGGTGGGTGGGTGGGTCCATCCCCGATCTGGGTTGGGCGGTGGATCTCTCCGCTCCGGTTGTCGTGCGATCCCGACGAAGCGCTCCGGCTGTTCGACCTGGTCCCCGCGGTCCCTGCCCTGACGTGGGGGCGGGACACCGGTGGTTGGGGCGAGATGTGGAACTCAAACTCGGTGGTCGCCTGGCTAATCGAGAGCGGCGACCTCGATGCCGCTTCGATCGACCCGCCCGGCACCGGCCGGGCACCCGGGTGGTCCGCCGGTGTCAGCGTGGCCCTGCACGGGGCATGCTGAGGACGCGGACGATCGACGACGCAGCGGGTGGCTTCGAAGGACTGCTGAAGTTGGCCGAGGCCTGCACAGGTACTTCAGCTGGGCCACCACGACCACGATGTCCCGCTTCGCGCAGTCGGCCGACGACGTGCCGCCGGGGCTCCCGATCCCGCACTGGTCGTGGGACGGGGCCGATGGGGAGGGAAGTCGGCGGACGGGGCGGGAACTGAAGCCAGAACCTCGGGAGAGACGGGACGCCGCACGAGTCGAGCGTCGGATGAGCGTCCGGCCGGGCGGATCCGAGGATGCCGGCGACCGACCGCGCGCCTGCGACTACGTCGTTCCCAGGCGCTCGTGCAGCAGGCCGATGCTGTCCAGGTCGACGATCGCCTGCGTCGTGCGCTCCATGGCCCGGCGGCCCAACTCGATCGGCTGCCAGCGAGACCCCATGGCGGCCGTCGTCGTGGCCGAGATCCAGGAGTACACGGCGAACAGGCGGTGCTGCTCGAGCTGGACGCGGGGCTCGATCCCGATGGCCCGCCCAGCGAGAGCGTCCCGGTAGCGGGCCAGCAGGGTCCCCTCCTCGGCCCGGCGGACCTCGGTCGGCAGTGAGTTGCAGAGGAAGTAGGAGACGTCACGCATTCCCGGGTGCTCGCTGGCCACGGCCCAGTCGTAGAAGCCGGTCCGGCCGTGGTCGACGAAGAGGTTGCCCATGTGGTCGTCGCCGTGGATGAGCGTCCGCTCGCCCTCGTTCCACAGTGACCCGATGTCCCGATACCGCACCACGTAGATCTCGCCGAGCTCCCGAAACGCCGGAGGCATCTCCCCTGCGAACTTGTCGAGCGCCGATTGCACGATGGCCGCCCCGCCCGCCATCCGTGCCTCTTGTTGTCCTCCTCCCCCGCGGCTGAGGGCGTGGCGGCCCAGCCAGGGCAGCTCCTGATCCCAGAAGGTGCCGTGGAGCACCGCCAGCTCGTCGACCAGCGAGACCGCCACGTCGAGCACGTCCGTGTCGTCCGGTCGCGGAAAACGACAACGCGAGGCCACGAGGTCCTCGAGGACCATGACGAACGAGCCCTCGTCGACGTCGAAGGAGGAGTGCCACACCCGGGGGACCCTGACCGGGAGCCGGTCGCCAACCGCGGCGTAGAGCTGGGCCTCGGCGACACCGAGGCCCACCATGCGCACGAACTCCCGCTGGGCGCGGTCGAACGGCTGCAGTTTGACGAAGAGCGAGTCGGGCACCTCGTCGTCCACCGTCGTGATCCCGACCCGCACGCGGCCCGTCGTTCCCGAGTGCGCGTCGAGGACCTCGAGTCCTTCGATCCGCGATCCGGTCGCCTCGCTCAACCACTCCGGTGTGAGCTCTTCCACCGAAGAGGGGATCGTCATGCTCGCTGCTCTCCTTCGCTCGATGAGGGTGGCGTCACTGCGGGAGGTCGAGGAACGCGACCGACAGGTGCAAGAGCTCGGCGCGCAGGGCGCCGTCGTCGAGGTCGGCAACCAGAGGGTGAGTCACGGCACCTCCGATGGCCGACGCCACCATGGCCACCTGCGTCCGCCGCGTGCTGTCGTCACGGCCTCCGAGGAGCGCCCGGAACAGACGCTCCATGAACTGCTGGAACGGGTCGTGCTGCGCCAACAGGCGGACGATCACGGGATCGTGTTGGAGGGTGCTCACAAGACGACGCCGTCCGATGGCGAGATCGATGACTCGGCCCAAGAGCCGCTCCACCTGGGCCGTGGGACCCTCGACATCGGCTTCGACGGCTTCGAGTGCCGGCTCGAGGCGGCCCAACTCGACCGTCACCGCGGCGACGACGATCGCCTCCTTCGTCTTGAATTGGTGGTAGACCGCGGCCTTGGTGACCCCGACCGCGTCGGCGATCATCTGCAGCGACGTCCCGCTCACCCCGTAGGCGGCGAAGAGGTCGAGCGCGGCCGTCGCGGTGCGCATCTGCGCCGCGCTGTAAGGCGTCGCACCCAGACGGGCGACCGTGGCGGACCCACCGCGCGAAAGCATGGCCCGACCGTAGCCGCGTCGCTTGTCGTGACCTAGCCGGTCGGCTAGCTTCGTCCTAGCCGACCGGCTAGCCAGGGCCGGCCGAGTCCCCGGGGAGGAGCACGATGACAGAGCACGACGACGAGCAGCTCGACGAGTTCCTGGAGATCCGCAAACCGGGGGCCCACCTCGAAGACGGCGTGGTGATGGACGACTTCGTCCTCATGCTCGGGGTGGATCTCACCAACTATCCCAAGTTCTCCCGGGTAGACGACGGCGTCACCTACCCGAAGACCGGACTCGACATCCGTCAGGAACTCGACGTCGACTCCGGCGCCGAGCTGCCCGACTACAGCGGGCCATACCGGGCGGACCTCCGCTTCACGGACTTCTCCCGGGAGGCGCTCGCCACGAGGTTCCTCCCGTGGAGCGAGCGGTACCTCCGGCTCTGCGTCGACGGGTGGGCGGCCGAAGTGGCCCGGCGCTACGGGCCAGACACCATGGCGGAGATCGAATGGACGGCGTGGAACGATCAGGTTGTCCCCGAGATCGAGCGCATGAAGGGCGAGTTCCTGCCCGCCGACACCACCTATTCCGATCCCAATCGGAGCGTCCCGGAACGCGAGCGAAACCGAACCAGGGTCGACTACACGGGACTGTTCACACCGAGGCCACGCACCGCCGAGCTCGGCAAGGAGGCTCTCGTCCGGTGGTTCCTGGGCAGCCACGAGTACCTGCTCCAGTGCATAGAGGCGTGGGCCACCCAGATCACGGTGCGCTACGGGCTCGACCAGATGTTCGACATCCAATGGACATTGTGGGGGGACTCGGTGCTCCCCGGTGTGAGGGAGCTCAAGGCCGAGTACCTCGGGATCACGGGCAACACGGTCGAGGACTGGATGAAGGACCTGCAGCTCGACGCCACTGCACTTCCGGGCAAGGCCTTCGACCTCTCGTTCGAGATGCCCGAGCCCGATGTGGGGATCATGACCTTCAACCGCTGCGTGGCGGTGGATCAGTGGGAATCGATGGGCCGACCGGACATCCTGGAGAAGAACTGCCATTCCACGTGCCCCAAGTCGATGATCGTGACCACCAAGATGTACAACCCCAACATGAAGGTCGAGATCCTGGCCATCCCGCCCCGCCGGGACCCCGGCGACGTGTGCTGCAAGTGGCGCTTCAGCATGCGCAATGAGGACGACCCGGAGTACGTCCCCGTGACGTTGACCTCCAAACCCGAGCGTCCCGAGGACGACGACTGAGCGCGACGACCTGACCGTCCTGTTCGACGACGGCTGGCTCAGTAGCCTGCGGCCTCCGGGTCCGTCAGCGGCAGGCGGAGCCAGGCGAGCATCTGGCGGAGCTGGTCGTAGGCCGCCAGGCGGGCCGCGTCGGTCCCCTCGGACTCGGCCTCCCGGACCGGCTCCCACAGCCGGTGCACCATGGCCGGCCCGAGCTCGAGAAGCCCGCCACTCCCCGCTGATGCCCACTTCGCCAACACGTAGCGGACCAGCGCTCCCGGCGGTAGCCCGATCGCGTCGGCCAGCTGGTCGATGGTCCCCATCGGGTCGACCGCGGCGTACAGGGCGATGTCTGCCTTGAAGTTGGCGTCGGGGTCGTCGGCGGCCCATGGGCCGGTCCAGGCGACGAGCTCGACGGACCTCGGCGATTCCCTCTCGGAGTCCATCAGGTCATCTTGTCGGACGGCGGCGGGCCCGGCGGGCGGGACACGGTGCGTGCCGCGCCTGATCGACGCCGGGGCCACCGCCATACGCTGGCGCTTGACGGCGTCCTTGACCTTCTCCCCAGCCTGCTTGAGGTCGGTCTTGGCTCTTTGCGCCCTACCCTCCGCCTCCTTCGAGCGGTCGACCCGCCACGCGTCCGGCCACCTCCTTCAGCGCTCCCTCGACGGACACTGCTGCGTTCTTGGCCTTGTCCAGCGACGACATGGTGCCTCCTCGCTGCGGCAGCACCGCACCGCCCCACCAGTGCGGATACCAGGTGAACGAGTGATCGAATCCGCACCCCTGTGTCATGGCCTCGAACTGGGTGCGCGTCCCCGCGGATCCGGCTAGACCTTGCGCTCGAGGGCGTCGACAGCGAGGACACCGTGACAGAACCCGTGATCATCGAGGCGGCCATCAACGGGGCTACCACCAAGGAGCGCAACCCACACGTCCCTGTCACGCCCGAGGAGATCGCCGCGGACGCACTGCGGTGCTTCGATGCGGGCGCCTCGATCGTCCACAACCACATCGATCGGTACGGCACCACCGTCGCCGCGGCGGCGGAGCGGTATCTCGAGGGCTGGCGGCCCATCCTCGCGGCCCGACCCGATGCGCTGGTGTACCCGACGGTCCACTTCGGGACGTCGATCAGTTACGAGCACCTGATCCCACTGGCCGAGAGCGGGCTCCTGCGCCTCGGCATCGTCGACCCGGGCTCGGTGAACCTGGGGTCGACCGACGCGGAGGGCCTACCGACCGGGGGGTTCGTGTACGCCAATTCCTTCGATGCGGTGCGACGCGCGTTCGAGATCTGCCGCGCCTGGCGGCTCGGCCCCAGCCTCGCCATCTACGAACCGGGGTTCCTCCGGACCACGGTCGCGTGGTGGCGCGCCGGTCGGCTACCCCCCGGGACGATGGTCAAGCTCTACTTCTCGACCGAGCGCGGGCTCTTCGGCGCACCCTTCGGCCTCCCCCCGACCACGAAGGCGCTCGACGCCTACCTCGAGATCCTCGCTCCGACCGCGTTGCCCTGGGCGGTCTCGTTGGCGGGTGGCGACGTCGTCAACAGCGAGGTTGCGGAAGCCGCGCTCGAGCGGGGAGGTCACCTCCACCTGGGTCTCGAGTTCTACGGCGGTGAAGGTGAGCCCACCAACGCCGACCTGGTCGGGGCGGCGGTGGCAGCGTGCCGTGCCACCGGCCGTGGCGTGGCCACGCCCGCTGCGGCAGCGCGCATCCTCGGTCTGCCCCGGACCCGGCCGGCGGCACAAATGGGCGAGCGCACCTAAGCGCGATCGGCGGCGTCGGGGTACGCCACCGCCCCGCTCGTCTTGAGAAGGCCGATCTCACCGTCGGTCAGGCCGAGCTCGCGGAGGATCTCGCCAGAGTGCTCGCCGAGCAATGGCGGCGGCCTGCGGTGGACGGGGCGTCCCCCGTCGAGGTTGAACGGGGTGTCGACGACCCGGAGGTCCGGGATCGCCGGGTGCGGGAGCCCGGTGAGCATACCGAGGGCCTCGAACTGTTCGTCCGCCACGAAGTCGGCCACGGTGCGGACGGGGCTGCAGGGGACGGACCGCTCCCGCAGCACGGCCTGCCACACATCGGCCTCCTTGGCCAGGAACCGGCTCTGGAGCACGGCGCGCAGGCGGTCGCGGTTGGCCACGCGGTCGAGAATTGCTGCGGAAGTCTGGATCGCCGGGCAGGTCGGGGAGACCCAGTCCGGCGCAGAGCGCGGCGAAGAGCTGATCGTTGCCGCAGGAGACCATCAGTTCGCCCCTGGCGGTGGTGAACACCTCGTAGGGGGCGAGGAACGCCGCCGCGCTGCCATGCCGTTGCGGTACCTGTCCGGAGCCCAGGTACCCGGAGATGAGGTACGAGAGCCACCAGGCGGCCGTCTCGTAGAGGCTGACCTCGACGTGGGAGCCCGCGCCGGTCTCCGTGCGCGAACGCAACGCTGCCTGGATGCCGACCGTGGCCCACAGTGCCGTGCCCAGATCGACGGCGCCGATACCCAAGCGGACCGGTGGGCCGTCCGGTGCTCCGGTCACCGACATGATCCCGCTCTCGGCCTGCAGCACGGGGTCGTAACCGGGCCAGTCCCGCTTGGGGCCGCGTGACCCGTACGCACTGATGGAGCAGTAGACCAACCCCTGATTGTGGAGGCGGAGCGACTGGTAGTCCAGGCCCCGCCGGGCCAGTGACCCCGGTCGGAAGCTCGACACCACCACGTCCGATCGGTGGGCCAGCCGAGTGACGATGTCGCGCCCGCCATCGGTGTCGAGGTCGACCGCCAGGCTCCGCTTGTTGCGGTTGCAGGCGAGAAAGGTGGCGCTCTGGTCGTTCCAGGCCGGCGGCCGCCAGGCGCGGGTGTCGTCGCCCGACGACATCGACTCCACCTTGACGACGTCCGCACCGAGGTCACCGAGCAGCATGGTGCAGTACGGTCCGGCGAGATTCCGCGTCAGATCGAGCACGGAGATCCCCGCGAGCACGTCGGAGGCTTGCACCTACCGCGAGCCCGTGGACCCGATGGCCGTGCGCAGGGCATCGAGCTTGGATCGGTTGAAGTCGGCCATGAGGGGCCCGCCGGCAGCCGGCGGGATGGCGTCGGCGCCGTGGTACATGCCGGGGACCACGACCAGTTCGGCCTCGATGCCAGCGTCACGGAGCTTCTCGGCGTAGGCGACGTCCTCGGCGTGGAAGAGGTCGAGGTTCCCGACGCCGATCCAGGCCCTGGGCAGGCCGGACAGATCCTCGCGTCGGGCGGCCGCGGCATAGGCCGGCGCATCGGCCGTCGGTGACCGGCCCAGGTAGCTGGTCCAGCCGAACCGGTTCGACGCCGGGCTCCAGACGAAGTCACCCGTGCCGGCGTGGTCCGCCCGCAGGGCACTGCGGTCGTCGAGCATCGGGTACACGAGGAGCTGGAAGCAGACGGGCACCTCGTTGCGGTCGTGCGCGAGCTGGGCCAGGCCGGCAGCGAGTCCGCCGCCGGCGCTGTCCCCGCCGATCGCGATCCGGGAGCGATCCACCCCAAGGTCCTCGGCGTGATCGCCCAACCATCGGAGGCCCGTGTAACAGTCCTCGAGCGGTGTCGGGAACGGGTGCTCCGGAGCGAGGCGGTAGTCCACCGACACCACGAGCACTCCGAGCTCGTCGGCCACTTGGCAACAGAACTGGTGCCCAATGGCGGGCGTTCCCATGACGTACCCGCCTCCGTGGATCCATAGGAGTGCGCCACTCGGGCGGGTCCGGTCAGGGGGCTGGTAGAGATGGACCTCGACGGGGTCGCGGCCCTCCACCACCGCCTGCGCCACGTCGTGGACGATCCCAGACGCCACCCGGTCCGGCACGGGCAACGCCCGGATGAATCGGAGCGACCGCTCGTTGGTGAGAGAGAAGGGCACGAAGAGGACCGGGGAGCGCAGCTCGGGGGGGACCAGCCTGATGGCCCGTCGCCAGCGCGGCGCCTGCGTCGTGGTCACCACGGCCAAGGCGGCACCGGCCACCGCACCAATGGCGAGACCGGCGACAACCCTCTTCTTCACGCTCCTTCTCCTCCCGCTGGCGAGGTCCCATCCAAGCACGTCCGTCTGGCGGTGGCACGACTGCGACGGGTCCCGCTGGACGTTCCCGCCTGCTCACACGGGTGGCTCGGGCCCATCCACCACGAAGCCCGTCACGACGGCGAACTCGATGCGTGCCACGCGTTCGGCGTCCTCGCCCCGGATCCACGACGACGGCGCGACGACCCCGGCGACGGCCAACTCGTCCGCTCGCAGAACCTCGCACAGCGTGCCGATGGCGTGGACGTGCCAGCCGGTCTCCCGCTCCGGGTCGAAGGAGTCCACCTGAAACGCCACCACGGTTCCCTCGCCTTCACCGGCGAGAACGGATCCGGAGTGGATGCCGAACACGACGGTCTCGCCGATGACACAGAAGTTCACGGGGACGATCTCAGGGAGTGCACCCACCACGACGGCCACGCGCCCGACCGCGGCCCGCGCCATCAGATCGAGGCACTCGGTCCTGGTGATCTCCCGGCGTCGCACGTAACCGCACCTCCCTCCGCACGCAAGGGCCTCACTTCGAAGGTGATCGCTGCCGACGGGTCTGAGAAGGGTCCTTGGTCACGAGGGGCCGGATCCGGCACCCGACTCAGAGTCGCTCGTTGACCGCGCGCAGCGCCTCGAGCTGCTCCAGGTGGTGCTCGAGCGAGTGGTGCACGAAGTTGGCCAGGACGATGGTGACACCGGCGTCGGCCAGCCCGCCGAGGGCATCGGCAGCAGCCTCGGGCTCCGCCAGCGGGTCGAGGGGACGCCGGGGGGGCAACCGGACCTCGAAGCCTCCGGGCACCTCCACCTGGCTGAGCCAGGCCGCGGCCTCTTCGGGTGTGACCGCGAACGGGCACCAGCCGTCCGCAAGGCGGGCCGCCCGGCGCAACGAGCGCAGCGTGCGCCCGCCGACCCAGAGGGGAACCCGGTCCTGCCGGGCCCGAGGGTCGATGACCAGCCCCCCGAAGGAGTAGTAGGCACCCTCGAAGGCGGGCTCCTTTGCCGAGAGCGCCGCGCGCAGTGCCACCATGGCCTCGTCGGCGCGCGCCCCCGGTCGTCGAAGGGCACGCCGAGGAGGTCGAACTCCTCGCGGAGTGTGCCCACGCCCACGCCCAGGATCAGACGGCCGCCACTCACCACGTCGAGGGTCCCGTAGCGTTTGGCGATCTCCAGGGGATGGTGGTAGCCGAGCACGATCACATTGGTGGCCAGGCCGATGCGGTCGGTGCGCGCAGCCACGTAGCCGAAGGTGGCAAGCGGATCCCAGTAGGTGGCACCCCGGCGCTGCGCCTGGTCCCGGGGGACTCCGACGTGCTCACTGCAGGTGAGGTGGTGATACCCGAGACGATCGGCCACCTCGGCGATGCGCGCGATGTCCTCGATGCCCGCCGACTCCTCCCACCTTGCGTGGGCTCCCGGCATCATCGTCACGACCGGCGTGCCGACCGCAAGCCGCATCGCCATCCCCGGCTCTCCCGTCAGCCCGCGGCGGCCGAGTACTGCACAGAGTTGCGGGCCGCGTCGTACCGGCCGATGTACACCGGCCCCAGGGGATAGGGGCGCCCGGGTCCGAACGAGACCGGGACCGCCGAGCCGGGGATGGTCACGCCGTGCAGCGCGTACCCGGCCTTGATGAAGCTGGCCCGGGTCAAGTTCTTCCCCGCCCCCCTGGCGATGTCGGTGAAGAGCGCCAGGTTGTCGCAGGCGTCCTGGACCGCGTAGAAGCTCTGGTCCGACCCGGTGATCGGCTCGGCCGGCGGCGTGATCCTGTCATTGGGGTACGCCTTGTGTACGACCTGGTAGCACCGCTGGTCGGCCGCCTGGTGCCACGTCTGGTAGTTGTCGAGGACCGCGCTGGTGGTGACCAGGTTCTTCAGGTAGATCGGCGAGATCGACGACGCGATGACGGCCGTGTTCACCGAGCCGTTGTTCGTGGCCACCCAAGGCGGGTCGTATGAGCTCTGGGCCGACTGGAGCGAGTCGGGCCACACCAGCGACCCGGTGCCCACCGCGACGACCTCGTCCACCCCCGATGCCTTGAACCGCTGGGCGATCACGTTGGCCTGCTGGTAGGTGGCCGTCTGGTCACCGGGCGGAGCGGAGTCGACCGCGCTCGACACCACGTCCACGTGCAAGCCCTTGAGCGCGCGCTGCACGACCTGGAGCTCGCGCTGGTCGGTGACCCCCCCGGCGAAGACTCCCACCTTCTTCCCCTTGAACACACCGTGGCGCGTCAGCACGGCCAACTGCACCGGGTCGTAGGCCAGTGGCGGCGCCTGCATGGTGAAGTTGGGCGTACTGGCGGACGCGGTGACACCCTGGTCCATGCCGTTGATGGTCGGGATCCCATACTGGGTGAGGTAGCAGTCCGGCTGCTGGGGGGCAAAGGCGACGAAGACGTGGTCGTCCTGGGCCAGCTGCGTGCACGCCGTGGCCGCAGCGGCCGTCCCGACTGGGTTCACCGCCACCAGGAACGGGACCAGCTTGCGGCCGCCAACACCGCCGTGAGCGTTGACGTCGGCGATCAGGGCGTTGTAGGCGTCCGCGTAGTTCCCGTGATCCAGCGTGATGCCGAACTTGCGCACCGCGGACAGGTCCACGTACGGGACGCCGACGCGGATGGTCGTGGCCGTGACTCCTTGGCCAGAGGAACCCGACGTGCTGGCTGACGCCGGTGCTGCGCCGGCGGCGCTCAGGGCACTCATCAAGAATGCGCCGACGGCGAGCGCGGCAAGGTGCTTCCGCATGCTGAACCTCCGAGATGGACGGCCAAAGTGTGCCATCCCGGCCGGTCCGACTCCCGGCGGGCGGCGTCAGCCTGCTCCCGGGCGGTGTGAGCGAGTTAGGCGACCCGTTGCTGGCCGTGCCGGAGGGCCCGGTTGGGATTCTCCGGGAGCTCGGTGAGCGGGACCCGCAGCTCGTCGATCGTCGGCCCGTGCTGCTGGGCCAGCGGAGCGAGCGCCCCGAGGTCGAAGTCATAGAGCTTGGCCGCGTTGAGACCGAGGATCTTCCGCAGGTCGTCGTCGGGCACGCCCTGGGTCACCTGGCGCAGGTGCTCGCGCGTGAAGGGCTGGGTGCCCTCGTCGTGGGGGTAGTCGCTCCCCCACATGTAGCGGTCCGGTCCCACGATGTCGCGCACGGCGATGTCGGCCGGCTTGGGGAAGCTCACACCCATCCACACACTCTGGTGGAAGTACTCGGTTGCGGTGCGAGGCAACGACTGCTCCTTGGTGTACTTCAGCTCGCCGATCTCACCCTTCTGGACGTTCGTGATGACGTAGTCGAGGTGCGTGAGCAGGTCCGGGAGGAACGCCGCACCACCTTCGGTGAACGCGAACTTGAGCCGGGGGAACCGCTCGAACACGCCGGAGAGCAACATGTGCACGAAGGGCCGCATGCCGTAGAAGGCAACCTCGGCGATCATGATCATGGGCACCGAGTCGAACCGACCGTAGTTGGGTGATCCCGTTCCCGCGTGGAGATTGAGCGGGATGTCGAGATCCTGGATCGCCGCCCACAGGCGGTCGTAGTCCGGGTGGTAGAGGGGCTTCACCCACGTGACGTCGGGCGCCACAGTGGGGAGGAGGAGGCCGCCGCGCAGCCCCTGCTCCTTGATCCACGTGACGTCAGCGATGGCGTCGTCGATGTCGTTGAGGAAGAACTGTCCGACACCGGCCCGCTGCGCCGGCCGTCGGGCGCAGAAGTCCACCAACCAGCGGTTGTGCGCTTTGATGCCGGCGCGACGCCGCGTGTACTCCTCGGGCTTCGGCGGCCCGGCGAAGAGCACGAACCCGGGGTAGAACGGCGGCACCGTGTTCGGGTAGACCACCTCCCCCACCACGCCGTCGGCCAGCTGATCGGTGTCGCGACGCTCGTCGTCCCAGTTCCGGACCCGCAGGTCGGTGTCGCGCAGGTCCTTCCACGGGTTCTTGTACGCACCGCGCCAGGCGTCGAACTCCTCCACCCACTCCGAATCGAGGTACTCCCGGTACTGCTGGTGGCTCCCGCCGGCGTGCGTGTCGGCGGAGATGATGGTCAACGGCGCGTCGCGCGTGGGCATGCACGTATCCTACCCTTTTCAGAACTGAAGTCTAGTTCTTATTCGATCCCCCAATGGCAACCCCCAGCTCAGGTGCCATTTCCGCTCTCGTGACGGTCCGCGTGCGACAACGTATGGTGAGGCTTGGTGCGCGTGACGAACGCCCCCGCAGGACGGAAAGGTCCTCCATGACGACGGTCGGGCGATGACAGGGGCGGAGCTGTTCCGGGACCCCGATGCTCCGCTCGACGAGCGCGTCGAGGACCTGCTCGGGTGCATGAACCTCGAGGAGAAGCTGGCGCAGATCGGCAGCGTCTGGCTGACCGATCTCGTGCACGGGGACCGATTCGACGCCGCGGACGTCGCCCGGCAGCTCGAGCACGGCATCGGCCACGTGACGCGTATCGGCGCGTCGACCGGTCTGCGACCGGCGGGGAGCGCCAGGCTCATGAACGAGATCCAGCGCGTCGTGGTCGAACGGACGCGCCTGGGGATCCCGGTCATGGTCCACGAAGAAGGCGTGGCGGGCTATTGCGCGCGGGATGCCACCCAGTTCCCGCAGGCCATCGGCCTGGCATCGACGTGGGACGAGTCGCTGATGACCGAAGTGGCCCGCGTCATCCGCGGCCAGATGCTGGCAGTCGGCGCCCGTCACACGCTGTCGCCCGTCCTCGACGTCGCCCGGGATCCCCGCTGGGGGCGGGTGGAGGAGACGTACGGCGAGGACCCGTACCTGGCGGGACGCATGGGCACGGCCTACGTCCGAGGCCTGCAGTCCGAGGACCTGCGCCAAGGGGTCATCTGCACGGGCAAGCACTTCCTCGGGTACGCCATGTCGGAGGGCGGGAAGAACCATGCCCCCGTACAGCTCGGCCCACGCGAGCTTCGCGAGGTCTACGCGGAGCCCTTCGCCGCCGCCATCCGCGACGCGGGCCTGGCCTCGGTCATGAACTCCTACGCGTCGGTCGACGGCCTCCCGTGCGCGGGGAGCCGGGCGGTCCTCCACGACCTGCTCCGTGACGAGCTGGGGTTCGACGGTGTGGTGGTGGCGGACTACTTCGCCGTCCGCCTCCTGGCCGACTACCACCGGGTGGCCGCCAGCCGGGGCGAAGCCGGCGCTCGCGCACTGCACGCCGGGCTCGACCTGGAGCTCCCCGGGCGCGAGTGCTACGGCGACGCGCTCGAGACCGTTCATCGCCGACGGGCGCCTCCCCATGGCGGTCGTCGACGGCGCGGTGCGACGCGTCCTGAGATCGAAGTTCCAGGTCGGGCTCTTCGAGAACCCGTACGTCGACGCGGACAGGGCGGCGGCCGTGTTCGACACCCCCTCCGACCGGGAGCTGGCCCGCCGAGCAGCCCGAGAGTCTGTGGTGCTGCTGCAGAACCGCGACGCTCTCCTCCCCCTCGATGCGGAGCGCGTCGGACGCGTGGCGGTCATCGGCCCGGCAGCAGACGACCCGAGGCTCCTCCAGGGCGACTACCACTACCCCGCGCATCTCGAGATCACGTTCGACACAAGTGGCGCCGTCCGGGACTCACCCGGTTCCTCGTTGACCGGCGAGCAGTACCTCCCGGCCGACGGGGGCGCCTTCTCGGCTGGACC
This sequence comes from uncultured Acidimicrobiaceae bacterium, assembly GCA_963781955.1. Lineage (GTDB taxonomy): Bacteria > Actinomycetota > Acidimicrobiia > Acidimicrobiales > RAAP-2 > Bog-473. The sequence continues at coordinate 29,931 of CAWAHU010000002.1, forward strand.
GCACTTCGTGACGCACGTCACCCCGCTCGACGCGATCCGCGCCGCGCTCCCCGGTGTCGACGTGGTGCACGCCGCTGGGTGCGCCGTCACCGGGAGCGATCGCTCGGGCCTGGACGAAGCGGTCGACGCGGCTCGCCGGGCGGACGTCGCACTCGTCTTCGTCGGCGGACGCTCGGGTCTCTTGCCCGAGTGCACGGTCGGTGAGAGCCGCGACGCCAGCGACCTCAGCTTGACCGGGCGGCAGGAGGACCTGGTCCGGGCGGTGGCGGCGACAGGGACGCCGACCGTGGTTGTGGTGGTCAGTGGACGCGTGCACGCGCTGGCATCGCTCACGGGCGTCGTCCCGGTGATCATGCAGGCCTGGCTGCCCGGAGAGGAGGGCGGCAACGCAGTCGCCGACGTCCTCTTCGGCCGCGGCGAGCCAGGAGGCCGGCTTCCCGTGTCGATGCCGCGGACTTCGGGACAGGTGCCCGTCCACCACGACGTCCGCGCCGGCGGTGCCGGCTCCATCTTCTGGGGCGACTACACCGACGGGCCGACCACGCCGCTGTACGCCTTCGGGCACGGTCTCACCTACACCTGCTTCGAGTACGGCCCCCTGGTCGTGGTGGCGTCCGGGACGACCAGTGAACCCGTGATCCTCGAGGTCGGGGTCACCAACTCCGGAAGCCGCAGAGGGACCGAGGTCGTACAGCTCTACGCGCGCGACGACGTGGCATCGGTGGCGCGGCCCGACCAGCAGCTGGTGGGCTTCGCACGAGTGGAGCTCGACCCGGGCGAGACGGCCACCGTGCGTTTCGAGGTCCATCCGAGCAGGCTCGCCTTCTACGACGAGGCCATGGACTTCGTGACCGAGCCGGGTCGCTTCACCTTCAGCGCCGGTGGCGCGTCCGATGCCACGCCGGCACGGGTCGCAGTCGAGCTCGGCGGTCCCGTGGCGCGCACCCGGCAGCGCGATGTCGTGGCCACCGCCGTCACCGTGGCGCGGGCCTGACGGGGGACGCCCTCCAGTGCGGCCCCCGGTGCTCAGCCGAGATGCGCCATGGGAGCCGGCCGCTCACCGCTCGCGAAGGCCTCCGCCCGGGCCCGCAAGGTGGCCGCCGCATCGGCAGCGTCCTTCATGATCACGTAGCGGCCGGCGCGCACGCCGGCGACCACAAGGTCGGCCAGTTCCTCGAGGGGCTGCCACGAGAGCTCGTGCCCGGCCTGCTTCGCCATCTCCTCGAGCCGTTCGGGAGTCATGGCCTCGGTCTCGCGGGGCCGCTCCCGGGCCAGCTCCGGGGGCCGGGTCCGGTCCGACGTCCACAGACCGGTCCGGAGCAGCCCGCCTGAAGGGTAGAAGACCGACACCCCAATGGGCGCGCCCTCCTCCGCCAGCTGGGCCGCCAAGCACTCGGTGAGCGCGGACACCGCCGACTTGCTGGCGGCGTACACCGACGCGGACGGCAGGGGCGAGATCGGTCCGTCCGACGACGACGTGTTGACAACGTGCCCCTCCGCGCCCGCGGCCAGCATGCGCGGCACGAAGGTGAGGATGCCGTTGACCACCCCGGTCACGTTGACGCCGAACACCCAGGCCCAGTCGTTCGGGGTGGTCTGCCAGACCTTCGCGCTCGGCGCTCCCACGCCGGCGTTGTTGCACAGAAGATGGCACGCACCGAAGCGGTCGTAGACGGCGTCGGCCAGTGCAGCCACCGATGCGGCACTGGTCACGTCCGTGGGATGCACCAGCACCCGGTCGTCGCCGGCAAGCTCCTGGCGCACCGACGCCAACGCCGCCGGGTCCACGTCGGCCACCGCCACCCGCATGCCCTGGCCGAGCAAGGCCCGCACGAGCGCCAGACCGATCCCGTTGGCGCCGCCCGTGACGACGGCCACCTTGTCACGCAGGTCCTGCATGTCTCCCTCCCTTGACAGACAAAGCCGGAGTAGTTTTGATAATAGATACGGAAATGTGTGGCGGCAACGTCCGGGCTGTGCCGGCGGTGCGCGAGAGGGGGTCCCCATGAGCGAGGTCCGCACCGATGGCACCGGCCGCACCGAGAGCACCGCGGCCTGGGGACTGAGCGAGGACCCGGCGGCGGGGATGCCCCGGCGCCTCGACCTGGTGCGCGACCCATCGGTCCGCCGGCACGCTCGGCGCGAGCCCGGTCCGCGCTTCCCCTTCCCCATCCCCAACGGCTGGTTCATCGTGGCCTCCTCACACGATCTGCAGCCGGGGACCATCCTGTCGGTGCACTACTTCGCGCGTGACCTCGTCGTCTTCCGCACTGACGGTGGTGCTGCCCGAGTGACCTCGGCGTACTGCTCCCACCTGGGGGCGCATCTGGGCGTCGGCGGAAAGGTGCGCGGCGAGACCGTCGAGTGCCCGTTCCACGGTTGGTGCTACGACGGGGACACCGGCAAGTGCACCGCCATCCCCTACGGCTCGGGGAAGATCCCAACCAAGGCGGCGATCCGCAGCTACCCCACCCTCGAACGCAACGGGATGGTGTGGGCCTGGCACCACCTCGAGGGCAAGCCGCCCTTCTACGACGTCCCCGAGGTCCCCGAGCTCTCTGATCCGAGCTGGAGCGAACCCTACGGCGCCGACTTCGTCATCCGGACCGCCTGTCAGGAGATGGCGGAGAACAACCACGACCCGGCCCACTTCCGGTTCGTGCACGGGACCGATGCCATCCCTGAGCAGGACGTGCTCATCGACGGTGGGTACAAGCGGGCGGAGAGCATGGACGGCTTCTTCGTCCGCGAGTCGTTCGGTCTCGGCCTGGGCGTCCTGCGTCTGGCCGACACCGTCACCTTCCTGTCCTCGACCACCCCGGTCGACGACGACCATGTCCACGTCCGTTGGGTCTTCACCGCGCCGATGGGCGCCGGGCCGGGCGCTGCGAGAGAGATGGCCGAGTCGTTCATGGGCGGCGTGAGCCAGGACATCCCCATCTGGGAGAACAAGCGGTACGTGGAGCGCCCCGTCCTCATCAAGGACGAACGGACGATCCTCGAGCACCGGGAGTGGTGCAAGCAGTTCTATTCGGACCCCGCGAAGGCCGTCGACTGACCGGCCCGCGCCGGAGCACGGAGGAGAAGCATCGAATGACTGAAGCCACCGAAGACAGCGCCCGCTACCTGGTGATCTCCTCGGACACCCATGCCGGCCCGCCGGCAGAGCGGTACCGGGCCTACCTCGATCCGAAGTACCGGGACGCCTTCGACGCCGACCTGGCCCTGGTGCTGGAGATGAACCGGGCCCGGGCCGAGGAGAGCGAGGCCGCCGGGTTCGAGTCCGAGTGGGAGGCCGAAACGGGCGACGGCGGACGTCGTGCCTCGTGGGACCCGGCGGTGCGGGACGCCGAGCTCGACAAGGAGGGCGTCGCCGGCGAGGTCGTCTTCCCCGACGCGGACGTGCTCGGTGGCGGTGCCTCGGCACCCTTCCAGGCCGGGCTGGGTTCGTCGGGCGATCTCGACGGCGACTTGGTCATGGCCGGTGCCAAGGCCCACAACCGGTGGCTCGAGGAGCTCTGCGCGTCGAGTCCCGAGCGTCGCTGCGGCGTTGCCACCGTGCCCATTCTCCACGACGTCGAGGCCGCGGTGGCCGAGGTCGAGCGGATCGCTGCCGCGGGCTTCCGGGCCATGATGATCCCGACGCTGTGGGCCGACAAGCCCTCCTACAACGACCTGCGCTACGAGCCGGTCTGGGCGGCGTGCGAGGCCAACGGCATCGCGGTGCACATCCACTCGGGCGGCGCGTCCCGAGACATCTCCCTCGAGGCTCCGGGCCTGATCGCGATCTACGCCACCGAGGCCTGGTGGTGGGCGGCACGGCCGCTGTGGGCCATGCTCTGGGGCGGCGTGTTCGAACGGCATCCAGGCCTGCGCTTCGCCATCACCGAGGACGGCGCCTGGTGGCTCCCCGGCATCGTGAAGCGCATGGACGAGAAGTTCTTGGGCGGCCACAACACGGCGAAGCTGGGCAACGCGTTCACGTCGACCATCACCCGCCGACCGAGTGAGTTCTTCGGCACGAACATCTTCGTCGGGGCGTCGACTCCGAGCCTCGAGGAGGTCGAGCGCCGCCACGAGATCGGGATCGATGCGTTCATGTGGGGCAACGACTTCCCCCACCCGGAGGGGACCTGGCCCCACACGCGCAAGAGGATCGCCGAGGCCTTCTGCGACGTGCCGACCGAGGAGACGACGCGCATGCTCGGAACGACGGCAGCGGCGGTCTATCGCTTCGATACCGACAAGCTCGCCCCTCTGGTGTCGCGCATCGGGCCGACCCGCGCCGAGGTCCACGGGCCCCCGGGGTCGTGAGGGCGGCCGGCCCGACCCCGGGCAAGGTGGGACGCCCGGCCCGGATCGACCGCACGGCCATCGCCGAGGCCGTGCTCGACCTCGGTCTCGACGGCATCTCCATGAAGGCCGTCGCCGACCACCTCGGCGTGAGCGTGGCCGGGCTCTACCACCACGTGCGCAACCGGCGGGAGCTCCTCGTGCTGGCGGCGGAGCAGTCCCTGTCCCGCCTGCCCGCGCCACTGGACACGGGGCAGCACTGGGACGAATGGCTACGCGAGTGGGCCCGCCACGTCTACGCGTCCTACGTCGAGGAGCCCGAGGTCCTGGTGCAGTTCATGAGCGGCGCGCTCAAGTGGGAGTCCATGGTGGACGTGGTGGACTCGGTGATTCGGGTGCTCGGCCGCGCCGGATTCGAACCGGCGGACGCCGTCGCTGCCTTCGGCACCGTGGCGCAGTGCGCCGTCGGAGCCGCCGTGCAGGAGATCCGCGAACGGGGGGCGGCCAGCGAGGGGCGCTCCACGATGGCCGAGCTGCACCGGATGGTGGCGTCGCGCCCGGTGGACCAGCTCACCGGCCTGCGCGCCCTGCTGGCCATGCCGCCGCTCCGCTACGGCGCCGCCTTCGAGGACCACCTGACGACGGTGTTGGTGGGCATCGCCGTCCGCCGGGGCGAGGACTGGGGGCCCGTCGTCGAGCGGGCCACGGTGGCCGTCGACACCGGGGCGGCGGCACCGGGACCAGTCGACGGACTGAGCGCCTGATCTCCTGAGCGCCGCAGCACGTGCGGGCCACGGCGTCAGGCGGTGTCAGCCCGACGACGGCCCCTCCGTGCCCAGAACGGAGACGAAGGAGACCATCTCACCGGGGTACCCGCCCAGGTTGTGCGTGAGCGCGAGGTTCCGGGTGCCGTAGGTCGAGATCCGGCGCTCCTCGGGCGCCTCGCCGCGGAGCTGCAGCCACACCTCGAACATCATGCGCAGTCCCGAGGCGCCCACCGGGTGCCCGAAGCTCTTCAACCCGCCGTCAGGATTGACCGGCAGGTCGCCGTCGAGCTCGAAGCTCCCGGCCAGCTCCTCCTTCCACGCCGTGCCGCGGGCGCAGAAGCCGAGGTCCTCCATGAGGACGAGCTCGGTCGGGGTAAAGCAGTCGTGCACCTCGGCCATGGCCAACTGGGCGCGCGGATCGGTGATCCCGGCCTGGCGGTAGGCCTCCTGGGCCGACAGCACGACCTCGGGGAAGGTGGTGTAGTCGTAATCGGGGTCGCTCACGCCACTCCCGTCACCCACCACGAAGGAGAGCGCCTTCACGAACAGGGGCGACCGCGTGTACCGGTGGGCGTCCTCGGCCCGCACGACCACGGCCGCCGCCGCCCCGTCCGCCACGCCGGCGCAGTCGAACACCGAAAGCTCGCCGGCGATGCGCGGCATGGCGAGTAGCTGCTCGACGCTCATCTCCTTGCGGAACTGTGCCCGCTCGTTGCGCGCACCGTTGGCGTGGTTCTTCGACGCGATGCGTGCCAGCGCCTGCTTGACCTCGTCGATCTCCACGCCGTAGCGCTGGGCGTAGGCGGGGACGATCATGGAATACATGGCTGCGGCAGTCACCGTGCGGTTCGTGCCGTCGCTCGGGATCGGGAACGCATTCGCACCTTGGAATCCAGAGTCCTTGAGCTTCTCCACGCCGACGGCCATGGCTACGTCGTAGGCGCCGCTGGCCACGGCGTACGCGGCTTGGCGCAGGGCTTCCGACCCCGAGGCACAGAAGTTCTCCACCCGGGTGACCGGTTTGTCGTTGACCCGCAATGGTCGGGCAAGCAGGAGGCCGCTCATGCCCGACTGGGCCGTACCGAGCCAGTAAGCGTCGACGTCGGCACGGCTCACCCCGGCCGATTCGAATGCGCCCTCAGCCGCCTGCAGCACCAGCTCGTCTGTCCCGAGGTTCCAGTGCTCGCCGAACTTCGTGCAAGCCATCCCCACGATCGCGACCTTGTCGGTGATCCCGTGCGACCCCATCAGTCATCGCCTCCCCGGCATGGCCGTGCCTTCCAGAAGTAATTGTGGATCCCATCACCCGTGGAGAGCCGCCGGAAGGTCATCTCGACCCGGTCGCCCACCCTCACCTCCGCGGCATCGACGTCGGTCAGCTCCACCGGGAGCCGGCCGCCACCGTCGAAGTCCACGACCGCGAAGACCATGGGCGGGCTGGGCGTGTAGGAGAGCCTGTCGATGGTGAATGTGGTCACCGTGCCGCGGTTGTCCGCCATCGGTTCGAGCTCCCCCTCGTCGGGCAGGGGCGGCAGGTGCATCGAGCCGTCGGGCGACCGCGAACCCTCGAAGCCGAACTTCCAGGGCACTGAGCGTCCGGCGGCCGACGACGACGTGCGGGCCGGCTCGGGACGGCGCGGGGGCTCCACCGGGAGGATGCCCCGCCACGAGAGGTAACGGCCGTAGGACACGGTGCCCCCGCCGGCGACCTGGGCCTCGACGGTGGCGCCGGTCGGGCGCGCTGTCGCCACGCCGTCGGTCGTGCGCACCACGAGCGCCTCCGCGCCGTCGGCCAGGACGAGGAGCACGATGGTCCGGCCAGGCTCGGCGTGCTCGAGCAGCTCGGCGAGGAGAAGGAACGGGTGCGCGGCGCCGGTGTTGCCGACGGTGGCGGCCAGATCGTCCACCAGCCGGTCGGTGGGCACCTTGGAGCGTTTCGCCACGGCCCGGCAGGCGCGCCCGTGCGTGCCGGTGACGATGAGATGGTCCACGTCCCCGGGCCCGATGCCGGCGGCCTTCCACAGGCGGCCGAGCGCCTCCGCCCCGAGCTCGCCGTAGCGGACCTCGCCGAACCGCTCCTCCCAGACCCGCGACCTCTGCTCGCCCGGCGTGCGCCAGCGGTCGACGAACTCGCCGGTCACCGACACCCAGGGCCCGAGCTCCGCCAGTACGCTGCCCTGGGCTTCGCCGCCCAGCACCAGCGCGCCGGCGCCGTCGCCGAAGTAGGACTCGTCGGGCCCGCCGGCCAGGCCAGCGCGCAGGTCGGCCGCCACCGCCAGAGCGGGGCCCGGTTGGGCGGCGGCGGCCCGCAGGGCCCCCATGGCGCCGCGCACCGATCCGACGAGGTCGTATGCCCCGCACTCCTCGGGCAGCCGCAACGCGGCGTGCACCACGGTGGCGTTCGTCTTGTCCAGGTAGGGCGGCGCCACCGTGGCGAACCACACCGAATCGATCGGTGCGTCGGGCGAACGCCGCGTGGCTACGCGGGCCGCCTCGACCGCCATCGTCGTGGCGTCCTCGTCGAAGGATGCCACCGCACGCGCGCCCTTGCGGCCCCCGCTACCGGCGACGTCCGCCACGGTGGAGAGGTCGAGGCGCCGGTACGGGACGTAACCGCCGAAGCCGATGATGCCGTGCACACCCGCAGTCTACCGCCTGGATGCGATGTATCTTTTATCCAAAGCAAGGGAGGACACGTGGGATTGTTGGACGGGAAGGTGGCCGTCGTCACGGGCGCCGGGCACGGGATCGGACGGGCACACGCGCTCGAGCTGGCCAAGCACGGAGCGCGCGTCGTCGTGAACGACCTGGGGTCGAGCGTGCACGGCGAGGGCAGCGGACGCGACGCCGACGCGACGGTGGCACTGATCACCGACCGCGGCGGCCAGGCGGTGGCCGACTACGGCGATGTGGCCGACCACGAGCAGTCCGGCCAGCTGATCGGGCGGGCCGTCTCGGAGTGGGGGCGGCTCGACATCTTGGTCAACAACGCGGGCATCGTGCGTGACGGCGCAGTCTGGAACATGGACCCGGCCGACTTCGACGCCGTGATCCGCGTCCACCTGCGCGGGACATGGTGCTGCTCGCACCACGCCGCGGTGCACTGGCGCGACCGGGCCAAGGCCGGTGAGACGGTGGTCGGGCGACTCATCAACACGACCTCCGGCGCCGGCCTGACGGGCAACTTCGGGCAGACGGCCTACGCGGCGGCCAAGGCGGGCATCGTGGGCATGACGCAGACGCTGGCCCAGGAACTGAGCCCCTACGGGGTCACGGCCAACGTGGTCGGGCCGGCCGGCGCCACCCGCCTCACCGGGACCATGCCCTCCGCCCCGCCGGTGGTGGAGCCCGACGAGATCCCCGACGACGAGTGGCAGCCGATGGACCCGGCCAACAGCTCGCCCCTCGTGGCGTGGCTGGCCTGCGACGAGTCCCAGATGGTCAACGGACAGGTCTTCCGCGCCATCCACGACCGGGTCATCTGGATGCACGGGTGGCGCGAGGCGGCCGAGGTCTCCTCGGGCCAGAAGCGCTGGGACGCCGAGAGGCTCGGCAAGGTGCTCGCCACGGACGTGTTCCGGGTGGCCACGCCCGGGCTGCGCTTCCTCTGATCCGCGCCGGATCCGAGCCGATCTGCTCCTACTCCGCGTGGAAGAGGGCGCCGGCGGCGGAGCTCATGAGCTCCACGGCGTCCCGGCGCTGCATCGTCCCGAAGGGTGTCGGACCGGGCGGGACGGTCGGCCCCTCGGCCAGGGAATCGAGCATCTGGCGCGCCACCTCGTCGGGATCGGCCAGGCCGTCGAGCTCGCGGCCGTCGAGCAGCCGCCGCAATGCGGGAGTGTCGGTGGCGCCGAGCACCATGGCCAACACGTCGACTCCCTCCGGCCCGAGCTCGGCCCAGAGCGACTCTGCCAGCAGCAGGTCGAACGCCTTCGTGGCGCCGTACACCGCCAGGTGCGATCCTCCGGCCCACGCGGCACCCGACGTGACGAACACGATGCCGCCTCGCCCTCGCCGGACCATGGCGGAAGCGAAGTGGTGGGTCGTGCCGATCACGGTCACGCAGTTCCGCACCACCATGTCCTGCCACGCGGCCTCCGGTTGGTCGAGAAAGTGGCAGGCGTGCGGGTCGGCTCCAGCGTTGTACACGAAGAGACCGACGTCGAGGTCCTCCGTCTCCCGCACGAGCACCTGCGCAGCGTCCGGCCGGCTGAGATCGAGGACGACCGACCTCGTCTCCGTGGCGACAGTCGCCGCCGTCTCGGCGAGCGCAGCCTCCCGGCGGGCGACGAGCACAATGTTGACGCCACGTGACCCGAGTATGCGGGCGACGGACGCCCCGATGCCGTCCGAGCCGCCCGCGATGACAGCCCAGGGGCCGTAGCGCGCGGCGAAGTCCGGGCTGGTCACGCCTCGGGGCGGCCTGTCGACGGCTCGCCGTCGGCGTGGCTGCGCAGGACCTGGCCGAAGGGCCGGTCACGGTCGGGCGAGGGCTCGCGGGGCAGGCCGAGGGTCCGCTCGGCGATGATGTTGCGCTGGATCTCGTCGGTGCCGCCGTAGATGGACGATGCGGCCGAGAAGACCATGGCCTTGCTCACCGCTCCCCCCTCCACGGCGTCGTCACCCCAGAGAAGTCCATGCGGCCCGGCGATCTCGGTGGCCAGCCCGGCCGCCAATTTCACGATGCGGGTCTGGCTCAGCTTGCCAGTGCTCGCCACCGCCTGGCCTCCCCCCCGCTTCGCCTCGGCCCGTCCCCGCTGGGCGTTCCACAGGCCCGTCTGGCTGAACGCATAGAGCCGGGCCAATTGCTGGCGGACCATCGGGTCCGACGTCCTTTCGAAGGTGCGGGCGAACTCGACCACGTCGTGGTAGCCGAGCGTCAGCTTCTCGTTGTCCGGCTCGATGCGCGCCGCGTCGCCCGCCCGTTGCCCGAGCATTCCGCCGCGGCGCCCCGCCTCGGGGAAGCCCACCGAGCTCCCCGGTGGGCGGTGCGATGGTGTGGCGCGGCATGGGCACACACTAGATCCGTGCCGGAGAAATCTCTAGATGATTAGCCGAGCGTGGCGTCCGGATCGTGTTCGAGGTCCAGATCCAGCAGCGTGATGGCGTTCTCCCGGGCGATCTTCCGGATCGAGATCTGGTCGAGGTGGCCGAATTGCTCCGCCGCGGCGCGGCGCGAGTCGGGCCAGGTGCTGTCCGAGTGCGGATAGTCGGTCTCGAAGACGACGTTGTCCACGCCTACCTGCTCGAGGAGTGACACCCCTACGGCGTCCTTGAAGAAGCAGCTGAGGACGTTCCCGCGGCGGTAGTAGGTCGAAGGGGGTTCGGGGCAGTCACGCTGTGAGTTCGACCAACCCCGGTGCGTCTCCCATACGTCGTCCGCCCGCTCGAGGACATAGGGGATCCAGCCGATCTGCGCCTCGGCGTACAGGAACTTGAGCTGCGGGAAGCGGTGGGGTACGCCGGAGAAGAGGAGGTCCACCAGGCTGGCCGCGCTGTTCCCGAAGATGATGGTGGCGGCGACGGCGTCGGGCCCGTCCGGCGCTGCCTGCGGAGTCCGAGTCCCCGAGCCGATGTGCATGCACACCACGGTCCCGGTCTCCTCACACGCGGCGAGGAATCGGGTCCCAGTACCCCCGGTAGAAGCTGGGCAGGTCGAGGTACGTCGGGAGCTCCGAGAACGCGACCGCCCGCACGCCGCGCCCCGCATTGCGCCGGACCTCGGCCGCAGCCAACCCGGCATCCCACAGCGGGACGAGGCACAGCGGGATCAACCGCCCCCCGCTCTCCCCGCACCACTCCTCGACCATCCAGTCGTTGTAGGCCTCGACGCAGAGCTGCGCCAGCTCCCGATCCTTGCCCCACAGGAACTGCTGACCGCAGAAGCGCGGGTAGTTCGGGAAGCAGAGCTGCGCCTGCACCCCGTTGAGGTCCATGTCCTCGAGCCGCTCCGCCACCCGGTAACAGCCGGGGCGCATCTCGTCGTAGCGCACACCGCGCAACTTGATCTCCTCGCGCGGGAACCCGGCCGCGGCGATGGTGCGCTTGAGAGACGCCCTGTGGTCCTCGTAGCACCACCACGCCACTGCAGGCCCCTCGGTGCCCGGGGACTCCACGTAGCTGCTGCCCACCAGCTTCGGGACGCCCGCCGGTAGGAGCTCGACGTGGGGGCCCGCCGCCCGCAGGCGCGCCGGCAGGCGGTTGGTCCACACGTCGGCCGGCTCGACGACGTGAGCGTCGAGATCCACGAGGAGGGGGATCCGTTCCATCACGTCCTGGCCCACGGCCGCCCCGTCTTCGCTCCGGCCCAGGTCGGTCACCACGCTCCTCCTCACTCGGCAGGATTTTATACGATATACAAGATCCCTGTTCGACCGGCGGGTGTCGCCGGCGGGTGTCGCCGGCGAGTGCCGCACGGCGGGTCGGACGAGGAGGCGGGCGGGCGGAGGACCCGAGAGAGGAGCCGCCCTCGAGCAGGGGCTCGTTCCCGTCGTCACGGATCCTGTAGAGAATATGATGTATCCATGCCGCCATCCGCTGACGACGGCTCCCCCGCCACATCGGCGCACATCCCCGCGTCCCCCGGCGCGGTGGTCCGCAAGGGCAGCGGCGAGCAGGCCGCGGCGTACATCCGGCAGCTGATCTTCGACGGGCAGCTCCGGGAGGGGATGCGGCTCCCCCAGGACGAGGTGGCAAAGGCGGTCGGTGTCAGCCGGATCCCCATCCGTGAGGCCATCATCGCCCTCGAACGCGAGGGCTGGGTGACCACCAGGCTGCACCGCGGCACCTTCGTGAACGCGTTCGACGAACACGTCATACGCGACCACTACGAGCTCTTCGGCCTCATCTACGGCCTGGCGGCGAGGCGGGCGGCCCAGCGGGCCGACCCCGACGTGATCGAACGCCTGGGCGACCTGAGCCACCAGATCGACACGATCGACGACCTGGTGCGGATCGGGGACCTGGCGCTCGCCTTTCACGCCACGGTGGTTGAGGCAGCTCGCTCGCCTCGCATCACGGTCGTGCTGCGCGCCATGTCCGCCCTGGTGCCCGGGCCGTTCTTCGTCCTGGTGCCGCGTGCGGTGGAGCCGGAGCGCAAGGGTGTCCGGGCGATCGTGCGCGCCGTGCGCCACGGCGACGGGGACCGCGCCGCACGGGAGTACGCCAAGATGCTCAGCCAGCAAGCCGAGCTCGTCGTCGAGCTCTTTCGGGAGCGCCAGGCGCTCAGTCCGGCTGTCTGAGCACGGCAGCGACCGGGACGCCGGGACGCCCTCGAGCCGACCCGGTCGAACTACGCCGGATCGTTGCCGTTGGCCGAGTGCGCGCCCAGGTACAGGTCGTGCAAACGGCCGGCCACGTCGGTCGCCGGCCCGGCGTGGACCACCCGGCCCCCCGTCATGACGACCGCCCACTCGGCCACCTTGAGTGCGAACTCGGCGAACTGCTCCACCACGACGACGGTGACACCATCGGCGGCCAGCGCGCTCACGACGCCGAACAGCTCCTCCACGATGATCGGCGCCAATCCCATCGAGAGCTCGTCGAGGAGGAGCAGCCGCGGGCTCGTCGTGACTGCCCGCGCCATGGCGAGCATCTGCTGCTCGCCACCCGACAAGGTGCCCGCCGTCTGGTTGCGGCGCGACGACAGCTGGGGGAAGCGCTCGAACGCCTTCTCCTCGATCTGGCGGCGGTTGGTGCCGCCGTGCGACATCATCCAGAGGTTCTCCTGCACCGTGAGATTGGGGAAGATGCCCTTCCCCTCGGGGATCAGGCACAGCCCGTCGCGCACAAGTGCATCGGCCTTGCCCGCCCTGATCGGCTTGCCGTCGTAGAGCACGGTGCCGGCGGAGGAAGCGTGCAGGCCGGCCAGGACCGACAACAGCGTCGACTTCCCGGCTCCGTTCGGACCGAGCACCGCGGTGAGACTCCCCGCCTCGATGCGCAGGTCGACGCCGTGGAGCACCTCCACGCTCTCGTAGCAGGCGCGGACGCCGCTGGCCTCGAGCAAGGGATGAGCCGCTTCAGCCACCGTCCGCCTCCACCAGACTGCCCAGGTACGCCTCGGCCACAGCGGAGTCGCGCTGGATCTCCGCCGGTGTCCCCGACGTGAGGACCGAACCGTGCACCAGCACGTAGACGGTGTCACAGACGCCCATGACGAGATCCATGTCGTGCTCGACCAAGAGGATGGCGAGGCCGTCGGCACTGAGCGTGGTCAGAATGTCCCCGAAGCGGGCCGTCTCGTCGGGGTTCTGGCCCGATGCAGGCTCGTCGAGGAGCAGCATGGTGGGGCCGATGGCGAGCGCGCGAGCCAGCTCGACCAGCCGCCCGGTCCCGGTCGGCAGTGTGTCGGCCCTGGCTTCGGCCACACGCTCGAGGTGCACGGTCGCCAGCAGCCGCTCGGTCACCTGGTCCACCGACTCACCGTGCTGCGCGTCGCCGCGTCGCCGCGTCGAGCGGTGCCCGATGGAGGCGGCCACGCGCACGTTCTCCTTCACGGTGAGGGTCCCGAAGAGCTCGAGCCGCTGAAAGGTGCGCCCAAGACCGAGTCGAGAACGGCGATAGGGGGAGACTCCCTTCATGTCCTTGCCGCCGAACACGACCCTGCCGCGGCTGGGCTTGCGCATCCCCGTGATGACGTCGAAGAGCGTGGTCTTGCCGGCGCCGTTCGGCCCGATGAGGCCGGTGATCGACCCTTCGGGGACGTCGAGTGACACATCGGAGAGGGCGGCCAGTCCGCCGAAATTCACGCTGACCCCGTGGACCTCAAGCGCCATGTGACCCCGTCCCGGCTGTGGTCGACGGTGTCCCTTGCAGCGGCGAGATCCCGTCGAGCGTGAGCGGGGGGTGCATGGCGCTGCCCTCCCGCCCGACGGGGACGACGGCCGGCAACCCGAAGGCCGCCGGCGCATCACCACGACGGCGGTCGATGGCGTACGGGATGGCCGGGCACAGGACCGCGATGGCGATCAACGCCCACGCCAGCACCCAGTTGCCGATGACCCCGCCCAGGCGGAGCGCCCAGAGTCCGAAGACGGCGACGATGACACTCGTCAGCAGCGCCCGCCGGCGGACGACCGAGCCCCAGATCGGCCGCAGGCCCGAGGGGATCAAGCCGTTGGGCGAGGTACCGACGCCGACCGCGCTGCCGCCGACCAGCACGGTCTGGAGCTGCACCAGCGAGGGGAAGAAGTTCGTCAGGGTGGGTCCCCCGAGGAAATACCCGGCCCCGGCGCCTGCGCCCACCGACCCGATGCCCACGATGACCATGGTCAGCAGCACCGACAGCCCGGTGAAGAACTGGAAGATGTCTGGAGCGGTGCTGCCGAGCGCCTGGCCGTAGAGCGCGCCGCCGATCCCCGCGATGGCCGCGGAGAACGCGAACACGGCGATCGGCAGGAGCCGCGTGTTCATCCCGAGCGTCGCGCAGGCCACGGGGCTGTCCTTGAACGCGAAGAGTTGGCTCCCGAATTCGGAGCGCCGCACCAGCACCACGAGCGCGACGAGCACCACGAAGACCACCGAACCGACGATGAACTGGGTCTCCTTGCTCGCAATGTGCCACCCGAAGAGGTCGAACGGGACGAACGAGAGCGAGCCCGTGCCGAATGGTGCGAACTGATGGCCGAAGAGGTCGAAGGCCGGGAGAGGAAACACCCAGGCGTCCATGGCGGTGGCGAACGCCGCCGTCGACAAGGCGAAGTAGATGCCCGACAGCCGCAGCGCGGGAAGCGCGACGAGGACCCCGGCCACGGCGCACACGCCGGCCGCGGCGAGCAGCGAGAGCGGGTTGCCTCCGGCTCCGGCGTGGCCCACCACGATGGCCCCGATCCCGGCGAAGGTCATCTGGCACAGCGAGAGCCGGCCGGCGTATCCCACGACCGGCACGAGCGACAGGCCGATGATCGCCAGGCCCCAGACCCGATCGAGGCTGTAGAGGTCGGACTGCGAGACGACCGTGGCGACCATGACGGCCATGACGACGGCGGCCACCCCGAAGATCGCCGTCCCGCGCCAGGTGGGGACCAGGGCCAGCTCCCGGCTGCGCAGGAGGCGGTGTCCTCGCAGGCGCGACTGGGGCAGCAGCAGGAGCGCGACGAACAGGACGATGGCGGGCACGGCTCCGGCGAAGCCCTGGATGTAGGGATTCTGCGGCAGGTAGGCCACGGAGTAGCTGACGGCGAGGCCGAGGATCACCGCGCCGAGGAAGGTCATCGGGAGACTGCGGAGCCGGCCGATGACCGACGCCGCATAGGCATCGACGATGAGCAGCGTCAACGCGGTGGCCGAGAGGCTGACAGTCGGGGCGACGAGGATCCCGGCCAGCGCGGCCAGGACACAACCCACGATCCACGCCGACCGGGCGCTCCGGACGCTGCTGGCGCCGTTGAGCGTCGTGAGGGTCCGGTCGTCGACGGAGGCCCGCATCGTCACGCCCAGTCGGGTCCGGTACAGCAGGACGCGCAGTGCCACGGCAACGAGGAGCGCCACCGCCAGCACGACGACGTCGTTGTAGGAGATGCGGATGGGGCCGAGCACCAGCGTCTGCCCGGCGAAGAGCGGTGGCAGGGCGCGGTACGTCTGCGGATCCCACACCCACTCCGCGATGCCCACCATGGCCAGGGCAAGGGCCAGGGTCACCACCAATTTGGCCGCTTCGGATGTCCCGTCGAGTCGTCGCATGACTCCGGCCTCGAGTGCGACGCCGAGGAGGGGGGCGAGGACGAAGAGACAGACCGCGAAGCAGAGCAACGTGTTCCATCCCCAGCCGACGTGCATCTGCCAGTAGGCGAACGCCGCCAGCATCCCGATGGCGCCGTGGGACCAGTTGAAGATGCCCGTGGTGGCGTAGGTCAGGGTGAGACCGCTCGCCGTGATGGCGTAGATGCTGGCGGTCGCGAGCCCCCCGATGGTGAAGATGATGAAGTCGTGCATCGAACGGCTTCGGTGCCCTCCCCGGCGCCGCGACCTGCGGCGATATATTTTATTCAGGCTAGCGAGTGCGGTTCAATCTGTCACGTCGACCAGGCAGGCCGCCGAGCCCCTCGTCGACGTCAGCCAGACGGCTCGGCCGCGTAGAACTGGCCGGCCCACTTCCGGAATTCGGTGATGGGTTTCTCGCTCGGTGCCAGCGCCGGCGAGGGCTGGTAGCGCTTGTGCTCCCAGATCGGGATGTCCTGATCGAGCTGGCGCGACACCTCGGCACCGAAGGCCTGGCCGATCTTCGCCGCGATGTCGTCACCGGCTGCGTGGTACATCGTGAAGCGCACCTGCACCCGGTCGCGCTCGAGCGGCGTGGTGGCTGACACCAGCGTCACCTTGCCCATCAGCGTGAAGTGCACGATGCCGATCCCGGGGCCGTAGCTGTTCGACTCGATCTCCCCCTCGAACTCGCCGCGCGAGGTCTGGAAGGACTGCCCGCTGCGGGTCCGCCGGTAGGGACCTTCGATGTGCAGCTCCCCCACCTGGCTGACCCGGCTCATGCCGTGGACCGAGCGGAAGTGCGCCATGTCGACCGAGTTCTCCGCCACCTCTTGCCACGCCGTGCCGACCTCGCGGTCCATGCGCAGGCACTCGACCGGTTCGTTCGGCAAGGCATCGGGCACCTCCCAGCGCGGCCCCACCGTGGGGTCGGGGTGATACCACGCCAGCAGATGACCGTTGCGCTCAGTGGTCGGGTAGGTGCGCAGCCGCGCCTTGCCGTTGGTCCGCTCGGCGTAGGGGATGTCGACGTTGCGCCCGCCGGTGTCGAAGGCCCACTCGTGGAACGGGCACACCAGGCAGCCGTCGACCACCCTTCCCCCGTAACCGAGGTGGGCACCGAGATGCGGGCACCAGGCATCGGCGACGCGTCGCAAACCGTCGCCGTCCCGCCATACGACGAGCTCGTTGCCGAAGGCGTGCATCGGGACGGCGTCGGTGTCCGGGAGCTCGTCGAGCCGGCCGAGGGAGAACCACCCGTACGGCACGGGGAAGGGAAAGGGTGGGCGCGTCATCTGTCGGGGATCTCCTAGCGCAGCTTCCACTGCACCGGTTTGCGCTGTGTGAAGGCATCCTGGCCCTCCTTGAGCGCCCGCGCCGACGTCCCGAGCTGCAGGAACACGTTGCCCAGCGACAGCGCCTGATCCGAGGAGAGGCTCCGGGCCGCCCAGAGCGTTCGCAGGGTCGCCTGCACGCTGATGGCCGGCGACGCCGCGATCCGCTGTGCCAGGTCCTCGGCCGTCTCCAACAGATCCCCGGCGGGCACCACCTCGCTGACCAGTCCCGTCTCGCGGGCGGTGCGGGCCGACATGCGCTCGTTGGCCCCGGTGAGCGTCATGCGGACGAGGTCCCCGAACGCCATCCTGTTCATGAGCAGGATGGGCTCGTACGCTGCCGTCATCGTGTAGGTGACGTGAGGGTCGAAGAACGTCGCGTGCTCCGCAGCGATGACGATGTCGCACTCACCCAACAGGTAGAAGCCCCCGGCGCACGCCATTCCGTTGACCGCGGCGATGACCGGCTTCCACAGTTCCTGGCTCTTCGGCCCGATCTTCCGTCCCGGGTCTTCGTAAGTGAACGGGTCGTACTCGGTGTCGACGGGGATGTCGCTCCGGTCGATGCCGGTGCAGAACGCCTTCTCGCCGGCACCGGTGAGCACAACCACGCGCACGTCGTCGTCCACGCGCAGCCATCGCCAGACCGACTCGAGCTCGTCCTGCATCGCCTCGTTGAACGCATTGTGCACCTCGGGCCGGTTGAGCGTGACACGCGCCACTCCGTCGTTTACTTCACACAACAGGGTCGTGAGGTCGGTCGGCCTGGCGTCGCTCATGGCACGACCCTAACCAACGCCACGAGACGACCCAGCCCGAGCAGTGCCGGCGCGCGGCCTAGAAGGTCTCGCTCACCTGCGTCACGGGCGCAATGTTCGTGTAGTTGGCCACATCGGCCAGGATCGCCCCAGTGGCCTCAGAGCCGAGAGCCGCCTGCAGGTCGTCGGCCGACGCGAAGAGGAAGTGCACCGCGGCCACGTTGGGACCGTCCACGCCCCGGTCGATCTCGACCCTCGTCGGCTTCCAGCTGTCGCGGCACAGCGGCACGTGCTTCTCGCGGTAGTAGTCGTGGTCGAAGGTGCACCCCTCGGCCTGCGGGTAGAACACGGAGAATCGGATCATGGCGGTGCAGCTTCCTTCCTGTGGGAATCGGTCCTCGTCGCGGCAGCACGTCAGTGACGCTGCACCAGCTCCACCAGGTACCCGTCCGGTCCGCCGACGAAGGCGACGGTAGTCGGCCAGCGGTCGAGACGCACCGGGGCGAGAATCGATGGGGCGCCCGCGGCCACAGCGGTGTCGTGCAGGCCGGCACAGTCGTCGGTGTTGACGTAGAGCTTCCACATCGACCCCATCCGGATCGGTCCGTCCGCCAGCAGCTGCTGGGCCAGTTGCAGCTTCGAGCCCTGCGCCGGGTTCTCCACGATGGCCTCGTGGGCGTGCTCGATCTCGGTGCGGCTGGTGCACTCCAGACCCAGTCGCTCGAAGTAGGCGACGGCGGACTCGATGTCGCTCACGTTGAGGCAGTACTGCCCGAGCCAGACCTCCCCGTCCGGCGTGCCCGCGGGCCACGGGTCCCGCTCGACCAGCTCGACCAGGTAGCCATCGGGGTCTCGGACGAACCCGACCGTGACCGGCCAGCGGTCGAGCCGCTGCGGCGCCGCGTCGACGGTCGCACCCGCGGCCACGGCCGCTCCGAAGAGTCCGGCAACGTCGTGGGTGTTGACGTAGAGCTTCCAGAACGCCGTGCCGAGGTCGAAGGGCCCCTCGGCGCTCTTCTGTTGGGCGAGCTGGAGCTTCGACCCGCCGGCGGCGTTCTCGACGATGGCCTCCCGGGCCTGATCGATCTCCGTGCGGCTCGTGCACTCCAGGCCGAGGGCCGTGTAGAAGCCGACCGAGCGCTCGAGATCGGTGACATCGAGGCAGTACTGCCCGAGCCAGCTGGTCACGTGCGCTCCCTCCCGGGCGGCGGACGGGTCTCCGCCCGCGCACCCGCTCCCTGCCGTCCGTCGTTGTTTTGATAATAGATTAGGAAATATGCCGACCTGCTGCAATCGGCATCGCGGCGCCACCCCGGCCTCGGAGCCGCCGGGCCGGCGCTCACTAGGGTGACGACATGGGCGATCCTCGGACGACAGCGTTGCTCTTCATCGAGTGCCAGCGAGGCGTGGTCGGCGACCTCTCGATGCTCCCCGCCCTGGCCGAGGCGGCCCGCCCGGCCCTGGCCACCATGGGTCGCCTGGCCGCCGGCGCCCGGGAGCACGGCGTGCAGGTGGTGCACCTGACCTACTTCCCGCTGGCCGGCCGTCGCTCCGAGAACAGGCGTGCCCCGCTGATGCGCGCCACCACCGCCAGCAAGGACTGGCACCCGGCGCACCCGGCATACGAGATCGTGCCGGAAGTCGGCGTCGGGCCCGACGACCTGCTCCTGCCACGGCACCAGGGCATCTCCCCCGTACACCGCACCGAGGTGCTGCCCATCCTGCGCAACATGGGGATCGACGAGGTGGTGGTGGCCGGGGTCTCGACCAATCTCGCCGTGCTGCTGACGGCCGTGGGCGCGGTCGACGAGAACTTCGCCGCCACGATCCCCGTCGACGCCGCCGTGGGCACCCCGCCCGAGCACCACGAGTCGATGCTGCGGCACAGCCTGGCCTTCGTCGCCCGCCTCGCCACCACCGACGAGTTACTCGCCGAGTGGTCCACCGGGCCAGGTTGACCGGCCCGGTGGCGGAAGCTCAGCCGGGCCAGGCGATGGCCTTGGTCTCCAGGTACTGCTCGAAGCCCTCGGTGCCGCACTGGCGACCGATGCCGCTGTCCTTGTAGCCGCCGTACGGCGAGTCCGCCCCGTACCACAGACCGCCGTTGACCCCGATGGAGCCGGTGCGGATGCGCTTGGCCACCGCGGTGGCCCGCTCCTCGTCGGCCGAGACCACGCCGCCCGAGAGGCCGTACTTCGAGTCGTTGGCGATGCGCACGGCGTCGTCGTCGTCCTCGTAGGGGATGACGACGAGCACGGGCCCGAAGATCTCCTCCTGCGCGATGGTCATGGAGTTGTCCACGCCGGCGAAGAGGGTGGGCTCGACGAAGTAGCCCTTGTCCAGATGGGCGGGGCGACCACCGCCGCAGATCAGCTTGGCCCCCTCCTCCTGCCCCTTGGCGACGTACCCGAGCACCCGGTCCCGCTGGCGGGCGCTGACGAGCGGGCCCATCAGGTTCCCGTCGTCCTTTGGGTCTCCGTAGGGGATGCCGGCCATCCCGGCGGCGACCAACTCGACGGCCTCGTCGTACCGGTTGCGGGGCACGAGCAGACGCGACTGCATGGCGCAGCCCTGACCACCGTGCACGCACACCATGGACGCCATGGGCACGCTCGAGGCGAAGTCCGCGTCGTCGAGGACGATCATGGCCGACTTGCCGCCCAGCTCGAGGAAGACCCGCTTGAGGGTGGCGGCGCCCTTCTCCATGATGCGCTTGCCCGTCGCCGTGGAGCCGGTGAACGAGATCATGTCGACCAGCGGGGAGATCGTCAGCTCCTCCCCCACCAGGTGGTCGGCCGAGGTGACCACGTTGAGGACGCCGGCGGGGATGTCGGTCTTCTCGGCCACCAGGCGGCCCAAGCGGGTGGCGTTCCACGGTGTGTCCGGCGCCGGCTTGAGGACGGCCGTGTTGCCGGTGGCCAGCACCGCCCCCAGCTTGTTGAGGGTCACCTCGACCGGGTAGTTCCACGGCACGATGGCGCCGACGACGCCCATGGGTTCCTTCAGGACGGCCCGCCGCGAGACCATGCCCATCTTCTCGGACTTGGGCAGCGGGCGTTCCCACTCAAAGGTGTCGATCATCTGAGCCGGGTAGAGGAGCGCGTCCTCGAGCGGCCAGTCGAGCTGGGCGGCGTAGGTCAGCATCCGCGGCGTCCCCACCTCGGCCACCAGCTCCTCGCGGTACTCCTCGCGCTCGGAATCGAGCGCCGCATGGAGCTGCTCCAGACAGCGCTTGCGGAACGCGTGGTCGGTCGACCAGTTCGTCTCGTCGAAAGCGCGGCGGGCGGCGGCGATAGCACGGCGCATGTCCTCGGCCGAGGCGTCGGCCACCTCGCCCAGCACCTCCTCGGTGGCCGGGTTGATGTTCTCGAACCGCTTGCCCGAGGAGGCCTCGACGAGCTCGCCGTCGATGAGCATCCGGACCTCACCGTTGCTGGACATGCCGCGACCCCCTTCGGATCTCGAGGAACTCCCCCGGTGGCGAGGCTACGTTTGCCCAGCTCGGCGGGTCAAGACCAGACGTGAGCACTCCGGTTGCCTCGAGGAGTTGCCGCCATCGTGTCGATTCGGGACCGGTTCGTTCGACGCCCTACCACGGTGAGGCGAACGGCGCCTCACTCCGAGAGATGGATCTGCATCATGCGATTCTTGGGTTACACCCTCGCCAGCGAGGCTGACGCTCCCGCGCCTGAGCCGCGGCCCCGAGCTGTTCGAACAGATGGGTGCTTCGTCGAGGAGGCGACCAAGGCCGGGGTCATCGTGGCCACCGGCGGGATCGCGCCGACGTCCGAAGGCGTGATCGTCAGTCTCGAGGACGGGGAGTACACGGTGCTCGACGGCCCTTTCACCGAGGCCAAGGAGATCGTCGGCGGGTGGGCGTTCCTCGAATGCCGTGACCTTCCCGAGGCCGTCGAGTGGGTCCGAGCGCCTCCGCCTCATCTTCGTGGCGTGCCACCCCGTGCTGAGCGTCCCGGCCCGGGTTGCACCGACGCCGATGCCGCCGGAGCCTTCGAGCGCGCCGCGGCCCTGGCCCGCAACGAGCCCGAACGCGGCCTGACCGAGGCGCGCGCAAGGGCCGGACGTGCCCGGGCGGGAACAGTGGTTCCGCCTTCACCTTCGGCCAACGATCTGCGCGAGATGGGACCTTGCGCCGCCCACCAGGGACGCAGCCGTAGCCGGACCGGGGGCAGGGAGCCGTAGACCAGGACGGCGTCGCCCCGGCGAAGGCAACGCAGGTCCTCAGGCGGGAGCAGCCGGCGGACTGCCGTGGACGATGTCGTCGAGCGCCGTCCCGACGGGTCACGCGTGATCGAGGGCTGCGCCACCTCCTGGTCACCGACCAGCCGGCTGGCGTACTCCAATGTGTCGGGGTCGGCGATGCCCGGCAGGAAGAGCTTGGCCCGGTGGTTGTTGAGCACGGTCGGCGCCCGGGCGCCGTAGCGCCCCCGGACCTGGGCCAGGTCCTGCCAGACAGTCATCAGCTGGATTCCGTGCGAAGCGCAGGTGGCCGCCAGGCCGTCGAGCTCGGGCAACGGCGCGATGTGCGCGGCCTCGTCGATCACCACCAGCAGGGGCGGGTCCAACGGGCCCGACCGAGTGGCGACGGTGAACGCCTGCGCCAGTACCTGCTGGGTGAGTGCGGTGAAGTAGCCGCGCAGGCGTCTCTGGTCGTGGGCCGGCGCGCACAGGTAGAGGGTGTGTGCGCCGCCGAGCAGGTGCCGCGGGTCGAACACGGGGCGCCCGGGGGTCACCGGTGCTTCCGCGAAGGGCGCCAGAACGGTCTCGGCCGTCGTGGCGACCGAGCTCCGCGTCCTTTCGTCGCGGCACCACGTGGCCTCGGCGGCCTCGAGCGCCTCGGGCAGCCCGGCCTGCTCGAGGATGCCCGCCACCTCGCCCACCTCCTGGATGTCGACCCATCGCACCACGTCGGCCATCGACCGCCCGTCGAGCGCGGCTGCGAAGAGGAGGGGCGCCAGCAGCTTGGCGGCGGTGGCGTACCAGAACTCCCCGTCCGACGTCGTCCCCTCTCCCCTGGCCGCCTCGCACAGGCCTGAGGCCACCCGGCGCGCCGCCGGCCAGGTGGAGCACTCCGGCAGCGGAGACCACGTCGTCACCGGCATGCCGGTGCTCGCGGTGGGGTCGACGCACCACACGGTGCCCTGATCCGCGCGCTCACCCCACGTGTCGCGCAGCAGATCGCTCTTCACGCTGGCCGCCACCACCGGGCCGGCCCAGCCGAGGATGGCGGGGACGGCGAGGCTCGAGGTCTTCCCGCTCTGCGTCGGGCCCACGACCACGAGAGACTGACCCGCTTCGGTGGCGACCCAGGCGCGACGCCCAGGGCGAGGGAGCTGGCCGAGCGGGAGGCGTCCGGCGGGCA
This sequence comes from uncultured Acidimicrobiaceae bacterium, assembly GCA_963781955.1. Lineage (GTDB taxonomy): Bacteria > Actinomycetota > Acidimicrobiia > Acidimicrobiales > RAAP-2 > Bog-473. Next base: position 53,164 of record CAWAHU010000002.1, read on the forward strand.
CGTCCCCCCGGACGACCAGCCGACGGAGGTCGCGCCGCGAGGCCCAGCGGGCACCACGACGGCTCACGGTCCCGCCGGATGTCAAACGCCGGCCGCCGGTCACGCGCGCCGGCCGGTCATCGCCGCGTCGGTGTCGACCATGCGCCGCTCGGCTCCGCTCAGGCGGTGCTGGACCAGGAACGAGCGCGGGCCCACCTTCCACAGCGCGATGCCGCGGCGGAGCCGGGGCAGGAGCTCGGCCTCCGTGGCCGACAGGGAGAGGAGATCGGCCGCGGCGTCCAGCTCGCCCGGTGACTGGGCGTAGACAACGCGGGTCTCGGAGTCGGCCAGGAGCCCCTCCGCCAGCGCCACCTGTTCGGAGTCCGAGGCGCCGACCGAGCGGAGATCGGACACCCGGTGCAGGACTGCCACGTTGGAGACGCCGAACGCCCGTGAGAGCTTCCACGAGGACTGCAGCCATCGCGCCACGCTCAGGTTCGAGAGGATGGCCCACGCCTCGTCGACCACCAGGAAGAACCGCCCCTGAGGCGGCGGCACTCCATCCGCTCGTTCGCACGCGGCCGCGGTGCGGTGCCCGCCGGCGGTCGCGGCACGGGCCAGCGCCGCCTGGAGCCAGGCCGTGGCACAGGCCATCAACACGCCGAGCGCCGACGACGAATACAGCGCCGAGAGGTCCAGCACGACGAGCGGGGCGGACAGATCGAGGCCCGGCGTGGTGCACCCGTCGAACATGCCGCGCAGGTCGCCGTGGACCAGGCGCCGCAGCTCGAGCGCGACGTCACGGCCGTCCTCGAGCAGGTCTTCGCGGGTGGTCCGTAGCGCGGCGTGCAGCCTCTGCGCCCGGCGCCAGGAGGGCCTCCACCACCATCGGCACGGTGGGCACCGCGCCGCGGGGCGCGCAGTCGAGCAGCGCCGCTCCGAGCGCAGCCCGCTCGCGGGGAGCCAACGCGCGCGCCAGGCAGGCGCTGGCCAACGAGGAAAGCAGCTCGGTTCGACGCTGTCCGGTCGCGTCGGGCAGGTCGCCGGTGACCGCGTCGCCTCGCCGTACTCGCAACGGGGCCTCGTCGGGCCCGGGGTCGAGGGGGTTGAGCCGCACCGAGCCGCCGGGACGGAGCGCCACGGGCCGCACCCCCCATGCCCGGGCCAGGTCGGCGTACTCGCCCTTGGGGTCGACCACCCAGGCCCGCCGGCCGAAGACGGCCTGGCGCCACAGGAATGTCTTGACGAACGCGCTCTTGCCCCGACCGATCTGACCGAACACGACCATGTTGGGGTTGGACACGACACCCGCGGCGTAGAGCTCGAAGGGATCGAACACGAACGACCCGCCGAGCAGGTCGTCGCCGATCACCACGCCCCGCCGGGTGAGCCCGGCCTCGGCGATGAACGGATAGGCCGCGCCGAGGTTGCGCGTGGTGACCTGATGGGCCGGGACGTGTGGGGTACGGGCGCTCACTGCGGGCTCTCGACGTTCATGCCGGGTGAACGGTCGCCCGCTGGGCCCGTGGCCTCCGTTACCTTGACGGTGGCCGTGGCCGTCCCCGGACCACCGGGCGGGTCACGGGGATTGGTGGAACGCACATGGGTGACGCCGCTCGTACCCCGGCACCGCTGGTGGTCACGCTGGCTGGGCTGACCGCGGTGAGCGGTGTCCTCGACGCGGTGAGCTTCCTCGCCCTTGGTCATGTCTTCACCGCGAACATGACCGGCAACGTCGTGCTGCTGGCCTTCGCCGCCGCCGGAGCAGCCGGGTTCTCCTTCACCGCCAGCCTGTGCGCCCTGGCATCCTTTCTCGGCGGCGCGGTGACGGGCGGCATCCTGGCCGGGCGTGTCCGGGTGCGCCGCCGACTCGTGCTGACCACCATGGCGCTCGAGGCGGTCCTCACCCTGGGCGCCGTCGTCGTGGTCGCCCTCGTCAGCCAACCTGGCGCGGGCTGGCCCCGCTACGTCGTCGTCGCCGTCCTGGCCTTCTCGGTCGGCACGCGCAACGCCGCGGTGCGCCGGCTCGGCGTTCCCGACATGACCACGACGGTCCTGACCTCGACCCTGACCGGCCTCGCCTCCGAGTCGACGGCGGCGGGTGGCACCAATCCCAACGTCCGCAACCGCGGCGCCTCCGTCCTCGCCATGTTCGCCGGCGCGCTGGTGGGTGCCGGGCTGGTGCTGCACGCCGGTGCTGCGTGGTCACTGGGTGCGGCGGTGGCCCTGGTCGTCGCCTCGGCGGCGTACTTCTCGCGCCAGGAGCCGCTCGTGCTCGGCCTGGAGCGCTGATCCCCCGACCACGCCCGACCGTGTTGTCGGAGGACCCCCGGCAACTTGACGCCGGCCTGCGCCTGCGGTTGCATCAGGGGTCGGCTGCAAGAGGGGTGTCATGTCTGCACGTCACGGGGAGGCGACGGGTCGCTCGGCCGCCGTCGGCCGCCGCATCGGGATGCTCGCCCTGCTCGGCTCGCTCGGGGCGGCTTCGATGGCGGGCTGCTCGTCGAGCCCGACGGCGAGGCAGGGTGCCCGCGTCACCCACCCGACGTTGTCGGGATTCGACGGGGCGCTGCCCCTCACCGGTGGTCCGCAGCTCAGCTGCGGGCAGGCGACCCAACAGGCGCAACGACAGCTGGCCTTCCCGCCCACCGCCCGGATGACCGTGGGCGAGACCACCACCGTGAACGTCGAGCTCGCGGCGTCCGGCGCGCAGCTCGTCGCCGGCACCGGGACGACGACGACGGTCGTCCTGCACACGACGTGCTTGGTCAAGGTCACTCTTCGGGGCGGGCCGCAGCTCTCCATCCTCCCTCAGGACGAGGCGGTTCAGGACTTCAACGAGGGCCCGGTGCGCGACTGGACGTGGCTCGTGACGCCGAGTCAGGCCGGAAGCCTCCCGATGCGCCTCGACGTCGAGTCCGATGCCGGCGGCACGCCGCAGACCTTGGACCACCGCTCCGTGGAGATCGATGCCGTCGTCGCGCCGGAGTCCGTCCCGAAGCACGTCGCCGACTCCGTGACCAGTCCGCTCGGGCTCACCGTCCTCGGTGCAGTTCTCGCCGTGATCTTCGGCCTGCTCGGCAACTTCGTGAGCAGTCGGCGCAAGAGGCGCACGACCGAGACCGGCGCGTGAGGAGTGCCGCGCCGCTGCCGGGTGGCGGCGCGGCGTTCAGCGGAGCGGCAGCCCGTCCTCCAGGTACTGGTACGCCCGCGCTGCCGGCGACGCCAGCGCTGCCCCGACCCGGCGCCTGAGGGGACGACTCAGGAGGGAGAGCGCCTTGTCGGGCTTGAGCAGGCGGTGCTCGGAGAGCTCCTCGGCCTGCAACGAGATCGACCGGAGTACGTCGTCGTCCATGGCCCCGCAGTCGAAGAGGAAGCGCATGCCCCCTGGCTTGGCCGCCTTGGGCCTGAGGAAGTCGACCACCACCAGTCGCCCGGCGTCGACATGCAGCCCAACCTCTTCGCGCACCTCGCGCCGGCAGGCTTCCCAGGGTGTCTCCCCGTCCGCCTCCATGATCCCGCCGGGGATCGTCCAGTGCTCCTTGTAGGTCGGGTTCACCACGAGGAGCCGTCCGCGGCGATCGAAGATCAGCGCGCCGGCCGAGGCCGGGATGCGCGGCAGCACAAAATCCGCGTCCGTGTCCGTGTCCGTTTCCTCGTCCGGCTCGGTCATGCGATGCCCAGCCGCTCGAGCTGCTCCACGGGGGCCTCGACTTCGCGCAGCGCCACGCGCAGGAGCTCAATCATGTCCGGCTCCTCCTTGGTTCCGACAAGGTTCCGGTCCTCGCCGGGATCCTCGGCGAGGTCGAACAGAAAGTGGGCGTCGACGGTCTGCCGGCCCACCCAGAACGGCAGGCGGTCGCCGGGCGCGAAAGGCTGCCGGATGACCGGGATGCCGGAGCCCGGCATGAAGTCGAGGCGGGCCCGATGGTCCGGCGGGGGCAGGAGCGCCTCGGCCTCGATCCCGTGCACGGGCATGGTCGACCATCGGTTGGACCACATGGAGAGCGGGAAGTTCTGCCCCGCCGCGCCCCGGGCGTACTTGCGCGTCCCGTCGGTGACCTGCACCCAGTTCCCGTAGACACCGCCGATGGCCCAGGACCGCACCCGGTGCGCCGTCCCGGTGAGGAGGGGGACGAGCGAGGTGCCGTGGGTTGTTCCGCGCGGAACGACGCCGAAGAGGTCGGCGATGGTGGCGAAGATGTCGACGTTGGTCGTGATGGCGTCGCACGTGCCGCCTCCTGGGGTGCCCGGCCAGTGCACCAGGAGCGGGATGTGACCGAGCGGTTCGTACTGGATCACGCCGGGCTTGCCCCAGATGTCCTTCTCACCCAGGTAGTGCCCGTGGTCGGTGCACACGATGACCGCCGTGCTGTCCCACAGACCGCCGGCTTCCAGGGCGGCGAAGACCTCCCCCGCCCAGTGGTCGATCATGCTCAGCTTGGCCCCGTAGTTGGCCCGGATGTGGCGGCCCTCCCGCTCGCGCAGGCGGCCCTGTGCCACCGCGCCGACGTCGTAGGGCGGCCAGATGAGCAGCTCGCCCTCCCACTCGGGGTCGTACCGGCCGCACCATGGCTCTGGTGTGTCGAAGGGCTCGTGCGGGTCGAACTCGTCGACGAACAACATGAAGGGCTCCGTGGTCGGCACGCCGGCGCGCAGCCACTCGGCGGCGGCCGCCATGGTGCGTGGCCCGGGGAAGTCCCGCTCCGTCCGGAAGAAGGTGCGGGACCGGTCGTAGGGGCGGTCGCCCATCTGCAGTCCCATCCGGTCCTGCCAGTACCAACCGCCACCGCGCGCCGGCAGGGCCGGCGCGCCGATATGGCTCGGGTCGGCATACGTGCGCCACGCGTCACCCTCGTGTCCGCGCACGTACTCCCAGGCGCTGAAGTCGGTGTGGTAGTTCTCGCCACCGGTCTCGAAGAGGTGCGGGTGGTCCGAGACGAGCATGGTGGTGACACCCGCCCGCCGCAGCTGTGCGGTGATCGGCTCTTCCCACAGCTCGATCGAGCCCCAGGGCCGCCAGAGGAAATCGAGCGCGCCGCAGAGGATGTCGTGCCGGGCAGGCATGCACGGGAGCGACCCGGTGACGTGCGACGTGAACCGCGTGGCACGCTCCGCGCGAAGCGGTCCAGGTTCGGCGTCTCGAACTCGATGCCGCCGTAACTGCCCAGCATGTGCCTGTTCAGGCTGTCGAGCAGCAGCACCACGAGGTTGCGCGGTCCGGGATGCCGGGGGTCTGCCATAGGGTCATGGTGCCATGGGGACCGCGCCCGTGCCGACGGTCATCGCAGGCCCCGGCAGAGCGGCAACGTGCACGTGTAGCCGGCCGCCTGGTCGCCATACAACCGGCGCAAGGCCAGGCGGCTCTGTCCGGCTGCGTGCTGCACCTCCGCGACGGCCGCCTCGAGCTCTTCGTCGCTCTGCGCGGAGACTGTGACGAACCCCGAGTAGCGGAAGGAGGCGTGGCCCTCCGCCAGCTCGGCCTCGCGGCGGGCCAGCACCTCGGACTCCCGGTCATGGCGCGCCGTCGAGAGGAAGCCGCCACGCCGGCGCAGCTCGGCGTCGGCCAGGTCCGCCGTCCTCGATGCCTCCGCCTTGCGCACTGCGGCGTGCGGGCCCAGCGGCTCCATCACGACGCCGAACGTGGCGCGCGCCGGGCCGAGCAGGACGGGGGCCAGGAAGTCGCTGCGCACCTCGAGCCGGGGCCACTCCGCCACCCAGAACGTGGCGTGCAGCATCCCGTCCACGCGGACGCTCGACCAGCCCTCCTCCATGGCCATGGGCCAGGCGTCGGGCACACCGGCCGACGCTCCACCGTTGCTCGCCGGTGAGCGGGGCTCGTAGGTCTGCAGCAGTCGCCGGGCGAGATCCTCGGTGCCGAGCAGCGACTCGACGCGGATCTCGGCGTCGGAGAGGAGCCGGGCCAGTGACTCGACCTCCCGTGCCAGGACGGCGCAGCCCGCTTCGACGGATCGGGACTGGCGCACCTGCACGGCGAGCAACACGTCGTGCCGCGACGTGCGGGCGTCCATGTCACCCAGCAGCGCCTCGTACGATGCGGTGCACGCCGGAGTGGCGTCCAGCGCCGCCTCGGCGGCCAAGTACGACCGGACGCGCCGGCCGTCGTCGGGCAGGGACGTCGCCAACCACTGCACGCGGTGAACCGGTGATCCCTCCCGGGCGAGGGACGCCAAGACCGAGGCCCAGGCGCCCACGCGGCGGTCCTGTTCGTCGGCACCGAGCAGAGCGAAGCTCCCGCCCCGCAACTCCAGCGCCGCCGTCAGCGTTCGTGCGGCACGGTCGTGGACCACTCCCATGTCACTCCAACCGGCCCGCAGCAACCGGATGGTGCGCAGGGCGCCCATCCGGGTCCGGCGCGCCGCTGGCCCACGGGACCGGCGCGCGGTCCAGCAGACCACGACCGGCAGCCATTCGTCCCCGGTCCGTCCGGCCACCGGCACCGTGGCCAGCGCACCGTAGAGGACGAGGATGGCGATGGCAGCCAGCACGCCGAGGACGTCGGGTGACCACCTCAGCACGAGTACCCCGAAGACCAGACCCACCGCGACGGTGAGGATCTGCCCGGCGCGCCACCCGGCCAGGGCACCCCCACGCTCGCGCGGGCCGAAGCGATAGCGCGTCCCGGCTGCTCCGCTCACGACCCGCCGCCCTGGCGCGCACCGCCCGCGCCGCCGGCGCCTCCGTCGGGCCCCTGGCCAGGCGGCCAGACCGCGGGCAGCCACCGCAGCTGCGGACCGTGGCCGTCGTCGCCCAGGTAGTAGCGCATCTTGCCGGGCATGACGGTGCCGATGAGCCGCACGCCCGGCGGGACGCCCTCCCGCTTCCATGCCTCGGGGTCTGGGTCTGGGTCTGCATCGGGCGGCGCCCGACGGGTGGTCGTGGACGTGGGTGACACCGCGTCCCGCGACGCGCCGGGAACCGCGGCCGGTCGATCGACTCGGAGCGGCTTGGGCCCCTTCGGTCCGGCGGCATCACCGTCGTGGGCCTCCTCGTGCTCCTCCGATGCGCCCGGGTCACCCGCGGCCATCGGCAGCCCAGGAGGGCGAAGGCTCTCGCCGGCCGCCGACGTCTGCGCCAGGAGGCGGGTCTCGCCGAGCGTCCCGAGGCCTTCGGTGAGGGCGAGGCTCGCCGCGCTGCGCGCGGGACGGCTCACCACCGACGCACCGCGTGCCGCCAGCCCGTCGAGATGGGCCACTGCGCCCGCCTCGACCACCGGGATCATGCGCAGGATGGCGAACGGGACGAACGTGGCCATCAGAAGCAGCGCACCCCCTGCGAGCACCGACCGGAAGCCCGCGCCGTGCAACCCGGTGCCGGCGGTGCCCGACGAGAGGGCACCGGCAGCCAGGCTGAGCGTCGCCACGATCACGAACTTCGAGACGATCAGTGCCGCCAGCGTCTCGACGAGCCGTCGGCACCAGTGGGAGACAGCGGGCCACACCAGGGTCGCCAGGGCCAGCGGGAGGAACAGCACGGCGACGTAGACCGCGGCCGAGCGGATGAGGAGCTCGAGCCACAGGACGAAGGCGGCCACGGCCACCAGCAGCGAGACGAGCAGCAGCACGAAGCTGGCGACCGTCGGGTCGGCCGCCGCTCCCGCCAACCCGGTCGTGACCCCACGGAACAGCGACGTCACGTCGGCTCCGGAGCCGCCGGCCACGGCATTGCTCATGGCGTCGGTGGCCGAGAGCCCGAGGGCGACGAGCTGGACGGCGACCACGGCCAGCAGCAGCGCCAAGGGCAGACGGAGAAGGAAGGTGCGGACGAGCTGCGCCGCGTCCTGACGGAGCACGGCCTGGATCGTCGAGAGGAGCAGTAGCGGGAGGACCACCATCCCCGCCAGCGCCGCCATCTCTTCGTAGTGGTCGCGGAACCAACGCGCTCCGACGTCGACCGTCGTCGTGGCGACCAGGACGTCGCCGATCTGTCCGAGCAGCCATTCGGCACCGCTCGCCACCCACTGGCTGACGCCGTCGAGCACGGACGCGAAACCCGACGCGGCGATGGACCCACCGACGCTGCCCAGCTGGCAGACGGGGTTCAGCGCGTCCAGACCGCTGCATCCAGCTCCGAGCACGGGACGAGCCGACCCTCAGTGCAGGTTGGTGCCGATGTGGAAGAAGAAATTGATGAGGGGCTGCGCCGCGCCGATCAACAGCGCCGCCAACCCCGACACGAGGACGGCCCGTCGACCGACCAGCGACTGTTGGAAGTTCTGGGCGTGGACGCCCAGCGCCCAGGCGGCGGCGCCGATCAACAGCCCGGCCAACGCGGCGATGAGCGCCCACGCCGCGAGCCCGTTGGTCAGGTCCTGCAATGTCCCCCCGCCCGGAAGCGCGGTCATGCTCGGGTGCAGGGAGACGTCGGCCAGGTGCCACACGGCCATGGGTGCCCTCCGTGGTGTCGGTCGGCCGGACCTTCCGGCCGTCGTGGTGCCCGGAGAACGGTTCGCCGGCGGGCGGGCGGAGACGCGATTCTCGGCGTGCTCGGGGACTTCCCGTGCCTACCCAGGTGGCCCAACGGGGGTGTTCGCCCCGCGTGCTCCAGCCCTGTCATATTGGGGACGTGCCGTTCGGCGGGGCAGCAACCATCACCCTCAAACAGAACCAAGAGGTCCTGTACCTCGCGGTCGTGGTCGTCGTGGTGGTCCTGGTCGCGGTGGTGGCCGCCCTGCTCGGCCGGCGCTCGGGCCGACGGGCCATCGCCCAGCGCCTGGCCGCCCTCGGGACCCGTCTCGGGCTCGATCCCCCTGAGGACGAGAACAACATCGAGACCTCGCTCGCCTACCTCGAGCAGGTGACTGGGGGCGCGGCTCAGGCGGTGACCGAGTCCAGCTCCGACGCCATCCGCCTCCGGCGGTCGCTCGACACCCTCACCCAGGGCGTGGTGCTCTGCGACGAGAACGGCACCGTCATCTACCGCAACGGGCGCGCCAACGCGCTCATGGTGAGCCGTCACGGCGACGCCTTGGCCGCCCAGGCCGTGACCGAAGTGCTCGAGGACGCGTGGCACGAGGGCTCGGCCGAACGCACCCTGGACCTCTACGGCCCGCCCCGGCGCACCTTGCAAGTGCGGGCGCGTCAGATCGACGACGGTCGGCGGCCTCTCGGGGTGATCGCGCTGATCGAGGACATCTCCGAGCGCCGGCGGCTCGAGGAGATCCGCCGGGACTTCGTGGCCAACGTGAGCCACGAGCTCAAGACCCCGATGGGCGCGCTGGGGCTGCTGGCCGAGACCCTGGTCTCGGAGCCCGACCCCCAGGTGGCCCAGCGTCTCGCGGGGCGCATCCACAACGAGGCCTTCCGGGTCAGCCGGATCATCGACGACCTGCTCGACCTCTCGCGGATCGAGTCCGAGGAAGCGCCGCCGCGCGAGCCGGTCCTGGTCAACCTCGTCATGGCCGACGCCATCGAGCGGGTGCGGGCCACGGCGGACCAGCAGGGCATCGAGATCGTGCTCCACGAGCCCTCGCCGCCGGTGGCCGTGATGGGTGACCGCCGCCAGCTGGTCTCGGCCATGCACGCCCTGCTGGAGAATGCCATCACCTACTCGTACGACAACTCGAAGGTGGTGGTGAGCGGCACCGTGCAGCGCGCCACCCCCACGCCGACGCACCCCGCCGTGGCCACTGCAGCCCTGGTGGAAGACGCGGTCACGGGCCCCGATCCCGTGACCCGGCCCGAGCCCGTGACTGGCCCACCGACCGGCGAGGTACCCACCGGCGAGGTCCCGGCTGGCCCACCGACCGGCGAGGTCCCGGCTGGCCCACCGACCGGTGAGGTCCCCACCGGCGAAGTCCCCATCGTGGCGCACGACGAGGCGGTGACCGGTGAGGTACCCGTCGTGCGGTCCACCCCCGAGGCTGCGGCCGCGGGCGACGAGGGCGAGAAGGGGAACGACCCGGATCCGAACGACCGTCCCGGTGCTCCCACCTTCACCCCCGAGATCCTCGACCAGTACTCACCGGCCAGCGGCGCCGTCACGGCGTCGCCCGCCACCGGGACAACGGCTCCGGTGGCCTCGGCCGAAGGCGACGTGGCCGCCGGCGGAGCAGCCGATGCACTGGCCGGTCCCAATTGGCGCGTCGAGGATCGCGACACCGTGCGGCTGTCGGTGCAGGACCACGGCATCGGCATCCCGGCACGCGACCTCGACCGGATCTTCGAACGTTTCTACCGGGTCGACCACGGGCGCAGCCGCGACACCGGCGGCACCGGCCTCGGGCTGTCCATCGTCCGCCACGTGGCCAACAACCACCAGGGGTGGGTGGACGTCGAATCGCGCGAGGGTGAGGGCTCGACGTTCACCCTGGTGCTGCCCATCCAGACCGAGCGGGTGGCGTGAGCAAGCCGAGCGCAAAGTCCTCGGGCAAGAAGGCGGCGCGCCCTGCGCCAGGGGACGGCCCGGTCAAGGTGCTGCTCGCCGAGGACGAGGAGTCCTTCGTCGAGGCCCTCGTAATCGGCCTGAGCAACGAGGGCTTCCGGGTGACCGTGGCGCGTGACGGCATCGAGGCGCTGCAGCTGTTCGACGAGGTCCAGCCGGACATTCTGCTCCTCGACCTCATGCTGCCCAAGATGTCGGGCATCGACGTATGCCGCACCGTCCGGACCCGCTCGCATGTCCCGATCATCATGGTGACGGCCAAGGGCACGGAGATCGACACTGTCGTCGCGCTCGAGGTCGGGGCGGACGACTACGTCACCAAGCCCTACCGGCTGCGCGAGCTCGTGGCCCGCATGCGCGCGGTGTTGCGCCGTGCCCCTGGGGGGTCCGAGGCGACCGACCTGGGTGGCTCCATCGAATTCGGCAGCGATGGGACATGGGAGTCCAACGGGATCAAGGTCGACTTCGACCAGCGGCGAGTGTTCGTGCGCGGCGACGAGGTACACCTGCGGCGCAAGGAGTTCGAGCTGCTGCGCCTCCTGGTCGAGAACTCCGGGCGGGTGTTGACGCGCGACGTCCTCATCGACCGTGTCTGGGGCAGCGACTACATCGGCGACACCAAGACGCTCGACGTCCACGTCAAGCGTCTGCGCTCCCGCATCGAGGAGGACCCCTCGAACCCGGTCCTCATCACGACCGTGCGGGGCGTGGGCTACCGGTTCGCTGCCGCCTGATCCTCCCCCGGCTCTGCCGTGCGGGCCCTGCCGCTGCATAGGAACGGCCCGGTGGCGGCCGGCAGGCAGCGGTGCGGCGCCGGTCAGACGGTGAGGCGGGAGAAGTCGTCGGGGACGGTGGCGCCGGGCACGGCGGCCAGGTCGACCTGCCCCCCGATGTGGGTCAGCACCAGGTGGCAATCCGGGTGGGCGGCCTGGAGCGCGCGGACGCTCTCCTCGTCCATGTGGCTCGAGCGAACGCCGGGCGGCGTGTGCCGACCGTTGCACTCGACCACCAGGACATCGGCGGCGCCCGCCAGCTCGTGCAGACCGTCGCAGGGCGTCGTGTCGCCCGAGTAGGCGACGACCTGGCCCGGCCGCTCGAAGAGGTACCCGAAGCAGCGCAGGTACGGGACGTGGTCGACCTCGACGCCGCGGAAACGTAGATCCCCCGCCTCTTGCCACGACCCGTCGACCTCGACGTAGCGGAAATCGACGCGGTCGACAGCAGTTTCGTGCACCGTCCGCACCGCGCCGGCGTCGCACAACCCCACCAGGTGGTCCTCGATCCCCGGCGGGCCCACCACCCGGACCACGCGACCGCCGTCCACCTCGGCCGCCGCCTCGGAGAAGGCCTGCAACAAGAAGGGCCAGCCGAAGCAGTGGTCGGCGTGAAAGTGCGACACGACCACCACCTCGATTTCGTCGACCGCGAACCCGCAACGGCGCAGGTGCGGCAGTGCGGTCGGCGACGGCTCGACGAGCACGGTGCCGTCCATGACGAAGCTGTTCCAGTAGCGGCCCGGTGGCGCCAGGAAGTTGCCGGTGCCGAGGAACGTGAGCTCGCTCACGGCGCCTTCAGCAACAGCTCGCCGCCGAGGTAGGGCGCCAGGACCTCGGGCAAGCGGACGGACCCGTCCTCCTGGCGGCCGTTCTCGACCAGCGCGGCCCAGATGCGGGGCCAGGCCAGGGCCGAGCCGTTCACTGTGTGCACCAGCTGCGGCGCGCCACCACCGGCCGGGCGGAAGCGAACGTTGGCTCGCCGCGCCTGGTAGTCGCGGAACCAGCTGACCGAACTCACCTCGAGCCAACGGTCCACCCCCGGCGCGTAAGCCTCCAGGTCGAACGTGCGCGCCGACGAGCCGCCGAGGTCACCGCAGCACAGATCGAGCACCCGGTAGCGGAGCTCGAGCTCCTGCAGCAGGGTCTCGGCCCGGCGCAGGATGTCGGCCTGCGCCTCCAGCCCGCCCTTGGGCGTGGCGTAGGCGAAGAGCTCCACCTTGTCGAACTCGTGCACCCGGAGCAGCCCACGCGTGTCGCGACCCGCGGCGCCGGCCTCGCGCCGGTAGCAGGCGGTCGACGCGGTGTAGCGGACGGGGAGCGCCGACTCGCGAAGGATCTCGCCCCGGTGCATGGAGGTCAACGGCACTTCTGCCGTCGGGATGAGCCATAGGTCGTCGCGCTCGACGTGGTACGCCTCGTCGGAGAACTTCGGCAGGTGACCGGTCGACGTCATGGTCTCCGTCAGCACCATGGTCGGGGGGCGGATCTCCTCGTAGTCAGACGCGTGCCGGTCGAGGGCGAAGGCGGTGAGCGCCCGCAACAGTCGCGCGCCGAGGCCCCGGTAGAGCGGGAACATCGAGCCCGACAGACGCGCCCCGCGCTCCATGTCGAGCAGACCCAGCGCTTCGCCGATCTCCCAGTGCGGCACCTGCTGGTGGTCCGGGCGACCCGGTTCGGGCCGTCCGGCCTCCTGCCCGGGCCACCACCGGCGCACCTCGACGTTGTCCTCCTCGCCGGACCCGTCGGGGGCGTCTTTCGCCGGGATGTTGGGCAGGTAGAGGAGGCCGGTCCGCCACTCGTCGGCCAGCGCGTCCGCCTCGGCCGCGGCGGCGCGCTCGTCCTCGCCCAGGGCGCGGCTGCGGGAGCTGAGCTCGGCCGCCCGCGCCTCGTCCCCCTCCTTCTTGGCCTGCCCGACCTGCTTCGAGAGCTCCTTCACCTCGGACCGCATGTCCTCGGCCTGCTTCACCTTGGCTCGCCACGCCACGTCCGCGACGAGCACGGCCTCCACTTCGGCCGGCTCAACGCCGCGCCGGGCCAGCGCGGCCTTCACCCGGTCGGGGTCGTCGCGCAGGGCTCGGATATCGATCATCCCTGCTCAAAGTAGCCTGCGACGCCATGCCAGCCGTCGAAGTCTCGGGCCTCACCGTCCGCTACGGACCGCCGGGCACGCCCCCGGCCGTCGACGGACTCGACCTGCGCGCGGAGGCGGGCGAGGTCCTGGTCGTCCTCGGGCCCAACGGTGCCGGCAAGACGTCGACCGTCGAGACCCTCGAGGGCTACCGCACGCCCGTGTCCGGCACGGTGACGGTGCTCGGGCTGGACCCGGGCCGGGACCACGGCGCGCTGACCGGCCGGATCGGCGTGATGCTCCAGCGCGGCGGCGTGTACCCGATGCTCGGTCCGCGCCGGGCGATCGACCTCTTCGGCCGCTACTACGACGACCCCGTCCCGACCGATGAGCTGCTGGACCTGGTCGGCCTGCGCCGCGTGGCGACCACGCCGTTCCGCCAGCTGTCGGGCGGCGAGCAGCAGCGCCTCTCCCTGGCCCTGGCGCTGGTGGGCCGGCCCGCGGTCACCTTCCTCGACGAGCCGACCGCCGGGGTGGACCCCGAGGGCCGCATCGCCGTCCGCGACGTCGTCGCCGACCTGCGCCGGCGCGGCGTCTGTGTGCTGCTCACCACGCACGAGCTGACCGAGGCCGAGAAGATGGCGGACCGCATCGTGATCCTGGCGGCCGGACGTTCCGTGCTCGAGGGAACGCCCCGGGAGCTCACCGGCACGGCCGGCACCGCAGGCGGGGCAGGTGGGCGTCCTGCTCCGGCGGTGGTGTCATTCGGAGCAGTGCCGGGCATCGACACCGTGGCGCTCGCGGCCGCCGTCGGACCGGGCACGGAGGCGGGCGAGACCGCGCCCGGCCGCTACCGCGTGGAGGCGGGCCCCGGCGTCGCCGCACCCGAGGTCACCGCCGCGGTCGCCACGTTCCTGGCCGCGCGTGGCGCCGCGCTCAGCGACCTGGTGGCCGGCCGCACGCTCGAGGACGTGTACTTCGAGGCGGTCGGCTCGGCCGCGGGCGAACCCGACGCGGCAGAGGGGGACGCGACCGCCGGGCCGGGGGGACGCCGCGGCCGGACGCGGAGCGGACAGGGGCGCAGCGGGCGGCGCCAGGGGCGGCGCTGGGAACAGTGACAGCACCGGCGCTGCGGCCGCTCGCCGCGCAGACCGAGGCGGAGATCTACATGACGCTCCGCCGCGGCGAGACGCTGTTGCTCACGCTGGGCATCCCCGTCGTCTTCCTCCTGTTCTTCTCCAAGGTCTCGGTGGTGTCGACGCCGGGGACCACGCCGGCCAACTTCTTCGTGCCCGGGATCTTGTCGCTGGCCGTGATGTCGACCGCCATGGTCTCGCTCGGCATCGCCACCGGCTTCGAGCGTGGGTACGGCGTGCTCAAGCGGCTGGGCGCTACGCCGCTGGGCCGTCCGCGCCTGCTGGCGGCCAAGGTCGTCACCATCGTCGCCGTCGAGCTGCTGCAGGCCGCCGTGCTGCTGCCGGTCGGGCTGGCCCTGGGCTGGGACCCGGGCGGCGGCGGGGCCCCGGCCGTCGGGGCGGCGATCGCCGCCATCCTGCTCGGCTCGGCCGCCTTCGCCGGCATCGGGCTGCTCATGGCGGGCACGCTGCGCGCCGAGGTCAACCTGGCCGCAACCAACGGCCTCTACCTGATCCTTCTGCTGCTCGGCGGCATGATCGTGCCCATCACCAAGCTGCCTTCGGGGTTGGCCGCCTTCGCCAAGCTGCTGCCGGCCGAGGCGCTGTCCGCCGCCCTCCACGCCACGCTCGGGCACGGGGTGCAACCCCCCGCGGAGTCCTGGGCGGTGCTGGCGGTGTGGGCGGTGGCGGCCCCGGTGGCCGCCTCGCTCAGCTTCCGCTGGGAATGATGGCTCGCTCGTCGTCGGCGAACGTGGCCGGCGTCAGCTGCGCGCCGGGGACGACCTTGGCGATGGTGCCGTCGGCCCGCACGAACACGGTGTAGGGGTCGCCCGTGAACTCGAACTTCCCCGCGGTGATCGTGCCGTCCGAGTCGTAAGCCACGGGGAACGTCACCCCGGCGCTCTTGATGAACGCGGCCGCGTTCGACGGCGAGTCGAGCGTGTCCACCCCGACAACACGGACGGAGGCCAGCGGTCCGGTCCCGGCGGACTGGCGGGCGACCGCGGCCGCCAGCGGAGGCAGTTCGGTGTGGCAGGCCGTGCACCAGTCGCCGAAGAAGAGGAGGACCGTCGGCTTCCCGTGGACCCCGGAGGAGGACGAGACCGATACGGTGGCCGGGCCGCTCGGACCGACGTTGTGCGCCGAGAAGGAGGGCACCGGGTCGCCCGGGCCGGGCTGGCCCGACGCGGTCCCCTTGCCGCCGGACCCGACGCTCGTGAAGAGGCCGATCCCGAGGACCACGGCGACCACGACGCCGACGAGCAGGAAGACCTTGCGGGGCCGGCGCGGCGGGGCGCGGCGCCCGGAACCGGGCCGGTGGCCGCCGGCGGGGCCGGCTCGGCAGTGGACATCGCGCCTCGACGCTAGTGAACGAGGTTGGTGAGGAGGACGTCGCCCGCCATGGCCACGAAGAGGATGGTCAGGTAGGTGATGGAGTAGCCGAACACCTTCATGGCGTCGCGCCCGGCCACCTCGCCGGTCTGGGCCAGCCCCCACAGCCGGGTCACCAGGTAGAGGAACACCGCGCCCAGGACGGCGGCGGTGACCATGTACACCCAGCCCAGGTCGGCCACCGGCCCGAGCAGGAAGGTCACGGCGACCAGGGCCACCGTGTAGTACACGATCTCGGTGGTCGTGCGCTTCATGGATGCCACGACCGGGAGCATGGGCACGTCGGCCGCCCGGTAGTCCTCCTCGTAGCGCACGGCCAGGGCCCAGAAGTGCGGCGGGGTCCAGATGAAGATGATGGCGAACATCACCACGGGCGTCCACGAGAGGCTGTCGGTGACGGCCGCCCAGCCGACCAGGACGGGCACGGCGCCGGCGGCGCCGCCGATCACGATGTTCTGCGTCGAGCGCCGCTTGAGCCACAGCGTGTACACGAAGACGTAGAACAACGTGGCCGAGATGGCCAGCACCGCCGAGAGGAGGTTGACGGCCAGCCACAGCTCGACGAACGCCGCCACCTCGAGCGTGAGCGCGAAGACCAAGGCGGCGGTCGGCGTCATGGCACCGGTGACCAGGGGACGGTTCCTGGTGCGGTTCATCAAGCGGTCGATGTCGCGGTCGACCACCATGTTGATGGCGTTGGCGCCGCCCGCCGCCAGTGCGCCTCCGGCCAGGGTGGCCACCATCAACCACACCGGCGGGACCCCGCGCCGGGCCACCACCATGGTGGGGAGCGTGGTGACCAGGAGGAGCTCGATGATGCGTGGCTTGGTCAGGGCGACATATGCCCCGACCGTCTGCCACGACCACCGTGCCCGCCGGCCCTCGATGGCGGCTGCCTCGACCGACATGCGGGCCTCAGCCTATGCACATGGCCGCCTGGGGGCCAAGCGACCGACGCCGGTACGATTGGCCCGCGTGTCGCCCCGCCGCACCCTCTCCGTCTCGCCCACCGTGTTCCACCGCCTGGCCGTGGTCTCCCTGGCCTTCGTGGCCCTCATCGTGCTCACCGGCGGCGCGGTCCGGCTCACCGGCTCGGGCCTGGGCTGCAGCAACTGGCCCGAGTGCTCGGCCGGCCACCTGAGCCCGGCCCTCCATTTCCACAGCTGGGTCGAGTTCGGGAACCGCCTGGTCACGGTGCTCATCACGGTCCTGGCCGCCGTGACGCTGGTGGCCTCGATCCTCCGCTCGCCCCGCCGGCGCGACCTGGTCTGGCTGAGCGTCGGGCTGGTGGGCGGGATCCTGGCCCAGGCGGTGATCGGCGGGATCGTCGTGTACACGAAGCTGAACCCGTACCTGGTGCAGCTGCACTTCTTCGCCAGCATGCTCCTGGTGGCGGACGCCGTCGTCCTCGTGCACCGCTCCACGCGTGCCTACGCGCCCGGCTCGGGCCGGCCGCTCGTGCCGCGCCCGGTGATCCGCCTCTTCTACGGCCTGCTCGCCCTGCTGGCCGTGGTGATCGCCGCCGGCACCGCCACCACGGGCGCCGGGCCCCACGCCGGGGAGAGCTCGGGCCAGGAGGTGGCGAAACGGATCCCGGTCGCCTTGCGGGACATGGCCGAGGTGCACTCGACCCTGGCCCTCCTCCTGGTGGGCGTCACCGTCGGGCTGGTCGTGGCCCTCCAGTCGGCCGACGTGCCCGAACGTGTCCGGCGCTCGGGCCGGATCCTCCTCGTCGTCATGGTGGCCCAGGCCGCCGTGGGCTACGCCCAGTACTTCTCCCACCTGCCGGCGCTCCTGGTCGAGTTGCACCTGGCCGGCGTCACCGCCCTCGTCGTCGGCATGGTGCAGACCTTCCTCGTGTGCACGCACCACCCCCCCGAAGTCCTCACCGCCCCGGTTGGCGGCGGTGCGGTGGCACACGGGGTGACCGTCGGCGCGACGCAGGCCGGGGGCGCCTTCGGCGCGACGCAGGCCGGGGGCGCCTTCGGCGCCACGTAGGCTCGGGCCGGCCACACCGCTCGCCCCCATCGTCTAGCGGCCTAGGACACCGCCCTTTCACGGCGGCAGCACGGGTTCGAATCCCGTTGGGGGTGCCAATTGGCATTGACCCTTTAGGGGCGAGCCAGCGTTGTAAGAGTTTGGTCGTGAGCTACCGGGGGTAGTCCATGCCAATGTGGTGCACCCGCGGCTAGGTAGGACCTGACAGGACGAGGCTCGGCTGATTCATTCCTGTGGCTGCAACGCCCAGACGGTCGGCTGGGTCGCCACGACCCGGTCACCCGATACCACGCGGGCCACCTCTGCGTCGCTGACGAGGTCTGGCGTTGGCGCGTAGCCCTCAACCTGGCGGTGGCCCAAAATGTGGTGCCAAAAGTCTGACTCTTGTGCCGCCGACTCGAGACACTCCGTTTGACCCTCCCGGAGAGTCCTGTGATGGCGGTATGACCCGACCAGAACCGGCGCCACGGCGGTGGCCACCGCCACCGCCGTCAGTGGGATCGTCAAGTAGAACATGGTCATAGTGGTTGAACGGGCGTTGACGAATGAATGCCTCGCCATCCCTCCTCTCTCCACTCCCTCCATACCCAGTCTCTTGCCCGTTACTTCACAGCCATCTGAACTTCGTTGCCACCAGGTAGGGCCGTCCAGAACCCCGCGAGCGACAAGGTATCCACGTACGCCACACGGGACATGGTGAACCGCCCCGGGGGCTCTGGTGACTGCTCCTCCCCTTGAGAGGATGGAGCAAATCCCAGAGAAGAGCGGGGCGGGACGGGGTCCTAAGGGTTCAAGGAGCAGCGAGCCGAAGGTCCACCCACGTCATGATCGCAGCGAGATAGTTGGAAGGACTTGCCGGGTCGGAGTTGGTCAAACCCGCATGCGTCGTGACGACGTGAAGCGAACAACTCGGAGTGCCGGATAACTGAACGCAAAGAGGGAGGTTCTCAGAGGTGGCGCTCGACCCTTCGGCCGTGATGGCAGCCGCCAGGGGCTGATGATCGCAGTCGGTAGCCCCCATGGTGACGACAGAGCCATTTCGCAGTGGACACTGCATTGGGGTACTCCCGCAGGTATTGGTATCGGCATGATTCCAGATGTGGAGCAACGGCACCGTGAGCTGACCACTCGCCACGAGCTTGTCCACCTCGTCGTTGACGTCGGCGATCTGGGGATCCACCCGTTGGGAGATTATCGGCTGGGCATTCGGATCGAAGTTTCCGTTCCGACAGACGCCCTGTGCGTACGCGGCGGTACCTTCCTCCACGTTGACGACACTCGCATCGCCGACCACCCCTGCGGGTGCGTTCCCTGAGAGCTGTTCTGACCAGCCGACATAGTAAGCGCCGGCAGAACCGGCACTCCCCCCGGCCAGGAAGTACTTCGACGTTGTGTATTTGCCTTCAGTGAGGGCAATAGCCGCCTTGGTGGCCTGGAGTCCGTTGGTAGCTCTCGCTGACCCGTCCAAGTTCTTGTTCGGATTATTTGGATCGGTCTGGCCCGTGCCGCTGTAGATGTCGCGGTTGCAGTAGGAGACGGCCAACATGCGGAATCCGGCGGGATCGGCTTGGATGTTGGCCGATAGCCCTGCGTTGGTGAGTGAGGCCTGGAGCGAAGCCGCCGAGTTCTCGGTCATCTGTGATGCATCAGGCCGTGGAGTCCCCGAGGAGTCGAAATACCCCACGCCGCCCCCGTGCATCCACACCCAAAGCGGCGAGGAGGCTGTGGGTGATGATCCCACCTTTGTCCCCACGACAAAGGTCTGATAGCCGCTAATGCTGCAGGGGTAGGCCGAGTTCCGATAGAAGTCGTACTGCCAGCCGTTCACCGTGGTGGAACTGACGAGATTGATCTGCGACGTGTCACCCGCCACGACAAGACAGGCGGTATTCGCAACGGCGAGGACGAGGAATCCGACCACGAGACTGATCACACGTCGCAAGGAGGAGCTGCCTTTCACAAGGGTCGCGGATGCTTACCTCTACCACGAATCTGTAAGGACAGTATGAGGAACGGATGGCTCTTTGTCGGCCGTCCCACCTTCCCGGCGAAGTGGGCAAGTCCCAGAAGAATGCCGTCTTGGTCACATACCCATCGGCGATGACGATGTCTTGCTGCCCGATGGCGAGTTTTCGGCAGAACGAGAGCGTTCTGGAATTGAGTCGTGCTCTTCTCATGGGGACCTGGAAATCAGATCAGAGTCTGGCGAACGCGGCCGCTTCTTCTTCGAATGAAGCGGCCGCCTCCTTGTGGACACTGGGGCGCGTCCGCGACACGGCGTCGGTGCAGTCGTCGGATGTCACCGCAGGCACACCACCGGCGAGCGCCCGCTCGAATGCGAGCTGGGCGGCTCGCTGGGCGGCCAGCGCGAAGTCGGCAGGCGTGAAGCCCTCCGTGCGCTCGGCGATGTCCTCGGCATCACAGGTCTCCAGGAACTCGGCCGCCAGCTCAGCACGTCCGGCCCTGTCAGGCGCGCCGATCGGGATGATGAGATCGAAGCGTCCTGGTCGGAGCATGGCCGGATCGATTGAGGCGATTGAGTTTGTTGCCATCACCATGAGTCGACCCGGGCGGGACTTGAAAACTGGAATCGCCTTGAGCAGCTCGTTCACGATCGGCTGGCTCTCGGGTCGACTGGCGCGCTTCGACGCAATTTCGTCCGCTTCGTCGAGGAAACACACCAAGCGGTCCACGTGCGCGAGGTCTTCAAGCGCGGCACGGAGAGCCGCTGCGCCCGCGGTGCCATGGCCCAGGAGTGAGGGGTGAAGCTCGACGAACGCCCAGGAAAGTCGGGAGGCCATGGCACGGGCAAATGAGGTCTTGCCCGTGCCGGGCGGCCCGAAGAGCATCACTGCCGCGGGAGCTCGGAGCCCGACACTGTCCGCCAGGTCGGAATGTGCCAGAGGAGCGACGATCCGGCGCTCCAGGAGCTCCTTGGTTGTCGAGAAGCCCTTTATCTCTTCCCACAGCCCCACGGCCGGGAAGTGGCCTCCGTAGCGCTCCACGATCTCGAGCTCCTCGGGCACCATGGAGGCAGATCTGATGTAGAAGTGGAGCCTGTCAATCCGGTCGAAACCCTGGTGAGCGAACGCGACCTCCCCGACTTGACCGGGCTCGACCAGAGCCAGCATGCGCAGGGCGCCGTGATGGATCGCCTCCTGGTCAAGTTCGCGAAGCAGCGCAGAGCCGATGCCCCGGTTCCGCCAACTCGGGTGCAGGGCGAGGGCCAGCAGATGAGCGTCGCGACCGGCCATACGAGCGATGGCGACGCCAACGAGCTGGCCCGACGAGAATGCAACCGCGGCCGGCTGGTTTTCGTTGAGCGCCTGAACCACGTCACTGCGGCTGTAGGCGGCGGCCGTTGCCGTGCCGGCCACATCGATGAGGCGCGCGATATCCTCCACGGGAGCCAATGGATCCCTGTGGTCCACTCGCTGTACCCGCCATGCCTGCGTCACGCGTCCAGTCTTGCTTGTTGAGGCCCGACGCAGTGCCACTCGGAATAGAGCAAACGGTCGCGTCGTGTCAGAGACGGTCGTAAGCGGCCAGAGTGCCAGCTCAAAGCAGATACGCCCCAGTTCGGAACAGTTCATCCCAGCGGACAGGTTGAACCCAAGCGTGCCCACTCGTGCCAAACGACCCCAGTCCCAGCGAAGTGGTGCACCCTGGGGCCAGCCCGGTATCGGATTCCGAGCGGGGGCTTCCTTGGCTCCGGGGGCTATCCAGATGGTGCCCTGCGGGGGGGCAGGGGTCTCGAGATGGACGGGTGGGGCGCTCAGGGGCCCCGGTCGGCCGCGCCAGGATGGTTGTGGTCGCGGTCCGGCCGCAGAAGTGGCCACACGATCTCAAGAGGACCGGGGACGTACGGCAACTTGACGGACCGAATTCCAGCTGAGTTGGACTCCTCCGGAGGAAGAATGTTGATGGCGCATCGTGTCCCCGAGACCCTCTCAGCAGCTCGGGCTACGCGCTGCCGCGGCGTTGGAGCTGAATCCGGGGTTCATCGACAATGATGTCACCAATAGTAGAAGGTCGACCTGGCGATGCCATGGCTCCGCGGCCCGGCCCCGATCCCCATGCGCTCGACCCCGACGTGGTGGCAGCGGCGCGTGCGGCCCTCGACGAAGGCCACCTGTTCCGCTACGACTCGTCCTCGCCCGCCGCCAGCTCCGCCTCGTGCTTCGAGCGCGAGTTCGCCGACTTCCTCGGCTCCCGCTACGCCGTGGCCGTCAACTCGTGCAGCTCGGCCATCTTCCTCGCCCTGACTTCGTGCGGCATCCGGCCCGGCGACGAGGTTCTCATCCCCGCCTTCACCTTCGTGGCCGTGCCCAGTGCGGTGGTGCATGCCGGAGCCCGCCCGGTGCTGGTGGAGTCGACGGGCGATCTGGCCATCGACACCGACGACCTGCAACGCAAAATCACGCCGCGCACGCGCGCCTTGCTGCTCTCGTACATGCGCGGCTTCGTCCCGGACCTCGAACGGGTGATGGCGATCTGCTCCGAACGCGGCGTGCAGGTGGTCGAGGACGTCGCGCACGGGCTCGGCGTGCGGTGGGGCGGCGTCCACCTCGGCCGCTTCGGGCGTGCCGCGGCCTTCAGTTTCCAGTCGCACAAGCGCCTCGACGGTGGCGAGGGGGGCATGGTCGTCACCGACGACCGCGAGGTGGCGCTGCGGGCGCTGGTGCAGTCGGGCTGTTACGACGACAACTGGAAGCTCCACTTCCTCGACGACGAGGACCACGCGTGGCTCGAGGCGCACGCGCTCTCCCTCCCCGCCTTCGGCATGCGGATGTCCAACCTGACTGCCGCCCTGCTCCGGCCGCAGCTCCGGCGGCTCGAGCCGCAGCTCGAGCGCTTCCGCACCCGGTTCCGCACGGTGGCCGACGGCCTGGCCGGATGCCCGGTCCGCCTGCCCGTCCAGCCGGACCGGGTGACCCCGGTGCCCGACTCGCTGCAGTTCGAGCTGACCTCGTTCGGGCCGGAACGGATCCGGCGCGTCGTGGAGCACTGCCACCGGCGTGGCGTGCGGCTCCAGGTCTTCGGCCTCGATCCCGCCAACTCCCGGTGCTTCTGGAACTGGCGGTTCTTCGAGACCCAGGAGTGCCCGGGCACACGCGCCCTGCTGGAACGGCTTGCCGACGTGCCCCTGCCGCTGTGGCTCCCCGACGAGGACCTGACCCCGACGGTGCAGACGATCGCGGAGGCGATCGAGGTCGCCTGACGCCGCCCCGGCGCCCCGGTGCGACGGCCACGACGGCCGGCGGCGGATCAGGCCGGGCAGGCGCCGGCGGTCACGGTCACGTACACCTGACCGGGGCGGCCCACCGTCTGGATGGTGAGGTGGGTGGCGCCCGGGGATGACGTGATGCGCCCGCCACGGATCGCGGCGCACCAGCCGTTCGGGTAGTGCTGCGACGCGGCGACGTCGATGGTCGTGACACCGCGGGCGGTCAGCGTCGGTGCGTACGCCATCGTGAAGTCTCCGGTGAAGGGGTTGAACTGGATGGAGTTGGGATCCCCGGCGATCTGCTGCGGGTAGGTGCGCGACAGCACCGACACCACCGGTGAGTACGTGCCGTCGGGGAGGACGAGCCCTTCGGCGGACGAGCCGGTCGGGTCGCTGTAGAACTTCCAGGCCCAGTAGATCCACCCCACCTGGTCCAGCCCGGCCGCCTCGGCGTCGAAGCCGATCAGCTGGACGCTGGTCGAGGCGCCGAACTCGCTCATGAACATGGCCGGACCGGTCGGCTGGTCGGCCGAGCTCATGGAGAGGCGGGTGACGTTCTGCTCGCTCGCGGTGACCTCTTCGGACTCCAGGCACCTGAGCAGGTCGGTGGGATTCCCGGTGATGGGGCTGCGGTCGCCGCAATAGACGTGGAAGTTGTACACGATGCGCGGGAACGGCATGGGTCCGAGCTGGGAGGGGATGTTCCCACCCTGGACCCAGTAGATGTCGGGCTCGGGGAACACCAGGTGCCGGTGGTCGATGGCCTCGATGGTCGGGACGACGCCGCTGTCGGGCACGGTCGGGGGACAGATGAGCGGGTCGGCGCCGTTGGCCAGAAACCCGGTGTGCTGCTTGCCCGTGTAGAAGCACTCGAGCTGACCGGTGAACGTGGAGGTCGACGCCGTCTGGGTCTCCGTCGAGAAGGGCTCGTTGTAGGGGTCGTACCCGATCACCCACGGATCGTTCTTGAAGGTGCGGGCCACCGCCGCCCAGGCCAGGTCGAAGTTCCCCTGCAGGTTGCCCACGACGTCGTTGCTCCAGAAGTGCTGCACCGCGGTCTGGAGCTCGGGGTTGGCGTAGTTGTTGGACCACCGGCCCCCTTTGGGGACGATGGGCACGCCGTCGGTGCACACGGCCCAGTCCGGGGCGCCCTCACCCCGGAAGTTCCTGTTGTACACGTCCTGGTGCATGTCGAGCAGGGTGGAGATGCCGTAGCGGGCCAGGAGGTCGACGGCCGCCTTCACGTGGCGGAGGTAGTGCTGCGCCACGGCCGCGTTGAATTCGTGCGGCGCCCCGGGCGCGCCCGGGGTGCAGATGTTCGGCTGGTTCGGACCGCCCGAGCCCGGCTCGAGGCCCTGCCACTCGATGCCGAGCCGCACGACGTCGAAGCCGAGATCGCGGATCTGGCGGGCGTCCCTGGCGCTGAGGTCCCACGGCTTACCCGGGTCCGGGTACGCGATGTACGGAGGGTGCTTGTAGACCACGTTCACCCCGTGGAAGAGCACCACCCGACCCTGGGAGTCGTAGAGATAGGGGCCGCCCGGTGAATCGAGGAAGCTCGGGGTGCCGGGCGCCTTGGCCTGCGAGGTCACCCCGTCACTCTCCTGGTACTGCACGCCGGGCCCCCGCAACGGTTCGATGTGGGGCACCAGCGCGTTGATGTTCGGCTGGTTGACCACGTGCCGGGGCGCGGTCGTGGTGGTCGTCGGCGCGCCCGGCGGGGCGGGGGTCGTAGGAACCGGTGAGGTCGGAGCGGGCGAAGACCCGACGGTGGTGGGTGTGAGCGCGCTCGTCGCGGTCGTCCCGGACGTCGTGGTGGTGACCGGACGGGTCGTGGTGGTCGATGACGCGGGCAACGTGGTCGACGTCGCACGCGGTGCCTTCGCGGCACCTGCGTCAGCTGCCGCTCCCGAGCACACGGCCAGGGCCGTCACACCCAGCAGGCCCACCCGCAGCGCGATCACGCCACGACGAGGGCGAAGAGGAGCTCCCAGACGCCACATTCGAACTGCTCACCGTAGCGGTTGACCGTCGCTCCCGACCGCATGGTTCAGACCAGGACGGAGCGCCTTCTCTGCCGCAGGAAGAGATCCGCCGACGCGAGGAGATCGGCCTGCATCTGGCCCTGGGACTCGAGCAATTCATCGGCCCACAACATCTGGAGTGTCGTCCGCACCCGGTCCGTGCGCCGTTGCGCCCGGACGTCCTCGAGGGCCCGGCGCAGCGCGTGGTGGAGCACCCCATCGTGGACCAGCGGATCCTCGAGAGAGCCGCGCCGGTCGATCAGCATGTCCGCGAACTCCCGATACCAGCGGTGCGTGGCGGCATACGAGTCCCGCAGCACCGCCTCGGCCATGGCGACGGACTCAACCTCCGTCCGACCCGGCGACGGGGGCTCCACGGGCAACGTGGCCAGGGTGAACGCGGCCAGGCGGATCCGGTTGGACCCGGTGAAGAGGCGTGCGATCGTGTCGAGCGGCACCACCTTGGCGCCCCGCTCGGCGAAGAACTGACGAAAGGCGTCGTCGAGCAAGAGATAGGCGCGGTGCGCAGCCAGCTGGGCCACCACCGTGTCCACCTGGTGGCTCGTGCGAGTCAGGCGGTCCACGGCGTCGGCCAGGTAGCCGGAGCTCGCCACGAACGCATCGGCGAGCGCCCGGCCGAGAGCCGCCGTGGCTCCACGCGGCCAGAAGAGGAGACCGACCACGATGCTCACACCGCAGCCGATCGCAACGTCCTCGATGCGGGTCAGCCCTACCATCCACCCCACCGGCTGGACGATGTTGAACAACATGATCACCGTCACCGAGAAGGCCGCCTGCCCGGCGACGAACGAGATCATCGACGGGGCGATCCCCGACACGAACACGCCGATCGGGAGCAGCACCCACAGCAAGGCCGTGTGGTCGGCGACCGCAACCATGATGACCGAGGCGACCACCACGCCCAAGGCCGTGCCGACCACCGCTCGCAGCGCAGTGGCCCCGGTCCCGACGGCGTTCGAGCGGAGCACCGACATCGTCCCGAGGACGACCCAGAACCCGTGCTGGACGTCGGTGATCTCCGCGATGGCCACGGCGATGGCTAGACCGATGGCTCCCCGCAGTGCGTTGCGGAACCACACCGAGCGAAAGGACAGATGGGAGCGCAGACGGTGCACGAACACGTGTGGAGTCGACTCGTCGAGGGTGCCGAACCTCCGGTCCAGCACCCCCGTCACCCCCGCGGCTTCGAGGGCGCCGTCGGCCACCATCTCCGTGGCGATTCCTATGGCCCGGGCGTGGAATCCCGGGTCGAGGGTGGCGGTGAAGCTCTCGGCCCCGACGCCAGGATCGGCCAGGGCGCTCCTGGTGAGGTCCGGCGCGCCGCCAGCGACGGACGAGACGTCGGACTGGAGCGCGGCGGCGATCAGCCCGTCGAGCTCCCGGGTGGCCTGCTCCAACTCCTCGATCCTTGTGGGATCCCGGACGGCGTGCCCGTCGCCGTCACAGAGGAGTGCCGCGGCGCAGTAGAGCGTCTCGGCCACTTTGGACGTGACGGCGCGCGCCGGAAGCGGCTCGGTGACCCAGTGTTCGTCGCCGATCACGGCGCTGTTGCCGGCCACCCACTCCACCCGGCCGACCAGCTTCGACAGCGCCACGGCACCGGCGGCGGCGGCGGTCGGCGGATACGGCGTGGCTGAGAACTGCGCGCGCAGTCGTGCCAGCTCCTCGGCAACCTGCGCGAGCACACCGGAGGTGTCCGCCCCGCGCACCCGTGCCTCAGCCAGGTTCGCCACCGCGGTCACCACCGCAGCCAACCGCCGCCGCAGGTCGTCGTGCCACGGGGGTGGCCACACGAGCAGGCAGGCCGGCACCGCCACGGCGGCGGCAATGACCCAGCCCAGCAACCGCGGGCCCACCGACGACGACGGTGCCGCGATCGACACGGGCAGCACGAAGGTGAGGAGCACGGCTGTGCTGGCCGTGGCCGCCCGGGGCGCGAGGATGCCCGCGAACAGGACGCAGAAAGCGACCAGAGCCATCGTCATCACGGCCGCAACCTTGCTCGTCGACACGACGGTGCCCAGGGAGACGAGGCCCGCACCGACCAGGAAGAGCGCGCCGTACGCGGTGACGCGCTGGCGGATGGGGCCGGTGAACTCGACGAACAGAAGGATGGCGAACGCGCCGAACGCGCCGAACAACCCCACCTGGGGATCGGAGAACGACTCGTGGGTGACTGCGAAGACCGTGGGTACCACCACGGCGGCCCGCAGGGAGCGCTTGCACGCGAGGAACCCGGGGTCCCGGGCGGCCAGCCGGCCGAACGCGGCCGACCGGGTGCGGTCGTGAACGGGAGGCGCCGGCATGCCGACGCTGCTCATGAGGGGCTCATGGGAATTCCGGTCCATCCTCCCGAAGGCCAGGGCACGGGGCAAGGAGAGTAAGGGGCCTGCAAAGCCCCGTACGGCGGTGGTGCACCACGGCGGCGATCACCGACCGCGGCGGCGCGGGCCTCGGCGGTAGTGTCGCCCGCGATGTGGACGGGATTCACCCGGTGGCCGAACGGCAGGGCGAGGTAGTCCATGCCAGGCATGGGCCGCTCGCTGCAGACCCGCAACCCGCTGATCGTCTCCGACTTCCACGCTGCGTTGCTCCACCAGCTCTTCGTGGTCCTGGCCCTCCTCGTTCTGTGCGCCCTCGCCTTCAACGTCGTGCGCACCGTGCAGTACCGGCGCCTCACGGAGCGCGGCCACGCGTCGTTCCCCTCCGCCACGCCGGCGTCTCCTGAAGCCGTCGGGCGACGCGTCCTGCGCATCGGTTTCGGGTGCCTGTGGATCCTCGACGGCCTACTCCAGATCCAGTCGTCCATGCCGCTCGGGCTCCCCTCGGGTGTGGTCGAACGGTCCGCCAGCGGATCTCCGGCCTGGGTGCAGCACATCGTGAACAGTGGTGTCACCATCTGGTCCGACCATCCGATCCAGGCGGCCTCCGCCACGGTGTGGATCCAGCTGGGCCTCGGGGCATGGTTACTGGTGGCGTCGCGCGGCCGGTGGTCCCGGCTCGGCGGCGTGGCCAGCGCCGGGTGGGGTCTGGTCGTCTGGGCCTTCGGCGAGTCCTTCGGGGGCATCTTCGCCCCGGGGCTGACCTGGCTCTTCGGCGCCCCCGGCGCGGTGCTGTTCTACAGCGTGGCCGGGGCCCTGCTCGCGCTCCCCGAGCGCGCGTGGACCACGCCGCTCTTAGGCCGACTCGTGCTGCGCTGCGGCGGGGTATTCCTCGTCGGCATGGCGGTGCTCCAGGCATGGCCGGGGCGGGGCTCCTGGCAGGGCCGTTCCGGAACCCTGAGCGCCATGGTCGAGTCGATGTCCAAGACCTCCCAGCCCGGGTTCCTCCACTCGTGGCTCACGTCCTTTGCGTCCTTCGACACGGCACACGGTTGGGCGTTGAACCTCTTCGTCGTGTTGAGCCTCACCGTGATCGGCGTGCTGCTCCTCACTGCGCGCCCGCGCGCCGCCCTCGTGGGGCTCGTCGCCCTCGTCGTGCTGTGCCTGGCCGACTGGGTCCTCGTCGAGGACCTCGGGTTCCTCGGGGGCCTGGGGACCGACCCCAATTCCATGTTGCCCATGGCGATGTTGTTCTCCGGCGGCTACCTGGCACTGATCCGGCCGCTGGCAGCTGTCCCCGCCGACAAGAGCGTGACCGCGGGCGCGCCCTGGTGGGAGCGGGCATCGCTGGGCTCGGTGGCGCGCACCACGGCCGTGGTGGCCGCAGTCGCCGTCGTCGTGATCGGCGCCGCGCCGATGGCCATGGCCACGGTCAACCGGAACGCGGACCCTGTGGTGAGCGAAGCACTCGACGGGACCCCCAACGCGCTCGACACACCGGCGCCGGCCTTTGCGCTCACCGACCAGCACGGCCACCCCGTCAGCCTGGCTTCGCTCCGGGGCCACGTGGTCGCGCTCACGTTCCTCGACCCGGTCTGCACGACCGACTGCCCGCTCATCGCCCAGGAGTTCCGCCATACCGACCAGCAGATGGGCGCCCAGGGAGGAAAGGTCGACTTCGTCGCCATCGTGGCCAACCCGGTCTACCGGTCGCAGTCCTACACGCAGGCGTTCGACCAGCAGGAGGGCACGGCGCACCTCCGCAACTGGTACTTCCTGACTGGGTCGCTCCCTGCACTCCAACGGGTCTGGAACTCGTACGGCGAGCTTGTGCAGACCCTGCCGGCCGGCGCCATGATCGCGCACAGTGACATCGCCTTCGTGATCGACGTCCACGGTCACGAGCGCGATGCGCTGATCGACGACCCCGGCCCGACACAGACGACCGCAGCGTCCTTTTCCTCACTGCTCCAGAGCCGCATCGACCAAGTCCTCGCTTCGTGAGGTGGTCGTCATCCCGTGCCGGTGGGCGAGCCGGCCGGTCTCGTCGCCGCGTCGCCGCGTCGCTCGGCTGCATTGTGGCTCTCGGTTTGTCGGCCCTCCTCACGAGCGGCGCCGCCGGCGCGGCGGCGGCGCCGCTCGTGAGCGCGACGTCGACGGCCGCCGGGTCGTGGGTGGTCCTCCCGATGGGCCAACTGTCGGATCCATCGAACACCTTCTGGCAGCTCGCGCACATGGGCACGTGGTCCGCGCCATCCGCACCCCGCTGGTCCGTCGTCACGCCGCCGGGCGCTGCCGACAACGGCGGCCTGGCCATGGGCGTCTCGGCCGGCACTGACGACTCGGTCCTGACCGGCATCCTTCCCAACGGGCTCCTGCGGTTCTCGCCCATCTCCGTGAGCGGGGACGCTGGCACGACGTGGCACCCCCTGTTCCTCCCCGGCGGACTGGCGGCGCGCCCCGACTCTCTCGCCTACCGAGGCCCCGCGCCTGGCACCATCGTGGCCCTCGTAAATAGCGGGCGCGTGCTGCAGTCCGGCAACGGCGCGTCCTCGTGGGCACAGCTGGCCACCGCCACGAGCCTGCGCCGCGTGGGGGGCACGTGCGCGGTGACGGCCGTCGACGCGGTCGGCATCCGGGGCGACGGCGCCGTGCTCCTCGCCACCGGTTGCCGGCACGGCGACGCCGGCCTCTTCGCGCGCACCGGCGGCACCTGGGTACCCGACGACGCCACCCTTCCCGCACCGCTCGACCGAGCCACAACCGCGGTGCTGCGCCTTGAGGCCGACGACACCACGCTCAGCATGCTGGTGTCCGCTACGAGGGGCAACCGGAGGTGGCTGATCGTGCTCTCGCAGACCGGGGGAGTGGGTTGGACGGCCTCTGCGCCGTTCGCGCTCCCGGCGCACGCCGAGGTTCAGGCCACGTCGCTCGGCCCGGACGGCGACGTCGCCGCGCTCCTCCGCACCGGCCACAAGGCGGTCGCCGTCGGGGGGAGCGGCCGCGGCGGCGGCTGGGCCCGCTACCCCTCTCCACCGCAGGGCACGGTCGCCCTCGCTCCCACATCACCCAGGACGTTCACGTCCTACGGTGCCTCGTCACTGGACGCGTTCATCGTCCGCGGCTCGGTGCTCGACGTGTATGCGCAGACCCCCGCCGGCGCCGCCTGGGCCAAGGTCCAGTCCCTCACGGTGCCACTGTCGTACGGGTCGTCGTCCGGAGCCGGGTCGGGGCTACCGTGACGGACGCCCGGAGCGACGACGGAGGAGCTCCATGAGCTACCTGGTCGACAACTGGAGCTTCGACCCCTTCATCGTCGTCGTGGCCCTCGTCGTCGTCGTCCACGAGTTCGGCCTGGCGAACCTGCGCCGGCGTTCGACTCCCGCACGGACCCGCAGGCGCAGGCTCCGGTCCGTCTTCTTCTACGCCGGCTTGGCTCTGCTTCTCCTTACGGTCACGTCGCCTATCGACTACTGGTCGGACGACTACCTCTTCGTGCACATGATCGAGCACATCCTGATCGCCTTCTACGCGCCGATGCTGATCGTGGCCGGTGCGCCGTGGCTGCCCCTACTGCACGCGGTCCCGGTCGGGCTCCGCCGGCGCCTGCTGCGCACCGTCATGCTAGGGCGCCGCGCCGGTGGCCTGCGATCAGCGGGGCGGTTCCTCGTCAACCCGTGGACTGCGCTGGTGGCCTTCAACGCGGTGATGGTGCTCTGGCACGTCCCCGCGCTCTTCGACTCGGCCGATCAGAGCTGGCTCGTCCACATCTGGCTCATGCACGCCAGCTTGTTCGCCACCGGCGTCCTGTTCTGGCTGCAGCTCATCCCCTCCTACCCGTTCCGACTGCGGGCCACGCCGCTGTGGCAGATCGGGGCCATCATCTCGACGAACGTCGTCATGTTCGTGCTCGCGATGACGATGTCGCTGTTCACCAGCAGCAGCTGGTACCCGGTGTACGCGCACGTCCCCGGCGTCACGCTCTCCCCGTTCGCCGACCAGCAGATCGCCGCCGCCATCCTCTGGGTCTGCGGCGACTTTTGGGCCGTCCCGGCGCTGGCGGTGGCCATCCGGCGGGCCATCGACGCCAAGGATGGCTTCTCCCTCGGCGTCGACCGGCTGTTCCACCGGGCCCCCGACCCCACCCTGGAGGCGCTGCGGGCCCCCGGGCCCGCAGCCCCCAGATCGACCCCTCCGTACACAACGATGGTTGACGAGCGTCAAGGGTCCGCTTAGTGTCGGCTGTGACACGCGCGTGGTCACCGTCGGAGGCCACCGAACGTCGTGGTGCAGTCGTTCGTCGAAGTCCTCCGGCGAGACCGGGGACGGGGGGTTGGCCATGAGCATGGCGTGGAAGGTGGCGGTGACCGTCGTCCTGTTCGCCGTCGCCGCGGTCGCCGCGGTGGTCCTGGTGGTGAACCTGCTCGGCAGCCCCTCGACCGTCGCCTACAGCGCGACGGCCCCAGGTGCCCCGGTCGACGTGACCCTGCAAACCGTCCCCGCCTTGGGCTTCGGGAGCCAGCCGGGGTGGGTCTCGTACCTGGTGAAGTCGCCTGACGGCCAGTGGGTGCACACCACGAACTTCCAGGTGCCCCAGCACACCCGGATCAACGTCACGATCTACCAGTACGACTCGGGCAGCCCGCTGCGGAACCAACAGCTCGGCCAGGTCAGCGGCACCTACGGCAATGTGGCCACCCTCAACGGCAGGCTCTTCCGGGTCCTGAACTCGAACGTCGGCAACGGCGTCGGGCACACCTTCACCATCCCGTCCCTGAACATCAGCGTTCCGCTCTGGGGTGAGGTCGACAACAGCAGCCTGTGCGGGTCGGCCCCGTGCACCACGAGTTCGCCCCACAACGTCATCCGGTTCTCCTTCACCAGCCCAGGACCAGGCAGCTACCGCTGGCAGTGCTTCGTCCCCTGCGGTGGTGGGTTCCTCTACGGCAACGGGGGCCCGATGTCCGCGCTCGGCTACATGGGCGGCTTCATGAAGGTGGCGGCATGAGCGACCCCAGCTCCGCCGCTCCGTCGGGCGGCCCAGCCGGAGCCGATCCAGCGGGACCGACCGCACCCCGGACCGACGAGACCCACCACTGGTGGCGGCTCATCGCCGTCTGGGTGGTGCTCTCGGCCATTCTCGACCCCCTCTACTACTTCCTGGCCGGCCCGCACATCCCGCCGGGGAGGATGACCGTCGACGCCCAGGGCGCGCAGCTCGACTTCAACGTCTTGTTCGTGATCGCCCTGCCGGTCCTGCTCGGAGTCTGGATCTACCTGATCTACGCCATCGTGATGTGGCGCGCCTCGCGGGGCGGGCCCGAGCCCGTCGGCGGCCCGGCCGCCGCCGGGCACCTAGGGATCCAGGTGGGCTGGATCCTGACCACGACGGTCATTGTGCTGTTCCTGGCCGGCTTCGGCACCTACGAGCTGGTGCAGCCGGGCGGGGCCGGTGGCGGCGAGGGATCGAGCCCCATCTGGACTCCCACGGCCAAGGTGGTGCTGCCGGTCCAGGTGATCGGCCAGCAGTGGAAGTTCACCTACCGCTACCCAACCTTCGGCGGCTTCGAGACCAACCAGCTGATCCTCCCGAACGACACCACGGTCAAGTTCAACGTCACCTCCCTCGACGTCATCCATAGCTTCTGGGCCTACCAGCTCGGGGTGAAGGCGGACGCCAACCCCAACTACAACAACGTGGCCTACGCCACCACTCAGCAGCTCGGCTCCTTCACGGTCCGGTGCGCCGAGCTGTGCGGCCTCTGGCACGGGGCCATGTTCAACTCCGGTCAGGTGGTCACCAAGGAGCAGTTCTACGCCTGGGCGCAGCTGACCGCCCTCCGGCTGCGCCACAACACCAGCCTGCTCCCGCCCTACGCGTTGACCTACACGCCCGACGCCAACGGAGCCGACGGCGGCTACTACCCGGACAACGTCGACCCGTACTCCAAGGTCGAGCAGTACGGTGCCCCGCAGCCCAAGGGCGGGACGTGACGTGAGCGAGACGAGGGATCCGCGCCATGGCCATTGACACTCCGGTCAACGAGTTCGAGTACCCCGGGGAGGAGGAGGTCGGCACCCCGCCACCTCCCCCGCCGGCCTGGCGGCGCTCGTTCTGGCTGCAGCCCAACCTGCTGTGGGCCATCGTCGGCGGGGTCATCGGCTACCTGATCGGCCACTGGCTCGGCAACGTCATCGGCAGCGGCTACGAGCAGGTCCAGGGCAGCGGGCAGAACGATCTGGCCATCGTGCTCGGGCTCTCGCTCGGCGTGGCGGGCTGGATGGGCGGCATCGGCGGCCTCAACTACCCGGTGGCCAAGGTCCTCGGCTACGAGCTGTCGCCGCGGCCCCCCGAGAAGACCTGGGTGCGCTACTTCCGCATGACCGACGACCACAAAGTCGTGGGCTGGCAGTACGCGATCGGCGTCTTGATGTTCCTCTTCACGGGCGGGCTTCTGGCCATGCTCATCCGGACCGAGCTGCTCAGCCCGAGCAACCACGTGTTCGGGCCCGGGACCTACATCGCCATCGTCGGCGAGCACGGGACCGTGATGATGATGATGGCCTCGTCGGCCGTCATCGGCCCGCTGGGGAACTGGCTCGTCCCGCTCATGATCGGAACCCGCCGGATGGCCTACCCGCGCGTGGAGGCGTTCTCGTTCTGGATCTTCATGGCCGGCTACCTGGTCATCCTGAGCGCGCTGTTCTTCGGCGGGTTCCCCACCGGCTGGACGGGCTACGCACCGCTGCAGACCCAGGCCAACGGCGGCATGGACTCCTACCTGGTCGGTTTCGCCGTGATCGGCATCGGCATGATCCTGGCCGGATTCAACCTGGGCGTCACCATCATCAACTACCGGGCGCCCGGCATGACCTGGAGCCGGCTGCCCATCTTCGTGTGGGGCGTGCTCGGCACCACGGCCCTGCTCACGCTGGCGACGCCCACGCTCGTGGTCGCCGGCCTGTTCGGGATCCTCGACCGCACGGCGCAAACGGCCTTCTTCGTGACCGAGCACGGGGGGAGCAACTTCCTGTGGCAGAACCTGTTCTGGTTCTTCGGCCACCCGGAGGTCTACATCATGGCCCTGCCCGGCTTCGGGATCGTCATGGAGATCATGCCCGTCTTCACCCGCAAGCCACTCTTCGCCTACAAGGTGGCGGCCGCCGGCATGCTCGGCGTGGCCCTCCTCTCATTCTTCGTCTGGCAACACCACCTGTTCCAGAGCGGCATCAACCCGGACATGCGGCCGCTGTTCATGCTGACCACCGAGTTGATCTCGATCCCGACCGGGTTCCTCTTCCTCGTCACCCTGGGAACGTTGTGGAAGGCCAAGATCCGCTTCGACACGCCGATGCTCTTCTGTCTGGCCATGCTCTTCAACTTCCTCATCGGAGGCATCACCGGCGTCTTCCTCTCGGACGTCCCGGTCAACGTCACCGTGCACGGCAGCTTCTTCGTGATGGCCCACTTCCACTACACGATCATGGGCGGGCTGATCTTCGCCATGTTCGCCGGCTTCTACTTCTGGTTCCCCAAGATCACCGGCAAGACCCTGAACCGCAAGCTGAGCAAATGGCACTTCTGGACCATGTTCATCTTCTTCAACATGACCTTCTTCCCCTTGTTCCTGGTCGGGCTCCTCGGCATGCCGCGACGGGTCTTCGAGTACGCCTCGAACTTGCAGACCCTCAACGACATATCGAGCATCTCCGCCTACCTGCTCGGCGCCTCGTTCTTCTTCTTCATCATCAACGTCGTGTGGTCGATCTACCTGAACCCGCACCCGGCGCCGGACAACCCTTGGGATTCCCTGGGGTTGGAGTGGCAGACGCCGACACCGGTGCCCTGGTACAACTTCGAGCACATCCCCGTCGTGCTCAACGACCCGTACCACTACGGCGAGCCCGACGCACCGCCGGTGGCCGACCTCGGCCTGGTGATGTCCGCCGTGGGGGCTCCGGCGGGATCGGTCGGGTCCGACGAGCTCCAAGCCGGCGTCCCCGACGGCGATGCAGACCCGCGGCCCCCGATCCTGTGAGGCGATAACCGGCACATGGCACAGAACTCCGTCGACAACCAGCAGTTCGAGAGCTTCACCGGTCAGCTCCGCGAGACCCCCGAGGAGATCGCGTTCGAGTTGCGCGCCCAGGAGGGCGCTCTGTGGACGGGCGGCCGCCTACTCATCGGCATCTGGGCTTTCGCCTTCGCCGCCCTGGCCTTCGCCTACTTCTACCTGCGGTCGGGGAACAACGAGGATCTGTGGCGCCCCGGCGGCATCACGGCACCCACCGCGGCCGGCGCGTCCATCTTCGCCGTCACCGTGGCGACCGCGTTCTTGGTCATGTTCGGCGAACGGAGGTTCCGGAACAACGAGACCCTGGACTGGCAGGTGGCGGGGTGGACGGCCGTGCTGGGCGGCCTGCTGGCCGTCGGCCTCCAGATCTGGCAGCTGACCGATCTTCCGTTCTTCCCCGGCTCGAGCGGCTACGCCTCGTGCTTCGTGGGATGGGCCGCCTTGAACATCGCCGTGCTGCTCGCCGGCACCTATTGGCTCGAGACGATCCTGGCCCGTGAGCTGCGGCTCCGCCGCGCCATGGAGCAGGACGGCGGCGCGCCGACGTCGACCCTCCCGGTCGCCCGGCTCTTCCGGGCCAACCTCAACGGGTGCACCTACTTCTGGGGCTTCATCGCCGTCGTAGCCCTGTTCTTCTGGGTACTCTTCTACGTCGTCTGATCTCCGTCGTCTGATCGTCAGGGGGTGAACTCATGATCCTCGCATCCGACCTGGCGGCCACCCAGGCCCTCACCATCGCCATCCCCCTCGGGACGCTGTGCGTCGTGCTCCTGTGGGGCTTCTTCCAGCGCCGCCCGACACGATGACAGAAGGGGCTGCCGGCGAGCAGCCCCCAGTCCCTGCCGCCCCCGCTCCGTGGCGGACGTGGTGCCTGGCGGGCGCCGCACTGATCGCGCTGCTGACCCTGGTCCCGCCGCTCGCCACGGCGGCGCGCCGCTCGGAATGGGCCGCGGCGCTGCAGTTCGGCCTGCTCGCATTGGCCGTGCCCGCGCTGGCCACCCTGGGCGCACCATGGCACCGCCTGCGGCTCTCGGGTGGCCGTGCCGGCGCCGAGAGCCCGGTGGACCGCCTGGCCGGCCGCCGGCGACGCCATCCCGAGCTCGTCCGGTCCCTCGGCTTCATCGCGGCGGACCTGGCGGTGGTGGTGGCCTGGCACACGCCGCCCGCCGTGGCCTGGGTGGCCACCAGTCCGTGGCCCGCCTTGCTCGAGGGGGTGACGCTGCTCGTCTTCGGCGCCGGGCTCTGGCTCGAGCTCGTCCCTTCCCCACCACTGAGCCCACGCTCGGGGCACCTGCGACGAGCGGTGCTGGGCGCGGTCGCCATGTGGGTCTTCTGGGTCCTGGCCTACGTCCTGGCCATGTCCACGCACGACTTCTACGCCAGCTTCCACCACGCTCCCGGTGGCCTGAGCGCGGCGGCCGACCAGCAGGTCGCCGCCGCGGTGTCGTGGGCCGTGGCCGCCGCCGCCTTCCTGCCCGTGATCTTCTGGAACGCCGTCATGTGGCTCAAGACCGAGGACGACCCGGACGCGGAGCTCGTGACCCTCCTGCGGGCGGAGCGGCGCCGCGGCGCCCCGCCGGTCCGAGGCGGCGACGGGGGGCGGCCGGCCCCCTGAGGGATCAGCCGGCAGACGGCTGCGGGACCACAGGGAGGTCGACCCTAGGCAGGCGGGTGCCGAGACTGGCGTCGGCCGCCCCCTCCTGCGCCAGAGCGGTGCGCCGGTCGGCGGCCAGCATCGACTCCTCCTTGGACAGGTCGCGCCGCACCTTGGCGTCCGCCGGGTCGCCCATCAGGGCCTGGACGTCCTCGATGACCCGCAGCGCGTCGGACGTGGTCCAGAGCAGGGTTGTGGCCACCATCTCACCCAGGTGCTTGCCGGCCGCCGTCCCCGGCACCTCCAGCCCGGACAGGTCGTAGACGCCCTGGTTCGTCAATGAGCACGCCGACTGGTCGTCGCTCAGGATGCCCGGGGTCGGGGCCCGGCGGGCCGAGGTCAACCGGCCGGCGTCCTGGAGCGTCCAGATCCCCACCGCTTGGCGGACGGCGTAGCCACACGGCGAGAGGTCGCCGTTGACCTCGCGCATCAGGCTCTGCTCGGCTGCGACGTCACTGGCCCGCGAGGTGTGCACCGGGAGGTCGGTGAGGATCGTGACGGCCACGGTGGCCGCGATGGCTGCGGTGATGACGAGACCGCGGTGACGCTGCCAGAGCGGTGCCTTCGGTGCCGGCGGGGCGGAACCGGTCACCGGCCGACCATCCCCTCGGCCGTGCGGGCGATGCCATGGCCCCACCGGGCGATCAGTGCCGCCGGCAGGCTGTAGGTCCCCGCCTTGTTCTCGTCGGCGAAGGGGGTGGCGCGCGCCCGCAGCTCACCGCGGGCGTCGATGAAGGCCATGACGTCGTTGTGCGCCACGCGTCCCGTCCCGGTGGCCACCGAGATGGACACCCCGTAGTCCTTCCACACCGCATCGAGGGTGGGCAGCGGCCCGGTGACCATGCGCCAGTTGGGGAGCGCGCCGAGGCCCGTTCCGAGCACCGGGGCTGCGGCCGAAGACGCCAGGGCGGCCGGGTCGGTGTTCACCGTGACGAACTCCACCTGGGCGGCGCGTACGCCCAGTTCGGCGTCGGCCTGCTCGATCTCGGCCGCCAGCACGGGGCAGATGTCGTTGCAAGGTGCGTCGAAGAAGGTGAGCACCACCACCCGGGGCGGTGCCGGCACGGTCGTGGCGCGGCCGGAGAGATCGTAAAGCGTGAACGCCGGTGCGGCGTGGGCGGGACCGGTGGTGATGCCCATGAACGCAGCGAGCGGCGCGTGGAGCGACCGCGTCGCAGCCGGTGGACCCGTCGCGGTG
This sequence comes from uncultured Acidimicrobiaceae bacterium, assembly GCA_963781955.1. GTDB lineage: Bacteria > Actinomycetota > Acidimicrobiia > Acidimicrobiales > RAAP-2 > Bog-473. The sequence continues at coordinate 91,437 of CAWAHU010000002.1, forward strand.
GATCCCGGCACCGCGGGAACCGTGGTCGTCGTGGTGGTGGAGGTCGACGTCGAGTCGAGGCCGGCCGCGGAGAACAGCCGCTCCGCGGCCAGGCCGCCCAGGGCCAGGACGAGGACGGCGCCGAGCAGCCAGAAGACGAAGTTGCCCGGGATCCCCGGCGCGCCCTGCGCCAAGGCGGCGTTCCGGTCCAACGGCGGGACCGACGGGGCGCTCGGCACCCCGGACGTCTCGGGAGCCTCCGGTGGCGGCGCGGGCCCGCTCACCGACCCGCCTCGAGGTGGTGCACCCAGTGCTGGAGCGAGGCGGCCGTCTGCGGACCGAGGGCCGCCCCCACCACCCGGCCGTGCGCGTCGACGAAGTAGCTGACCGGGAGGGCGTTGACCAGGTACCGGGTCGCCACCGCGGCGTTCGCGTCGACGGCCACCGGGTAGTGCGCGTGCGCGGCGGCCAGCAGCTGCTGTGCCGCCGGCTCGGACGACTCGTTGGAGTCCACCCCGAGCACGGCCACCCGACCCCCCGCGGCGCGGGCGGTCGTGGCCACAGCCGCCAGCTCCTGACGGCATTCGCGACACCACGAGGCGAAGAAATTAATGATCACGGGGGTCCCCCGGTGGGCCGCCAACGTGACCGGCGCCCCGCCGCCGAGTGCCGGCAACGAGAACGACGGGGCCGCCGTCCCCGGCTTCAAAGTGGCGGGAGGCGGGGACTCGAGCGCCGCCGTGCCACCCGACGTGGGTGCAGACGGACCCCGGACCACGACGAACACCACGAACCCCACCAGGCCGGCGCCGGCCACCAGGGCGATCCACTTGAAGACCCGGTCCGTGCGACCGGGCCGGCGCCCGGAGGCTCCGGCCGTCACGGCCGTCCTTCCCGCACGGATGTCGGCCGTCCCCCCGCATTCATCCTGGTCAGGCTAGCCAGCCTGCCGTCCGATTGGCCGTCGCTCTGGCCTCACCACTCGGCCTGGCGCCGGGCCGGCTCGACCGTCTCGCGCTCGCGCAGGCGGGCCGCCCGGACGTCGGGGTCCTCGTGGACCAGGTGCCACCAGGCGGCGACCGCGATCCCCGCGAGGATCGGCCACTCGAACGTGTAGAACCAGCTGAGCCCGTTGCCGTGGAGCGCCCGCTCGGCCTGCCACCACGTGGCGGCCGCGCAGGCGGCCACGATGACGAAGAACCCCACGTGGAGGAGGAGGGCACGGGGGGAGAGCCAGCGGCGGCGCACCGAGCGGACGAGCCTATCCCCGCGCCGGCCTCTTGGCCGGCAGCGATCCGGCATGGGAGGCCCCGCGCTCGACCCACGGCCGCAGCTGGCGTGCGGCGACGGCCAGGCTCCCCCCGACGAGGAAGGCGATGCCCCCGAACATCTTCTTCTCGGCCAGTCCCCGCTGCGCGGCCACGAGCTCCCGGATCCGGTGCGCCAGATCCTCGTCGTAGGCCACGGGCCCAGCGTAGGCCCGCGGTCCTTACCCGAGCTCGGCCAGCAGCTCGCGGCAACGCCGGGCGTCGTGCTCGAGCTTGGCCCGGAATGCGTCCATGCGGGACAGCTTCGCCCGGATCTGTTCGGCCAGCGACTCGTTGAGCACCAACGCCTCCTGGAGGGTTGCCCGCTGCTCCGCCCGGGCCGGCGCGCTGGTCGCGCCCTTGGCGGCGCGGTACGAGGCGCGCAACTCGTCGAGGCGCGTCTCGAGGGCCAGGAACTCGCGGATCTCGTCGAGGTTCATCCCGAGCACCTCGCGGAGCTCGAGGATGCGGGCCAGGTGGTCCAGGTCCTCCTCGGTGTAGCGCCGCTCGCCGCCGGCCGTGTAGAGCGAGGGGGTGAGCAGCCCCAGCTCCTCGTAGTAGCGGAGGGTGCGGGGCGACACCCCGGCCCGGGTGGCGGCGTCGCTGATGCGGATCCCGATATCGGTCGTCGACGTGCCCACGTCAGTCCGCCAACAGGGGCTCGGTCTCGGCCACCGCCTCCTGGGCCGACACCCAGTCGTCGGGCGGCGTGCCGTGGCACCCCTGGTGCACCGCCGGCTGGCCGTCGTCGTGGTGGTACTTGCCGCCGCGCATGAGGGAGGCGACCGCGCCGAGCAGGCAGGCGCCGGCGGCGAACCAGAACGCCTCGGTGAGGCCGCGCGAGAAGGCGGGCGAGATCAGGTGCGGGAAGTACTCGCGGCTGGTCAGGTAGGCCGCCGTGCCGTGCGACAGGTGCGAGAGCTCGGCGCTGCCGAGCAGCACCTGCATCGGGTTGTACCCGAGGAACGATGCGAACAGGCTTCCGACCGGGGGAAGGTGCGAGATCCGCGTGGCCACAGCGGGGCTCACGCCCTGCTCGATGAGGCCGTGGTACAGCGCCCCGGGCAGCGTGGAGGCCAGGCCGAGGATCATCAGGGTGAAGAAGATGCCGATGGACAGCACCTGGGCCGAGGAGTTGAAGGTGCCCGCCATCCCGGCGCCGGCGCCGCGCTGGTCCGCCGGCAGGCTGTTCATGATGCCGGTCTGGTTCGGCGCCACGAACATTCCCATCCCGACCGAGTTCAAGAAGATCAGGAAGCCGAACGCGCCGTAGGAGAAGTTGACGGGGAGCAGGCTGAGCAGGACGAAACTGAGGGCGGCCAGCACCAGCCCGCCCGTGGCGAAGGGCCGGGCTCCGTACCGGTCGGCCAGCACGCCGCTGAGCGGCGCGGCCAGCAACAGCCCGACGGTCAGCGGGATCATGTAGATCCCGGCCCACAGCGGGGTCTGGGAGAAGCTGTAACCGTGCAGCGGGAGCCAGATCCCCTGCAGCCAGACGATGAGCATGAACATGAGGCCCCCCCGGCTCAACGAAGCCAGGAAGCTGGCCACGTTGCCAGCGGAGAAGGCCCGGATGCGGAAGAGCGAGATCCGGAACATCGGCTGCGCCACCCTGGTCTCGATGAACCCGAAGAGGACGAGGACCGCCGCACCGCCGACGATGGCGGCGAGCACCTCGGGGTTGGTCCAGCCCATCGACATCCCGTGGTACGGCAGCACGCCGTAGGTGATGCCCACGAGTACGAGCACGAGCCCCACGGCGAAGGTGACGTTGCCCAGCCAGTCGATCCGCGCCGGCGTGCGCACGCCGTGGTCCCGCAGGCGCACGGAGGCCACCGCGGTGCCGAGGACGCCGAAGGGGACGGACACCAGGAACACCAGGTGCCACTCGACTGGCGCGAGCAGACCCCCGATCACCAAGCCGATGAAGGATCCGGCGATGGCGGCGGTGTTGTTGATGCCGAGCCCGAGCCCGCGCTGGTGGGAGGGGAAGGCGTCGGTGATGATGGCCGAGGAATTGGCGAAGAGCATGGCGCCGCCGACGCCCTGGCCGATACGCATGACGATGAGCCAGACGGCGCCTGTCGTGCCGGTCAGCCACGTGGCGGCCAACAGGACGGAGAAGGCAGTGAACACGGCGAAGCCGAGGTTGAAGATCCGGACGCGCCCGTAGATGTCGCCGACGCGACCCAAGGTGACCACCAGCACCGCCAGGACCACGCCGAAGCCCATCAGCATCCACAGCATGTAGCCGGTGTTCCCCGGGGTGAGCGGGTCGAGGCCGATGCCCCGGAAGATGTCGGGCAGCGCGATCAGCACGATCGACTGGTTGATGAAGACCATGAGGGTGCCGAGCGTGACCGTGCCCAGGGCCACCCAGCGGTAGGACGACGGCCCGTGCACGTCGTCCGCCGTCGGGGCGCGGCCGGGGCCTCGCCGGACCAGGGTGGAGACCTGCACAGGACGAAGTTTAACGTTAACGTCAGAGTCATGGCACGGGCGGGCACAGGGGCCTCAGGGGCGGGGGCGGAGGCGGAGCTGCTCGACGTCCTGGTCGTCGGGGCGGGGCTGTCGGGGGTGGCCGCCGGGCACGCCCTGCGGGCCCAGTGCCCCTGGGCCACCTTCGCCATCCTCGAGGCGCGCGACACCATCGGAGGCACTTGGGACCTCTTCCGCTACCCCGGCGTGCGCTCCGACTCGGACATGCACACGCTCGGGTACGCCTTCCGACCGTGGGAGGGAGAGAGGTCCATCGCCGACGGCCCGTCGATCCTGCGTTACATCCGCGACACGGCGGCGGCCGAGGGGCTCGACGCCCGGATCCGTCTCGGCCACCGAGTGGTGGCAGCCGACTGGTCGACGGCCGACGGGCGCTGGCGCGTCCGCGTGGAGCGGTCGGACACCGGCGAGACGGTCGAGATCGGCGCGCGCTTCGTGTTCTCGTGCACCGGGTACTACCGCTACGACCACGGGTACCGGCCCGAGTTCCCCGGCATCGACGAGTTCGCCGGCACCGTCGTCCACCCCCAGGCGTGGCCCGAGGATCTCGACGTGGCGGGGCGGCGAGTCGCCGTCATCGGCAGCGGAGCCACGGCGGTGACCCTGGTGCCGGCGCTGGCGGACCGCGGGGCGCAGGTCACCATGGTCCAGCGCTCACCGAGCTACATCGGCTCGATCCCCGAGACGAACGGTGCCGTGGTGCTGCTGCGCCGACTGTTGCCGCCCCAGGCGGCGGGCACCGCGGCGCGTTGGCTCTGCGCGCTCGAGAGCCAGGCCTTCTATCGCTTCTGCCAGCTGGCCCCGGGCCTGGCCCGCCGGCTGGTCGTCAAGGCCGCCACGCCGCGAGCTGCCGGCGGGCTACGACGTGGCCACGCACTTCAGCCCCCGCTACGACCCCTGGGACCAGCGCTTCTGCGCCGCGCCAGGCGGGGACTTCTTCGCCGCCATCCGGTCCGGCGCTGCCGACGTCCGCACCGCTCGAATCGAGCGGTTCGCCCGGCACGGACTGCTGCTCGAGTCGGGGGAGGAGCTCCGGGCCGACGTCGTCGTCACCGCCACCGGACTGGAGATGCTGTTCCTGGGGGGCATGGCGCTCGGCGTGGACGGCCGCCCCGTCGACCCGGCCTCCCGCCTCGTCTACCGGGGGATGATGCTCGAGGACGTGCCGAACCTGGCCTTCGCCATCGGGTACACGAACGCCTCGTGGACGCTCAAGTGCGACCTCACTTGTGACTACGTGTGCCGGCTGCTGGCGCACCTGCGGGCCACCGGCACCACGACGTGCACGCCGCACAACGCGGTGGGTGCCACGGCGGACGGGGCGCTGCTCGGCCTCACGTCCGGCTACATCACGCGGGCGGCGGACCGGCTGCCCAAGCAGGGAAACCGGACCCCGTGGCGGGTCCACCAGAGCTACCTGCGCGACTACGGGGCGACGAAATTCGGCCGCGTCGAGGATCGCTGCATGGAATTCAGCGGCTCGTCACCCCGCTGACCCCGCTCACCCCGCTGACCGCGCTGGGCCCGACCCGTCCGGCGCCGCACCGAACCCGTGCAGCACCGCACCGACTCCGAGGCGCCAGCGCCGCTCGACGGACTCGGTCGAGGTGCCGAGGCGCCCAGCCGCCTCGGCGAACGCCATGCCCTGGACGAGGGCGACGAAGACGTGGGCCACGTCGGTCTCGTCCCCGTGCAGGCGCCGCGCCCCGATGCAGCGTCGGATCCGCCCCACGACCAGCGTGCGCACCGAGGCCGTGGCCGCCAGCTCCTCGGGTCCCGGGGAGAAGTCGCGGAAGGGCCGGGAGAACATGACCTCGGCCAGGGTGCGGTTGTCGCGCACGAAGCGGCGGTACTCCCCGGCGAGGGCCCACAGGTCCGCCACCGGATCGGGACCCTCCCCGTGTGCCGCGAGCACGGCACCGAGCCGGCGGAACCCCTCGAAGTACAGCGCCCGCACCACGCCGGCCTTGTCCCCGAACAGCTCGTAGAGCGCCGGGGCCGACGTGCCGGCCCGCGCCGCCAGCGCCCGGGCGGTCAGCCCGGCCGCGCCCTCCTCGGACAGGAGGTCCACGGCCGCGGCTGAGCATCCGGTCGCGCAACTCGGGCGTGCGCGTCTTCACCCGCGGCACCAGGCCCGCCTTTCGTACGGCACCGCACGTTGACACGGCTGCCCATCTGGTGAAACAGTGTTTCGAAACATTGATCCAACAATAGGCCCCAGGCCGGGCCGGAGGGACCATGGGGACCATGACCGACCCTGTGACGTTCGAGCACGAGGGCGAGGTGTCGACCGTCACCATGGACGACGGCAAGGTGAACGTCTTCTCCCCGACGATGCTCCGGGCACTCCACGCCGCCTTCGACGAAGCCGAGCGGGCGGGCGACGCCGTGCTGCTGACGGGTCGGCCCGGGTGCTTCTCGGCCGGCTTCGACCTGCACGTCCTGCGCGAGCAGCCCGACGAGGTGGTCCCGCTGCTCCGGCAGGGGGCCACGCTGGCCCAGCGCATCCTCTCCTTCCCGGCGCCCGTCGTCGTCGCCTGCACCGGGCACGCCTATCCGGCCGGCGCCTTCCTGCTCATGGCCGCCGACGTCCGGGTGGGTGCCGACGGGCCGTTCCGTCTGGGCCTCAACGAGGTGCGGATCGGGATGGCCCTCCCGGAATTCGCCGTGGTGCTGGCCCGGCACCGGCTCACGCCGGCGGCGTTCGACCGCACGGCGGTCACGGGCACCATGTTCGGCCCCCGGGACGCCCAGGTCGCGGGCCTGCTCGACGACGTCGTCGCACCTGGCGAGCTGCCCGACGCTGCCCGGGCCGCGGCCGAGGACCTGGCCACCCTGGACCGCCGGGCTCACCGCATCACGAAGCGGCGCGTGCGGGCCCCCGTCCTCGCCGAGCTGGCGGCCGCCATCGAAGCGGAGCTCACCCTGCCCGGTGCGCCAGCGTCCGCGCCGGGAGAATGCGCAACGGGCGTGCCGCCCGGGGCACCCGCTCCGTCCCTCCCCATGCCATGATCGCGAGGTGGAACAACCGTCGCTGTTCGAGGCGATCGTCCGCTTCCCGGGGGCATTGATCCGGCTGCCCAGCACGGCCAAGGACACCCTCGACGCCATCAACGCCCTGGCGGAACGGGTCGACCGCCTGGTCTCGCTCCTGGAGCAGTTCGAGCCCGGCATGAACCTGGCCGGCGCCGGCATGGACGTGGCCACTTCGGGGATCAGCCAGGCCATCGTGGGGCTGCAGCAGGCCGTCGGCACGCTCGACGGCGTGATCCCGGGCATGTCCGCCTCCACCGCCGCACTGCGCGGGCTGACCGACCGCATGGGTTGGAAGGGCGTCGAGACGATCGAAGTGGTGGCCCGGAGCGACGAGGAGCCCGGGTACGACGACGACTTCGGGCGAGACCCCGAGGACCCCGCGCTCGACGAGCTCTCCGCGGTGGTGAACGACCTGATCCGTCTGTTCGCCTCGAGCGTCGGCACCATCCCCGGCGTCCGACAGGTCTTCCGTGTCTCGACGACCGCGCCCTCGTACCGCGACGAGCACTGAGGGCCTGGCGCACCACCACCGCAGCACCGACCACGAACACGGAGGGTCACCATGGGATCCGGGGGCAGGACAGCGCGCTCGACGTCGTGCGGGCGACCTCAGTGCCGATCCACGACATCGGCACGGCCATCTACCTGAGCCAGGACGTCTTTGCGTGGGCGGCCGAGTGGGGATGGCCGAACCCGTTCTCGTTCTACTTCGCCGGCCGGGGCGGGATGCTCGGCGACGTCAGCGCCGAGGTGGTGGTGTCCATCTTCGGCTGGTTCCAGCCCGACGCGGCGCGACTGATGTACGACGAGGGCGCGTCCGTGGGAGGTGCGAGTGCCGCCGCGGCGCGGATGGCCGAGGCCCACGGCCGCTGGGGTGAGGAGCACTACGGCGGGGTGAAGGGGATCGACGAGATCGTCAGCGTGACGGAGGATCTCGTCGACGGGCTCGAGGGATCGGGCATCCCGCTCTTCGTCGGCTGGCGGAGGGCAGCGCGGGCCGGATCGCCGGCGGGCCGGGGCGCCCAGCTGATGCAGATGTTGCGCGAGTGGCGCGGCGGGCTCCACCTGGTCGCCACCACGTCCGTGGGCCTCTCGCCGCTCGAGGCGATCCTGACCAATGAAGGCGAGGGCCAGGCCAAGTTCTTCGGCTGGCCCGAACCCTTCCCCGACGTCTCGGGCATCAAGGCGCAGCACGGCCAGGCGGAGGAGATCACGGACCGGCTCTGCGCCGCCGGGTTGGCCGGTGCACTCGATGCGAGCCGTTGGGGCGCCTTCGCCGACGGCGTGCGGGCCCTGCGGGCGGCCACCCCCTGACGCCCGCCGGACCGGTGCCCGGGGGCACCGGGGAATCGGCCGCGGCGGGACCGCCTTGCGACCCGTGGAGGAGGCTCAACTGCGACCCGAGGCGAGGCCGGACGGGTGACCCGCTAGAGTGGAGAGTCGCTCAACGGGAGGCAGAACCCGACCGGGGAGCAACGGCGACGACCCGTCGCCACGGACCTGTGGTGCAGCTCGGAGTGCACGCCGCCCTGTCAAGGCGGAGGTCGCGGGTTCAAATCCCGTCAGGTCCGCCACCGAGCCCCGGCCCGGCCATCGGCCGTGCCGGACGAGGTGACCCGGTCGGGTAGCTCAGTTGGTAGAGCGCGCGCCTGAAAAGCGTGAGGTCACCGGATCGACGCCGGTCCCGACCACCGGAAACTCCCAGCTCAGAGGCACTTTCGACTGGCGGTCGGTTTTGGGGTCGCGATTTCGTGCCCACAACGTGCCCACACGGAATTGGAACGAGTTCTAATTCACGTTGTTAGCACGTGAGTCGGCACGTGTCCTGGTCATTACATGGATCTGTGGCCTGGCCCAAGTAGGCCCGGCGAGATCGTCAACCGAGATCGACGTGTCGGACCTGGTCCGCGTAGACGATGACGATGAAGGGTCCGCTGTGCTTGCAAGCTGCGGTGATTGAGCCCAGGTTCTTGATGAAGCGGTCAGCCATGTCCGCCGCCGTCAGATTCTTTGCGGAAAGACAGAAACATCTCACTGCAAACTTCTTGACGGCCGCCTTTTCCGCTTCGTTGTAGCGGATTCGCTCATCCTTCATGAACACTGCTTCGCCATGTCTGCCGGCATCGACGAGCCACTGGACGTCCGACACGAGTTCAGCCTGCGGCACGCCATAACGCTCTGCCAGTGTGACCAAGCGGAGTCCTTGTGCTCGAAGGAGAGCGGGAACCTTCTTCCGACCCAGGCTCCGATCGAGAAAGAGATCAGGCAGCCCTTCGGGATGCGACACGCACCACGTCCTCAATGTCTGACCTAGGCACGCCGAAGTCTTCGGCGACCTCGTCCAGGTCCTCGCCTGCCCAGAACCTGTCCATCACATCGTCGACACGCACTCCCCCCGACGCGAATATGGGCTGACCGAACGATCGATCCGGATCGACCAGGACCTCAGCTCGCTCGTACTCCGGCAACCGGATCATCCTCGCAAACGTGTCTTTGGGGTCATACGAAATCCGAGTCAAGTACTCCGACACGATGTCCGTGAAGACGCGCTGGCCACTGCGGATAACGACAAGTTCCTTGAGAGCGTTTGCAACGCTCTCATCTCGGGCCTCGTGCTCAGCGAGATCAAAGAGGACTTCCGCGCCATCCGTATAGAGCCTCTTGGAAGCAAGTGCGTGGGAAACGCCAATCTCCCTCGACAGAGCGTCCAGTGCGGGTCGAATCCGCTGTAGCGGAACTCCTGAGCGCCGAATCGCGGCTAAGACCATTCCTTCGACTAGCCCTATGAAGGGCACGGAGGGATAGAGCGAACCGCGGCTCGGGAATGCCGTGACTATCGGGTCGCCCCGATAGGAGGGTCGGCCTGGAGGATGGCGCTCGTATCCGCGAGCCCAGGTACCAAATGTGGCGGCGGGAACCCCCAACGCCCGTGCGGCTTGGGCGACTGTGTAGAGAGGAACGGCGATCCTGAGATCATCCGTCTCGAGGTCTCGAATCGTGGCCTTCTTGGGCACAGAGAAGCTGACTCTCCTTCAAGCGATGTGGCCGTCCACTATGAGTGTAGAAGCAGGCCGTGACGCGTTGGTGCCAGCGGTGCTTCGAGTACCGGAACGGGAGCCGTGTAGCCATCCGTCCGCCCGCCGAGGCGGCGGCGAAGCCGCCGGCCGAGGCAAGGGCGGCTTGATGATGTAGGGAGAACATCTGACATCTGGCCCTGGAATCAGTCTGGGATCGGTGAGCCGAGAGTCGGATTCGTCCTCACGCTTCATCGTCCTGGTCGTCGTTGATCGTCATTGGTCGCTGTGGGCATCTTTCGTCGGCTGCTGTTGTTCCCCGGTGTGCGTCGTAGTAGTCGTGCCGCTGGAATCCTCTGGACTCGCTGTCCAGCTCGTGTCGTCGTGACGACACGAGCACGTCAACACCGTGTCGTTTTGGGCCTGATCCGGCACTGCGTTTGGATGCCGTGACCTGGACGAAGTCGAAAGTGGACTCGCAAACTGCCCCTCTGTAGGTAGGGAAGGACGTTTCCTCCCGCCTTGAAAGGAGCTAGCAATGCGACTACTCGTCGACACCTGTGTCACCCGCTTCGTCTCGCCCGGACCGGCCAACCAGACCGTGACTAGACCGAGCCACGGACCACACCCACGGGCCGAACCCAGTCCAGGTGGTCACCGATTGCGGCCATGCCACGCGGGTCACGAAGTCGGCGAAGTCGGGTCCCCGGAGGCGACCGTCGGTCGGAGTGCTCACGGGAAGGCCGGTCGACGGCATGGAGGCTACGACCACATGGTCCAGCGCCAGGACGACGGGTGTGGAGGCGGCGGCCGACCCACCAAGTGGAGCGAGCCCAAAGGCAACGAGGACGGAGGGGAGGATCGATCATGCCGACCGGCCCGCTGAAGCGCAATGTGAGGTCCCCTCCACGGAAACGTTCTGAGACAACGAGGAGGGCGAGTTCCGAACGACGCCCACTCCTCGACGTTCAGGACGTGGCCACCTGGCTCGGCGTCGACGTGGTCTTCGTGCGGCGTCTCGTCTCGGAGCGGAGAATCCCGTTCTTGAAGATCGGCAAGTACGTCCGGTTCGACCCCGACGAAGTGCTCTTCTGGATGGACAGGATGCGCGTCCATCCTCCCGCCCGAACGCCGAGTCGGCACAGTCGGAGATCCGCATGACAGCACACCGTTCGGTGCGACCGTTCTTCGATGAGGATTCAGAAACCCGGTCGTCGGCGTGCAGCGTCATGGGAACTCGATGAGGAACGGTCGTGGCGAAGCGAGGTCAGCGCCAATTCGGAAGCGTCCGGCGTTTGCGGTCTGACCGATGGCAGGCGCGTCTGCAACTCGTCGATGGCCGGCGCTTCACCGCCCCCGGCACGTTCGCGACGAAGAGCGATGCCACCCTTTGGCTGGATCATCAGCGAACCGCTCTCGCCTCGGGCCGCCTCGGTGACCCGGAGCGATCCCGTGTCCTCCTCGAGGACTTCGCCTGGGAATGGTTGAGCCACCAGACGCACCTGGCGCCCCGCACGAAGGAGATTTACGCCCACCAGCTCGAGGCGCACATCTTGCCGGCGATCAGTGACGACGTCCCACCGCTCGGCACGCTCCCTCTGAGCGAGATCACCCCCGAGTTGGTGCGTTCCTGGCATCAGGCTCTGATGGTGAACGGGAGTCGGTCGATCGCCGCCAAGACCTATGTGCGGCTCCGGCAGATCCTCAGCCAGGCGGTCGACGACGATCGGATCGCCCGGAATCCCTGTCGGATCAGGCGCGCGGGCGTCGAGCATCACGACGAACAACGCTTCGCCACCATGGAGGAGCTGTTCACCCTCGCCTCCGCCGTCCCGGAGCGCTACGGGGCCATGGTGCTCACCGCCGGGTTGGCCGGACTTCGCCAGGGTGAGCTACTCGCCCTACGGCGTAGCGACGTCGACCTCGACTCAGGCGTGATCCACGTGCGCCGGAAGCGACAGCAGCTCGACTCGGGCGAGATGATCGAGGGGCCACCCAAGTCCGAGGCGGGCCGACGCACGGTGGCGCTTCCCGGGCCGCTGATCGACAGTCTGCGAGTGCATCTTCGGAGGTTCGTCGAGAAGGGCGACGACGCCTATGTCTTCACGTCACCCGAAGGGCAACCAATCGAGCGGAACAACTTCCGCCGACGCGTGTGGATCCCCGCCATCAGGGAGGGCGGGCTCGACGGGCTCCGTTTCCACGACCTGCGGCATACTGCCGGCACGCTGGCGGCGCGTACCGGGGCGACGACCAAGGAGCTCATGGCCCGACTGGGCACGCGAGCGCCAATGCCGCGCTCGTCTACCAGCACGCTTCGGCGGATCGGGATAGGGCCATCGCCGAGGGCCTCGGCGCAATGATGCGAGACGTCGATCCGTGAGTGGTCCCACGCCGTAAACCCAGCCTCACTCGGACGAGGCTGGTCAAGGGGCGGCCGGAGGCCGAGCGAGGACACGGAGCGCAGCGGAGTCCCGCAGCGTCCCATTGAGGAGCCGGACCACGCAGCCAATCAAAATAGGTTTGGTCGGCCGGATCCGGCCGGCCTGGCTGCCCATCTCATGGGCGACAGGAGGGCACACCTCCGCAGAAGTCCACGGCCAGCCGACGAGGTTGACACCACGCCGGGCACTGGGAGGGGTCACCGCATCAAGCGGTCGGCACTTCATCTTCATTGCGGGCGAGTACCCGTGCGTTGCCCTTTGCGCCATACCCATCCTTGCGGGACGGGACCGGTAACGTACGAAATTGCATCATCGGTTGCGATGAGCGGCCATCTCAAGGGGAGGGATTCGCATGTCAAGCACGAGTACTGCCGACTCGGCGGAATCCATTCGAGCCGTCGGACGGAAGTGGTGGCTGCTCGCTGTGTTCGGAGTGATCACGCTCGGCTTCGGGATCGTCCTGACGTTCAAGCCCGGCAAGTCCGTGCACACCATCGCCATCATCATCGGGATCTGGCTGTTGATCCTCGGGGTCGTTCGGCTCATCCAGGCCATTGGTGCAACGGGCGAGCGAACGGGGTTCGTGATCGTCGGACTGCTCTCGATCGTCATCGCGCTCATCTTGCTGCACCACACCACCACGACGGTCGCCGTCCTCGGGTTCATCGTGGGCATCTTCTGGACCATCGGGGGAGTCACTGAGCTGTTCCACGGCTTCAGTGCCAACGATGGCGCCGTGAGCTGGCCGACGGTGATCCTGGGCCTGATCGCGACGGTCATCGGTGTCCTCTGCCTGGTGTACCCGAACCTGTCGCTCTCGATCATCTGTGTGATCGTGGGAGTCGGGATGATCGTCTACGGCATCGTCGTCATTGTGGCAAGTCTCGAAGTCCGCAAGACCAAAGACGGCTGAGCACTCGCTCCGCCGGGCTCTCGGCGCACAGTCGGCGACCTCTGAAGTGAACGAGGACACCCGAGCACAGACCAACTCGTCCGGCGAAGAGGTGCCACTCCCAGGCTCCATCTCCGAAGCCCTGCGGGTCGAATTCGGGGGGGCGCTCCATGCTCCTTACCTGGTGCCGTCCGTCGTGGCGGTCAACGGGCTCCTCATGGCAGGGCTGTGGTGGTGGGCGCCAGGGCCCTGGAAGAACGCTTTGTTCTCCCTTCACGGGCCGCTGGCCTTCGCCCTGGTCCTCGGCGGCTGGATGATCGCCGACGTCCCGGCCACCAACCTGCTGGGGCCCGACCCTGAAAGGACGAGAGCCGCGCTCGGTGATCCGATGATGTTCCGGCGCCTACTGTACGCAAAGAACCTCGTCCTGTGGCTGTTCGTGGCCCCGCTGTGCAGCGTGGTCGCTCTGATCATCGGCGTCTCCCACCACGACTACACCGGGATGATCCTCGCCATCATCGCCATCGCGGTGATGCCGTTCGGCGTCTTGGGGATCTCGTCCTGGGTCGGCATCCGCTTCCCGTACCACCCCATCCCACTGCGAGAACGCTGGGCGCAGCGCCGGTCCTGGCGTCACATGCTGGTGCGCTGGCTCGCGCTGGCCGTGACCCCCTACGGTCTGGTCCCCACCTTGGCCTTCGCCTTCATCACGCCCACGCTCACGCTGTGGGGAATCTCGGCCCAGAACGGGCTCACCGGCCGCCTGTCGGACGGCGAGCTCGCCTGGGGTGTGCTGTTGGCTTGTAGCTGGTCGGTCACCGCGGCGGTGCTCGGCCAACGCGCCGGTGCACGATTGGCCCTTCGTCGCCAAGAAGCATTGTCGGCCTACCTCGCCGATCCGTCGCTCGGGTGACACCGCCGTCGGGGCGATCGGAGCCGCGGCTTCGAGCAGCGCCGCACCTAGCCCCCAGCTGCGTCCGCCACCGCACCAGGTCCTGCAGTCGCGCTGGACGCGGCCGGCGCAAGTGGACGGGAGGGCGGCTTCAACCAGCGCTCGAGCCATGCGGACGCAACGAATGACACGGCCACGGCCAAGATCACTACCGAGATCACCTTGAAGGCATCGGATTGTATGAAGACCAACGTCAGAAGCACCGACGAGAGCGGAAGACCACCGATCGCCACCGACGTCATCGCACCGATTCCCATCGCCACCGAGTCCACCAGCGGCAGGCCAGGAAGATGTGAGAAGGCGATCCCGACTGCGGCACCGATGAACATGCCGGGGAAGACAGGGCCGCCTTTGAACCCACCCAACGATGCGCTGTAGGCGAGTCCCTTGCAGACGATGAGTAAGAGCAGGGCTCCGACGGACCAGGTTGCTGCGTTGTCGATGAGCGGGGACAGACCCGATTGCCCGGAGAAGAGGACGAAGTGTGAGCTCTTTCCGGTTTCCTCGGCGAAGAACACGGCCAGACCACCGATGACGAGACCGAGCACCGGCGTCATGAGCACCTTGTGGCGCGCAACGAATGGCTGTATCTGAAAGGCCCCACGCCGGATGGCTGTGCCGACGACCGCCGCCACGAGACCGATCACAATGCTCCAGGCGAACGTGCTCCCCGTTGGAAAGCCGATTGTTGGGAGGTTCGGCACGCCGAACGAGGTAACACCCGTACTCGTAAAGTCGCTGAGGGCGACAAAGACGAGGGCGCCGATTCCCGCCGCCACAAGCCCGGGCATCAAGATCACGCTGATGAGACCGCCACCGATCCCAGCCGCCTCCAACAACAAGAAGGCACCGACAAGCGGTGACCCGAGCAGGCTCGAGATGGCCGCAAAGCTCCCTGCGGCCCCGATGATGGCGACTACTTGCTTCGGTGCATCCTTCTTGATGAGGTGCACGATGAGGACAGCGACGACCATGCCGATCACGACCAATGGCATCTCGGGCCCCAGCACCCCGCCCAAGATGAGCGTCGCCAGCGATGCGACGACGACGCTGGGCAGATCCTTCGGCCCGAAGCTCCCCCCCATGGCGAATCCTTCGGCGGGATTGTGGCCTCCCGACCCTGGGAGATAGCGCAGCGTCGCACCGACGATGACGCCGCACAGCGCCAGGATGGGAAGCGGCCACCACACCGGCGCACCATGAAACCCGAGCTCGCCCGGAAGTGTACTGAAGAAGTAGTTCTGTCCCTTGTCGATCAGCTTCAAGTAGTAGTACGCCACGACCGCCACCGGGACGCCCACCAGCGCCCCCATGACCAGGAGCACCACGTATTGCTTACTCTTGACGAGCTGCAACGGCGAGGGAGAACTCGGAGCAGATGGCGCAGCTTCGTCAGGCACTCTCGGGTCGTCCGATCCTGGCGTGGTCAGGACACTCAGTCATCCTCACAGTGTCCAAATGGTTGAGCGAAGCGTCCTGTGCGAGCAACGGCCTCGCCTCCCGCATAGTCGGGACGACACCCCTTTGGTTTGCGACGCCCCACGCCGACGGGCGCATCCGTAGCGCCCGTCCCGGTGTGGGGATCACCCAGGTCAGCTGAGCTCCTGCGCCGCCTCTTGCACCGCCTTGTCGACGTCCTTGGCGCTCACGTCGAGCTCCTTGGCGACGTGCTTCTCCGCCTTCAGCTGGGCCTTGTCGAGGGCGGCCTCGATGGTGCTTTCGCCGACGATGACGAGGGCAGCCTCGCCGGTATCGATCAGGTCACCGAACTCCTTGACGTCCTTCCGAGACATGCCTTTCCACAGGTGACCGCTCACACCGCCGACTGCTGCACCCACCGCCGCGCCGACGACGATCGACGGCGGAAACAGGATCCCGACGACGGCACCGACCGCCGCCCCACCCCAAGCCCCGTGGCGGGTCGCCGTCTCGTCCTTGTTGACGTGAACCTTCCCGCTGCCGTCCTTGGTGACTACCGCGGCGTCATAGGTACCCACTGCCCCCACCGCGTGGAGGTCCTTGACGACGTCGTAGTCGGAACGCGCCGCCGGCTCGCTGGGATACGTACCGATGTAGACAAACACTGCATCGGGCTTTGCCATGATCCACCTTCCTCTTCTTTGGTTGACCTTCAGCTTCTTTGGTTGACCGTCCGGGGTATCGCTTGGCACCTCGTCGGTCAGGCGCCGGCTTCCGCTTCGGCTTCAACGACGGCGATGGCGAAGCCGAGTGCCTCTGTGAGGTGCTCGGCGGCGGCCATCACTCGAGCGGTCCCGATGATCGGAGCGACGGCGACGAGAACGTCTTGCACCTGCTCGAGCGTGACCCCGGCGTCGATCGATGCTCCGATGTGCGCGAGGTAGGACACCGGGCGGGCGTCGACCGCAGCCAGGGCGGCCAGCCGTACCAGGATCAGCTCGTCTGCATCGAGCCCGCACCGGGCGATCGATGCGGCGGTCATATCGGCGATGGTGTCGAGGACGGGGGTGTCGTCAGGCATGGGAAGCCTCCTTGAGTCCTTGAGGTTGTATCTCGGGACCTGGCTCTCAACGAAGGGAGTGTTGTGGTCGGTCCGTCATTCGGCAGATTCACACCCAGGTAGGCGAAGTGTCATCACCTGCTCGCCGGATTCACCTAGGGGAAAACAGCCCGTTCCATGATGGGTCGGGGTGCGAACGCAGAAGGGACACGGCCCGAGCCGCGGGAACCACCGATCTGGTCCTCCATCGACTACCCGGAGGTCGGAGCCCGCGGGAGTAACGTGCCTGGCCGGCAACATCAATGGGCTCTGGCGTCATCAATGGGCTCTGGCGTCGCCCCGACGGCAATCTGAGAAGTGAAGGATCGGTGGCGCCTTTGCTCAGGACCTTCGGCCGTGGACCCAGGAAATCTGAGCTGGCAAGCTAGGCGACATGTCCCCTGCCAGGGAGCCCCGCGGTCGTGCGCGGGGGCCGGGACCGTCACTCCGCCAGGTACGGCCCGAGGGCCCTCACGATACCTCTGAGCTGCAAGGCTCCGCCGCGGACGGCCGGGGACCCGAGGGTGTCGAACAGCCGACCCTGGTGGGCACGAAACTGCGGCCGCCACCGGCCCGTGAGCAGTCGATCACGCGCCAGCGCCTCCAGGATTGTCTGCGAAACGGATCGGACCGCAGGCTCACGCTCGTCGCCTGCCCGGCGGGCTTCGGGAAGACCACACTTCTCTCGGCCTGGTACGAGGCCGAGGCTGCTCAGAGACTCATTGCATGGCTGACGCTGGACGAGGGGGACAACGACCCCGTGGTCCTGTGGTCGCATGCGATCGGGGCGCTACGCCGAGCGAACCCCGACGTCGCCAAGTTGGCGTCAGCACAATCAGTCGTGGCACCGGTGATTGATCGGGTTCTGCCTGGTCTGGTGAACGAGCTCGACGGCCAAAGTGAGATGACCCTCATCCTGGACGACTTCCACCGGGTTTCCAGCGAACCGGCACGCGCCAGCGTGCGGTGGTTCATCGAACATGCGCCGCTTGGATTCCATGTCGTACTCGCCACCAGGACGGAACCAAACCTGCGGGTTCCTCGTCTTCGCGCCCATGGCGAGCTGCTCGAACTACGAGCCGCCGATCTGCGATTCACATGCCAGGAAGCCGACACCTTCCTGAACGGCCGCCTGGGGCTCGACCTCGCCGGCGAAGACGTGGAAAGTCTGGTGGAAAGGACGGAGGGATGGCCGGCGGGACTCTACCTAGCGGCGCTCTCGCTGCAAGCCACCCACGACCGCCACGCTTTCGTGCGCACATTCGGCGGATCGAACCGTCACGTGGTGGATTTCCTCGTGACGGAGGTACTCGAGACCGAAACCCCGCCGGCGCAGGCGCTGATGCTCCATACTTCGATTCTCGAGCGCCTGACCGGCCCTCTCTGCGATGCCGTAATGGAACAGGAGGGCTCGGCGGCGATGCTCGATGCTCTTTCACGAACCAACCTGTTCCTCGTCCCGCTGGACGACGAGGCGGGGTGGTACCGCTTTCACTCCGTCTTTGCGCAGCTGCTGCGGGTGGAACTCGAGCGGCGCAACCCGGGCCTGGCCCGGACGCTGCACCGCCGTGCCTACTCCTGGCATCGTGATCACGGCACCACCGACGACGCTATTCAACATGCCGTGGCGGCCGAGGCTCACGCCGAAGCAGTCGAGCTGATCGAAACCTTCTGGATCCGGTACGCCAACACGTGGCGGTACGACACCGTCCTGGCCTGGTTGCATCACCTCCCACACGAGGTGCTGACGAGCGAGGTTCATCTGCTCCTGATACAGGCGTGGGTGCTCTCACTGTCAGCGAGGCAGGAAGAGGCGGCGCGGCCCATCGCAGCCATCGAACGGCTGGGCGATCTGAGCACCGAACCGCTGCGCGATGGCTTCAGCTCCGCTGAAGCGAGCTTGACGATGCTACGGGCCGCCTTTCCCTGGGGAGATGTAGGCGCCCAGCTCGGACATGCCCGACAGGCGGTCGAGCTCGAGGGCCCAGGGTCGCCGTGGCGGCCGTTGGCGTGCTGGGCGCTTGGCGTGGGGTTGTACTTCGAGGGCGAGTGTGACGAGGCCGACGAGTGGTTCGCGGAATCGGCGGCACTGGCACCCGCGAGCGCCCAGTGGCTTGCCGGTACGTCGTCGCTGGCCTATCGATCGCTGATCGCCGGCGAGTGCGGCCGGGCTGACGAGCAGCGCACGCTGGCCGAGGCGGCAGCCCAATTCGGACGGGAGCACGGCACGGACGAGGCTGTCGGCACGGTTCCGTTGGCGGTCGGGGCATCGCTGGCGGCATGTGGCAGGCCCGAGGAGGCGCTCCCGCTGATCGAGCACGGCGTCGCGCTCGGCGCGGACCTTTGGCCAGCCCATTCAGTTGGCCCATGCGCTGCTCGGCCATGCGGCGGTGCTTGCGGTCCTCGGCGAGCACACCGCCGGCGCGATAGCCGATGCGAGATCGGTCCTCGAGCGCTGCCCTGATCCGGGGATCCTGACCGAGGCACTGTCTACCCTCGAGCGGCCGACGCAGAGAAGCAGACGCCCTGTAGACGAGGATCACTCGCTGACACCGCGGGAGCTCCGGGTGCTCAAGCTCCTGGGCGGCGACCTGTCGGAGCGAGATATCGGCCGTGAGCTGTACGTCTCGCACTACACGGTCCATAGCCATGTTCGGTCGATCTACCGCAAGCTGGGCGTGCATTCGCGAGCCGACGCGATCGAACGTAGTCGCGAACTGCACCTCGTCTAGCGGGTGTCCAAGGGCGACGGCAACCGACGCCGTCGGTCACTTCTTCCATTGTCCGTGGATGGTGGTCGGCGCTCAGCCAGCTCTGGGTGGCGAATCTGACCAGGCGAGCGAATCACCTCTTCCTCCCCTAGGTGAATCCGGTCGGAAGGTGATGACGGGTCGCCTGCCGGAATGTAAGGCTGCGTCGAGATGGGTACGAACTGGGAGCAACCCCGCTGCTATCGGCTTGTACTTCGCGGGGAGCTAGGCGATTCGTTCGGAGTTCTCTTTGATGGCATGCAGTTGCAGCGGCTCGCGGGCACGACGGTGCTCACCGGCGACGTGACGGATCAGGCGCATCTTCTCGGTCTCATCGAGCGAGTCCAGGAGCTCGGCGTCGAGCTCGTGTCCGTCAATCCCGACCACGGAACGGACGGGTGAAGGCCCTGGTGAAGGCCCTCTCGGTTGACCAGAAGAGACTCAGCCGGGGGCCTGGCGGTGAATCTTGGACTCTGATGCGTGCTGTCGTCCAGCGAGTCGAAGGGGGCCCGTCATGAAGGTCGAAGGGGGCCCGTCATGAAGGTTGTCATCGTGGGTGGCGTGGCAGCGGGCGCGTCGACCGGTGCTCGGGTACGCAGGCTCGACGACTCGGCTGAGATCGTGATCCTCGAGCGGGGGCGATTTGTCTCCTTCGCCAACTGCGGCCTTCCGTACCACATCGGCGGTGAGATCCCCGAGCGAAAGAGCCTGTTGCTCCAGACCCCCGAGAGCCTGGCCGCCTCGCTGGCGCTCGACGTTCGCACCGGCCACGAGGTGGTCGGCATCGACCCGGCGGCAAAGGAGGTCGAGGTATACGAGGCCGAAGGAGGGCGTACCTACCGCGAGCCCTACGACAAGCTGGTGCTGTGCCCCGGAGCCGAGCCCATCCGACCACCGATACCAGGGGCCGATCTCCCGAGAGTCGACGTCCTGCGCAACATCCCCGACATGGATCGCATCATCGGTCAGCTCGATACCCACGCCACCCGGGCTGTCGTCATCGGGGGCAGTTACATCGGCCTGGAGATGGCCGAGGCCTTTCGCACCCGCGAGCTCGAGACCGCCATCGTCGAGCGCACCGACCGCCTAATGCCATGGCTGGATCCGGAGATGACCAGGATCCTCGACTTCCACGTCACGACCCACGGCGTCGACATCCGTCTCGACAGCTCGGCCAAGGCGATTCGTGCGGACGGTACGGAGCTCGTGGTTGAGCTCTCCGACGGCTCGGAGCTCGCCGCTGACGTCGTGGTGCTCGCCGTCGGGGTACGACCCAGCGCCGAGCTGGCCCAGACGGCCGGTGTGGCGACCGGGCCGCTCGGGGGGATCGGCGTCGACCCCCAGATGCGGACATCGGTCCCCGACATCCTCGCGGCCGGCGACGCCGTGGAGACGGCACACCTCCTGACCGGGGAGCCGGTGCTCTCGATGCTGGCCGGCCCGGCGAACCGGGAGGGGCGCATCGCCGCCGAGACGATTTGTGGTCGCCAGAGTTCTTATCGGGGCAGCCAAGGAACGGCCATCGTCAAGACGTTCGACATGGCCGCTGGCGGGACGGGCCTCACCGAGGCCCAGCTGCGCGAGCGCGGAATGGAGTTCCGCAAGGTCTACACGCACCAGAACGACCATGCCGCCTACTTTCCGGGCAGCTCGCCCATGTTCATCAAGGTGCTCTTCACCCCATCGGAGGGGAAACTGCTGGGGGCCCAGGTGCTGGGCTGGGCCGGCGTGGACAAGCGGATCGACGTATTCGCCATCGCCTTGCGCGCCGGCATGACCGTCTACGACCTCGAGCACGTCGAACTGTCCTACGCACCTCCCTACGGATCGGCGAAAGACCCCGTCAACATGATCGGCTTCCAGGCGTCGAACTTGCTGAGAGGCGACATCGATCTCTGGTACGCGGAGGACTACCCGGACTGCGTCGGGAGAACGACAATCCTCGACGTGCGCACGGTGGCCGAATACGAGCACTGGCACATCCCCGAGGCGATCAACATCCCCTACACCGAGCTGCGTGCCCGGCTCACCGAGGTGCCGACGGACCGCCCGGTGTACACCTACTGCCGGTCCGGGTTCCGCAGCTACATCGCCTACTGCATCCTCAGGCACCACAACTTCGCCGATCCGGCTTTCCTCTCCGGCGGGTTGATCACGTTTCACGGGTTTCACCGAACCCCCCTCGAGGTGGGGCAAGGTGGCTTCCCGATCGTCGCCCATGCGGAGGACGAGATGGCGACGCGTCCGGGCGCCCTCGAACACGTCTGATGGCCAAGGCGGGGCCGATGAGCCAGATAGAGAAGGTTTTCAGGACCGACGGCGAGAAATTGAACGTGAAGGGTGGCGCAGCCGTTGCCGCGCTCCTGTTCGTGTTGTGGTTCCTCATCGTCCAGACGAACGAGCAGAAGTACTTCGTCACCGTCGTCTTCGCGGTGCTCTTGGTGGCACAGAGCGACCCGGGTGGAGCCATTGCGAAGCGGGTGGGGGGAATGTCGGCCTTCGCTGCGCTCGGTGCGCTGGTGACCGCCTTCGGCTTCTACGTGGGGGACAAGGCCTGGGGTTTCGTGGTCCTTGCCGTCTTCGCCGTCACGCTGGCGGGCGGTTTGGCGGTCAAGCTCGGTGTCCACCGATTCGCCGCAGGGCTGCTGCTCAACGTCTGGTTCCTCGTCGTGCTCTCACTGGCGACACACGACACACACCGCCTCAAGATCAGCGTATGGGACCAAGCCCTGGCCTGGCTAGTCGGGGCAGCGGCGTGGATCTCCCTCATGTTCGTGGTGTGGTTGGCGAGTCGGGGCAGGTGGCGGCCCGCACCGGTCATGGACCTCCCCGGGAGCCAATCCCCGGTGCAGTTGACCCGGCCCATCGTGCTCTTCGCGTTGATACGGTCCCTCGCCCTGGCCGCCTCGGCCGCCATCGCCTTCGGCGGAGGCTTGCCCAGCGCCGACTGGATGCCCATCGCCACCATCGTCGCCATGAAGCCGAGCCTCGAACAATCCAAGCTGTTCGGCGAGCAGCGAGTGGTGGGCGCGGCCTTGGGCGCGGCGGCGGCCATACCGATCCTGATCCTGGTCAGCAACAAGCACGCGCTGGAGGTCATCATCATCCTCCTGGCTGGACTGGGAATAGCCATCCGTGGTGTCAACTACGCCTACTACGCAGCCGCGATCGCCTGTGCCGCCCTGATCGCTGCCGACCTGCCCCAGCCGACCGACTACGCCGCCGAAGGGCGGCGTGTGCTGTTCACCATGATCGGCGTCGGGATCGGCGTGCTCGTCATGTTCGTGGCTGACCGTCTCCAAAAGCACTCCACCACGACGGCTTGACGATGGTCCAGAGTGACGATGGAGCCCCCGGGTCCACCCCAGAGGTGGCAGCACAACGAACCCAATACAGCGACCTCGCTCTCCGCGGTCGACGACGACTCGTCGTCGTCGCAGTACTCCGCACGATCCTGACGATTGTCTTGGTCGTGGCCATCTATTACTTGCTGCCCTTGGACCACGGCTCAAATGCTGGCGCTGTGGCAGAGGTGGCGATTGGAGTCCTCGTGCTTGCCGGGATCATCGTCTGGCAGATCAGGAGGATCGTGGGGTCCGACCACCCAATCAGCCGTGCCGTCGAAGCGCTCGCGTTGAGCGTCCCGCTCTACGTACTGCTGTTCGCCACCACCTATTACCTCATGGCTCGCGCCAATCAGAGCTCGTTCGGCGCGCCTCTCAGCCGCACCGACGCCATGTACTTCTCTTCTACGATCTTCACGACCGTCGGCTTCGGTGACATCACCGCAAAGACTGAGGCCGCCCGCCTGATCGTGACACTGCAGATGTGGCTGGATCTGGTGTTCTTGGGCCTGGTGGTACGCCTCGTAGTGAACGCAATCAAGTTCAGTCAACAGCGCCGAGCTGTCGAAACAAGCGATTGACTCCCCCGCAGCCGAACAACGTGCTCAGAGGAGCCCGTCTTCGGAACAACGACGACGAGCTCGACTGACTCTGTCCTCTTCGATGGAATCAGTCATGCGGTCTCGTCACCCCACGGATACTTTGGATTAGTAAAGTTTCGTGCCCACGGCGTGCCCACACGAACGCGAAACAGGGTGGATCAGCGTGATCCACCGCGCTCGAGCGGGAGGTCCATTTATGGGGTTTTTGCCAGGCAAATTGAGCGAATCCGCCAGCCACGACCGCGAAGCCGAATTCCCCCTGTTCCGAACTGAAAAGCGTGAGGTCACCGGATCGACGCCGGTCCCGACCACTCATCGTGCCGTGACCAGGGCTTGCCCCCTTGCGGCGGTCCCACCCCTTGACCAGGGACCTCACATCCCGAAAGCGTGAGGTCATGGTCGGAAGGGTGCGCTCCAGCAGCCCATCTTGTTCCCCGATCCGATACCCGTGCCCACAACGTGCCCACGCGGAACTGGAATGGGTTCCAACTACCCACGGCCACGATCTGGCTCGGTGCTGAGGACTACGTGGCGTGGTCGGTGTGACGCGATTAGCTGAGGCCGTGAGCCGGAAGGAGTCCTACAGTCGGTAGAGCTTGCGGGCGTTGTCTCCCATGACCCGCGCCTGTGTCTCGGCACGCAGAGCGCCCATCTTCTCAGCGACGCTCTCGACCGGTGAAGGGTAGAGGCAGGTCGGGTGGGGGAAGTCGGTCTCGAAGAGGATTCGCTCGTCACCGACGATGTCCATGAGGTTCTGGAGTTGGCCATGGCCCTCTTCGAACCAGAAGGTGGCATACCAGTTCTTGGCGAAGTACTCGGACGGCCTGTACTTCAGTGCCTCGAAATGATCAGGCGCGTTCTCGGCCAATTCGTAATCCATCGTCTCGAGGATGAAGGGGATCCAGCCGATGCCGCTCTCGACCGCGACCATGGTGAGATCCGGGTAACGGTCGAACACGCCGGAGAAGATCGTGTTCATCACGACACGGGCGCTGTTGAGGAACAACATGCCGCCCCCGATGGCCGGCTTGACGTACTCGTCCTGCGACGCCCAGAAGTAGTTGCCGAAGAAGTCCATTGCGGTGTTGCTCGATCCGATGTGGAAGTGCACGGGCATGTTGAGTTCCGAACACACCTTCCACAGCGGGTCCCATGCCCGGTCGGCCAGGTCGGGGGCTCCGGCATCCTGCGGATCAGACGTCATGTTGATCCCGCGCAACCCGAGCCTGGCCGCCCTCCGGGTCTCTTCGATGCACAGATCGACGCTCCATGCCGGCATCAAGGTCATCGGAATGAAGCGGTTGCCCGACGACGTCATCATCTCGGACATGGCGTCGTTGTAGATCTGGAGGCACAGCATGCGGAGGGACTCGTCAGGGATGACGTTGTTCAGCGTCGAGCCGCCGAGGCCCACCACGTTGGGGAACAGGACCTGGGCATGGATGCCGCATTCGTCCATCAGCCTCAAGCGAGTCTGCGGGTCGAAGGCTGCTTCGTGCACCCAGTCGAGGCCGCGCTCCAACGCATCGAGGAAGGGAAGCTTCGAGCTGTCTCGTGCCACGACACCCCCTCCGCGAGCGAACCCGATTTCGTTGCCGTCGACGACCCAGGTTGCGAGGCCCTCGCGCTCTTCTATGTGCAGGACGCGGTTCTCGTAGCCTTTCGGGGCGCGGCTGGTCCATAGGTCGTAGGGCTCCGTGTAATGGGTGTCTGCATCGATGATCTTGAAGTCTGCAGCCAGCTGCGCCATAGGACCTTCCTCTATTCTTCGATTGTTCGCGAGCCCTCGTCCGGGAGTCTCGCGCCCTCGCTTCTCGCAATGCCGACGCCGTGTCTAAAGTCGCACGACCGGGTGGACTTCCCCCGGTCCGGATTTAGTTGGGATTCATCAAGTTTCGAGCCCATAGCGTGCCCGCACGAACGCGAAACGGGGTGGATCAGGGTGATCCAGCGCTTCGCAGCCATAGGTCTCTTTTGGCCCAACCACCAGGGATTTCGACTGTTTCCGCTGGCAGGGCCGTTCCGCGGAATTCCACCCATTCCGAACTGAAAAGCGTGAGGTCGCGCCGGACCGTCGAGAGCGTCCCTGGTCGCCGGCGTGTCAATCGGTTCATGTTGCCAACGTACCCACAGCGTGCCCACACCGGAATGGAACAGCTTCTCAAGGACCACGCGGCGTGCCCCGACGCGCTGGCTCGCTCGGCGCACCACGGCAACGCTGACAAGCCGGCTCGTCGGCACAGATGTGGAGGGGCCGCGACCCATCGGCTCCCTCTGGCTGTCCTCAGGCGAGGCCGTAGAGCTTCGCAGCGTTGTCGTGCAAGACCCTGCAGACGACGTCATCCGCGAGACCGTCGAGGGCCTTCGTCGCATACTCACCGGGAGGCGCTCCGGTGCTGGCTGGCCCGGGGTGCTGGCATGTGGGGTGCGGGAAGTCGGTCTCGAAGAGCACATTGTCCGGGAAGCACTCGATGGCGAAACGCGCGGCGTCTTGCTCGAACCAGAAGCAGCCGTAGATCTGACGGCGGAAGTACTCCGACGGCAGCAGGTCGTATCCGGGATGCGCCTCACGGATCGCGCTGTTGCCCCACTGCCAGTCAAACGTCTCGAGCACACCGGGTAGCCAGCCGACACCCGACTCCACCGAGACGAAGCGCAGCTCCGGGAAGCGATGACACACGCCGCCGAAGACGAGGTCGGCGAGCGTGTCGATGTTGTCCATGATCATGAGCGCAGAGATCTTGGGGAACTTCGCCTGGAAACTGAGATGCGGATCCTTGGCGAACGGCGCAGTGATGTCGCCGCCACCGATGTGGAAAGTGATCGGGACCTCGGTGTCCTGAGCGGCAGCCCAAAGACGGTCCCAGTGCGGATCCGAGAGCGGTGGCTCGCCGTGCGAGTCGGGGTGGTTGCAGAAGTTCACTGCCTTGTGACCGTTCCCGACGCAGCGCTCGAGCTCCGCGACGGCGAAGTCCAGGTCCCAAAAGGGCGTGGACATCACTGGGATCAGTCGCGACGGATCGGCCGAGGCCCACTCGACGAGGAAGTCGTTGTAGGCGCGCACGCACGCCGTGACCAGCTCGCGATCACCGAGCTTCAGGAAGTACGCCGATCCGAATCCAGCGACGTTCGGGTAGAGCACCTGCGCATAGATGCCCTCGTCGTCCATGTGCGCGAGGCGAGCGCTGGCGTCGTAGGCGGACGGTGGGATCTCTTCGTACGTTCTGGGACCCTCGGGCACGTAGCCGTGCCAGCCTGCGATCGCCGTGTTGCCCGGTGCGTTGAGGAAGTTGCCGGCGGCCACCCAAATGTCGGTACCGCGCACGTTCTCGACGTGGGGTACGGCCTCTCCCCATTTCGACGACACCCGTGACGTCCACAAGTCGGGCGGCTCGGTCAGGTGCGTGTCGACGTCGACCACGCGATAGCGCTGGAACAACTCCGCAGGCATGGTTTCGCCCCCAGTCTCTCCGCTCTGAAGGGTACTGCGCGTGAATCAGACCCCGGGCGCCGACTCCAGCTCGGCAAGGAGTTCCCTCGTTTCAACGAGGGACGACGTGAGAATCTTCTTCGCCACGTCGAGCAGTTGGAAGATCATCGGGTTACTGACCGAGTAGACGACGGTGGCGCCCTCTTTGCGTGATTGCACGAGATTCGCTCGGCGCATGATCCCGAGTTGCTGGGACAGATGCGACGATTCGATGCCGACCTCGGGGATGAGTTCGCTCACGGTCCGATCGCCGTCCCGGAGTACCTCCAAGACTCGGATCCGAGCTGGGTGAGCGAGGGTCTTGAAGAACTCCGCTTTCACCTGGTAGATCGGGGTGGGAGCCACCAGGGTTGTCTCCTTGTCCAGGTCGGTGCCGTAGGTCAGTACCTCTTGAGAGGATAACTGATTGATAAGTATGTTATCTATTGGATTTGACAACTGATCTATTCATCGATTGACGTATGTGTCAATTATGCGGCTCCGGACGCTGGGCAGACGGATGCGGGTACGTCCGGCCGACATCGAGGATTCCAACGGACCAAGCCCCGCAGTGGAAACTGCGGCCGCACGGCTGCGGGGATCGCTACAGCTCCGACACGTAGACGCAGGGTCGTGCAATGGGTGCGAGATGGAGATCGCGTCGATCTTCTCCCCAATCTACGACGCCGAGCGCTTCGGCATCCGGCTCGAGGCATCACCGCGCCACACTGATGGGCTACTCGTGACCGGCCCTGTCACCCGCAACCTGGCGGACCCGCTACGCAAGACGCTCGAGGCCGTGCCCCAGCCACGGGTCGTCGTCGCGGTGGGTGACTGCGCCCGCGATTGCGGGGTGTTCCGTGGTGCCTACGGCGTCGAGGGAGCCGTAGGCGACGTGGTACCCGTCGACCTCGAAGTACCCGGCTGCCCCCCGGACCCGGCCGCAATTGTGCGTGCCCTCCGGGGACTGGCCGGGACGTGACGTCAGCGCTGCTCGCCGCGGTCGCACTGACCTGCCTGGCTGCTGCCCTTGCCGGAGCCGCCTCCACCGATCAGGTTCGAATTGGTCTGTCGACGGCACTCACGATCGCCGCCTGCGGGCTCGGCCTCATCGTCGGGGCTGACGTCCTCCACTCGGGTCACCCTGCCGTCGTGCACACGGCTGCCCTGATGCCGCTTTCGAACTTTTCTCTGGCCCTCGATCGCTTCGGCGCCCTCTTCGTCGTCGTCACCGCCGGCGTCGGTATCTGCGCCATGGTCTTTCGAGTCGGGTACACGGGCCACGGGCTCTCGAGCCGGACGGCTTCGTGCATCCTCCCGCTGTTCGTAATGACCCTGCTGCTCGTCCCCGCCGCGTCCAACGTGACCACGTTCTTGTTCCTTTGGGAGCTGATGGCCGTCACGTCGCTCCTTCTCGTCCTCACCGACCATGCGCACCGCAGCGAGGTGCAGGTCGCCGGTCAGTGGTACGCGGTGATGACGCAGTTCGGTGCGGCGGCATTGATCCTTGGACTGGTTTTGCTGGCGACACGCTCTGGGAGCCAGTCCTTCGCTGTCATCGCTCTCAAGTCGCCGCACCTGCCGGCTTGGGTGCGGAGCACCGCCTTCGTGCTCGCGCTGGTCGGTTTCGGGTCGAAGGCCGGCGCGGTGCCCCTGCACGTGTGGCTTCCCCGGGCCCACCCCGAGGCACCGGGGCCGGTTTCCGCCCTGATGTCGGCCGCCATGGTGAACCTCGGCGTGTACGGCATTGTCCGGGTCGGCATGGGCCTGCTCGACGGCGGGCCGACGTGGTGGTGGCTCCTCGTGATGGCACTCGGGGCTCTCTCGGCCATGTTCGGGTCTCTGCACTCGGCGACCAGCAGGGACCTCAAACGCTTGCTCGCCTACTCGACCACGGACAATGTCGGCCTGATGCTGCTTGGGGTCGGCGCCTCGGGCCTGTTCGCCTCCACCGGGCATCGGACACTCGCCCTCGTGGCGCTGGTGGCCGCGTTGCTCCACGTCGTCTTTCATGCGGTGTTCAAGGGTTCGCTGTTCCTCTCCGCCAGCTCCGTTCAACAAGCAACGGGGAGCACGGACCTCGACGGGCTCGGGGGCCTCCTCAAGCGGATGCCGGTGAGCGGCACCGTCTTTCTGGTGGGTGGACTGGCCATCGCCGCTCTTCCGCCCTTCTGCGGTTTCGTGAGCGAATGGCTCCTCCTCCAGAGCATGCTCCATGGCCTTCCCTCGAGCGACGTGACCATCGCCGTGGCGATGCCGATCGGTGTCGGCGTGCTCGCACTCACCGGTGGTCTCACTGCCTTCACCTTCGCCAAGGCGATCGGCATCGGCCTCCTGGGACTTCCCCGCACGGAACGGGCCGAGCGGGCCACAGAGGTCCGTCGCTCCATGTGGACCGGGGCCGGCCTGCTGGCCGTGCTGTGCCTGGTCTTCGGCGTGGCTCCCTTTCTGGTCATCCCCGCTGTGGTCGACGCGGCCGGCAACGTCACGCGTCTTCGCCTCACTGGACCTTTGAACCATGGCTGGCAGATAGGGCTTCCGGGCGTCCCCGGCATGCTCGCCCCGGCGCTGCTGGCGCTCGGCCTCGTGGTCTGCGGAGGACTGGTCGCCCTCGCTCGCCGACTGGTCCAACACAGCCCGGTCCGTCTCGCCGAAGCGTGGGGCTGTGGTCGAGAGCTCCAGACGGCCCGTATGGAGTACACCGCCACCTCGTTCGGGGAGCCGCTCACGCGGGTGTTCGAAGACGTGCTGAATCCCTCACGCGATGTCGACGTCAGTCACATCGCCGAGTCGCGCTACTACACCGAAGCTGCGGTGATCCACACCTCGCTCGACGACGCGTTCGAGCGGCACCTTTACCATCGGGCGGACCGAGGACTTCAGCGCTGGGGTGCCGTCGCCCGTCGGGTGCCGAACGGGAGCGTGCACCGGTACCTGGCCTTCGGCCTCGTCGCGCTGATCGTGGTCCTGGTGGTCCTGGGATGAGCGTCGGCTGGTCATCCACCTCCATGGCTGCCATCTCGTTGCTGCAGGTGATCCTGGTCGTCCTCGGTGCTCCGCTCCTGGTTGGGCTCATGCGCAAGGTGCGCTGCCGGATGGAGGGCCGGATCGGGCCACCGATCCGCCAACCCTTGCTCGACCTACGCAAGCTGGCGCGCCGTGAACGGATGCGACCCGAGCACGCCAGCTGGGTCTTCCCCTTGGCTCCCGTGGTACTGGTTGCGAGCACCCTGGTGATCGCCCTCATCGCGCCGCTGCTGGCCACCGATCCCGCGTTCGGCTGGTCCGCTGACTTGTTCGCGGTGGTCTTCCTCCTCCTTCTCGGCTCGGTCTTCCTCGCGCTCGGCGGCCTCGACACCGCCACGGCGTTCGGGGGCATGGGGGCAAGCCGTGCCATGACGATCGGAGCCCTGGCCGAGCCCGCCCTGCTCGTGGCGATCCTCGCCCTCTCGGTCCCCGCTCGCTCCTCCAACCTGCCGGCCATCATCACGAGGTCGCTCGCGCATCCCGCCTGGCTGGCCACGCCACAGCGGGTCTTGGCCCTGGTCGCATTCGTGATCGTGATCATCGCCGAAGCGGGACGGCTCCCCGTCGACAACCCGACCACGCACCTGGAGCTCACGATGATCCACGAGGCCATGATCCTCGAGTACGCCGGGCCGGACCTCGCGCTCGTGAAACTGGGCGAATCCATGAGGTTGGTCGTGCTGTTCACGCTCCTGGCCAACCTCTTCCTCCCGTGGGGCATCGCCACCGCCCCTGGCCCCTCGCACCTGGCGGTGGCTTTGCTGGCCACCGCGGGAAAGGTCGCCGTTCTCGGTGCCGCCCTGGCCGCCTTCGAGGTGACGGTAGCCAAGCTGCGGCTCTTCCGGGTGCCCGAGTTGATGGCGGGGGCGTTCGTCCTGGCTATCCTGGCCGTCCTCTCCGCCCTGGTGGTGCCATGACCGGGTCGTCCTACTCCTCCGCCCTGACCCTGGCCGCCGGCGCGGTGCTCGTCTGCGCGGTCGCGACCCTGTGGCTCGCCTCGATCCGCTCCGTCGTCAAGATGGTGGCGGCCCAGGGCATGGCACTGGGACTGGTCGCCGTGGTCCTGGGTGTCCACCTCCATGACGTCGGCCTGCTCGCCGCCGCTGCGGTCGTCGTGGTCGTCAAGGGCGTGGTGATCCCGGTACTGCTCGGGCGGGCGAGCGGTGCGAGCTCCGATGCTCGTGAGAACAGACCCCTCGTCAACGTCCCCGCCTCGCTGGTGGCCTCCGCCGCACTCATCGTGCTGGCCTTCGTGACCGGGCGCGGCGTGGCGCGCTTCGTCGGCACGCCGGCCGGTGCGCTGGTGCCCGTCGGGATCGCGACGCTGCTGATCGGCTTCTTCGTCCTCGTAGCTCGCCGACGACCCACGTTTCAGATCGTGGGACTGCTGATGGTGGACAACGGGATCGCGCTCACCGCCTTCTTGTGCACCGCTGGATTCCCCTTCCTGATTGAGCTGGGGGTCTCCTTCGACGTGCTCCTGGGCGTCGTGGTCTTGATGGTGCTGTCGCAGCGACTGCACCTCGAGTTCGGTGATATTGACCTCGACGAGCTCCAGGAGCTGCACGACTGATGGTGCTCGTGACGATCCTGGTCCTCCCTTTGCTCGGCGGCGCGGCCATCGCCGCCGGGCGGGGCCGACGCTCGACGGCATGGGTCGCCGTGGCCACCAACGGAGCCGTACTCGTCCTGGGAATCCTGACCGCCGTCCGGATCGTTCGACACGGTCCGCTTTCCGGCGCGTGGGGAGCCCTGCGGGCCGACGCACTGAGCGTGTTCATGCTCATCGTCATCGGCGCCATTTCGCTGCTGTCCTCGTGGATCGGGATCCGAACCATGGCGCGTGAGCGGGCCGAGGAACAGGGCAACCCGGCGCGGTCATCGCACTACGGCATGCTGGTGCAGGCATTCGTGAGCTTCATGCTCCTCGCCGTGCTCGCGGCGAACGTGGGCGTGCTCTGGGTGGCCGTCGAGGCCACGACGATCGTCACCGTCTTCCTGGTCGGCCACCGGCGGACCAAGGGATCGCTCGAGGCTGCGTGGAAATACATCGTGATCTGCTCGGTCGGCATCGCGCTGGCCTTCTTGGGCACCGTCTTCGTCTACTTGGCGGCACTGCACGCCGGAGGGCACTCGGCTGAGGCGCTCGACTGGACCTCGCTCATGGCGCACGCGCACCGCTTCAACCCGTCGCTGATGCGTCTCGCCTTCGGATTGCTCGTCCTCGGCTACGGCACCAAGGTCGGCCTCGCCCCGATGCACAGCTGGCTCCCCGACGCCCACAGCCAGGCCCCCGCCCCGGTGTCGGCCTTGATGTCGGGAGTCCTCCTCACCGTGGCCTTCTACGCCATCCTGCGCCTCAAGGCGGTGACCGACGCCGCCGTCGGCCCCGGGTTCGCACGCACCTTGCTCGTGGTCGTCGCCCTCCTCTCGTTGGCCCTGGCGGCTTCGCTGCTGGTCACCCAGCGTGACTACAAGCGAATGCTCGCCTACCACAGCATCGAACACATGGGGCTGATCGCCCTCGGCGCCGCTGCGGGCATCAGGCTTGCCATCGCCGCAGTCCTCCTCCACATCCTCGGTCACGGGTTGGCCAAGAGCGTGCTCTTCTTGACCTCCGGGGAGATCATGGCCGAAGAGGGCACCAGCCAGATCGACGGCGTACGGGCCCTCCTGGGCCGCCGCCCGGCCCTGGGCGGCCTGTTCGGGGTAGGACTCTTGGCGTTGTTGGGCCTTCCGCCCTTCAGCCTCTTCACCAGCGAGCTCGTGATGGTCCGGGCCGAGTTCGAGGTGGGGCTCGGTTGGGCCGCCGTCCTGGCCATGGTCGCAATGGTGGTGATCTTCATCGCCGTGGTGAGCCACGCCCGTCACATGCTCCTGGGTCCGCCGGAGTCACCGGGCGTTGCTGTTCCGCCGCCTCGTTGGATCGCCGCGCCACTCGTCGCCGGCTTGGCCGTCTGCGGCTTCATCGGCGTGTTTGCCTGGCCGCTCTCGGGCCTCCTCGAGGCAGCGGCGCGGGTGGTGGCGTCGTGACCGGTCCCCCAAAGCCTGCGGTGGAGCTCAGGTCCGTCGGTCGGCGCCGTCGTGCGGGTGTGGTGCGGGCAGCCGAGCTGGTGGAATCCGCTAAGGCCCTCCTGGCGCGAGGGATGCGGCTCGCTCTCGTGTCCGGTCACGACGACGGGGGCCAGTTGCGGGTCGTCTACCTCTTCACCTCCGGGCCGCCTGACACCCGGGTCGAGCTGCACCTCATTGTCGATCCGGCCCAGCCGACGGTGCCGACCTTGTCCGACGTTTCGTTCCCCGCCGGTCGCTTCGAGCGCGAACTCCAGGACCTCTTCGGCATTGTGCCGGTAGGTCATCCCCAACCCCGTCGCCTGGTACTCCACCAGCACTGGCCTGAAGGCTGGCACCCCATGCGTCGCGGGTCAGGTGACCCGCCCGCAATGGTGACCGACGCCGGGGCGTACCCCTTCGTCCCGGTGGAGGGAACAGGTGTCTACGAGATCCCAGTCGGGCCGGTGCACGCCGGCCTCATCGAACCGGGTCACTTCCGCTTCTGGGTGGTCGGGGAGACGATCCTGCGAATGAAGGCACGCCTGTGGTTCGTGCACAAGGGGATCGAGCGCCTCTTCGAGGGACGGGATCCTGACGCAGGTGTCCAGCTAGCGGAGCGGATCTCGGGTGACACCGCCGTCGGGCACACCTTGGCGTACTGCCAGGCGGTCGAAGACGCCTGGGGGGTGGAGGTATCGGCGGAAGCGATGGTGCTTCGGGGACTCGTCCTCGAACTCGAGCGTCTTTACAATCACGTTGCTGATATCGGTGCGCTGTGCAACGACGTCGGCTTCGGTGTCGCCCAGGCCTGGGCGCTCTCGTTGCGTGAAGACTTGCTACAACTCAACGCCCGGGTGACCGGCCACCGGCTGCTGCGCGGCGGCATCGTCCTCGGCGGAGCCCGCGTCCGCTCACTGCCCTCCAGCGATGAGCTGGGCGAGATAGGGCAACGATTCGATGAGTTGATCTGTCTCATTACGTCGAGCGCCCTGGTCATGGAGCGCTTCGCCGGCACGGCGGTGCTCGACAAAGGACACGCCATGGACCTCGGCGTCGTCGGGGTTGCCAGTCGCGCATCGGGTCTCGCGTTCGATGCCCGTCAGGCGCACCCGTGCGTGATGATGCCCGCGTCGTTCTCTCCCGCCGTTCGCACGCAGGGCGATGTCAAAGCGCGCTTCGATGTCCGGGTCGAGGAGGCCAGCACATCCCTCTCTCTCTCGGCAGACTTCACCAACCAGGCGGGAAGTCTGGAAGCCGTAACGGTGCCGTCACGGCCACGGTCACATCAGTTCGCAAACGGGGTCGGGATCATCGAGGCGTGGCGCGGTGCTGCCGTTCACCGAGTGGAGCTCGACGATGAGGGTCGACTGACCAGGGTGAAGGTGGTCGATCCGTCCTTCCACAACTGGCCAGCGCTACCTGTCTCCTTGGCCAACACGATCGTCCCCGACTTTCCACTCGCCAACAAGAGCTTCAACCTTTCCTACGCGGGAAACGATCTCTGATCTCTGGCGGTGCCTTCCCTTGTGTCGATGGCGGTCAGGCGCCGCGACACCCCCTCTCATGCGGCCCGAATACTTCAGAATACTCAAGTTCCGTGCCCACAGCGTGCCCACACAAGCGAATAGCAGGGCCGAAGTACGAGGCGCCGGATGACGAACGCGAGGCGCATGTCTCAGGATCGGCGAGACCCGCCTGGCGGGTGACGATCGTCCCCGTACAGGCGTGTCGGGTCGCGTCGAGACGTTCGGCATCGGTGTCGACGGCGAATATCGCGCCGCCTTCGGCATCGAGTCGGAGGGCGACGACACGTCCGATTCCGGATCCGGCACCGGTGACGAGGGCAACCTTGTCGGCGAAGCGGTCCGCATCGCTCATGTCGGGTTCGGGACCTCGTCTGGGCCGTTCGTGAACCACAGGTTCTCTTCGACGAGCCGTTCGCTCTTCCAGCCGTCGGCGGTGCGGAGCAGGTCATGGTGGTAGTAGCCACCGCAGTAGCTGAGTTCGTTCATGCCGGGTAGCTGCATCGGGTTGTAGAACATGGCTCGCGCCGTCGCCCGGTCACCGTCGAGATCAACCTCGACGTTGCTGATGAAGTGCTGCGTCATCGGAATGTGGGCGAACCCAGCTTCGAGCCACTCGGCAACCTCGTCGAGGGTGCCCGCGATCGCTCCAGCCGAGCTGTAGTCGATGCTGGCGTCTGATGTGAACACCGATCGATAGAGCGACCAGTCCTTGGTGTCGACACCGCGCGCGCAGCGTGCCAGCAGCTCGTGGATCTCGATCTTGTCGGCGATTGCCCGCAGGTCCATTGTCAATGCTCCGATCGTCTCGTCAGCGTGATTGAGGTGCCGGTTTGCGCGTCGCGCGACGGTCCGCCTTCGGTCCCGTCTTGCGATCGAGCAGCCCCCGCTCGATGAGCGCGGTCAGGATCCCGACGATCCGCTCGTCGGACAAGTCGTAGGGCGTTCCGAAGGCGTAGTCAGGGCCGCGCTCGAGCAGCGCAAGGAGGATGAGTGAGCCGACGCGGACGTCGAAGGGATACTCGCGGTCGATGGTCGCCAGGGCATCGTCGAACGCGTGAAGGATCGTCTCACCGCTGTGCACCCGTAGCTGCTTGAGGGCGACGTTGTGCGACTCCTCCTGCAGCATGGCCCGGAAGACCCCCCGGTATTGCCGGTGCAGAGCGAGGCACCTCTCGACCCATTGTCGCAGCGCGGATTCTTCGTCCTCGGCGGCCACGACCGAGGCGAAACGGCCGGCCAGATCTTCGAGGCGGCCCATGCAATCGCGAGCCAGCGTCACAAGTAGGTCCGTCTTGTCGTCGAAGTGCCTGTAGAACGTGCCGCGGCCCGCTCTCGCCGCTCGGAGCACGTCCCCGACACTGGCGCCATGGAACCCACGGTCGGCAAAGGTGGCGGCGCCGGCAGAGAGGATGCGCTGGACCGTCTCGGGGGTCTGTTCGGTGCCGCCGGCAAACGACGCCACATCCGGTTGGCGGAGACGCGACACGTCCGATCTCCGGTTCTGCGACGGCACCGTCGTATGAGCCGGCGCTTCCGCCTCACCGTGATCGGCGAACGCCGACGCTGGAGTTGAGGGGAAGAGCGTGAGCTGGACGAAGGTCGCCAGCGAGTCGAGCAGGTCTTCGTCGCTCAGCCCGCGGATGTTGCCCTTCTGGCGGTAGTCGTTTACACGAAACAGGAGGGCAGGGAGCACGGTCGCCAAGCCGTCGATGTCGATAACGCCCTTGTCGACCGCGGCCGCAAGTCGAGGGGACAGCGTCGACACGTACGACACGATCTGCTCGGTGACCATAGGTCTCATCGACGGCTGCGGCGAATCGAGGACCGCCCACTGCAGGTAGAGAGCCTTGTACTTGTCCTGGACCCATGCCCACTCCCCCAACCACCAGTGGAGGTTGTCGAACCCTTCCGGGGTCGGGCCAACGGGCCCGAGGCGGCGGATCACGCGGAGCAGGTCCGCCGCAGCCCCGCGGATCAGCTCGAGGAAGATCTGCTCCTTGCTCTCGAAGTACTGATAGAGCGTGGCGCGGGAGACGCCGGCGCCTTCGGCGATCTCGTCGATGCTGGTCCCATGCAGGCCCTTGCCCTCGAAGGCTTCGAAAGCCGCTTGGGTGATCGCCTGGCGCGTGCGCTCTCCCCGTTCCCCGACCACGGGGCTGTTTGGGCCGTAGCTGGAGCGACGCGCGTGATTCGGAGCGATGGGCTGCACCTTATCGATTACTGCGCCATTGACTACCGGCTTCCCTGAATCTGACATTATTGTCTCGGAGGCGATCGCCGCCACGAAGTAGCTCACCGCCGTGTTGCGAGCATCGTGGCGTAGCGATCGAGGAGCGGCAGGACCTCGTCGCGAGGCGCGGTGGGAATATCCAAGACGATCTGATCGACCCCCAGCTCTTGGAAGCGATCGAGCTGGCGAGCCAGTCGGCCGTCGTCGACCACCTCCTGCATGGGCCACACGATCGGGCCAGACTCGGGTCGGCCGGCGTCTACCCAACGGCGGCGGAGCTCGCCGAGCCGGGCAGCGAGCCACGTCCCGTGGCTTCCGCCCGGGATCCAACCGTCAGCCCACTTGATGATCGCATCGAAAGCATGCTCGCCGGCTTGGGCGCCGAGAAGCACCGGGATCGTCGGCTGCACCGGCTTGGGCCATGCCCAACTTCGTTCGAGGTTGGCGTGCTCGCCGTGATACTCGGCCTCGGTCTCGGCCCACAGCGTACGCATCAATCCGACGTGCTCACGGACGAGAGTCCGGCGGTCCTTGAATTCCTTGCCGTGGTTGGCGAGCTCCTCACGGTTCCACCCGAAGCCCACGCCGAGAGTGAAGCGTCCACCCGAGAGGTGGTCGAGCGTCGCGATGGCCTTGGCGAGCGCAATCGGATCGTGCTGGGCCACGAGAGCGACCCCCGTAGCGATCCGAAGAGACGTCTGAGCGGCGATGAACGCGAGCGACACATAGGGGTCCGGGAACTCGCAGTACTCCGGGGGGAGATCGCCGCCGGCGGGCCATGAGCTCCTTCGAGAGACCGGAATGTGGGTGTGCTCACCCACCACGATGCAGTCGAAATCGCGTGCCTTTGCGGCGTGCGCGAAGTCGAGTAACGGCATCGCTCCGCGAGCCTCGCGGTAGAGCAGGCCGACCGTCGGGATCCGGGTCTGGACTTCCATGAAATCTGACAGTAGTGTACCGCGGGCCATTGAGAGAAGGGGGCATGGATGGAGGACGCTGAGTCGCGAGCGCAGTCGCTGCGCGGCAAGGTGATCGTGATCACCGGCGCGGCGTCAGGGATGGGCCGTGCGAGCGCGCGGTTTTGCGCCGCGCTGGGCGCCGCTGTGGTCGTCGCCGATCTCGACGGCGAGGGCGCTGCCGCGGTCGCCCAGGAGATCGAGACCTCGGGGGGTGCTGCGCTGGCGCACCGCGCCGACCTGACCGTCGAGGACGACGTCAACGGTCTGGTCGACGTCGCCGTCGAGCGGTTCGGCACGGTGCACGTCCTGCACAACAATGCCTACGGCGTGCACCCGGGCGCCGCCGTCGACCTCATCGGCACGAGCCTGGAGGCATGGGACTGGACAATCCGGACGTGCCTGACGAGCCAGTTCCTGTGCTGTCGGGCCGTGCTGCCACACATGCTCCGCAACGGCGACGGCTCGATCATCAACGTCTCCTCGGGTAACGGGTTCGCCGGATCGGGAGGGTCTGCGGCCTACGGCGCGGCCAAGGCCGGCACCGTCGTGCTGACCAAGTACATTGCCACCCAGTACGGCAAACAGGGCATCCGGTGCAACACGCTGGTGCCCGGCTGGACGGTCGGCACCGGCTGGACCGACGCCGACGACGATCCCGCCGGGGCGCAGGCTAAGCTGCTCGACCGGGCCCTCGAAGACGTGTGCATGCCCGCCCTCGCCACGCCCGGCGACATCGCGCCGGTGGTCGCATTCCTGGCCTCGGATGCTGCTCGCTACCTGCAGGCGGCGACGATCGACGTCAACGGCGGTCTGCTGGCGCACATGCCGGGCGTCGCCGGGCGTCCCACCCGGGCGCCACGGACTGTCGCGTGACCGTGGCGGCAGCCAGCGAGCAGGCGCAGCGAGTGCACCGGCTGTTGCGCGAGCAGCGGACGCAGGTCGCCGACGGCGCGTCGACACCGCCGTCGCGCGACGAGCAGCTCGCCCTGGCGGAGCGGGTCGGCGACAGCACTGCCGAGCCGCCGGGGTTGACCTACGAGAACATCGATGCCGGCGGCGTGCCGGCCCAGTGGGCCATGCCCGACGACTCGCAGATCGACGGTGTGCTGCTCTACTTCCACGGCGGCGGCTTCTGCTTCTGCTCGGCGGGCTCGCACCGCAAGCTCGTCGGGCACCTCGCAAAGGCCGCCGGATACCGCGCCCTCAACGTCGACTATCGGTTGGCGCCCGAAGACCCGTATCCCGCAGCGCTCTCCGACGCGCTCACCGCGTACCGTTGGCTCCTCGACCAGGGCACCGACCCGGGCGATGTCGTCGTCGCGGGCGACTCGGCCGGCGGAGGCATCGCCACCGCCCTCCTCGTGAAGGCGCGAGACGAAGGCCTGCCGCGCCCGGCCGCAGGTGTGCTGCTGTCGCCGTGGGTCGACCTCGCCATGACGGGCGACAGCGTGACCACCCGAGCCGAGGTCGACGTCCGCCAGGAGCCGGTCGGCACGAAGTGGTGCGCCCGCCTCTACCTCGACGGCCACGAGCCACTCGACCCGTACGCTTCGCCGCTCTACGCCGACCTGGCGGGCCTGCCGCCCCTCTACATCCAGGCTGGGGACTGGGACATCCTCGTCGACGACTCGTTCCGCATCGCCCATCGGGCCCGCGACGCGGGTGTCGCCGTCCGCCTCGATGTCTTCCCCGAGATGCTGCACGCCTTCCAGCTCTGGGCCGGAAACGTGCCCGAAGCCGACGACGCCGTCGCCCGCATCGGCGAGTACGTGCGCGAGCTGGGCGCGTGAGCGGTTCGGCTCGGTTCCCTGGTGTCGGCGTGCTGTACCGGGCGACCGACGAGATGCAGTTTCTCGAACTCGCGCGCGCCGCTGCCGATCGTGGCTTCTCCTCGGTCGTGCTCGGCGAGCACACCCACATCCCAGTCTCCTCGGATCCCGCCTGCTTCCCGGGTGGCGGCGACACCATTCCCCATACTTACCCCCGCCTTCTCGACCCCTACATCGGGCTCGCGTTCGTCGCCGCTCAGACCTCCCTGAAGATCGCCACGTCCACTTCGCTTCCGGCCCAACACGACCCAATCGCGCTGGCGAAGTCACTGGCCACGCTCGACCACCTGTCAGGCGGGCGGCTCACGGTGGGCGTGGGCTACGGCTGGAACCCAGCCGAGCTCGTCAATCACGGGCACGAGTGGAAGGACCGTCGCGGGATCGTGCAGGAGCACGTCGAGCTCATGCGGGCGCTGTGGACCGAGACAGAGGCGGAGTACCACGGCGAGCACGCCAACCTCGAGCGGAGCTGGGCTTGGCCGAAGCCGGCCCAGCCCTCGATCCCGGTACTCCTCGGGGCGGCAGGGCGCGATCGGGCGATGGAGGCGATCGTCGAGTGGGCCGACGGCTGGATGCCCGGCGGGAGCATCCAGTGGGCCGGTGACCGCCTGGCGGTACTCCGTCGGCTCTGGGCCGATGCCGGGCGCGCCGAA
Organism: uncultured Acidimicrobiaceae bacterium; assembly: GCA_963781955.1. GTDB lineage: Bacteria > Actinomycetota > Acidimicrobiia > Acidimicrobiales > RAAP-2 > Bog-473. The sequence goes on from CAWAHU010000002.1 coordinate 131,521, forward strand.
TCGGGCCCGATCATCTGGTTCATCCAGGACGCCGTCGACGCCGACAAGCTCCGAGCCAGGCTCGAGCGCCTCGCCGCACTCAATGTCGACGAGGTAGTGGTTGCCTTCGACACCATCGAGGCCGACGAGATCCTCCGCGCCCTGGACTCCTACGAGAAGGTGATCGCCGCCCATGCCGGTTGAACCAATGCACACAGAAGGGGGCAGTGAATGGCCCAGGACCTGATCGTCTCCGCTGACGGGCACTACGTGGAGCCCACGGATCTGTTCACCAGCCGGCTCCCGAAGCACCTTCGTGAACTCGCCGTGTGGGAGGAGGACTTCGAGATCGAGCCGCTCGGCGAAGACGGCTACCGGTACTACCGCAAGCTCCACACGCCGGGGTTCGAAGGGTGGACCTACGCTCGCTACTTCCACCACGACGGCACCCCGCAGTGCGGTGACCCCGATCGCGTCGCCGATGACCTGCGGAGCGACGGCATCGGGGCGACGCTGCTGCACCCGAACCACGCCCTCTTCGGTCTCTACACCCACGACCACCATGAGCTCTCGATCGCCCATGCCCGCGTCTACAGCGACTTCGTCACTGAGGCCTTCGCCTCGTACAAGGACTGGATCTTCCCGACCTCGCCCATCCCGATGAGCGATCTCGACGACGCCGTGGCCGAGATCGAACGCGTGGCCGCCCTCGGCTCGCGGGCGATCATCCTGCCGGCGGTGTCGCCCGTCCCTTACTCGTCACGTGACCTCGATCGGGTATGGGCGGCGGCGCAGAACCACGGAATGCTCGTAGCCTTCCACGTGGCCACGGGTGGAGTGAAAGTGCACCAGGAGACCGCGCCGACGCTCCGCGGGATGATGGACACCGCCCGCACGCAGAACCACGACGAGCTGAACGACGAGCTGATCGTCGACCGGCTCATGGGTGCGGCCGTGATGGCACCAATGGTCCCCCAGCGCATCATCATCTCGCTGGTGGGCAGCGGCGCGCTCGAACGGTTCCCAGACCTGCACTTCCTGCTCGTGGAGTTCAACGCTCACTGGCTGGTCTCGACGATGGCGGCGATGGACAAGGCCTGGACACTGGGCGTCGGACAGCACCGCGACTGGTGGGCCGGCACCTGGGACGACGACCACCCTGCCGACGACCAGCCCGGCATGGCGCAGCTGTTCCACCTCAACGAGCGGTGGCCCTACCCGCTGATGCCGAGCGAGTACGTCCAGCGCCAGATCCATGTCTCTTTCCAAGAGGACCCCATGGCGATCGCTTGCCGGCACATGACCGGGGTCTCCACGCTCGTGTGGGGGGCGGACTATCCACACGCGGAAGGAACCTTCACGCGCACCCGCGAGGTGATCGAGCACCAGTTCGGCGACGTCGAGCCCGAGGACCGCGACGCGATCGTGGGTGGGACACTCGGCGCGCTGCTGGGGGTGAGTCGAGCATGACGGTGACGCATCCGATCGACCTCTACTACGACCCATACGACCTCGAGATCGACGCCGACCCCTACCCGGTGTATCGAAGGCTCCGTGAAGAGGCGCCGCTGTACTACAACGGGCGCCACGACTTCTTCGCCGTCAGCCGGGCCGATGACGTCGAAGAGGTCCTCGCCGATCACGAGACGTACATCTCGGGTCGCGGCGCGATCCTGGACTTCATCCGGGCTGACCTCGAGATGCCACCCGGCCTGCTCATCTTCGAAGACCCGCCGATCCACACGATCCACAGGAAGCTGGTGGCTCGCCTGTTCACCCCGCGACGGGTGGCGGAGCTGGAGCCGCAGATCCACGCGTTCGCAGCTGCGAGCCTGGACCCGATCGTCGGCCCGGGCCGGTTCGACTTCATCGCCGACCTCGGCGCGCAACTGCCGATGCGGACGATCGGCATGCTCCTCGGCATCCCCGAGGCCGACCAGGTAGCCATCCGCCGCCACTCGGACAAGGGCGTCCGCAGCGACCCGGGCGAACCGATCAAGCCGGAGGAAGGCTTCGGCAGCGGAGCGATGTTCGCCGAGTACATCGACTGGCGCGCCGAGCACCCCTCCGATGATCTCATGACCGACCTGCTTTCCTTCGAGTTCGACGACGAAACCGGCACGCGCCGCCGCCTCACCCGCGAGGAGGTACTCACCTACACGTCGCTCATCGCCGCCGCCGGCAGCGAAACGACAGGTCACCTCATCGCCTGGACGGGCAAGGTCCTCGCCGATCACCCCGAACAGCGGCGGGAGCTCGTCGACGATCCGTCACTGATCGCTGGTGCCATCGACGAGGTAGTACGTTTCGAATCCCCCGCGCAGCAGTTCTGCCGCACCGTCAGCAAAGACGTGCGACTCCACGGGCGGACGGTGCCGAAAGGCAGCGTGATGATGGCCCTCATGGCCTCGGCCAACCGCGACGATCGGCGGTTCCCAGACGGCGACCACTTCGACATCCACCGATCGGGTGTCCGCCACTTCAGCTTCGGCCACGGCCCCCACTACTGCCTGGGTGCCGCGCTTGCGCGGATGGAGGGGAGGGTTGCCCTCGAGGAGATCCTCAAGCGGTTCCCCGAGTGGACGATCGACACCGCCAACGCCCGCATGGCGTCATCCTCCACCCTTCGCGGCTGGGACGCACTGCCTGCGTTCATTCCCTGACAATGACGCCGATACCGCACTCTTCCGCTGACATCGATGTCCCGAACAGGAGGTTCTGAGCATGCCGGGTCGTCTCGAGGGCAAGGTCGCATTCATCACTGGAGCAGCACGGGGCCAGGGTCGGGCCCATGCCATCCGCATGGCCGAAGAGGGCGCCGACATCGTGGCCGTGGACATCTGCCGTCAGATCGAGTCGAACCTCTACCCGCTGGCGACCCTTGAGGACCTGCAGGAGACAGAGCAGGCTGTCAAGGAGCTCGGCCACCGGATCGTGGCTCGGGTGGGTGACGTTCGGGAACGTGGCGAGCTCCGTGCCGTCATCGACGAGGGCCTGCAACAGTTCGGGCACCTCGACATCGTCGTAGCTCAAGCCGGCATCCTACCCATGGCTCTCAACGACAATCCGATGGACTTCGTCGACGCCAGCGACGTCGATCTCCTCGGCGTGATGAACGCGGTGGCCGTCAGCCTGCCCCACCTTCCAAACGGCGCGTCGATCATCATCACCGGATCGACCGCCGCGATGATGTCCGGCACCGTTCAGGGCAATCCCGGTGGTGCGGGCTACGCGTGGGCGAAGAACGTGCTCATGGGCTACACGGAACAGATGGCGCTGCAGTGCGCGCCACGCTTCATCCGGGTCAATTGCATCCACCCGACGAATGTCAATACACATCTCGTCCAGAACGAACAGGTCTACAAGATGTTCTGCCCGGACATCGACAATCCGACGCGTGAGGACGCCGAGCCGCGGTTCTCGTACTTCCAGGGCATGCCAATCCCGTACATCGAGCCTGTGGACTGCGCCAACCTCGCCGTTTTCCTCGCTTCCGAGGAGTCCCGCTACATCACGGGCCAGCAGATCCGTATCGACGCCGCCTCGCTCCTGAAGTTCCCCAACGGGCCGGCATGACACTCGCCAGTTTGAGAGCAGATGTCGGAGCAAGTGCGACCGACGTCGACGTACTCGTCGTCGGGGCTGGCATCACTGGCATCTACCAGCTGTACCGGGCGCTCACCGAGGGATTCTCAGCCCAACTTCTCGAGGCGGGAAATGGTGTTGGCGGGACCTGGTACTGGAACCGGTACCCTGGCGCGCGGTTCGACTCAGAGAGCTACACGTACGGCTACCTCTTCTCGAGAGAGCTCTTCGAGGAGTGGGAGTGGACAGAGCACTTCGCGGCGCAAGCCGAGACCGAGCGTTACCTGAACCACGTCGTGGACAGGTTCGACCTGCGTCGGCACATGCGCTTTGGCGCCCGCGTCACCTCGGCCGAGTACCAGGAGCATTCGGGCTGCTGGCGAGTCCGTAGCAAAGACGGGTCGGAGATACGGGCCGGGTTTGTCGTGGCGGCGACGGGGGTGCTCTCCATGCCCTACATTCCCGATATCCCAGGTCGGGACGACTTTCGCGGCGTTGCGCACCACACCGGTCGATGGCCCGATTATCCGGTGGACTTCGCCGGGAAGCGTGTCGCGGTCATCGGTACGTCGTCGAGTGGCGTACAGGTGGTCGCCGCTATCGCTGAGGACGTGGCCTCGCTGACCGTGTACCAACGGACGGCCAGTTGGTGCACACCATTGAACAATGCGCCGATCACGGCCGAGGAGCAGGCCAGACTGCGGGCTGATTTCGAGCAGCTCCGCGAGACGCTCAACACCTCGGTGCACGGGTTCCACCATCTTTCGAGCAACCGGAGCGCCTTCGAGGACACCGAGGTGGAGCGCCGGCAGTTCTTCGAGAGGATGTGGACTAGCCCTGGCTTCGTGAAGCTCACGAGCAACTACATCGATCTCCTCTCCGATCCTGAGGCCAACGCCAAGTGGTGCGCATTCATCGCCGAGAAGATTCGCGGCATCGTCAAGGATCCGGCGACTGCGGCGAGGTTGACCCCGACCGACCACCGGTTCGGGGAGAAGCGTCCGCCCTTCGTGGCCGGGTACTTCGAGGCGTTCAATCGCCCGAACATATCCCTTGTCGATGTCCGTGAGACTCCGATCTTGCGTGTGACACCCACGGGGATTGAGACAACCGAGGGCTCCCGCGAGTTCGACGTCATCGTCTGGGCGACGGGCTTCGACTTCGGGACCGGGGCTCTGGCACGCATGGGTATCCGGGGACGCTCCGGATTGCCCCTAGTCGACCACTGGGCAGACGGCCCGCGGACTTTTCTCGGCGTCCAGACACACGGTTTCCCGAACCTGTTCTTCCCTGGCGGCCCCCACGCCGCCGCCGGAAACAACCCTCGCTACAACGGCGACCAGGTCGACTTCGTCACCGACGTACTCATGTACGCCCGGGACCATACGGTCGACATCATCGAGGTCACAGAGCGGGCGGAGGTGCGCTGGACCGATATGGTCAACCGTGGCGCGGCATCCCCGTTGTCCTTCGGCGAGAGTAGCTACTTCTTCGGCACCAATATTCCGGGCAAGCCCGTTCGCTATCTCATCAACTCGGCAGGCCGTCCAAAGCTGTTCTCGGTCATCGCCGATGTGGTCGCCAACGACTACGACGCCTTCACCTTGTCGAGCGCGGGAAGGGCCGCAGTTGGAATCTCATAGAGTTCCGCTGTCTGGGACCTGCTCTGTCGTGATCGATGCGCTCTACGGCACGTATCGATCGGTGCCGCTTGCTCCTGAGCGCGTTGTTAGCAGATCCATCAAAACCCAAATGCAATTCTGGGACAGGTCCCGGGGGAAAGGAGTTGACACGTGCAACCACTGAGACGAAGGATGCGGGTCCACCACCAAGTCGGGGGCGCCCTGGCGGCTGCTGCGGCGGGCCTGTCGCTGACTCTCGTTGCGGCGACCCCGAGCCCAGTTGCCGCGTCGGCGTCGCCCATCACGATCGCGTACGTCACCGACCTGACCGGCGCGGGCGCCGCCGAGAACGCGGGATCGCAGGCCGCGTTCGAGGCTCGGCTCGCCCTCCAGAACGCGCAGGGCGGCGTCAACGGGCACAAGCTCGTTCCCCTGGTCATCGACGACCAGACCAGCCCCTCCCAGATCGCAACCGCGGTGCAGCAAGCGGACTCAAAGGCCTTCGGCATCGTCTCGCAGAGCCCGCTGTTCTTCCTGGCGGCCAAGTACCCGAACCAACAGGGTGTCCCGGTCACGGGCTCTTACGACGACGGCCCCGAGTGGGGAACCCAGCCCTACACGAACATGTTCGCTTCAGACGAAGGTAGCGTCGACCCGAAGTACCCGGTCAACACGCTCCAAGCAAAGTTCCTCAGGTCGCATGGCGCCACGGTCCTGGGGGCTTACGGGTACGGGATCTCACCGAGTTCGACCCGTGCCGCCGTCGCCAACGTCGACGCCTTCAAGGCTCTCGGGGGCAAGGTCGGAGTTCTCGACACGTCCATCCCCTTCGGCGGCGTGGCCTTCACCAGCACGGCGCTGGTCGCCAAGCAGAACCACGTCAATGCGATCACACCGGGCATGGATGCCAACTCGAACTACGCGCTGGCTCAGGCGCTCGAGCAGGCGGGCGTGAAGTTCAAGGCGCTCTTCGCCACTGGGTACGAGCCCGATGTCATTAAATCGCCGGCCTGGAGCGCGTTGCAGGGTGACTACTTCTTGTCACTGTTCCGCCCCTGGTCGCTGCCGAACGCAGGCACCGCGCAGATGCAGGCTGCCATGGAGAAGTACGCGCACTTCACCAAGAGCGACTTTCCGAGCTTTGGCCAAGAGGAAGCATGGGCGGGCGCCGACCTCATGATCAAGGGTCTGGAGTCGGCGGGGCCAAGCCCGACTCGGGCGGCGGTCATCAAAGACCTACGCCGCGTCAAGACCTACAACGACAACGGGATGCTGCCGTTCACGATCAACTACTCCACGGACTTCGGGCACGACCTGCCGCAGACATGCAGCTGGATGATGCAGGCAAGAGGCTCCGGTTTCGTCGCGGTGTCGTCGAAGCCGTTCTGCGGAACGGACATTCCGGGTACGTCGACCGCCAGCGCGTCTTCGTAGGCACCGACGATCATGCTGCTCGGCCCGACTGGGGAACTGACTGCCGCCGAGATCAGGGACCTCGGTCAGGCGGTCACGGCAGCAGCGAAGAAGGCCTCGATCTCGGCCCGACCGTACCAATTGGAACCGACGGGGACTCTGACGTGATCACGAAACTTGATTCGATCTGGATATCCATCCGATCGGTCTTGACCACGTTGTCGGTGTACGTGAGAGATCCGGATAGGAACCTCGTCGAGCTGCTGTCGACGGTACCGACAGACGAGGATTCGACGAGCTGAGTGCAGAGAGCGGGCCGCTTCCTTCCTGGTGCTCTTCGCTGTCAGCGCGACGGTGCTGCTGGCGATCCTTGATTCTTGAGCTATCTGAGATAACGGCCATCCGGACCCACCAGTACAGGAGGAAGAAGGAACAATGGATCTCGGGCTCGCTGGAGCGGCCGCAGTCGTACAAGGGGGGACCCAGGGGATGGGCCGCGCTGCCGCCGAGTGCTTCGCGGCGGACGGCGCCAAGGTGGCCGTCCTCGCCCGCACGAAGGCTGACCTCGACGCCACCACCGAACGGCTGCTCGGGCTGGGCGCGCCCGAGGCGTTGGGACTCGAGGCCGACATCACCGACATCGAGCAGGTGGAGGCGGCCTTCCGGCGGGTCGGCGATCGCTGGGGCTCGCTCAACATCCTGGTCAATGCGACCGGGCCGGTGGGGATCGGGAACTTCGACGAATTGTCGGACGCAGACTGGAACGAGACGATCGAGATCGGGGCCATGGGGATGATCCGTTGCATCCGTGCCGCATTGCCACTCTTACGGGCGGCCGGTTGGGCACGCATCGTGAACGTCTCCGCACATTCCACCAAGAGGCAGAGTGCCGGACTGGTTGCGTACACGGCAGCCAAGTCGATCGTGACCAGCGTGACCAAGAACCTCTCGCTGCATCTGGCACCCGAGGAGATCCTCGTCAATACGGTGTCGCCGGGCAGCTTCGCCACTGAGTCCATGCGCAGCTGGGCCGCCTCGGTCGGCATCGATCCCGACGACCTCCGCGCCATCATGCGCGGGATCGACGAGCACTTCGGCCATCCGGCATTCCTCCCCCGCGCCGGCGACCCATCCGAGATCGGGCCCGTGATCGCCTTCGCGGCCTCCCGCCGCAACACGTACATGACGGGCGCCAACATCAACGTGGACGGCGGCTCGGACTTCACCTGAGGAATAGCTCACGTCACAAACGAGATGTTCAAGGAACTCTCGGTCCATGAAAGCCGCATCATCACCCTGTGGTGGCTATGTAGTCCGATTTGCGTCGTGAAAACCCAGACTGTCTATGCTCAGAACTCGGCTTACCTTTGCCGAAACCCCCGAAGGAAGCGCCTGTGCCCACATCGCCGCTCGAGGCCGCCCGCGACTTGTTCGGTCAGCTCGACGCCAACGCGAGATCGACACCACCCGGCGAACCCATGGCCCGGGCGTCAATGGACCTGCTCATCGACGCGGGGTTGCTCGGGCTGATGGTGCCTCGGGCAGTCGGTGGCACCGAGCTCGCCCTGCCCGACATCGTCGATGTTTACGAAGAGATTGCACGCGCCGACGGCTCTACGGGCTGGTGCTACTTCGCGGCCGACTGCACAGCCGCCTACTTCGGCGCCTACCTCGACGACGCCGGCGCCGAGACTGTGTTCGCGCACGGAGTCCCGATAATGGCCGGGCAGTTCGCGCCGAACGGCACAGCTACATCACATGGTGACGAGCTCGTGATCAACGGCGACTATCAGTTCGGCAGTGGCATCGCCCACGCTGCCTGGGCGGGCGCAGGGGTGCTGACGAACTCCGACGACGGGTCTGACTCCGAGTACCTCTTCGCCTGTTTCCCCGCGGCCGAGGCCGATCTGCACGGCAACTGGGATGTTCTGGGCCTCCAGGCTACGGCCAGCTACGACTACGGAGTGCACGATGTGCACGTGCCACGCAATCATGCCTTCAACTTCTTCGAGCCGACCGTCTATCGCGGCGGGCCGCTCTACGCCCTCGGCGTTCTCCCCCTCACAGCTGCCGGCCATGCCGGTTGGGCCCTCGGCGTGACGCGCCGGGTGCTCGATGAGGTCGCTGCGGTGGCGAGCTCGATCACGCGCCTCGGTGCCACATCCTCTCTTTCGACGAATGAGCGGTTCCTCTACGAATTCGGCGTGCTCGAGGGCCGGCTGCGTGCCGGGCGGGCCTGGGTGCGGGAGGCGTGTACGGCCGCCGAGGCGGAGGCGGCTCGCGAGGGCGCGATCTCGGCGCTCACAGCAAGCCTTCTACGCGAGGCGTGCCGAAAGGTAAACCAAGACGGAGCCGACATCGCCCGACAGGCTTACCTGTTGGCCGGCACCCGCGCCCTGCGAGACGGACCAATTCAAAGAGGCTTCCGCGACCTCCATGCTGGCAGTCAGCACTACTTCGCCAGCCCGGCTGCCGCCATTGAGTTCGCCACCAACATACTGAAATGAGCGGTCAGAAGCGTCCAGATGGCCTGGCCCCGTTAGGTCGATCCTGGTCGGAGACCCGATCGCCGTCTACGCCGCCCTACCTTGTCGAGCCATGCCCTGAGAGCCGGAGCGAGTTCCTTCAGAACCATGCCGATTCGGCCAGTTCCGGACTCAAAGCGTGAGGTCACCGGATCGACGCCGGTCCCGACACCGGAGAGCCTGAGTTCGTTGCCTGCTTCGTGTCCGCCTGAGGCGCGACCGGCTAGGTGACGGACGCCGCGGAATCCCGCTTCAGGCTCTCACCGGTCACCGTCCCGTCGCGCATCTCTACGACCCGGTGGGCGTGAGCGGCAACCTCTCGATCGTGGGTGACCATCACGATGGTCATCCCCTGGTTCCTGAGTCGACTGAGGAGGTCCAAGAATCGCTCTGTGGACGCCGAGTCCAGGCTCCCGGTGGGCTCGTCAGCCAGCAGGATCTTCGGCTCGTTCGCCAAGGCTCGGGCGATCGCCACGCGCTGGCGCTCGCCGCCGGAGAGCTCCGTGGGCAGGCGACCTTCGCACTCACCCAGGCCGACCTCGGCCAAGAGTTCACGCGCCCGGGCCCGCCGCTGACTTTTCGACAGTCGCGCGCCGAACATGGGCAGCTCGACGTTGGACACCGCAGACAGCTGCGGCAGGAGGTTGTGGAACTGGAACACAAGACCGACGACTTCGCGGCGGTATCGGCTCAAGTCGTGGACGTGAGCCAAGTCTTGCTCGGCGACGGTGACCGAGCCCGAGGTTGGTGAATCGATGGCCGCCAGCAGGTGCAGCAGGGTTGACTTCCCGCAGCCCGACGGCCCGGTGATGGCCACCATCTCCCCGTACCTCACAGTGAGGTCCAGTCCGGCCAATGCGGCGACCTTGCCAGGGAAGAGCCGGGTGACACCGACCACCTCCACGGCGAGACGGGCGCTGACCGGTTCACTCATAGCTCAGAGCTTTCAGTGGTGAGAGCAGCGCGGCCCGGGTGACCGGGTAGAGCGCTCCGATCAACGTCATGACGAGCGCCGTGAAGAGGGCACGCCAAAACGCGCCTTGCGTAAAGTCGGCGTGCAGGATCCCCTTGAGCACCGGCAGGTTCTCGAGCAGGTTGACGATGGCAAATGACAATGCGACGCCCAGCGCAGCACCGAGGAGGGCGAGGAGCAGGCTCTCGCCGAGCAACAGGCTCACCGTCCGGCGTCGGGTCCAGCCGACAGCCCGCATCAGGCCGAATTCACGGGTGCGCTCGAACAGCGACAGGAGCATCGTGTTGCCGATGATCACCGCTCCGATGAGGATGGCCAATACCGTGCTCCCGTTCACCGCCGCCTGCAGATAGACCAGGGTGCGGTCTGCTCTTCCGAACTGCGCCGCGGTGCGGATGGTCGTGAGCTGCGGCTGGGTGTACTCGACTCGAGCAGCGACCGCCGCCGGGGAGGCGCCGGGCAACACTTTGACGAAGGCCAAGGTCACGATCCCCGGGAGACGGTTGTAGCCCTGGATGGCCGGAAGGGGGAACATGGCGCCCGCGTCGCCAAACGAGTTCCCAGTCGAGTAAATGCCCGTCACCGTGTTCCAGGTGCCGTTGGCATCGAAGCGGTCGCCCACTTTCAGCCCGAAGTTGGCGGCGGCCCGCCAGCCGAGCATCACCTCGTGTGCCGCCGTAGGGCCATAGGGTTTTCCGGCAACGACAGAGACGCCGAACGCCGAAAGATCTCCCGGGTCGATCCCGATCTCTATGAAGACCGGGTTGTCGGCATTGAGATGCTCGGTCTCGACCAGGACTCCGACGACACGACCGACCCCTGGCGTCTCCCGGAGGCGAGCAACCTCCATTTGGTCGATTGTGCTGGACAGGGTGTCGGACGCTCCCTTCTGCGCCACCGTGAAGTCAGCCTTACCCACGGAGATGATCGCAGCAGCTGACTTCTCGAGGCCACTGCTCGTGACATCGAGGGTGACCACCGTCATCACGGCGATCGCGACGGCGAAGGCCAATCCGATCGAGCGCGCCTTCTTGGACCAGAGGTTGCGCAAGATGAAGTCAAAGAAGGTCACGGTCGCCCACTACGGGATCGCTGCCGCATGGAGAGCTCGATGGCACGGTCCTGGCTCTGCTGGCACCACCTCGAGGTCGGCGCGCCCCAAACAGGCGACTCGGGCTGCCCATTCGAACGCACCGAGCGAGGTCGGCGACCCGTCGACGCCAACCGTGATTCTCCGTTGCGTCGCCTCATTCGAGCCCCTGCATCTCTGATCATCTGACCTTCCCTTGGGAGGTCTCCGACCCAGTGTCACCCTCGTAGACGTGGCTGACCAGGGCACTTGGTCCCTGGTGGCCGTCGCCATCCTGGTGGGAACACTGCTGATCCTCAGGAAGGAGCCTGGCGAATCTAGCGAGGCGCCAAGGTGGTACGCGCCTCTGTCGGTGGAGGGACAACACCGAATGACCAGGGTGGCACCCAGCTGGTTCGGGTTCCGACGGCACCGATGACAATGATCCCACTGATCCGTCTCCAGACTGTTCCAATGAGTCTCCAGACTGTTCCATTGAATCGGGAGGGCACCATGCGAGTCGTCGTCAGTGAGTTCATGAGCCTCGACGGGGTGGTGCAAGCCCCCGGCGGTCCTCAGGAGGACGCCAGCGGGGGCTTCCGCCACGGTGGCTGGTCGATGCCCTACTTCGACCCTGAGGTGATGGGCCCGGTCATCGCCGAGCTCGCGGAGCGGAGTGAGGCGCTCCTCCAGGGCCGGCGGACCTACCAGGTCTCGTCCGCCGCCTGGCCCGAGCGCGGCGGTGACCCGTTCGCAGACTGGATCAACACGGTACAGAAGTACGTCGTGTCCGACACCCTGTCTGAACACGATCTGAGCTGGCTTCCCACGTCGCTCATCCACGGTGGCGACCTCCTCGCCGAGGTGTCGGCGCTTCGACGCAAGCCCGGCGGCGACATCTACGTCTACGGCAGCCTGTCGGTGGTGCGCACCCTGCTCGCCGCCGAGATGGTCGACGAACTCGTCCTCATGATCGAGCCGATCACCCTCGGCGGCGGCAAGACACTCTTCCCGACGGACGGTGTGGCACGGAAGTTCGATCTCCTGTCCGCCCAGACAGCGGCGACCGGAGTGCAAGTCTGCCGCTTCGCCATGCAGCAGTAGGCCAAGGGAGATCTCGAGGGAACTCCGGTTCAGTACGCATCGCCGAACCCGGGCAGCGCGACTGTTGCCCCGTCGCCGGCGAACAGCTCGACGATCACCGGCTCGGGTACCGGTGTGAGCAGGTCGCTCGGCCCACCAGAGAGTCGAATGCGAACGCGATGGCCTGCGGCGAAGCGCCAGTGACTCGCCCGGATCTTGATGGTGTACGCCTGGCGACGGCCGACCGGTACGGACTCTGGGATCACGTGCGAGCCACGATGGCTCGCCTTGAGGAAGCCCGAGCTCACCGGAACCTCGGATCCGTCTGGGGTGACGTCGAGCAACTCGACGTAGAAGTGGGCGTCGGGGGCCGACAACGCGGCATCGAAGGTCACGATGGGCCAGCCGATGAGCGTCCGGTCTCGCTCCAGCACGCCACTGCCGAAGGTGCAGGCCGTGTCCCGCCCGTCCGGCTCGGCGGGCTGGCGAAGGACGAGGACGCCTTGTTCGGCTTCGGGTCCAAGCGTCCCTCCAGCCCCGAGCTCCCACGTGGCCACATCGCGGCCGCCGGGCACCCACTCATCCAACATCTGCCAGCCGCGGCCGGATGCCTCGGGACCCTCGAAGCTGCAGAAGACCGGCTCGTCGGGGATCGGCGCCTCGGTGTCGTCGCGCAGCCAGCGGTCGAACCAGGCCAGCAGGACACCCCCCGGGAGCTGGCCATCAGCGGGAGGGTCGTCGTAGCTCTGAGGTGGGAAGTGCGGCCACGGGCCGTAGAAGGCCCACGTCCTGTCGAGTCCCTCTTCGATCAGGTGCAGAGCGCCAGCCCGAAAGAACTCGTCCTGCCACCCGCCGATGGCGAGCACCGGGACGATCACCTCCCCGATGCGTCCAAGCAGTGCTCGGTCTTGCCAGTAGTCGTCGAACGTGGGATGAGCCCGATTCGTGCTGTACTCGGCGTCGGCGTCGATCCGTTCACCGCTGAGCAACTTCGCCGTGGGAGGCCAGTTGTCAATCGTGCCTCGCTCCGTCGTCTTGATCCCACCGGGGTAGATGACGTCGTCGTAGAGATTCGCCGGCGACTGCATCGGCGCGATGGCGCGCAGGTGAGGGGGTCTCTCGACTGCTGCCCCATACGTCGTCTGCCCTCCGTAGCTCTCGCCGAGCTGACCGATTCGCCCGTCACAGAAGGGTTGCGACGCCAGCCACTCGACGACCTGGGCCGCGTCGCGTCCATCCTGGCTGGACATGGCGTGCTGCCAGGTCCCACCGGATTCACCCGTCCCGCGGACGCTGCCCACGACAGTGACGTAGCCCCGGGTCGTGAACCAGGTTGCCTCCTGGTTCCACATGTCCCGGACGACCGCATAGGGGGTCAGCTCGACGACCATGCCGGGGAACGGCCCGTCGAGCGGCGCGCCGTCGCGGGATGGTCGGATGAGGTCGCAGTCGAGCTCGGCGCCGTCCGACATCGGGACGCGGACCGGCGTCACCACGGCCTCAAACTCGGGACGCCTCCGATACGTCCACCACGCTCGCATCTGCGGATCCGACAGCATCGGCTTGCCCCGCGATGAGCCGGAGCTCTCGGGTGCCTTCATGCCACACCCCCTCTGGTTCTCCGCCGGTGCGCCATGGTGCGGACGTCAGCCTCCCTACTTCGTCGCCGACGTCGGAGCGATGACGATCTGCTTGACCTTGGGGTCGTAGGTCATCAGATACACGGGTCCGAGCGCATAGGGCTGGTTGGCCCCGAAGGACACCGGACCGCCGGTCCCCGGCAAGACGACGTCACGGAGACCGAACCCGGCGTTGGTGAAGCTCGAGACCGTCAGGTGCCTGCCCGCGGCAGCAGCGATCTTCGTGAAGATCGCCATGTTCTGGCAAGCCTCGATCACGGCCAAAAAGGTGGCTTCCGAGGTGCTCGACGTCTGTGTCGGAGCCGCAATCGTGTCGGACGGATACGCCTTGGCGATGATCGACTTACACTTCTGAATCGCGGGGTCCTTCCATATCTGCGGATAGGACGGGATCGGGCTGGAGGACAGCAGGTTCTTCACGTACGGGGCCGAGAGACCGCTTCCGCTGCCAAAGTCCGTGCCTTGGAGCGCTTGGCCGTCCGTGGCAACCCACGACGGGTTGTAGGTGCTCTGCTGGTCCTGGAGGGCTCGTGGCCACACCGCGGAGCCCGTCCCGACGGCCACCACTTCGTTCACCCCACTGCTCTCGAAGTGCGCGGCAATTGCTGCTGCTTGTTGGTTCTCAGCCACCTGGTCGGTCGCCGGGGCGCTGTCCACGCCCGTCTGCACGACATCGACATCCAGCTTCTTCAGGACCGTCTGGACGATTTGCATCTCGTCGCCGTCGGTGGAGGCGCCCGCGAAGAGTCCCACCTTCTTGTTCTTGAATGCCCCCTTCTGTGCGAAGACCCTCAACTGGAGTGGGTCGTAGGCGTTCGCCGGCGGGAGGATGGTGAAGTTGGCCGCTGCTCGAGGCGAGAGCGTGCCCTCGAAGAGGCCCTGAATGGTCGGCACGTGGTAGGTCTCGAGATAACAGTCGGACTGCTCTGGACCGATGGCGACGAAGATCTTGTCGTCCTCTACCAATTGGGTGCAGGCAGTGACCGCAGCGGCGGTCCCCGTCGGGTTCACCGCCAGGAAGACAGGGACGATCTTGCGCCCGGCAATGCCTCCACTGGCGTTGAGGTGGGCGATGAGCGCCTTGTAGGCGTCCGGGAAGTTTCCGTCGTCGAGGTTCAGACCCAGGCTCTTGAGAGAGCTGAAGTCGATATAGGGGATGCCGACGGTCACCGTGGTGGCCGACACGCCGGGAGCCGAGGAGGCGGTCGTCGCGCCAGCGGTGAGCGACGTCGCCGACACCCAGGCCACAAGAACCGACGCCGTCAGGAACGTCGCGGCAATGCGCGATCCGATATGTGGTGACATCGCTTCCCCCCTGGGATGAGTCATTCGGACTATACGGCGGCGTCTCCGGGCAATGTCAAGTACCTTGATTCCTCGGCCACGTGTGGACCGGAGCGAGGAGGCGCGACGATGCAGCTAAGCGGCCCGGTGATCACGGGCAGGAGGGGATGGCCGTTCGGCGGCCCGACGGCGGATCTCGCACAGTGGGGCTACCGGCAAGACGAGTACTTCATGGAGGGCACGGCTGTCCGATACGTGCCGGTGCCAGGTTCCGAGCTTGGCTGGGACGGTCGATGGGAACTGGAGCCACACGGTTCGGAGCCGTACGCGACACGCATCGTTGTCGTTCGTCCGGAGGACCCGGCATCCTTCAACGGCACCGTGGTCGTCCTGTGGAACAACGTGACGGCGGGATACGAGAACTTCGGCGGGGGCGAGAGCCCCGAGGTGTTCGAGGCCGGGTATGCGTATGTCGCCGTCTCCGCCCAGCGCGTCGGCATCCACGGGGTGGGAGCGCACCCGCAGGGCCTCCGGGCTTGGGATCCCGAGCGCTACGGGTCGCTGTCGATACCCAGCGACGACCTCTCCTACGACATCTTCACCCAGGCCGCCGGCGCGGTGGCACCTGACCGGCCACAGGGAGAGCTCGACCCGTTAGGCGGTCTTGCGGCTCGGCGGCTCTTCGCCCAGGGCGCCTCCCAATCGGCAGCTCGGTTGGCGACCTACCTGAACGGAGTGCAACCTCTCACTCGTCGCTTCGATGCCTTCTTCCTGGTCATGTACTTCGGAGGGGGTACCCCGCTGGAGGTGGGCGACGCGGTCATGACTCTCCAGGCGGACGTCGCGCAGGAGAACCAGCCCTCGATTCCCGAAGGGCTCCACCTCCTACGCGACGACCTCGGGATACCGGTGATGGTGCTGAACACGGAGTGTGAGGCCACCTCCTGCCATGGTGTGCGCCAGCCGGACACGGGCACGTTCCGCTACTGGGAGGTCGCCGGCGCGTCGCACGTCTCACTTCCGGCGATAGCGTCATCGGCGCCGCGGATGGAGCGGGATTTCGGCTTCGCCATTCCACTCGACGAGTCCATGCAGGCGATCAACCGGATCTCAGTGGCTCCCGTCGCCGACGCGGCATTGCACCATCTGCAGGAGTGGGTCGTGAAAGGGACGGCGCCGCCGGTGCAGCGCCGAATCGAGTTCGGTGGCTCCCCTCCGGAAGTCGTGCGCGATGCCGACGGCATCGCTCTCGGCGGCGTCCGGCTACCGCAGGTCGAGGTTCCTCTGGCACACAACAGCGCCATGCAACGCACGCCGGACACCTTTGCCCGGCTGGTGGGAACCCACGAACCGTTTCCCCTCGAAGAAGTCCGCCGGCGCTATGGATCTCGCGAGGTCTATCTGGCCGAGTACGAGCACGCCACTCGGGCGGCCGAGTCGGCCGGCGTCATCCTCGCTCGGGACGTCGAGCCCTTGTTGGCCGTGGCGGCCTCGGCATGCCCGTTGTGAGCGCCCGCCGACGGCCGCCCCGCCTCAGTTATCTGGTGAAGCAGCTGGAGCTCGCCATCCGGGCGGACATGGACGAGCAGGCGCGCGCCCTCGATCTGACCGCGCTGCAATACACCGCGCTCACCGTTCTGCAACGCCACCCGGGAATGTCCGGAGCGGACCTGTCCCGCCGGTCGTTCGTCTCGCCCCAGGCCGGCAGCGAGATGATCGCTCACCTCGAGCGCAAGGGCCTTGTCACGCGGCACCCCGACGAGCACAACCGCAGGATTCTCCGAACACGGCTCACGACGGACGGGGAGAAGGCCGTACAGGTCTGCGACCGGTGGATGAACCGTCTGGAAGCGACCATGCTGGCCGGGTTGTCGAAGTCCGAGACCGCCCGACTTCGCCGAGACTTGGAGCATTGTGTCGCCAACTTGAGACAACCGCCGTCCCTGAGACGCGCCGAGACGTCGAGCCGTTGAGTCTGCGGTGCCCTCGGGTGGCTCAGAGCGCATAGGGCTCTTCGAGCAAGGAGGCGCCGGTCTGGAGTGCGGCCAGAGCGAAACCAGCGGTTCGCCGATACTCCTCAGTGACCCGGGCAATCTCGTCGGTACCTATGACGTCGTTGATGTCGGAGAAACCTTGCGGTGCGCGCTCGTGGACGAGCTTCATCGGCAGTTCCGGTCCGAGACCGCGATTGGCCCACACCACCGCAGCCGTGGCCGGACGCCGCGTCGCCTCGTACCGCGCGAGTGCGACGTCGACGTCTTCTCGATGCCGACGTATGCACCCGGCGAGTACTCGTGCATCGAGGATGGCCTGCGAGGCACCGTTCGACCCGATCGGGTACATCGGATGAGCGGCATCGCCCAGAAGCGTCGTACGGCCGCACGTCCATTGAGGTAGCGGATCCCGGTCGACCATCGGGAAGAGGTAGGTCTCCTCCGCCGAGAGGATGATCGAGGGTACATCGAGCCAGTCGAAGTCCCACGCTCGGAACCGAGGGAGGAAGTCGTCCAGTACTCCTCGGCGGTTCCAGTCCTCAGCCTGGGCAAGGGCCGAGTTCGGTCTCCGCAATTCGGCGATGAAATTGAAGATCTGCTTGTCGTCACTCCCATCGGCAATCGGATAGCCGACGAACTTCTGATCGGGATGACCCGCCCACACCATGGTCCGCCCGTCGAGCACGGGAGCGATTTCGGCGATCCCACGCCACATGAGAGACCCGTTCCACAGCGGCGGGCCCTCGTCAGGCCGGAGTTGTGAACGCACGACGCTGTGGATGCCGTCGGCCGCCACCACGACGTCAGCTTCGACCTCGACGTCGGGGAACACCGCCACCGGACGCTGCGCGGTGCCACCGACCCGAACAAGCCGGTGCCCAAGGTGCAGGCGGTCCGGTCCGAGCCGGTCGACGAGCGCGTCGTGAAGGACCTGCTGTAGCCAGCCACGGTGGGTGGAGAGCTGCGGACACGGGTATCCGGCCGCCGTCCCCCGTGCCTCACGCCAGATCTCCTGACCTCGATCCGTGCAATAGACCAGGAGTTCGGGAGCGATGGATCTGGTGCGGAGCCGATCGAGCAGTCCGAGCGCTCCGAGTTCACGTACGGCATGGGGAAGCAGATTGATTCCTACTCCCAGGGGTCGGAGTTCGTCGACGGTCTCGAAGACTTCGACGTCGGCACCGACTTCGTGCAGGCTGAGAGCCGTCGTCAGGCCGCCGATGCCCGCACCCACGACGACGATGCGAAGAGGGCCAGGGGCCATGATCAGAGGATCTCGTGGACGTCGATGTGCACGACGTCCTTGTCCCGACGGCCAGTCGACACGGCAAGCAGTTCGTTCAGCCAGACGAGTCTCGGCGCGGAGGCGGTGAGGCGGACGTGCGTTCTGAAGTAATAGGACTCCGGGTCCACGTCCTCACCACGCATGATGCGCTCGACGACGTCTGGATCGGCGCGACGCAATCCGGTCGACCGCACTTCAATCGATTCCCCGGCATCGGTCACGAGCGCATAGTGCGCATCGATCTCGAGCACGCCATCGGATCGACCGCGCTGCCAGTCGACACCCCCTTCGAGGACACGACCAGCCAGATCATCGGGACCCGAGAAGCTGCCGCCGGCGAACGGCACGTACCGGCGCCCTCCGCCGAGTTCAACGGCGGGCCGGACGGAGACCTCGATTGCAACGAGCGCACGCAGATTGATTGTCCTCATCGGGTCCCCTTCAATCGATGGCGCGATCGGTTCGACGTCAGCCCCGGGAGATCTTGTCCAGCGGGTAGGAGCGCTCGATCATGCCGACCGTCTCCTCTCCGTCCCACCGGTAGCGGACACCGCCCTGCTGCAGCGCCGGGAAGTCGGACATCTCCTGCTTGAGCTCTCGGATGGCGAACGTCTTGTCGTCGTGATGGATGTCGAAGGTCGACAGAATGGTCTCTCCTTCGATCCGGATGGTGCCGTGGCCGGTCTCCATGATCAGCGGGACGTCCTGACCCAATGGCCGCAACTCGGTGAGCCACGGGGCTTCGACGATCCGCGCCGGGACGAGGTCGCCGTCACCGTCGAACACGTAGCCCTCGTTGAAGGTCGGTTGTCCGTCCGGGCGGGGTGGATACGCGATGTAGCCGAACGCCCGTCCGCTCGGGAAGAGGGCGGACTGCCAGCAATGACCCCAGAAGCCGGCCAACCGGCGGACTCCCTGACGCCGGATGCGCAGACCGCTACCCACAAACGTGTGCCGCTCGGTTCCGACACGCA
Source organism: uncultured Acidimicrobiaceae bacterium (assembly GCA_963781955.1). Taxonomy (GTDB): domain Bacteria; phylum Actinomycetota; class Acidimicrobiia; order Acidimicrobiales; family RAAP-2; genus Bog-473. Next base: position 150,947 of record CAWAHU010000002.1, read on the forward strand.
GCGAACCCGAGGCCCGGAAGAGCTGTTCGTAGCGGGAGCCTCCCATCAGGTCACCTTCGATCGAGGAGTTCAGCTGCGCTCCCGCCTCGTCGAGAAGGGTGCCCTGGATCCACGGAGGGGTGGCCATCGTGGCCTCGACCTCGAACTGGACGGCAACGAGGGGGCCGCCCTTCTTTCCCTCGACCAGGTCGGACGACGACGTCTGGACCATCGAACCATCGAAGGTCATCGCCCAGGTCCGGAACGGCTCGACGCACCGGAAGCCGAGGGGCCCGGCGCCGAGCACCGTCGGCAGACCCCCGGCGTCAACCGCGGGCCACGCCGCCCCGTCCTGCCGGAGACGGAACGCTCGGCCATCGGGGAAGGCGACATTGGCCTGGAGCCCGTGCGTCTCCCAGTTCGCGGCAACCGCCTCGATCCCGACACGTGGCAGCCCCACCTCTCCCCCGTCGTCGAAGACCCAGAAGCTCACCGAATCTCGCATCTCGGGGTCGTCGGGACGCTCGGCAAAGACGAATTCGTCCTCCGGGTCCATTCCGGCGGTCAGGTCAACGGCCATGCGAGTACCTCACGTTCCGTGCGTGGTCCATCTGTTCGCTCGCGAGACATACTCGGCGAACCGTGGCCGGATCTGCCCGAGGTCCAAGCCGAAGGTTGCCGGGTCCGGGTGCGTGCTGGGTTCTCGGTTCTCCGAGTTCTCCGCCCACCACTGTCGCATCGCGACCTCGAACTCGTCGGTGAACGGTTCGTCCAGCCACGCGTAGAGCCTGGCCACCTCGCCGATCGGGTCACCTTGCATGGCGCGGAAGTCGATGTCATAGAAGCGGTCGTCTGCGCCACGGTCCCGGAACTCCATCACCCGGGCCATGCCGAGCGACCAGTGCCCCACGTTCAGCTCGCCGATGGAGTGGCGGTCCAGGTGATCGGTGAACACACCGGCGATGTCGCCATAGACGTCCGCGACCGAGAGGATGACGTCGGTCGGGTCGCGATGGGTCATGACGAACCGCGCGTCGGGGAAAGCCCGGTCGAGGTGGTCGAGGAAGAGCACGTGCGCCGGCGACTTCAATCGCCACGGTCTCGCGGGCTCGCCCCACTGCAACAGCTTGAGGACCCGGCGCTCGTAGAGGTAGGTGGGGGTGAGATCTGCGTCGATCAGCCACGCCGAGTACGACGGCACGTGAGCGAACGCCTCGTAGATGGGAGTCTTGAAGTCGAGGGCCATGAGGTCCAGGCACTCCATGGGCCCGTCGACGGCAGATGGGACATGGCCCTTGGTCCCGACCATCGCTGCGGCCGCCCGCTCGATCCGAGGGTCGGGTGCTTCGAGGGTCGACGGTGGCGGGCAGGGCTCGGAGGACTCCCACTGGCGGAGGTAGCGCACGCTGGGGTCTTGGGCCAGCAGGAACGACAGGGCCGTCGAGCCGGTCCGCGGCAGACCCAGCCCGATCAGTGGCGCTTCGATGGTTACGTCACCGATCTCAGGATGACGGCTGTACCAATCCTCGACCATGAGCCGCTGCACCAGATGACCCTCGATCCGTTGGTACAAGAACGCCTCACCGGCGGCGTTGAGGCGGGCCTCGTCGCGCAGGGCGCATACGAGGATGTCCAAGCCTTCCCGGAACGAACCGTCGCCGAAATCGTCCAGGCCGGTCCGCGCCACCGCCGCAGCCATGAGATCGTCGCCTGTCGTCACTCAGCTCCCCCGGACCACTCGACAGTACCCTTCGGCAGCACGTCCTTCACTGCTCGGCCCCCTCCCCGGCCGGGGGCGGCGGCACCAACGGGTCGACATCAGCCCCGGGGGTGAACTCGATGCGGACCTCGGTCTCGGGTCGGCGCACTTCCATTCGAGCCAGGCGCTCGAGGACAAGCCTGTCCGCGACGGTGAGCGGCGGTTGGGTGATGGACCTCGGCCAGAGGCGGTATCGCTTGACCACGTTGATCTCGGCGGCGAGCAGGAAGAACTGCGCCCCCAGGTAGATCCAGGCCAACAAGACGAGGACGACACCGAAGAAGCCGTAGGTCTCCGTCGCGTGCCGGAGCTCGCGACCGACGTACCAACTCCCGAAGAGCTGCAGCGCCTGCCAGAACACCGTGGCCAACGCCGCGCCCAGGACGACGTCACGCCACCTCAGCTTCACGGCGGTCATGACCATGAACGCGACGAGAATGAGCGCGAAGTTCAAGGTGATCGATCCCACAAGCAGGAACGCTCTGGAAACCCCACCGTGTGAAGCCAGGGTGGCGAATCCGGTCAGCACGGTCGATCCGATGGCGGACGCCGCAAGCAGGACGAGGACGGCAAGGCCCCGGAGGTAGCGCACGGGGAGGGACGGCCAGTCGACGTAGGGGATGTTCCAGACCTTGTTCATCGCGCTCTGAGTGGCCAATCCGAGACCGACGGCACCGTACAGGAGCAGCAGGCCGCTGATGGCCACGGCAAGGGCGCTCCCGGTCAGACCGTGGACTTGGGATTGCAGCTGAGGACCGATGATGGGGAAGCTCCCGAGAGCGCTGTCGACGAGGTCCGCGCGGAGCTGCTCGTTGTCGTGCAGGACGTAGCCGAGGATGGTGGTGAACAGCATCAGGAGCGGGAACACGGCGAAGAGGCCGTAGTACGCGATGAGCGCCGCCCTGCCGCCCGCCTGATCGTTGCCGAACTTCTGCAGGACGGCGAAGGGAAACCCCAAGACACCGTGCCTCTGCTGGAACTTGTCCGACCTGCGAACGGCCGACTCCATGCGGCCGGGTCGCTTCTGCTCCGGAACGGTCATGTCACCTCACGCGCCGTGGCCAGATGTGTTCCAGCAGTGCTTGGGCTGGCTCAGGCCCCGCACCCCTGGCATACCCATGCGGAGGCGAACCAGGACGTGTGGGGCATACCACCGACGTACCACGAGTAGTCAGATTCTGGCTCACGAGAAGGCGAGCCGGTTGCCTCTGCTCCCCCGGCCCGCTGGGTGCCTCGCTCACCAGTGACCGGAGCACGCGCGAGGTCACCGGATCGACCCGGATCCCGACCACCGCATACGCCCAGTTCAGCAACCTTGTCGGACCCGGAACCGATTCCCGTTCGCGTGGAGCTCTGATGCGTCGGCCGTCCACCACCGGAACGCAGCGACCGTGGTCCCCGTCGTCGACGGAATCGCCATGAGATCATTCCCGGACTGATCATGACCAACCAGCACATCTTGACCATCGACCTCGGCACGAGCGGTCCGAAGGCCGCGGTCGTTTCCACCGACGGCACCCTCGCGGGGTCGGCTCGGGCATCGGTGCTGACCAGGTTCGGCCCGGATGGTGCCGCCGAGCAAGACGCTGAATCAGTGTGGCAGGCCACGGTCGAGGCCGCCCGGGGAGCGCTTGGCGCAACGGCGATCGAATCCTCTTCGATCGTCGGGGTCGTCGCGTCCGCCCAGTACTCGTCGATCGTGCCGGTGAGATCCGACGGCACGCCGGTCGCCCCCATGATCACCTGGATGGACCAGCGGGGCGCGCCGAAGCGGCTCAAGCGCCTACCCGGCTACCCCAGACTCGGCGACTCGCCCCTGACACTGGCGAAGTACTTGCGCGTCCACGGGCTGGCACCGCTCGAGTCGGGCATGAGCATCAACCACATGCGCTGGTTCCGCTATGCACAGCCGGACCTCTACGAGCGCGCGGCCTCGTTCCTCGAACCGGTCGACTACCTCACCGCTCGATTCACCGGCCGCACCACAGCGAACCAGTGCTCGTCGTTCATGCAGATGCTGGCGGACAACCGCCGCGTGCCCAGCGCCGGTTGGCACGGCGACCTCGTCTCTGCGTCGATGATCGACGCGGAGAAGCTCCCCGAGTCGGTACCGGTTGGCAGCGTCGTCGGCACCATGCTGCCCGATGTCGCCGACGCACTCGGGCTCGCGCCGGCCACACCCGTGCTCTCCGGCATCAACGACACGCAGGCGGGAGCGATGGCCGCCGGCACGTTCTCGGGGACCCACGCCGGCCTGGCGCTCGGCACCACCGCGGTGATCGTGACGCACTTGAAGAAGAAGAAGGTCAACCCCTTGCGGTCGCTGTACACCATGCCCAGCCCCCTGGGCGGCGGGCACATGGTCTCGGCGGAGAACGGCGTGGCCGGGGTAGCCGTCAACTACTTCCTCGACAACGTGGTGTACGCCGACGACGACTTCATGACCCCCGAGTCGGTCGGCGACCGCTACCGAGCGTTCAACCATGCCGCCGCGAACTCGGAGCCCGGAGCAAGGGGGGTGCTGTTCCTCCCGTGGCTCCGCGGCTCGCTCGCCCCGCAGGCCGACGGGCGAATGCGCGGCGGCTTCCTCAACGTCGGGCTCGACACGACCCGCAACGACCTCGCCCGCGCCGTGCTCGAGGGCGTTTCCCTCAACCTCCGCTGGCTCCAGGGGCCGGTCGAGAAATTCGTGGGGCGCGAGATCTCCCACTACGTCTTCTACGGCGGCGGAGCCGGGTCCGATCTGTGGTCGAGCGTGATGGCCGACGTCCTCGGCAAGCCCGTGCACCAGTTGGCGGATGCCGGCTTCGCCAACTCCATCGGCACGGCTGTGTTCGGCTTCGACCGCCTCGGGGTCGTCGCGGCGTCCGACTTGTCCGAACGCCTCCGGATCAATGCCGTCTACGAACCCGACCCACTGCAGCGAGCCCGCTACGACGACCTCGCCGAGGTCTTCGCCGACGCCTTCAAGCGCACCCGGCCACTCACCCACCGCCTGGCCAAGCGGCCCTGACGCCTACGAACGCGGCACCTGGGACCAGGGGAGGTCCTTATCCACGCGGACGTCCCCCGGCAGGCCCAGGACCCGCTCCCCGAGGATGTTGCGCTGGATCTCCGACGTGCCGCCTTCGATGGAGTTGGCGCGCGACCGGAGGAACATCTTGCGGGCTGATCCGGGGGGGCCCATGAGGCCGATCTCCCCGGTCCGCTTCATGGTGTAGTCGTACCCAGTGAGCCCCTGCGCGCCCAGCAGGTCGACGCACAGCTCGTAGATCCGCTTGTTGACCTCGGTGAACATCAACTTGGCGATCGATCCCTCCGGTCCGGGGTTCCCGGCGCGGCGGGCCTGTGCGGCCCGCAGGTTGGTCAGCCTCAGCGTCTCGGCCTCGATCCACAGCTGCACGAGGCGGTCGCGCGATGCCTCGTCCCGGCTGGACGCCTCGTCCCTCCAGATGCGCAAGGCTTCGGCGATGGGCCCACTCCCGCGCCCCGGCCCGCCGGTGCCACCGCCGATGGTCGTGCGCTCGTTCATGAGCGTGGTCATGGCGACCCGCCACCCTTCGCCGACGTCGCCGACCCGGTCCGCATCCGGGATCCGCACCTCGGTCAGGTAGACCTCGTTGAACTCGGCCTCGCCCGTGATCTGGCGCAGCGGACGCACCTCGACCCCCGGCGCGTGCATGTCGAGCGCGAAGTAGGTCAGGCCCTTGTGCTTCGGCGCCTCGGGATCGGTACGGGCGATCAGCATGCCCCGGTCCGCCAGGTGCGCCAGCGTGTTCCAGACCTTCTGGCCCGTGACGACCCACTCGTCGCCGTCCCGGACGGCCCGGGTCGACAGCCCGGCCAGATCGGAGCCGGTACCCGGCTCGCTGAACAGCTGGCACCAGAGGTCCCGGCCCGTGAACATGGGCCGCAGGAGCCTGTCCTGGAGCGCGGAGTCGCCGTGGGTCACGACGGTCGGGCCGGCCATCGTCAGGCCGAAGAAGTGCCGGCTCTCCGGACCCGGGACACCCACCTCGCGAATCCGTGCCTCGACACGGCGCTGCAGGATCGGTGTGACGCCCAAACCGCCCCGGCCCCGGGGGAAATGAACCCACGCCAGGCCCAGGTCGTATTGCCGGCCGCGAAGGCCTTCGATCCCAACCACTCCGTCGGCGCCATCGGCCAGGAGTTGCTCGAGCTGGTCCTCGACGAGGGCGGCTTCGCTCACCGGGACCTCGGTCCCGTCGGTCCCGCCGCCCGTGTCGCTGTTCGTGCTCATGGCTGCACCTCCGAACGCGCCCACACACTCATGTCTCCGCCTCGAGCTCGTGCTTCATGACCTTCCCCGTCTCGGTGTGGGGCAGTGCTTCCCGGAACTCGACGTAGGCAGGCACCTTGAAGGGGGCGAGCGCCGCGCCAACCCACGCCCGGACCTGTTCGGTCGAGAGGTCGGCGCGGTCGCGCCGCACGACGAAGGCCTTCACCTCTTGCCCGAGGGCTTGATGCGGAACGCCGACGACTGCGCACTCGACGATGCCGGGATGTTCGACGAGCCGGTTCTCGATCTCAGGGGGGTAGATGTTCTCACCCCCGCGAATGATCAGGTCCCGCATCCGGCTCTCGAGGCGGAGCACGCCGTCGCTGATCACACCGAAGTCGCCGGTACGGTACCAACCCTGGGCGTCCACGGCCGCCGCGGTCTCCTCTGGGTTGTCCCAGTAGCCGAGGAACACGGAGGCCGAGCGGATGTGGATCTCGCCGACCTGGCCGGGGCCGAGCGCCCGTCCGCCGGGATCGCGGACTTCGATCTCGTGGGTCGGCCACGCCGCACCCACCGACTCGGGGTGGTCGATCAGCAGCTGGCCGGACGCGATCGTCCCGAGACCGCACGTCTCGGTCATCCCGTAGCCGTTGGACAGCACGACGTCGGGGAGACGCTCCTGGAACTCCCGCACCAACGCCGGGGGGAAGACGGCGCCACCGGACGCCGCCGCCCGGAGTGAGGACAGGTCGGCGCGGTCGAAGCCGGGATGGTCGAGGATCCTCCAGTAGTGCGTCGGCACGGCGCTCCACGCCTGAATGCCGTACTGCTCGGTGAGCTCCAGGTGGACTCGCTCGTCCCAGCGGCCAGGCGGCGGGAACACCACCGTGGAAGCCGCCCAGGGAGCGCCAAAGAGCGAGATGGTCCCCGAGATGTGGAACAGGGGACCGACAACCATGACGACACTCCCCCTGGGTCCGAGGGGGTCGAGGCCCATCTGTGCGGCTCCGAGCGCGCCCTTGAGCGCGCTCGACTGCGTGGCGTGGATCAGGTTCCGGTGGCTCACGGTCGCGCCCTTGGGCCGGCCGGTGGTACCGCTGGTGAACATGACGATCGCCGGATCGTCCTCGGCCACCAGCCCTTCGGGGAGTACCGCACTCGGCGTGGCCGCATCGACCACCGCCGACAGAGACTGGGCCCGGACGCCGGCTCGGCCGAGGCGCTCGAGGCGGGCTTCGTCGGCCAGCACCAGGGCCGGCCCGGCGAGCTCGGTCCCGTAAGCGAGCTCCGGCGGCGCCCACCATCCGTTGAGACCCACCACCACGGCACCTGCGGCCACCGCGGCCCAGTACGTGAGGACGTACTCGAGGGAGTTGGCGCTGGCAATGGCGATGCGGTCACCGGGCCGGACGGCGTGTTCGTCGTGCAGCGTCGTCGCCAGACCGCCGACTCGGTCGAGTGCCTCGCCGTAGCTCAGCTCGACGTCCGGGAACACGAGGAACCGCACGTCCCGGGGGGCGAGGCGCATGAGCGCCCCGAGCTCGCGGGGGCGCTGCGCGTACACCTCCACCTCGCGGCCGAGCACCGACTCGCGTCGAATCTCGAACGGTGACCCAGGACCGAGAATGCGGGCGCGGACGTCGGGCTCGAGCGGCTGATCCGACTCGACCCAGCCGAGGCGCACCGGCTTCACGCCGGAATCGGGACCCGGGTGCACACCAGCAATGTACCGACGCCAGACAACGGACGGACACCGCTGCGACGACCGAGAGTGCCCGGCCCAAGACGGCGGACGTGCCGGGCCGGCCCAACCGTAGGATCACCGGGGCATCGTCCGAGAGGTGGAAACCATGCGACTGGTCCTGGCGTCCGGGTCACCGGCGAGACTGCGCGTGCTACGCAACGCCGGCTTCGACCCCGAGGTCGTGGTGAGCGGTGTACCCGAGGACATCGATGTGACCCCCACCGCTTCATTGGTGCGCGAGCTGGCGGAGCGGAAGGCCGAAGCGGTCGCTCCACAGTGCCCGGGCTCTCTGGTCATCGGGTGCGACTCCATGCTCGAGGTCGACGGCAGGGCACGCGGAAAGCCCGGGAACGAAGCCGGAGCGATCGAGATGTGGCGCACCCAATCGGGCCGGACGGGGACACTGATGACCGGACACTGCGTCATCGACACGGCACGGAACCTTCGCCGGAGCGCGGTGGCGCACACGCTCATCCGGTTCGCCGAACCCGACGACGACGAGTTGCGGGCCTACGTGGCGAGCGGCGAGCCGTTGGTCACCGCGGGCGCCTTCACGATCGAGGGCAAGGGGGCCCCGTTCGTCGCGGGAATCGACGGGGACCCTGGCAACGTACTCGGCCTGTCGGTGCCGACCATGCGCTCCCTCCTCACGGAGCTCGGCCTGCGCGTGACGGATTTGTGGGTCTGACCACGAACGTGGTCCCACACCACGGGTGACGGAAGTGCCACGGTGGCCGTGCAAAGGTGAACGCCGTCAACGCCACCAGCGCACCTGGACACCATCGTCCATATACCCCCGAGGGTACTCTCCTCAGAGGCCGAGGTCGCAGGCTCACGCGCGTGATCCCCAACTCGGGGAACATGGTCCTGTGATCTGGCGGCGTTCGTGACGACACGGCGGGTGGCGGTCCGGGTGACCGGCGTCGTACAGGGCGTCGGGTTCCGCCCCTTCGTGGCCACGGTGGCGGGGAGGCTGGGCCTGTGCGGCCACGTCGGCAACGACGAGGCGGGGGTCTTCCTCGAGGCTGAAGGGGACACCGCTGCGGTCCAGCGGTTGCTGGCCGCCCTCGACACCCCGCCTCCCGGCGCCCGGCTCGACGCGGTGGCGGTGAGCGAGCTCCCGCTCCAGGGGGAGTCGGGGTTCCGCATCGTGGAGAGCCGTCACGTCCCCGGTGCCGTGACGGGCATCCCGCCCGACGTGGCCACGTGCGACGCCTGCCTGTCCGAGCTCTTCGACCCGTCGGACCGGCGGTATCGCTACCCGTTCATCGCGTGCTGCCGCTGCGGACCGCGCTACAGCTTCGCCACCGGCCTCCCCTACGACCGGGCCACGACGACGATGACGGAGTTCACCCTCTGCACCACCTGCCGGGCCGAGTACGACGACCCGGCTGACCGGCGCTTCCACGCCCAGCCCGCCTGCTGCCCGGCCTGCGGACCAATGCTGGCGGCGCGCCGCCCTGACGGCGCGGACGCCGGCGTCGGTGAAGCGGCGCTCGAGGCCGCGGCTGCGGCACTGGCCAGCGGCGCGGTGGTGGCGCTCAAGGGGGTGGGCGGGTACCACCTGGCCGTCGACGCCGCCGACCCCGACGCCGTGGCCCGGCTGCGCGCCCTGAAGCGTCGCTCCGCCAAGCCCTTCGCCGTGATGGTCCCCGACCTGGCGGCCGCCCGGCGCATCGCGGACCTCGACGCAGCCGGGGCGGCGGCGCTCTGCGGCCCGGTGGCGCCCGTCGTCATCGCCCCGGTGCGCACCGGGGCCCGGGCCCGGCACATCGCCGGGACCTCGGCTCCGGGCACGGGCACCGTCGGGGTCCTGGTGCCGTCGACGCCGCTCCAGCACCTGCTGGTGGCCACCGGGTCGCTGGCCGGCCAGGGCGGCGACCTGGCGTTGGTCATGACCTCGGGCAATGTCTCGGGCGAGCCGATCTGCATCGACGCGAACGAGGTGTCGGCGCGGCTCGGCGCGCTATGCGACCTCTTCGTCCACCACGACCGCCGTGTCCACCAGGCCGTCGACGACTCGGTGATCCGGCAGGTGGCCGGGCGCGCCCAGCCCGTGCGCCGCAGCCGGGGCGAGGCTCCCCTGCCGATCCGCCTGCCGCTGCCCGCGCCTCCCTCGCTGGCCGTCGGCGGGGAACTGAAGGCGACCTGCGGCGCCGCGGTCGGACGGCGCGCCGTGCTGAGCCAGCACATCGGGGACGCGGTGAACCTCGAGACGCTCGAACACCTCGAGCGCACTGCCGCGCTCCTCCTCGACCTCGTCGGCGTCCGGCCCGAGGTGGTGGTGGCCGACTCCCACCCCGGCTACCGCTCGCGCGCTCTGGCCGCTCGCTGGGCCGTCGAACGCGGGGCGCACCTCGTGGAGGTGCAGCACCACCACGCCCATCTGGCCTCGCTGCTGGCCGAGCACGGCATCGCGCCCGGGTCGCCGGTGCTCGGCGTCGTCTTCGACGGGACCGGCTACGGCGCGGACGGGACGATCTGGGGGGGCGAGCTCCTGCTCGGGTCCTACGACGGCGCCGAACGGGTCGGTCACCTGGCCCCGGTGGCGTTGCCGGGCGGGGACGCCGCGATCGCCCACCCGGCTCGCACCGCCCTGGCCCACCTGGCGGCGGCCGGCCTGGGCGTCGAGCACGCCCCTGCCGTGCAGGGCGCGACCGGCGAGGTCGAGCGGGGCGTCGTCAGCCGCATGCTGGCCACGGGCACCGGCTGCTCCCCGACGACGAGCGTGGGGCGGCTGTTCGATGCCGTGGCCAGCATCCTTGGCGTCTGCCAGGAGGCCACGTACGAGGGCCAGGCGGCGGTCGAGCTCGAAGCCCTGGCGGCGACGGCGGGTGGCGTGCTCGGGGCACCGGCCGCCCGAAAGTCCGGCGGGCACGGCCCGGTTCTCCCCGTACGGACGGGACACGCCGGGCTCGTCTTGGACTCAACCCCGCTGCTCACGGGCCTGGTGGGCGAGCTGGCCGACGGGGCGCCGCCCGCCGTGCTCGCGCTCGAGTTCCATCGGGCGCTGGCCGAGGCCGTCGCCGAAGCGGCGGAGGCGGTGCGCGACCGGACGGGGGTGGGGGTCGTCGGCCTGAGCGGCGGCGTCTTCCAGAACGCATTGCTGTCGTCGCTGTGCTCTGCGAGGCTGCAACAGCGGGGGTTCGAGGTGCTCCAGCACGAGGTGGTTCCACCCAACGACGGTGGACTCGCACTCGGGCAGCTGGCCGTGGCGGCGGCGCGAGGAGGTGAGTGAAGAGATGTGCCTCGGAGTGCCCGGAAGGGTCAAGGAGACCTGGGAGGCCGGCGGGACCCGGATGGCCCGCGTCGACTTCGGCGGGGTCCGCAAGGAGGTCTGCCTGGTCTACGTGCCCGAGGTCGAGGTCGGCGACTACACGATCGTGCACGTCGGCTTCGCGCTGGCCAAGCTGGACGAGGCGTCGGCCCTCGAGACCCTCGAACTCTTCCGCCAGGTGGGTCAGCTCGAAGAGGAAGTGGGGACAATGTGAGGTACCTCGACGAGTTCAACGACCCCGGGCTCGCCCGATCCCTGCTCGACGACATCGCCCGGCGGACCACGAGGCCCTGGTCGATCATGGAGGTCTGCGGGGGCCAGACCCACAGCATCATCCGCAACGGCATCGACCAGCTCCTCCCCGAGCAACTGACGCTGGTCCACGGCCCGGGCTGCCCGGTCTGCGTGACTCCGTTGGAGACCATCGACCGCGCCCTGGCCATCGCCTCCCTTCCGGAGGTCACGTTCTGCACCTTCGGCGACATGGCCCGGGTGCCGGGGTCCTCCACGGACCTGCTGAGCGTCAAGGCGGCGGGTGGCGACGTCCGGCTCGTCTACTCGCCCCTCGACGCACTGCAGCTCGCCGAGGCCGACCCGACGCGCCAGGTCGTGTTCTTCGCCATCGGGTTCGAGACCACCGCCCCGGCCAACGCCATGGCCGTCAGGCTGGCGCGCGACAAGAGCCTGGACAACTTCTCGTTGCTCGTCTCCCACGTGCTGGTCCCACCGGCCATCGACGCCATCCTCGACGCGCCCGGTTGCCGGGTGCAGGGCTTCCTGGCTGCCGGCCATGTCTGCACGGTCATGGGCACGGCGGAGTACGAGCCGCTGGTCGTGCGCCACCACGTCCCCATCGTGGTGACCGGCTTCGAGCCGCTCGACGTGCTCGAAGGGATCCGGCGTGCCGTGGCCCAGCTGGAGTCGGGCCGCGCCGAGTTGGAGAACGCGTACGAGCGGGCGGTGCGCCCCGAGGGCAACCCCGCGGCCCGGCGGGTGCTCGACGAGGTCTTCGAGACCTGCGACCGCACGTGGCGGGGCATCGGTCCCATCCCGGGATCAGGCTGGCGGCTGCGGGACGAGTGGGCCTCCTTCGACGCCGAGCAACGGTTCGACGTCGGTCGGATCACTGCGGTGGAGCCGGCAGCGTGCCGGGCCGGCGAGGTGCTGCAGGGGCTGTGCACGCCAACGGAGTGCGAGGCCTTCGGCACCGCCTGCACGCCCAGGACGCCGCTGGGGGCGCCGATGGTGTCGAGCGAGGGGGCGTGCGCGGCCTACTACCGGTACCGCCGCCTCGGGGTGCCGGTCGCCCGCTGATGGTCGCCGACCCCTCGGCCTGGTCCTGCCCGGTCCCGCTGCGCCATCACGACACGGTGGTCCTCGGCCACGGGTCGGGTGGTCGCCTCAGCGCCGAGCTGATCGACCACCTCTTCCGGCCTGCCTTCGCCGGAGCCGACGGATCCCTGGCCGACCTCGGCGACGCCGCGCTGGTGGGGATCGGCGGCGCCGACGGACCGCGCCTTGCCTTCTCGACCGACTCGTTCGTGGTCCATCCCCGCTCGTTCCCGGGCGGCGACCTGGGCGACCTGGCGGTGAACGGCACCGTCAACGACGTGGCGATGGTCGGCGCCACGCCGCTCGTGCTCTCGGCCGCGTTCGTGCTCGAGGAGGGCCTCCCCCTGGCCGAGCTCGGTCACCTGGCCGCCTCCATGGGCGCGGCGGCCCGCCGGGTGGGGGTGCCCATCGTCACCGGCGACACCAAGGTCGTCGACCTTGGCCATGGCGACGGGGTCTACGTCACCACGAGCGGCATCGGCCTGGTCCCGGCCGGAGTGGACCTCGGCCCACACCGGGTGTGTCCCGGCGACGCCGTCGTGGTGTCCGGTCCGATCGGGCTCCACGGCATCGCCGTCCTGTCCGTCCGGGAGGGATTCACCTTCGGGGTCGACGTGGAGTCGGACACCGCGCCGCTGCACGGCCTGGTGGCCGACCTGCTCGGCGACGGGGTCGACGTCCACATGCTGCGTGACCCGACGCGCGGCGGCGTGGCCGCAACCTGCAACGAGATCGCGGCAGCGGCGCAGGCCGGGCTCGACCTGGTGGAGGCGGCGGTGCCGGTGCCCGAGGCCGTGGCCGCGGCGTGCGAGTTGCTGGGCCTCGATCCCCTCGAGGTGGCCAACGAGGGCCGGTTGGTCGCCGTGGTGGGTGCGCCGGACGGCGAGCGGGCGCTCGAGGTGATGGCGCGCCACCCACTCGGTGCCGGGGCGGCGCGCATCGGGACCATCGTCGAGGCACACCCGGGGGTCGTCGTGGCCCGCACCGGGATCGGCGGGTCCCGCGTGGTGGACCTCCCCCTGGCCGAGCAGCTGCCGAGGATCTGCTGAGCGTGCACGAGCTGTCGATCTGCCGCTCCATCGCCGAGGTGACGCTTCGCCATGCCCACGGGCGGCCTGTCGGCGTCGTGACGGTCAAGGTCGGGGCCTTCCGCCAGGTGGTGCCCACGACGCTCGAGCACTGCTGGGAGATGGCGACCGCCACCACACCCCTCGAGGGTTCCGTCCTGCTCGTCGAGGCGGTGCCGGCCGTGGTCGAGTGCAGCGACTGCGGCGTGCGCAGCGAGCTCGGCGAACCCGTGCCACGCTGCGGGACCTGCGGGTCGACCGGCGTGGTGCTCCTCCACGGCGAGGAGCTCCTGGTCGCGTCACTCGAGCTGCAGGAGGTCTGAGGTGGGTCGCTTCCACCGCCACGCCGACGGAACGGTCCACGCACACGACCACGACGTCGGCGACCACTCCGGATACGAGACGGGCCCGCTGCGCGTCGCGGTGCTCGAGTCGATCCTGTCGGAGAACGACCGCACGGCCGCAGCCAACGAGGTGGATTTCGCGCGCGCCGGTGTGCGGGTGGTCAATCTCATGTCCTCGCCCGGTGCGGGCAAGACCACGCTGCTGGCGGCCGTCCTGGCGCGCGTCGACGACGCCTCGCGGGTGGGCATCGTCGAGGGCGACATTGAGACCAGCCTCGACGCGGACCGCCTCGACGGCTTCGGCGCGCAGGTCGCGCTCGTCAACACCGGGGACGGTTTCGGCGGCGAATGCCACCTCGACGCCACCATGGTCCGCTCGGCGCTCGGCCGTCTCGACCTCGACGCGCTCGACCTGGTGGTTATCGAGAACGTTGGGAACCTGGTGTGCCCGGCCGAGTTCGCCGTGGGCGAGTCGGCCAAGGCGATGGTCTACGCGGTGACCGAGGGCGAGGAGAAGCCGCGCAAGTACCCCGTCATGTTCCGCTCCGTCGAGCTCGTGATCGTCAACAAGACCGACCTCCTCGAGCATCTGGACTTCGACATGGACGCGTTCGTGGCCAATCTCCACGCCGTCAACCCCGGTGTGCGCACCATCTTCACCAGCGCCAAGACGGGCGACGGGATCGACGAGGTCTGCCGCTGGCTGCTAGGCGGGTGCTGAGCCGCGTGCCCGGTCGCACCTAGCCCTTCTCGGCTTCCTTCGCATCGGCCTCGAGGGCCTCCTGGTCGGCCTTGAGCTGCTTCTCCTCGACCTTCTCGGCGTGCTTCATCGCGGCGCGCACCTTGGCCTCCATGTCGGAGACGGCGACCACGACGAGGCCGGCCTGGCCCTCGTCGAGAGACTCGCCCAGCTCCTTGAGGTCCTTCCGGCTCATGCCGGCGGCGGCGTGGCCGGCGATGGATCCGAGCACGGCGCCCGCACCGGTGGTGCCGAGCAGGAGCCCGCCGCCGATGGCGGCCGCCGGAAAGAGGGCGATGACCAGACCGGTGGCCAGACCGATGCCCCCGCCGAACACGCCGCCCACGCGGGTCGGCGTCTCGTGCTTCTTGACGATCTTCACCTTCCCCTTGTCGTTGCGCTCGACCACCGCGGCGTCGTAGGCGTCTATCAGTCCCGCCTCCGTGTGCAGGTCCTTCACGACGTCGTAGTCGGCGATGGCGCCTTCGACATCGCCGTAGATGCCGGCGTACACGAACAGGGTGTCAACAGCCACAGTTGCTCCTCCTCGAGCTCGAATCAGGTCAGGTTCTCACCGTAGGTCACCGGCCAGGGCTCACCAAACGACCGGCACGGGCCCGTCAGCCCAGGCGGATGCCGGCCAACTGCGTCCCCTGTGCCACCAGGCGGCCGGCACAGTCCCACACGGAGCACGTCTCGTCGACCCGCTGGGCGTCGATGAGCTGGGCCCGCTGGACGACGCGTACCGGGCCCGCCCTCGGCAGGGCGCGCACGTAGACGGTCATGGCGAACGTGGGAACCCACCCGGCGAGCTCGATGTCGAAGGTGGCCGGTGGATAGGCGTCGACGGCGAAGAGGAGTGAAACCGGGTCGAAGCTCTCGCCTTCGGGAAGTGCCAACCAACCCCGCAGCTCGCCATGCCCGGTCGGCTTCCCCCGCAGGTAGCCGCTCGTCGCCGGGTCGAGCCGGATGTCGACCTGGTCGAGGATGGCAACACGTATCCCCGCCCCCGGCGGTGCCGTCACAGGGAGGCAGTCCTCGTAGGGCACCTCGACGGTCGGCGGCGCTCCGGCATCCCAGTAGGGGGTGGCGTCGTGACGGAGTCGGCCCACCGTGATCACGGCGTCCACGCAGACCTGCCCGTCCTGGGCCATGCGGGCACGGAGCTGCCCCGCCGAGCGGCCGGCCCGCACGAGCTCGGTGTCGATCGCGACGGGTCCCGGTGCAGGAGACCGGACGTACTGCGCGCTCGCCGCGAGCACGTCGGGATGGTCACCTGCCGCCACGGCGGCTCGCCCGAGCATGGCCAGGAGATAGCCGCCGTTGGGCTTGTCGCCAATGGTCCATTCCGGGTCCACGACGCCGCCGAAGCGGTCCGGCCCACTTGCCGTGAGCGCGGTCACCGCCGAAAAGGCGACACGCCGGACACCGACCGCGTCCGTCATCGCCCCGGCCGTTGGCGGAGCAGCGGCTCCGCCGCCCCCGGACCCGGCACCGCGCGGACATCGCGCATCCCGACCGGCTCCCCGCATTCCGAACAGGTCTGTCGGGCCTCGAACACCTGGCCGCACGACCGATGCACGAGGCGCAGCGGCGGCCCCGCCGGGGCCTCGTACCTGTCGCCCCACTGCCGCATGGCGTTCAGCACGGGCCACAGGTCGCGGCCCCGCTCGGTCAGCCGGTAGTCGTCGCGCGGCGGGTGTTCGCTGTAGGGCCTGCGCTCGAGCACCCCTGCGGCCACGAGATGCTCGAGACGCTGCGTGAGCACACTGCGCGAGATCCCGAGGCGCTGCTGGAACTCGTCGAAGCGGGTGACACCGAGGAAGGCGTCGCGGACGATGAGCAGGGTCCACCACTCGCCCACCGCCTCGAGGCACTGGGCCACCGAGCAGTGCATGGCGGCGAAGCTCTTCCGCTCCATGCCGACAGGATAGTCAG
This sequence comes from uncultured Acidimicrobiaceae bacterium, assembly GCA_963781955.1. Taxonomy (GTDB): domain Bacteria; phylum Actinomycetota; class Acidimicrobiia; order Acidimicrobiales; family RAAP-2; genus Bog-473. The sequence continues at coordinate 167,369 of CAWAHU010000002.1, forward strand.
TTTGATCATAGAACCCTGCAAGGAAGTCCGTGGCCGGGCGTCACTCTTTGCGCCAGGCGATGATGGGCCCGTGCCACCCGGACCCTTGACCCGGCGCAGGGACGAGAACCGCCGCGTCGGCGAACCAAGATGGCCGATGGCGGTTGCCGTCGTCGTCGCCGGACTCCTGCGGGCCACCCTGCCCGGGCAGCTTCGCACCGGTGACGCCGCCTGGCTCTTCCTCGTCATCGTCCTGGGTCTTCTGGGCGCCCTCATCATCGGGGACCCGGGCCGTATCGATCGCGACCGGCCCTGGCTGCACAACCTGACCAGCGTGCTCATCGGGTTCATCACGCTGGCCAACGCCGACGCGGCCGTCAAGCTCGTCGTCGGCATCGTGGACGTGTCGAGCTTCACCCAGAACGCCAGGGTCCTCCTGGCCAGCGGTGCCGCCATCTGGCTCTCCAACGTGATCGCTTTCGCGCTGTGGTTCTGGAACCTCGACCGGGGCGGTCCGGCCGCCCGCGCCGCGGGCACAGGCTCGAGCCCGGCCCTGATATTCCCCGAGATGGTGCACGCCGAGCATGTGGCGGACGGCTGGGTCCCGACCTTCGTCGACTACTTCCACTTCGCCTTCGCCACGGCGACGGCCTTCAGCCCCACCGACGTCTCAGCCGTCAAACCGTGGACGAAGCTCATGATGATGGCCGAGGAGGCCATCTCGCTGGTGGTCGCCATCCTCGTCGTGGCGCGCGCCGTCAACATCTTGAAGTGACCATGTCGCGGCCCCGGACACCGGTGTCGACCACCAGCCAGGCCGGCCCGTGACCGCGGTGGGCGGCACGTCGCCGGGACCACTTGTGCTCTCGAGCGCCCGCGGTCGCTGGGTCATCGCCGCCACCGTCCTCGGATCGGGGATGGCCATGCTGGACGCCACCGTCGTGGGTATCGCCCTCCCCTCGGTCCGGCGAGAATTCGACGGCAACATCAGCACGTTGCAGTGGGTCGTCACCGGCTACTCGCTCTCGCTGGCGGCATTCCTCCTTCTCGGCGGGGCGCTCGGCGACCGTTACGGCCGCAGGCGCGTCTTCGCCACCGGCGTCGTGTGGTTCTCCGCGGCATCCGTCTGCTGCGGGCTGGCGCCCGGGAGCCTCTTCCTCGTCATCAGCCGCCTCGTCCAAGGGGTCGGCGGCGCGCTCCTGACGCCGGCCAGCCTGGCCATCCTCCAGGCGTCCATGCGGGACGAAGACCGCGCCCGCGCCATCGGGGCATGGTCGGGGCTCACCGGTGTCGCCTCGGCAGCCGGGCCTCTCGTGGGCGGCTATCTCCTCGCGATCGCCTCCTGGCGGTGGGTCTTCTTCATCAATCTCCCCGTTGCCGTCGGTGTCCTCGCCGTGACCGCCCGCCACGTCCCAGAGACCCGGGACGAGTCCGTGGCGGGACGCCTGGACGTCCCGGGCGCCGCGTTGGCCGCCATCTTCCTGGCCGGCTTGACCTACGGGCTCATCGAAGCACCCGAACAAGGCTGGTCCAGCCCCGTCGTCGTCTCGTCACTCGTCCTGGCCGCCATCGCCTTGCCGGCCTTCCTCTTGGTCGAGCACCGACGTACCCACCCCATGCTGCCGCTCGACCTGTTCCGATCCCGGCAATTCAGCGGCGCCAACGCGGTGACGTTCGCGGTGTACGGGGCACTGGGCGGCGCGCTCTTCCTCCTCCCCGTCGAGCTCCAGATCGTCCAGGGCTACAGCCCGCTCGCATCCGGCCTCGCTCTCCTTCCCGTCACCCTGGTCATGCTGGCCTTCTCCGCGCGCTCGGGACAGCTCTCGGCCAGGATCGGGCCCCGCCTCCAGATGACACTGGGTCCGGTCATCGTGGGAGCCGGTCTCGCCCTGCTGGCGCGAGCAAGTGACGAAGGTGCGTACCTGACCCAGGTCTTCCCCGCCGTCCTGCTCTTCGCGGTCGGCCTGGCCACGACCGTCGCCCCCCTGACGGCGACGGCGATGGGGGCAGCACCGACGGAGCACTCGGGCATCGCGTCCGCAGTCAACAATGTCGTGGCCCGGGCCGCCGGGCTCCTGGCCGTCGCCGTACTGCCCTTCGTGGCCGGGTTGACCGGTGCCACCGGGCTGAGCCCGGTCACCCTGGCGTCGGGGTTCCGCACGGCGATGTACGTCGCCGGCATCATCGCGGTAGGCGGGGGCGTCGTGGCGGCGATCACGATCCGCAACCCGACCGGTGCGTCCGAGCGAACGCCGGGTCTGGCGCGCACCTGGCATTGCGGCGTGGGTGCTCCGCCGCTGCGCCCGGCGCCGGCAGGAGACTCCTCGTCGGGCTGACCGGGACGGCGTGCGACGTGGCGGCACATCGACAATGCTCGGCCCATGCCACGCACCCGCCGTACCGGCGCACCCGCGCCGCCCAGGTCTTCGCCCCCGCCCCGCTGGGTCCGCTCACCCTGCGGAACCGCATCATCAAGGCGGCCACTTTCGAGGGGGTGACGCCCGGCGGCAAGGTCAGCGACGAGCTCGTCGCCTTCCACCGCCGCATGGCGGCCGGCGGCGTAGGCATGACCACGGTGGCCTACCTCGCCGTCTCGCCCGAGGGCCGGACGGACCGACACTGCCCGATGCTGACCGAGGACAACCTGCCCGGGCTGCGCCGGCTGACCGACGCCGTCCATGCCGAGGGCGCAGCCGCGGCGGCGCAGATCGGGCACGCCGGCCCGGTGGCCAACCCCCGCTCCACCCGGGCCCCGGCCCTCTCCCCCTCGGGAGGGTTCTCGCCCATGGGCACCCGACTGCGCGCCATCGACCTGGCCGGGATCGAGCGCGTCACCGAGGACTACCGGCGCGCCGCCGCCCTGGCGGTGGAGGCCGGGTTCGACAGCATCGAGGTGCACGTCGGCCACAACTACCTCCTCAGCGCGTTCTTGAGCCCCAAGCTGAACAAGCGCGACGACCAGTACGGCGGCTCGGTGGAGAACCGCGCCCGCTTCGCTCGCACCGTGCTACGCACGGTGCGCGACGCCGCCGGCGACTCGGTGGCGGTGACGGCCAAGCTCAACATGGCCGACGGCGTCGACGGCGGCCTGTGGCTCGACGACAGCGTCGACATCGCCAAGCTGTTCGAGCTCGACGGCGCCATCGACGCGCTCGAGCTCACCGGTGGGAGCTCGCTGGCCAACCCGATGTACCTGTTCCGTGGCGACGCGCCGCTACGCGAATTCGGCGCCACGTTGCCCGGCCCGGTGCGCCTCGGGTTCCGCGTCGTGGGCCACCGCTTCCTCAAGGCCTACCCCTACGAGGAGGCGTTCTTCTTGCCGTTCGCCCGGCAGTTCCTCGACGCGCTGACCTCCACGCCCGTCATCCTGCTGGGTGGCATCACGGAGCTGGGCACGATCGAGTCGGCCCTCGCCGAGGGCTTCGGCTTCGTGGCCATGGCCCGGGCGCTGCTGCGCGAACCCGACCTGCCGAACCGCATGCGAGCAGGCACGGCCACTTCGTCGCTGTGCATCCACTGCAACAAGTGCATGCCCACCATCTACTCGGGCACGCGTTGCGTGCTGGTGCCGGGCCGCCCCGGTGCACCCGAGGCGGCCTCCGCCGACTCGGCCGCCTCCGCCGGCTAGACAGCCCAACCGGCTAGACAGCTCCCACCGGCTCGGCGGTTCGAGCCACGGCGGCCCCGGCGCTAGGCCGAAACGGGCGGACGGCGATCAGCCCACGGCGCCGCGCGCTCGAGCTCCCCGGCCAGGGCCAGGAGCGTCTCCTCGTCGCCGAACCGCCCGACGAACTGGACCCCGATGGGCAGCCCGGCCTCGTTCCAGTACAGCGGGAGCGAGATCGCCGGCTGACCGGTGGCGTTGAACGGGGCCGTGAAGGTCGCGTACGGAGCCGCGCGCAGGAACCCCGCCAGTGGGTCGTCCGGCGGAGAGTCGAACGTCCCGAGAGGCACCGGTGGCTCCCCGAGGGTCGGGGTGAGAAGCACGTCCACGTCCTCGAACGCGGCGGCGACGACGCGTGCCATCTTCTGCAGTCCCTGCACCGAGCCGAGGTACTGGGCCGCGTTGAGCGAACGGCCGAGCTGGATCATCGCCCACGTGAGCGGCTCGACTTCGGGCTCGGTCACGGCACGGCCGAGGCGTTGCTCCCAATCGCCGATGGCCCAGGCGTTGCCCGCCGCCCACACGTTGACGAAATCGGTGACGATCTCGTCGGCGTCGACGTCGAGAACGGCCTCGTCGGTGTGGTGCCCGAGCGACTCGCACAGCGCGGCGGCCGCCCGCGCCGCGGCGATGCAGTCCGGGTCCACGTCGCTCCCGGTAGGCGAGGCCGTCAGCACCGCGACACGCAACCGCTGGGTGGGTGAGGCCGCAGCGGCCGCGAACGAAGGGCCGCGACGCGGTGGTGCCCAATACGGGTCGCCGGCGACTGGGCCCGACGTGGCATCGAGGATCGCCGCCGAATCGCGCACCGAGCGGGTCACCACGTGCTCGGCCACCAGTCCGCCCATGTGGTCCCCGTACTGCGGCGCCAGCGAATTGCGGGCGCGGGTCGGCTTGAGGCCGACCAAGCCGCAGCATGCCGCCGGGATCCGGATGGATCCGCCACCGTCGTTGGCGTGGGCGGCGGGCACCATGCCCGAGGCCACCGCGGCGGCCGAGCCACCCGAGGACCCCCCGGTGGAGCGCTCGGTGTTCCACGGGTTGCGCGAGGGACCGAAGCGACGCGGTTCGGTGGTCGGGAGGATGCCGAGCTCGGGCGTGTTGGTCTTGCCGCAGATCACGAAGCCGGCGTCGATGTAGCGCTGCGTGAGCACCTGAGTCTGCGGGGATCGGTAGTCACCGGCGAAGTCGAGGCCCTCGCAGAACGGTGTCCCTGCCAGCTCGGCGGCCAGGTCCTTCAGGAGGAAGGGCACCGCGGTGAACGGGCCCTCGGGCAGCGGGCCGGCGGCCTCGGCCGTGGCGCGGTCGAACAGCTCGTGGATGACGGCGTTCAGCTCCGGGTTCAGCTTCTCGATCCGAGCGATCGCCGCGCCGACCAGCTCGGCCGGCGATGCCTGCCCGCTCCGCACCAGCTCCGCCTGCGCGGTGGCATCCATCCACGCCCAGTCGTCGCTCATGGGCTTACCGTACCTCCGGCTTCGGGCAGATACGAGGGGTTGGCCACCAACAGCTGGTCGCGAGCCGAGGCGGCGAGCACGGACGCCACCCGGTCGAGGTCGTCGTCGAACGCACCGGCACGGACGGTGGCCGCCAGCATGGCGTCGTCGTGGACGCCGAGGTCGCGCAGCCGGGCATCGTGGGCCGCAACGATGTCAGGCCCGAGCAGCAGTTCGCGTTCGACGATCCCCAGCGCGTTGCGCGCCACTCTCGCCTCGAACTGCGCCGAGCCCTCGCTACGCTCCATCACTCGCGTCTCGAGGAACTCGCGCACCGCCTCGACCAGCTCCGCCGCAGTCGGGCGCCCGAACGACGCGTGGACGCGCCCGCGTGCCACCGGCTCGGGCGCCGGGCCGGAGGGCTCGGCGCCGAGCAGGGTGCACAGGTCCCACTCGCTCTCGCAGACGCGACGCCCGATGGCGGCCAGCTCCACCGACCGCGTGGCGCCGCTCAGGTGCGAGGAGGCCTGCAACGCGCAGATGGTGGCCCACTTGACGGTTGCGTACACCTGCCACCAGTGCACCCGCTCGCTGCTCATCGGCTCGCCGCCGGCGCCCTCGTAGGCCGCGAGCAGCTCCCCGACCGACCCCAGCCCGCCCACCTCGCCCGGTCCTCCGAAGCGCCAGGCCGGCGCGCACAGCCACCCGACGTCCTCGGCGGCGTCGCCGGCGTGGGCCAGCTCCCAGTCGAGGACGCCCCGAAGGCCCTCCGGGCCGACGAGCAGGTTGCCCATGCGGAAGTCCCCGTGCACGGTGACGGTGGGCCCGGGGGCGGGCGGTGCGCGGCCAGCCACCGGGCGCCGAGCTCGAGCGCGGGACGCACGGCCTGCACCGTGTCGAGCCACGGGAGCGGGTCCCCGAGCGGGTCGGCCGTGGGCAGGCCGTCGATGGACCCCGGTTCGATGGTGTGGATGGCCGCCAGGGCGACGGCGCACTGTGCAACCAACGCGTCGCGGGCGCGCGCCCACTGTGCGTCGCGCAGGATCTTGCGCGGGATGGTCTCGCCGTCGAGCCGTTCGACCACCAGCCAGCCGGCACCGAGGGCGTCGCCGTCGCCACCCCCGGACGCCACGACCTCGGGGACGGGGACGCCCGCCGACCGCGCCGCCACGAGCAGGGCGCGCTCGACCCCGACCCGGTCGCCCTGCGCGCCGTCGCCGCGGTCGAGCTGCGCGATCAGCGGCCGCGAGGTGTCGCCGGGACCTCCCTCGAGCTCGAAGGCGCTCGTGATCCTCGAAGCGCCGCCCGAGAGCCGGCGCAGGTCACGCACGGTTCCGCCCAGGCGCGTGCCGAGGGCAGCCGCCACCTCCTCGCTGTTCGGACCCACGCTGCGCACCCCCTCCTGGTCCGTGTCGACCCCCGGGCCCGCCCCGTCGTCCCGCCTACTCGACGGGGACGACGGGCCTCCCGGTGTCGTCGAGCTGGTGCAGGTACTCGCAGATCCCGTACCCGGTCTCCTCCTCGCCGGAGGGAGCTTCATGTGTCCAGCGGGCCAGACCCTCGTTGACCATGGTGCCGCCGGCCCGCCCGATGTCTGCCACCCGCATGACGTCGCCGCGCAGCGGGAAGACCCGGCCTGACTTGTCGACGACGTCGAGGTGGACCACCTCGTGCGTCACGCCGTCGTCGGCCAGCTCGGTCCGCACCCGCCACTCGGCCACCGAGGTAGCCCGTCCGCCGTCCCACACCCAGCCCCGGTGGAGGTCGCCCGCATCGGTACCGAGCCGTATGCCCCCGAAATGCGTCGACTCCCCGATGTTGATGGAGAACCAACGCCACATCGTGGGCCCTCCCCAGCGCCGCGGGCCCCAGGAACGGTCCCGGTTGCCGTGCGCCCCCTGCCACTCGTGGCGCACGCCGTCGACGGTGAGCGAGCCCGTCCAGCGACCCGCCTGCTCCAGGTGCCCCTTGCCCACCGTGCCGGCGGCCGCGGCGGCCTGCGCCGAGCGTGCCCCACCACCCGGCTGCCCGTCGGTGCCCACCGCAGGCGTGACGGCGTCGAAGCGCACGTCGAGCACCACGGGGACGGACCGGGTCGCCGTGGTACCCCGCTCGCACGGGCGCGCCTGCACGTCGCCTTCCATGGTGATGCGCCAGGATCGCAGCGCCTCGAGCATCTCGTAGCGGACGTCGCCGACCTCGAGCGCCGTGTCGAGCATCTCGCGCTGCTCCTTGATCCAGCGGTACTCCCCGAGCTCGCCGCCGGGAAGCCACAGCGACATGCCGACGTCCATGGTGCCCTCGTTGGGCCGGATGCCGACGCGGGTGAAGAACCCCGAGTCAGTGCCGGGGTCGTAGGCGTTGAAGTACCAGGACTCGCTCCAGGCGCTATCCCCTTCGACGGGGTGGGCCAGGTCGTGTCGGGCGTCGAGGATCGGCATGACTACACCATTGTCTGTCCGGCGCTCACGTTCAACGCCTCGCCGGTGACGCCGATGGCCGCCTCGGAGAGGAGCCAGCAGATGGCGCTGGCGATCTCGTCGGCACTCTGGAGCCGGTTGAGCGGGATCTCGCGGGCGATCCACGCCCGCATGGCCTCGGGGCCGCCCATCAGGTTCTCGAACAGTGAGTCCTTGTTGATGAGGTCGGTGTCGACCGTCCCCGGGCACACGGCGTTGACGGCGATCCCCGCGGGGCCGAGCTCGAGCGCCATGGCCTGGGTGAGCAGGACGACCCCCGCCTTTGCGGTGCAGTAGGCGCCGAGTAGGGGGAAGGCGCGCTTGCCGGCCTGGCTCGCCACGTTGCAGATGCGCCCGCCGACCCCGTCGGCCACCATTCGGGTGGCGCACGCCTTTGACACGAGCCACGTGCCGACCACGTTGACGTCGAGCACCCGGCGGAACTCGGAGGCGGGGACGCTGAGCAGCGGCCCGAGACCGAACCCGGGCCCGCTCCCGCCGGCCACGTTGGCCAGCAGCGTCACGGTGCCGAGCTCCTCAGACGCCTTGGTCACGGCCTCCTCGACCGCCGCTTCGTCAGACACGTCCGCCCCCACGGTGCAGACCCGGACCCCGAGCGCGGCGATCTCTTCGGCCAGCGAGGCCAGGTCGTCGGGGCCGCCGGTCCCGTGCGCGGGCGCCTCGTCGTAGGGCCGGGCGATGTCGAGGCAGGCCACGTCGGCCCCGCCCCGGGCCAGCCCCAGTGCCGTGGCCCGACCGATGCCACGGAGGCGGGCCGCCCCTGTCACCAACGCCACCTTGCCTTCGAACGGGCGCTGCCCAGGTCCCTGTGTGAAACTCATCGGGCAAAACGTAGCGACGATGCGGGTGGCCGTGCCCGCCGGGGGTGCAAGTCCATGGGGACGGGGTCGAGGCCATGCGGGCCGCGGTGACCAGAGGCGGCCGGCTGGTCGTCGACGACGTCGCCGAGCCGGTGCCCTCCTCCGGGCACGTGGTCGTGCGCTCGCTGGCTGCGGGCATCTGCGGGTCGGACCTCCACGCCTTGGCGGATTTCTCCCACTTCACCGGCCTCATGGGCTCGGTGGGCGTGCCGGCGCTCGATCCGGACGCCGATTGTGTGTTCGGACACGAGTTCTGTGCCGAGATCGTCGACCACGGCCCGGACGCGGCCCGCACCTTGCCGGTGGGGACGCGCGTCTGCTCGGTGCCCATCATTCTCGGGACCTCCGGGGTGGAGCAGCTGGGCTACTCCAACGCCTTCCCGGGCGCGCTGGCCGAGCACATGGTGCTGCAGGAGCTTCTCTGCCTCCCGGTGCCCGACGGCCTGGAGACCGAGCTGGCCGCGCTGACCGAGCCGCTTGCCGTCGGGGAGCACGCCGTCGGCCTGGCCGACGTGTCGCAAGGACAGCCCTGCCTGGTGGTCGGCTGCGGCCCGGTGGGGCTCGCGGTGATCGCCGCGCTCAAGGGGCGCGGGCACGGCCCCGTGCTGGCCGCCGACTTCTCGGCCGGGCGGCGCCGGCTGGCCGAGGCCTTCGGAGCAGACGAGGTGATCGACCCCGCCGAGGTCTCCCCGCACGAACGCTGGACGGACTTCGGCGTCCCCCGCACCGTGATGGAGCGATTGGGGGCGGGCATGCTCGGTGGCGCCGTTCCGGACCCCGTCATCTTCGAGGCGGTCGGTGTGCCCGGGATGTTGCAGTCGCTCATCGCAGACGCCCCGCCGCACAGCCGAATCGTCGTGGTGGGCGTGTGCATGCACACCGACGCCATCGAGCCCTTCATGGCCGTGACCAAGGAGATGGAGCTGCGGTTCTCCTTCGGCTACAGCCCCGGCGAGTTCGCCGCCACACTCCAGCGATTGGGCGACGGGGTCCCCGGTGCGGACCTGCTCGTCACCTCCACGGTCGATCTGCCCGGCGCGCCGGGCGCCTTCGAGGCGCTGCGCGCACCCGGTGAGCAGGGCAAGATCCTCGTCAAGCCGTAAGAACACACCCACCACGGACAGGGAGACACCGAGAGACATGACGACGATCGACGCCGACGGCAGGCTGAAGTTCGGCATCTTCCTGGCGCCGTTCCACCCGGTGGGCCAGAACCCGACCCTGGCGCTCGAACGCGACCTGCAGTTGATCGAGCATCTCGACGCTCTGGGCTTCGACGAAGCCTGGATCGGCGAGCACCACTCGGCGGGGTACGAGATCATCGCCTCACCCGAGGTCTTCATCGCCGCGGCGGCGCAGCGCACGCGCACGATCAGGCTCGGCACCGGCGTCTCGTCGCTGCCGTACCACCACCCGTTCATGCTGGCGGACCGGATGGTGCTCCTCGACCACCTGACGCAGGGCCGGGTCATGCTCGGTGTCGGCCCCGGCGCGCTCCCCTCCGACGCGTTCATGATGGGCATCGACCCCACCAAACAGCGCGACATGATGGAGGAGTCCCTCGAGGCCATCCTCGCCCTCCTGTCCGGTGAGACCGTCACCATGCAGACGGAGTGGTTCACCCTCAACCAGGCCCGTCTACAGCTCCTGCCCTACCAGCGCCCCTTCCCCGAGGTGGGCGTCGCCGCGCAGGTGTCTCCCGCCGGCCCGCGCGCCGCCGGCCGCTTCGGCTGCAGCCTGTTGTCCATCGGCGCGACGTCAGCCGGCGGCTTCGACGTCCTCGGCCTGCACTGGGAGGTGATGGAGGAGCGATCGGCCGAGTTCTCCACCACGGTGGACCGCAACAAGTGGCGGCTGGTCGGACCGATGCACATCGCCGACAGCAAGGAGCAGGCGATCGCCGATGTGGCGTTCGGGCTCGAAGAGTGGGTCGACTACTTCCAGCGGGTGGCGGCTCTCCCCCTGGCGCCCAACACCGAGAACTTCGACTCGCTCGTGGATGCCCTCAACGCGTCGGGATTCGCAGTGATCGGCACAGTGGACGACGCCATCGCGCAGCTCGAGCGCCTCCAAGAGCAGTCCGGTGGCTTCGGCTCCTTCCTCCTCATGGGTCACGAGTGGGCCGACACGGCGGCCACCCGTCATTCCTACGAGCTGTTCGCCCGCTACGTGGCGCCCCGCTTCCAGGACTCGGCCCGCACCCTCACCGCCAACCGCGACTGGGCGGCCGAGAACCGTCCCGAGTTCATCGGCGCCGCCGGCAACGCCGTCATGTCCGCCATCCAGAAGCACCAAGAGGAGAAGGCCCAGAAGGCGGAGCAGGGTGAGGAGGTCACGTCCAATGGCTGAGGTCACGCACGAGCAGATCCCCTCCAACGGAATCGAACTGCACGTGGCCGTGACGGGTCCGGCCGACGGGCCGCCCGTGGTGCTCTGCCACGGCTTCCCCGAGCTGTGGTACTCGTGGCGGCACCAGCTCGTCGCGCTGGGCGACGCCGGCTACCGGGCCTACGCGCCCGACCTGCGCGGCTATGGCGCCAGCTCGCACCCGGACCGCGTGGCCGACTACGGGTCGGATCAGCTCACCGCAGACCTGTGCGGCCTGCTCGACCACTACGGCCACGAGACCGCGGCCTTCTCGGGTCACGACTGGGGGGCCATGGTGGTGTGGGAGCTCGGCCGCCTCCACCCAGGGCGGATCTCGTCCATCTACAACATGAGCGTGCCGTACTCGGCGGCACCGGCGCCGCCGACGCAGATCTTCGAAGCCGTCTTCGAAGGCAAGTTCTTCTACATGCTGTACTTCCAGGAGGTCGGACCGGCCGAGGCAGAGTTCGAGGCCGACCCGCGGCGCTTCCTGCGCAGCATCCTCTGCGCCGCCGGTGGCGAGGGCATGGCCAACCCCGGCGCTCTCGGGAGTGAAGCCCCCCCACGGGAAGGGACTCGGTTCCAGGACGTCCTCGCCCCAGCCCCCGACGTGCTCCCCGACTGGATCACCGAGGCCGACGTCGACGTGTACGCGGCCGCGTTCGACGCCGGCGGGTTCTTCGGCCCCGTCAGCTTCTACCGCAACATGGATGCCAACTGGGAGCGCGCCAAGGACATCCCGGCCGGCGTCTTCACCATGCCGACCGGGTTCGTCACCGGTTCGCTCGACCCGGTCAACTCCATGATGCCGGGTGCCATCGAGGCCATGGCCGAGGTCCTGCCCGACTTCCGCGGCGCCACGGTGGTCGAGGGTGCGGGGCACTGGGTCCAACAGGAGAAGCCCGCCGAGACGAACGCCGCGCTGCTGGCGTTCCTCGACGCCACCCGCTGAGCCGGCCGTCCGGTCCCCAGGTCCTTCCCTCGTCCGGCTTGCTGCATCGTCACATGACCCAGCTCCCCCCGCTCCCACCACAGCCCCGTGGGGTCCCCTGGCCAACCGAGGAGTGGCCGGCGGGCGAGCTCCCGGCCGGGGTCGACCTGGCGCCGCTGCTCGACGAGGTCTTCGACGAGCAAGGGCCCCTGGCCACCACGTTCGCCGTCGTGGTGGTACACGCCGGCCGGCTGGTGGCCGAGCGCTATGCGGGCGCGCTCGAGCACTTCGACCGGCCACCCACGCCGGTGACCGAGGACACGCCGCTGCTCAGCTGGTCGATGGCCAAGTCCGTGCTCCACGCCCTGGTCGGCGTCCTGGCGGGCGACGGACGTCTCGACCTCGACACACCAGCTGCCGTCCCCGAGTGGGCCGATCCCGGCGACCCCCGGCACGCCATCACGATGCGCCAGCTGCTGGCCATGCGCGACGGCCTCGACTTCGTGGAGGACTACACCGACGAACGAGTCTCGGACGTGATCAAGATGCTCTTCGGGGACGGGCAGCGCGACATGGCGCACTTCGCCGCCGACCGGCCGCTGGCCGCCGAACCCGGGACGCGCTTCAACTACTCCTCGGGCACCTCGAACATCATCTCGGGCATCGTGGCCCGCACCGTCGGCCCGGGCGAGCCCTACGCCCGCTTCCTCCATCAACGGCTCTTCGCGCTCGTCGGGATGCGCAGCGCGGACCCCGAGCTCGACCCCGCGGGGACCTGGGTGGGCTCGTCGTACCTGCGCGCCACCGCCCGAGACTGGGCCCGCTTTGGGCTGCTCTACCTGCGCGACGGCGTGTGGGACGGCACGCGGATCCTGCCGCCGGGCTGGGTGGACTACGGGCGCACCTGGGTCTCAGAGGACCCTGAGGACGCCAGCCCCTACGGGGCCCACTGGTGGGGGGTCGCCGGGGACACCCTGGGCACCTTCCGCGCCTCGGGCTACGAGGGCCAGTCCATCACCGTCTGCCCCGTCCTCGACCTCGTTGTGGTGCGGCTGGGCAAGACGACCCTCGATCGCGAGGACAACTTGGTGCCCTGGCGCGCCGCCGTGGTGGAGGCGTTCGACCGGGCCCGCTGATCCCCGGTTCGGTGGCCCCGGTCAGTGCTCGGCCGGGGTGGCGAGGAAGACCGGGATCAGGCGCGTCGTGTTCTGCTGGTACTCGGCGTAGGGCGGGTAGGCCGCAACCGAGCGCTCCCACCACTGTGCCCGCTCGTCACCCTCGAGCTCGCGCACCGTGACGGCGACCGGGGCCGGTCCGTCCTGCAAGGTGATCACGTCGGGGTGCGCCAGCAGGTTGTAGTACCAATCCGGGTTGTCGGGCATGCCGCCCTTGGAGGCCACCAGCGCGTACTCCCCGTCGCGCTCCACCCGCATGACCGGGCTCTTGCGAATCTTCCCGCTCTGGGCGCCCCGGGTCGTCACCACGACGATGGGCAAACCGGTATCCATCAGGGTGTTGGCCCGCTCGCCGCCCGAGGCCTCGTACTCGGCCACCTGTTCGCGAACCCAGTCCCAGGTGCTGGGCTCGTAATCACTCTCGGTCGTGCTCATGCTCCCGATCGTATTGGTGCACCCGGTTCGGTCACGCGCGCGTCGGCCCGGGCATGGTGCGACCGGCGTGGCGGCCGCTTGCGGAGTCGCCCCGATGTCGCGAGGGTCAGGCTCCCTCGTAGGCGAAGCCGAGATCGGGCCTCGCAGGGGAAGCCGAGATCGGGCGTAGTGAGGACGGCACGGAAGGACAGCCCCTCGCCCGCGCCATGGCCTCCACGGTGCCGCCCCGGGTGACCGTGTCCTCGGTCGCCACCACCTTGTCGCCCGGGTGGAGGGCGCCGGCGATTTGGCCGCTGGCGACTCAGACCGCTCCGGACGGTAACGCAACGTGCCAACAACGGTGGAGATCGGGAATCTTCATCGATCGCGACATTGCGACCTCTGCGGTGAGCTCCGGAGAGAGCGCAATAACGGGGTACCGTCAGCCGGTACACCCGCAGCGCCCGTGGGTCGATGAAAGCCTCCGGATCTTCCTCCTGGTAGCGGTCCGACTGGGCTGGGACTCGGGGAAGCCGACAACTCCAGAGGGGCCCTGACCTCCAGGCCAGGGCCCCTGACCTCCAGGCCAGGGAGAACGGCGCCCGACGTATCAATGGTCGTGCCCTGCACCTCCCTTACTGAAGAGTGCATGCCTGCGATCCAGGCGACGAGGAGGGCGCTCCGTTGTCCGAGCAGAGGTTGAATTTGCGGCGAGTGCTGTGGCTCTTGCGCCGGCAGCGCTCGATCGTTGCTGCCTGTGTGCTGCTCGGCGCGCTGATCCCGACGGCCTGGATCCTACGGCACCCGACGTCGTACGGCGCCACGTCCCTCGTCCTCGTACCCAGTTCCGCCAGTAGCACCTCTTCGCAAGGGTCCAACGGAGCTCCCTCGGCCAATAGCAACCTCACCGACAGCGAGATCGCCGTGAGCTCCGCCGTGCTGGGCACGGCAAGATCGAGGGTCACGCCTCGCTTGGCGCTCCAAACGGCCCAGAAGCGAGTAAGCGCGAGCGCGCTGGCGACGAACCTCGTACAGATCAGGGCTACGGGTTCCTCCCCTCGTGCGGCCGAGGGGTTGGCCAACGCCGTGGCCAACGCACTGGTCGACTTCCTCACGTCATCCCAAGTGTCGGACGGATCCAGCGGTCTGTCGGGACTCGAAGCACAGGCCTCAGAGTTGACCGCGCAGGTGAACAAGTACGACCAGGAGATCCAATCAGCACAAGCCGCGATCGCTTCACACGGACCGACATCAGTTGTCGCGCAACAGAGCACCCAGCTTCTGGGCTCGCTGACCACTGCTCGGGCGGACGCGTCGCTGCAGCTGCAGAGCGTGAACAACCAGATCGCCGCGTCGAAGCTCAACGCCGCCGCCGCCAATGCCGGCACCGAGGTCATTCAGTACGCATCATCGGCAACACAACCTTCGCTCCCAATCCGACTTCTCCCGATCCTCGTTGGTGCAATTCTTGGGTTCCTGATCGCCTGCGCCTTCGTGATGATCCGACAGCGGGAAACCAACCTCACGACCCGTGACGACATCGCCGAGGCCGCTGGCGTGCCTGTTCTGCTCTCCGTCAGCGTCGGGCACGTGCGCAGATCCTCAAAATGGCTGGCCCTGCTGAGCGAACACGAGCCGGCCGTGACCGAGTTGTGGAATGTCCGCAAGGTGCTCAGCCAATTGGAAATTCCAGAGGTCGGGCGGCAGGTGCTGACAGTCATCACCCTGGCCGATGACAGCTCGAGCGTGGCCGCCGTGGCCCACTTCGCCGTCGCTTCTGCGACCATGGGGATTCCCACCTCCTTGGTACTCACGTCGGACGACTCGGGATCACGCGGGCTGAGCGACGCCTGTGATCTCCTCACTGCCCGCCAGGAGGCGGCGCGACCGGATCTTCGACTCTTCAAGGGTTCGCCTCCGGTCGACGACGCCGACGGCGCGCTCACCATCATTTCGATCGTGCTCAACCCCGATCAACCTAAGCTCCCCGCATTTGTGGCGCGCGGCATGGTCGTGCTGGCGGTCTCAGCTGGTTTCGTGAACCAGGAGCAGCTCGTCCGAGTTCTGATCGCTGTCGGACAGGAAGGCCTGTCCGTCCAGGGCCTGTTCGTCACCAATCCAATGAGCGCCGATCGGACGCTGGGCACGTTTCCCTATGCGAACGAACACGTGGCTCGCCTTCTACAACGGCGCACCGTGGAGCCTTGGACTGGAGGTGCCGACGCAAGGTGACCACCATGCGAGAAGGACCAGATCTTCCGGACCTGGGTGGCACAGCCGCGGATCCTGAGGTGATGGTTGGTCCGTCCAGCCCCTCCTCAGAGTCTCAACCCCCCGTCGTGCTTGTCGGTCGGCTGGTCAGTGTTCGGTTCGTGTTGCGCGCCCTCCGCCGTCGTCGCAAGGTCTGGCTGAGCCTCGCTGCTCTGGGCCTCCTGGTCGGGCTCGGCTATCACCTGGTCGTGCCCCGTAGCTACAGTGCATACGCCACTCTGTACCTTGCTCAAGCTCCGGGGACCGATCCAGCGGCCGGAATAGCAAACGACATGGCGCTCTTGCAGACCACCGCAGTCGGGCAGCGAGCGGCCGATCTCTTGGGCGAACACTCCCTCAGCCCGGCGAAGTTGCTGGGCAAGGGGCCCGGGGTCGTGCAGAGCGACAACGTGC
Organism: uncultured Acidimicrobiaceae bacterium; assembly: GCA_963781955.1. GTDB lineage: Bacteria > Actinomycetota > Acidimicrobiia > Acidimicrobiales > RAAP-2 > Bog-473. Next base: position 183,339 of record CAWAHU010000002.1, read on the forward strand.
TCAGGCTCAATGTTGCCGGGCCTACGAAGGACGAAGCCGTACGAAGGGCCAACGCCCTGGCTACAGCGTTCCTCGATTTTCGTTCCGAGAGGCTTCAACAACAGACCGCCGCTGCCAACAAAGCCTTGGACAAGCAGATCCGTTCCTTGCAGCAGCAGATAAGCCAGTTGAGCGCCACTATCAACGGACTGGCCGCGTCGCAGAGCAAGGATCTCACCAGCCTTGTCAGCGAGCAATCGTCCGATACGAGCGAGCTCGCCAACCTCGAACAATCTGTCCAGCAGAATCAACTTGCCAACATCGCGGTCACCAGTGGGAGCCGGACTGTTACGCCCGGTACATTGGTTCCAGCATCCACTGCCAAGCTCTTCGCGCTCAGCGGCATCAGCGGCCTCATCGGTGGTCTGGTGATCGGCGTCGCCTACGTCGCCGTGCAGGCGGTTGTTTCGGACCGGCTCCGGCGTCGGGACGAGGTGGCCTCGTTGCTGGGTGCGCCAGTCGAGTTGAGCCTGAAGCCAGTGCGCCATCGGAAGATGCGTCCCGAGAAGTGGATCAGGCAGTCCGCTCTCGAACCGCCAGAACAGGTCGCTGTCCTCTCCGGCTACCTACGTCTACGCGGGGTACCCCAAGGAGACCGGACAACGCTGCTCGTGATCGCACTGGACGACCTGACGGTCCCGGCCGCAGCCCTGGCGGTGCTCGCCAAACGCCTCGCTGACGAAGGTGACTCCGTACTGGTGGCGGATCTCACGAGCGAGGGCCTCCTGGCCCGGGGAATGAAGGATCTCCGGACCGACGGTCCATCGTCGGCCGACCGTCCGGGGGGCAACTTGCAGGTGTTCACGCAGTCCCCAGACGAGATGAGCGAGGTTGCCGAATCACCATGGGTCGCGGCCCGGGCCGGAGCGCATGCCGTCCTGGCGCTGGCCACGATCGATCCGGCCAGGGGCGCGTGGCATCTCAGCTGGGCGAAGGAAGCTGTCGTCTCGGTGACCGCTGGTCGTTCGAGCGCCAAACGGGTCAGTTCTACGGCAGTCCTGCTTCGTGCGGCGGGGATCAAGATTCGATCCGGGGTTCTGATAGGAGCGGATGCCCAGGACGAGTCGATTGGTCTCCTCCAGCCGGATTCCCCATTGGTGGGGCTGCCGGTGGCCGACGGCGCTATTCCGTCGTGACGACGCTTCCGGTGGATTACGTCTCGGGCGCTCCTCCGATGCCGGAGCTGTCCCCAGAGCTGGCCCGTGATTGGGGGTTGCTGGCCGGTCCGAATGAGCGGTCGATGCGTCGGCGGATCGGCTGGGTGTGGGGACTCCTGTTCTTCAACGTCATGACCTACACGAATGTGTCGACCAATCTGATTCCTCTCCCGCACCAGGTGGGCAAGGCCCTTCCCGAGATGGCGCTGGGAGCGGCCCTCCTCCTGGTTCTGACGGCGAACAAGAGACTGCTCGTCAGACCGAACGTCTTGCTCCTCCTGTTTACGGCGATGTGCCTCTTCGCGGCGATCATGACCTTTCGCGGCTACTCCGGTCTCGGTTCGATGATCCGTTGGGTCAGATTCGCAGTCTTCGTCGGCGCGCTTTGGCTGACGACACCCTGGTGGGGTCGTCGCGACTTCATGATCCTCAACTTTCAGCGACGGGCGATCATGGTCGTCATCGGCACCGTCATTCTCGGAATGGCGATCTCGCCGACCAGGGCCTTCGCCAACGCCGGCGGCGGACGGTTGGCCGGGATTGTCTGGCCCATTCCGCCGAACGCAGGTGGTGCACTACGCGGCGGTGCTCGTCGGGATGACGGTGGTGTTGTGGCTCGCGGGGGCGTCGAGGTCAAAGTGGACGGGGGTTGTCATCGCCGCCGGTTTCGTCGTTCTGCTCCTCACCCACTCCCGGATTGCACTGGTCGCCATGCTGCTGGGGATCCTCGTCGGCGGTTTGAGCCTCTTCCTCAGCCGGCAACGAGTTCGACGGGCGTTCGTCGTGGCGATCGTGGTAGTGGGAATCGGCGCTCTCAGCTTTGCTCCGCTCGTCACCCGGTGGTTCGAGAGGGGTGAGAACCCTCAGGCGCTCAGTCAGCTCACGGGGCGCACCAACGTCTGGTCTGCCCTCTTGGCTCAGCCTCGGACGGAGGCCAACACGCTCTTCGGGTACGGGATGTCAAATGACGGGTTCAACGGGATTCCCATCGATTCCAGCTGGCTGTCGACTTTTCAAGACCAAGGTCTCGTCGGCGACGTCCTCGACGGGCTGGTGTTGCTCTCCCTCCTTCTCGTTGCACTCATCAGTCCGCGCGGTCCCGGGAGAGCCATCGCCCTCTTTCTGGTTGTCTACTGCGCGGTCGCATCCATCACGGAGACCGGACTCGGCCAACCGTCCACCTATATCTTGGACTTGGTCGTGGCTATGTCGGTACTGATGCCCCCGCTGTCGTCGACGCCCCGGTCAACCTTGCCGACGCCCCCACTCGCTCAAGTGTCGTAGAGATCTTGGTCTGAGAAGTGAGGGGCGAGTCCACTATTCTTTGATTGCAACCCCGAATAGGCCCTCTTTGTCCGCCTTGGGAGCGGCGAACCATTTTTCGACGTGGTGCGATTTGACGAAATCAACGAAGGCTGAGTTGCCTCCTATGTCGTCCGAAATCAGCAACCCTCCGGCGCGCATATACGGCCACGCCTTCTCGAACTCGTAGTTCATTGTCTGAGGCGTGTGGAGACTGTCATGAATGAATATGTCAATGGATTTCATAGCTGCACAGGTTGAGGTCATTGTTCGTCTGCTCGAGCCTCGTACATATGTCCAGTCCGGCCAAGCGGTCTCATCCACCAATACCTTCGACTGCTCATGCCAACCGGGCATCATGGGAGGCAGATCTATGCTCCAGAGGCGGCCTAGACCGCCGTTGGACTGGGACAAGGCTCGAAGAGCAAGCGCGCTCGTCACTCCTCGAGCCACCCCAGTCTCAAGAACCCGCTGCGGATCCATGTGGCGAATGGCACACCAGACAACGTGCGCCAAGTTCGCATCAGCATCATGTCCCTCGCCAACCTTTAGACCTATTGAGGCCATATTCCGCTCTAAAGCGGTCCATGCCTCATTGAAGTCCGGCTCCAGTGGACACGGCCACTCAACTCCTAGAAGTTCGTGAAGCTTCAGCACGGGTTCTGTCGTCGTAGCTGAGGGCTTCTGACCCGCCACGGACGGAAGATGCTCACAGAGAACGATCTCCATTCGGCCGCGAATCCGGTCTAAACCTTCTAACGGGTGGGAAGCCACAACGAGGGCCGATCGTCCGAGATAACCGACCCGCTCCTGCAGATTTCTGCCACTGGTCATCGCTTCATCCGCCATTGCACGATTATACCTATACAGGTTCCAAGAAGCAGGGGCCGTCTTTTTAGTCCATTTCGAGTCTCAAACTCGATGGGCATCATCATGCGAAGCGCAGCGCCGACGTTGACGTTGTTGAGGATTCGGCCGGCGCCGCTGGTCCTCCCAGAGGCGGCGTCGCCGCTCAACGCGATGGCCGTGTTCTTGAGCCGGGTGCGCCGGGCCGCGGCTGGCGCGCCGGCAGGGGCCTGTCGGTCAGGCTCCCTCGTATGGGAAGCCGAGATCGGGCGCGGTCAGGACGGCCCGGAAGGGTAGTCCCTCGGCCGCTGCCATGGCCTGCACGGTGCCGCCCCGGTCGACCACGGCCATGAGCAGCACCACCTCGGCACCGGCGTCGCGGACGGCGTGGGCCGCCTCGAGGAGCGAGGTGCCCCGGGTGACCGTGTCCTCGGTCACCACCACTTTGTCGCCCGGGTCGAGGGCGCCGGCGATCCGCCCACCGCCACCGTGGTCCTTGACCTCCTTGCGGACACTGAAGGCCTTCAGCATGCGGCCGCGGGTGGCGGCCACCCCGGCGGTGACGAAGGCGACGGGGTCGGCCCCCATGGTCAGACCCCCGATGGCGGTGGCCTCGTCGGGGACGACGTCGAGCACGGCATCGGCCACGAGCAGCATGGCTTCGGGCCGGCACACCGTTTGTTTGGAGTCGATGAACCAGCTGCTCTTGCGGCCCGACTTCAGCGTGAAGTCACCGGTCTTGACCGAGTGCACCAACAGGTGGTCGCGCAGCGCGTCGAGCGAGCTCACCGGAGCTCGACGCCGTCGCCTTCGACCACGCAACCGATCACCGAGGCCTCCCGCTCCGCACCGGCCAGGGCCTCGAGCACTTCGTCGGCCGCCGCGGCGTCGGCCACCAGCGCCATACCCACGCCGCGGTTGAACACGCGATCCATCTCGTCGCCGTCCACGGCACCGAGCCGCTGGATCTCGGCGAACACCCGCGGCTCGTCCCACGCCGAGCGGTCGAGCCGGGCGCCCAGCCCGGGCGGGAGGACGCGGGGAAGGTTCCCGACGATGCCGCCGCCGGTGATGTGTGCGCAGGCGTGGACGGCGTCGCCCGCGGCGGCACGGGCGGCCAGCACGGCAGGTGCGTAGATGACCGAGGGCCGCAGCAGTTCGTCGGCCACCGTGTGGGCGGCACCGGCCCAGGCCGGGTCGCCCAGACCGAGCCCGGCCAGCTCCAACAGTACGTGCCGGGCCAGGGTGTAGCCGTTGGAGCGGAGGCCCGGGGAGGCCAGGCCCACGACCACGTCGCCGGCCCGCACGCGGTCAGGTCCGAGCTGGGTGCCGTCCTCCACCACGCCGACGGCAAAGCCGGCCAGGTCGAGGTCGTCGGGGGCCATCACACCGGCGTGCTCGGCGGTCTCACCGCCGATCAGCGTGCAGCCGGCCTGGCGGCAGCCTTCGTGGACCCCGCCCACCACGGTGGCGATGCGGTCCGGATCGACCTTGCCGGTGGCGACGTAGTCGAGCATGAAGAGCGGCTCGGCACCGACGCACACGAGGTCGTCGACGCACATGGCGACCAGGTCGATGCCGACCGTCTCGTAGCGCCCGGAGGCCCGGGCCACCTCGAGCTTGGTACCGACGCCGTCGGTCGAGGCCACCAGGACCGGGTGCGGGACACGCGCCAGGTCCAGCGGGAACTGGCCGCCGAAGCCGCCGATGCCTGCCACGAGGCCCCGCAGCCGCTCGACGGCCGCGTCGCCGGCCGCGATGTCGACTCCGGCCCCGGCGTAGGTGGCACCCTCGTGTTCCACGAAGTCCGCGCCCTCACACCCCGGGGAGAGCGCCCTGGCTGGCGGCAGGCGTCGGATCGCGCCGACTCAGCATGACCGGTGCCGCCGCGGGGACCGGGGTGGGGTAGTCACCGGTGAAGCAGGCGTCGCAGAACCCACCGTCGGCGCCGATGGCCTCCTTGAGGTTCTCGATGCTGATGTAGGCCAGCGAGTCGGCGCCGAGCAGCTCGGCCATCTCGTCAGTGCTGTGGTGCGTGGCCAGCAGCTCCTCGTACGAGGGAGTGTCGATCCCGTAGAAGCACGGCCAGCGCCATGGCGGCGAGGAGATCCGCAGGTGCACCTCGGACGCGCCGGCCTCGCGCAGCATCTTGATCACCGAGCGCTGCGTGGTGCCGCGCACGATGGAGTCGTCCACCACCACCAGGCGCTTCCCGGCGATGGCGTCGGTGAGCGGGTTGAGCTTGCGCCGCACGGCGTCGGCGCGCTCCTGCTGGTCCGGCGCGATGAAGGTCCGGCCGATGTAGCGGTTCTTGACCAACCCCTGCCCGTAGGGGATCCCGCTGGCCCGGGCGAAGCCCTCGGCGGCGGGCACGCCGGACTCCGGCACCCCCATCACCATGTCAGCCTCGGCCGGGGCCTGCGCGGCCAGCAGGGCGCCCATGCGGCACCGAGTCTCGTGCACCTCCTGGCCGTAGAGACGACTGTCGGGCCGGGCGATGTAGGCGAACTCGAAGATGCACAGGCGCGACTCGGGCTCGCGCAGCCAGGGCACGTCGATGCTCGTTGGTCCGTCGGCGTCGATCACCACCAGCTCCCCGGGGGCGATCTCGCGCACGAAGGTGGCGCCGATGACGCTCAGTGCCGGGGTCTCCGACGCCAACACCCAGCCCTCAGGTGCCTCCGCCGGCCCGAGGCGGCCGAGGCACAGGGGGCGGAAGCCGTATGGGTCGCGCACGCCGAAGAGGCGCTCCGAGCTCATGAGCACGAAGGAGAAAGCGCCCTCGAGGAGCGGCAGCACGGCGCGGAGCGCGTCGGCCAGGTCCTCGCTCTCGGGGAACGAGTGGGCCAGCAGCTCGGCCACCACATCGCTGTCGGTGGCGATGGAGCCCGGAAGCATGCCGACCTTCTCCGCCAGCTCGGTGATATTGGTCAGGTTGCCGTTGTGGCCGAGGGCGAAGCCGGCCCTCCCCACCGGGCGGTAGACCGGCTGGGCGCCGGCCCAGTCCGAGGAGCCGTGCGTCGAGTACCGCGTGTGACCGATGGCCAGGTGGCCCTGGAGACCCGAGAGCGAGCGCTCGTCGAAGACGGTGGCCACCAGGCCCATGTCCTTGACGACGGTGACGGTGTCGCCGTCACTCACGGCCATGCCGGCTGACTCCTGGCCCCGGTGCTGCAGGGCAAAGAGGCCGTCGAACGTCAGGTTCGCCACCCGCAACCCGGGCGCGTACACCCCGAAGACACCGCACGCTTCCTTCACGCCAGCCACCGCGCCGTCCATTGTCGCACAGGCAGCCCGGTCACACGTCGCCGAGGGCTCCGGGCAGGGCGCCCTCGAAGGCCCGGCAGACCGCGTCGACCGGCAGGTCGACCAGGTCCCCCAGGATGAAGCGCTCCCCGCCCGCCGTGCCCAGCACGGCGGCACCGACGCCCGTCGCCGTGGCCCGGGCACACAGTGCTCCGGGGTCGGCGGTGGCCACGACGAAGCGGGAGGGCACCTCGGTGAAGAGCTCGGCCGGGTCGGACAGCGCCAGCGAGCAGCCCGTGCCGGCCTGTGCCGCCATCTCCGCCAGGGCCACGGCGAGCCCGCCCTGCGAGACGTCGTGGACGGCGCCGACCAACGCGCCGGGACCGTCGCCGTCGCCGCCCACCCGGGCGGCGACGAGCGAGGCGACGAAGCGGCACACCGCCGCGTGCCCTGCGAAGTCGACAGGCCGAATGCTCCCGCTGCGGTGCTCGGCGCGCTCGGTAGCCCAGCGCGTGCCCTCGAGCGGGAACGTGCCGGGGGTCGTCGACCGCAGTCCGAGCAGGACCACGGTCTGGCCGGCTTCCCAGGCCAGTCCGGGAGGCGGCGCGTGCACCGCGTCCACGAGGCCGAGCACGCCGAGGACCGGGGTGGGGTCGATGTCCGCACCCCCGCTCTCGTTGTAGAGGCTGACGTTCCCCCCGATGACGGGGAGTCCGAGCGCGCGGCACGCCTCGGCCATGCCGTCGATGGACTCGGAGAGCTGCCACATGACCTCGGGGTGCTCGGGGTTCCCGAAGTTCAGGCAGTTGACCACGGCCGCCGGCGTGGCACCGACGCAGGCGAGGTTGGCCACCGCCTCGGCCACAACGAGACCCGTGCCCGTCCGCGGGTCGAGGGCGCAGGCACGCGGGTTGGAGTCGGTGGTGATCGCGACACCACGCTCGGAGGGCGGCAGCCCGGGTCCGGCCAAACGCAGCAGGGACGCATCGGCGCCGGGACCCACCACCGTGTTCAAGAAGAGCTGGTGGTCGTACTGCCGATAGACCCAGCGCGGCGAGCACAGCAGGGCCAGGAGGTCGCCGGCGCAGTCGGCGGGTGGTTCCGGTGGCGGCACCGCGGCCGGGCGCGGGACGCGACGTGGGCGGTCGTAGAGCGGTGCATCGTCGGACAGGGACGCGGCGGGCACGTCGGCCAGCACCGGACCGTCCATCCCATCGCGGATGCGCAGGCGGCCGCCGCCGTCAGGGTCGGGCGCGGTCACCGTGCCGATCACGGTGGCCCGCACCTCCCACTTGGCGCAGATGCTGGCCACGGCAGGCCATGACTCAGGCGTGACGATGGCGAGCATGCGCTCCTGACTCTCGCTTGTCATCACCTCCCAGGGCTCCATGCCCTCCTCGCGCCGCGGCACCGCCGACACGTCCACGTCCATGCCGACGCCGCCGCGCCCGCGGTCTCGCTGGTGGCACAAGCCAGGCCGGCACCGCCGAGATCCTGGATCCCGACTACCAGCTTGGTGTCGAGGAGCTCGAGGCAGGCCTCGATCAGGCGCTTCTCCTCGAAGGGGTCACCCACCTGCACGCTGGGCCGCTTGGAGTCGTCGGCGGCGGCCTCGTCCCCGCTGAAGCCGGCCGAGGCGAGCACGCTGACCCCGCCGATCCCGTCACGCCCGGTGCTCGACCCGAGGAGCACTGCCAGGTTGCCGGGTCCCGAGGCGATGCCGAGCACGAGGCGCTCCACCGGCAGGGCGCCCATGCAGAGAACGTTGACCAGGGGGTTCTGGGAGTAGCAGGGGTCGAAAGTGAGCTCGCCCCCGACAGTGGGCACTCCGACCGAATTGCCGTAGCCCGAGATCCCGCTCACCACCCCCTCGACCAGCCAGCGCTGGCGGGCGTCGTCGGGGGGCCCGAAGAACAGTGGGTCCATGACGGCGAGGGGGCGTGCCCCCATGGTGAAGATGTCGCGCAAGATGCCGCCCACCCCGGTGGCCGCACCCTGGTAGGGCTCGATGGCCGACGGGTGGTTGTGGCTCTCGATCCGGATGGCGACCGCGATGCCGTCGCCGGCGTCGATCACCCCCGCGTTCTCGCCCGGGCCGACCAGGACCCGGGGACCCTCGGTGGGCAAACGGCGCAGGTGCAGGCGCGAGGACTTGTAGGAGCAGTGCTCGCTCCACATCACGGCGTAGAGCGCCAGCTCGAGGTGGTTGGGCGGCCGGCCAAGGATCTTGCCCACGGCCTCGAACTCGTCGTCCGTCAGCCCGAGGGCCCGGTGCAGGGCCTCCTCCCCCAGCTCCTCCGGCGACTGGTCGGGCGGTGCTGCCGCGGCCGGAGGAGTCATGATGCCCTCCACGATAGAGGCCGGTCGGCCCTGAGGACGACGAGATCCCTCTCGGCCCGCACCCGGGGTCCGGTTATGCGAGGAGGGCGTCGCGGCGGACCCAGGCCCACCGCAGGACGAAGAGGGAGAGCACCAGAGTCAGGACGTTGATGGCCAGCTCCATGAGCCCGTTGCCGCCCTTGCCCCACACGCCGTGCTGCAGGTCGTAGAGCACATCCATGCCGAAGAGGTACAGGCCGGCGCCGCCCCCGGCCAGGAGCCAGAACAGCGCGGCCTGGCGCTCGCCCACCAGGCAGAAGGCGCCAGCGAGCAGGCAGAGCACGAGGAACCCGTCAGCCAGGGGGAACGCATCCTCGAACGCGGTGTACGTGACCCCGGTCCCGGAGGCCACCAGCGAGCGATGCGCGAGCCAGGCCACCCAGTAGGCGACAACGATCAGGGCCACCACCACGAGCAGCCAGGCCATGGCCCGGCGGCTGCGCCGTTCGAGCACGGCCCCTCCCGCAGGCGTCACGACGGCAGGCTAACGCCGGTCGACCGCGTGACCCGAATGGGGCCGCCGGGCCGCCGCAATGACAGGTGACGAACTGCGCAAAACGCACAGAGGTTCGTACCGTCATTGCCCCAATGGTCGGTACGGGCTGTGCCAAAGCCTCGCCGGGAGAGCGCAACACATCTGCAAAAAAAATATGGGCGATTTTGGGCATATGGAAGATCACGATGCGTCACAATGTCTTCATGGTTACGAAAGAAAAGACGTCTGAGCCCCGCAAGCCGATGAGCAGCGGCCACAAGGCCGCTCTGGCCCGCGGGCGCGCCGAGAGTGCGACGGTGCGCCACTACCTCGAGGCGCTCGAGACCTCCAAGCCCAAGCGCGGGCGCAAGCGCACCCCGGCCTCCATCGACCGCCGCCTGGCGTCGATCGAATCGCAGCTGGCCAACGCCGACGCCCTCACCCGGCTCCACTTGCTGCAGGAGCAGAAGGACCTGCTCGATGAGCGCTCGCGGGTGGACCAGGTCAAGGACCTCTCCGCCCTCGAGAAGCAGTTCATCAAGGTGGCCAAGGCCTACGGCGAGCGCAAGGGCATCACGTACGGCACCTGGCGGGCGGCGGGGGTCAGCGCCGCCGTCCTGGCCAAAGCAGAGATCCCGCGCTCACGCAGCTGAGCAGGTCGACGCCGGCCCGCGGTCGGTGCGCTCCCGCTGAGGCCTACCGCCGGAGGGACGTTCAGGCAGCGACCCTGGTGGCAGCCGCGGTCACCAGTGAGCGCAAGAGCACCAACCCGTCGGTCGACCCGAGGAGCAGGGAGCTGGCACGCTCCGGGTGTGGCATGAGCCCGACCACGTTTCCCGTCTCGTTGGCGATGCCGGCGATGTCCCCCGCCGACCCGTTGGGGTTGTGCGCGTAGCGCAGCACGACCCGGTCCTCTGCCTCGAGCCGGTGCATCGTGTCCTCGTCGCAGGTGTAGTTGCCCTCGAAGTGGTTGATGGGGACAACCAGCTCGTCACCCACGGAGGCCTCCGAGGTCAGGACCGAGGCGGTCGAGCTGACCACCAGGCGCGCCGGCTGGCACAAGAAGCGTAGGTTCCGGTTCTTCTGCAGCGCCCCGGGTAGGAGGCCGGCCTCGGTCAGCACCTGAAAGCCGTTGCAGATGCCGACCACGGGCCCACCGGCCCGGGCGAACTCGCGCACGGCCTCCATGACCGGCGAGAAGCGGGCCAGGGCACCGGGGCGCAGGTAGTCGCCGTGGGCGAACCCACCAGGGAGGACGACGGCGTCGACCGACCCCACCCGGGCGTCGCCGTGCCAGAGCAGGACGCCGTGCGCGCCGACCGTCTCGACGGCCTGCACCACGTCGTGCTCGCAGTTGGTGCCCGGGAAGACGATGACGCCAATGCGGGGGGCCAATTCAGATCGCCTCGAGCTCGAGCCGGCTCTCTTGGATCACCGGGTTGGCCAGCAGGCGGTCCGCCAGATCCGTCGCCGTGGTGCGGGCCGCGGCCTCGTCGGGGGCATCCACCTCGAAGCTGAACGAGCGACCTGCCCGCACGTGGGCCACGCCGTCGAAGCCCAGCGCCGGCAGCGCCCGCTCGATGGTTGCCCCCTCGGGGTCGGCGATCCCGGGCCGCAGCTGCACCTCGACTCGCGCCCGGAACCTCATGTCGTGGCACCGTACCAGTCAGCCAAGGAGCGGCCGGTGACGCGCTCGTAGGCGGCGACGTAGCGTGCCGACATGGCCGCCGTCACCTCCCGCGGGAGCGGGGGCGGTGGTGGCGTGCGGTCCCAGGGTTGGGCGGTCAGCCAGTCCCGCAGCGGCTGCTTGTCGAAGGCGGGCGGGGTCTGGCCGGGCACCACCTGGTCCGCCGGCCACAGGCGTGACGAGTCCGGGGTGCAGACCTCGTCGCACAGGCTGAGGACACCTTCGACGTACCCGAGTTCGAACTTGGTGTCCGCCAGCACGAATCCGGCCTCGGCGCAGCGCGCCGCGGCCCGCCGGTACAGCTCCAAGCTGATGTCGCGGGCGGCGGTGGCCGCCTCGTGTCCGACCAGGCCGACGGCGGCGCCGAAGTCGATGTTGAGATCGTGGCCCTCGGTCGCCTTGGTCGAGGGGGTGAAGATCGGCTCGGCCAGCCGGTCGGCCAGCCGGAGTCCGCCCGGCATCGGGGTGCCGTGCACCGTGCCCGACCGCGCGTACTCCTCGTAGGCCTGCCCGGCCAGGTAGCCCCGGACGATGCACTCGATCTGGAGCATCTCGGCCTGCTTGACCAAGACGGCTCGGCCGGCCCACTCGGGGACCAGGGGAGCGCCGAGCCGGCGCTCGATCTCGCTCGGGTCGGCCGCGATCAAGGTGCCGGGCACCACGTCGGCCATCTCCTCGCACCAGAAGCAGGTCATGGCCGTGAGCACCCGTCCCTTCTCGGGGATGGGCTCGGCCATGATCACGTCGAAGGCACTCACCCGGTCCGAGGCGACCATCAGGAGGCGCCGCTCCCCGGCGTCGTACAGCTCGCGGACTTTGCCCGAGTGGATCCTGGGCAATGCCTCGGCGCCGGCGGCCGGTTCGGTGCTCACAGGCCGGCCAGGGCGTCGGCGAAGCGATCCACGTGGCGCAGGGTACGGGAGAGGTCGAACGCAGCATGCAGCTCGTCCGCGCCCAGGGTCACCTCGGGGTCCCCGGCGAGGACCTCCCGGAGGTGCCGTCGCTCTTCCCAGGCCTGCCGGGCGTCGCGTTGGACGATCCGGTACGCGGCGTCACGCGTGAGTCCTGACGAGACGAGGGCGAGGAGGACGGACTGGGAGAACACCAGTCCGAGGCTGCCCTCGTCGAGGTTCGCCCGCGCCCGCTCGGGGTGGACCACGAGCCCCGCGGCCAGACCGGCCGCCTTGCGCAGCATGTAACACGTCAACATGGCGGCGTCCGGCAGAGCCACGCGCTCGACCGAGCTGTGCGAGATGTCACGCTCGTGCCACAGCGCAACGTCCTCGAGGCCAGCACCCAGGTAGCCGCGCAGCAGGCGGGCCAGCCCACAAAGCCGCTCCGAGAGGATGGGATTGCGCTTGTGCGGCATGGCCGAGGAGCCCTTCTGCCCGGCACCGAAGGGCTCCTCGGCCTCGCCCAATTCGCTGCGGGCCAGGTGGCGGATCTCGGTGCACATGAGCTCGATCGTCGAGCCGACCGCGGCGCAGGCGTAGAAGAACTCGGCGTGGCGGTCACGGGCGATGACCTGGGTGGCCGGAACCGGCGTCAGCCCGAGCGCGGCGCACACCCGCGTCTCCACCTCGGGGTCGATGTTCGAGAAGGTGCCCACCGCGCCCGACAGCTTCCCGACGGCGACCGCCTCCCGGGCGGCGCGCATGCGCCGGCGGTCCCGGTCGGTCTGTAACGCCCACAGCGCGAACTTGGCCCCGAAGGTCGTCGGCTCGGCGTGCATGCCGTGCGTACGGCCCGTCACGGGCACGTGCATGAGCTCGAGGGCACGCTCCTTGAGCGCATCCGCGAAGGCATCGAGGTCGGCGAGGAGGATGTCGGCCGCCCGGGTGAGGGTCGCGCACTGGGCCGTGTCGACCACGTCCGAGGAGGTCAGTCCGTAGTGGATGTGCGAACCCGCCGGGGCGCCGATACGCTCTTGGACCACGTCGACAAAGGCCGCCATGTCGTGGTCGGTGACCTTCTCCCGCTGGAGCACATCGCTCACGAAAGCGTCGTCGATCACTGGCGCCCGGGCCCGGCAGACGGCGGCGTCCGCGGCCGGCACCACTCCGACCACGGCCTGGGCTTCGGTGGCCAGCAGCTCGACCTCGAGCCACATGGAGAAGCGGGCAGTGTCGCTGAAGAGCGCGGCCATGTCGGCCGGCGAGTAACGCGGGATCACGCGGCGCCTCTCGGCGTTCTGACGGATCCTTGATCCCTCCCCGCTTCCGCGATGGCGCCTTGCGCCGCCGCAGCGGCGATGTCATGGCGCATCTGCATACCCTCCCACTCGATCGGCGCCGCCGCGGCATAGGCGCGGCGGCGGGCCTCGGCCAGCGTGGAGGCGACCGCGGTGACCCCCAGCACGCGTCCGCCCGCGGTGTAGAACGGCTCGTCAGGCTTGTGGCGCCCGGTGCCGGCGTGGAACACCACGGCACCTTCGACGTCGGCCACCGACTGGCCAGTAGGGGTCAAGCCGTCGATGGTGTCCCCGGTGTGCGGGTTCTCGGGATAACCCCCCGATGCAAGGACGACGCACACGGCAGCGGCAGCGCTGAAGGCGGGGGGCGCCGCGGGTCCAGCTCGCCGCGTGCCACGGCGAGGAACAACTCGGCCGGATCCGAGGCCATCAGCGGCAGCACCACCTGGGCCTCGGGGTCGCCGAAGCGCACGTTGAACTCGATCGCCCTCGGTCCGTCCGCGGTCAGCATCAGCCCGGCGTACAGGACGCCGCGGTAGTCGATGTCCCGGCGGCGTAGCTCCTCGACCAGGGGGAGCACGACGGCATCCATCAGCACGCCCACGTCGGCGGACCCGACGCGGGGCATCGGAGCGTAGGAGCCCATGCCGCCGGTGTTCGGCCCGGTGTCGCCGTCGCCGATCCGCTTGAAGTCCTGGGCCGGGATGAGCGGCACCGCCCGGGTGCCGTCGCACAGGACGAGCAGCGAGCACTCCTCTCCGCTCAGTCCCTCTTCGATCACGACGTGGCGGCCGGCGTCGCCGAAGGACGAGCCCGAGAGCTTGGCCGTCACGTCCTCGCGGGCTTCTTCGATGGTCCGCGCCACCAGCACGCCTTTGCCCGCGGCCAGGCCGTCGGTCTTGACCACCCACGGGCCGGGCAGCGTCTCGAGGTAGGCCAAAGCGGCGTCGGCCTCCATCGAGTCGAAGGTGGCGTAGCGGGCCGTCGGCACCCCGGCCGCGTGCAGCACATCCTTCATGAAGACCTTCGAGCCCTCGAGCAGCGCGCCGTCGGCACCCGGCCCCAGCACTGCTTTGCCGGCAGACCGCAGCATGTCAGCCAGCCCGTCGACGAGCGGGGCCTCGGGCCCGACCACGTAGAGGTCGGCGTCGATCTCCTCGACGGGCTCGTCGCTCACCGCTATGGGTGAGGCCATGCCTGGATTCCCCGGCGTCACGACCACGTCGGCCGTGCGCGCCAGGACGTGGGCGAGCGCGTGCTCGCGGCCCCCGCTGCCGACGACGCAGACCCTCACGCGGTGGCGAAGGAGACGGTCTGCTCGCGACCCGGACCGACCCCGACCAGGCGGACGGGCACGCCGATCTGCTCGGACAGGAAGGTGACGTAGTCACAGGCGGCCCTCGGCATGTCACCCGGCGAGGTGGCCGCGCTCAGGTCCGTACGCCAGCCGGGGAGCTCCGCGTAGACGGGCACCGCCTTGTGGAGGGTCGACTGGTGGTACGGCAGGTGGGTGTAACGGACACCATCGGCCTCGTAGGCCACACAGACCATCATCGTCTCGAACGTGTCCAGGACGTCGAGTTTGGTCAGTGCCACCTCGGTAAGCGAGTTGAGCCGCACGGCCTGGCGCAACATCACGGCGTCGAACCACCCGCAGCGCCGCTTGCGGCCAGTGTTCGTCCCGAATTCGTGGCCGCGCTCGACCAGCAGCTCACCGACGTCGTTGTCCTGCTCGGTCGGGAAGGGCCCCGCCCCGACGCGGGTGACGTAGGCCTTGGCAATGCCGATCACCTGCTCGATGTCCCGCGGCCCGAGTCCCGATCCCGTGCAGGCCCCGCCGGCCACCGGGTTGGAAGAAGTAACGAAGGGGTAGGTCCCGTGGTCGAGGTCCAAGAACGTGGCTTGGGCGCCCTCGAGGAGCACCTGGCGCCCCTTGTCCAGGGCGTCGTGGAGCATGCCGACGGTGTCGCCCACCATCGGCTCGATCCGCGGCGCGTACTCCCCGAGATAGCGGTCGGCGATGTCGCCGGCCGCAAGCGGCAGGCGGTTGTAGACCTTGGCCAGGACGGCGTTCTTCTCCTTGAGGGCGACGTCGAGCTTCTGGCGGAAGATCTTGGGGTCGAACAGGTCCTGGACCCGGATGCCCACCCGGGAGGCCTTGTCGGCGTAGGCGGGACCGATGCCGCGCTTCGTCGTCCCCAACGCGTTCTTGCCCAAGAAGCGCTCGGTGACCCGGTCCAGCTCCTGGTGGTAGGGCATGATCAGGTGCGCGTTGCCGCTGACTACCAGCCGCCCGGTGTCCACCCCCTTGGCGGCCAGGGCGTCGATCTCCGCCAGGAGGACGGCCGGGTCGACCACCACACCGTTGCCGATGACCGGGGTGATGTGGTCGTAGAGGATCCCGCTCGGCACAAGTTGCAGGGCGAACGCCTGACCATCGACGACGATGCGGTGCCCGGCGTTGTGCCCGCCCTGGTACCGCACCACCATGTCCATGCCGCCGGCAAGGTGGTCGGTGAGCTTGCCCTTCCCCTCGTCGCCCCATTGGGTCCCGACCACAACGGTTGCGGGCACGCGTGTCTCCGTTCGCTCGATCGCTTCGGATTACGCACCAGTGTACCGCCGGCCCAAAATGGGAGACGGATGAGTTCCGGTGCGACAGACCCTGGCTGGGCCCACCCGGAGCGGACTAGCGTAAGGCATTGCAACCGTGGATGCAGACGGGCCCGTCGCGGGACCGTCGACGAGAGGGAGGCACGGTCGATGCGTGTGCGACGGGGTGCAGTGGTCGGAGCGGTCGGCGCGCTGGTCGGCGCCGTCTCGATGCTGGGCGCGCCGGGCGTCGCGGTCGCGGCCGGCGGCGCGGTGCCGCACACGCTGTCAGCGGGTTCGACGACCAGCCTGCCTTTCGTCGCCATCACCCTCGGCACCTACGAGGGTCCGTCGACGTTCACGCTGACGAGCACGACGGCGACGACGTTCGACATCAGCACGGACATCTCCTTCACGGGCACCGGCGCCGACGACTACGTGGTGCTGGCGGACGGCACGGCGTGCCCCGGGCTGCAGACCGACAACACCACGATCGACTTCGCGGCCAGCGGCGCCGGCGCGTCGTGCGTGATGGACACGTACTTCTTCCCGGGCGACCTCGGCGACCGGTCCGCCACCATGTCCATCACGAACGGGCCCACCATCTCCCTCAGCGGCAGCGGGACGATCGGTTACTACCAGGTGGACTCCTCCGGTACGGTGGCCTACGCCGGGGACGCCGTCCCCTACGGCGATATCGGCGGTGCGCACCTCAACAAGCCGATCGTCGGGATCGAGCCCACCGGTGACAACGGGGGCTACTGGCTGGTGGCCTCCGACGGCGGCATCTTCAACTATGGCGATGCGGCGTTCCTAGGCTCCACCGGGGGCCTCCACCTGAACCAGCCCATCGTCGGCATGACCCGATCCGCCGACGGCGCCGGCTATTGGCTGGTGGCCTCCGACGGCGGGATCTTCGCCTATGGCGATGCGGCGTTCTTCGGCTCCACCGGGTCGATCCACCTCAACAAGCCGATCGTCGGGATGGCCCCGACGCCGACCGGCAACGGCTACTGGCTCGTCGCTTCCGACGGCGGGATCTTCGCCTACGGGGACGCCAACTTCTTCGGCTCCACCGGCAGTACGGCGCTGAACAAGCCGATCGTCGGGATGGCCCCGACGCCGACCGGCAACGGCTACTGGCTCGTCGCTTCCGACGGCGGGATCTTCGCCTACGGGGACGCCAACTTCTTCGGCTCCACCGGGTCGATCCACCTCAACAAGCCCATCGTCGCCATGGCGGCCATGCCGACCGGCAACGGTTACTGGTTCAGTGCGGCCGACGGCGGGGTGTTCAACTACGGCGACGCGCCCTTCTACGGCAGCGGCGTGGGCACCGGCCTCGGCACGGTGGTGGACATGGCCACCGACGGCGGTCCGACCATCCAGGCCCAGTTCGGAATCCCAGCACTCCGCCAGGCCCATCTGCGGGGTCGCGGCGCAGCTGGACTGGCGTTGCCGCACTTCGTCCGACACTGAGTTCAGGGCCCCTCTCCGTCGGTTCAGGGGACTCTTTTCGCGCCGTACACGCGGCCCCGACGGGCCGTGTGCGGGCGCGAGGACGGTCCGGCGGGTCCGGTGGGTCAACGCAGGACGATGGCGTCGTTGTCGACCTCGACGGTGACCGTCGCGCCCTCGGGGTACTTACCCTCGAGCAGGTCGAGGGCGAGCTTGTCCTCGATCTCGTGCTGGAGGACCCGCCGTAGCGGCCGGGCGCCGAAGTCGGGGTCGTAGCCGGCCCGCGCCAGCCAGGCCTCGGCCTCCGGCGTCACCACCAGCGACAACCGGCGCTCGCCTAGGCGGCGACGGAGACGGTCCAGCTGGATCTCGACGATCACCGCCAGGTCCGCCTCGGAGAGCGGACGGAAGCGCACGATCTCGTCGATGCGGTTCACGAACTCGGGCTTGAAATGATCGGTTGGCTCGCCCTTCAAGTTGGACGTCATGATGAGCACGGCGTTGGTGAAGTCCACCGTGCGCCCCTGCCCGTCGGTGAGCCGCCCGTCCTCGAGCACCTGCAGGAGGATGTTGAACACGTCGGGGTGCGCCTTCTCGAGCTCGTCGAGCAGGACCACCGAGTAGGGGCGCCGCCGCACGGACTCGGTGAGCTGGCCGCCCTCCTCGTAACCGACGTACCCGGGAGGAGCGCCCACCAGGCGCGAGACGGCGTGCTTCTCCATGTACTCGCTCATGTCGATGCGGACCATGGCCCGCTCGTCGTCGAAGAGGAACTCGGCCAGCGCCCGGGCCAACTCGGTCTTGCCCACGCCGGTCGGGCCCAGGAAGAGGAACGAGCCGATCGGGCGGTTCGGGTCGCTCAGACCGGCCCGGCTGCGGCGGATGGCGTTGGCGACGGCGGACACCGCCTCGTCCTGGCCCACCACGCGCTCGTGCAGGGTCCCCTCCAACCGAACCAGCTTCTGGATCTCGCCTTCCATGAGGCGCGACACCGGCACGCCGGTCCAACGGCTCACCACCTCGGCGATGTCCTCGGCGTCGACCTCCTCCTTCAAGAAGCGGGTACCGGCCTGCAACTTGGCCAGGTCCTCGTTGGCCTCTCCGATGCGCCGGTCGAGGTCGGGCAGCTCGCCGTAGCGGATTGCCGAGGCGCCGGCCAGGTCACCGTCGCGCTCGAGCCGTGCCGCCTCCTCCTCCTTGGAGGTCTTCTCCTGCTGCAGCTGACTGACGGCGTCGAGGCAGTTCTTCTCCTGCTGCCAGTGAGCCGCCATCGAGTCGCGCTGCTCGCCCAACTCGGCCAGCTCGCGCTCCAGGCGCTCGAGGCGCTCCTTGGACGCTTCGTCGGTCTCCTTCTCGAGCGCCAGCTTCTCGATCTCGAGCTGGCGGATGCGCCGCGAGATCTGGTCGAGCTCGGTCGGCATGGAGTCGATCTCGATGCGCAGCTTGGAGGCCGCCTCGTCGATGAGATCGATGGCCTTGTCGGGTAGGAAGCGCCCGGTGACGTAGCGGTCCGACAGCACGGCCGCCGCCACGAGTGCGGCGTCCTGAATCCGCACCTTGTGGTGCGCCATGTAGCGCTCGGACAGCCCGCGCAGGATGGCGACCGTGTCCTCGACAGAGGGCTCGCCCACGAAGACCGGTTGGAATCGGCGCTCCAGTGCGGCGTCCTTCTCGATGGAGGTCCGGTACTCGTCGAGGGTGGTCGCGCCGATCAGCCGGAGCTCGCCCCGGGCCAGCATGGGCTTGATCATCTGGCCGGCGTCCATGGCCCCTTCAGCGGCCCCGGCGCCCACGATCGTGTGCAGCTCGTCAATGAACGTGATGATCTCGCCCTCGGCGTCGGTGATCTCCTTGAGCACCGCCTTGAGGCGCTCCTCGAACTCGCCCCGGTACTTGGCCCCCGCCACCATGGAGCCCAGGTCGAGCGCGATCACGCGCTTGCCCTTGAGGCCTTCGGGCACGTCCCCTTCAATGATCCGATTGGCCAGCCCTTCGACGATGGCCGTCTTGCCAACGCCGGGCTCCCCAATCAGCACCGGGTTGTTCTTGGTGCGGCGCGACAGCACCTGGATCACCCGGCGGATCTCATCGTCGCGCCCGATGACCGGGTCGAGCTTGCCCTGACGCGCCGCCTCAGTGAGGTCGCGGCCGTACTTGGCCAGCGCCTGGTAGGTCTGCTCGGGGTCCGGCGTGGTGACGCGGTGGTTGCCGCGGACGGCACGCAGCGCCGTCAACAGCGAGTCCTTGCTCACGCCGATCTGGTCGGCCAGAGCCATGACGAGGTGCTCGACCGAGACATAGTCGTCACCGATGTCGCGCCGGTTCTGGTCCGCCGCCTCCAGCACCGCCCGCGCGTCACGCGAGAGCCCGGGCTCGGCGCCGCCCTCGGCGCGGGGCAGGCGCGCCAGCTGCTCGTGCACCTTGCCGGCCAGCACGTCGGGGTCGACCCCGACCTGGGTCAGGAGCGGGCGCGTCATGGTGTCCTGCTGTTGCAGCAGCGCATCGAGCAGGTGGGCCGGCGTCAGCTCAGGTTGGTTGGACGACGCAGCGTGGCCGGTCGCCGCGCTCGAAGGCGGCCTTGGTGTTGTTGGTCCAGCGTTCTGGGTCTATCGGCATGGTGGTTCCTTCGATTCCTTCGGTTCCTTCGTCCTTCTTGCCCTGCTAGGGCGTCCGCACGCGTCCCTATGTCCCGCTGCGGCGCGCCGCCCGGTAAGGAACCGGCGACTGGCGCAACGGCACCAGGTCGCGCCGGTACTGGCGGTGGGTGGCGGCCACGGCGTCGAGCGCCTGCGCCCGCACCTCGGTGAGCTCCTGGCGCAGCGAGGCCAACTCGGCCTCGAGCTGGAGGACCCGGCGCACCCCTTCGAGGTTGAGCCCGGTCGCGGTCAGCTCCTGGATGTGGCGCAGCCGCTCGAGGTCACGCTCGGAGAACCGGCGGCGCCCGCCGCTGGTGCGCGACGGGTCGAGCAACCCTTTGCGCTCGTACATGCGCAACGTCTGGGCGTGCATCCCGGCCAGCTCCGCGGCGACTGAGATCACGTAGACAGCCCGGTTGCGATCGCGCTCACGGTCGTTGGCTCGGTTCGGACGGACGTCGGTCATCGCTCTCCGCCGCTCATCCGTCCACCGTCACCTGCGGCGCGGGCTCGGTCACCGCGGCCAACGACTCGATGGCCTCGCGCTGCTCGTCGGTCAATTCGGTCGGCACCCGGACCTCGATCTTGACCAGGAGGTCCCCCGCCTTGGCACCGTTGCGTCCGGACGAGGCGGCGACGCCTCGGCCACGCACGCGCAGCACCCGGCCCGACTGGGTCCCCGGCGGCACCTTCAAGGTCACCGTGCCCTCGAGCGTGGGCACCGTGATGGTGCTGCCGAGGGCGGCGTCGGGGAAGGTGATGGGCACGCTCAGGGTGAGGTTTCGCCCATTGCGACCGAACACCGGGTGCCGGGCCACGTGCACGATCACGTAGAGGTCGCCGGGGGGCGCCATGCCCTGACCGGGCGCGCCGCGCCCCTTGACCCGGATGCGCTGGCCGCCCTCCACGCCGGGTGGGATGCGGACCTTGACCGAGCGCACCTTCTGCTCGGTGCCCGTCCCCCGGCAGACGGGGCACGGGGTGTCGAACTGCGTGCCCCTCCCCATGCAGTCGGGGCAGACCGTGCTGAGGGAGAACAACCCCTGATTGTCGTTGAGGCTGCCCGAGCCGCCACAGCGAGGGCAGGTGTGGGTCGACGTACCCGGTGCGGCGCCACTGCCCCGGCAGTTCGAGCATCGCACCTCGGCCGGCACGTTGACCGACGTGGTCACGCCGTGCACGGCGTCCTCGAAAGAGAGGTGCAGCTGCGCCTCCATGTCGGCGCCCCGCTGGGGGCCACGTTGCGCCCGGCGCCCACCGCCTCCGAAGAGCCCGCCGAAGAGGTCGCTCAGGTCGCCCATGTCCTCCACGCGGAAGGTGCCGCCCCCCGGAGCGCCGAATCCGCCACCGATGGGCCCGTGGCGCCGGACCTCGTCGTACTCCTTGCGCTTCTCTGCGTCGCCCAGCACGTCGTAGGCCGCGCTGATCTCCTTGAAGCGTTCCTCGGAGCCCGGGTTGGCGTCTGGGTGGTGCTCCTTGGCCAACTTCCGGTAGGCCTTCGTGATCTCCTTGTCGGTCGCGGAGGGCGCGACGCCGAGCACCTTGTAGAAGTCCTTCTCGAACCACTCCCGCTGTGCGGCCACCGGTCAGCTCACCCCCGCACGCGCACCATGGCGGCGCGCAGCACTTGGCCCTTCCAGCGGTATCCGGCGCGGAGCACCTCCTCCACCATGGTCTCGTCGCCCTCGCCGCCCTCGGCCTCAGAGCGCGACACGGCGTCGTGCACCGTGGGATCGAAGGGGACGTCGGGCTGGTCGACGCGTTCGAGGCCCTCCTTGGCCAGGACGTCGACCAGCATGGCCCGTGAGGCGCGCAAGGCTTTGCCATCCTCGCTGGTCTCGAGCGACTCGTTCAGGTGAGCCTCGGCCAGATCGAGCGCGTCGAGCACGGGCAGGAGCTTCTCCACCAGGCCGCCCGAAGCTCGCGCCGCCTGCTCCTCTTGGAGCCGCACGACCCGCTTGCGGTAGTTCTCGAAGTCGGCCTGCGTGCGCTGGAGCGCGAGCAGGTACTCGTCCCGCTCGCGGGCCAACACCTCGCGAGGATCCGCCTCCTCGGCCAGGGCCATCGAAGGGGCATCGCCCGGCCCGGTCGGGCCGGCAGCGCCGGTGCCGGTGGCTCCGCCGGCCGGCTCCTCCTCAGGCAGGTGCTCGGAGCCGACCCGACCGGCGACGCCCTCCTCTTCGGGAAGGTGCTCGTCGGTGAAGCTCATGACTCATCGACGATCTCGGCGTCGACCACGTCCTCATCGGAGCCGCTCTCGCCTGGACCGGTGCCCTCGGCACCGGCCTCGCCGCCGACCCCACCCCCGGCACCGGCACCGGCACCGGCC
Organism: uncultured Acidimicrobiaceae bacterium; assembly: GCA_963781955.1. Classification (GTDB taxonomy): domain Bacteria; phylum Actinomycetota; class Acidimicrobiia; order Acidimicrobiales; family RAAP-2; genus Bog-473. Next base: position 205,676 of record CAWAHU010000002.1, read on the forward strand.
GACGCGGAGGCCTGCTCGTACAGGCGCTGGCTGAAGCTCTGGCTCACGCCGACCAACTTCTCGGTGGCGTCCTTGATGGCCTCGATCGACGTGCCGCCGAGGGCGTCCTTGAGGTTCTTCAACGCGCTCTCGACATCATCCTTCTCGGTGCCCTCGAACTTCTCGCCCTGCTCCTTGAGCAGCTTTTCGGTCTGGTACACGAGCGTGTCCGCGGAGTTGCGCACCTCGGCCTCCTCCCGCCGCTGGCGGTCGTCCTCGGCGTGCTGCTCGGCGTCACGCACCATGCGCTCGATGTCGTCCTTGGCCAGTGACGACTGGCCGGTGATCGTCATCGACTGCTCCTTGCCCGTCGCCTTGTCCTGGGCCGACACGTGCACAATCCCGTTGGCATCGATGTCGAAGGTGACCTCGATCTGCGGGATCCCGCGCGGGGCAGGCGGTAGGTCGACCAGCTGGAACTTCCCGAGCGTCTTGTTGTACATGGCCATCTCGCGCTCACCCTGGAGCACGTGGATCTCCACCGACGGCTGGTTGTCCTCGGCGGTGGTGAAGATCTCCGACCGCTTGGTCGGGATGGTCGTGTTGCGCTCGATGAGCCGGTGCATGACCTGGCCCTTGGTCTCGATACCCAGCGAGAGCGGCGTCACGTCCAGGAGGAGGACGTCCTTGACCTCGCCCTTGAGAACGCCGGCCTGGACGGCGGCGCCGATGGCCACCACCTCGTCGGGGTTGACGCCCTTGTGGGGCTCCTTGCCCGTGAGGCTCTGCACGAGGTCCTGGATGGCCGGGATGCGGGTCGACCCGCCGACGAGGACCACGTGGTCGATGTCGGAGGTCTTCAGCCCGGCGTCCTTGATGGCGGCGTCGAACGGGCCGCGGCAGGCCTCCACGAGGTCGGCCGTGAGCTCGTTGAACTTGGCCCGGGTCAACTTGAGGTCGAGGTGCTTGGGCCCCTCGGACGTGGCGGTGATGAAGGGCAGGTTGATCTGGGTGTCCTGCACCGAGGACAGCTCGATCTTGGCCTTCTCGGCGGCCTCCTTGAGGCGCTGCATGGCCATCTTGTCAGCAGACAGGTCGACGCCCTCGGTGTTCTTGAACTCCGTCACCAGCCACTCGATGACCTTGTCGTCCCAGTCGTCACCTCCGAGCTTGGTGTTGCCCGATGTCGACTTCACCTCGAAGACACCCTCGCCGATGTCCAGCACCGAGACGTCGAACGTCCCGCCGCCCAGGTCGAAGACCAGCACCGTGTGGTCGGTGTCCTCCTTGTCGAGCCCGTAGGCCAGTGCGGCTGCCGTGGGCTCGTTGATGATGCGGAGCACCTCGAGGCCGGCGATGGCACCCGCCTCCTTGGTGGCCGTGCGCTGCGCGTCGTCGAAGTAGGCGGGCACGGTGATCACAGCCTGGGTCACCGTGTCGCCGAGGTAGGACTCGGCATCGCGCTTGAGTTTGCCCAAGATGCGGGCCGAGATCTCCTGGGCCGTGTACGGCTTGCCGTCGATGTCCACGGTCCAGCTCGTCCCCATGTGCCGCTTCACCGAGCGGATCGTGCGGTCGGGGTTGGTGATGGCCTGGCGCTTGGCCACCTCGCCGACGAGCACCTCTCCCGTCTTGGAGAAGCCCACCACCGATGGGGTGGTGCGGCCACCCTCGGCGTTGGGGATCACGACGGGCTCGCCCGCCTCGAGCACGCTCACCACCGAGTTGGTGGTCCCCAGGTCGATTCCTACGGCCTTGGCCATGTCTGTGTCGTCCTTCCCGTCGTCTGTCTCTCTGCCGCTCCGGCAGCTGCCCTGTCCGAGCCGCTCCTTGGCGTCTGTCCTTCAGTCGTCAAATGCGCACTATCACTATAGCAAAGTTGAGTCTACTCGTGTCAAGAAACCTGAGGTGAGTAGTGCTGCCGGGATACCCGGTACGTCTTCCCAGTTCAGAGAGGTAATTTGCCGCGCCGACGGCCAGCCCGCGTACGATCGGACCGTGCTCGACCTCGTCCTCCTGCGCCACGGCCAGTCCACCTGGAACGCGGAGAACCTCTTCACCGGCTGGGTCGACGTCGACCTCACCCCGACGGGCGAGGCGGAGGCCCGGTCCGCCGGCGAGCTCCTGGCGGCCGAAGCCGCCGACGGGCTCGACCTGCGGATGCTGCACACCTCGGTGCTCACCAGGGCCATCCACACCGCGGAGCTGGCGCTGGCCGCTGCCGGGCGGAGTTGGCTGCCCGTGCGGCGCGACTGGCGGCTCAACGAGCGCCACTACGGAGACCTGCAGGGTAAGAACAAGGCCGAGATCAAGCAGCAGTTCGGCGCCGAGCTGCTGCTGGCCTGGCGGCGCAGCTACGACACACCGCCGCCGTCCCTCTCGGCCGGCAACCCCTACGACGTCTCGGAGGATCCACGCTACCGGGACCTCGACTCCGGGCAGATCCCGCGCACCGAGTGCCTGAAGGACGTGGTGCGCCGGGTCCTCCCCTACTGGGAGTCGGCCATCGTGCTCGACCTGCGCGCCGCAGCGACGACGGGGAGCGCCGTGCTCGTGACAGCGCACGGCAACTCCATCCGGGCGCTGCGCAAGCACATCGAGGACATCGCGGACGAAGCCGTGACCGAGCTCGAGGTCCCGACGGGCATCCCCTACCGGATGCTGCTCGAGGACGACCTCACGGTGCGCTCGGCCGGCTACCTCGGCGACCCCGAGGCGGCGGCCGCCGCGGCGGCCTCCGTGGCCCGTCAGGCCGACCGTCCCCCGGCCTGACCGAACCCCGGACAGGCGGAGGGCCGGGGTGCCTCGCCGCACCCCGGCCCACCCGACCGCTGCACAAGAACCGGCTCGCCCTACAACGCGTCGGTCCCGCGTTCGCCGGTGCGCACGCGCACCACGGTGTCGACCGGGATCACCCAGACCTTGCCGTCACCGATCTTCCCGGTGGCGGCCGACGCCACGATGGCGTCGACCACCTCGTCGACCTGTGCGTCGTCGATGAGCACTTCGACCCTGAGCTTCGGGACGAAGTCGACCTCGTACTCCGCACCGCGGTACACCTCGGTATGGCCCCGCTGGCGGCCGAAGCCCTGGGCCTCGGTGATGGTCATGCCCTGAACACCCTTGGACTTGAGGGCCTCCTTGACGTCGTCCAGCTTGAACGGCTTGAGGACTGCCACGATCAGCTTCATTGTGTGAACTCCTTTCGTTCTCGTGATCGAGGCCTAGGCCCCATCGCCGCCCGAGGGCGCTGACTCTTCTGAACCGGATCCTCCACCACCGTGGCTGTCGATCCCGGCCATGGCGAAGGCACCCCCGGTGCGCATGGCCAGTGTCTCTTCGGGGAACGCCTCCTCGCCGTGAATGGCGAGGTCGCCGACCTCGAGGACCTCGTCCTTGTAGCGGGCACCACGGAGGACCCAGCCAATGACCTTCATGAGAATGAAGGTGACCAGGGCTGACCAGAAGATCACGAAGATGGCCGCCCGGAACTGTTCCCAGAGCTGGTGCGCCGATCCGGTGTACATGAGGCCGTTCACGCCGAACGGCACGCAGCTCCCGTGTGCAGACAGGTACGTCCCCTGTTCGGTGGCGTACACCTGACCGGCGGCGTCCAGCTTCCCGCAGCCGTACTCGATCATGTTCGGGTCTCCGAAGATACCCAGCAGCAGGCCGCCGAGGAAGCCGGCGATCCCGTGGGTGTAGATGACGCCGAGGGCGTCGTCCACCTTCGAGAAAGGCGGCACCTTGGAGAGGTAGTTCCAGGCCACCCAGACGACGACCGTGGCGATGGCGCCGACGGCGATAGCACCCCGGCCGTTGACCCAGCCTGCGCTCGGCGTGATGGCAACCAGACCGCAGATCATGCCGTTGACACCACCGAGGAACGTCGGCTTGCGCTCCTTGGTGAGCCAGGCATCCATGAGCATCCACACCAGGACGCCGGTGGCGGTGGCCAGGTTGGTGTTGATGACCGCCGCGGCGGCGCTGGCGCCGGCGTAGTAGGGGTCACCACCGTTGAAGCCGTTCCAGCCGAGCCACAGGATGCCAGCGCCGACCGCCGCCATCACGAGGTTGTTGGGCAAGGCGTGCTGACGATCTCGCAAGAGCCTCGGTCCGAGGACCCAGGCCGCCACGAAGCCCGATACTCCGGCCGACATGTGGATGACGTACCCACCGGAGAAGTCGAGCGCCCCCTCCTGGGCGAAGTAGCCGCCACCCCAGAGCAAGAAGGCGTCCACGCAGTAGACGAACGTCGACCACAACGGGACGAGCAGGACCCAGGCAAAGAACTTGATGCGCCCGAGGATGCTGCCGAGGAACAGCAGCGGGGTGATGGCGGCGAACACGAACTGGAAGTAGGCCAGCGTCGCCGTCGGGAAGTGGAACGGGATGATCGTGTTCGCTGCGGACACGGCCTGCCCCTGCTCACCGACGCTGTCGGTGATGCCACCCGGCTTCCCCAGGAAGTTATCGAAGAAGTGCGTCCACGTCCCGGTGCCCGACAGCTGTGTCTGCACCCCGTTCTTCACACCTCCCCCGAACGACGTCGCCCCGAAGCCGAGCTTGTACTCCCACAAGAACCAGGCAACGAGCACCAGCGAGAACCCGGCGAACATCATCGCCAACACGTTGACGGCCCACTTCTTGGGGACGATCGACGCATAGAGCACGGCCAGGCCGGGGAGGCTCATCAGGCCGACGAACGTGGCGGCTGTCATCTGCCACGTGTTGTCCGCCGGATTGAGCCAACTGGGATACGGCACGTATGCCGTCGCGGCTATCAGATGGATCACTCCAACTCTCCTCACTCACGTGCCGTTCCGGACACCGCCCTGTTGCCACAGGACGCCTCGGTGCGCCGGGTACGGCATGGCCACTTCCGGCGGCTTCGCACCGCCGGAGCAAGATTGGTGGCCGGGGATTTCCGCATGGTCACCGCTGTGTTTCGAGTGCGTTAATCCCGAATCCGCCTGGAAATCGGCCCGTTCGGGGTTGGCCCAGGTCGGCGGGACGACACTGACCGCGACGGAGCGGAAGGCGCACCGCCCGCCCTCTTGCGTGCTGCCGACGCACCGCTACCATCTGCCCATCACGACGACGACACCCCTCCCGTACGCGTCTGGGAACCGCCGGAACGCCACCGCCACCGGCGAACAACCACCGGACATGATCGACGGCGCCGGCCGCATCGGCACGATGCGGGGCGCGTCAGTGCAGTTCGACGCGCATCGCCTCGGGCAGATCGCCCTCGGCATCGTGATGGGGACCCTGGCCGTCCTGGCCGTCGTCTTCACGGTGGCCGGGATTCCACTCCAACGACCAGATTGACCGCCTCCGCGACCAGGGCGCGCCGGTGACGGTAACGGTCACGGGATGTCTCGGCATGCTCGGCGGCAGCGGCTCCAACGCGGCGGGCTACTCCTGCCACGGCACCTACACGCTCGACGGGGCACGATTCACCGAAGCGCTCCCCGGCTCGGACTTCTACCGTCCAGGCACCAAGGTGGCCGCCGTCGCCGTGCCGGGGGACCCGGCGCTCGTCTCCCCCATTCACATCGTCGAAACTCAGCACTCGTCGGCCTCGGTGTTCGTACTGCCGGCCGCCCTGACGTTGGCGCTGCTCGTGATCGTGAGTGCCCTGCTGTTCAAACGGCGCGCCACCCGACGGCACACAGCCTGACCCCGTCGGCGCCTGGGCTGCCCAGGGCGACGAGGACCGCGGGGCTACGTGGACCGCAAGGCTACGTGGACCGCAAGGCTACGACGGAGGCGTGTAGCGCTTGTTCTGCCGCGGACGGGAGCCGTTGGTGGCCGGGCCACCCTTGCGCCCGGGTGCACCGCCGTCCCCCTGGAGCCGCTTGAGCTCCTGTTGGAACCGGTATGCCCGGACCAGGTACCACGCCCCCGCGAGCAAGAACGGGACCCCGAACCCCCAGTAGTGCAGGTTGAACACGGCCAATCCGTAGAGCGCCAGCGAGATGCCGAGAAAGAGCCGCTTGCGCCAGAGGGCGGTCACCAAGATCAGGAGGCTCAGCCCCAGCAGGACGAACAGCAACGAGTGGTAGAGCGACGGGTCCACGTGGTTCTTGGCACCGGCCTTGGGGTCATTCCCGACCAAGGTCCCGATGATGAGGAACGAGAGGGCCGCCGCAACGGGGCCCAGGACCAACCCCCAGGCACGCTCCTTGTCGTTCGCCCGCCGGATGTCCTCTTCGATGTCCTCGGCAGTGCGGTCCTGGTCAGGTGCGTTGTCCGACGGCTCGTTGTCGGGTCGGACCAGTGTGAACTTGATCCGTTCCCAGCGCGTCAGCTTCGGCGCGTCATCGCCGGCCGGGCCGGCGTGCGGGTTGGAGGGCACCGGGAAAGGCTACCGCCCCCTGCCATCCCGCCACTCGGGGGCCGTGGTTGGGACTCGGGAACCGGCGGGTGGAACAGGTCGGTATCGTGGCACCCCGTAGCGGGGGTTCTCGCCGAATCGTGAGGAGCCGGAGATGAAGCTCGTGGTGGCCGTCGTCAAGCCGTTCAAGCTCGACGACGTGAAGAACGTGCTGAAGAACCTCGGGGTACAGGGCATGACGGTCACCGAAGCGCAGGGCTTCGGACGACAGCGCGGCCACACGGAGAACTATCGCGGTGCCGAGTACCAGGTCGATTTCGTCCCCAAGCTCCGAGTCGAGGTTCTCGTCGACGACGAGCACGCCGAATCGGTTGTCGACGCCATCGTCTCGTCGGCCGCCACCGGCAAGATCGGCGACGGGAAGGTCTGGGTGGTGCCGGCGGAGACCGTCGTGCGGGTGCGGACCGGCGAGCGCGGCGCCGACGCCGTGTAGCGGACGCGCCGCAGGGCGCGGAGCTACTGTGTGCGGGCATGAGCCACCCTGACCTGGACCTGTCGAAGATCTGGCTGTTCTCCACATCGTCGGGGAAGGAGATGCGTCAGATCCGGAGGGCGCTCGAAGAGGTCGAGGTTCCCGCCGGCAAGATGCTCTGCGAGCAGGGCACGGTGGGACGGGAGTTCTTCCTCATCGTCGACGGACGAGCTGCCGTGCGGCGCAACAACCGCAAGGTGGCCACTCTGGGCCCGACGCAGTACTTCGGTGAGATGGCCCTGCTCGACCGGCGGCCGCGCTCGGCCACTGTGGTGGCGGAGACAGACATGACGCTGCTGGTCCTCGACCAGCGCCAGTTCAACGGCCTGCTCGACGCCATGCCGTCGCTCGCCCGCAAGATGCTGGCCGCCATGGCCATCCGGCTGCGCGAGGCCGACGAGAAGGCGATGGCCGCGGTCTGACCCATCCGCGTCCTGCTGAGGGCGCGCTGCGAGACTTCCCCTGTCCGATTCCCTCGCCTGGACAGGAGGCCCTCGCATGTTGGACTGGAAGAAGCTCGTGGCGGAGTTCCTCGGCACGTTGGTGCTGGTGGTGGTTGCGGTCGGTGTCGCCACCGAGAGCTTCGGCTTCCGCCTTCACGGCTTGAGCTACTCGGCCGGCGTGGCCGCCACGGCGCTCGCGTTCGGACTCGTGTTGGTGGCCCTGGTGTACGCCATCGGGCCCATCTCGGGATGCCACGTGAACCCTGCGGTCACCCTCGGGTTCATCTCGTCGGGCCGGATGAAGCTGGGTGAGGGCGTGGCCTACCTCGTGGCCCAGTTCGCCGGGGGCATCGCCGGGGCCTACCTCCTCTACTGGATGTTCACCACCTCCCCGCTCTACTCCAAGTCCGTGCAGGGTCTGGGCACGGACGGCTGGGGCAAGAATTCGACCCTGCACATCAGCGAAGGCGGGGCGTTCCTCGTCGAGGTCGTGCTCACCACGATCTTCGTGCTCGTCGTGCTCTTCGCCACCCACAAGGCCGCCATCCAGGGAGCAGCGGGCGTGGCCATCGGTTTCGGCCTGGTGATGGTGCACCTCATCGGGATCCCGCTCACCGGGACCTCGGTGAACCCGGCCCGGAGCCTGGGCCCGGCCCTGGTCGTCGGCAGCTCGGCGCTCAGCCAGGTGTGGCTCTTCATCGTGGCCCCGCTGGTCGGGGCGATCATCGCGGCATTGATCCACCTCCTGCTGGCCGACCGCACCAAGGAAGAGGTGGTCGTCTCCTGACCGGGTGACCGTCGGGCCAGCTCGCAGTCGCGCCAGTCCGGGTCCGCCCGTCACGGCGGGTCCGACTGGCCGCTACCGTCCGAGCATGGATCTGACCGCGGCGCTCACCTTCGCCCGGGACCGCAAGCAGGGGGTCCTGGCCACCATCCGCTCCAACGGGCGGCCCCAGCTGTCCAACATCATGTTCGTGCCCGGAGAGGGTGACACGCTGCGGATCTCTGTCACCGACGGCCGGGCCAAGACGGCCAACCTGCGGCGCGACCCCAGAGCCTCCCTCTACGTGGTGGGAGACAACTTCTACCAGTACACCGTGATCGAGGCCACGGCCGACCTCTCGCCGGTGGCGGCCGATCCCGGCGACGCCACAGTGGACGCACTGGTCGAGTACTACCGCCTGGGCCAAGGCGAGCACCCGGATTGGGACGAGTACCGGGCCGCCATGGTGGCGGACCGCCGGCTGGTGGTGACGCTGGTTCCCGAGCGGGCCTACGGGATGAGCGTCCCCGAGGCCTGAGCCCGCCCGAACTGCTCAGCCGGCCGGCTCGGGCTCTGGCTCGGGAGCGGGGCTCGGAGCGGCCACCGCCCCGCCCAATGACTCCTCAACCAGCTGCGAGAGGTCAAGCACCCGGACCTCGTCCTCCTTGGCATGGGCACGCACGGCGTCGTCCAGCATGATCATGCAGTAGGGGCAGGCGGTCGACACCACGTCTGCGCCGGTGCCGAGCGCCTCCTCCGTGCGCTCCATGTTGACGCGCTTGCCGATGTTCTCCTCGAGCCACATGCGCGCGCCGCCCGCGCCGCAACAGAAGCCGCGCTCCTTGCAGCGGCGCATCTCGACCTGCTCGACGCCGGGGATGGCACTGAGCACGGTGCGCGGCTCCTGAATGACCCGGTTGTGCCGGGCCAGGTAGCAAGGGTCGTGGTAGGTGACCTTGCCCGAGTAGCCGGAACCTGGGACGAGCTTGCCCTCGCGCACCAGATGCTCGAGAAGCTGGGCGTGGTGGATGACCTCGTAGTTGCCGCCCAGTGCCGGGTACTCATTCTTGATCGTGTTGAAGCAGTGTGGGCAGCTGGCGATGATCTTCTTCGCCCCCGCCTCGTCGAGGGTGGCGATGTTGAGCTTGCTCTGCTCTTGATAGAGGTACTCATTGCCCAGCCGTCGCACCGGGTCGCCCGTGCAGGACTCCTTCGGACCGAGGATGCCGAACGTGACACCCGCTCGGTGCAGCATCCGGGCGGTGGCCTGCACGCCCTTGCGACCTCGCTCGTCGAGCGCGCCCGCACAGCCGACCCAGTAGAGGTACTCGACGTCGTCAGGAATGGCCCCGGTGATCACGGGGATCTCGAAGTCCAGGCTTTGGGTCCACTCGGTCCGCTTGCCCTGGCCGAGACCCCAGGGGTCACCCTGGTTCTCGACGTTACGCAACATGAGCCCGGCCTCCGAGGGGAACTCCGACTCCATCAGGACCTGGTAGCGGCGCATGTCGACGATGGCGTCGATGTGCTCGATGTCGACGGGGCACTCGTTCACGCAGGCACCGCACGTGGTGCAGGACCACAGTACGTCGGGATCGATGACGTTGGGTACCAGGGCGGTCTGCTCGCCCTCGCCGGTCATGAGCGGACTGGCCGAGGCGAACATGTTGTCGCGCAGGCCCATGATGAGGAGCTTGGGCGAGAGTGGCTTGTCGGTGTTCCAGGCCGGGCAGGCCGACTGGCAGCGCCCGCACTCCGTGCAGGTGGCGAAATCGAGCATCTGTTTCCAGGTGAAATGGCCGATCTCACCGACTCCGAACACGGTGTCCTCGTCGACGTTCTCCATGTCCATGTCGGGCGTGCTGTAGAGGGCGCCGAGGGCCCGTGGCCGGCGCGAGAAGGCCACGTTGATGGGGGCCATGAAGATGTGCAGGTGCTTCGAGTAGGCCACGAACACGATGAAGCCCGAGATGATGGCCACGTTGAGGATGAGGAAGACGGTGGCCAGCACGGCATTGGTCCCCGAACCCAGCGGGGCGAGGAGGTTGGCGAGTCCATGTGAGGCGAAGGGCCCCCAGCTCGTTCCGAAGGGGAACTGGTTCTCCCCGGTCTTCGGGTCGACGATGGCGTTGATCTGCGCGGCGCGGTACAAGAGGAGCGTGATCATCACGCCGGCGATCATGAGCAGGACGATCCAGGCCGCCCCGGTGTGCGAACCGTAGAAACGGGACCTGCGCTCCAGTCTGCTGGGCGCGTTCTTGATGCGGATGATCGCGAAGACGACCAGGGCCACCAGTACTGCGCAGGCGAAGAAGTCTTCGATCGCCCCGATCCAGTTCCAGGTCCCGATGATCGGGATGTGGAAGGTCTTCTGGAACAAGGCCCCGTACGCCTCGATGATGGTCAGGAGCAGGATGGTGAAGCCCCACATGGTGAAGAAGTGGGCCAGCCCCGGGACGGTCCACTGCAGCAGCTTGCGCTGACCCGCGACCTCGACGGCCTCGGCCTCGGCCTTGGGCCGGATACTGCCCCGGCTCCGGTTGGGGTCCTTCTTCCCGGAGCGGATGAGCTTGGACAGCCAGTGGAAGCGGAAGGCGGCGATCCCGAACCCGATGAGGGTGAGGCCAATACCCAGAATGATCCTGACCGGCACGAATGCTCCTCGTCTTTGGTTACTGCCTGGTTACTTCGAGCCCTGGGGCGGCAGGGTTGCGAGCGCCACCTGGGATTTCAGTGCGGTCCAGAGGATAGTGGGGTGGCCCACTCGGGGCGTAGTTGGGACCTCGGCAAAGGCCACTCTCGGCGGCGGCGGGGTTCGCTGGTCCTGGGAGGTCGTGTTTGACCAGCGTGTAGAGTTTCGCGGTTCCCGCGGGCGTAGTTCAGAGGCAGAACATCAGCTTCCCAAGCTGAGAACGCGGGTTCGATTCCCGTCGCCCGCTCTCCGTCGCACGCTCTCCAAATGTCGCAGGTCATAAAGGGTCGCCGGTCATCTAAACTGACGGAGTTCGTCTGAACCGTCACAGGTCGCAGACAACGTCTTCGTGATCCTCGGTGGACCGCTGAGCAGTTAGCCGACCGTGGCCTTCGGTTCCATCTTGTTCGCCGCCGCGTTCCATTCGTAGATGAACACCGGCCCGTTGCCATCGTGGTGGCCCTGTCCGAAGTCGTAAGTCCCACCACCACCCGGGAGCGTGATATGTGTCAGGGACTCCCCGCCTCTGTTGAAGGTCGCGTTGTTGAGCGTCTTGCCGGCGGCCTTGGCGATGTCCACGAAGAGCGCCAACTCCTGGCACGCGTTCTCCGGGGCGCTCCACGTCACCGGAGTGGACGCTGTCGCCGTCACCGGGTTGTTGATCTTCGCGTTCGGCTCGGCAGCCTGGACGGTGGCGACGCAACGACGCATCGCCGGATCGTTCCACTCCACCGCAGGTGGTGGTGCGCCGCCGGCGGTCAACGCACCCTTGAGTTCCGCGTTGTTGTAGTTGGCCTTGCTGGACAAGACGGTCTGGAGGTCGGGGGCATCCGGCACGATCAACCTCGGCAAGTAGGAACTTGTGCTCGCGTTGAGCGCCTTCGGCCAACTAACACCGCCATCGCCGACGGCGATGACCACGTTCGCGCCCGCAGCCTTGAACTTCTGAGCAATGACGGCGTACTCCGAATTCGTCGCTGCCTGGTCGGTATCCGGGACACCGTTGAGGGCGGTCTGGACCACCTTGACCTTCAACTTCTTGAGCGCCGAAAGCACCAGGTCAACCTCGGGTTGGTCGGACCTGTCCCCCACGACTGCGATCTTCCTATTGGCGAAGACACCTTCTTGCTTGAAGGCCGCCATCTCCTTGGGGATGAGATCGTTCGCAGAGAGGTAGTTGTTGAACCATGGGGCCTTGGCCTGTGACGACTGTGCATTGCTCAGCGTCCCGCCGATCAACGGAGTGTCGTGCGTTGTGACGTAGCAGGTTGTATCGGCGGCCTGGAAGAACCCGATGACGGCGAACACCTTTTGGTCCTCGGTGAGCGCGGTGCACGCGGTGGCGGCTGGAGCCGTCCCGATGGGATTGATCGGTTCGAATACCGGCACGATCTTGCGGCCGTTGATCCCTCCCTTGGCGTTAATCTGCTTGATCAGCGCGGTGTAGGCGACCAGGAAATTGCCGGGATCAAGATTGACGATGTTGCGGATGGCCGCCGCATCGAGGTAGGTGATACCGAGCTTGATGCTCGTCGGGGTAACCCCCGCGCCAGAATGGTTGTTGACGGCGGCGTCGGCGATTCCAGGTGCCCCAAGGACGAGGCCGGTGATCGTCATCAAAGCGGCAAGGATCGCCGTGAGCGATCTGCGCATGTCGTGCTTCCTTTCCGTGACGGTGAGTTCCGCCTCGATTCCGTTGCGACCGGGTCATGCGGTCGCCGGGGAGCGACTGACACGGTATAGCCAGTACTTACTCGTGTCAACATCGTGTCGGTCCGACTAAGGTACTCAGGCCGAGAGGAGAAGAATTGGCACCCACGCGTCGTCCGACCAGCCACGACGTGGCCCGTGCCGCGGGAGTGTCCCGAGCAACGGTGAGCTACGTCCTCAACGACGTCACCCGGCAGCGGATCTCGCTCGAGGTACAGCAACGGGTCTGGAAGGCCGTCGAGGAACTCCACTACATGCCCGACCAGCATGCCCGGATGCTGAAGACGAAGGAGAGCGACATCGTTCTCATCGTCATGGTGGGTGCGACCCCGGGCCCGGTCCTGGCAAAGGTGATCGACACTCTGACTCTCCGGGTGGCCGCGGCGGGCTACACGCCGCTTGTCGACTTCACGGGTACACCGTCGCTCACGGCCTTCAGCCGGGCCTGCGAACGTATCCAGCCGGTTGCCGTTGTCGCGCCCGGTCCACTGCTCTCACCGCGAATCGTGAAGACCTTGGAGCTGAACGGGACTCGATGCGTGCTTGCCGTCGGGGATGGTCCGGGCAAGTCGATCGCCCGCATGCGCTACTCGCAGGAGTCGGTCGGGGAGGCCGCTGCCAAGTACCTGGTTCAGCAAGGACACAGCCGTCTGCTTGCCGTCATGCCGGACGACCCACGACTGGTCGATATTGCCGCCGGACGTCTCGACGGCGTTCGTCGGGTGTTCGACGAGCGGCGGCTGCGGACAATCAGCGTGCCGATGGATTCCGACGCAGCGCGAGACCCAATCATCGCCGCTGCGCGCAAGAAGCCCGCCGTCGACGCTGCGTTCGTCTACAACGACGAGTATGCGTTGATCGTGCTGCAGATCCTTCGCGACGCAGGCATCTCCGTTCCAGACGACATCGCCGTGATGGGTTGTGACAACCTCAACTTCGCCGCGCTGACCCAGCCGTCTCTGACATCGATCGACATCGGGGACCTCGGAGGCCAGATCGCCGAGGTTCTCCTCGCCATGTTGGAGGGGCGGCGGCGGCCCCCCGCGGCGATGGGCATGGCGACGGTCATCCCACGAGAGTCCGCATAGGACCCGCGTCCGGAGACCGCACGCCGGCTGATGTCGTGCTCCCACCGCGTTCTGCGGCGTGGCGAGGTGTGTTGACACGTGTAAGTGTTGCTCCTAACATCGCGCCTTCCATCGGCGATGCGTCGAGATAGCCGGGGTTGGCAGCCGGGGTAGCGGAGAGGCGTCCATGGCCGAGGTGAAGGGAAATGTCGATGCCGGCCCTGGCCCCACCGGCGAGGGGGCCGAGCGGCTGAGCCTCGCGGATCAAGCGACCCTGACCGTCGGGGTCGGCTGGTGGCACACCGCCGGTGTCGTCGCCTTGGGTCTCGATGGTCTCCATGTGACCGACGGGCCGAACGGCGCACGAGGAGCCCGCTGGGGAGAGATCTCGGCCTGCTTGCCGTCGGCGACCGCGCTCGGGGCCACCTGGGACCCCCAGTTGGTGCGCGAGATCGGCGAGGTGTTGGGCGACGAGGCGCTCGACAAGGGTGCCCGTGTCCTGCTTGCCCCCACGGTCAACATCCACCGGCACCCGGTTGGTGGGCGCAGCTTCGAGTGCTTCTCCGAGGATCCCGTGCTCAGTGCCGTCATGGCCGTCGCCTACGTACAGGGCGTGCAGAGCCGGGGCGTCGGCTGCGCCATCAAACACTTCGTGTGCAACGACCAGGAACTGGAGCGAATGTCGATTGACGTCGAGATCGACGAGCGCCCGTTGCGCGAGATCTACCTCGTGCCCTTCGAAGCGGCAGTCCGGGAAGCCGGTGTCTGCATGGTCATGGCGGCCTACAACAAGCTCCGCGGGGAATTTTGCAGTGAGAACCGGGACCTCCTCCTCGGTGTCCTGAAACAGGAGTGGGGATTCGAGGGCGCCGTCGTTTCCGACTGGTTCGGCACGCGCGGCACGGCCGCGCTGGGCGCCGGGCTGGACCTCGAGATGCCGGGGCCGGCCTCTTTCTTGGGTCCACACCTGGTCGACGCGGTCGCCCAGGGGACCGTGAGCGCCGATTCCGTAAGCGACGCAGCCGATCGCATAGTGCGGCTCTTGCAGCGGCTTGGCTCACACCCACTGGTGGTGCGCCGCTCCACCGAGGAACGATCGACAGTGGCACGCCAAGCCGCTGCGGCAGGAATGGTCCTACTGAAGAACGAGTCCTCCCTGCTTCCCCTGGACCCGGCGACCATGACGCGTCTCGCCGTGGTCGGACCCGCGGCGGCACGGCTATGCCCTCAGGGAGGCGGTTCGGCCGAGGTCACCCTCCCCTACGAACGCTCGCCGCTCCAGGCCCTTACCGCGCGGGCCGGGAGCACCGATGTCAGCTACGAGCCGGGCTGCATCATCCCGGGCACCGTCCCCCCTCTCGGGCCGTCAGGGTTGCACACGAAGGACGGAGGCGAGGGCATCGCGGTCGCCTACTTCGCGTCCGACGAGCCGGACGCCGAGCCGGTCCATGGCAACGTCTTCACCGTTTCACGCCTGGTCTGGCTCGGCGCTCCCCACCCGAGCCTCACCCCGGGGATGTTCCGGGCTCGGGCCACCACTGTGTTCACCCCGGATCGGACGGGCATCTGGGACTTCGGTCTGGGCGCCATCGGCAGAGCCCGACTGTCCGTCGACGACGCGTTGCTTCTGGACACCGTCGACGCCCCACTAGGCGAGGACTATTTCGGCTTGGCCACGGAAGAGGTCACCGCTGCGGTGGAGCTGGTCGAGGGCGTCCCCTACACGATGACCGTGGACTTTCGGGTCGAGAGCGGCGAGCTTCCCTTGGCAGCCGTCTCGTTCGGTGCAGCCTTCCGGTCGCCCCAGGGCGCTGTGGCAGCCGCAGCGGGCGCAGCCCGGGATTCTGATGTGGCGCTGGTCGTCGTTGGTACCGACTCTCGATGGGAGAGCGAAGGCAAGGACAGGACCACGTTGCGACTGCCGGGCGACCAGGACGCGCTGGTCCGGGCTGTGGCGGCGGCCAACCCGCGCACCGTGGTCGTCGTCAACAGCGGCGCACCGGTCGAGATGCCTTGGGCAGACGACGTGGCCGGGATCGTCCAGGTCTGGTACTCCGGGCAGGAGGGGGCCACCGCCCTCGCCGACGTGCTCTTCGGTGACGTGGACGCCACGGGACGGCTGCCAACCTCTTTGCCTGTGCATTTGGAGGACACGCCTGCCTTTCCCTTCTATCCCGGAGACGGCCAGACCCTGCGCTACGGCGAGGGGATGCTCGTCGGCTATCGCCACTACGACACGAGGGATGTCGACCCGCTGTTTTGCTTCGGTCACGGCCTCTCGTTCACGACATACACCTACGGCGATCTCACCCTCGGGCGTGACGGAATGGACGTGGTCGTGGAGGTCGATGTCACCAACACCGGCGATCGGCCGGGAGCCGAGGTGGTCCAGGTGTACGTGCGCCGGCCCGAGTCCCGTATTGAACGGCCCGAAAAGGAACTGAAGGCGTTCGAGAAGGTCTGGTTGGATCCGGGCGAGACGACACGGGTGCGCCTACCGGTCACCGAGCAGGCCCTTCGTCACTGGGACGAGCACGACAACCGCTGGCAAATCGAGCGCGGCGACGTCGAGATCCTCGTTGGCGCGTCGTCACGCGACATCCGGCTCCGGAGCACGACCACGCTGTAGCGTCCGCGGCCCGGCACCGAGCGTTCACCGCGCAGGTGCGGGCACACCGGGCGGGGGCGAGCATGCAATGGAACAGAGTGGAGGGCCCGATGGAACTTGTTGTGAATACCGAGCAGGGGAAGGTCCAGGGCGCGGTCGAGAAGGGTGCCGTCGCATTCCTCGGGATTCCCTACGCGGCGCCACCAGTCGGCGAGGGCCGGTTCGCGCCGCCACAGCCGCCGGAGAGCTGGGAGGGGACCCGTGAGGCCCTCGGGTATGGAGCCACCGCCCTCCAACCGCACCAGGAGTTCACCCTGATCCCCGAGCCCCTGGTCCAAGGGGACAACTGCCTCAACCTCAACGTGTTCACGCCGGACCCCGGCAATTCGGAGCTGCCCGTGCTGGTGTGGATCCACGGTGGGGGGTTCTTCGCCGGGTGCAACGCCAGCCCCTGGTACCGGGGAGAGCGCTTCGCCCGTGACGGCGTCGTGCTCGTGAGCATCAACTACCGGTTGGGAATCGAGGGCTTTCTGCCCGTAGAGGACGGGGGCGGCAACCGCGGCGTCCTCGATTGGCTGGCCGCCCTGGAATGGGTGCAACGCAACATCGAGGCGTTCGGCGGCGACCCGGCAACGGTGACGGTCGCCGGACAGTCCGCCGGAGGAGTGGCGGCCGCGCTCCTCCTGTCCACTCCCCGTGCAGCCGGGCTCCTGCGACGCGCCATCTGCATGAGTGGACCAGTGGAACTGGTGGGAACGGACGAGCAAGCGCAGGAGACCGCCCGCGCCCTCGCCAACGATCTCGGGACGCTGCTGACCCGGCGCGACCTCAACGAGGTACCCGTCGAGAGGCTCCTGGAAGCCCAAGCGCGTCTGATGCCCGTCGGTCCCGGCGGCACACCGGACCTCCAGGCGTTCGCGCAAGTGGGGCGGGGCATGCTGCCATTGGCTCCGTACGTCGACGGGGACCTGGTGCCGTGCAATCCACTCGAGGCGGTGCGCAGAGGTGCGGGAAACTCGTGCGATCTCCTGGCCGGAACGACGACAGAGGAGTTCAACATGGTGTTCTCCTTGTTGGGCAGTGCCATCGATGACGGCGCTGCCGACCGCGCGCTGCAGGACACGGGGCTCACTGTCGAGGACGTGCGGGCGTATCGCGCTGCCCTGCCCACTGCTACGGGCGCAGAAGTCATCGGCCAGGCCTCAACCGACAGGTTGTTCCGGGTGCCCACCGAGGGGCTCTGCGACGCGCGAACGGGCGCCCACGGCCGCACCTACCTGTACCAGTCAGCCTGGCGCTCACCGGCTATGGGCGGAATTCTGGGAGCAGCCCATTGCGTGGATATTCCGTTTGCGTTCGACAACCTGGACGCCAAGGGGGTGGAGAACGCCCTGGGGTCCGACCCTCCTCAGGAATTGGCGGACCTGATGCACCGGGCCTGGGTTGACTTCGTGACCGACGGCGATCCGGGTTGGCCCTCCTTCACGTCCGACACACGGCCCGCCATGGTCTTCGACGGCGAAAGCAGGGTGATCGACGACCCCTTGCGCCTCCCGCGTTTTCTGTGGGGAGCCGCCTGAGTGATGCCCACCAAGAGCCCGGACGCGGCGGCCTTGACCAGGCCATGACCGCAGAGGCGGAGGCGGCCTTATGCGAGCTGCTGGACGAGATCGCGGCGACTCAGGCCCGCATGGTCGAACAGCTGGCGGACCACCCCGACAACGCTCGTCGAGGCGCACAAGTGGATCCTCTCCATCCACCAGGTCGCTGCTGAGGTCAACCTGTGGGGCGGTCTGCTTCTCGCTGACCGTGTACGGCGGGCCCAACGGCGGCCGGTACTCCGAGCGCATCGTCGGCGTGGTGAACAGCCGCCACGCCACCCCGGCGCCTGACGGGAGAAGTCATCGGTCGAGAACGGACCATTGGTGAGGTCTTGGACTTGCTCGGGGATACCACGGGACGAACCGAGAGGGCGGGATAATCCGCGTGTAGCCGTATCTCAGCCTTTTCGCTGTAGTACTGGGCGACGATTGCGTCACGGTTTTCGGGGGCGTGCTGATAGCCCTCATGCAGCTGACCCAAGCGGTTCCGCAGCGCGCCGCCGCGAGTCCCCGACGGAATCACCCACGTGTCCCCGGTCCCGGCGATATGGCACCACCCGGATCTAGCCTTCGAGAATGGCGAGTTCAGCTACGACCGTTCGACGGGGTCACCCCGCGGACTGGGAAATACTGCTCGCGCTGTTTGACGAGGCTGTCCTTTGGCTGACCGCAAGAGGTCTGGGCGGTCAATGGGGTGAAGAGCCTTGGTCGGGCGATCTGGTCAAGGTCGCTGCGGTCAAGGAGATGGCCAACGCCGACGGACTGTGGGTTTGTGACATTGGCGACGACCCCGTCGGGACGCTCATCGTTCAGGCCACCCCTCCGACTTACGTGCCACCAAGCCCTATACGCGAGCTGTACGTCGGGCTACTCCTCGTCTCACGGAAACACGTTGGTGAAGGAGTGGGTTCGGTTCTCCTAGAGCACGCCAAGGATCTCGGCAAGAGACAAGATGCAGCACAACTCCGTGTCGACTGCTGGGCCGGGGGCAACGGTCAACTGAGTCGCTATTACCAGGGCCAGGGATTCAGGCCAGATGAGGTCGTCTCCGTCGAGGGCTGGCCGGCCCAGATTCTGTCGCAGCCCCTCTAGAAGCTGCGGAGGGACGCGCAGTTCCGGCGTGTGGGATACCGAGAACCCGCTTGGTATCGGCGCAATTATTGGTGCCGAAAGGGCGCGCTCACCGTCATCGACCTACCGCTTGGCATTGCTCGCGAGCTGCTCCGGGTTGTCGCCACAGCCGCTTCTGGGTCTCAGTTATGCCCTCTATGAAGGCCCTGGCTGTGTGCGCTGCCGCAGACGTTCGATTGGCTGCCGACGGTGCTCTGGCCTCCGACGGTGCTCTGGCCCCCGACGGTGCTCTGGCCCCCGACGGTGTGGCCGAACGCGGTGGCGCTGCAATTCCCGACTGCGTGCTGTGAGCCGATGAGGTTGTCGACGGAGCCTCCCGCCATCGGATACATGAACCCGAAAAGCGCAGCGGAACCGGCGATCACGATGACCGCCTTGATTGCGTTGTTCACCTTCATGACCTCCTGCTCGCGAGTCCCAAGCTCCACCCCCCGAGGAGACCCACGAAGGTGAGATGCCAGTTGAAGTCGAATGCCGCAGCAACCGTCCAGCACACCAAAGCCGATACCGCGCAGGAAGATAACACGTCAGTTCGTCGTTCTGTCACACGTACCGCACAAATCACCGAGAACCCGAGGAGCGCGACGCCGATCGCACCGGTGTCGGCGCCAATCTGGAGGAACTCATTGTGCACAAAGTGCGCATAGGTGCCGTCCGGCGCATCGAACTCGAGCAGGCGATCGGGTCCCACGCCCACCAACGGTGCGGTACGCCATTGATGCAGGGCTGTTGACCATTCCACCGAACGGTCTTGGTTACTCGGGGCGAGGGCCCTCAGGCTGATCTCGTGGTGGACGAGCGCCGAGCCCCCTGCGACCACGAGCAGGAGTAGGACAGCGATGACCACCCGTGCCCGGCTGCCGATGCCGGACGGCCGAACGTCCAGGCGTACGAGCGCCGAGGCACCCGTCGCGACCACCAGTGCTCCCCCAAGCCACAGCACGTGATCCGTGTTCGGCGAGGAGACGATCGCCGCCAGGCCGAGTCCCGCACCGGCGAGGAGCGGGACGAGAGAACGGACGTAGCGGTGCCAGGGAACGAGTGCACAGGCGCAGGCGAAGGCGACATAGGCGCCACGACTCTGCGTGGCCAGAAGTCCACCGGCGCACAGGCACACCGCCACCCGGGCGAGCGGTGGGTACATGTCCGTCCCGAGCGCGATGAGAAGGCACATTCCGAGGACCAGCCCGGCTGCGTCCGAGTAGGTGAGGGTCGACGACAGTCGCCACAAACCCTGAGCGGGCATGGCCATCGGGTACCAACGCCAGATCAGGCCTGCAAAGCCAACGAGCGCGCCGGCCGCCCCGAGGCACGCGATGCCAAGACCGGCTGCCTCGCGGGCTCGTCCCCTCAGCGGTCGCACCGCCGCGAATGCCGCCGCGAACGCCAGGAGGCTCGCGCCGAGCGGAAGGAACTGTGCAAGAGAACCGGACGTGCCCGCACGCACCAGCCACCACAGAGCCAAGAGGACGACGCCGACGATCACTGCGGCGCTGCGCCGGTCGGGTGGCGCCACGATGACGGCGACGACGAGGAGCGCGGCGGAGGCGATCGCCACGACAAAGGCGTCGGCACGCCAGAATCCACCCTCTCGGAGACCTTCTGTGAGCATCAAGCCGAAGAGGAGTGCGGCCACGACCCACTCCCTCGGAGGCGAGTCTCTGCGGCCCACTGTCAGCTCCGCAGCCAGACTCGGATTCCGTGTGGTGCTCATCGCTCTCCTCGGCTGAGCTGGTGGCTGCAAGTCATCCGCCAGACGACCGGCTCGGCGATGAAGTCGGGGCAAGGGTCGCCGGGGGTGGCGGCTGCTTGACACTCCAGGCATAACAGCTGTGCTTGTTGTAGTCACACACGCACGTGACAATTCCACTGTCCCAGTTAGACCGCTCGCGGTGGAGGGTGTGCCGTACGGGGGCAGGGTCACGGCCGCTTCCGGTCCGTTGCGAATCCACTAGTCGCCCTTGGGTCTTCGGGCAGTACGACACCTGCATCATCCGCCCGCTCCAACAAGACGTGCTGGTAGTCCGTCGCTTCGCCAACCCTCTCGAAGCGAAGTCGCGAGCTTCATCGCGCGTGCACTGGCAATCCGCGCCACTTGAGCCTCTTGAGCGAGTCCCGAGAGCGTGAGCGACGGCCGCGTCACGGTCTTGCGTCGCGTGCTCATAGCGAAGTGCGGCAGCGGGGCTGGCATGACCGCCGCGCCTCATTCTTCAGCAATCGTGGCGCCCTGAGTAGAAGCCCAGGTAAGCCCGGCATGTGCGAGGTCGTGCAAATGCACGTTCGGTATCGCGAGTTCGGTTCTGGCAATACCCTATGCCTTGTCGAGGGTGGCCGGTCGCAGCCGGGAACCCTTTGGACCGACCAGGAGCGGCGCAGTGGGGTCAGGAGCAACTTTGGAGTCCAGGTGGGTCAGAAGGTCACTCAGCACGTGAGGCGGCACCTTGACCGTACGCACACCTGCCTGGGTCTTTTCGGGTCCGAGCAGTAATCCCTCTTTGGCCTGAGTGGCTGTCCGCTCCACTCGAATGGTTCTGTGCAGCGGATCGACGTCGCGACGCTCAAGTCCGAGGATCTCACCCCTCCGCAACTCGCACCAGACACCCAGCGTGACCGCATCGCCACACCCGAGTTTGAGGCTCGGGCGCGGTTTCGGCGAGTCAGCGCCTACCAGAGGGATTGAGCGATTGAGCCACCATGCAGCGTCTGCGTGTTGCAGCCTGCGAGCATCTCCACCATCGCGCCGAAGTCACTCCAAGACTCCTGGGACAGGCGCCAGTGATTCTCGATCCCCGCTGGCGAGTCGTAGACCTCGCTAAGGACATAGCGAGTGTTGCCCGTGCTCTTGGAGCTCGGGTCGAGCGGGTTCTGCAACTCGGGGCCCTTGGCGAGGTCGTAACTCAGCAGAGCGTTGGAACCCTCGCGATCATGGGTCTTGGCCATGAACGTGCCATGACTCTCAACCAGTCGATCCATCTCGGACACCTTGTCGGGAGTGGCCACCCACGTTATGAGCAGTTGCGTCTTGCCCCTATTCGCCATGATCTGGTTCTCCTTGTTCTCGAGCCGACTAGAACAGGCTGTCCGTTCCAGAGCGAGCAACAGATTGAAGCGTGAGTCTGAGCGACGGTCTGCGACCAACCTGAGCCGACCCTACTCTGAAGCTGGGGTCGCGTCGCCCGTGGCGTCCCCGTGGTGCCGCAGGGCGGTAACGTCCTTGCGATTCAAGGCGAGGGGCTCTCTCAGATGGGTTCCCCCAAGTGTTCGACCTGGAATCGATCGTCAAGTCGCGGCTCCCACACGCCGAGTCGACCAAGGTGATCGGGATCGACGGACATCGAGGTTCGGGCAAGACCACTCTGACCGATCACCTAGGCGGGCGGCTTGGCGCCGGGATCGTACATACCGACGACTTCGCCAGCTGGGAGAACGCCAAAGACTGGTGGCCTCTCGTGATCCAGCTGTCTTCGAACCCCTGAGGTCGGGAGTGCGGACCCACTCTAGGTAGGTCACACCTCCTGGAAGGTAGCTCCATAAGCAGTCATGGCGTGGTCCCCGGCCGCGACGTGCCTCACTCTTCCGGTGACCGGCCACCAGATCGCCGGTAGGCAGACAGCCAATGCACCCGCTCCCGCGGCCCCGGCGACGAACGGTGCCCAAGGAGCCAGACCGAACAGCACTCCGGCAACGCCAGCAGACAGGGCGATAGCTGCAGTTTCGCTTGAGGAGAACAACCCTTGAACGCGGCCGAGTTCTCCCTCGGCCGAGTTCTGCGTCAACAACGACTGCGCCGAGGGCAGGGCCACTGCCAGCCCTACGGCTTCAAGGCCGCCGAGTGCGAGCAGCAGGGTCAGGTTGGTGACGAAGGGATAGATGCAACAGAAGAAGACCGACGACGCCAGCGAGCCGACCACAAGCCATCTGCGGTCGGAGTGGTCGGCCAGCCAACCAGCTGGTCGGGCCATGGCCACGAAGGGTACGGCGAATAGAGTCCAACTCAGTCCTACTTGCCAGTCGTGGGCGTGGTGTGATTCGAGCAGCAAGGTCCAGCACGACTCGTACACGCCGATGGTGAGTCCCAAGGCACCCGCCGTGCACAACGCTCCGATAAGTGATCGGTTCAGCCGTGGCAGACCCCGATTGCTCTGTCGGTCGATTGCCGTGAACGTCGCGTCTGCTCGGGCCACTACGCCACCTGGCATCGATGGAAGACAGGCGGCAACGGCGATTGTGCCCGCCATGATGAACACGACGCTCATCGCTGACAAGCCGATGAGACTCCCGACAAGTGGCCCAACGGCCATGGCCGCCAACTGAGCGCCGTAGATTGAGGCGAAGGCTCGTCCACGCCGTCCCAGGGCCACGTTTCCCGCCACCATGGCCAATGCAGCAACTTCGGCTGCACCGGCGCCCGCGCCCTGTAACGAGCGGAGACCGATCTCAGCCGCAGGTCCCACGGGGGCAAGAAAACCGAAGCTTCCGATCGCATATGTCAGCAGCCCTCCCACGAGCACCGGTCGCCGCCCAACCTTGTCAGCCAGTCGTCCGGCCGGGTACTGGCAAGCCAGTGCAGCGGCGAAGTAGGAGGCCATGACCAATCCGACAAGGGCATCGGTCGCACCACGATGCCGCAGGTACTCCGGAAGTAGTGGGAGGATCGCGCTGGCCCCGAGCCACAGAAGGAACGTCGTGAGGGCGAGGGCTCGAACGAGGGGGCGTGTCGCCGCGTCAGTGCTCGTTTCGGGGGCATGCGGCGGAACGGTGACTTGCCGGCGCCTGGCCATCCAACAAGTTTATGGGCGGGCTCTCAAGGCCGGCGCCGGCCAGGTCCGAACAGATAACGGGATACATAGAGTGCCCTCCCCCGGCGTTCTCGGACAGCGCCCGATCTAACCCTGCATTCGGGGCAAGCGGCCGAAGACGTCCGGGCCAATCCGAAGACCTTCTGCTGCGGATGCCGCTGGAGACACGTCAATGTCGAACACATCGTTCCATTCGAACAGCAATTCCTTGATGGCCGCGGGTCGTCTGTACTGAAGATGCTGACCACCTGCACGTCGCTTGTCATGGGCCAGTATTCGGCTTGTCATGGGCCATTATTCGGCTTCCACCTGGATTCCCACGGGGCATTTCCACGCTGTCCGACGAGCCAGGTGCTCAGGACAACGCCCACCCTGCCGGTCTGAATCTGGGCCCTGCGTGAAGCACCGGGCGACAACGGCTCCAGTCCCGGCGAACAGGTGCGGTTGAGCGTCGTGGAATCGGCTGCATGCAAGGTGCGGGCGGCGTAGCCTCAGCCTTATAGGAGCCATGCGACCCGAACGGAATCAACCGAGGCAGCGCAGCAAGGGCCTCGCCGGCTTCGCCCTGCTGTCGATGGCACTTGCGGTGTGTTCGAGTGCACCAATGGCAGCGGGAAGCTCATCCGCCGCGACGTCGACGAACCCGGCCCTTGTCGTCCCTTCGACGTATCCGGGCCCGTGTCCCAGTGGCGGCGAAACCTGTCGTCTTCGTGTCCCAGCTTCGCTGCGGCGTCGCCCGATGCGGCTCCCCACGGTGGCACGAGGAACTTGTCCGGCCTCAACCGGCGCAATCGTCGCGCATCCCGGTATGGCTGGGGTTGCAATTGGAAAGGGACTCGTCACGGCGATCATCGGGCAATCCGGAGACCTTCTGCACGGGATCGTGGACCTCGCCCGCTCCAATGTCGCGGGTTGGTACGGGCTCAAGACGGACTGGGCAATCAGTCCTCACTATTCGGGGTGGATCATCGTGCGCGGCAAGCAGCTCGATGGCAACGGACCTGTGGCGGCCTTGGGAGATGCGACCGTTGGAGCGATCGTGATTCCACCAGGACCGACCTCGAACACCTTCGTCGGCTGGCGGGAACAGCCTTCGGGTACGTACGTGAAGGGACCGGGGTGTTTCGGGTTCCAAGTCGATGGGTCATCATTCAGCGAGCACATCGTGCTCAACGCCGTCCTCTCAACCGGCTCCTGAAGCACCCGGCCAATGATGCAGGAATGGGTCCGGCCACCCCAGGTCATGCGCATAGATCACTGCTTGTAGCCGGTCTCGTACAGCCAGCCACATCCGGAGGCGCGCGACGTGGGTCTTGACGGTCGCCTCGCTGACATAGAGGCGCGATCTCAGCGTTGCTGCCACCCCGGGCGAGTTCAGTGCAAACGAGCCACGAACTCCGCAATGAGGCGCCGCGTAACTGCCGGGTCCAAGAGAGCCTCTCCGGCTGCCACCACTCGAATCGCATGCACCGGCTATTCGGGGGACGGTTCCAGCGATAGCCCGTTGTCCCGTGGCAAGAAGTTCGACCTGGGTAGACCAACCCCAGTTATCCGGTACTGGGTGCCACGATCGGCACGTGTGAGTGGGGCATTGCGTTCGACCCTCCGCAGCCGATGGGTACGATTCGGGCCATGCTCGCCGGGGCTCCATTCATGGCGTTCATTCCAGTCAGTGACCTCGCCTCGGCCCGCGCCTTCTACGGCGAGCTTCTTGGTCTTCAAGTGATCGATGAGAACCCGTTTGCGATCAGCTTGGACTCGGGTGGGACGATGTTGCGCCTGACCCAAGTCGACAATCATCAGCCCCAGCCCTTCACGATCGCTGGGTGGAAAGTCCCCGACCTCGATGCCGCCGTGGACACCCTCGTGAGCCGGGGAGTCACGTTCACTCGCTACGACGGCATGGAGCAGGACGAAAGGGGCATCTGGACGACGCCCCGTGGTCATCACGTCGCCTGGTTCAAGGACCTCGATGGCAACGTTCTTTCGCTCACCAGTTTCAAAATTTGATGTGCCCGTACGCTTTAATGTGCCCGTACGCTCGGCCGGATGGGCTAGCCCCGGGGGTAGGGAAACGATCATGTTCTCGGCCCGAGCAGTCGAATCGGAGGCGTCGCTCAGTCCACTCAGACGAAGGCGACGCCCTCCCGATCGCCCTCATCGATGGTGACTCGGGGCCGGTACTTGCCAACGGAATGCGGTCCGGCGCATCGGTTCGCTCCAGGATCTGCCGTTAGTGAGACGACCGCCCTTCATTCGGGTGAACAAGCGGTCCAGTTGCCGATTCAGCTCAGTCTCGTCCGGGAGCACGACCGGCCGCGGTGCCCGCTTGATTTGCCCACCAGGTTCAGCCATTGGCGGACTCGCTCGGACCTTCGCGATTCGATCTTTCGCTACCGCGCCTGGCTGTCCCCTGCGCCGGGTCGGTCGACACTGGTAGACGCCTCCTCATCGTGACCCATCGCTCCGCCCGCGGCCGTGATCAGCATCCGGACAGCTTCGTTGCGTGACAACGCGCGGAAGGTTGCCTCGCCCAGCCGCACGTCGTCGCCGGCAAAGCAGGTGGGGCCGTTCGAAAGGTTGGCGAGCGCCTCAGCGACAACCTTCTCGGCTGTCGCCGCACCGGCGATCGGGTCATCGGCGTGCCCGAGCTGGCCGCGTTGGAGCAGCAGCCGCCGCAGGGCCGGGGTGTCGGTGAGCCCGAGCACCAAGCCGAGCACGTCCACCCCGGTGCCGTTCATCTCGGCCCAGAGGGCCTCCGCCATCACGATGTCGAAGGCCTTCGTCGCGCCGTAGGCGACCATGTTCGCCCCCCCGACGAGCCCCGCACCGGACGACACCAGCACGATGGAGCCTCGCCCCCGGACCTGCATCGGACCAGCGAAATGGTGGCACAGCCTGATCGGCGCCACGCAGTTACGCTGGATCATCGCCACGGCGTCTTCAATCGGCTGAGTCAGGAAGGTCGCGTAGTTCGGGTCGGCGCCGGCGCAGTAGAAGAGCGTCCCCACTTCCACATCCGCGGTCAGGGCAACAAGGGCCTCGGTGGCGCCCGGGTCGGTCAGATCCACAGCGAAGGTCCTGGTGCGAGCACCGGTCGCCGCGCTGATCTCGGCGGCGACCTCGTCGAGCACCGCCTCCCGCCTGGCGACAAGCACGACGTCGACACCGCGCTCGGCGACCGCTCGGGCAAAGGTGGCACCAACACCCTCGGACGCTCCGACCACGAGCGCCCACGGGCCGTATTGCGTGGCGAACTGCTGGGTCACCGGCCTCCCCTTCGCGATCTACTGTTCGGCGACTGCATAGCATGGCGGGACAGGGTGCGCCTTCAAGGCCGAACGGGTGTGGCCGTCAGGCCATCTGGGAGTAGGCGCTTGCTGAGCGCGTACTCGACTGGCCTCTTCCTTCCCTGGCTCCAAGAGACTCGCGGTCATCAGTTTCTCGCGGTCGCAGAATCGCTCGCCGAGGAATAGGACGCCAGTGCCCCCGTTTGCCGGGTGGGTGGCCGCCCTAGGGTCGCTCTGCGACGGCCTTGACCCGTTCAAGAGTGCGGAGCATGTCACGCCGATTACGGCGCTCGCGCAGGAACCCCCCGAGTGGGTACCAGACCTTTGTGAAGAGGCTGTCGCCCAAGTCAAAGGACTCGGTGACATCGGTTCCGCCGTCGTCGGTCGCCCGAAACTCGTAGCGCCAGGTGTTCACCGGCCGTTCCCGCATAATGACAGCGAACTCGAACACCTCGCCAAGCTTGCACTCGGTGACCTTGCAAGTGGTCCAGTAGAGGACGGGCCATTTCTCGTTGCGCTTCACGTGGCCCCGGTACCGTGCTCCTACGGCCGGACCGGTGGCGCCGTCGATCCACTCCGCCTCAATCACCTCGGGGCTGTAATCGCCCATCTTCGTGATGTCGCTGACCAGCCTCCAGACTGCATCCGGTGCTGCGTCGATGTGGAGGGTGACTTCGGCGCGCATTGCGGCCAACTCTAGGCTGCGTCGTGCCAACTGTCCGATTGGCACGAACCAGCTGCCCCCATTCGCGGGGTCGGTCGCCCTACTTGACAGGTACCGGCGCCCGAGTATGAAGCCACCCTGCGAGCGGTCGCGAACTTCGACCGAGCCATAATGATGGTCCTCGACACTGACCATGGTGAGCCAAGATCACCAGGCTGGACACCCGAACTCACAAGCCGACTTGTGGAAGGCATGCGAGCTTCCCGTTGGTTCCTCGCCTCGGGATTCGGTCCCCCCGGACAGTTCGGGACTTGGTTGCGCAAGCACTCGGAGGAGGCCGATCTTCACCCACCTTCGACGGGGGACCGTTGCTGGTCAGCGGCCCACAACTGACCTCAGGAGGACGGTGCTCCGAACCAGGTAGTCAGGGCGTCGCGCAGTCCGGTGTGTGTGCCGTCCCCCACCCAGGCAACATATCCGTCGGGCCGGATCAGCACGGCACTGGGAGCGCTGACCGCGCCGAGTACCGGAAGCTCCCACAGGCCGACATACTGTGCATCGATCACCTGGACCCGGTCTGTCCATGGCGTGATGTCAAAGCCGCCAGGCTCCGCCAGATTGAGCAGCACCGGCTTGGCGTCGTGCAGCAGGGTGAAGGCCCGCAAGGGACCGTCCGCGGTCACGAGGTCCAGATCGGGCATGCGGCGTCCCAACAAGGGGTGACCTTCGCCGAGCTCATAATGAATGTCCAGCCCGGAGATGATCCCGGCGAGCCGTTTGCGAGGCTCGTCCATGACCGCCAGCTCCGACACCAGGTCGACCAGGGCCTTGATGCGCTCGTCCGGGCGCTGGAGCACAGCCAGAGCCATCGTGTGTTGAAGCGCGCGGGCAGCGACCGGGTGACGCTCGGCATGATACGTGTCGAGGAGGCTCTCCGGGGAGGTCTCGTTGACCACCTGAGCAAGCTTCCATCCCAGATTCACGGCATCCTGCACACCGAGGCTCAGACCCTGTCCACCCACCGGGTAATGCACGTGCGCCGAGTCGCCGGCGAGTATGACTCGTCCCACTCGATAGGCCGCTGCCTGACGTGTCATGTCGGTGAACCTGGCGATCCACGTGGGACTGTGGATCCCGAAGTCGGTGCCGTACACGGTGATAAGTGCCGCGCTCAGATCGCTCAGGGTGGGCTCGCTGCTGGGCCCGAGCTGCTGCTCGGTCACGACGACCCGCACCGTTCGTCCGTCCTCCAGCCTGTGCAGGCCATGGACGCCTGTGGCGTCCTGGCGAATGCCCCGCGGCGGCTCCTCGGTCGTCTCGACCTCAGCGATCAGGTTGCTCCTCGTGGCATCCCACCCCGGGAATTCGATGCCGGCCGCTTTACGGATGACGCTGCGTCCTCCATCGCACCCGGCGAGATACTGCGCCCGCAGCGAATCGCCGTCGGACAGCGCGACGTCGACGCCGCTGTCGTCCTGCGCAAAGTCCGTCACCTCGCATCCGTAGTAGATGCGCACCCGCAGCTCGGCGATCCAGGCGGCCATGATCAACTCGATCTGGTTCTGCCAGATCCCGAGCGAATACGGATGACGCGTCGGGAAGTCGCTCATGTCCAACACAGTCGTAGCGATCATCGTGGCCTGAGCGACCTGACCCTGAGCGAGAAACCGATCAGCGACGCCGCGCTGATCCAGCACTTCGATCGTGCGCGAGTGAATACCGCCGGCCCGTGAGCCGACGAGCACGTGATTGGGACGCCGCTCGACGATCGCGACGTCGACCTTCGCCAACGCCAACTCAGCCGCCAGCATCATCCCCGTCGGACCCCCTCCGGCGATCACCACCTCATGCTTGGCCATACGCCACCTCTCCTATTTCCGTCGGTTCTGGTTCGGGTCGGAGATTCTGCGCACCTGCCAGGCCCTTGCCGCAAGCGCCTGGCTGGCGATACATTGAGATCGCCAGAGAGTGTGTACGTTTCCCTCTCTTTGTTCGCTGCGGACGGACAAGACTTCTGCGATGCGGCCGCGCGGTGCGTACGGCGAAGCCATGGGCCGCCGAGTGGATCCCCCGTTGGTCCAGGATGAAGTGCCTTAAGTGCCTCCTGACGCCGGGCTCATGGGGCGGACCGGCACGAGTGGGGACTGGGTCCGGGTCGCTCGTGCGAGCCCGGACTGTTGTCGGGTTACTTTTGAGCCAGCTCCAGCGCGGCCCGTCGGTCGCCGATTATGCGTGCACCTGCCCAAATGAGCAGTGAGCCCACCCGTCGCCGCGAACGAGGGAACCGCGGTGAATGGTGATCGAGTCCGACTCTGGGCTGCCCTCGGGTTGGACGCTCATTGAGGAGATCCTGATGTCTGGCCTTGCCGAGTGCCCGTAGCAATTCGGGGTGCATCGGTGCTCCTTGGGGACAGGGAAGAGTATTGACGGGGGGTGTGACAAGGGCGCGCCGACGCAGCGCCGGTGGCCCGAAGGTGAGGCGGCGCCGTGGCGCTCGCCAGCGAGCTCGATGCTGGTTAGCCCAGCAGAGCGCGATTACCGGGGGCGCACAGCATCGGCATCAGACGGTTCGTCGAGTGGATCTTCATGTGCACCTCCTCAGTGCTCGCGTTGAAGTCGCCATGGAAACATGCCGACGCCAGAATGGCGAGTGCTTCGAACAAGAACGCAATGAATGTGCGCAGTGCTCGGTTGTGGAACGGCTTGAATTGCGTGTCGGATGTTCGGAGAAGGTCGGAGTGAGGCACTTCGATGTCATCGGGATGGGAAGAAGAAGCGACCTCAGCTCGAGCCCCTCAAAAAGGACGACGGGACGGCTGGCCCGTTGTGCCAGCCCTCCGGCAAGAACGGGGACACCACGTAGCCTGTCGCGGTGTGAGTGGATCGCGCTGCCATTCCGAGCAGCGGGTATCCGGAATCACCGCGCGCCTCATGATCAGCCGCTATTCCGAGGGGACGCGAGGCGCTGCGCTCATTGGCTCGCCCTGACTCGCTACCGTGGCCTTGTGAGCAGCCAGCGAGTGCCCGGTGGGGTGGTGCACGACCTTCCAGGAGACCTGCGTAAGGCGCTGATCGCCAACCCCGCGGCCCTTGGTGCCTGGAAGGACATCACGCCTCTGGCCCGCAACGAGTTCATCTGCTGGGTCGATGATGCCAAGCAAGAGATGACCCGAGAACGCCGCATTCGCCGGACTCAGGAGGAGCTGGAGGAAGGCCAGCGGCGGCCCTGTTGCTGGCCAGGGTGCAAACACCGCGAGCGCACCGGCAGATAGCAACAGTCGGCTGGGTCCCCCTACCGGTGACGCCGGGACAGGGTGCCACTCGCTCCGTGACGCTTCCTACCTAGACTCAAGGATGTCGATGCATCGACCCGGGATCCTGCAGGCTGAGTACGACGGTCGCTAGCCGAAGGAGGACGAAATGACTGGACTTGATGGACGCCACCGCAATGAGGACGGACGGATCGAGAAGAAGCGTGGCGATACCAAGATCGGGAATCTCAAGAGTCAGTACCCGGAGTTGAAGGACTTCCCCGACGATGTCACCCTTGGGGAGCTCCGCGACAGGTACCACGTCGACAGCCTCGACGCGCTACTCCGGGAGCTGCGCGGTAAGGAGCGGTCGTAGGACTCGGCTGTCGGCATCCGCCTTTCTCCGCCCAGGTTCCCTTCAACCTTTGACGTAGGAGAGCTTCTCCGAAACAAGCCCGTCACGGATGCGGAACACGTCGACACCCCGAATGTGGCCACCCGCCCAGGAATAGCGCCACCGCTGCACCACCCGGTCCGCCATGGCAAAGGTCTCCTCGGCCTCGAACGCCGCGGACAAGTCGTCGAAGATTGGCTGCCAGGCCTTCCGAACGGCGTCACGGCCCTCGTAGCGGCTGCCGTCCGGTGCCGGCTCTGTGGACTCAAAGACACAGTCGTGGGTGATCAGCGCCATCGTTGCGTCCAGGTCGTGCGCCCCCCAAGCCGCACCAAATGCCTCCACGATCGCAAGAGAATCCATCGCTGTACCACTGATGACGCTAACACCACCCCTCGTCGGGTGAACGGGGAGTCCCCCCACTGTCGTTCGTCGCTGACGTCCTGGGATGGTCCGAGAGGCCTCATATGCCTTGACAGATATATACGCTTCGGAGCATATTTAGTGCCATGAGCGTGAGCACGACGATCGAGGTCATCGCCGAGCCAAGCCGGCGACTCATCCTGGACGAGCTGCGCAGCGGCGAGAAGCCGGTTCACGTCCTCGTCGAGCGCTTGGCCTCCAGCCAGCCCGCCGTCTCGAAGCACTTGCGCGTACTCCGCGAGGCCGGGCTGGTCAGCGTACGACCTGACGGACAACGACGCCTCTACAGCGTCGTTCCTGAACCTCTCGCCGAGCTCGACAACTGGCTCGAACCCTATCGCCAGATGTGGCGCGACAGCCTCGGCAGGCTCGAAGCGCACATAGACGGATCGCAATCAGCGAGGAGGAGGCGATGAGCGAAGCAACGTTGCTCGGGACGGGTAATCGACCTGTGCTGCGATTCGAGCGTCATCTCCCCGGACCGGTCGAGTCCGTGTGGAAGGCCGTGACCGACCCAGTCGAGATGCGAGCCTGGTTCCCCACCCGGATCGAGATCGACGGGTGGAAGATCGGGGCAACGCTGACGCACCACTTCGACCAGCCAGGGATCGAACCGCTGCCCGGCAGGGTGTTGGAGTGGGACCCTCCAAGCAGAGTGAGCTTCACCTGGGGTGCCGACACAATCAGTCTTACCCTCACCGAGGCGCCCGATGGAGCAACGATCTTGGTCTTGACTGAGGAGTTGAGCGCCAATCACGCAGCCCGGAACGCTGCCGGCTGGGATGTTTGCCTCGACCGGCTTGAGCTCGGCGCAGAGACCGAACCTTGGGTGTCGCGATTTGATCGCTACGTCGCCAACTTCGAACCGATCCTCGGCCATCAAGACGGGCCACCCCAAGATGTCCACGACACCGACAACTGAAGCAGATTCGGTCAGGCGGCCGCGCGAACGACCATTTCAACCCCAACGGGAGCGCCGACAGTCGATCCTGAGCGACGGCGGGGGGGCCGGCGTTCAACGCGCGTCGTGCACTCTTCGGGGAGCCGGGACGAACACGACCCGGCTCCCCGGAGCGATCGGCACCGCTAGTCGTTCGGTGTGCGCAGTGCGAATTGGGCGCCGGCGGGATCCGCCACGCCCGCGAGTCTGCCGTAGGGGGTGTCGACGGCCTCAACGACGATCGAGCCGCCGAGCGAGGTGGCCAGCGCGACCGTGGCATCAACATCGTCGACATGCCAGTAGATCTTCCAGCTTGCCTGCTCATGTTCGGGCAGGAACGCCCTGGAGTCCATGATCCCGGCGAGTTCGCCCTCGCCCGTCGCATCGCCGAAGACCGAGTAGCGGAACTCGTCGGTATCTCCCATGACCCGAGTCTCCCACCCGAACGCCGAGTGGTAGAAGGTCAGCGCCCTGTCATAGTCGCGCGTATGCAGCTCGAACCAGCTCGGCGTGCCGTGTTCCCCGAGCACGGTGAAGCCCGCGAATGTCCCGGGCTGCCAGGCGCCGAGGTTCGCGCCAGTGGGATCGACAAGCACTGCCTGGACGCCAAGGTCGGCTACTGCCATCGCCGGCGAGATGATCTGTGCGCCATTCGCTTCGGCAACAGCGAGTGCCTTTTCGATGTCGTCGGTGTTCAGGTACATCTTCCAGGTGTCGTTCGCGCGCATCTCGCCCATGTCGCCCATCCCTCCGGCGACGGGCACACCGTTGCGCTCGAACATGAAGTAGCCGCCGAACTCGGGGCTTGGCTCGAGGGCCTCCCATCCGAAGAGGGCGCCGTAGAACACGCGGCTCCCCTCCACGTCCGAGGTCCACAGGTCGACCCAGCAAGGTGCGCCAGGCGGAGCGGTGTCACGGGTAGGCATGATGTCTCCTTTGTGATCGGCGTTTGCACCCATTTTGACGGAGGCCGATGTGTGAACTCATCGCTGACGCCGCACCGATGAGATCAAGGCGACACCAACGTCCACCTATTGATGGAATCCCCGCGGCGCTGGTGCTGGGTGACAGTCGTGCACTCCAGCGGCTCTGAGCTGGACCGCTTCGAGTTGCGGGGGCGCGGTCCGCCCGACCTCTCGGTACTCGACGAGCTTGCCCGCGTCGTGCTGTTCGCGAAGCGTCTCGGGTGCACTGTCAGACTGGATGAGGTGGCCGCCAGGCTGGTTGAGCTCCTGGAGCTCGCAGACCTACCCCTCGAGGTGGGCCGGAAGGCCGAAAGCGGGGAAGAGACGCTCAGGGTCGAGCATCGAAAGAAAGAAGCTCATCCTGGCGATTCGACCACCTGAGGCCTCCAGGACCTGGAGCGCCCAGGGCATGTAGCCGCCCTCGGGGTCCATTCGGTACTGCCCGAATGCCGCGCAGCCGTTCGCCGACGTCGCGAGCAGGCGCGATCCGCTGCACGCACTGGGCCCGGGCTGGACCATCCAGCTGCCGATGTCCTGCCGCGCCGCGGAGCCACATCGCGAACGGCGGCATCGACTGGACGGCGTCATCGCGCAGCAGCGACACCAGTCCGTCGACGTCGTACCGCTCAAAGGCGTCGACGTAGCGCTCGAGGAGCTCTGCCTCGGGGACCTCGAGCGCGACATCAGGCAGATCTTCGGGCTGGTCGCGCAGGGTGCGCCTGGCCCGTTGCAGCGCGCTGTTTATGGCCGCAACGGAGGTCTCGAGCAGTTCGGCAACCTCGGTGACCTGCCAACGCAGCACCTCACAGAGGATCAACGCCGCACGCTGTCGGGCGGGCAAGCGCTGCAAGGCGGCGACGAAGGCGAGCCGGACCGTCTCTCGATAGGCCGAAATCTCCGCCGGGTCCCCGTTCTCCGGCGCCGCCACGGCGTCAGCGATGGGAGTGACCCAGGTCGCCTCTGGCAGTGTCGCGCCGAGAAGCGATTCCACGGGTGGCGACGACGGTCCCATTTCCATCGGGATCGCCCGCCGTTGGACGCTGCGATGCATGTCGATGCACACATTGGCTGCAATCCGGAACAGCCAGGAACGTACGGACGAACGGCCCTCGAATCTCTCGGCATTGCGCCACGCTCGCACCATCGTCTCTTGCACGGCGTCCTCGGCCTCAAACCCGGAACCCAACATCCGATAGCAGAACCCCGTGAGCTCGCGACGGAACGGCTCCAGCTCCCCCAAGACGACTGTGGGCCGATCATCCCCCACGCGAGGAGATCGTACTGAACTCCACGCGCCCACGCTGATACTCATGAACGTAGGACGGCACTGGAACCCGAAACTCATCGGACGCCTTCGAGAACGGCCGACGTGCGTCACGTTCCCACGTGGTCGAGATTCATGACCTGCTTCCCGACCGCCTCGCCCTGGTCGACGACACTCAGCGCGTCGAGCAACGCGCCGAACGGAACGCCGTGCGTGGCGCCACCGAGTCGGCCGTCGGCGGCGAGCCCGAGCAACACCTCGTGATCCGCTTCGGCATCTGCCCGTGTCTGGCCGCCGGCGTAGACACCCACCATCGACGCATTGCGCCGCACGAGCTCCCATGTCTGGGCGTCCACCCATGTGCCGCTCGCGAACCCGACGGCGAGGAAACGACCACCGGTAGCCAGGCACCGAACCATCATTCCGGCGAAAGCGCCGCCGACTGGGTCGTACACGACGTGGACACCGTCTCCCCCCCGTGGCCTCCAGCACCGCGTCAGGGACCGAGCTCACCGTGCGATCGACGATGACCTCCGCGCCTAACCGCTCACACAGCTGTCGCTTTGCCTCACCGGCCACGACGGCGACGACTCGCGCGCCGAGAGCCACCCCGAGCTGCATCGCGGCGAGGCCCGATCCGCCGGCGGCGCCCAGCACGAGGAGCCATTCGCCGGGCAGCAACGAGCCCCGCCGCACGAGTCCGATCCAGGCCGTCGAGTAACCGATCCGAAACGCGGCCGCCTCCTCGTCGCGCATTGAGTCCGGCACGCGAAACGCCGCGTCCGAACGCGCGATCGTCGCCTCGGCAAACCCACCGTGACCGTCGTAGAAGCTCGTCACCGCCATCAGCCGCGTGCCAATGGGCACGTCGACTCCCGCTCCGACGGCATCGACCGTGCCGCACACCTCTTGACCTGGGACGAACGGGAGACTCGGGGAGAACGCGTACGACCCGCGACACATGAGCGCGTCTGGGAGTCCGATACCAGCGGACCGCACGCGCAACCGCAACTCACCAGGACCCGGATCCGGTTCATCGACCTCGACACACCGGAGCACGTCGCCGGGGACGCCGTGCCGTTGGACCTGCCAGGCGCGCACGTCACATCCTACGTACGAACCCGTAGGGCGAACGCCGAACCTGGTGCGGTCGCCATGGCCCGAAGGGTCACATCCGAATATCCGAGGCTTGATCGAGTTCCCGCCCTAGGGCGGCGCGGGGGGCCGCCGGGCTACGAGATCTCGCGCAGGGGCCCGGATGCCGCCTCCCCGGAAGAGAGCTCGAAGCGCCGGGTGATCCGGACCGCCTCGAGAAGCCGCCGGTCGTGCGAGACCAGGAGCAGCGTGCCGCCGTAACCCTCCAGGGCGGACTCCAGCTCCTCGATGGCGGGGAGGTCCAGGTGGTTCGTCGGTTCGTCGAGGACGAGGAAGTTGACCTCCCTGGCCGCGAAGACCGCCAGCTCGGCCCGGGTGCGCTCGCCGGGCGACAGCGAAGAGGGTGCCCGAGTCACCGCGTCGGCGCCGAGACCGAATTTGGCCAGCTGCGAACGGGATCGCTCGACCGTGAGTCCGGTGGCGTCAATGAAGACCTCGACCAGGCTCGCGGCTCCGAGCGGAGCACGGTGGTCCTGGACCAGCTCGCCGAGTACGACGCTCGGGCCCATGTGACGCTCCCCCTGCGAAAGTCGGAGGCGCCCGACCAGCGCGTCGACGAGTGACGTCTTCCCCGAGCCGTTGGGCCCCGTGACGACGAGGCGGTCACCCCACGCCACGTCCAAATTCAACGGCCCGAGTGTGAAGCCGCCCCGTTCTACGACCGCTTCGTCGAGGCGCACCACGACATCGCCGGACCGTGTCGCCTCGTTGATCCCAAAGCGCAGGTCCCAGCCCTCCCACGGCTTCTCGACTGCCTCGAGGGACCCGAGCGCCCGCTCGGTACGACGAGAGCGCGCGGCCAGCCGCTCGGTCCGGTTGACCCGGAAGTCTCGCTGGGCTTTGTCGTTGTCACGGGGCTGCCTCTTCTCGCGCGCCACGCCCTTTGTCGCCCACTGGCGCTCGCGCCGGGCCCGGTTGCGCAGCTCGGTGCGGCGTGCCTCGTAGACCGCATAGGCGTCCGCCACGTGCGCTCGCTCCGTTTCGCGTTCCGTGAGGTACCCGGTCCAACCCCCTCCATAGCTCCGTCCCACGTCCGCGTACTCGTCCAGCTCGAGCACATCGGTGACGGTGCCGTCCAGGAATGCCCGGTCGTGAGAGACGATCACCATGGCCCCGGTACGTCGGTGCACCATCTCCTCGAGGAGGGCCAGACCGGCGAAATCCAGGTCGTTCGTGGGCTCGTCGAGCAGGGTGACGTCGAAGCGCGCCAACAAGACCGCGGCGAGCCCGACGCGGGCCCCCTGTCCCCCCGAGAGCTCCGCCAACCTCCGGCCGGCCACGCCCGCGCCCAGCCCGACCCGCTCGAGGGTCGTGGCGACGCGACCCTCGAAGTCGCCCGCCGAGACGGACTCGTAGCGGGCGAGTGCGGCCGCGTAGCGGTCGTCGGCCCCCGGCTCGACTGAGCCGAGCGCAGCCGCGGCCCGTGCCAGCTCGGCCTCCGCCGCTTCCACACCGGTGCGCCGGCGCAGGGACGACTCGACGGTCTCGTCGCCCTCCACCACGTGTTCCTGGTGCAGGTACCCGACCGTGGCCTCCGTCGGATCCACCGCCACCCGGCCGGTGACCGGCTCGACGAGCCCGGCCAGGATCTGGAGCAGGGTCGACTTGCCGACGCCGTTGGGCCCGACGACGCCCAGGCACGTGGTCGGGCCGACCGAAAGCGACACGTCGTCGAGGACGATGCGGCCACCACGCTCGTGGCGGATGTGGCGGGCAACGAGCGTGGCCGGCACGACTGCGATGCTGTGCGGCATGAGGGTACTCCCGGACGGGTTCGCTGGACGATCGACTGTGGGCACTCCGGCCCCGGACTCGTCGCGCTCTACCTCACGTCGCCATGGTACCCGTCCGGTCGGCCCGGCCCCCGACACCCCAATTCGGGTCGCTTTGAGGCAGCCGTCAGTTCCGTCCTGCTACCTCTGACGCCCAGCAAGACGTCGATCGCCTCGACGACCGACCCGCACACACGGGTCGGTGGGCGGTCGGGCCCGTCCCAGCGTCGTCCCCGGTGGAGCCAGATCGTCCACAGGCCGGCGTCGGCGCCGCCGCCGATGTCCGCCACCGGGTTGTCGCCCACCATCCAGCCGGCGAGATCGCACCCGGCCATCCGCGCCGCCGCCTCGAAGATGCGCACGTCGGGTTTGCTCACGCCGACGAGCTCCGAGATGCAGCAGGCGTCCACCAGGTCCGTGAGCCCGGCGGCGTCAATCTTCGCCGTCTGAGCGCCTGGACCGTTCGTGACGATGACGATCCTCCAGCCGGCGACCCGCAACTCGGACAGACCCACGCGGACCCGCTCGTCCTTGGTGACGAAGCGGGGATAGGTGGCGCGATACCCCGCCACGAGCTCGTCGACGCCGGCGGCCAACGCGAACTCGGACTTGAGGGTGGCGAACATCTCGGGCCTGGGCCGATAGCCGTCTTCGTCGAGGGCGACGATCCGCTCGGTCGAACCCTCGGGAAGGCCCATGCCGACAACGAACGAGGCGGCCCACCGCCGGAACGCCCCGTCCCGGTCGACCAGCGTGTTATCGAGGTCGAACAGCACCAACGGTCCCATGATCAGAGCCTGGCACGGCATTTCCTCGCGCCGTGTGCGGGGTGCAGAATGCCGGCGGGGGAAGGGGCGCGGCAGGGAAGGGGCAAGTACATGACCGAGGAGCGCTTCGGGGATCTCGCCGCACGGATCGGCGCACTCGAGGACGAGCAGGAGATCGGCCGGCTGATCCTCACGTACGGGCCGGCAGCCGACGCCGGGTTGAGCGCACGGGCCGCCTCGGTGTGGCTCGAGGACGGCGAGTACGACTGGGACGGCGGCAAGACCCCCCATGTGGGCCGGGTCGCGGTGGAGGACATGCTCGAAGGCCCGGCGCACCAAGGGCTCATCGGCCGGGGAGTCGCCCACTTCGCCGGACCCCCGTTGATCCGCGTCGCCGGCGACCGGGCGGCCGCACTGACGTACTCGCTCATCATGCGGCGCGACCCCGACGCCGATCGCTTCTACCTGTGGCGGGTGAGCGCCGCCCGCTGGGACCTCGAGCGGCACGGCGGCTCCTGGGCCGTCCGCCGGCGGACGAACCGACTGCTCGACGAGACGGGAGCCGGGCGGATCCTGCTGGGAGAATCACTCGAACAGATGTTCCGAGGGGGTGCCGCGTGAGCGATGGGCGGCTGGCCGGGAAGGTGGCCATCATCACCGGAGCCAGCACCGGCCTGGGGCCGGTGATGGCGGAGCTGTTCGTCAAGGAGGGCGCCCGCGTCCTCCTGGCCGCCCGGCGTGAGGAGCTGGTCAAGGAGGCGGCGTCGGCCTGCGGCCCAAACGCGCTGGCCGTGCGTGCAGACGTCACCGAGGAGGACGAGGTGGTCGCCATGGTGGCCCGGGCCGTCGACTCCTTCGGTCACGTCGATGTCATGTGCAACAACGCAGCGGCGCCCGGGCAGGACCTCCCTGTGTGGGAACAGACTCTCGACAACTGGAACTCGACCATCGCCATCGATGTCACGGCCGCCATGCTCTGCACCCGAGAGGTTCTCCGGCAGTCCATGCTCGAGCGCCGGTCGGGGGTGATCCTCAACTTCTCCTCGTCGGCCGGACTACGCGGCCAACTGCGCAAGTCGCACTACGTGACGGCGAAGGCATCCCTGCGCGCGTTCACCAAGGCGGTCGCACTCGAGGTCGGTCCGTTCGGCATCCGCTGCAACTGCCTCGTGCCGGGGGGGATCGAGACCGAGCTCTGGGAGAACTGGGTCCGGCGCACCGCGGCCGAGCGGGACATGGACTACGAAGCCCGCCGGGCCGAACTCCTGGCGGGAACGGCGCTTCGCGACATCTCGAAACCCATCGACGTCGCCAACGCCGCACTGTTCCTCGCCGGGGACGAGAGCCGGACCATCACCGGCCAGTCGGTCGTCGTGGACGCCGGCGGCTACATGCTCGGCTGACCCCGTGGACTGGCCCCGTGCACGGCTCGCCCCTCTGGGCGAGAATCGTTGCGCCGCAGTGGCGAACACACGGGAGGGACGATGGACGCACGACGCGTGGTGACGGGGCACGACAGTGCCGGCAAGGCCGTGTTCGTGAGCGACGAGGCCGTGGTCCCGGTCACGTCGACGCTGCTCGCGGGCATGGAGTTCCACCTACTCTGGGGTACGAACGCAGCCCCGGCGTTCCCCGACGACGGGGCTCGCCCTTTGACGCCCCGGTACTTCCCACCGCTCCGAGGCACGCGGTTCGCATTCTTCTCCGTCCCCCCCGACGACGTGTCCCCACTGTCGCCGGATCTGGACCTCGAGGCCGCCGTGGCGGAGCTCAACGAGAAGCTGCCGGGACTGGCCGACTACGTCGAGCCCGAGAACCCCGGCATGCACACGACGGCCTCCATCGACTACGGCGTGGTGCTCTCCGGCGACGTGACGCTCGAGCTCGACGACGGCGCCACGGTCACCCTGCACCCAGGCGACACCTACGTCCAGAACGGCACGCGCCACCGGTGGTCCAACAGCAGCGACAGTCCGGCCGTGATCGCCGTCGTGCTGATCGGCGCGAACCACCGGGGCGTCGAGTCACTCGAGTCCTGACGGCGGCCGCGGCCATTCTGGCCTCCGCTTCTCGACGAACGCCGCCATGCCCTCGACCATCTCTGCTGACCGGATGGTGTTGAAGAAGAGAGCGACGTCGGGCGCAGGAAGGCGCGCGTTGAGGTCGCGCTTGACGGCTGCTCGTGCCGACGGCCCGGTGGACGCGACCTGCTCGAGCGCCGTGGCCGTGGCCGTATCGAGCTCGTCGTGCCGCACGACCTGCCCGATCAGGCCCATTGACAGCGCCTCGTCGGCGAGCACTTCGCGTGCAGTGAACAGGAGCGACCGGGCCCGCACCACGCCCACCGCCGAGGCGAGGCGGGCGACCAGATAAGGGTCGGGGATGCCGCGCAGCAGCTCGGGGGCACGGAAGCGAGCACGCTCCGACGCGATCGACACGTCACAGTGGAGTGCCAGCACGAGTCCACCGGCATGCGCCAGCCCGTTGATGCGGGCCACCCACAGCTTCGAGCACCGCTCGATGTGGCGGAAAGGGAAGTGGTCGGTGGGATCCCATTCGGAGCCCAGCCCCTCGGGATCGGCGTTGGCACCGGACATGTCGCCGCCGGCACCGAACCACTCGTCGGTGCCCGTGATGCACACCGCGTCGAGCTCCGGCTGCTGGTCCGCCCAGACCGCCGCCCGCTTGAGCCCGCGGTACATGTCCTGACTGAAGGCGTTGCGCCGCTCCGTCCGATCGAGCCGCAGATGGAGCACCCGTCCCTCGAGCCGCGCCACCAGGTAGGGCGACCCGAGGTCCGGCACCTCGGGCGGGCCGCTCACAGGCCGTACACCTTGGCCGCGTTCTCGTGGAGCACCTTGGCCTGGACGGCAGGTTCGAGCTCGCCGAGCACGCGGGTGGCGTAGTCCCGGGGACGCTGGGCCGGCGTGCGCGGCCCGGGGTGCTGGCAGGTCGGGTGCGGGTAGTCGGTCTCGAAGAGGATGTTGTCGGGGTACTGCGCGATGGCATCGAGCGCAGCGCGCTCCTCGAACCAGAAGCAGCCGTAGATCTGGCGCCGGAAGTACTCGCTCGGCAGCAGGTCGTACTCGG
This sequence comes from uncultured Acidimicrobiaceae bacterium, assembly GCA_963781955.1. Lineage (GTDB taxonomy): Bacteria > Actinomycetota > Acidimicrobiia > Acidimicrobiales > RAAP-2 > Bog-473. The sequence goes on from CAWAHU010000002.1 coordinate 247,316, forward strand.
GGTGCTCGTCGCGCACGCCGCCGTTGCGCCACTGCCAGTCGAAGGTCTCCAGCACGGCGGGGATCCAGCCGACGCCGGACTCGACCGAGACGAACTTGAGCTCCGGGAAGCGGTGGCAGACGCCACCGAAGATCAGGTCGGCGATGCAGCGCATGTTGTCGAGGAAGATCAGCGACGACACCCTGGCGAAGTTGGTCATCCACCCCATCCCCGCTGCGTCGCCGAGCTGCGTGCCCATCGCGCCGCCGCCGACGTGGAAGCTGACCGACACGCCGGCCTCCTGGGCCGCCGCCCAGATCGGGTCCCAGTGAGCGTGGGCCAGAGGCGGCTGGCCGAAGTCCTGGGGCTGGTTGCAGAAGTTGACGGCCCGGTGCCCCAGTCCGCTGGCAGCGCTGGATCTCGGCGACCGAGGTCGACGTCCCAGAACGGCAGTGCGGTGACCGCGCAGAGCCGGTCCGGCTCGGCGCTGCACCAGTCGGTCAGGAAGTCGTTGTAGGCGCGGACGCACTCGAGTGCGAACGGCCGGTCGCCCAGAGCGCAGGAAGTAGCCGTTCCCGAAACCGCCGACATTCGGGTACAGCACCTGGGCGTCGATGCCCTGCTCGTCGAGGAACTGCAGACGCGCCGCGGCGTCGTACATGGCGGGTCGGATGTCGTCGAAGGTCGGCGGGACCGAGGCGGGCAGGACGCCGTCGAAGCCGGCCATCGAGTAGTAGCCGGGCGCCCCGATCCGGTTGCCGTCGGCCAACCAGACATCCTGGCCGTCGTGCCGCTCGATGTGCGGCACCTCGTCACGCAGCCGGTCGGGTACGCGCGCCGTCCACACGTCGGGCGGCTCGGTCAGGTGGGTGTCGACGTCGATCACGCGGTAGCGGTCGAACAGGTCGGTCATGTCCCCTCCTCAATCCAAGGATCGCAGACTCCGGGCCTCAGAGCCCGACGGGCCGCTCCGCGATCGTGCGGGCACGGCGAAGCTCATCGATGTCGGCGGAGGACAGGCCCAGCACGGCGCGGAGGACCTCCTCGTTGTGCTCGCCGAACATGGGAGCGGGGCTGCGGATCCAACGGTCGACGCCGTCCACCCGGAAGGGCAGCGTCGGCACGGGCAGGGTGCCGACGACCGCGTGATCCACTGTCTCGTGGAAGCCCCGGGCCAGGAACTGCGGATGCCGGGCTACCAGGCGCGGGTCGCGGACGGCGACGGCCGGGACGCCGGCGTCGACCAGCGATGCGCCCGCTGCCTCGGGGGCGCGGCTCCTGGTCCACGCGGTGATGGCCCGGTCAAGGAGGTCATGGGCGTCGCGACGCCCGGTCCTGGTGCCCAGGCGGGCGTCCTCGATCAAGTCGGGCCGACCGATGCCCCGGGCCAACGCCCGCCACTGCTCCTCGGTCTCGGCAGACACCGCGAGCCAGTTGTCGTCCCCGGCGCACGGGTACAGACCCTGCGGTGCCGCGACAGCGGAGCGGTTCCCGTCGCGCCCCATCAGGTTCTCGTAGGCCGACCACTCGATGATCGGCTCCGCAGCGATAGCCAGGGCGGCGTCGAACATCGCAGCCTCCACCAGGCAGCCCGTTCCGGAGCGCTCGCGCTCGGCCAGCGCGGCACAGAGAGCGACCACCGCGTGCGCGCCGCCGTTGGGGTCGCACGGCCCTCGCTGAATGCGCGGCTGGTCGTCGGCCGGACCGGTGATCCAGGCCAGGCCGGAGGCCTGTTCGATCGTCTGGGCGAAGCCGGGCCGGTCACTCCACGGTCCGTCCAGCCCGAAGGCCGGCATCCGGACCAGGACCGCCAGCGGATTCACTTCGTGCACCACGTCCCAACCGAGACCGAGCTTGCCGAGGACCCGCGGCGTGGCGTTCTCGATGATGACGTCCGCCAGGCGCACCAGATCGAGCACCCGGGCCCGTCCCTGTTCGCTGTCCATCTCGAGGCTGAGGTCACGCTTGTTCGGATTCACGGCGAGGAAGAACCAGCTCCGCTCCCACCAGAGCGGGCGGTCGAAGAACGTGGCGCCCACCATGCGCATGCCGTCCATGCGCGACGGCGACTCGACGTGCACGACATCAGCGCCGAAGGCGGCGAGCAGCCCGCTCGCCGACGGCCCGGCCCACCACGCGGTCAGGTCCAGGACCTTGATCCCCTCGAGGGCTCGTCCCGGCGGGGGGCCTTCGGCGCGCACGGCCTGGGCCGGCGCCGTGTCGAGCCACGCGATGGTTGCCTCCGGGACGCCCGGCACCGGCGGAACCGGCCCGGGTGGGGGTCCGGGGTCTCCGTCGACTCGCCAGGGTCGTCCCGGCATGACGAACCGCCCGCTCGGCGCCTCCACGAGGGAGCGGCGGGCTCGCACGTGGTCGAGATCGGCCACCGTCCGGCCGTCGCAGACGGGCGCCACCGGCACCCTGTGCGCCGCCGCCAGATCGACGATCTCCGCCGTGGTGCGCTGCGTCGTCCACGCCGCCACCATGGCGTTCCACTCAGTGGCCCGGGCCAACCTGTCCGACGGCATCGTGAACTCGCCCGACGCCACCAGGTCGTCACGTCCCATCATGTGCAGGAAGGCTTGCAGCTGGTGGGGCGCGTTCGTGTTGAACCCCACCCAGCCGTCCTTGGTGCGCTCGATGGAGGGGATCTCGAGCTGGCGAGGAGGCCCGACGGGATTCGCCTCGGGGCCGGCCAGCATTGCGTGGTACAAGTCGGAGAAGTTGGCCCCTCCGAGGTAGTTCGCCTCGGCGATCGACACGTCCACGACGCCGCCAGGCCCGCCGCGGCAGCGACCCGCCCAGACCACGAGCGCCGCCGCGGCTGCGTAGGCGCCGGCCAGCCACTCACAGGTGCGACCCCCCATCTGGTAGGGCGCGCGGTCGGCCGCGCCGCGGACTGCCAGAGCCCCGCTGTCCGCCTGGAGCGTCAGGTCCGTGGATGGGCGGTCGCGCCAGGGTCCGAGCAGCCCGTAGGGCGTGATGGCCACCGTGACCACCGAGGGGTGCTGCTGGGCCGTCTCGCGCAGCACGTCGCACTCGGCGCCCTGGGGTGAGCCCAGGACCACGTCGACACCGGTGCCGAAGAGATCGCCCTCGAAGGTCACGGCCCGCTGCCCGGCACGCAGGTACTCGTAGAGCGCGCCGTCACCACCGGCATCACCGTCCTGTCGCCACGACCGCAACGGGTCGCCTCCGGGGGGCTCGAGCCGGACCACGTCGGCCCCGGCATGGGCCAGGAGCCGTGCGGCGTACGCGCCGGGTATCCCCGACGACACATCGAGCACCCGGGGCGCCACGCGCCCCCCCACGACCCCGGTCATCACCGGCGATCGTACCGACATCGCCGCGGGACCGGCCCCGGGCGCACCGCCTGAGCGCCTTTCTGCCGGCCAAGATCAGGGGTGTGCGCGTGATCGTCCGTGTCTCACCCGGCTCCCAGATGACCACCGTGGGCGGCCGCTACGGCGACGCCGAGCCCCCGGTCCTCGTCGTGCGTGTGGCGGCGCGTGCCGTCGAAGGCAAGGCGAACGACGCCGTGGTGCGTGCTCTGGCGGACGCCTTCGCTGTCCCCCGGGGCGGGATCCGGATCGTCTCGGGCCACACCTCGCGGACGAAGCTGGTGGAAGTCGAGGGTGTCGGAGAGTCAACGCTCCGCCGGCTGCTCGAGGGCTGAGCGGTCAACGGGCGTGCCGTTCCGGGTCTTGTCGGGCGCGGCCACGGCCACGGCCACGATCAGAACTTCGGCGACAGCAGGGCCTGTGGCTCGTAGTGCGGGTACCGCTCGAAGCCCGTCAACTGCTCGTCGTGCTCCGTGAAGACCACATAGGGGCTGGCGGGATGGATGGGCAGGTCCAGCGTGCCGTTGACGTTCGAGGGCAGCCCCGGGGTCCAGCCGGCCGTCCACAGGAGGTAGGCCAGGCCACGCTCGTCGCCGGCGGACTGGAAGAAGTTGGGGCCGGAGTAGCGCACGCCGAGACCCACTTGGCCCTGGGGCACCTGCGCTTCGACCGTCGTCGCCATGTTCTGCACGCGCTTCATGGCCGCGAAGTCGAGGAGGTTCCCGCGGTTCCCCGATGGGGACATCACGGACACCGTGGCGACGACAGTTGCGAGCGCCATGACGACGAGGGCGGTGATCTCCACCACCGCCCTCGAGATACGCAGGTCACTCGGGGCCCGCACGTACTTCCTGGCCCAGGTGACGAGAGCGACGCCGAGTGTGATCCAGATGCAGACCCCCACCGACCACACGACGAAATTGATCCAGGTGAAGGACAGGATGTAGTTGGCCGGCACGCGGGCGTACAGCGCCACCAACCCGACCGAGGCGGCAGTCGTGATCGTCGACAGGCTGAGGACGTAGGTCTTCTTGTGCCGCCACGCCAGTACGATCACGGCCACCAGGGAGGCGAACACCGCCAGGTAGACCAGGTTGCCGTTGCTGACGACGTCGTTGTAGGCGGTAAGCGGGTCATTCGGCCTCGCAGTCGCCCAGACGGGGCTCAGCGAGGCGGCGCGGCTCAACGTGTGCAACCCCAGGACGGATCCGAACGTCTTGGTAGAGGCAGCGGATCCGTATCCGAGGCTGCGCAAGAGCTGCGTGCCGTTGGGCTGTGCGCCGAAGAGCTGTTGGCCGACCGGCGCGATCCAACACACCACCGCCACCCCGATCGACCACCACAGCCACCGGTAATTCCGTGTTCGCCGCAGCAGGAGTCCACAGACGACCGCAGCGACGAACGCCAGAACGGTCGAGGGCATGAAGGACAGGTGGGAGTCGACCGTCACCGATCCGATGAAGATGAGCCATGGGAGGTATTGCAGGTTCCCCAACCCCACTGCGAACGCGACGGCCATGAAGGACAGGAACCAGATGGAGGCGAAGGACGCATTCCATACCGGGTCGACGAACGGCGTGACGGAGAACACGGCCAGGTCGGCGACGACGAGGGAGAAGATGACCGCCGCCCACGTCCCTGCCGTCCTTTGCAACACGTACACGGCGAACGTGAGCGCCGCGGCGCACAGCAGAGCGGAGCCGAGCAGCGCTCCTTGCCCGGGATCGAGGTGCTCGAAGGGGCCGAGGAGCCACAACTCGAGCGGTCCCGGGTTGGCGGTGTTCTGGATCCCGTTGGTCCCGGCCACGCCGGTGCTGACCCCGACCAGTGGCGGGTGAAGGCTGAAGGTGTTCCACGCCGGGAGGGCGATCTTGGCGTCGTCGGCCAGCGGCCGCCAACCGCGCGCCATGGTCCGGATGGTCGGCACGAGGAGCACCGTCCAGATGACGACGTAGGGCGCCACGCGGACGGCGACGTCGAGCCCGCTGCGGGGGGCAGCGGCTTCTGGCTCTTGGGGAGCCGCTTCGGTCGTCTCCGTCGAGGTCACCTGGATGCTCCTTCGAGCTTCGGGGCGAGGAACGATGGACGCCGGAACCAGCCCCTCCCCCACGGCGTACCGTACTAAGGGGTGTCCGCGGCCGTCATGTCGGCCCCGGCCGGCTGCCGGGGGCCCGTGGGCGTCCGGACACCAGGACCAAGGTCCCAAGCCCCGGGGAAGACCTACGAACCGGTCTGGTTGCCAGCGGCGAGGTAGGCCCGGCAGGGCTCGCCGCGCAGCGCACCGCAGGCCGGCAGCGCCGGGGTGGCAGTCACGCCCGGCACCACGTCGAGAGTGAGCGCCGAGGCCGCCAGCCCTCCGAGCCCGACCGTCGCCTGCTGCCCGTCGTCCAGCGTGGCGAACGTCCAGGCGGGCCGGTCGCCCCCCGGTGCCGAGATCACCACTCGCAGCTCGGTGCCCGGGCGGAAGGTGTGCACGATGGGATCGATCGGGATCTTCACCAACGAGTACCGCCCCGGCGACATGTTCTGGGTCAGGCGCCCCAGGTACAGCGGCTGGGTCACCAACCGGGTCGAGAAGGGTGAATCGACCTGGTTGGAGCTGCGGAGGAAGCCAGAGGTGACGTACTCCTCCTGGCTGCTCTGGGGTCGCACCTCGGTGATGGTCGCCTGATAGTCCTCGACCGGCGCGTCCGCCTTGACCCAGAGGCGCAGCGTGGCCGGCCCGGCCACCGTCACCGGTGCCGTCAGGGGGACGGTTTGGAACGCGATCCCGTCGGGGGCGGGGACCGGCGCCCAGTCCCAGCCGGGATTGGCCGACCAGGGGTTCCCGCCGGACGGGAGGCTCGTCCTCGGCCGCGAGGACGGATCGAGCGTGAACGTGGCCTGGCCGGAAGAACTCGGGCGCCCGACGTCCAAGGAGCCCCCCGCCCCGAGGTAGTACGTGCTGATCGTCCCCGCTGGGGGCCAGGTGGCGAACCCCGCCTGGTACGTGGACTCGATCCCGCCCGGGCCGGCCGCGCCGGCGCCGTTGTCGAAGAGCGCCTGCACGAGAGGGGTCTGGGCAGCGAATTCCGCACGCGCCGTGGCCACGTCCGGCGCCGCCGTGAAACGGATTGCGGGCAGCGGCGCCGTCCCCGACACGGAGGAGGCGAAGCCGGCGAACTTGCCGAGTACCAGGGCGCCGAGCGCGCCCGGCTCGCTCGGAACCTTGCCGGCCACGTACACGTCGAGGAACTCCAGCCAGCGGGACACGATCTGCGGGTCCGCCGAGTCGATGTGGTCACCGTTGACCATGTTCGCGAACACCGGCGTGGACTTGGGGATGGCGCTGATGAGGGCCGGCCACTGGGGACCGGTCTGCTCGTCCTGGAGTGCTCCGGAGAGGAACACCGGGACGTGCACGTGCGTCGCCCACCTCTCCATGGAGCGTCGGTCGAACAGGGCCGGGTCCCGGCCTGCGCCCCCCGGGGCGACGACCTGAGGGCCGACCAGGCCGGCGACGGACTCGGCTTGGCCGTGCAGAGCCTGGTTGGCCAGGCAGGTGGACGATGCGCCCCCGGAGGCGGCCAGCTCGGCATCGATCTCGTAGTAGGTCCAGGGCTGGCCGACACCGGCGACTGGTGTGGCCGAGCGCTGCGCCAGCCCGTTGTCCCAGGACGCCGCCGCCTCCGCGTCCTCGAACGCGAGTTGAGCCATCCGGCGGCAAACCCGTCGTTGTAGATGCCGCCGGGGTACCCGGTCGAGAACAGGTCGTCGGTCGGGCTCATCGGAGCGATGGCCGCCAAGCCCGGCGGGTCGGTGCCGGCCGCCGGGAGTTGGGACAGGCCCGAGAAGCTGATGCCGACCATGCCCACCTTGCCGTTGGCCACCCACGACTGGTGCGCCACGACCTCGATGGCGTCGTAGGCGTCCTTGTCGGAGGGGTACCCGAAGAGGTCGAAGGCTCCTCCCGAGCAGCCTGTGCCGCGCATCTGCAGGCTGACCGTGGCGAACCCCGACACCCGGGCGAGCACGGCACCCACGTCGGTGGCGCTGTCGGGGAGCAGGTTCGGGTCCCCGCAGTTCGTGCACGTAGAGCCGAGCGCACTGGCGAGGAGCTGTGGTATTGGGTCCGTCGGCCCGGCCACGTCGTAGCCCGAGTACTCGATCACCGTCGGGCACGGACTGCTGGCCGAGCACGTCCCGCCGTAGGGATAGCGCACGGTCGCGGCCAGCTTGATCCCGTCGCGCATCGTGATGTAGTTCAGCCCCTCCTTGAGGGGCTGGCCCGTGTAGAGCGGCGCGCCGGTCGCTGGATTCGATCCGGGCGCTTGCACCGCGAACATCGGGGTCCGTTGCCCGCTGCTCTGGTCCAGCCACGAGTAGCCGGGCCCCGGCTGCAGGTCGCGGACGATGAGCGAGCCCAGGACGTCGGCCACGCCGGGATTGGCCGGGTTCGGCACCGGCCTCCCCCATCGGGTCAGACTGATGTGGTCACCGGGCGACGCGCCGGTGAGCCAGGCCTCGTCGACCGACCCGTTGCCGGCGACGGTGGTCGCCGGGGCCGTCGTGGTTGCGGCCGGGGTCGTCGCCGCTCCGGTCGGCACCGTGGTCAGCAGCCAGCACGCGGCCACCGTCAGTGTGCACACGCCAACGGCTCGCAACGTGAACGTGCCCCGCATGGCCCTCCCCCAACGCCCCGGTCCCTCCGACAGCCACGTTCTACCAGACGAGCGCGGCCGCCGAGATGGCTCTCGGCGGTGGCGCCACCCGCCACGGCACCTCCGCACGCACGCGTCGGCGTGCTCTGGCATCCTGTCGGCCGTGTTCACCATGCGCTTCGCCATGCGTTCCAGCGACGCGGACCCCGGAGCCCGGGCCGCCCTCTACGGCGCCGCCATCGAGATGGCGCAGTGGTCCGAGACGCGAGGCTGCCTCGGGGCGATCCTGAGCCAGCACCACGGGGTGGACGACGGGTACCTGCCCTCCCCGGTCCCGCTGGCCGCCGCCATGGCAGCCCGTACGACCACCCTGCCGGTGAACGTGGCCGCACTCCTGCTCGCGCTCTACGAACCCGTGAAGCTGGCCGAGGACCTGGCGGTCGTCGACCTGATCAGCCGGGGCCGCGTCTCGTACGTGGTCGGGATCGGCTACCGGGACGAGGAGTTCGCCATGTTCGGGGTCGACCGGCGGGCCCGCGGCCAGCTGGTCGAAGAGAGGATCCTGCTGCTCAGACGACTCTGGTCCGGCGAGGGAGTGGTCGTCGACGGCCGGCCGGTCCGGGTGACGCCCCTCCCGTATACGCCGGGCGGGCCCTTCGTCGCGTATGGCGGGGGCACTGCGGCCGCGGCTCAGCGTGCGGGCCGCCTCGGGATGATGTTCATGGCCGAGACCCACGATGCCTCGCTCGAGGAGGCCTACCGGGCCGAGGGCGGCGAGGCGGCCCCGGGCTGCTTCTTCCCGCCGGAGGGCGTGCCGCTGACCGTCTTCGTGGCCGACGACCCCGAGCGGGCCTGGGCCGAGATCGGCTCCTACCTCCTGGCTGACGCAGTCAGTTACTCGGCCTGGAACGCCACGCGCAGCGGGACCGCCTCCATCTCACGCGCCGAAAGCGTCGCGCAGCTCGCCGCCGAGCACGGCGCCTACCAGATCGTGACCCCGGTCGAGGCGGGCGCCCTCGTGGCGCGTACCGGTTTCCCGCTCAACCTCCAGCCTCTGGTCGGGGGACTGCCGCCCCACCTGGCCTGGCCGTACCTCGAAGCGGCTGCCGCCGCCACCGGCGCATAGGCCGATCGGCCCATGAGGGACGCCGGGAGGCTCCGTATACTGACTTCGTGCTCACAATGCGGGATGGGGTGAGAGCACGGGCACGTCACACCGCGACGAGGGTGCCGGCGCGTCACATCGGGGTGATCGAGCCGTCGCGCTGGTGACGCTCGAAGGGGAGTTCCAAGGCGCCGTCCGCGACGTGGTGCTCGAAGTGACCGGGCGGGACGATCGCGTCAGTGTGACCCACACCCAGGCCACGCTCGGCTGGGGCGACATCCTCTTCGTCGACGTCTACTCGCGCCACGGCGAGGCGTGGCGCGAGGAGCTCGAGCCGGTGCTGCGCAAGGCCGTGGCAGGGGTCACGGACCACCCCCACGAGCGGGTGGCCGTCCGCTGGCGCATCAGCACCTGACCGCGGGCCCGGGGGCGGCCGCTATTGGACCGCGATGGCAGCCAGCACGTCGAGCTTGGCGGCCCGGCGGGCCGGCCAACTGGCGGCGACCAGACCGAGCGCCGCCGCCAGGACCAGGAACACCACCAGACTGGAGAACGGCACGACTATCTCGGTGATCCCCTGCGTCTTGAGCGACCAGGCCAGAGCCACGCCGAGGGCGGTCCCCACCACGACGCCGATGACGGCACCGAAGACGGCCAGGATGACCGACTCGGAGCGGATCATGGCCCGAACCTGCCGACGCTTCATGCCGACGGCCCGCAACAGGCCGATCTCACGTGTCCGCTCGAAGACCGACAGCATCAGCGTGTTGACGATCCCGATGAGGGCGATGATCACGGCCAGGCCGAGCAGCGCGTAGACGATGCCGAGCAGCTGGTTCACCTGCTGCTGCTGCGACTGCTCGAACTCGGCCCGGCTCTGGACCTTGGCGTTGGGGTACGCGGCCAGCGACCGCTGCACCGCCGTCTGCACGCCCTGGCTGCCGTCGGTCTTGAGCAGGACCGCCACCGGCAGCTGGTTGTCGTAGTGGGAGAGGAAGAACCCGTCGCCCACCAGGTAGCTGCCGATCAGCGCGTTGGCCTTGTAGATCCCGCCGATCCGCATGGTGATGTCACCGGTCTTGGCGAACTTCACCGGGACGGGGTCACCCACGACCAGGTCGTTGTCCTTCGCCGTCGTGGAATCGATCAGGAGCTTGCCCGCCGCCAGGGCCGCCGTCGACCCCGAGGTCGTGTCCACGTTGACGGTCTCGGCCAGGTTCCGGGTGGACACGGCGGTGAGGTTGGTCACCGACGTCTTGAACTCGAAACGGCCCTGGTACACGGTCGAGGTCGCCGTGACCCCCGGCACGGCCGACGCGGTGGGGGCCACCTGGTCGCTCAAACCCGACAGGGCGCCGTTGGGCGTCGAGACGATGATGTCGGCTCGCACCGCCTCGTCCACGCTGGACGTCACCGACCGCGACAGCGAGGCGCCGAACACTGCGATGGCCGACACCAGGGCGAGGCCGACCATCAGCGCCGACGCGGTCTGCGCCGTCCGCTGGGGGCTTCGCATGGAGTTCTCCCGGCCCAAGCGCCCCGACATGCCGAGTACCCGTGCCAGCGGCCGACCGAGGACGCCGGCCATGGGCCGGGCCAGGGCGGGAGCAAGGCGCGCCACGCCCACGAAGATCAACAGGGCCCCGAGGCCGACCAGCTCGATGGCCGGCTTGGTCAGGCCGATCCCGAGCGAGACGATGCCGGCCAGGGCGATCACGCTCCCCCACACGAACCGCCGCCGGAGAGAGATCTCCCCATCCCCCTGCTGGTCCGAGACCGCCGCCACCGGGGCGATCCGGACGGCCCGGCGGGCCGGGCCGATGGCGGCCACCACCGTGACCCCGACGCCGACCACGAGGCAGAACACCACCGTCCGGGCCTCGAACACGAGCGGGCCCGACGGCAGCGAGACACCGAAGGCGCGCAGCAGCGCCTCGAGGCCCATGGCGGCCAGGACGCCGAGGCCGAGACCGATGAGCGAGGACACCACTCCGACGATCGCCGCCTCGAGGAGGACCGAACGGAACACCTGGCGCCGGCTGGCGCCGACGATACGCAGCAGCGCCAGCTCACGGGTCCGCTGCCCGACGATGATGGAGAAGGTGTTGAGGATGGTGAAGCCGCCCACGAAGAGTGCGATGAACCCGAACACGAGCAGCGCCGTGTTGAAGACACCGAGGGCACGGCCGACGGCGCCGGTGGCTTCGTCGACGACCGTCTGGCCGGTCACCACCTCGATGCCGGAGGGCAGGTCGCGGGCGATCCGGCGCTGCACCGCGGCCTTGTCCGCCCCCGGGTCGGTGACCACGTTGACGGCGTCGAAGGTCCCCACGTGACCCAGGAGGGCTTGTGCAGTCGGGATGTCGAAGGCGGCCAGGGTGGCCCCGGCCAGGTTGTCGGCCGTGCCGAAGCGAGCGATGCCACTGATGGTGAACGTCTTGGTCGGCCCCTGGAAGAGGATCCGGACCCGCTGGCCGACGCTGAACCCGTACTTGTCCGCCGTCCCGCGGTCCATGACGACCTGGTCCGGCCTCGTGGGCGGAACGCCTTGGACCAGCCGCAGCGCTGAGAGTCGGGGGTCGGGGTCGAAGGAGACCCCGAGCGTGGGCGCCCCGCCCGTCGTGATCGCCTTCCCGTCCTTCGAGATGTACTGCGCGAACCCGGTCACCGAACCCTCGGCCACCTCGACCCCGGGAACGGCTCGCACCGAACCGAGGATCGACTCGGGGATCGGATTACGCGCGGCGAAGCCACCCGTCCCGAGCTGTGCCACGCCGCGGACTTGGAAGTCGACGTTCTTGTAGATGCTCCCGAACAGTGTGTCGAAGGTGTTGTGCAGCGTGTCGGTCAGCACGAAAGTGCCGGCGATGAACGTGACGCCCAGCACGATGGCGAGCGCGGTCAGCGCGAGCCGGAGCTTGTGGGCGAGGAGGCCTTTGATCGTGACCTTCCACACGTCAGGTCCCCAGTACGCGGATGCGCTCGAGGATCGAGTCCGGAGTCGGACCAACGAGCTCGTCGACCACGTTGCCGTCGGCCAGGAACACGACCCGGTCCGCGTAGGCGGCGCCGCGCGGATCGTGGGTGACCATGACGATCGACTGGCCGAACTCATCCACCGACCGCCGGAGGAACGACAGCATCTCCGCGCTCGAGTTCGAGTCGAGGTTGCCCGTGGGCTCGTCGGCGAACACCAGATCGGGGCGGTTGATCAGGGCGCGGGCGCAGGCGCAGCGCTGCTGCTGGCCCCCGGACATCTCCGCCGGCCGGTGGTGGAGCCGGTCACCCAACCCGAGCTGGCCCACCAGATAGGTGAACCACTCCTCGTCGACCTTGCGGCCGGCCAGGTCGACCGGCAGCGTGATGTTCTCCCCGGCGGTGAGGGTGGGCACGAGGTTGAACGACTGGAACACGAAGCCGATGCGGTCCCTTCGCAGTTGCGTCAGGCCAGCGTCGTCGAGGCCGCCGATGTCCAGGTCCCCCACGAACACCTGGCCGGAGGTCGGCCGGTCCAGGCCGGCCATGCAGTGCATCAGCGTCGACTTGCCCGATCCCGAAGGACCCATGACGGCCGTGAACCGACCGCGGTCGAACGCCACCGCGACCCCGTCGAGGGCGCGGACGGTCGCCTGCCCGGTGCCGTAGGTCTTGTGCAGGTCGACTGAGCGCGCCGCCGGGACACCGGGGTCGGGTGCTCGGGTTGCCGTCTCGGCGGACATCACAAAGCCTCTCTTGCTGGGGGGCGGTCCACTTTGACCGGTTGCCCGGCCGCGCACAAGGCAGTCAGGGCGAGGCAGGGACCCCTGGCCGACGGCGCGCCGGCCCACTACCCTGACCTCCCGATCAGGGGAGGCGCGTGAACGACCCGGGGGGGAGTTCGTCGTGGGGCAGCACGGCTCGAGGACGGGGCAGGGCACTGCGCGTGCCTGACGGGATCGCCGGGCGTGCCACAACCGCGGTCACGGCCGGGGCGTCTGTCCTCGCCGTGCTCGTGCTCCAACTCGTCGTGTTCCCCGTGCCACTGGGCGTCTGGCTCCAGGGTGTGGTCCTCGGCCTGCTCGGATCCCTCATGGCGGTGGGCCTCGGGCTCACCTACCGGCTCAACAAGGTGATCAACTTCGCCCAGGGCGACCTGGGCACGGCCCCGGCTGTGCTGGCGGTTGGGCTGATCGCGTTCAGCGGCGTCAACTACTTCGTCGGGCTGGCCACCGGCCTCGTCGCCTCCGTACTGCTGACAGCCGCGCTCGAGATCCTGGTGGTGCGCCGCTTCCGGCGGTCGCCACGCCTCATCCTGACGGTCGCCACCATCGGGCTCTCGCAGTTGCTCGTGGTGGTCAGCCTCCTGATCCCGCGGATCTGGGGACAGACGCCCATCTCCAGCGCGGTGATCTCGTTCCCCTGGCACCTCCGTTGGCGCGTCGCCCCCGTCGTGTTCGACGCCAACGACCTGGTCGCCGTCGTCGTCTCGGTGGCGTGCCTGGTCGCGGTCTCGTTTTGGTTCACGCGCAGCGACGTGGGCATCGCGGTACAGGCCGCCGGTGACCGGCGCGACCGCGCGTCCATGCTCGGGATCCCGGTGGGGCGCCTGCAGTCCATCACCTGGGTGGTCGCCGGCGTGCTGTCATTCGTGTCGATCTTCTTCCAGGCGGCCATCCTCGGCCTGCCCCTCGATCCGACCTACGGCCTGACCGCGCTGGTCACGGCCATCGCCGCGCTGGCCCTGGGCAACTTCACCGAGCTCCCTGTCATCGCTTCAGCCGCGGTGGCACTCGGCGTGCTCGAGCAGGGGGTGGCCTGGGACGACCCGACGAATCCCGCACTGGGGCCGGCCGTCCTGGCCGGCGTCGTGTTCGCGGCCATCGTGCTGCGCCAGGTCCTCACCCGACGCGGGGACCGGGAGGCCGAGACCTCGTTGTCGCTGGCAAGCAGCGTGCGGGACCTCCCGGCCTCGGGTCGTGCCCTCACCGAGGTCCGTGTGGGAACCCCGTTGGCCGGCCTGGCGGTGTTCGCGGCGGTGTGCACGCTTCCACTGTGGATGGGCCCGGGCGAGCTCGTCCGGGCCTCCGAGTTGCTGGCGCTCGCCGTCGTCGGGTGCTCCATCGTCGTCCTCACCGGCTGGTCGGGCCAGGTGAGCCTGGGGCAGATGTCCTTCGCCGCGGTCGGCGCCACCGTGAGCACGGTCGCCCTGGTCGACTGGCATTGGGACCTCAGCCTGGCCCTCCTGTTCGCCGGGGGTGCCACCGCCGTCGTGGCCGTCGTGGTCGCGCTGCCGACACTCCGCCTCGACGGCATGTACGCCGCGGTGACGACCCTCGCCTTCGCGCTGGCCGTCTCGGGTTACCTGCTCGTGCCGGCGGAGTTCTCCTGGATCCCCCAGGGCCAGCTCGGCTCCCTCTACCTGTTCGGGATCACCGTCAGCTCGCAAGCGTCGATCTTCCTCGTGTGCCTCGGGGTGCTCGTGCTCGTGCTCGTCGGCGTGGGCGGCCTCCGCCACAGCCGCACCGGTCGTGCCCTGCGCGCGCTGCCCACCAACCAGCGGGCGGCCGCCGGGTACGGCGTGCGCGTGGTGCGGGCCAAGCTGACCTCCTTCGCCATCTCGGGGTTCGTCGCCGGGCTGGCTGGGTGCCTCTTCGTCGTGGTGAACCAGCAGTACCAGCCGACGGTGTTCCTCGTCCCCGTCAGCTTCCTGGTGTTCACCTCGACGGCGGTCGGCGGACTTGGGTCCGCGCTGGGGGCCATCCTCGGCGCCGCGCTGGTCGAGGGGAGCACCATCTACCTCCCACCAAGCTGGCAACTGCTGCCCTCCGCGGTGGGCGTCCTCCTCGTCCTCATCCTCTTCCCGCGTGGCCTGGCCGGCCTCTGCTACGACCTGCGCGACTGGGTCGTGCGCGAACGCCTGCGGCGCCGCGAGTCCGACGCCGCCAGACCAGGGCCCCCGGCCGTCGACCCGGTGTTTGCTCCGTGAGTCGGCGGCTCTCCCACCTCGGCGGAGGCGCCTCCCTGTTCCCGTTGGGCGTCCTCTTCGCCATCGAGCTTCTCGACCAGGCCACCCAGAGCGCGTTCAACGTGCTGACACCCAACGTCCGCGACGCATTCCACATCACGAACGCCGGGATCCTGCTCATCGTGGCCATCGCCGGCGCAGCCGCGCTCCTGTGCACCCTCCCGGTGGCGGTGCTGGCCGACCGCACGAACCGGGTGCGCATCGCGCTCGTGGGCGCCATCGTGGGAGCCGCGTTCTCCATCGGGCTGGGCGCGGCCCAGACGATCGTGCTCGTCGCCGTGATGCTGGCCGGCGTCTCCATGGGACAGGCGGTGATCTTCCCCACGCACAACTCGCTGCTCGCCGACTACTACCCGGTACCGGCGCGGCCGCGCGTGTACTCGGCGCACCGCTCAGGCATCAACGTCGGCGCCATCATCGGCGTGCTGCTCGGTGCCGGTCTCGCCGCTGTGTGGTCGTGGCGTGCCCCCTTCTTCTTCTTCGCCGTGCCCATCGCGGTCACCGTGATCGTGGGCGCGCGACTACGCGAACCACCGCGCGGCCGCCATGAGCAGTACGAGTTGAGCGAGCAGATGCTGGCCTCCGAGCGCGGCGAGCCCGTCCCCCTGGCCGACGTGGCCGCCCCACCGACCGAACCCGACACCCCCACCGAGCCACCGCCCTCGCTCGGCGAGGCCTGGCGCACGGTCTGGAAGATCAGCGCCCTGCGACGCATCTTCATTGCGCTCCCGTTCCTCGCCGCCTCGATCGCCGGCTTCACCGCTCTGGCCTCACTGCAGTACCAGCAGACCTTCAACCTCGACGCGGTGCAGCGTGCCTGGCTCATCGCTCCGATCCAGCTGTTCGACCTCCTCGGCCTCTTCGTCGGCGCCGTCATCGCCACCCGGCTGGCCGCGCGCGACGTGGGACTTGTCTTCCGGATGCTCGCCGTGGCGTCGCTGATCGCCGCGTGCTTCTCGGTCCTGTTCGCGCTGGCGCCGAACGTGCCCGTCGCCTTCGTGGCCAATGCCGGCATCGACGCCTCGCTCGCCGTGGTCGGCCCCGGCGTGTTGGCCTCGCTCTCGCTGGCCATCCCGGCCCGCGTGCGCTCGGTCGGCTTCTCCGTCGGCGCCCTCTTCGTGCTGCCCGGATTCCTCGTCCTGCCGGCGGTCGGCGCCCTCGGCGACGCCGTCGGGTTCCGCTACGGCTTGCTCATCCTGGTTCCCATCTTCGCCATCGGCGGCCTCATCGTGGCCAGCGCCGGCGGCCTGATCGCCCGCGACGTGCACGACGTGTGGACGTCGACGCACGCCAGAGCCGAGATGCTGGCCGACCGACGTGATGGGCGCCTCCCGCTCCTCGCCGTGCGCGAACTCTCCGTCGGATACGACGGGGTGGAGGTCCTCGGCGACGTGGCGATCGAGGTCGGCGAGGGGGAGATCGTGGCGCTCCTCGGTACTAACGGCGCCGGGAAGTCCACGCTGTTGCGCGCCATCGGCGGTGTGGTCGAGGCCGACCACGGCGCTATCGTCTTCGACGGGCGCGACATCACGCACCTGCCCCCCGACGAGATCGCCCGGCTGGGCATCGCCCAGGTGCCCGGCGGCGAAGGGATCTTCCCCAATCTCAGGGTCGACGAGAACCTCCGGGCCGCCGCCTGGCAGGGACGCCGCCGTGGCGAGCGCGACGTGGACATGATCGAAGAGGCTCTGGGCACCTTCCCCACCCTCTCCTCACGCCGGCACGAGCGTGCCGGCAACCTCTCCGGCGGGCAGCAGCAGATGCTGGCGCTGGCCATGGCCACCATCACCCGGCCCAAGCTGTTCCTCATCGACGAGCTGTCGCTCGGGCTGTCGCCGATCGTCGTGGAGCAGCTGCTCGGAGCGATCGAGTCGATGCGCCAGGGCGGCACGG
Organism: uncultured Acidimicrobiaceae bacterium; assembly: GCA_963781955.1. Classification (GTDB taxonomy): domain Bacteria; phylum Actinomycetota; class Acidimicrobiia; order Acidimicrobiales; family RAAP-2; genus Bog-473. The sequence goes on from CAWAHU010000002.1 coordinate 264,278, forward strand.
CCATCCTGCTGGTCGAGCAGTCGATGAACGTGGCCGTGTCGGTGGCCAACCGGGTCTACGTGATGGAGAGCGGCGTGGTGCGCTTCTCGGGCCCGGCGGCCGAGCTGGCCGCCCACCCCGAGCAGCTGTGGTCGATCTACCTCGAGAAGGCGGCCACGTCCTTGGCTGCTGCCCCATCCCCGACCGGCAGCGCGACGGGAGGTGGCGAGCTGGAAGTGCGCAACCTGTCCGTGTCCTTCGGCGGCAATGCGGCGCTCGACGGCGTGTCGCTACGAGCAGCGCACGGCGAGGTGGTCGGGATCATCGGTCCCAACGGGGCCGGTAAGACCACCCTCTTCGACGCCATCTCCGGTTTCCTGCGGCCAGACAGAGGGCAGATCCTCCTCGGCGGCGTCGACGTCACCCGGCAGAGCGCCGCGACCCGCGCCCGCACCGGCCTGGGCCGGTCCTTCCAGGACTCGCGTCTCTTCTCCGGCCTGACGGTCCGCGACGCCCTGGCTGTCTCGCTCGAGCGGTTCACCGAGGTCGGCGACCCGTTCAACGCCGTCCTCCGCCTCCCGGCCCAGGTGCGCACCGAGGCCGCCGTGCGCGCCCGGGTGGACGAGCTCCTCGAGATGTTCGGCCTCGAGCGGTTCGCGGACAGCCTCGTGAGCGAGCTGTCCACGGGCTCACGGCGCCTGGTGGACCTGGCGGCCGTCGTGGCCCTCCAACCGTCGGTCATCTTGCTCGACGAGCCCTCCTCGGGTGTGGCCCAGCGTGAGGTGGAGTCAATGGTCGGGCTGTTGCGCACGGTGCAGGGCAGGCTCGACGCCACCATGTTGGTCGTCGAGCACGACATCGCGTTCATCGCCGAGCTGGCTGACCGACTGGTGGCCATGGACCGGGGCGCCGTGCTCCTGAGCGGCACGCCGCGCCAGGTGCTCGAGTCACCGTTGGTCGGCGAGGCCTTCTTGGGCTCCGACCCGCTGCTCCGCACTCGCTCGAGCCCGTCAGAGGCGGCGCGCGGTGAGTACCGCACGGCCGCCACCGCCACGCTGGCGCCGCCGGCGACGACCTCGGGTACGGCGGACGCCGACCCGGAGACGGACACCCGAGGGGAGCCAGCATGAGCGTGCCCGAGCCCACGCGTGGCCAGCGGCCCTGGCCGAAGGTCAGCCGCATGCGCATCGCGGGCCCCGTCGTCCTGATCGTGGCCGCCCTGATCGCCGCCGGCGTGTCCGCCACAGCGCGCGAGCACACCACCGGTGGTCCGGGGGCGCCGTCGGGGAGCGCCAGCGGAGGGACCGCCTCGTCGAGCGGCACCGGTCGCTCCACCGTCCCGATCACGTACGCGGTCGCCGCCAAAGACGGGAAGACCGGTGCCTACGACTGGGGATCGGCCTGCGACCACAAGACGGGGCGCTACAAGATGCCCAGCGCAAGCGCGCCGCCCTGCGTCCCTGTCCCCGCCGCGGGCGCGAGCAACGGCGGGGACACCTCGCCGGGCGTGTCGTCCAGCGAGGTCAACCTGGTCTACTACGAGGCGCAGCCCGGCGGCCTCGCGTCGGCCATCTCGAACGCCGCGGGCACCCCGGCGCAGGCTCTGGCCACGGCGCAGGACTTCGTGACCATGTTCAATCACATCTTCGAGATGTACGGGCGCCAAGTGCACCTCATCCCCTACCAGGCCAGCGGGGCGGCGACCGACCCTGTGGCCGCCCACGCCGATGCCGTCACCGTGGCCCAGCAACTGCACGCCTTCGCGTCCATCGGCGGGCCGGCGCAGACCCCCGCCTATCAGGACGAGCTGGCGCGGTTGCACGTCTTCTGCATGGGGTGCGGCGACTCGAGCACCTACGGCGAGCTCCGGCTGAACGCCCCCTACCAGTGGGCCAACCTGCCGACGGCGGACACCTCGTTGATCGAGACTTTCGACTACGTCGCCGCCAAGCTCAACGGCAAGCCGGCCATCTGGGCCGGGGACCCCGCCCTCCACCACCAGACGCGCAAGTTCATCGTGGCCAGCGAGACCTCGGAGCCTCCCGCTCCGGGCTTTGCGGAGCTGCAGGCGGGGTTGGCCGAGAGGATCAAGGCCGGCCGTGTCCGCATGGCCACCCCGAGCGACCTCCAGTACACGCTCAACCTGACGACGTTGCCCACTCAGGCGGCCACCATCGCCGAGAAGCTGAAGGCCTCCGGTGCCACCAGCGTGATCTTCGCCGGCGACCCGATCATGCCGATCTATCTGACCCGGGCCTGCGCCGCCATCGACTACCACCCTGAGTGGATCATCACCGGGATCGTGCTCACCGACAGTTCGGCGCTGGGCCGCTACTACGACCCCGAGGAGTGGGCGCACGCCTTCGGCGTCACCAGCCTGTCCGTGCCCACGTCGGGGACCGCCGAGGTGGCGAACCGGCTGTACCGCTGGTGGTACGGCACCAGCACCTCGCCCCCCTCGCTGGCAGCGCCGGCGATCATCCCGCCGATCCAGCAGTTCTTCACCGGCGTCCAGCTGGCCGGGCCGGACCTGACTCCGTCGACGTTCACGACCGGGTTGTTCCGCATGCCGCCCGCGGGCGGCGGTCCTACCAGCGGGCTGGAGGCTTACGGCTACCAGGGGGCGGCGCCCCGGCCGAGCTACTCGTCGCCCGCCGACTACACGTTCATCTGGTACGACGCCACGGCCAAGGGCCCCGACGAAGAGGGCGTCGACGGCGCCGGCCTGATGCGCTACGTCAAGGGCGGGTTCCGCTACCGCGCCGGGGTGGTGCCGGACGGGCCGGTGCCGATGTTCTCGCTCCCGGGGTCGGTGACCAGCTACGCCTCGCCGCCAGACCAGCCGCCCGCCTATCCGGCCTGGCCCGGGTCGCCGGCGGCCTCTGGCGGCTGAGCCCGGCCCGCGTGGGCCAGCCCGGCGTCGCCCGAGCCCGAGGGGAAGTCCCGATGGCGAGGGGGGCTAGCACCAGTGCCGGGCTCCCGGTACCGGCATTCGCACGGCCCCTATGAAGCATCAAGCTGGGGGCACGTGCCTCCGTGAAGGCCGGGAAGGAGGCTGCCCTCGTGATCGTGACCCAGCGGCTGATGGTGCCCCACCGGACGTGGTCCTTGGTGGGGATGGTGCCGGCCGACGTTCCGCAACTGCCCGTGGGGTGGCCGGCATGACGGTGGAACAGAACGAGGACAGCGAGGTGCGCGTCCGTCTGGGGAGTCGGGAGATCGCGCTCGCCGTGAGCCACGAGCAGGTGACCGCCGCCAAGGACCTGGCCCGGGGGATCCTGCGCGAGCCCTTCACCGGACGGCCCTGGCGCGAGCTCGGCTTCTACCTCGTGAGCGGCGGCCTCGCCGCCGTCGGCCTCGTCGTTGTGGGAGTCACCATGGTGGCCGGCATCGCGCTGGCCATCACCTTCTTCGGCCTGGCCGTCCTCGCACTCTCCATCCGTAGCGCCCGGGGCATCGGCGGCTGGAGCAGGGGGCTGGCCCGCTCGCTTCTGGGCATGCAGGTCGACGATCCCGAGCCCTTCGTCGGCCGACCCGGGTTCCTCGGCTGGTTGCAGTCCTCGTTCCGCGACCGCGTCGGCTGGAGAGCGGTCGGCTACCTTGCCATCAAGGTTCCCTGGACGGTCCTCGGCTTCTACGTCGCGTTCAGCCTGTGGTGGGACGCTTTTGTCTGCCTCACGCACCCGTTCCTCTCCAACGGGGGGAGCCCGCCGGTCTTCGGACTCGCACGCGACCTCTTCCCCCAGGGGTTCTTCGTCAGCGGCGGCCTCCTGCACGAGGTGGTCATCCTCGTGAGCGGCGCCGCCTTCCTGGTGGCGGCACCCTGGGCGGTGCGGGGCTTCGTCAACGTCGACCGGATGCTCATCAGCGGTCTCCTCGGTCCCGACCCGACGGCCGCGCGCGTGCGGTCGCTCGAGCAGGCCCGCACGCAGACCGTGGACGCCTCGGCGGCCACCCTGCGGCGGATCGAGCGCGACCTGCACGACGGGACCCAGGCACAGCTGGTGGCCTTGGCCATGCGGCTCGGCATGGCCAAGGAGAAGCTCGAGGACACTGACGCCGTGGATCTCGACCGCGTCCGCCAACTCGTCGACGAGGCTCACCGCGGCGCCAAGGAGGCCATCGCCGAGCTCCGTGACATCGCTCGGGGCATCCACCCGCCCGCGCTGGACATCGGCCTCGAGGGCGCGCTCGCCACACTTTCGGCGCGGAGCGCGGTCCCGACGACGCTGTCCTTCCACCTGGAGGCCCGGCCGACGCCGGCCATCGAGGCCATCGCCTACTTCTGCGTCGCCGAGCTCCTCGCGAACGTGGCCCAGCATGCGCACGCCTCGCGGGCCTCCGTGTCGTGCGCGCAGCAGGGTGGGTGGCTCAGGCTGGTCGTGCGCGACGACGGGCGCGGCGGTGCCGAGCTCTCTCAGATCGGATCGTCGTCGAGCGGCTTGGCCGGGCTGACCGACAGGGTGCGGGCGGTGGACGGTCGGCTGCACATCGTGAGCCCATCCGGCGGACCTTCGGTGATCACCGTCGACCTCCCGCTCTCCGCCTGATGGCCGCCGCGCTTCGGGTCGCCATCGCCGAAGATTCCGCCATCCTGCGCGACGGCCTTGTCCAGCTCCTCGTCGACCGCGGCTTCGCCATCACGGCCGCGGTCGGGGACCCCGAGGCGTTGCGCAGCGCCGTGGCGCAGCACCAGCCCGACGTCGCCGTCGTCGACATCCGGATGCCACCGACGTTCACCGACGAAGGCCTCCGGCTGGCCCTCGACCTGCGCGCCCGCTACGAGGGGCTGGCGATCCTGCTCTTCTCGCAATACGTCGAGACCCGGTACGCCGCCGACCTGCTGGCCGACGACGCCTCCGGCATCGGCTACTTGCTGAAGGACCGGGTGGCGGACGTACGTGACTTCGTCGAGGCGCTCGAGCGCGTTGCCACGGGGGGGACGGCGCTGGACCCCGAAGTGGTGACCCAATTGCTCGGTGCGACGCGTCGAACGGATTCGTTGTCGGTGTTGACCGTACGCGAGCGCGAAGTCCTGGCACTCATGGCGGAGGGCCGGTCGAACGCCGCCATTGCCCACGCGCTGGTCGTGAGCGAGGGCGCGGTCGAGAAACACGTCGCCAACATCTTCGCCAAGCTCGACCTCCCCGTCTCGGAGAACGATCATCGCCGGGTTCTCGCCGTCCTGCGCTACCTCGGGCCGTGACCCTCACACCGACGCCCCGTGGGCTCGGTAGCGATGCCCACGAGCGACGGCCAGATCGCGCCCGGCCTGGACCTGGAAGGGGCTGATCCCGCCTCGCTCCCACGGGCCGACGGAACCCGCGGCGACAGCCGCTGTGCTCTTCGGGACCAGACCGAAGCGGGCACGGACGTCCTCGACCCGCAGGTGGGCCAGCGCGAACCAGTCCCGCGCCAGGAAGTCGACGCTCCCCGAAGCGGTCTCGGCGTCACGGCACAACGCCCCTCGTCGCAGAGCGTCGGAGAGCCGCACCGCCATGGCCGGGCTGGAGGAGAAATGGCCCGGTGACGACTCGAACAACCCCGCACCGGTGGTGAGATAACCCGTCTCGAACAGTGAGATCACCATGGCCAGCAGCGAGAAGGCACGCATGTCGTCGTTGGCTCGGGCGATGAGTCCGAACACCTCGACCTCCGACTCAACCGTCGTCCCGTAGTCGGCCAGCACGTGGACCCAGTCGTGCTGCGCCAGGAGCGGCGGCGCCGAGCCCGGCGTCCCGGGAAACGTGAACCCGCGGGCCTCGTAGAGCTCCCACACCTTGCGCCCCAGGGCGTCTGGGGGTAGCTCCTCGAGCGCGGCCCAGCGGGCGGCGAGCGCGCGATCGGCCACCGACACCTCCCATGCGTCACCGAGCACCCGCGACGAGTGCACGGCCGCGGACGACGCCTCGTCGTCCCACGAACCCTCGTACCCGTTGCGGCGGAAGTCCACCGCGGCCAGACCCAACGACCCCGCAGCGAACTTCTGGGCGATGCCGACCATCCCGTCCTCGACCCCGAGCTCCCGGGCGAACGACGCCACACGGACCGCCACCTCGTCGCAGAGCGGTCGCGTCACCAGCGCGCAGAGCACCATGAGCTGCACGATCCGCGACCGGAACGCCAGGTCGCGGCGGGCCAGGGCCTCGGCGAAGGCGGCCGGGCTCGTCGGCTGCCGTCCCGTCGCCGAAATCCGGTGCCCGGTCATGGCGGGGAACAGCGCCTCGACCAGGGCCCGCTGCACCGGCTGGAGCCCACTCGGTCCGGCGACGGCCGACACGATTCCGTCCGCCAGCAGCTCGGCCTCGGCGGCATCGGGCGGCTGCAGGTTCACCGAGTCGGATGTGGGCAACGGAACAGGCACAGGCGTCGCGGATCGTAACGGTGGGTGCCGGCTGGTCGTGCGGTCGGGTTCGCCAGCGGTGCCGGCCGACGGGTAGAAAGGCAGACGTGATGCGGGAGGGGCACCCCCCGGGTGGGGGTGAGAGGACGCCGTCTGTCGGGCTCGTGCTCGGGGCCGGGGGCGTCGTCGGGCAGGCCTACCAGGCCGGCGTCCTGGCCGCGCTGGCGCGAGAGGGGGGCTGGGACGCGCGGCGCGCCTCGGTGATCGTTGGCACGTCTGCGGGTGCGGTGACCGGGGCGGCCCTGCGCGTCGGCGTGCCACCGACGGATCTGGCCGCGTCGCTCTACGGCGTCCCCCCCTCGGCCCGCGGCGGTGCCATCCTGCGGCGCATCTTGCCTGACGACGCCGGCCCGCTCCCATCCCCTTCCCCCCTCTCGCTCCTCCGGCCCTGGCGGCTGCCCTCTCCGGCGTTGATCTCCCGCACCGTGCGGCGGCCGCTCGCCTTCCGGCCCGACGTGGCCGCCATGACGATGATCCCCCGCGGGCAGGTGGACATCTCCGGGCGGGCCCGCGGGCTCGACGAGCACGTCGGGGGCCAATGGCCCGAGGGACTGCGCATCTGCGCCGTGCGGCGCTCGGACGGCGCCCGTACCGTCTTCGGCCGCGTCGGATCGCCCGAGGCGCGCCTCGCCCCCGCCGTGCTGGCCTCCTGCGCCATTCCCGGCTACTTCCAGCCCGTGTCCATCTCGGGGACCGAGTACGTCGACGGCGGCGTCCACTCCGCAACGAATGCCGACGTCCTGCGCACCGAGAACCTCGATGTGGTGGTGGTCGTCTCGTCCATGTCGGCCGACGGGCACTCGGCCCAGGGCGCGGACGCCATCCTCCGGCAGATCGTCCGCCGGCGCCTCGAACGCGAGGTGGCGCGGCTCGAGGCCGCGGGCACCACCGTGCTGCGGCTCGAGCCCGGCCCGGCGTCCCGCCGCACCATGGGCCTGCGCGCCATGTCCGAGGAGCGTGGGCCGCAGGTGATCGAAGCGGCCTACGAGGAGACCGCGCAACGGGTCGCCGCCTGCCCCCTCCCGATGACGCCGTCCCGGCCCCTGGCCGGCACGGCCGGGCGGTCCGTCTGACGGGTTGCCGCGGCCGGCGCCGGGTGTAGCGTTCGCCCGGAGACGAGCTTCAAGGAGGGGGCGATGAGTCCTGACCGAATGAGCCCGCTGGACGCCTCGTTCCTCCACATCGAGGACCACGTCTCGCACATGCACATCGCCTCGGTGGCCATCTTCGAGGCGCCCCCGCCGGCCTTCGCCGACGTCCGCGCCATGGTCGACGCCAAGCTGGACCTGGTCCCCCGCTATCGCCAGAAGGTGCGATTCGTTCCCTTCGAGCTCGGGCGCCCGGTGTGGGTGGACGACCCGCACTTCAACCTCGAGTACCACCTCCGCCACACCGCTCTCCCTTCACCGGGTGGCGAGGACGAGCTGCGCAAGCTGGTCGGACGCGTCATGGCGCAGCAGCTCGACCGCACGAAGCCCCTGTGGGAGATCTGGGTCGTCGAAGGGCTCGAGGACGACCGCTGGGCGATCCTGGCCAAGACCCACCATGCGCTGGTCGACGGCGTGTCCGGCACCGATCTGCTGGCCGCGATCATGGACCTCAGCCCCGATGCCCCGCACCCGGCCACCTCCCGCTGGACGCCCCGGCCCGAGCCCTCGGCCCTCCAGCTCGTGGTGGATGCTCTGGAGAACGTCGTCCGCTCGCCCTACGAGCAGGTGCGGGCGGCACGGGCGCAGACGCGTGCCCTGTGCCGCTTGGCCGGCTCGCTGATGGACGTGGCCAGTGGGTTCTTCTCACTCGGAGGCGTGGCCCGGCCCACCCAACGCTCGAGCATCAACGGGCCGATCGGCCCACACCGGCGCTACGCGTGGGCCTCCACCTCGGTCGACGACATCAAGCGCGTCCGCCGAGCGCTCGGCGGCACCTTCAACGACGTGGTGCTGGCCTGCATCACCAACGGGTTCCGCGAACTGCTCCTTTCCCGGGGTGAGGACGTCGACCGGGTGGTGCGCACCCTGGTGCCGGTCTCCGTGCGGCCGCGTGACGCCGCGGGGAGGGCGATCGGCGACGGCACGCTCGAGAACAAGATCTCGGCCATGTTCGCCGAGCTCCCGGTCGACATCGACGACCCGGTGCTGCGGCTGGCCGCCATCACCGATCAGATGAAGAACCTGAAGGACTCCCACCAGGCGCTGGCCGGCGAGGCCATCACCTCCATGGGGGGCTTCGCCCCGCCCATGCTGCTCTCGCTCGGCATGCGCCTGGCCACCCGGGCGGGGCAGCGCAACGTGAACACGGTGACCACCAACGTCCCTGGGCCCCAGTTCCCCCTCTACGCGGCCGGGAGGCGAATGCTGCCGCGCCTTCCCGTACGTGCCCCTCGGCGCGCAGATGCGGCTCGGCGTCGCCATCTTCTCCTACGACGGCGAGGTGAACTTTGGGATCACCGGTGACTACGACTCCACCAGCGACATCGATGTCCTCGCGGCGGGGATCGAGGACGGCATGACCCAGCTGCTCAAAGCCAGCGCGTAGCCGCCCCCGCCCGTCACTCGCCGGCGGTCGCTCCCGGCCTGCTCAGCCTCTGAAGCCGGGGAGGCTCGCCACCTCGTCTTCGAGGTACTCGCGCAGGCCCGAGACGATGGTCCGCTCGACCGAGCGGCCCACGATGGGCACGTGCACCTTGAGCTCACCGTCCACCAGCACCAGCGTGCTGGATGGCCCGCCGTCGCCGGGCTCAAACCGGTACTCACCGCCCGCGGACAGCCGGTCCGGGTAGTGGTCGGGCGCCACCACCCAGTTGGCGCGCGACTCGGCCGGTCGCACCTCGGTACGCGTCACCCACGTCATCTTCGCCGGGTCCACGACGGCTCGCACCGCCGGCGACACGTGGCCGGTGAACGCGAAGCGCACCTCCATGACCACCAGGTCGGTGTGGGCCTCGTGCCGCACGACCCCTTGGACGGCGATGTTGTCGCGTCGTGGCCTGCCCTCGTAGAACCCCGGCGAGGCATAGGCGGCCATCGCCTCTGCCGGCGGCACCGCGACGGCGTGCCGGATGGTGAACCGCATGACGGCAGGCTCAGGCTGACGGCGGTCGCGTCGAGGGCAGCCCCAGCTTCCGGTGGTCCCAGCTGACTGTCTTCTCGACGTTGAGCTTGATCGCCACCCGCTTGTGCAGCATGGCCTCCACGAACGGCTTCAGCTCGTCGGAGTAGGGACCGTTGTAGCGCTCGAACACGCTGACGCCGAGCTCCCACAGCTTGTCGGGGTCCTCGATGATCTCGGCCCGGCCCACGAGCTCGACCCCCCTGAGCTCGTCGTAGTAGTCCCCGTCCTCGAAGAGGCAGGTGCACCGCGGGTCACGACGGAGGTTCTGCACCTTCTGCGACTTGGTCTTGGTCTCGACGGTCACGCAGCCGTCGAGGAAGCCGTACCACATGGCGACGGCGTGGATCGAGCCGTCGTGCGACATGGAGCACATGGTCATCGCCCGCCGCTCAGCGAGGAACGCGTCCACCTCCTCGGGCGTCATCCGAATGGTCTTGCGCTGATTCACCCCGTGGCCCATGGCCTCAGTCATTGGCGACCTCCCGATTGCGTGACAGGCAGCGTAACCGCCCCCAACAGGACCGGAACGGGACGGCGCAAACAAAAGTTCAGCTCCAGCACACTTGTTGGTTGCACCGGCTTCACGGCCCGTTCACCTCGCCTCCCTACGGTGAGGGGCGATGGCGACCGTCGTTCGGCACATGGGTCACACCGGCCGGGACCTGCGTTCCCGGCCCGCCGGCGGGGTCACCCCGGCGCGGGTATTCGCCTCCCCGCGCCCACAGGCGGCGCCGGTGCGATTCACCCCCCATCCACCGTCGTCGCCTGCTCCTCTCCGTCCCCGCGCTCCCCGAGCTCCCCTCGACGCTGCCTGAGCCGGAGCAGTGGGAATCGCACCAGCACCGGTCAGCGCGGGCCGCCACACGGCCACTGGGCCGAACCGGGACAGCCGGCCGCTGGTGCTGGTCGTCGACGACGAGGAGTCCTATCGCCAAGCCCTGGCGTCGGGCCTGACCCGCGAGGGTTTCACGGTCGAGTCCGCCGGTGACGGGCACGAGGGCCTTCGTCTGTTCCACCGCGTCCACCCTGACCTCGTCCTGCTCGACGTCATGCTCCCCGACCAGTCGGGGATCGAGGTCTGCCAGCAGATGCGCAGCCTCAAGCCGGTGCCGATCATCATGGTGACGGCACGTGACTCGGAGGTCGACATCGTGCTCGGGCTGGAGCTGGGTGCCAGCGACTACGTGGCCAAGCCGTTCCGACTGCGCGAGCTGGTGGCCCGCATGCGCGCCGTGTTACGGCGCGGGGTGGCCGTGTCCGAACACCAGGACGAGGTGCTCGCGGTGGGCCCTGTCCGCCTGGATTCCGGACGGCGCGAGGTCACGGTCAACGAGGTCCCGGTCGACCTCTCACGCAAGGAGTTCGACCTGTTGGCCCTCCTGATGTCGCACAGCGGCCAGGTCGTCACCCGCGACTGGTGCATCGACCGCCTCTGGTGGGACCAGGAGCTGACCGACACCCGGACGCTCGACACGCACATCAAGCGCCTGCGCCGGAAGGTGGAGCCCGACCCGGCCAACCCGCGCCATCTGGTGACGGTGCGCGGCGTCGGCTTCCGCTTCGAGCCCTGAACCCCCAGGCCCTGGCCCCGCCCGCGCCAGGGCCCTACATTGAGCGGGTGCGCCAAGGTGACCTCGTCCCCGACTTCGAGCTGCCCGACCAGAGCGGCACCCCCCGGAGGCTGAGCGACCTCCTGGTCGCAGGCCCCGTGGTGCTCTTCTTCTACCCCGCCGCAATGACGACGGGCTGCACTCAGGAGAGCTGCCATTTCCGCGACCTGGCGGCCGAATTCGCCGCGGCAGGGGCCCAGCGGGTGGGCATCAGTGCAGACGCCGTCGAGAAGCAGCGGCGCTTCGACGAGAAAGAGTCGCTGGGGTTCCCGCTCCTGTCGGACCCAGACCGGGTAGTGGCCACCCAGCTCGGCGTGGCGCGGCGCATCGGGTTCCTGCCCAACAAGCGGACGACGTTCGTGATCGACACCGACCGCACCGTCATTGAGGTGATCCACTCGGAGGTGTCGATGCACGCGCATGCCGACCGGGCGCTGACCGCGCTCGAGGCGCGGCGCAGTGGCTGACGGCAAAGTCGTCGTCACGGGTGCCGCGTCGGGGATCGGCGCGGCCACAGCGGCCCGCCTGGCCCGCGCCGGCTGGCAGGTGATCGGGGTCGACAAGGTCGAGCTGGACATCGTGGCCGACCTGGCCACCGCCCAGGGACGCCGCCGCGCCGTGGACGAGTCGACGGCGCGCTGCGGCGGCACGCTGGCCGGGATCGTCACCTGCGCCGGGGTCTCGGGGCTGCCGGGCCGGGCGGGCTCCGAGGTCGCCGCCGTGAACTACTTCGGCACGGTCGACGTCCTCGAGGGCCTACGACCTCTACTCGCACCCGGCGGGGCGGCCGTGGTCATCAGCTCCAACTCGACCACCGTGCAGCCGGCCATCCCGACCGAGTTGGTCCAGGCCTGCCTGGACCACGACGAGGAACTGAGCGCCCGCCTCGCCGACGCGTCCGGCTCCATGGCGGCCTACCCGGCCACCAAGCTGGCCCTGGCCCACTGGGTGCGACGCGAGGCGACGGGGCCGCGGTGGGCCGGTGGCGGCTTGCGGCTCAACGCGGTCGCGCCGGGCATGATCGACACCCCGATGGTGGCGGCGATGCGTGCGGACCCCGAGGCGGGGCCGATGCTCGACATGCTCCCCATCCCGGCGGGGCGGCCGGGTCGCCCCGAGGAGATCGCCGCGCTGGTGGAGTTCCTCCTCGGGCCCGACGGCGGCTTCTTCTGTGGATCCGTCGTGTTCTGCGACGGGGGCAGCGACGCCTTGCTGCGCACGCGCGATTGGCCCGCCGCGTGGGACATCTCGATCGGCGACTTCGGCCGACAGTCGCCCTGAGCGCCGGTCCCGCCTGAACGCCGGGCGCGGCGATGCTCACGACCGCGCACCACGAGGGCCGCCCGGCGGCGACCATAGGCTGCTGCCATGCCGGGCCGGATCCTCGTGGACACGACCCCGCTGCGGGAGAGCCGCGACTTCCGGCTGGTGTTCACCGGGCAGCTGATCTCGATGCTTGGCACACAGCTGACCGTCGTGGCCATCCCCTACCAGGTCTACGGCATGACGCACTCGTCGCTCCAGGTGGGTGCGATCAGCCTGGCCCAGCTCGTGCCGTTTCTCGCGGGTGCTCTCTCGGCCGGGCCGATCGGGGACGCGACGGACCGGCGATCGATCATGGTCTGGACGGCGGCAGGCAGTGCCGTCACGAGTGCGGCCATGGCGGTCAACGCCGCCGTGCCCCACCCCTCGCTCGCCGCCCTGTACGTCATCAGCGCGTTGGCCGCCGGACTGATGGGCTTTTCGAGCACGGCCCGCATGGCGTCGGTTCCCAGCCTGGTCGAGCGCCGGTACTTCGCCGCTGCCGCTGCCCTGATGCAGATCATCATCCAGGTGGGCACCGTGGTCGGGCCCGCGCTCTCGGGGATCCTGCTGACCGTCGGGCTCCCCCTCGTCTACGCCCTCGACGGCCTCTCGTTCGTCGTCGCGCTGATCGCCTCGGTCATGCTGCATCCCATCCCGCCGGTCGCCGGCGCGCGTGGGATCTCGGTGTGGGGGTCGACCAAGGAGGGCCTTCGCTACCTACGCTCGCACCAGGTGCTCCAGGGCGTGTACGTGATCGACGTCAACGCCATGGTGTTCGGGATGCCCCGGGCCCTGTTCCCGGCCATGGCGGCGTCGGTCTTCGGCGGCGGGACCGTCGCCCTGGGCTTCCTCTATGCGGCCCCCGGCGTCGGCGCGCTCATCGGGGCGGTCACCACGGGGTGGGTGGCCAACCTGCGACGCCAGGGCTGGGCGGTGATCGTGGCCGTCTCGGTGTGGGGCGCGGCTATCGCCTGCTTCGGGTTCGTCGACACCCTGTGGGTAGGGCTGGTCCTGCTCGCCGTGGCGGGGTGGGCCGACGTGATCTCAGCCGTGCTGCGCAACACGATCCTGCAGAGCACCGTGCCCGAGCGCTTCCGTAGCCGCATGTCCTCGATCCAGATGGCGGTCGTCCAGGGCGGGCCTCGCCTCGGTGACATGGAGTCGGGCACCGTGGCGACGCTGACCAGCGTCGAGTTCTCGGTGGTCTCCGGCGGCCTCGCCTCCATCGCAGGTGCCGTCATCACCGGCTTGCTCCTGCCCGCGTTCCGCCACTACCTGGCGGGCCATGCCGACGACGTGCCCGTATGATCCAGGCGTGAGCGACACGTACGCCGAACCCACGTGGGGTGAGGTCGATCCGAGCGCCTTCGCCCGGATCGTCGTGGTCTCACCCCACTTCGACGACGCGGCCATGGGCGCCGGCCACCTGATCGCCAGCTACGCGGACACCACCGTCGTCACGGTCCTCGGAGGGCGCCCGCCGGCCTACCCCGACCCTCCCTCCGAGTGGGACGCGCTCGGTGGCTTCGTCGCCGGGGACGACGTCGTGGCGGCGCGCCGTGAGGAGGACGTGGCCGCCATGGCGGTCCTCGACTCGGACTACCGGTGGCTGGAGTTCTCCGACCACCAGTACCTCGCTCCCGATGACCGGCCCGACCCGGCCCAGGTGGCGCCGGTGTTGGGCGACGCCATCGCCGGGATCGACCCCACGTCGGTCTTCTTCCCGATGGGTCTCGGCAACCCGGACCACGTCATGGTCCACGACGCCTGCCTCCTCGTTCGCGAGGCCCAGCCGGAGCGCGCGTGGTTCTGCTACGAGGACCACGGCTACAAGCACATCCCGGGCTTGCTGGCCTGGAGGGTGGCCAAGATGCTGCGCGCACACCCGTGGCCGACCCCGGCCATCGTGCCGCACCTCCCCGACGAGGAGCGCAAACGCCGGGCCATCTGGTGCTACACGTCGCAGATCCCCCCGCTCGAGCGCGACCACACGCTGACGGCGCGCACGGAGGGCCACGTGCCCGAACAATTCTGGCGACTGGCGCCACCGCCCCAGGGCTGGGAGGCCCTGTCCGACCTCATCTGAGCGAGTTCAGGACCACTTCTGCACTCAGAGGCCCGGCCACGACGTGCACCGAGCCGAGCTCCTCGCTCAGTGCGCCCACCCGGTCCGCCGGGACGACGACGACGACGGGCTTCTCCGCGGCCACCGCATCGAGGTCGCGCACCGCGCGGTCGCACGTGGGGTCTCGTACGTCGAGGGCGCTCACCACCGCGTCGGCCTGGTCGACGAGCGAGCAATGACCAGTTTTCGGAGAGTACGCAGGTGGTGCGCGGCGCGCTGTGCGGCCCGGGGCACCACATGGCGCGGTAGCCCTCTCGCTGGAGCAGCCGCCAGGCCGCGTGCGCCTCGGCTCCGTCGGCCGACTCGATCAGCAGGCGCGGTGCTCCGTGCCGAACGCCGGACTCCTGCCAGTTCCTGGCCTGGTCCTCGCCCAACGAGCGTCGCTGCCTCGAGCCACACATGGGCGCCTCCTTCGCGGGAGCCGGCGGGCCGGTCGGCCCGTTCGTGGACTCTCTTTCGGCTGAAATTCTAGAGTTTCTCTGATCGGAATAGTGAGAATAGCCCCCCGGGTCAAGGAGGACACAGGCGTGTCGCCCGGCTGGGGGAGAATGAACCCAGATGAAGCTGACGCCGACAAACCGAACCGATTACGGGATCCGGGCCCTCATCCACCTGGCCAACCACCAGGGGGGCCGCGTGAAGGCGGCTGACATCGGCGCCGCCATGGACATCCCGACGGGATTCCTCCAGCAGGTCCTCCAGGAGCTCCAGCGGGCCCACCTGGTCAGCTCCCGTCCCGGGCCGTCGGGCGGCTACCAGCTGGCTCGCCCGCCCGAGGGGATCACCATCCTCGAGATCGTCGAGTCTCTCGAGGGCCCGATCCAGACGTCGGAGTGCGCGTTGCGGGGTGGCCCCTGCCACTGGGAGCAGGTTTGCGCCCTGCACTGGGTATGGTCGTCGGCCCGGGCGGCCCTGAGCACCAGCCTGCGCGACGCCACCCTGGCCCGGGTGGCCGCGGACGACCGGGCCATCGCCGAAGGTCGCATCCCCGTCCCGGCCGACACCCACCGCCACCCCCGCTCGTAGAACGGTACGGCGGAACCCGGCGAGGCCCTCGGTAGAGTCGGTGGCAGTGCCTGGGGAGGATGCGTGCACGGTGGAGGTGGACGGCCGGGCGCTGCGCATCTCCCGACCGGACAAGGTGTACTTCCCCGGGCTCGGCGCCACGAAGTTCGACCTGGTGTCGTACTACCTCGCGATCGGCCACCACCTGCAGGCGACCGCCGGCGGCCGTCCCGCCATGCTCCAACGGTTTCCCGACGGCGCCACGGGCAAGTCCTTCTACCAGAAGCGCATCCCGGCCGGTGCGCCCGACTGGCTGCAGTCCACGGTCGTGGCCACTCCGAACGGGACCACCTCGAACGCCCTGGTCGTGGCGGACTTGGCCCACGTCGTGTGGGCGGTGAACATCGGCTGCATCGGCCTCCACCTCTGGCCGTACCTGGCCGCCGACCCGGCACACGCCGACGAGCTGCGCATCGACCTCGATCCGACGGCCGGCATCGGCTTCCCCGAGGTGCGGGCGGCGGCGCTCTGCTGCCGAGACCTGCTCGACGAGCTCGACCTGGAGAGCCATCCCAAGACCACGGGCAGCAACGGGCTCCACGTCTACGTCCGACTCCACCCGCGTTGGGACTCGTACCAGGTGCGGGCGGCCGCAGTGGCGTTCGCCCGCGAGCTCGAACGCCGCCACCCCGAGCGGATCACGGCGAGCTGGTGGAAGGAGGAGCGCGGCGCGCGGGTCTTCGTCGACTTCAACCAGAACGCGCCCCACAAGACGGTGTTCGGCGCCTGGTTCGCCCGTCCCCGCACCGGCGGCCAGGTTTCGACGCCACTGAGCTGGGACGAGGTCGAGTCTGTGGTGCCAGACGAGCTCACGATCCGCACCGTGCCCGACCTGGTCCGGCACCGAGGGGACCCCTGGGCTGCCATGGCCTCCCGTCCGCAGTCGCTCGAGCCCCTGCTCGACATGGCGGCACGCGACGAGGCCGCGGGCCTGCCCGACGCGCCCTGGCCGCCGCAGTACCCGAAGATGCCCGGCGAGCCGCCGAGGGTGGCGCCGAGCCGGGCCAAGAAGCCCCCGAAGACGGAGGAAGGGGACTGACCGTGGACCCACGCGACGCGCTGGAGCAGATCGCGTTCCGACTGGAGCGCAACGGTGCCGACACCTACAAGGTGCGGGCCTTCCGTCACGCGGCGCGTGCGATCGCGCCGCTACCGCCCGAGGAACTCGCCGCTTTGGCCCGGGCCGGCCAGCTGCAACGGATCGACGGTGTCGGCCGCTCGACGGCCCAGGTGATCGACCAGGCCCTGCGCGGTGAGGTCCCCGACTACCTGACCCGGCTCGCTGACGTCCCCGAGGACCTCGAGCTCGACGGCCCGGCGGCGGAGCTCTTGGAGTCGCTGCGCGGCGACTGTCACTCCCATTCCGACTGGTCCGACGGAGGTAGCCCCATCCGCGAGATGGCCGAGGCCGCGCAGCGGCTCGGCCGCGAGTACCTCGTGCTCACCGACCACAGCGCACGCCTCACTGTGGCCCACGGGCTCAACGAGGAGCGCCTCGTGGCACAGCTCGAGGTGGTGCGCGAGCTCAACGAGGAGCTGGCGCCCTTCCGGGTCCTCACCGGCATGGAGGTGGACATCCTCGAAGACGGTTCGCTCGACCTCGATCTCGACCTGCTCGCCCAACTCGACGTCGTGGTGGCCAGCGTCCACTCGAAGCTGCGGATGGACGGGTGCCAGATGACCGACCGCATGCTGGCCGCGGTCGAGAGCCCGCACACGGACATCCTGGGGCACTGCACCGGCCGGCTGCTCACCGGGCGGGGACGGCCCCCCTCCTCGTTCGATGCCGACGCGGTGTTCGCTGCCTGCGCCCACACCGGCACTGCGGTGGAGATCAACGCCCGACCCGAGCGACAGGACCCACCCCCCGAGCTGCTGCGCGTGGCCGTCAAGCTCGGGTGCTCGTTTGCCATCGACACCGACGCCCACGCGCCGGGACAGCTGAGCTGGCTCGGGCGGGGCTGTCGGAACGCCGTGGCCGCCGGGGTGCCGGGCGACCGGGTGGTGAACCGGCAACCGGCCGACGAGCTGCTCGCCTGGGCCGGCGCCCACGGGGCGGCGGCGTGACACTGCCCGTCAATCCCCCGGTGGCCCCGATGCTGGCCAAGCTCACCCGCGAGCTGCCGCGCGACGAAGGCCTGTTCTACGAACCGAAGTGGGACGGCTTCCGCTGCATCGTGTTCCGGGACGGCGACGAGGTGGCGCTGGGCAGCCGCAACGAGAAACCCCTCACGCGCTACTTCCCCGAACTGGTCGACGCGCTGGGGCGCGAGCTCCCGTCGCGGTGCGTGCTCGACGGCGAGGTGGTCATCGCCGGTCCGAACGGGCTCGACTTCGACGCCCTCTCTCAGCGCATCCACCCGGCGGAGAAGCGAATCCGCCAGCTGGCGGAGGCGACGCCGGCCTCGTTCGTCGCCTTCGACCTGCTGGCCTACGACGACACCTCCTTCTTCGACGTCCCGTACGCCGAGCGGCGGAAGGTGCTCGAGGTCCTCCTCGGCGCTGTTCGGCCGCCGGTGCACCTCACGCCGGTCACCGAGGACCCCGCGACGGCAGCCGACTGGTTCGCACGGTTCGAAGGGGCCGGCCTCGACGGGGTCGTGGCCAAGCCGGCGGACCTGCGCTACCTGCCGGACAAGCGGGCCATGCTCAAGGTGAAACACCAGCGCACGGCCGACTGTGTCGTCGGCGGTTACCGGACGCACAAAGACGGCGCCGGGGTGGGCTCGTTGCTGCTGGGCCTCTTCGACCAGGACGGCACGCTGCACCACGTCGGCGTGGCCTCGGGCTTCAGCGTGGCCCGGCGGAGCGCCCTGGGCGATGAGCTCGAGCCGGTACGAGCCGGTGCGCTCGACGGCCACCCCTGGGCCGGCTGGGCGACGGCGCAAGCCGAGGGACGTGCTCCCGGCCGCACGAACCGGTGGAACGCGGGTAAGGACATGCGCTGGGAGCCGGTGCGGCCCGAGCTGGTGTGCGAGGTGTCCTACGACCACCTGCAGGCCGGCCGCTTCCGCCACTCCACGTCCTTCGTGCGTTGGCGGCCTGACCGGGACCCCCTCTCGTGCACCTACGACCAGCTGGACGCGCCGGTCCCCTACGAGCTGACGAGGGTCTTCGGCACCGCGTGAGGACCGTGGGCGTCCGTGCCCGCGGGGCGCCGCGGCGGCGACGCTTGGAGCGCATGACGGGCGTCGGCCCGGCCCGACTGCATGAAGGCGGGCCATTCGGCGTTGTTCAGGAACTGGCGGTAGAAGCCGACGCCTCGCACCTTCTCGTAGGGTACGGGCTCCAACATCACCACGTCAGTGGCGCCACGCAGGCGAGCCAGGTTGACGCGGGCCAGCTCGCTCTGCTGACAGGTCCGGACCTGGCTGGCCACGTGGAGAATGCTGGCCCGCCGGTCCTGCCAACCCGTCGCGTCCTCACCGGCGAACTCGGGCGGGTAGAAGCCGTTGATGGCCAGGGCGACGTCGCAGGTCTCCTCGAGCTCGAGCACCGGCCGCACCGGGAAGATGTCGACGAGGCCCCCGTCGCACCAGGAGCGTCCGTCGAGCGGCACGGGCGCGACGAACAGGGGCAGAGCGATCGCCATGCGAATGGCCCGGGCCACACTGAGGTCGGGGTACGTCCGCGGGCCGATGTACTCGAGCCGGTTCTCCTCGACGCTCCAGATCGGCGCGTACGCCGGTATCTCGAGCTGGGCCAACGTCATGTCGCCCAGCAGACGCCGGAACGTAGCCTCGATCTGCTCCCCCCGGATCATTCCGGCGAAGCCCCGTCCGGCGGTCGTCACCAACGAGGACAACCGCCGCCAATCGACGTCCACGTAGTCACTGGGCTGGAAGCCGAGCATGAATTCGGCCACCTCCGCGGCGGGGATGCCGGCCGCCACCGGGAACCCGAAGAGCGCCGACCCCGAGCACAGTGAGATCACCGCCGGGCGCACGCCCGCCTCCTCGAGAGCACGGGCCGCTCCCACGACCGAAGCCAGGGCGCCGCTGCCACCGGTGGCCATGAGCGCGAGGCGCTTCCCCTCGAGCCAGTCCACCCGGAAGGGCTCGAGCGGCGGGAAGGGCTCGCGTTCGGTCGGGCGGGCCCGCTCGCCCGGCAGCACCATGAGGGCCCGGCGGACGTCGGTCAGCAGGCCCACGTCGTCGCGGATGCCGTCGGCCCACGAGCGCATCACGGTGATCACGTCGAAGTACTGGCGTAGACGGAACACGTCGAGGGCGGCGCTCAGCACGGGCGGTGTTCCTCCTCGGTGCGCGCCGCGCCGATGACCTCGGCGAAGCCCTCGGAAAGGCACTCGACGAGAAGCTCGTGGTCCGGCACCGCCGTGGTGTCCACCGTGATGCCGATGCAGCACGAGCCGTCGTACGAGAAGAGGGTGGCGTTCATGGCGGCTCCGATCGTCGGGCCGAAGGCGAAGTAGCCCGATACCCGCGCCCCGCACAAGAAGACCTGGGCTGGGAAACCTGGGACATCGCTGGCCAGGAAGTCCACGTGTTTGAGCATGTTGCCGATCACCGTCGTGGGCACGAGGTTCAGCGCTCCGGCGATGGTCTCTGTCAACGCCAGCGACCGCTCGGCGCGGGCGGCCCGGCAGCGGACCCCGATGGCGCGCATGCGGCTGACCGGGTCCGCCTCGTCCACCGGCAGGCGGAGCCGCTGCAGCGTGATCCTGTTCCCACCGGGGGGGTCGTCGGCCTTCCGGATGCTGATCGGGAAGGTCACCGTCAACTCGTCGACGCTGGCCCCGTGGTGCGCGTGGTAGCGGCGCAAGCCGCCGGTCACCGCGGCCAGGAAGCTGTCATTGAGCGTCCCACCTGCGGCGGCACCCGCCTGCTTCAGCTCGTCCAGGCCGACGGTCAGCTCGTGCAGAGCCCGTCCGGGCCCACGTTCGGTCATGACGGGTGACAGCGCCCTCGAGATCGGCCGGACGGTGCGCCACACCGAGCCGGCGGTCTCCACCACGTCCGCTCCCGTACCCAGGGGATGGCGCACGACCCTGGCAGCAGCGTTTGGCGCGCCGTGGACGGCATGGACCAGCCCGTCGTAGAGACGGTTGGCCCGCTCCGTCAGCGCCTGGACCGTGAGCCGGTTCTGACCCAGCTGCTCGCCGACGGGCGGCGCCGGCAGCGGGTCCGTGACCGTGTGTTCCGCCTCGGCGTCGAAGAGCGCCACCGCCAGTTGCACGCCACCAATCCCGTCGGCGATCGAGTGGTGCATCTTCGTGATCATGGCGGCCCGGCCGTGCGTCAACCCCTCGACCAGGGTGAACTCCCACAACGGGCGTGTGTGGTCGAAGCCGGTCATAGCGGCCAGCGCGGCGAGTCCGAGCACTTCCTCCGGGCCGTGCGGTGCCGGGGCGTCGACCCGGCGCAGGTGCCAGGCGATGTCGAAGTGTGCATCGGTCACCCAGCGGGGCGTGGCCAGGCGCGCCGGTACCTCGACCAGGTGCTGCCGGAACGAGGGGATCAGGCGGGTCGCCCGCTCCAGGCGCATCACCAGGTCCTCCCAGGGAGGCGTCGCGTCCAGCCATGCGATTCCGACGACGGTGGAGCGCAGTTCGGGATCGCCCTCCATGTACCAGGTGAAGGCGTCGTTCTGGCGCATGAACGGCGAAGACCTCATACGTCCAGCTAGCCACCCGTCCCGGGCGTCGTCTAGAGACCAAGGTCACTGACCCCGGGCGGTGCCGGGGGTGGGTGCCTCAGTGCAGCAGGTCGGGGTCGGCGGCGAGCTCGGCCCGCACCGCCACCTCCCAGAAGCCGATGAACCCTTCGCCGTCGCTACGCGCCATGAAGTCGACGAACGACTGCGGGAGCCGGGACCCGCCGGTATGACCGGCGGCGCGTGCGTACCACGCACGCTGGCAGCGCTGCTCGAGCGCCACCGCCCGCTGGTGGACGGCCCGGGCCGATCCGCCCAGTACGAAGACCCCGTGGCCGGCGAGCAACGCCATGGAGCTCTTGCCCATCTGCTCGACCGCACGCCGGGCGTTCGAGGAGTCGTTGACCGGGCCCCCGTACTCGTCGACCAGGGTCAGCGTCCCTCCGCCGAGTGCCGAGCTCTGGTCGAGGATGGGCGGCAGCTCGCCCATGTCGGCCCACACCGTGCCGAAGAGCGGATGGTTGTGCAGTGCCCACCCGACGTCGGCGCGCACCTTGTGCAATTCGAGGTGGATCGGGATCCCGAGCGGGACCGGCCACTCCCCCTCGACCACGTTGCCGTCGAGGTCGATGCGCAACACCTGGGACGGGCGCAACTCGGCCCAGGTGAGCAGCCATGGGTTGCAGAGCAACGTCCCGTCACCAAGGTTGTGCGTGATGTGCCCGGCCAGGTGGTCGTTGTAGCCCTCACGCCACAGGGCGCGCGCCAGGACGACGAGCTCCTCGCGAGGTGTGAGGTCGGGAATCAGCTTCTCCGCGGTCGGGGTGAACACGGGCGCCTCCTCTCAGCGCGGTACGACAGCATCGGGCAACGGGTGACGGTAGAGCGCGGCGGCGTTCTCGCAGCACATGGCCCGCAGCTCGTCGACTGGGATGTGGCCCCAGCACTCGGCGATCACCTGCTGCGTGTCGGGCCACGTCCCGTCGCCGTGAGGGTAGTCCACCTCGACCATGATGTTCTCGACGCCGATCGCGTGCCGCGTGTCGATGGTCGACGGGTCGTCGATCGTGCAGAACCAGAAGTTGCGCCGCAGGACGTCGGCTGGACGCATGTCCCAGCCCTTGCCGTACCCCGACCGGTCGACCATGTTGTCGAGCCGGTCGATCAGCATGGCCACCCACCCGATGCCGCCCTCGCTCATGGCGATCTTGAGGTCTGGGTGGCGCACCGGGTACTCCGACCACAGCCACTCGGCGCACGCGGTCAGCGACAGCTGGCCGAACAGCGTGGCCCCGAGCTGCAGGCCCGGACCGCCCGGGGGCGCCACGGCGACGCCGGTGCTGCCCACGTGTAGGGAGATCACGGTGTCCGTCTCCACGGCGGCAGCGACGATGGGGTCCCAGTGGGCGCGGTCCCACAGCGACGGCAGTCCGATGACGTGGGGTCGCTCGGGGAAGGTCACCGACGTGAAGCCACGGGTTGCGTTGCGACGGATCTCGGCTGCCGCCAGCTCGGGATCGGACAGGTAGGTGATGCCGAGCGGCACGATCCGGTCCGGATGCGGCGTGTACCACTCCTCGAAGAGCCAGTCGTTCCAGGCCCGAACGCAGGCCATACCGAGGGCGTGGTCCTCGCAGGAGAAGAAGACGCGCCCACAGAACCCCGAGATCTGCGACGGGAAGTTCACCGAGGCCCACACCCCGTTGATGTCCATGTCGTGCACTCGTGCATCGACGTCGTAGCACCCCGGCCGCATCTGGTCGAAGCGGAAGGGCTCGAGGCCATAGGTCTCGGGCCGCCGTCCCGCCACCGCGTTCATCCCCACCTGCGTGTACCGCTCGCCCTCGAACTCCCACACTTGGTGCCCGTTCGCCGTCTCCACGATGTGCGGCGCGCGGTCGGCCAGTGCACCGGGGATTCTCCCTTCGAACGTGTGGGCAGGCTCCACCACATGGTCGTCCACCGAGATCACCGTGTAGCGCACCTCTCGCGGCCCGGGTTCCGGGAGGAAGAGCTCGTCTCGCACGTTGGGAGTATGCCCGACGTCGCGCCAGTCGCGCCCGAGTGGTCCCTCGTTCGCGGACCCGGCAGATGAATACTGGGGCCGAGTAGGGGAAAGGAGTGGGTGTGATCGCACTCGTCATCGTCTCGACGTTCGTGGTGCTGGTGCTCGGTGTCCTGGTGGCCGGGCTCCTGCGCAGCCATGCCGACATCCTGCGCTCGCTGCACGAACTCGGTATGGGCGTCGGGGACCCGGCGGCGTCCGGGACCGTCCCGGCCGCCACCCCCGTTCCCCTCGCGGCACCGTCGAGCGCCCCGGGATTGGGTGCCGCGCCCGCCGTGGCCGGCGTCACCCCTGCCGGCGATGCTCGGGCCGTCGCGGTCGATCACGGCGACCGTCTGACCCTCCTCGGATTCCTCTCGTCGGGCTGCGCGACCTGCATCACCTTCTGGGAGGCCCTCCAGGCGCCGGGGCTGCTCGACCTCCCGGTCGGCACGCGGGTCGTCATCGTCACCAAGGGCCCGGACCGCGAGATCCCCTCCGAGGTGGCGGCCCGGTCCGACGGCCGGGTTCCGGTGGTCATGTCGACCGAGGCCTGGCTCGACTACGCGGTCCCGGGGTCCCCCTTCTTCGTCCTGGTCGACGGCGCCACCGGTCGAAAGGTCGGCCAGGGTGTCGCGAGCCACGTCGGGCAGCTGGCCGAATTGGTGCGGCGGGCCGAGCACGATCGGGGTTCGCCGGCCGTCGCAGAGCCCACTGCCTCCGAGAGCGGGTTGGACGGTCCGGCACGCGCTGCGGCGGCCGACGAGGTGCTTCGTGCCGCCGGCATCCGGCCCGGCGACCCGAGCCTCTACCCGCGCTCGCTCGACGACGTCTTCCCGTTCGGCCAGGCGGCGCCGGGCCCGGCCGAGGTGGGCGCCGACCGGGCCGGGGCGGGCTGACGCCGCCCGTGGCCACCATCGCCGCCCACGGCATCACGGCGCGCCTGCCGGGAGGCTTCGAGGGAAGGATCTTCGTCCGTCCACCGATGCACGGACCCACCTACCCCGTGGCGCAGTTCGCCACCTTCGCCATCCCCGACGACGCCGGTGACTTCGGGAGCGGCGCCGTACAGCTCATGAGACCCCCCGACATCTTCGCCACCCTCTTCGAGTACGGGCCCGAGAGCGCCGGGCGGGCGCTGTTCGCCCGGCAGGGCAGGCCCGCCTCGTTCTCCGAATCCGACTTCTCGCCCATGACGCTGCGGCGCGGCATCCCCGGGCAGTCCGGCACGCAGGTCTTCTTCACCGAGGGCGGTCGCCCGTTCTCGCTCTACGCCGTCCTGGGCAGCCATTCCATGCGTCGCGCGCTGGTACCGCGCGTCAACGCGCTCCTCGGCTGCTTCGCCGTCGGTCCGGTCTCGGGCGCCGCCCCAGCCGGGGGGCTCCCCGTCGCGAGGCCGGCATGGAACTGATCGGCCTCTACCTGATCGCCTCGGTCCTCCTCGTCCTGGCCGGCGTGGCCAAGGCCCGACGACCGGACGACACGGCGACGGCACTGGCCGAGCTCCTCGGCGCGCCGGTCCGCCGCGCTGCCCTGCGCACGCTGGTCCGGGTGGGCGCGCTCGTTGAGGCCGTCCTCGGTGCCGTCGCCTTGGTGTTCCCCCGACCGGTCCCGGCCGCACTGGTGGCGCTGTCCTACCTGGCCTTCGCCGCCGTGGTGGTCGTGGCCAGGCGTCATGGTGGGGCACTCTCGACCTGTGCCTGCTTCGGCCGGCCCGACACCCCGCCCACGACGGTGCACCTCGTGCTCAACCTCGTCCTCGCAGGATCAGCCGCCATGGTGGCCGCCGGAGCCCCCGGCGACGGCACGGTGGCCACCGAGCTGGCCCGTCAGCCATGGGCCGGGGCCCCGCTCCTCTTCGTGAGCGCCGTCGGAACCTGGCTCGCCTTCCTGGCGCTCTCGGCTCTCGGCACGCTCGAAGGCGCTCGCGCCCTGGTCGACGCCTCGGCGCGGCGCGGGGCGGCCACGCCATGAGCCTCTCCACCGCGCTGGTCGACCGGGCGGCCAAGGCCCTCGAAGGACGCATGTCGCGGCGCAACCTCATCAACCGCTCGGCCTACGTGGGGAGTGCCGTGGCGGTGGGCTCGGGGGTCGACCTGGCTCTCAGGCCGGGAACGGCGTACGGGGCCATCTGTCGATGCGGGAACACCGGATGCGGCTGCGGCAGCACCTGTTGCTCGGGCTTCTCAGAGTTCTGCTGCGCCGTCAGCGGATACAACTACTGCCCCGAGAACACCGTGATGGGCGGTTGGTGGGTGGCCGACAACTCCTCCTACTGCGGCGGCCCCCGCTACTACATGGACTGCAACGCGACCTGCTCGTGTGACAACGGCTGCAGCGGGGGTTTCCCCTTCTGCTCAACGGGATGCGACGGCGTCTCGTGCGGGTGCGGCTCGCGGGGGTGCGACTCCTACCTGACCAGCTGCCTGCAATTCCGCTACGGCCAGTGCAACCAGGACGTGGCGTGCATGGGCCGCATCGTGTGCCGCGTCGTCGCCTGCGTTCCGCCGTGGACCGTGGACCCATCGTGCACGACGGCGGTCGCGGTCGACAACGCCACCGCCGAGCAGAACGAACCGTGTTGGACGCCGGCACCTCCGGCACCCCCCTGCCATTCGGTCTTGACCAGTTGCCAGACCGTCGGGATGATCCCGAGCGGTGACGGCGCCGGCTACGCCGTCCTGACCTCGTTCGGGAAACTCATCGCCTACGGCGACTTCACGTCGGCGGGAGACGCGTCGTCACTCCCACTCGCTTCGCCCGTCGTGGCCGGCGCCACCTGCCGCACCGGGGGCTACTGGCTGGTGGCGGCCGACGGGGGCATCTTCGCCTACGGCGGCGCGCCCTTCCTCGGCTCCATGGGCGGTCAACCGCTCAACGCGCCGGTGGTGGGCATGGCCGGAACGCCGTCGGGGCACGGTTACTGGCTGGTAGCGGCCGACGGCGGCATCTTCGCCTACGGCGACGCCGCGTTCTTCGGCTCCATGGGCGGTCACCCGCTCAACGCGGCGATGGTCGGCATGGCGGGCACGCCGTCGGGGCACGGCTACTGGACCGTGGCGGCCGACGGGGGCATCTTCGCCTACGGCGACGCCGCGTTCTTCGGCTCCATGGGCGGTCACCCGCTCAACGCGGCGATGGTCGGCATGGCGGGCACGCCGTCGGGGCACGGCTACTGGACCGTGGCGGCCGACGGGGGCATCTTCGCCTACGGCGACGCCGCGTTCGACGGGTCCTCCGGCAGCATCCACCTGGTGCGGCCCGTGGTCGGCATGGCCGGCTACGGCGACGACGCCGGCTACTGGCTCGTGGCGAGCGACGGGGGCATCTTCGCCTATGGCCGCGCACCCTACCTGGGCTCGGCCGCATGACACCGGGTCGGACAACGGTCGGACCACAGGGAGCACCCGAGGGACCACCAGAGTGAGAGGAACCTCATGACCGCCGTGACCACTGTCCTGGCCGGGACCGCCGCGGTCGTCTCCGTCTTCGCGGCGGCCCGCTCCACCTGGTCTCCGTGCGGGGTCTCGATGCTCGCCAGCATCACGCCCCTGGCCGAACGCGGGCGGGGGCACCGGTACCGGACCACGGCGGCCTGGTTCGTGGCCGGGAGCGTCGCGGGCGGTCTCACGCTCGGCCTGGCCATGGCCGGCCTGGCCGCCGCGGTGATGGCAATCAGTCCCGGGGCCACTACCCTGCTCGCGCTGGCCTGCGCTGGGGCAGCGCTCGCGGCGGTATCCGACAGCCACCTGGCCGGGGTCCGGCTGCCCATCCACCAGCGCCAAGTCAACGAGCGGTGGCTCGACCAGTTCCGGCCCTGGGTCTACGGGGCTGGGTTCGGCTGGCAGATCGGCGTCGGGCTCGCCACCTACATCAAGACAGCGGCCGTGTACTTGATGGTCGTCCTGGTCGCGCTGAGCGGCGACCCGGGGGCGGCGATCGCTGTCGGCGTGCTCTTCGGCCTCGTCCGCGGCCTGGCCGTGCTGCTCGGGCGCCGCATCACGAGCTTGGACGTGTTGGCCCGCTTCCACCGCGCCATGGACGCCCTCGACGGCCCATCGGCCGCCGTCGTCGTCGCGGTCGAGGTCGTGGCCGCCATCATGTGCGGCTGGCTGCTCTCCCCGCTGGTGGGCGGGGCCGTCGCCGTCCCAGCCGCCGGCCTTGCGCTGTGGCGGGCCCGACCCCGCTTCCCCGAACGGCGGCGGACTGCCCGCACCTGAGCGGACCGGCCGCACCTGAACAGCCGTCCCCGGCCCCGGGGTTGTGGCCAAACATCCCTGATCCGGGACGCGGTGCAGTGATCCAATTGCATCCGCTCGGCGTAGTGCAGCATTGGGAACGTCCGAGACGGGAGGCGCCACATGCGGCACATGCAGGGAATCCGAGGGGGTCGGCAGCGCAGGATCGGGCGCGCGGCGGCAGTCGCGTTGTTCGGCGCGGCGTTGATCCCCGCCTTGACCACGGGCGCGGCCGGAGCGTCGCTCCAGAATGCCACAAGGCTCTCCGTCGTCAAGACGTCGACCTTCGGCGGTGTGCTCTCCGACGGCAAGACCGTCTACACCCTCAGGGCGAGCTCCACGCCGTGTACGGCAGCCTGCCTCAAGATCTGGCCTGCGGTGGTGCTCCCGCACGGAGCGAAGCACGCCAAGGCGGGACCGGGCGTCAGCGGATCGAAGGTCGGTGCGGTCAAGGTCCCCGGCGTCGGCCTTCAGGTCACCTACGGGGGCAAGCGGCTGTACTGGTACACCGGTGACGCATCGCCCGGCCAGGTGCACGGCAACTTCACCGACACCTGGGGTACCTGGACCGCGGTGGTCATCTCCAAGCCCCACGGGTCGGCCACCACCTCGAGCTCGGGATCCGGGGGCTCGGGATCCGGGGGCTCGGGCGCCGGCTCAGGCGGGGTTTCGTTCTGAGTGACCCCGTCCTTGTCGCTCCGATCGCCCCACCTCCGTTGGTAGTCACACTCCACCCCAGCACCATCGCCGCCCCCGGCGCCGGGGCCCCTCGGCCGGCCGATGCCGCACGCCGGCCCCGGCCGGCCGTCGGGTCACGGGTCTACCTCCCCGCTTGTGGGGTCGCACTCGGGACGGCCGCCCTCATCGGCGCCGGGTGGGTCACCCACTGGGGCGGAGCAGACTTCGCCGGGTCGATCGGTGCCCTCCACCTCGTCGTCGCGGGTCCGGTGAGCTTGGCCGTGCTGGCGGCGATCCTCGTCGTCGAACGGGTCCGCCCGGCGCAGCGACGGGCACTGGTCGCCCGAGGTCATCGCCAGGACGTGCTCTTCACGCTGCTGCACGCGACCCTGGGCGTCGTGCTCATCACCGCCCTCACGCTCTCCTTCGAGGAGGTCGTCCAGCGGGCACTGCCGTGGATCGTGCTGCCCCGGATGGGCGTCGTGCCGCACGTGGGCGCCATCGCGGCCGTCTTCATCGCGATGGATGCCTGCAACTGGCTCGTGCACCTGGCGAACCACCGGGTCCGGATGCTCTGGCGCTTTCACGAGCTGCACCACTCGCAAGAGGACATGAACGCGTTGACCGTCTTCCGGACGCATCCGCTCATCCATGTCTCCTACCTGCTCGCCCTCCTGCCCGGGATCGTCCTCCTGGCCAACGGCGCCGTGTCGGTGACGTTGCTGATCGCCTACGGCGGCATCGTCGCCTTCGCCCACTCCAACACGAACCTCGGATTCGGGCCGCTCGGCCGGATCCTCGTCAGTCCCAACTACCACCGGATCCATCACCGGCTCGACGGCGCGCAGGACGTGAACCTCGGTTTCGCCCTGACCGTCTGGGACCAGCTGTCCCGCCGGGCCGTCTTCCCTTCCCCCGACACCGTCCGCATCGACACGGGCCTACCCGGACGACCGCTCGCCGTCGAGCAGGAAGGACCGAGAGCGCAGCACCTTGCCACCTTCGTCGCGCAACTCGTCGGCCCGTTCCGCCCCATGCCCAGTCCCGTGGACCTGCCCACAGTCCGTCGCGAACCGACCTCCCTCCCGGTGGGGGGCACGCCCTGATGGTCGCCGTCACACCTCCTGGCACCGAGCAGCGCCGTCGAGAGGCGCTGCGCCTCCTCTTTTCGGGTCGTGCCGCGCCGGCGGCAACCGATCTCGCGCTCATCGCCACCCGCGTGGCACTGGCCTGGATCTTCCTCTACTACGGGGCCGGGAAGCTCTTCGGAGCCTTCAACGGCCCCGGGCTCCACCGGACGGCGTTGTACTTCTCGAACGTGGCTCATCTGCACCCGGGAGGGTTCTTCGCGGTGCTCGGTGGTCTGACCGAGTTCGGGGGCAGCCTCGCCGTGGCGTTCGGCCTCTGCACCCGACTCGCCGGCCTGGCCCTCTTCGGGGACATGGTGATGGCCATGATCACGGTGACCTGGACCACCGGCATCAATTCGTCCAACCCGCCACCGGGGTACCAGCTCAACTTGGCTCTCGCCGTCCTGGCGTTGATCGTCGCCCTCCTCGGTGCCGGCCGGTACAGCGTCGACGCCCTCATCGCCCGGAGGCTCGGGCTGAAGGGAACACCGACCACCCGTTGACGGAGAGGGCGAGGCGTGTGGAGATGACCGGGCCGCTGCGACTGGGACGAGGGGGGCGCCTCGTCCCGTCGTCCACGACGGCCCGCCTCGACGGGACACTCAGAATGTCGGCCAACCTCGTGGGCGCCCTCGGCGCCGCGTACTTCGCGTTCCTCACCCTCGACGGCTATGTCAGGACCCACCGGGTCCTCGGGGCGGGATTCTTCGTCGAACAGGTGGTGGTCGTCATCGTCTACCTGGTCCGGCGTCCGGCCCGGGTGGTCACACGGCGCACTCGGGACTGGGTCCTGGCGTTCGCCGGGACGTTCACCCCCGTACTCCTGCGGCCGGACGGGGCCCATCCGCAGACGGGCGTGCAGCTCGGGCTCGCACTCCAGCTCGTCGGGTTGACCGTCTGCGTCTGGTCGTTCCTCACCCTCGGGCGTTCGTTCGGCTTCGCCGCCGCCGACAGGGGTCTCGTCCGTCGCGGGCCCTACGGGGTCGTCCGGCACCCCATTTACGCCTCGTACGTCCTGCTCCAGTCCGGCTACGTCCTGCAGAGCCCCTCGCTGCGCAATGCGTTCGTGCTCCTGGTGGCGACCGGCTGCAACATCGGGCGGGCGCTGGTCGAGGATGACCTGCTGGCGACGAACCCCGACCACGCCGGGTATCGCCAGAGGGTCCGCTGGCGACTGCTCCCGGGCGTCTGGTAGTTCAGCCGGCCCGGCTCGGAGCGATCAGAACGAGACCCCGCCTCCGGACGTGGAGGTCGTGTTCGGAGTCGTCGTGGTCGGCGGGTTGGTCGGAGGCGGGCTGGACGCCGGCGGTCTCGACGGAACCGGGCCGGACGCCGGCGCGCTCGACGGAACCGGGCTGGACGCCGGCGCGCTCGACGGAACCGGGCTGGACGCCGGGGGGCTCGACGGAACCGGTTGCGTGGTCGACGACGAAGGGACGAGGGCCGAACCGGCCCGGCCCAGACGGACGGCGGAACCGGTCGGACGCACGACGGACCAGAGGTCAGACACGTCCCGTCCACGCGCCTGGCCCAGAGAGTGGTCTGCGGCGAAGAAGTACAGGGGATGCCCGTCGATGGTGACCTGCAGGCGTCGGTCGGAGCGACGCAGGGTCCCGAGTCCTCGCAGACGGCCGAGATGGCGGGGCGCCCCGGCCGACACGGTGAGCGGAGGCCAGACGGTCGCGCAGGCTCCGGTGCACGAGCTGTGACCGCGGATGTCGCCCGCATAGACGTACAGCAGCCGATGCCCCGACACGAGCACCGTCCCGAGTCCGGAGACGTCGGCCGTCGAGACGAGGGGCCTCGACGTGGCCGCGCCGGTCACGACCGGTATCCCGGCCCAGCCGAAGGCGAGCAGGCCGCACACGATGGCCCCCCCGGTGATGCGCTTCTGCGGCCACCCGGTAGGCCTTCGGTCCTTCTCCTCCGTGCCCCCGTCTGGGCCCCGCCCGGGTGCCGTGCACCCAATGTGCCTCGTGCCGAACATCGCTCTCCTCCGTCCGCATGCCGTGTCGACGGGTACCTACGGACGGTCGGCGGAGCTGGATCAGCGACGACGGGCTATCCCACGCGCGCCGTGGCGAGCGTCGTTCCTCGAGGGTCTTCGAGCGACACCGCACGCACACGCGACACCGGCGCCGGGATGCTCGTCGTCCACGAGCCGTACCCGTCGCCCAGCCAGAAGGTTCCCGCGGTCTCTCGGCGCCCGTCCGCCAGGGTGATCACGCAGGTGACCCGCGCCGCCAACGCGTTCTCGCTCTCGACGTGCATCGCCAGCCTGGGCTCGGGCTCCGACGTCAGGACCACGCGGCCCGTGACGCCAGACTGCGACTGCAACGTCCCCACCGTCACCTTCGCCGCCGTCCGACCCTGCACGGCGACGTAGGTACCCGCGCCGACACCGAGCGCGACGACGACCGCCGCCGCCGCCAGCACGAGGTGCCGCCACGTGCGGCGCACCGGGGGCGACTCGCCCTGGTGCATCCTCTCGAGCACGCTGTCGGCCAGCCCCTCCGGGGGTTCGGCCTCCGGCAGGAGCATGACCATGGCGTCGACACTGGCGCCGTAGGACTCCAGCTCGCCGGCGCACGACTGGCACGACTCGACGTGACGCAGCACGGCGGCACGTTCGCGCCCGGTCAACGCACCGATCGCGAGCAGCGGCAGCTCGTCCTCGAGCTCGGGGCAGGTGCGCTCATGGCTCGACGTCATCGGGTCTCGCCTTCCTCGACACTGAGGGCCGCACGCATCTTCTGCAGGCCCATCCGGATCCTTCCCTTGACCGTGCCCAGCGGGACCCCGTCGGCCTCGGCGACCTCGGCCGCCGTGTAGCCGTAGAGCGACGCCAGCACCAGCGCCCGGCGCTGCTCGGCAGGGAGCCGGGCGAGCGCCACCCTCAGCCGCGCGGCTCCGTCCCTCCTCACTACGTCTTGCTCCACCAGGTCGTGTGCACTCCCCTCTTCGATTTGCACGAGGACGGCCGGATCGAAGGGGTCGGCGCGGCGGGCCCGGAGGTGGTCGATCGAGAGGTTCCGCGCGATCCTGGCGATCCACGCCGGCGCGGCCGATCGACTCGGGTCGAACCCGGCCGCGTGCCGCCAGACGCGCAGGAATGTCTCCTGGGTGATGTCCTCGGCGGCGCGGCGGTCCCGCGTGATAGCGGTGGCGACGCCATAGACCCGGCGCTGATGGCGCTGCACCAGGATCTCGGCGGCCTGGTGGTCGCCGGTCCCCATCGCAGCGAGGAGCGCCTCGTCCGAGACCCACGACGCGGACGTCTGCACCACGCCGGTCCGGCGGTCGGTGCCGTATGCATCGATGACCGTTCCCGGCCGCTTCACTGCTTCTCCACGTGGGCCTCCCGGGAGCTCCCACACCGACGTCGGGCAGTGCTCCCTCAGACTCTACGGGCGAAGCGCCCGTTCGGATCACCAGATGGCGCCGGGCCGTCCGCACCACCCGCGACCAGGCCTGCGCCCCGGCCCTGGCCAGCCCGGCCCTAGACGGAGCGGTGGTTCTCGAAGCGTGCGTACTGCTTGAGGAAGAGCAGGTTGGCCTTCCCGGTCGGGCCGTTGCGGTGCTTGGCCACCTCGATCAGCGCGTCGTCCGCCCGGTCGATGGGTACCTCGTCGTTGTACTCGGACTCCCGGTAGATGAAGAGCACGACGTCGGCATCCTGCTCGAGCGATCCCGACTCCCGCAGGTCCGACAGCTGCGGCGTCTTGTCCTGGCGGGACTCGAGGTTCCGGGAGAGCTGGGACAGGGCGATGACCGGCACCTCGAGTTCGCGGGCGAGGATCTTGAGGCCGCGGCTGATCTCGGCCACCTCGGTCTGGCGGTTCTCGGCCCGGCCCCGGCCGGTCATCAGCTGGAGGTAGTCGACGACCACCACGCCGAGGTCACCCTCGGACTTCTTCAGCCGGCGGGCCCGGGCCCGGATGTCCATGACCGTCACGGCGGGATTGTCGTCGATGAAGATCGGCGCGCCGGAGAGGCGGGTCACCGCCATGCCGATCTTGCTCCAGTCCTGGGTCCGGATGCGGCCGGTCTGGAGGTGCTGCCCGTTCACTTCCGCCTCGGATGCGAGCAGCCGTTGGGTCAGTTCGAGATGGCCCATCTCGAGGGAGAACAGCAGCGCCGGCCGGGCGACGTTGAGCCCGACGTTGGCCAGGATCCCGAGGGCGAAACTCGTCTTGCCCATGCCGGGGCGGGCGCCGACGATGTTGAGCGTCGAGGGCTGGAAACCGAGGAGGATCTTGTCGAGCTCGTGGTAACCGCTGGCCACCCCCGTGATGTGCGAGCCCCGCTGGCCCAGCTCCTCGATCCGGTCCAGCCCGGCACCGAGCAGATCGCGCAACGGCCGCATGGTGTCGGTCGTGCGGCGCTCGCCCACGTCGAACACCATCTGCTCGGCCTCGTCGACCGCCGCCTTCACGTCCTCAGGGACCGAATACCCAATGTCGGCGATATCGCCGGCCACGCCGATCAGCCGACGCAACAGGGAGTGCTCCTCGACGATGGTGGCGTAGTGCCGTGCGTTGGCGATCGAGGGCGTGTTCGACTGCAGCCTGATGAAGATGGAGGGGTCGCCGACGGCCTCGAGCGTCCCCGAGCGCCGGAGTTCGTCGCTCACCGTGACGGCGTCGATGGCCTCGCCCCGCTCCATGAGCGCCTGGATGGCCCCGAAGATGTGCCCGTGCGCCGGCTTGTAGAAGTCTCCTGCCGAGCACGTCTCGATCCCGACCGACGCCGCGTCGAAGGACAGCAGCATGGCACCGAGGAGCGACTCCTCAGCCTCGAGGTCGTGCGGTGGGACGCGGGCGCCCGCGACCCCGCTCGGGGACACCGAGGGCCGGAGCGAGCGTGTGCGAGAGTCGTCGAAGGCCTGAACCATGGCTCCCCTACTCTGACGGTCCGTGGCTGGGGAAGGTAAGGAAGAACTTGCTGTGGGAAACCCGGATCTGCATGTGGGTAACGGTGGGAGGAAGTACCGGCCGGGTGTGGACAAGCGGTGGACGGCCGGGTCGGCCTGCGGACGGAGCCGGGGCCGGTAACGGGGGGGACCAGGGTGCCACGACACCCATGATCGGGGCCGGGTGTGACACCTGCGAGCCGGTGGGCCGCGCCGGGCGACCCCCTGAGGGGGCGCAGGGCGCCAAGTTGACCGCCGCACACCGCCGGGGAGGGTCCGGCGCCGGCGGGCGGCGACTCAGCCGGCGGAGCTGACCTCCACGGTCACCACCACGGTGACGTCACGAAACAGCTCGACGGTGACGTCGAAGCTGCCCGTCTCCTTGATGTGCTCGGGGAGCACCACGTGGCGGCGGTCGACCTCGACCCCCTTGGCCGCCTCAATGGCGTCGGCCACCTCGGTCGGGCCCACCGAGCCGAAGAGGCGGCCCCCTCCGGCCGCCCGGGCCGTGATCGGGATGACGGCGCCGGCGAGGATCGTCGCCTGCGTCTCGGCCGCGCTGCGGTCCTGCGCCTCTCGCAGGTCGCGCCGACGGCGCATCTGCTCGGCCTGGCCCTCGATGCCGTCGGTGGCCTCGATGGCCCGGCCCTCGGGGATCAGGAAGTTGCGGGCGAACCCGCCGGCCACCTTGACGATGTCCCCGCGCCGCCCGACACCGGCGACGTCGTCACGCAGGAGGACCTTCATCAGCTCGCACCTGCCTCGGCGGCGGCCTCCTCGTCGGCCACCTGGCCGTCCGGCTCTGCTGCCTCTGCGGCCGCCATGTCGGCTGCGTCCTCCGCAACGGCCACGGGGGCCTCGGCTGCCCGCGTCTCGCCGCGGCCACCCTCACCGGACCCGCGCTCGCCGCGGCCACCCTCACCGGACCCGCGCTCGCCGCGGCCACCCTCACCGGACCCGCGCTCACCGCGGCCACCCTCACCGGACCCGCGCTCACC
The DNA here is from genome assembly GCA_963781955.1 of uncultured Acidimicrobiaceae bacterium. GTDB lineage: Bacteria > Actinomycetota > Acidimicrobiia > Acidimicrobiales > RAAP-2 > Bog-473. The sequence goes on from CAWAHU010000002.1 coordinate 299,489, forward strand.
ACGGTCGCCGCGGTCACCGCGGTCACCCCGCTCGCCGCGGTCGCGCCCGCCGCGACCCCCGGGCCGCTCGGTCACGGTGCGCTGGGTGTAGGGCAGCAGCACCAGCTCGCGTGCCGTCTTGATGGCCTGGGCGATCGCCCGCTGGTGCTGCGCGCAGTTCCCGGTGACACGGCGCGACCGGATCTTGCCGCGGTCGCTCATGTACTTGCGCAGCATGGGAACGTCCTTGTAGTCGACCCACTCCACCTTGTCGCGACAGAGCGCGCAGGGCTTCTTCTTGACCCTGCGGCCGAGGTCCTTGGGGGCCCGGCGCGACGCCGACCCTCCACGCTGGTTGTTCCGTGCCATCAGAAGGGCTCCTCGTCGTATCCGTACCCGCTGGTCTCGGCCGGAGGCGGTGCCGCCGCCGCCGGCGCCGGCGCCGGCCGGCCCCCTCCGCGCGGCGCGCCGTCCGAAGGCCCGCGCCGCTCGTTCTTGGTGATCTGGGCCGTGGCCCAGCGCAGCGACGGACCGATCTCGTCGGCCACGACCTCGACCTTCGAGCGCCGCTCGCCTTCGGCGGTCTCCCAGCTCCGCTGCTCGAGACGGCCCGCCACCATGACCCGGGCGCCACGGCTGATGGACTCGCTCACGTTCTCCGCCATCTCGCGCCAACACACGACGTCGAAGAACGAGGTCGCCTCTTCCCACTCCTGGGTCTGGCGGTTCTGCCAGCGGCGGTTGACCGCCAGCCCGAAGGTCACGTTCGCCTGCCCGGTGTTGGTGAAGCGCAACTCGGGGTCACGGGTCACGTTTCCCACCAGGGTCACGCTGTTGTCTGTCGCCATCGTCTGCTCCTCTCGCCCGCGCTCAGCCGGCCGCGGGCTCGGTGCCCGCCGACGCCGCCACCGCCTTGTCCTGGAGGCGCACGACCTTGTGGCGAATCACCTCGTCGGACAGCCCGAGCATGCGGTCGAGTGCGGCCACCGTCTCGGGCTCCCCCGTGAACTCAACCACGATGTAGTAACCCTCGCGCTTGTGGTTCACCTCGTAGGCGAGCGAGCGCCGACCCCAACGGTCGATGGACCCGGGGGTGCCGCCGGCGCCGCGGATGGTGTCCAGCGCGCGGTCGACCACCGACTGGATCACGGTGGGTTCGGTGGTGGCCTCGAAGATGGCCATGACTTCGTAGGGCCGCATGGGCCGCGTACCTCCCTCTGGACCGGCGCTGCCGGGCCCCTGGCGGTCAGGAGCAGGGTCTGTTGTGGAGGGACATGGTAGCCGAGCCGGGCAACAGCCGGTCCGCCGGGTCGCCGGCGGGTCCGCCCCGGCCCTCTCAAGCCAGGGCGTCCCCCAGGCCCTCAGGGCCGTGGTAGCTCTCGTCGTCGTTCGGGAAGGCCCCGCTGCGCACGTCGGCCGCGAAGGTCGCGACCGCCTCGGTGGCGATCCGGCCCAGGTCCGCGTAGCGCCGGACGAACTTGGCCGGGGTGCCTCGGCCCAGGCCCAGGAGGTCGTGGAAGACCAGGACCTGCCCGTCGCACGCCGGACCCGCACCGATGCCGATCGTCGGGACGTCGATGGCGTCGGTCACCGCCTCCCCCACCACGTCGGGCACGCCCTCGATCACGAATCCGAAGCACCCGGCCCCACGGAGCGCCTTGGCAGCGTCGATCAGGGCGACCGCCGCATCGACCGTCTTGCCCTGGACGCGGAACCCGCCCATGGTGAGGACCGACTGCGGGGTCAGGCCGAGGTGCCCCATGACCGGGATCTCGGCGCGGACGATCGCCTCCACCACCTCGACGCGCGCCAGGCCACCCTCGAGCTTCACGGCATGCGCTCCGGCGCGGACGAGGGTGGCCGCGTTGCGCACGGCGTCCTCGGGGGTCAGGTGGTAGCTCATCCAGGGCATGTCGCCCAGGATGAGGCAATGGGGCTCGGCCCGTGCCACGGCCGCCGTGTGGTGCGCCATGACGTCGGTGTCGACATGGAGCGTGTCGCGATACCCGAGCACGGTGTTCGCCACCGAGTCGCCGACGAGGATGATGTCCGCACCCGCTTCCGACACGATGCGTGCGCTCGGCTCGTCGTAGGCGGTGACCATGACGATCGGCGTCCCGCCGTCACGGCGCTTGCGCGACCGCAACGACGGGACGGTGACGGATCCCCCGCTCACCGTCCGGGCGCCGCGTTCTTCGCGCTCGCCTTGCCCCTCGGCGTGCTGCCACCGGCGGGGTACTTGCGCATCAAGTGGTGCCAGGCACACGCCGGGCACACCTCGACCTCGTAACACAGGACCGGTTCGGGTCGCCGGCACAGCGCCTTGAGCTCGGCCGCCGTGCCGGGGCACCGCCCGCCAGGCGGCAGCTTGGCCCCGAAGACGAACGTCACGGTCACCAACCGACCGTCCTCGCAGATGGGACAGGGCTCCTTCGTCGGCCGGCCCACGTTGCGAGCCGCCCGCAGGAGCTCGGGGTGGGCGTCGCACACGTCGGTGCGCTGGACCTTGCCCTGCTCCACCTGGCGGACCACGCCGTTGCGGACGATCCGGTATTCGACCTCGGCCGTGACGCCGGGGCTCACCGCACGGCTGGGCGACCTCGGCTCCGACGTGACGGACACGCCGGCCAGGCTAGCCCCGCCCACCTGCGCTGGGAGCCGAATTGGGCGCGACGTGCGCCGCCCTCGGGGGAACCGGCCTGTGACGCTTCGAGACCGTGATGTGCATCACGCTATATCGACTCGATATACTCTATCGTCATGTTGGACCTGGCCATCCTCGGACTGCTCTCCGAGCGCGACCTCCACGGCTACGAGATCCGCCGGCAACTGCGCGAGCACCTCGGACTGCTGGCCAACGTCTCCTTCGGGTCGATCTACCCGGCCCTGACCAGACTCGAGAAAGCCGGCGCCGTGGTGGCCGTCGAGGGCGGCACCGCCGGCCCCGAGGCCGTCCCCGCCCCCCCGACCGGATCGCTCAGCGGCGAGCTGGCCGTGCTGCGGGCGCGGCACCACTCCCCCACCCGGGCCCGCCGTGGGCGCAAGGTCTACCGGATCACCGACGCCGGGCGGCAGCTCTTCACCGAGCTCCTCGCCCCGGGCGGCGCCGCCGACGACGCCCGCAGCTTCTCGCTCCGCCTGGCCTTCGCCCGCCACCTGGCCCCGCAGGCCCGCCTGACCCTGCTCGAGCGCCGCCGCGCCCAGCTCGTCCAGCGCCTGGCCGAGGCCGAGGCGGCGCGCACCGACCTCGACGTGTACGCCCGCAGCGTCGTCCAGCACACGGCCGACGGCGTGGCCCGTGACATCAGCTGGCTCGACACCCTCATCGCATCCGAGCGTGCCGCGCTCGTGGCCACCGGCGCCGAGCCGAGGACCTGAGCCACCCCCGCCCAACGACTCACCGCTAGGAGACGCCCATGCCCAGCCAGATCCGCCTCGCCATCGCCGGCGTCGGCAACTGCGCCAGTTCGCTCGTCCAAGGAATCGCCTACTACCGCGACGCCGACCCCGACGACGTGGTGCCCGGCCTCATGCACGTGGAGCTCGGCGGCTACCACGTGCGGGACCTCGTCCCCGTTGCCGCCTTCGACGTAGACCAGACCAAGGTAGGCACCGACCTCGGCAAGGCCGTCTTCGCCGGACTCAACAACACCGTGCGCTTTGCCGAGGTGGGCGAGCTGGGTGTCACCGTGCTGCGCGGCCCGACCTTCGACGGACTGGGCCACTACTACCGGGAGCTGGTCGAGGAGTCGCCGGCCGAACCGGTCGACGTGGCGACGGCGCTGCGCGAGGCGCAGGCGGACGTGCTCGTCTCCTACCTCCCGGTGGGCTCGGAGCAGGCCCAGCGCCACTACGCCCAGGCTTGCCTCGACGCCGGGGTGGCCTTCGTGAACGCCATCCCCGTGTTCATCGCCTCCGACCCTGAATGGGCACGCCGTTTCCGCGACGCCGGCGTCCCCATCGTCGGCGACGACATCAAGAGCCAGGTGGGCTCGACCATCGTGCACCGCATCCTCACCCGTCTCTTCGAGGACCGCGGCCTGGCGCTGGACCACACCTACCAGCTCAACTTCGGCGGGAACATGGACTTCAAGAACATGCTCGAGCGCGAGCGCCTCGAATCCAAGAAGGTCTCCAAGACGCGGGCGGTGACAAGCCAGCTCGAGGACAACGTCCTCGACGCCGACGACGTCCACGTCGGCCCGTCCGACCACGTGCCGTGGCTCAAGGACCGCAAGTGGGCCTACATCCGCATGGAAGGCCGCAACTTTGGCGACGTGCCCCTGAACCTCGAGCTCAAACTCGAGGTGTGGGACTCCCCCAACTCGGCCGGCGTCATCATCGACGCCGTGCGCTGCGCCAAGTTGGCCCTCGACCGCGGCATCGGCGGCCCACTCCTCGGTCCCTCCTCCTACTTCATGAAGTCGCCACCGGTGCAGCACCACGACGACGTGGCGCACGACCTCGTCGAGGCGTTCGCCGCCGGTGAGCCGCAAGAGACCTGGCCCGCGGACTGAGCACCAGCCCGGGTGCCAGGCCGTCCCGGCACGGCCGGGCCGACGGGAGCCCTAGACGAGGATGCGCACGTCGGGGGCGGGCACGCCCACCACCGCCAGCGCCCGGCCCATGCCGAGGAAGCAACCGCAGCAAATGGTGAGGTCCGCCAGCTCATCGTCACTGAAGGCGACGTGCATGCGGTCCCAGAATTCCTCGTCCATGGCCAAGTGGTCGATGGCGAAGCGCTCCGCGAACTCGGCCGCCAGGCGCTCACGGTCACTCAGGGCGGAGGCGCTGCGCCAGTCCGTCACGTCGACGTAGAAGGGCTCGGCCGCGCCGGACGCCTCGCCGTCGCGGGCGCGCGTATCACGGCAGACCGCACAGTCGTTGATCAGCGCTATCGTCCAGCGTGCCGCCTCGCGCTCGCGCACCGACAGCTGCGAGTTGCCGTAGACCGCCTCGGACAGCTGGCCCATTCCGACGGCCATCTTCGGGCGCAACAGGGCCCAATCGATATGCTCGCCGAGCCCGCTCTTTGGTGCGTTGATCCTCGCCATGGACTCACACGCTATCGCCGGGGCCGCCCTGACGCTCGGCCCACCAGGCCTTGAGCCGGGCCGCCGCCTCGTCCTCACCCAACGGCCCCTCGTCGAGGCGCAGCTCCATCAAGAAGGTCAGCGCCTGCCCCACGGCGCGGCCGGGACCGATCCCCAGCAGCTCCATGACCCGGTTCCCGTCGAGGTCGGGGCGGAGGGCATCGAGCTGCTCCTGCTCGCGCAACTCGGCGATGCGTGCCTCGAGCTCGTCCATCCGTCGCGCCAGGGCGCGCGCCTTCTTCTCGTTGCGCGTCGTGCAGTCGCAGCGAGTGAGCTCGTTGAGCATGTCCAGGTGGGGCCCCGCATCGCGCACGTAGCGGCGCACGGCCTTGTCCGTCCATCCCAGCCGGTACGTGTGGAAGCGCAGGTGCAGCTCCACCAGGCGCACGACTGTCTCGGTGTCGGAGGTCGAGTAGCGCAGCGCCTCCATTCGGGTCCGCGTCATGCGCGCCCCGACCACCTCGTGATGATGGAAGCTCACACCCCCGCCGGCGATCGTGCGCGTGCGTGGCTTTCCGATGTCATGGAACAGCGCGGCCAGGCGCAGCAGCCGGTTCTTCGACGTCTTGTCGACCACGGCCAACGTGTGCGCCAGCACGTCCTTGTGGCGGTGGATGGGATCCTGCTCGAGCGCCATCGCGGGGAGCTCGGGCAGGAACTCGCCGGCCAATCCGGTGCGCACGACGAACCACAGGGCCTCGGAGGGGACGTCCACCATGATCATCCGGTCGAGCTCGTCGCGGATCCGCTCGGCCGAGACGATGGAGAGCCGGCCGTGCATGCGCTCCACCGCGACCACCAGCGCTGGGTCCGGCCGCAGTGAGAAGCGGGCCACGAAGCGCGCCGCGCGCAGCATGCGCAGGGGGTCGTCGGCGAACGACACCTCGGGGTCGAGCGGCGTGCGCAGCCGGCCGGCGGCCAGGTCGCCCAGCCCGTCGAAAGGATCGATGAGCTCCATGCCCGGTAGGCGCAGGGCCAACGCGTTGATCGTGAAGTCCCGGCGCGACAAGTCGACCTCAATGTCGTCACCGAAGCTCACGTCGGGCTTGCGCGACGCGGGGGCGTAGACCTCGGCGCGGTGCGTGGTGATCTCATACACCCGGATGCCCTTGCGGCAGCCGATGGTCCCGAAGCGCGCCCCCTGGGTCCACACGTCGTCGGCCCAGCCCCGCACCAGTTGCTCGATCGCCTCGGGCCGTGCGTCGGTCGTCAGGTCGTAGTCGGCGTCGGGCTCCGCGCCGGCCGGGAACAGGGCGTCGCGCACCGATCCGCCGACGAGGTAGAGGCGGTGGCCGGCCGCGGCGAACCGCCGTGCCACCTCCCCAGTGGCCTCGACGTAGGAGCGGAAGCGCTCGGGGACCGACGTCGGCTGCGCAGACTGCACCCGCCCACGGTAGTGCGCCCTCTAGCCTCTCCCTGTGTCGACGCGTTGGGCCGGGATCGCCCTCTGCACGCTGATCGCCGGCGCGTCGACCCTGGTCGGCACGATGGACGGTCCGCCCGCGGACGTTCTCGGCGCCCCGTCGTCGGCCGGTGTGGCGGCGGCGGCAGTGACCCGGTCTGCCTCCGGGTCAACCGCGGGGGCGGCGGGGGCGGCGGTGGCAGCCCCGCCACTCACCCTGACCTCGCAGACCCCTTGGGTCACCGCGGCCGCGCCCTGGTTCAACCTCACGCTCGGCGTCTCAGGCGCGCTCGGGCCCGCCAGCGGGCTCCGCGTCAGCATGACGTTCTACGGCCGCATCGACGACGCCTCGCAGCTGCAACAGGCCGTCAACGGGACCCCGGGCACGGCCGCCCTGCTCCGCCTGCCCGCCATCCCCGTCTCCCAGACCGGCGCGAACCTCGGCACGTCGGCCTGCGTCACCGTGATTCCCGAGGCCGGAGCGAGCACCCCGACCTCGGGTGAGGGGGTGTGCGCCGGGGGAAGCCCGGTCCTCTCGCTCGACTGCAAACCCGACACCGGCACCTGCGGCGACGTCTACCCGGTGTCAGTGGCCCTGGTGCGCGAGGGCCAGTCCACGCCCGTGTCGCGCTTCACCACCTTCCTCACCTACCAAGAGCCGCACGGCCCCGTCGGTCACGGTGGCCCGCTGCGGGTGGGTCTCGTGGTGCCCGCCCAGGGGGGTGAGGCAGGGGTGGACACCACGGTCGGCGCGCTGGCCGACCACCGCGACGTCGCCGCCACCGTCGCCGTCAGCCCGACCGCGGTGGCGGCGATCGAGCGGACACGCGGGCGGTCGGGCATGCGGGCCCTCAGCCTGCTGGGGGAGCTGGGCGCGACCGAGATCCTCGACCAATCCTTCGTGCCCGTCAACGTGGCCGCGCTCTCCGAGGCCGGCCTGGCCGGCGAGATCGGGTTCCAAGTGGACCGCGGCGACGAGCTGCTCCGCGGCGCCGGTCTCAAGCCTTCGAGCGGCACATGGGTCGACACCGCGTCCACCTTCGCCCAGGGGGATGCCGGGGACCTGGCCTCCGGGCTCCAGGTGGCGGGGGCCTCCCGGTTCGTCCTCAACGATGCCGACCTGGCCGCAGGCGGCCTCAGCAACTACACGTTCGCCCAACCCTTCACCCTGGACCTGGGGCACGGGTCGACCGTGCCCGCGGTGGCCTCCGACAGCTCCCTCAGCGCGCGCTTCACTGCCCAGCCGGGCAACCCGGTGCTCGGTGGCGAACAGTTGTTGGCCGGCCTCTCCTTCGTCCACTTCGAGAACGCCTTTCTCACGGCCCCGCGCGGGGTGGTCGTGGTGCCCCCCTCGGGCTGGCACCCCTCAGGTCCGTTCCTCGAGACGGTGCTCGGCGGGCTGTCGGGCAACCCCGCGCTCAGCGCGGTGACGCTGAGCCAGCTGTTCGACCAGGTGCCCGCGGGCGGCAACCGTGAGCCCTCGGTGCGGCGGCTCCAGGCCGGGCCCGCCGGCCGCGGGATCACGCGCACCGCGGCCCAACGGATCGCCCTCAACCGCCAACAGCTGTCGTCCTTCACGGCCGCGGTGAAGGGCCGGCCACCCGCGATGACCGTCCTGTCGGACGCGCTGCTCGCCACCGAGGCGCGGGGCCTCCCGACGGCCGGCCGCGCCGCCGCCCTGAGTGCCTACGGACGGGCCTTCGACGCCGCGACCGGGCAGATCACACTGGCCACCGAGCGCACCGTCACGTTCACCGCACGACGGGCGGCCATCCCGGTCACGATCCTGTCGTCCGCCCCGTACCCGGTGACCGTCCTCGTCACCTTGACCAGCGACAAGTTCACGTTCCCCGACGGGCAGCCTCCGCCCCTCACCCTCGACCGTCCCACGACATCGGTGCGCGTCACCGCGCAGGCGCGGACGTCGGGCGACCGGCTTCCCATCGACGTGACGCTGCACACCCCCGACGGCCAGCTGCTCATCGCCCACACCGTGTTGACGGTGCACTCGACGGCGATCTCGTTCGTCGGCGTGGCCCTCACCGTGCTGGCCGGCGCCGTCCTCGGGTTCTGGTGGGTGCGCACCTGGCGCCGCTCGCGACGTCGGCGTCCCCGGGCGGCGTCGTGACCATGCCCGCCACCCGCCAGGCACGGACGCTCCCGCTGCGGACCTCTGCCGTCTACGTCGCCCTCGGCACCGGGACCTCGCGGGTCACCGGCCTCCTGCGCTTCGTCGCGCTGGCCTGGGCGCTCGGGCAGACGCCGTTGGCCGACTCCTACAACCTCGCCAACACGACGCCCAACATGCTCTACGACGTCGTGCTCGGCGGCGTCCTGTCCGCCACCTTCATCCCCGTCTTCGTGGACCGCCTGGCGAACAAGCCCGAGCGCGAGGCGTACGAGTCGATTTCCTCCGTCCTCACCGTGTCGGTGATCGTGCTCGGCGCCACCACCCTGGCCGCGCTCGTCGCCGCACCCTGGATCATCGACGCGCTCACCGCGCTCGACACCCACGCCCATGGGGGCCACCTCCAGGCGGTCCTGCTCGAGCGCCGCGTGGCCACCGGGTTCCTACGTTGGTTCGTGGTCCAGATCGCCGCATACGGGTTCTTCGCCCTGGGCGCCGCACTGCTCAACACCCGACGGCGCTTCGTGGCCGTGGCGTGGGCGCCCATCGTCAACAACCTGGTCTGCATCGCGATCCTCATCTGGTTCGGGCTCTGGGCCGGCCACAGCTCGTCGCTGGCCACGGTCGAGGCGCACCGCACCCAACTCATCCTCCTGGGCTTGGGCACCTCGCTCGGCGTCGTCCTCCAAGGTGTCGCCCTGGTGCCCAGCCTGATTCAGTCGGACTGGCACCAGCTCCGCTGGCGCTGGAACCCGCACGACGAGGCCATGCGGGCCATCGTGCGCCTCGGCGGCTGGACCTTCGGCTTCGTCGTGGCCAACCAGGTGGCGCTCTTCGTCGTGACGGTGCTGGCCGGCAGCGTGCCGGGGCCCGACCCGGTCTCGTCGTACACATACGCCTACGCATTCTTCCAACTCCCCTACGGCGTCGTCGCCGTCACCATCATGTCGGTCGTCACCCCCGACTTGGCCGAGAAGTGGTCCACCGGGAAGAAAGGACCCTTCCTGCACCGCACCACGGGTGGACTGCGCGCCGTCCTCGCCCTCATCATCCCGTCCGCGGTCGGGATCCTGCTGCTCGCCCGTCCGACCGTGGCGCTCCTGCTGGGCATCGGACACAGCACGCCGGCGGAGACGGCCACCACCGGTGCCGCGCTGGCCATGTTCGCCCTCGGACTGCCCGGCTTCAGCGCGTACCTCTACCTGGTGCGCGTCCTGCAATCGATGCAGCGCACGAAGGTTGCCTTCTATCTGTACCTGGTCGAGAACGTGATCAACATCACTCTGGCCGTGGTGCTGGTGCGACCGCTCGGTGTGCGGGGGCTCGCTCTCTCCCTCTCGATCTCCTACACGGTGGCCGCATTCCTCGCCCTGGCCGTCTTCCGCCAGTGGTTCGGCCGCCTGGCGGACCCAGAGACGTGGTCACCGCTGCGGCGAGTGACGTTGGCATGCATCCCCATGGCCGTCGCCGTTCTCGTCGTGTCGAACCTGTCGGGCTCGACCAGCACCCTCGCCCTCCTCTTCCGCGTCGGTGGCGCGGTCGTCGCCGGTGTCCTCACCTTCGGCGCCGCGGTGATCTGGCTCGGACGGCGCCATGCCCTCCGACGGCACACGCCCGGGCCTCCACCGTCCGGCATCGGCCCGCGCCCGGGCCTCTTCGGTCCGTTCACCCTGCTCGGCGACTCGCGCGCCGGCAGCGCGACCCCTGGCGTCCTCGAACGGAACGCCGGCGAGCGCGAGGACGACGGGGACGGGGGCGACGGGGGCGACGGGGACCGGGGCGGGGGCGGGGTGCCCCCCGAGGGCGACGGTTCCGGCGACAGTTCGGCGGCCCGCCCGGGCGTGACGCCCGCGCGGAGTCCGAGGCGGAGCCGGTGCCAGAATCAGCGGAGGAGCCCGGGGCGAGCCGGTGCCAGAATCAGCGGAGGAGCCCGGGGCGGAGCCGGAGGACCAGCCGGTCCAGGTCGGGACCGTCCGCCTCATCAGCTCGTACCGCGCCGAGTCGACTGCCGGGCCGGCGGTCCCTCCCCCGGAACCCGACGGGCCCGCGCCGGTCGCCTGACGGCTGCACGCTCCGGTCTGGTCGCTGCCCGGAACGGAGTGGCAGACTCCCTGGGTGCCCGGCGTCCACATCGTGACCGACAGTGCCTGCGACCTGACCGACCAGCTCGTCAAGGAGCACAACGTCACCGTCGTGCCTCTGACCATCCGCTTCGGCTCCGAGGAGCTCGAGGACCGGACGCAGCTCACCTCGGCCGAGTTCTGGGAGCGCTGCCGCGGCAAGGGGGCCCTGCCCGAGACGGCGGCGCCTGCCCCTGGCGCCTTCCTCGCCGCCTACGAGCGGGCCGCCGAGGCAGGTGCCGACGCGGTGCTGTGCCTGACCATCTCCTCGAAGCTCTCGGCCACCTACGCTTCGGCGCGCACCGCGGCCGAGTCGTGCGCCTCCGTGCCGGTGCGCGTGATCGACACATGTTCGGTCACCATGGGCCAGGGTCTGCTGGTCATCGCTGCTGCCGAGGAAGCAGCAGCGGGCGCGTCCCTCGACGCGCTGATCAGCGCCACCGAGGACCGGATCTCGCGCTCGCGCCTCTACGGAGTGATCGGCGGCCTCGAGCACCTCCAGCGGGGAGGGCGCATCGGAGGTGCCCGTGCACTGGTCGGCTCGTTGCTCAACATCAAGCCGGTGATCCAGGTCAAGGACGGCGAGGTGGCCGAGGAGTCCAAGCAGCGGACTCGGGCCCGTGCGCTCGCCTACCTGACCGACCGGGTGAGCGAGGACACCCCGCTGGAGCGCATCGCCGTGGCCGAGGGTGCGTGCGACGACTTCCCCGACGTGCTGTCCCGGCTCGAGAGCATCCCGGTCGAACACCCGCTGCTGACCGCCGAGCTGGGCCCGGTGGTGGGCACCCACGCCGGTCCCCAAACCGTGGGCGTCGCGTACATCGTCTCTGCCGAGGCGGCGGGGACCGCCGGGTAGTCTCTCGCCGTGGCCGAGAACGAACTGGGAGACGTGCTGTCGGACCGTGCCCTCGACGCGGTCGACACCGTGGTGGCCACCGTCAACGACAAGGCCATACGGCCCGCCATCGTGGCCGCCCGCGGCATCGTCTTCGGCGTGGTCATCGCGGTCGTCGCCATCACCACGGTGGTGCTGTTCTGCGTCGGCTTCATCCGCGTGACCACCATCGCCGGCCACCGGATCTGGGCCTCTTACATCGTCCTCGGACTGATCCTCAGTGCCGTGGGCGCACTGCTCTACTCGCGGCGCGGCCTGCCACCGGATGCCTGAGCGCCGCAAGGTCGTGGTCGTCGGCAGCGGGCCGGCGGGGCTCACGGCCGCCCTCTACGCGGCGCGGGCCCAGCTGTCGCCCCTGGTCATCGAGGGTGAACCCTCCTCGACCAGCGACCAGCCGGGCGGCCAGCTGATGCTCACCACCGACGTCGAGAACTACCCGGGCTTCGTCGACGGGATCACCGGGCCTGAGCTGATGGGCATCATGCGGGCCCAGGCGCTCCGCTTCGAGGCAGAGCTGCGCACCGGCAAGGTGAGCCGGCTCGACCTGTCGGCGTGGCCGTTCCCGCTCTGGGTGGGCGACCCCGGTGGGGCGGAGCCCACGGTGCTCGCCGACTCGCTCATTGTCGCGACCGGGGCCCGTTCGCTCATGCTGGGGGTGCCCAACGAGGACCGCCTGCTCGGCTACGGCGTCTCGACCTGCGCCACGTGTGACGGCTTCTTCTTCCGGGAGCACCACATCGCCGTCGCCGGAGGCGGCGACTCCGCCATGGAGGAGGCCCTGTTCCTCACGCGCTTCGCCTCCAAGGTCACGATCGTCCACCGCCGCGACGAGCTACGGGCCTCGAAGATCATGCAGGAGCGGGCGTTCGCCAACCCCAAGATCGAATTCGCCTGGAACTCGCAGGTGACCGAGATCCTCGGTGACACCAAGGTCAGCGGCGTGCGCCTGCGCGACACCGTGGGCGGCGAGGAGCGCGAGCTCGGCGTGACCGGGCTGTTCGTGGCCATCGGCCATGAACCGAACACTTCCCTGCTCAAAGGGCAACTCGAGCTCGAGGACACCGGGTACGTCAGGACCTTCGACGGGACCACGAAGACCAGCGTGGACGGGGTCTTCGCCTGTGGGGACGTCCAAGACCACTACTACCGCCAGGCCATCACCTCAGCCGGCTCGGGCTGCATGGCGGCCATCGACGCAGAGCGCTGGCTCGAGGCGCGCGGCGAGTAGACGGCGTCGGGGCCGGGAACAGAAAGCCGGAACCGGGTGTTTCACCCGGCGACAAGGAGATGCCATGAGCGACAAGATCGACACTCTCACCGACGCTACGTTTGACGAGCATGTCAAGAGTTCGGATGTCCCCGTGCTGGTGGACTTCTGGGCGGAATGGTGTGGCCCGTGCAAGATGATCTCCCCGGTCCTGGAGGAGATCGCCGAGGAGCAGGCGGGCAAGGTCCGCATCGGCAAACTCAACATCGACGACAACCTGGACGTGACCCGGCGCTTCGAGGTGATGAGCATCCCGACCCTGCTCCTGTTCAAGGACGGCGAGGTCCAGAAGAGGATCATCGGGGCGAAGCCCAAAGGCCAGCTGCTCGAGGAGATCTCGGCCTACCTGTAGGCCTGCCCCTCGCCATCTGGGACCGCGGACCTGCGGTTGGCGACGTCCAGGACCGCTTGGCCGCCGTCCTGGGCACGCCGCTCGAGGCCGATGGTCTCTTCGGCCCCGCCACGCGCGCCGCGGTCGAGGCCTTCCAGCGGCTCCGGGGCCTGCGCGTGGACGGTGTCTGCGGACAACAGACCTGGAACACCCTGGTCGAGGCTGGTTTCCGGCTGGGTGACCGCCGCCGCTTCCTGTACCGCCGGACCCCGATGCTGCGGGGTGACGACGTAGCCGAGCTGCAGCAGCGGCTCTGCAGCCTGGGATTCGACACGGGGCGGGTGGACGGCATCTTCGGGGACGACACCGCCCGGGCCCTGGGCGAGTTCCAGCGCAACGCTGGTCTGCCCGTCGACGGGATCGTCGGCGGCGCGACCCTCCACGAGTTGTTGAGGCTCGAGAGCCGACACGCCGACCCCGAGCTGGTGTCCGCCGTCCGCGCGCGGGCGGCGCTCAGGGAAGCCCCGCCCACGCTGCGGGGTCGCCACGTGGCCGTGGGCGAGGGCGGTGGTCTCAGCTCGGTGACCGGCGCCCTGCGACGGCGCCTGACGCTCGGTGGGACCCAGGTGACCGAGCTCCACCACCCTGACGACGCCGTACAGGCCAAGGAGGCCAACGAGCTCGAGGTTGACGTCTTCGTCGGCCTCCGCCTGAACCCGTCGGGCTCGGGGTGCCGGACCGCCTACTGGGCCGGCGCCCACGACGAGTCGCCGGGGGGACGGCGGCTGGCTGAGCTGGTCCAGGGCGCGGTACCCCCGGCGCTCGGTGTTGCCGACGGCGGCGTGCTCGGGATGTCGGTGACACTGTTGCGCGAGACCCGCATGCCGGCGGTCCTGGTCGAGGTGGGACCGGCGAGCACCGTCGTGGAGCGGGCTTCCGCGCTGGCGGCCGCTCTGTCCGACGCCCTCGGCCACTGGGCCGATGCGTCTTGGGACTGATAGTCAACTAATTACTTGTAATCGTTGAGAGTTCGACGGCGCCTCTCCCCCGCCGCCCGGCGTCAGCGGACCGGCCTCGGGCTGCTCGCCTCGGGCTCGTCGCGTGGTCGCCTCATGATGGCCCGGCTCCCAACAGGCCTCGTCGGAGCCGGACCAGGGCGCCAGGGACCCTTCGTGACGCCCTGCGACAGTTACGCGAGCGAACCTCTCCGAAGATGAACGAGGTTACAATCCACAACGTCATGCACAGGTTGTGGATGAAGCTCAACGGCCTCTTGACGGTTCCGTGAACTATGCGACGCCGCCGTCACCGACCATGGCGCGGTAGATGCGTTCGAGGTCCTCGAGGGTGGCGAACTCGACCACCAGCCGGCCCCGTCGGTTCTGAATGTCGACCTTGACCCGCGTGTTCAAGTAGGTCGAGAGCAGTTCTTCGAGTTCCAGCACGCCGGGCTCCGGGAGCTTGTGCACCGCCGGACGGCGTACACCAGGCACCTCTGACACGGACTCGGACTCCGGGGCCGTGGCCACCGGCGCCACCGACTCGGGCTCGGACGGCACCACACGCAACTCGGTCCCGCCGTCGCGCACGAGCTCCTCGACGGCACGCACGGTGAGGCCCTCCTCGACGATCCGCTCGACCAATTGCTCTTGGAGCGCCCGGTCGGGCGTCCCGAGCAGGGCCCGGGCATGGCCGGCTGAGATCGTGCGCTCGGCCAAGGCCCGCTGGGCCCCCGCCGGCAGTTGCAGCAAGCGCAGCGTGTTGGTGACCGTCGCCCGCCCCTTGCCCATCCGCGTCGCCACCTGCTCGTGGGTGAGCCCGAACTCGTCGATCAGCTGCTGGTAGGCCGCGGCCTCCTCGAGGGCATTGAGGTCGACTCGGTGCAGGTTCTCGACGAGGGCCTGTTCCAGGCTGGTGACGTCGTCGGCCACCTGCACCAGGACCGGGATGGTCTGCAGGCCGGCCCGCCGCGCTGCCCGCCAGCGGCGCTCCCCCGCGATCAGCTCGTAAGCCTCGGTCTCCTCCTGGAGGTCGCGCACCAGCACGGGCTGGAGCAACCCCACGGCCTTGATCGAAGCCGCCAACGCAGCCATCGACTCCTCGTCGAAGTGGCTGCGGGGCTGGTAGGCATTCGGACGGATGTGGGAGATGGGTACGACCCGCAGCACCGAGTCGGACTCCCCCACCGCCTCGCTCGGGATCAGGGCACTGAGGCCCTTACCGAGCCCGCTGCGGCGCGCCATTGCTCACCTCCTTGGCCAGCTCGCGGTAGGCGACGGCACCCCGCGAGGCAGGATCGAACACCGTGATCGGCTGTCCGAAGGACGGAGCCTCGGACAAGCGGACCGTACGCGGGATCACGACCCGGCAGACCCGCTCGGCGAAGTGCTCCCGGACCTCGTTGGCCACGTCGACGGACAGCCTGGTCCGGGCGTCGTACATCGTCAGCACGATGGTCGTGACCTCGAGCGTCTCGTTCAGGTTCGAGGAGACCAGCTTCACGTTGCGCAGTAGCTGACTGAGGCCTTCGAGGGCGTAGTACTCGCACTGGATGGGCACCAGCACCTCGTCGGCGGCTGCCAGCCCGTTGACCGTGATCAGGCCGAGGGAGGGTGGGCAGTCGATCAGTAAGAAGTCGAAGTCGTCGACCACCGTGTCGATGGCCCGCTTGAGCTTGAGCTCCCGGCTGAACGCAGGCACGAGCTCAATCTCGACGCCAGCCAGGTCGATGGTGGCCGGAGCCACGAAGAGGTTCTTCACGCTGGTCGGCTCGATGCAGTCCTCGAGCGCCAGGTCCCGCATGATCACGTCGTACATGGAGTACTCGAAGTTCCGCGCCTCGACGCCGAGGCCCGTGGTGGCGTTGCCCTGGGGGTCCAGGTCGATCACCAGGACCCGGTAGCCCTGCTCGGCCAGGGCGGCACCCAGGTTCACCGTGGTCGTGGTCTTGCCGACCCCGCCCTTCTGGTTGGCGATGGCGATAACCCGGGGGAGCTCACGGGCTTCGGGCTTGGATCCGTTCAGCAGCTCAGTCGCGTCCGTGCCGATGGACGGAGCCCGCATGGCCGGCTGCGTCGGCGCGGGTTCGCGGGCCGCATGCTTTGGCGTCGTCGGTGTCGGGGCCTCCGTGATCGGCTCAGCCGGTGACGGCGGTGCGGCCACGGGGGGTTCGGGGGCCGCGGGCGGGGGAGTGGCCACGGCGAGCGGAGGTTCCGCGGCGGCCACGGTCGGTTGCGCGAGTGGGGGAACCTCCGGAGAGTGCGGCGTGGGCGGGGGAGCGATGACGTCTTCGGCACCGGAAACGGGCATGGCTTCGGCAACCGTGGGCACCGGCGGGGGAGTGGTGGCCGATTCTTCGCCGGCTAGCTCCTGGGCGGCCGGATATCCGGCCCCCGGCATCGGTGGTTCGACCGCCGCACTCTCGATCCCGATGCTCCGTACGGGCTCTGAGGAGGTCGGTCCGACGGCTGCCGCCGCGCTCGCCTGCTGGGCCGCCGCCGCCGCCGCGCTCGCCTGCTGGGCCGCCGCGCTGGCGTCCTGGTCGAAGGGGGCGAACTCTGCACCGCTCTCTGCGTCGGACGTCCTGCGGATTTCCCTGTCCCTGCGCCTGATGCGCATCAACCAGGGATCCCGACTCGGCGCGTCACGGCACTAATCCTGGCGCGCCGGAGCCCGCTGGTCAAGAGTTGAGCCTCTGTTGTTTCACGTGGAACCACATCGGGCCGCCTCACGGACCACGAGGGACCGACAAAAGCGGTACCGGAGAACCCTCAACCGGTTCCACGTGAAACATCCGGTGAACAACGGGTGAACGCCAGGGGCAGGCGTCGTGCTCAGAACAGCGGGCGCTTCGCCGGCACCCCGTCACGGCGTGGGAATCGCGCCGGGCAGAGCTCCCGTTGGCGCACCACCTGGAACACGAACTCCGAGCCACGAGTCCCGACCGGCTCAAGCCCCAGCTGGGCCAGTCCATCGGTAGGCCAGCGCCCCCGTCCGCTTCCGAGCTCCCCGGCCGGCGGTTCGGAGACGACCAGCCACCCCCCGACCCGGAGGAGGGGAGCGGCGCACTCCGCCGTCACCGCCGGTGGCCCGAACGACCGGGCGACCACCCCGTCGAACGCCGCCCGCATGGCCTCGTCCCTGCCGCAGGCCTCGGCCCGGCGCTGCTCTACGGTGACCCGCCCGCCGAGCTCAAGCCGGGCCACGGCCCGGCGCAGAAAAGAGGCGCGACGACCGTTCGCTTCGATCAGCACCACCCGGGCCTCGGGCCATTCGACCGCCAGCACGAGGCCTGGGAGCCCGCCGCCGGAGCCCAGGTCGGCCACCCGGTGTTCGCTGGTACCGTCCTCGGCGCCCTGACGGAGGCAGGCGCCGGCGAATGCGCGGGCGTGGGCCAGTTGATGCTCGATGGGTCCGGGGCCGAGAAATCCGGCGTCTCGGGCGCCTGCGAGCACCTCGGTCAGGAGCGAATCCACCCCGGAAGCCCCCCAGGCGCCCCGGATCGGTGTTGGATCAGCCGGCGGGAGCGATCACGATGTAGCGGTTCGGCTCCTCACCCTCGGAACGGGTGACGACGCCGTCGATCTCGTTGACCGCGTCATGCACGGCCTTGCGGTCAGCCGGGCTCATAGCCTCGAGTGCCCGCTCCTGCCCCGACGCAATGACCTCCTGGGCGATCTCGAGGCTGAACCGCTTGAGGGCGGCCGAACGGCGCTCCCGGTATCCGGACACGTCCACCAGGATCCGGTCCGTCCTCGAGGGGCACTGGCGCTGCACCACGGCGCGCGTCAGGTCCTGAATGGCGGTGAGGGTGGATCCTCGAGGCCCGACCAGCATGCCCAGGTCCTCGCCCGTGGCAGCAATCTCGACCGTCTCGTCGTCGAGCACGCGGCACGCGACCGTGCCCTGCATGCCCAGCTCACCCAGCAGCCCGGCCAGGAACGCCCGCCCGATCTCGCCCTGCTCTTCGAGCGTCATTCCCTCAGCCATCTGCTCTGTCTCCTTCGCTTCCGAGATCATCCCCTGCGAGCCCTTGTCGGGCTTGGGCTCTTTCGCAGAGCCGCTCGCCGGCCCCGCTCCCTGTCGTTCGCCGTCGGCCGCACCTGCCCCCGAGACCCGGCGCCGGTTCCGCCGACGCCTGGCCGACCGGCTGGTACCGGTCCCGCCGGTCGTCGAGGCAGCCCCCTCGCCACCTCCGCTCGCAGCACCTCCACCGCCGGACCCGTTCGAGCCCTTCGTAACCGTCGTGCCGCTCGTGCTGCTGGTCTCGGCTCCGCTGTCGCCCCGCTTGCCGGCCTTGTCGCTCGACCCGCGTCTGCCCGCCCGGACGACTCCCCTGCGACGAGCGGCCATTGCGGCGCGGGCGCTCCCGGCGGGGCCGGGCCCCGACCGGCCGCACCCGGGCCCGCACCCGGGCCTCGCCCCGGACCCGCCCGAACAACCCGGTCTTCGGCTCGCTGAGCACGTGCACCTCGGCGTCGTCCGCAGCGACTCCGAGCTGGTCCAGCGCCCGCTCGGTGGCCTCTTCGACCGACTTCCCCGCGACCTCCACCCACTCCACCGGCTACCGAGCCTTCCTCGCCCGCTTGGAGCGTGATCGCGGGTGCTGCTTGGGTGGCGGGGTCGCCTCGTCTGCCCCCTCGGCCGCCTTCCCGTTCCCCGTCTGACCCTTGCCCTGCTTGCCCGATGCTGGCTTACCACCGTTGGAGCCTGAGGGGCCCTTCGCCGGGGGCAGGGTCGCCTGAGCTCCCGACGTCCCGTCCGTCGCCGACGAGCGCTTGGCGGGCTTCGGGGGCGGTAGGGCCTTGTCGGGTTTGTCCGCCTTGTCCGCCTTGTCCGCCTTGTCCTTGGCCGATCCGATCTCGCGCTCCGCCACCACGGGTGTGACCATGCCGGTGCGGAACATCACCTCCTGCGTGCCGATGCGCATGGCCGATGAAACCACCATGTAAAGCGTTGCTCCAGCCGGCACCCGAAGGTAAATGACGCCAAAGATAATAGGGAAAAACTTCTGCATCGTTTGCATCTGCGGATTCGCCGACGCAGCCTGCGGATTACGGCTGTTCATCTGTTTCATTTGGAAGTACTGCAGGAACATCGCAGCCGCAATGAGCACGAGGTAGGGGATGACCAATAAGGCCTGGCCGGTAGACCCATGAATAGGAAGATGGGTGATGGCATCAGTGGTGTGACTCTGGAACGGGAGAGAGGAAAGGTCCATCCCGAACCACCAATTCATTTGGCCATTACTGATGACCAAATCGTGATGCATTTGAGAATTAGTTGGGATATATTTAGGCGATCCACATACCGATTGATGGCATGTCGTATAGACGCCGGCCGCGTTGTAGTACTTCTGACCGTGGGAGACCGTGGCCGAGAGGCCGCGGATCAACGTGTAGAGCACGATCAGGAACGGCATTTGCAGGAGGCTCGGGAGGCATGCTCCGAACGGGCTGGTCCCGTTCTCCTTGTAGAGCCGCATCATCTCGGCGTTGAGCTGCTCGCGGTTCTCGGCGCCCTTGTACTTGGCCTGCAACTTCTTCATCTCGGGCTGGAGACGCTGCATGGCGATCATCGACTTGGTGCTCTTCACCGTCACGGGGGTGAGGGCGAGCATGATGAGCACCGTCAGTCCGGTGATGGCGAAGCCGTAGTTGGGCCAGACGGCGTACAGACCGGCCATGATCCAGCCGAACAGCTCGAAGAGCGGATGGAAGATCTTGCCGATGAGCTGGAACAACGAGTTCGTAGCGAGCAGCGGCTGACTCAGCACGGGCGGCCTCCCTCATGGCCGTGAGAGGGCAGGGGCACCAGGTCCACCCCGTGCGGGCCGAACGGGCGGCACCGCAGGAGCCGGCGAGCGGTCAACGAGAGCCCGCGCCAGAAGCCGTGCACCGTGAAGGACTCGACGGCGTAGTTGGAGCAACTGGGGTAGAACCGGCAGGGCGACACCCGGCCCGACGCCGCCCCCTGGTAGGCGCGGATCAGGGAGATGGCGGCCCGGGCCGGTCGACCGGGCGTTCTTTCCTCCCTTGTGACCTGCGAAATCACAACTCGCCTCCCGCGCGTGCGGCCCGGTGCAACGCCGTGGCGACGTCGGCACGGAAGCGGGCTGTCGGAAGGGTCGTCGCTGCGGGGTCGACCCGAACCAGGAACCGACCCCTCGGGAGCCCTGGCGCCTCGGCGTGGGCCACGGCCCGGGCTCGGCGACGCAACGAGTTCCGGGTCACCGTGCTGCCGCACGGCCGCCCGATGGCGTAGCCCACCTGGGGGAACACACCCGGGTCGTCATCCGCCACGGCGGTGAAGGCGGCCCGGACGGGACCGCTCGCCCCGCGCGCCCGGGAGCGTTGCAGCTCGGCGAACGCCGCGCGGCTGGTAATGCGACCGACCCTCCGAGCAGGCACTCTGCCCTCAGACGGTGAGGCGGTGGCGCCCCTTGAGCCGCCGTGACTTCAAGATGGCCCGGCCCGCCCGCGTGGACATGCGCTTGCGGAACCCGTGCGTGCGGGCCCGCTTCCGAGAGTTGGGTTGGTAAGTGCGCTTCACGTCAATTCAGCCTTTCGCGACGTCCGAGCGGCATCGGGAGCCGATACGTCGCAGCGTCGTGCCCCGGCTTCTGCTCGAGACGGGCCGGCGGCGGCGGGTCCTCCCATGTTAGGCGCGATTCACGGACCGCCTCTAGTCGCACCGGGCGCCACGGTGTACGTTCATCCGATTCCCCCCTCGTGAGGGCGGTCCCGAGCCTCCTCGCCGGGCACCGGGGGGAGCAGAAGGGCATCGCAGAGACAGTGACACAGGCTGGGACACACGCAGGCGATCTCTGGACCAAGTGCAGCGGGTCCCTGCGCGACCAGGTTTCGGAGAGCACCTGGCAGATCTGGCTCTCGGGGATCGAACCCGTCGACTTCGCCGACGGCGTGTTCGTCCTCGCCGTGCCCAACGGCCTCATCCGCGAGCGAGTCGAGTCCCGCTACCTCCCCATGATCGAGGACACCCTGGCCAACGAGGTCGGCACACCCGTACGGGGCCGGCTCGAGGTCAAGGAGGCCGGCCCGGGAGCCGACGCCGACCAGGCCGAGCCCGACGCACCCGCGGCCGGCGCCGAGCACAACGGCGTCGCACCCAGGACGGACCGGGACCTCGCGGTCCCGGCCACGCCGTCCCGGGGCGGCCGGGCCACGGCCGAAGGCCCGGCCGTCCAGCTCGATCCCAAGTTCATCTTCGAGACGTTCGTCGCCGCATCCTCGAACCGCCTGGCCCATGCCGCCGCCCAGGCGGTGGCGGAAACGCCCGGCCGCTCGTACAACCCACTGTTCATCTACGGCGACTCCGGCCTGGGCAAGACACATCTACTCCATGCCATCGGGAACTACGTGACCGAGAACTACCCCCGGCGCAAGGTCCTCTACGTGACCACGGAGACCTTCATGAACGACTTCGTGGACTCACTCCGCACGTCGACCACGCTGGCCTTCAAACGCCGCTATCGCGATTGCGACGTCCTGCTCATCGACGACGTCCAGTTCATGGAGCGCAAAGAGGGGCTCCAAGAGGAGTTCTTCCACACCTACAACGACCTCAAGGGCGCCTCCAAGCAGATCGTGCTCACCTCGGACCGCCCGCCCAAGTCGATCGAGACCCTCGAGGACCGCCTGCGTAGCCGCTTCCTCTCCGGGCTCATCACCGAGATCGACCCGCCCGACCTCGAGACGCGGCTGGCCATCCTCCGCTCGAAGTCACTCAGTGAGCGTCAGGACGTCCCCGACGACGTGCTCGAGTTCATCGCCTCCCACGTGAAGGACAACATCCGTGAGCTCGAGGGTGCCCTGACCAGGATTTGCGCCTTCGCGAAGCTGAACAACCAGCCGATCTCACTCGCGCAGGCCGAACAGGTGCTCTCCGACCTGGTCCTCGCCGGCGAGCCGCGCCGGATCTCCCCGCAGATCATCCTCGAGACCGTCTCGGCCAGCTACGGCTTCACGATCGAGGCCCTCATCGGGCCCAGCCGCACCCGGCCCCTCGTCACCGCCCGCCAGGTCGCGATGTACCTCACCCGCGAGCTCACGGACTACAGCTATCCGGCCATCGGTAGGGCCTTCGGGAAGCGGGACCACACCACCGTCATCCATGCCGTCGACAAGATCGCGGGCCAGATGCAGGAGCGCCGGCAGATCTACGAGCAGGTCACCGAACTCATTCAGAAGATCCGTGCCGGCTCGGCCTGAGTCCCCCTCACGACACCACGACGCTCTCCGCCCTGTGGTCCGCCGCGGGCACAGGCTGTGGACATCCCCTCGTCACCCTGGGGAACACCCCCGTCCGCGTCCCCAGACCCGCGCCGACGACCCCGCACGCCCGCCGGTGGCCGCGCCCGGCCCACACCCCCATGGGGAATGCCACCCGTCTCCTGAGCAGGCACGGCACCATGTCCTCCACAATCCACAGGCCTTACTACCTTTACCCCTCATGTACTCCCTCCCCGCCCCATCGAAGGCTGGGACTTCTCGAAAGGACGGCCGTCGGTGAAGTTCAGATCCGAGCGCGACGCTCTCGTCGACATGCTGGCAACGGCGGGGCGCGCCGTCGGCGGCCGTGGTGGGTCGTCGCCTGTGCTTCAGGGACTGCTGCTCACCTGCACGGGGAATTCCCTGTGCGTCACCGGCACCGATCTCGACCTGACCATTGTGGTGAGTGACGAGGTGATCGGCATCGACGATGGGAGTTGTGTGATCCCGGCCCGTCTCTCGACGGACATCGTGCGCCGGCTCGAGCCTGGGGCGGTGACCTTCGCGGACGACGGAGATCACATCACGATCACCGCGGCACGTTCGACCTTCAAGCTGCAGACGTTCCCCGTGGTCGAGTTCCCACCGGTGGCCAAGACGAGCGAGCCGGTGGCACAGCTCTCCGAGCACACGCTGGGCGAGGCGGTGCGACAGGTTGTCCGGGCCGCCTCGCACGACGACGGGCGGCCCCTGCTGACCGGCGTCCTGGTGTCACGCGTCGACGGCACGCTGCGCATGGTGGCGACGGACTCCTACCGGATGGCCATGCGCGACCTGCCAGGCGCCAGTGGGCTCCCGGGGGAGGAGGACCTCCTCGTCCCCGCCCGGGCACTCTCCGAGCTGCAGCGGCTGGTGGGCGCCGACGGCGCGGACGGCGAGGACGCCGGCAGCGTCGGAGTGGCCGCGAATGCCAGTGAAATCACGTTCTGGAAGGGCAAGGTGCAGATCAGCACCCGGCTGCTCGAGGGCCGGTACCCCGACTACAAGCAGCTGATCCCCGAGGGGTATCCCAACCGCTTGCACCTGGGCAAAGAGAGCTTCGTGGCCGCGCTCCGCCGCGTGCAGCTGCTGGTGCGGGACAACACGACGCCGGTGCGACTGTCGATGCGCCAGGGCGGGGTCGACCTGAGCGTACAGAGCCAGGACGTCGGTGACGCCACCGAGACCGTCGACGGGGATTACACCGGCGAGGACCTGGTGATCGCCTTCAACCCCTCCTACCTCATCGACGGTGTGGAGGCGGTGAGCGGCGACGAAGTGATCGTCGAGACCGCCGACGGGTCACGGGCGGCAACGGTCCGTGGCGCGGAGGACGATGTGTTCCGGTACCTGCTCATGCCGGTCCGGGTGTCCTGAGAGCCACTGCGGCGCGGTGAGCGTCCGCCACCTCGAGCTGGCCGACTTTCGGATCTTCGCGCGAGCCGCCTTCGATCCCGAACCTGACGGGACGACGGTGATCACGGGGCCGAATGGGACGGGCAAGACGAGCGTGCTCGAGGCTCTGGCCTACCTGGGCACGCGCCGGTCCTTCCGCGGCGCGCCGCCCGAGGCCATGGTGCGGACCGGTGCAACCGGTGCCATCGTGCGCGCCGAGATCGACCGAACGGACAGCCCGGTCCTCGTCGAGGCCGAGATCAACCTGGTGGGGAAGAGCCGCTCGCGGGTCAACCGCAAGGCGGTGGGCGGCCGCAAGGAGCTGGCAGCGGCCGCACCCTGCACAGTCTTCTCACCCGATGACCTGGCCATCGTCGGCGGCGGGCCCAAGGGCCGGCGCGACCTGCTCGACGACGCCCTGGCGCTGCTGGACCCCG
Organism: uncultured Acidimicrobiaceae bacterium; assembly: GCA_963781955.1. GTDB lineage: Bacteria > Actinomycetota > Acidimicrobiia > Acidimicrobiales > RAAP-2 > Bog-473. The sequence goes on from CAWAHU010000002.1 coordinate 323,805, forward strand.
AGGGGGCACGGGCGGCCGACGACACCGAGCGGATCCTGCGCCAGCGCGGCGCGCTGCTCCGTCAGGCCGCGGGGCGTGGCACCGAAGACGTGACGGCCAGCCTGGACGTGTGGGACCAGCGCCTGGCCGACGCGGGCAAGGTCCTGATCGAAGCCCGCGCCCGGCTGGTCGCGGAGCTCGGGGACCTGGTCGGGCCGGCCTACGCCCGGCTGGCCGGCGCCCCGAGTGAAGTGGGGGGCTCGACCGTGCGCCTCGAGTACGTCCCGAGCTGGTCAGGGGATCTCCACGAGGCCCTGACCGCGGTCCGCCGCGACGACATGCGGCGGGGCGTGAACACGGTCGGCCCCCATCGCGACGACCTGCTCCTGCAGCTCGAGGGCCGCGAGGCCCGCACCCATGCCTCGCAGGGCGAACAGCGATGCGTGGCCCTGGCCCTACGCCTGGCCGTGCACCGGCTGGTGTGTGCCCGAACCGACCTGGTCCCCACCCTGTTGCTCGATGACGTGTTCTCCGAGCTCGACCCGGTGCGCAGTCGGGCCCTGGTGGCCGAGCTGCCCGACGGCCAGTCCATCTTGACGACGGCGGCACCGCTGCCCGAGGGCATCGCGGTGGCCCGTACGGTGGACATGGCCACCCTGGGGGCGTCGTGAGGGGCACCGGGAAGGGCGGGCCCCGCCCGGTGAGGTCGTCGCTACCACGGCTGCTGGGCCGGCTCGGAGCCCCGCCGACCCTGGCCACGCTCGAGGCCGTCTTCACCCGCTGGGACGACGTGGTCGGGGCCGATCTCAGCGCGCACGTGCGGCCGGTGCGGATCGACGGGCATGCCCTCGTGGTGGTGGTGGACCACCCCAGCTGGGCCACCCGCGCCCGCATGGCGTCCGGCCGGATCCTGGGCGCCATCAACGAGGCGGCGGACAGCTCCCTCGACCGCCTCGAGGTGGTAGTGGAGCGCACCTGAGCGGCGGCCGGCGGGGTCCCGGACCGACCGTTCTTGAGCGCCGAATAGGCCCGTCGGTCGGGTAGAATGGTGCGTTCGCATCGAAAGGCCGGATGAGCTCATTTCGGGGATTCGATCCGTACCGCGAAAACCGTTGTCTGGAAAGGGCGCGCCTGTGGCAGTGAAGGTGGATGAGACGCTGAAGGGGACCGATGCGTCCTACGGCGAGGCCGACATCACCATCCTCGAGGGGCTCGAGGCGGTGCGCAAGCGTCCGGGCATGTACATCGGCTCCACCGGGCCGACCGGGCTCCACCACCTGATCTGGGAAGTCGTCGACAACTCGGTCGACGAGGCCATGGCGGGGCGCTGCACCCGCATCGACGTGACCCTGTTGGCCGACGGCGGCTGCCGGGTCAGCGACGACGGGGCCGGGATCCCGGTCGGGCCGCACCCCAAGCACCCCAAGGTCTCGACCGCCGAGATCGTGCTGACCACGCTCCACGCCGGCGGCAAGTTCGGCGGCAAGGGCTACCAGGTCTCCGGCGGACTGCACGGTGTGGGGGTCTCGGTGGTGAACGCCCTCTCCAGCAGGGTGATCCTCGAGGTGGATCGCGAGGGCACGCACTGGGAGGCCGAGTTCGAGAAGGGCGGCAAGCTCAAGCGCAAGATCACGGACAGCGGGCCGGCGCCCAAGGACCGGAGCACCGGCGAGCCCCGGACGGGCACGACCGTGACCTTCTGGCCCGACGGCTCCATCTTCGAGGAGACCGAGTTCCGGGCGCAAACGGTGGTCGAGCGCATGCAGATCATGGCCTTCTTGAACAAGGGCCTCGAGATCCGCTTCACCGACGAACGCACCGACCCGGTCGCCAAGACCACGTTCAAGTACAACGGCGGCATCGTCGACTTCGTGAAGCATCTCAACGCCTCGAAGGAGGCCTTGTTCCGCAAGGTGGCCTCCTACGAGCAGTCAGAGGACGACCAAGAGGTCGAGATCGCACTGCAGTGGAACACGGGCTACCACGAGTCGCTGCACTCCTTCGCCAACGGCATCTCCACCAGTGAGGGGGGGATGCACGTCGAGGGCTTCTCCAAGGCCCTGACCAACGTCGTGAACCGCTACGCCCGGGGCCGCAACCTGCTCAAGGACAAGGAGGACAACCTCAAAGGCGAGGACATCCGCGAGGGCCTGACGGCGATCATCTCGGTCCGTCTGCGCGACCCGCAGTTCGAGGGCCAGACGAAGGCCAAGCTGGGCAACACCTCCATACGTTCACTGACCGAGCGGACGACGAACCAGAAGCTGACCGAGTGGCTCGAGGAGAACCCGCGGGAGGCGAGCCAGGTCGTCCAGAAGTCGCTCCAGGCGGCGCGAGCGCGCATGGCGGCCCAGGGTGCCCGCGACCTGACGCGGCGCAAGTCGGCGCTCGACGGGGCCGGGCTCCCCGGGAAGCTCGCCGACTGCTCGTCGCGCAACCCGCGCGAGTCCGAGCTCTTCATCGTGGAGGGCAATTCGGCGGGGGGCTCGGCCAAGGACGCCCGCAACCCGGTGACGCAGGCCATCCTCCCCATCCGGGGAAAGATCCTGAATGTCGAGCGGGCCCGCATCGACAAGATGCTCAAGAATGCCGAGATCCAGGCGCTGATCTCGGCCATCGGGGCCGGCCTGGCCGAGGAGTTCGACGTGGAGAAGATCCGCTACCACAAGGTGATCCTCCTGGCCGACGCCGACGTCGACGGAAGCCACATCCGGACGCTGCTGCTCACGTTCTTCTTCCGGCAGATGAAGCCACTGGTCGAGGGCGGGTACGTCTACGTGGCCCAGCCGCCGCTCTACTCGACGCTGGTCGGCAAGGAGAAGGTGTACCTCAAGGACGACGTGGCCAAAGAGGCCTTCCTGGTCCAGCACCCGGACCACAAGCACGAGTTCAACCGGCTGAAGGGCCTCGGGGAGATGGACTTCGCCGAGCTGCGCGACACCACCATGGACCCCGCCCAGCGCTCCCTCCTACGCGTCAACGTGGAGCAGGCGGCGCTGGCCGACGAAGTGTGCTCGATCCTCATGGGTGATGACGTGGAGCTGCGCCGGCACTTCATCCAGACCAACGCCAAGGACGTCCGGTTCCTCGACATCTGAGCGAACGGACCAGGGAGTAGCGAGAGATGGCACGGCAGACCACACGCGGCTCGGGCCGCGGGGGCAAGGGATCAGGCGGCGGGGGCGAGGCCCCTCCGGAGGGGGACGAGCCAACCCGGGGCTCGATCGAGCCGATCGAGATCCAAGAGGAGATGGAGCGCTCGTTCCTCGAGTACTCCATGTCAGTCATCGTGGCGCGGGCGCTGCCCGACGTGCGCGACGGCCTCAAGCCTGTCCACCGCCGGATCCTCTACTCCATGTTCGACAACGGGCTCCGCCCGGACAGGCCGTACAACAAGTGCGCCAAGGTCGTGGGGGAGGTCATGGGGGTGTACCACCCCCATGGGGACTCGGCCATCTACGAGGCCCTGGCCCGCATGGTCCAGGAGTTCTCTCTGCGCTACCCGCTGATCGACGGGCATGGCAGCTTCGGCGGCCGCGGCCCGGACGACGGCGCCGCGGCGATGCGCTACACCGAGTGCCGGCTGGCACCCCTCGCCCTCCACCTGATGGCGGACATCGACGAGGAGACCGTCGACATGACGGCGAACTACGACGGCTCGACCCTCGAGCCCGTGGTGCTGCCGTCGCGGTTCCCGAACCTGCTGGTCAATGGGTCCCAGGGCATCGCCGTGGGCATGGCGACCAACGTCCCCCCGCACAACATGGGCGAGGTCATCGACGCCGCGATCCACGTGCTGCACAACCCGGACGCCACCCCCGACGACCTGATGCAATTCGTCAAGGGGCCGGACTTCCCGACCGGTGCGCTGATCCTGGGTCGCCAGGGGATCCTCGACGCCTACCGGACCGGGCGGGGCTCCATCAAGATGCGGGCCGTCGCCGAGATCGAAGAGGGGCGGACGAGCGACCGCATCGTGGTCACGGAGTTGCCCTACCAGACCTCGGTGGAGGTGATCGAACAGAAGATCTCCGACCTGGTCAAGGCGGGCGAGCTCGACGGCATCAGCGGGGTGCTCAACGCGTCGGCCAACCAGGAGCCGCGACTCATCATTGAGCTCAAGCGAGACGCGAACGCCAACGTCGTCCTCAACAACCTGTTCAAGCAGACCCCGCTGCAGACCAGCTTCGGCGTGAACATGCTCGCCCTGGTTGACGGGGTGCCGCGGACGCTCAGCCTGGCCCAAGCGTTGCGGCACTACGTCGACCACCAGATTGAGGTGATCCGGCGCCGGTCGGAATACCGCCTCGAGAAGGCGCGCAACCGCGCCCACATCGTCGAGGGCCTGTTGCGTGCCATCGACATGCTCGACGCCGTCATCGCGACCATCCGGGGCTCGGAAGACCGCCCGGCAGCACGCACCGCGCTCATGGCCGAACCGTTCTCGTTCACCGAGGTGCAGGCAACGCACATCCTCGACATGACGCTGGGCCGACTGACCCGGCTCGGCCGCGCCGAGCTGGAGGAGGAGATGGCCGAGCTGCTCACGACCATCGCCGAGCTCGAGGCCATCCTGGCCGATGACGCCAAGCTCCGCAGCGTGATCGAGACTGAGATCACGGCCATCCGCGACAAGCACGACAACCCGCGCCGCAGCGTCATCACACACGACCCCGGCGAGATGGGCGTCGAGGATCTGATCAACGACGAGGAGATCGTCGTCACGATGACTCGTGCCGGCTACATCAAGTCAGTGGCCGCCACCGCGTTCCGCACCCAAGGTCGCGGTGGGCGCGGGGTCCAAGGGGCCCGGCTGAAGGAGGAGGACCTGGTCAGCCAGGTGGTGCACAGCTCAGCCCACTCGTACCTGCTGCTGTTCTCCAACCGGGGGAAGGTCTATCGTCTGCGTGGGCACGAGATCCCAATGAAGGACCGGACGGCCCGGGGCACCGCAGCGGTGAACTTGGTGCCGTTGGCGCCGAACGAGTCGATCACGGCCATCATCACGACACGCGAGTTCTCGCCGGACCAGTACCTGGTCTTCGCCACCGCCCAGGGCCAGGTGAAGAAGACCGCCATGAGCGAATACGACAAGTCCCGCCGGGAAGGCTTCATCGCCATCAACCTGCGTGACAGCGACGAGTTGGTACGGGTGGTGGCCACGTCCGGGCAGGATGACCTGTTCGAGGTGACCCGCAACGGCATGACCATCCGGTTCAGCGAGGAGGACGTGCGGCCCATGGGCCGCGACGCCGCCGGCGTGCGGGGCATCCGCCTGCGACAGGGCGACGCGGTGGTCTCGTGCGACGTGGCGGCCGACGACACGGACATCCTCATCATGACCGACGCCGGCTACGGGAAGCGGACCAAGCTCGAGCGCTTCAACCGCCAGACCCGAGGTGGCCAGGGCGTGCGCGGCATTCGGCTGACCGGAGCCCGTGGGCATGTGGTGGCCGCGTTCATGATCGCCCTCGACGAGGAGATCCTGCTGGTGTCGTCGGGCGGGGTCGTCATCCGGACCGCGGCACGCGAGATCGCATCCCAGGGACGGGACGCCACCGGCGTACGGGTCATGAACCTCGACGACGGGCAGAGTGTGGCCGCGGTGACCCGGGTGGCGGCAGAGAGCGACGAGGCCTGACGCCGGCAGCCGGCCAGCCCCGGGCGGGACGGCACCTCCCGGGGTTCAGAAGAGCTTGATGGACGAGACCGGCCAGACGCGCAGGTCGACCTTGCCCACGATGAGCGACTTGGGCACCGGGCCCCAGAACCGGCTGTCGCAGGAGTCCTGGCGGTTGTCCCCCATCACGAAGTACTCGTTGGTGGGGACCCGGTACGGCTGCTGCAAGTCGGTGTTGTCGCCGGTCGGACCGGGCTCGGTGTGCCCTTGCTCGATGGACGGGAGCCAGGACTCGTCCAGGCGCTGCCCGTTCACGTAGACGTAGCCGCCGTTCAGCGAGATCAGGTCCCCGGGGAGGCCGATCACGCGCTTCACCAGGTCGTTGACCTCCGGTCCGCCACAGTTCTCCGACGGCGGGCGCGAGAAGACGACGATGTCACCCCGGTCCACCCCGTGGAGGTCGTAGCTGAGCTTGTTCACGATGATGCGGTCCCCGACCTGCAGCGTCGGCTCCATCGAACCCGAGGGGATGTAGAACGTCTGCACCACGAAGGTGCGCAGGAGGACGGCGACCAGCACGGCGACGACCACGATGACGGCGCCCTCGCGGAACCAGCGCCCGGCGGATGGCCGGGCAGGACCGGGTGCCGGGGCCGCCGCGCCAGGTGGGCCGGGCGGTGCCGTCCCCGGCGGTGCCGTCCCCGGCGGTACGGGTTCGTGGGGCCAGGCTGGCCCGCCGTCACCGGGCGCGTCGACTACGAGCCCCGGGTCGTACGGTTCTGGCCCCACCGCCGGTAAGGCTAGACGGCGACTCGGGTGGCCCGGCGTCAGGCCGAGGTGGGGATCACCGAGGCGGTGTCACGACCGGAGCGAAGCAAGGTACCCGGCAGGTCTCCGGTCGGCGCGCTGTCGCGCACGGTCTCAGTGCCGTTCACAAGGACGCGCACGACCCCGTGGGAGCCGGCGTAGAGACGAGCGGTGTCGCCCGGCAGGTCGCGCACGAGGCGGGCCGGCTCCGATCCAATCGTCTCGGGGTCGAAGACGAGGAGATCGGCGGCGTAGCCCTCGCGCACCAGCCCGCGGTCACGAAGCCCGAAGAGCTGGGCGGGTTGGGCCGTCATCATGTGCACGGCCTTCTCCACCGGGACGAGGCGCCGCCCGCGCAGGCAGTCGCCGAGGAACGCGGTCGGGTAGTTGGAGCCGCACATCCGGTCCAGGTGGGCTCCGGCGTCCGACCCCCCGATCATGGCGCGCGGGTCGCTCCAGATGGCCGCCCGCATGGCCCAAGTGGCGTCGTCCCCGTCGTCGGTGTTGGGCCACAGCACGGTGCGCAGGTCGTCGGCCAGGACGATGTCGAGCAGCGTGTCGAACGGGGCGGTGCCCCGCTCCGCGGCGATGTCGGCCACGGAGCGGAACGCACACCCGTCGTTCGGCTGTGCGTAGGTGTCGCCGATGACGTACGTCCCCCAACGGGCCAGGCCACGGAACACGCCGGCGTCCTTGCTGTGGGCGCGCTCGTCGAGCATGGAGCGGACGGCCGGGTCGGCCAGCTGGGCCATCCGCTCCTTCTCGGGGAGCCCCATGACGTCGCCCCAACCCGGGATCAGGAAGAGCGCGCAGTGCGTCCGGAAGCTCATGTTCATCGGGACCAGCGTGGGCATGGTGAGGGCGACGATGCGTCCCCCGGCCGTTGCGGCCGCGGACGACGCGGACAGCTGGTGCTCGACCCGCTCGGCCGAGCGGGCGTCGACGGTGAGGACGTTCCAGTTGAGCGGCCGCCGGGCGGTCGAGCTCATGGAGGTCATCAGGTCGATCTCCTCCGGGCTGAAAGAGTCGAGGCAGCCGTTGGTGATGTACTCGAGCGTCGTCCCCTCGTGCGCCCCCACTTCCTCGCAGAAGGCCAGCATCTCGCGGCGGTCCGCGTAGCGGGAGCTGATGGGCCGTCCGTCGCCGTCGGAGTGCGTGCGGGACTGCGACGAGGAGAACCCGAGACCCCCGGCGGCGAGCGACTCGGCCAGCAGGGCCCGCATGGCGGCGATCTCGTCGTCCGTCGCCACCTCCTCGCCCCGCGCCGCGCCCATGACGGAGCGCCGCAGGGCGCAGTGCCCGACCAGGAAGCCGGCGTTGACCCCGAGGTTCCCGTCGAGGGCGTCGAGGTATTCGGCGAAGGTGGACCAGTTCCACGGGACGCCGTGCTCGAGGGCGGCGAGGGGCATGCCTTCGACCTTGGCCATCATCTGGCGGATGTAGTCCGCGTCGGCAGCGGCCAAGGGGGCCAGGGTGAACCCGCAGTTCCCCCCGATGATGGTGGTCACCCCATGGACGTTGGACGGGGAGGCGGTGGGGTCCCAGAACAGCTGGGCGTCGTAGTGGGTGTGCGGGTCGACCACACCGGGGGTCACGCAGAGCCCCGAGGCGTCGAGCTCGGTGCTCCCCGACTCCGCGACCTCGCCGACAGCCACGATGCGCCCGTCACGGATGCCGATGTCCGCCTGGCGAGCGGCCTCACCGCTGCCGTCGTACAGCGTGCCTGAGCGGATGACGTAGTCGAGCATGGGACCTCCGGGTTTTCGGCCGCGCCGCCGGCGCCACAGCCGAGATCTGACGACCCGTCAGCTTACCGCCGCCCGGCCGCACCCGGCCTGTCCGGGGCGCGGTCCCGGCCGCGCCGTGTCACGTCGGATCGGCCGGATCGGCCGGATCGGCCGGATCACGCAGGCGCCTCGAGGGAGGACGACATCCGCCCGACCCACTCGCGGACTATGGCGGCCCGGATCTCGGCGAGCCGCGCCTCGACGGCGCCACGACGTTCCGTGAGGGCGACCAGCTGGGCCTCCATCCGGTCCTGCAGCCGGGCCACCGCCTCGGCCGAGGAAAGGTTGGTCCGGGCCATCTCCTCGTGCGCGGTCATGAGCGGCCGGGCGCGGCGGAGGACGACCTCCAGCGGCTCGCCGCCGGGGTCCGCCGGGGCCGGTGTCGACCAGCTCCGGCCCCAGGGGCGGGCTGCGAGCACACGGGGGAGCCGGTCGACCAGGGCGGCGTCACCCGGGCGCAACGGGCACTCCCGGAGTAGGGCCACGTCAGCGGAGAGGATCTCGCCGGCGGCCGTGAGCGCCTGCAGGGCCGCGGTGAGGTCGTCCCGCCACTCCCGAAGCTCGTGGCCGGCCTCGCGTGGCGCCGGGGGCGAACCCGCGGGGCCCGCGACGTCCGAGCCGGTCCCACGGCCGGAGCTTCCGATTTCCTCGAGGAGGCGGTCCACGTCCTCGAGCAGGATCGGGTCGTCGTGGAGGGCGAAGCGCATTCCCCGCCACTCTCTCACGCAGGGCCCGGCGACCACAGGGACGGCGCAGTGGTCGCGGGTTCCGGTGCGGGGAAAGTTTCGCCGGGTGCTGTGGACAGCGGGGCGTTCCTGCGGAACGGGGGTACGGACGCGCTCGTCCCCAAGTCATCCACAGGCTGTGCCCGAAGCCGTCCCCACCCGGGCTCTTCCGTCGCGGCCCGAGTTGTGCTTTGCTCCGTTCGTGCCGGCGCTCACGTACGCAGAAACCCCCCCATGCCGTCCGTCCTGAGCCTTCAGCCATCCTCGGAGGGGGTCCTGCCGGGCCAGCTCCTCGAGCGGGCCATCCGGGCCGGATACATCGACGCCGGAAGGTTCAAGATCCCCGACGGCAACGTGCAGCCGGCCAGCCTCGACCTGAGGCTGGGGGAACGGGCGCTCCGCATCCGCTGCAGCTTCCTGCCCGGCACCGACACGGTGGAGCGCAAGCTCAAGGACTACGTCCTCGACGAGATCGACCTGAGGGGCGACGGGGCCATGCTCGAGGCACGGTGCCCTTACCTGATCGAGCTCAAAGAGCGGCTCGACCTGCCGGCCGGGCTGCGGGGGAAGGCGAACCCGAAGAGCTCGACCGGCCGCATCGATGTGTTCACCCGGATCATCACGGACCACAGCGACCGCTTCGACGAGATCGCGCCCGGCTACCACGGGCCCCTCTACCTCGAGGTGGTGCCGCTCTCCTTCGCCATCCGCGTGAAGGAGGACCTGACCCTCAACCAGTTGCGGCTCTCGACCGGGAAGCCCGGGCTGAGCGACGAGGAGGTCCGGACGGCGCACCTCGAGGAACCGATGCTCTACAAGGACGGCAAGCCGCTGCCGGTCGAGGACCTCGTCCTCTCCCAGGGCCTCTTCCTCGGGCTCGACCTCCACGGGGACGCGCACGGTCAGGTCGGCCACTCGACGCGCGACAGCGCACCGCTGCTCGACCTCACCACAGGGCAGGAGATCGACCCCGGTGCCTTCTGGGACCCGGTGTTCCGCGAGGACGGGGACCGGCTGGTGCTCTCGCCCAAACGGTTCTACCTCTTGATGTCCCGCGAGGCGGTGAGCATCCCGCCTCATCTCGCCGCCGAGATGACGGCGTACGACCCCACCTCCGGGGAGCTCCGCACGCACTACGCCGGCTTCTTCGACCCTGGGTTCGGGTTCGATCCGGCCGGCGGCTTCCGCGGCTCGCGCGCCGCACTCGAGGTGCGGGCGCACGACGTGCCGTTCATGGTCGAGAACGGCCAGGCGGTCTGCAAGTTGACCTTCGAGCGCATGCTGGAGGAGCCGACCGCGCTCTACGGCGCCGGCATCGGCTCTTCGTACCAACAACAAGAAGAGACGCTCAGTCGTTACTTCCGGCGTCAGAGCGACTGAGCGAAACCGGTCATCGTTTACGGCGTGTCGACTGCACGCTGACGATGCGCACACAACGAAGTTGCGTCACGGTGGCAACCCGGTTGCGCGGTACCTCCTCGTCGCGGTGCGCGTGGACAACACGTCGACAACGCAGGGGACTGTGCGCGTGATTGATGCGCAGAGCGTGAACGCACGGATTGCTTTCTGCTGCGCACACGACGGTTCGAACGAAATGCAGACCCAATCGCGTCGCGCGGGTATGCACTCGGACCCTGTCGTCGTAAGCTTTCAGTGAGGGGGTAAGCCGGGTCCGAGAGTGGGTCTCGGGCGGTGCGCCCCCTGCCGGACACAGGGTTTCCCTGTGAGGGAGTAGAGGGGGGTCGATGCCCGAGAGGGGCGACGACATCGCGAGTCTGGAAGACGTCTTCACGTCCCGGTCGTTCGGACGGCCGGTGTCCGCAGCAGACGACGTGACCGCGCTGACGGTCGCGCCCGCCGTCGCGGCGGGCTACTTCGAGCGCAACCGGCTGGTGGCGACCGTCGCCATGGCCGCGGCGGCACTGTCCGTCGTGGCCGGGGTCACCGTCGGGACGAGCCGGTCCGGAACACGCCTGTTCGACGCGGCGGCGCCCGGCGCCGCCTCGCGTCCGGACCAGCGGCCGGCGGGCCCGCCCTCGGGCACCACCGGCGTGTCTCCATCGGCGTCCGCCGCGGGTGGCGTCGCGGCGCAGGCCCTCGGCCCGCCGCCGGTCCAGCTCACCGCCCCGACGGCCACGGTTTCCTTCGTCACGCACAGCACCGCCGGCGCCGGTACGGGCACCACCGCCGTCCTGGTCGGCGCCACGCCGACGCCGGTCCCTGCCGGGACGAGCGGGAGTGCCGGGTCGGGTACCAGCGGCACCGCCACCACGACCACCACGACAACGGTGTCGGGCGGCTCGGGATCTGCCGGGTCGGGCGGCTCGACCGGGTCTGGCACTTCGGGCTCGGGCTCGGGTTCGGGCACGGGCACGGGCACGGCGAACAGTGGGGACGGAAACTCGAGCGCCGGCCAGTCGGGTTACACCTATGGCTCGAGCTTCGGCTCGGGCGGTTCCTCGTGGGGCTCTGGGTCTGACGGGTCGGACGACTCCTCGAGCGGATGGTCGTCGAACGGGGGCTCCTCGGGCGCGGATCAGGGTGATCAGAGCAGCCAGGGCGGTCAGAGCGGATGGGGCGACGGGGGCGACCAGGGCGCCAGTGGTTCGTGGGGCGGGTCGGGTTCCGACCACGACTCGGGGACGGGGTCGAGCGGGTCCTGCACGTCCGGGCAGTAGGGGGAAACGGCTGATAAGCATGCGGGTGACGCCGCCGGACGGCGGCGCCGACGCGAGCGAGGACGGCCATGAACTACACGAACCTGGGCACGTCGGGCCTGCGCGTGTCGCGCATCTGCCTCGGCATGATGGGATTCGGCGACGACAGCGACCGACCGTGGGTGATCGACGAGGAAGCCGCCGAGCCGATCGTGCGGACGGCCGTCGAAGGCGGCGTGACCTTCTTCGACACCGCTGACGCGTACTCTGGCGGGGCGAGCGAGGTGGCGACCGGGAGACTCGTGCCGAAGTTCCTGTCGCGGGACGAGGCGGTGGTGGCAACCAAGGTCTTCATGCCGGTGACGCCGGGCGAGAACGGCGGTGGCCTCGGCCGCAAACACGTCATGTCGGCGATCGACGCGTCACTTCGGCGTCTCGACATGGACTACGTGGACCTCTACCAGATCCACCGGTGGGACCCGCGTACGCCGATCGAGGAGACGATGGAGGCGCTGCACGACGTCGTGCGCGCCGGCAAGGCGCGTTACGTCGGCGCCAGCAGCATGTTTGCATGGCAGTTCGCCAAAGCGCAGCACACGGCTGAGACGCACGGCTGGACGAAGTTCGTGTCCATGCAGAACCACTACAACTTGGTGTACCGCGAGGAGGAGCGCGAAATGATTCCGCTCTGCCTCGACCAGGGAGTGGGTTGCATCCCGTGGAGCCCCCTGGCGCGGGGCATGCTGGCCGGCACGCGCACTCGGGACGGCGGCCGGCACACGACGCGCTCGAACACGGACACCTTCACCGACTACCTCTACGACCAGCCCACCGACTTCGACGTTGTGGACGCGGCGAACGAAGTGGCCGCCGCGCGCGGCGTGTCCACGGCGCAGGTGGCGCTGTCGTGGCTGCTCTCCAGGCAGGGGGTGACCGCACCCATCGTGGGTTCGACCAAGAAGCGGCACATCAAAGACGCACTGGAGGCCGAGCAGCTCACGTTGTCGGCCGACGAGGCCGTGGCTCTCGAGAAGCCCTACGCGCCGCACCCGGTCCTGGGCCACTTCTGAGCACCCGCGGCCGCAGTAGGGTCAGCCCCGGGCGAAGGAGCCCGACAGGAGATAGGGGTCCCATGCAGGTCGCACTCTCGGTAGCGGACTTCCTCGACCGAGCGGCGCTGGTCTACGGTCACCGGACCGCGGTCGTCGACGAGCCGTCGGTAGCGGGGTCACTCGGCCGGATGACCTACCGCGAGATGCACGCCCGGGCGCGGGGCATGGCCCTGGCCCTCGACGAGCGAGGCGTGGCGCACGGGGAGCGGGTGGCCATCGTCAGCCCGAACTCCGGGCGGTTCCTCACCTCGCTCTTCGGGGTGAGCGGCTACGGCCGCATCCTGGTGCCGATCAACTTCCGCCTGACCACCGAGGAGATCGGGTACATCGTCGGGCACTCGGGGGCGACCGTTCTGCTCTACGACCCCGACCTGACCGACGAGGTGGCGGGCATTGAGGTGAGGCACCGATTCTGCCTGGACGGGACGGACGACGCCGCGCTCTTCGCACCGGCGCCCGACGGGGCCGAGCCCCGGGCCTGGGAGGCCGACGAGAACGCCACCTGCTCGGTGAACTACACGTCGGGCACCACGGCGCGCCCGAAGGGCGTGCAGATGACGCATCGAAATTGTTGGCTCAACGCATCGATCTTCGGGTGGCACCTCGGGGTGAGCGACCGCGACGTGCTGCTGCACACGCTGCCCATGTTCCACTGCAACGGTTGGGGGATGCCTTACGCGGTGACTGGGATGGGCGGCACGCACGTCGTGCTGCGCAAGGTCGACGGGGAGGAGATCCTCTCGCGGGTCGATTCGGAAGGCGTGACGTACATGTGCGGCGCCCCGGCCGTGGCGGCGGCCATCCTCAGCGCCGCCGAGGCGCGGTCCGAAGTCGGCCGCTCGGTGCCAGGCCAGGGAACGGTGCGCATCACGGTGGCCGGAGCACCGCCACCCTCGAGGTCGATCGAGCGCATCGAGACCGAGCTGGGCTGGGAGTTCACGCAGATCTACGGCCTGACCGAGACGGCGCCGCTCCTCACCGTCAACCGGGCGCCGGCGGAGTGGGACGACCTTGACTCCGCCTCGCGAGCGCAGTTGCTGGCCCGCGCGGGAACGCCCGCGGTGGGCGTGCGGATCGCGCTGGACGAAGAAGGAGAGGTGCTGGCCCGGGCCAACCATGTGTTCGCGGGGTACTGGGAGCAGCCCGAGGAGACGGCCAAGGCGCTCGAGGGCGGCTGGTTCCACACCGGTGACGGCGGTTATGTCGACGGCGCCTACCTGACGATCTCGGACCGCAAGAAGGACGTGATCATCACTGGCGGCGAGAACGTGTCGTCGATCGAAGTGGAGGACTGCCTTTACCAGCACCCCGCAGTGGCTGAGGCAGCGGTGATCGGGGTGCCCCACGAGAAGTGGGGTGAGACGATCAAGGCACTCGTCGTCGTTCGCGAGGGTTCGACGGTGACCGAGGTCGAGCTCATCGCGCACTGCCGCGACCGCCTGGCCCACTTCAAGGCCCCCACGAGCATCGAACTGCGTCCGGCGCTGGACCGGACGGCGACGGGGAAGCTGCAGAAGTACAAGCTGCGCCAGCCCTATTGGGCCGGCCGGGAGCGGCAGATCAGCTAGGTGGCGACCCGTCGAGGCCCACGGGGATCCCAGAGCGCTCCTCGAGCACGAGGCGCCCCCCACGGTCGAAGGCGGCCGCCACGTCGCCCGCGATGAGGCGCCGCAAGGGCTCGCCCACGATGTCGCGGCGCCACCCCGTGTCGAGGCGGCCGGGTTCGCCGCTGAGCAGCTGGGCGATGTCGGACCGGGTGGCCAGGAGACCCTGGTCGAAGTCGAGGTCATCGGCGATCTGACGCACGAGCCCCGAGCAGAGCGCGACGGCGGCCGGTGGGGCGGGTGTCTCCCTGCCCTCCACCGGCATCCGGATGGCCGAGGCAGGCAGCTCCCGGCCACGCTCGACGGCGCTCAGGATCTCCTCGGCCCGGCCCTGGGCGAGGTGACGGCTGTCGACGCCCCGAGAGCGGCGCAGCTCCTCGAGGGTGTGGGGCGGACGCTGCGAGATCGCCAGTAGGCCCAGGTCGGAGAGCACCATCCGGCGAGGTCGGTTCGTCTCGGCCGCCGTGCGCTCCCGCCAGGCCGCCACCTCCTGGGCGACGCCCCGGGAGCGGCGCGACATGCTGCGGATGTCCCCCAGCTTCCACCAGGCCTCCTCCGGGACGCGGGCGGGGGTACGGTCGCCGAGCACCTCGTCGCACTCGCTGAGGGCCCAGGGGAGCCGGCCCCGCGCGTCGAGGCGCTCGCTGAGGACCTGCCGCAGTTGCAAGAGGTAGGCGACGTCATTGACGGCGTACGTGACCTGCCGCGGGGGGATCGGCCGCTCGAGCCAGTCCGACAGCCGGTCCCCCTTCGGGAGGCGCACACCGAGCAGATGGTCGACCAACCGGGAGAGCGACGGGGTGGACATGCCGAGGAAGCCCGACACGATCTGGGTGTCGAAGACGCGGGCGGGCACGGTGCCGCAGGCCGCCTGCAGCACGTCGAGGTCCTGGCCGGCGGCGTGCGCCACGGCGAGGCCAGGACCGTCGAACAGCGCGGCCAGGGGTGCCGGGTCGACGGCGACGGGATCGACGAGGGCCACCCGGTCCGACCACGCGACCTGAATCAGCGCCAGGTCGGGCACGTACGTGCGCTCGGTGTGGAACTCGGTGTCGAAGCCGTAGCAGTCCGCGGCGGACAACTCGTCGACGAGCGCCCGCAGCCCGGCATCGTCGACGACCATGGTCGCAGCCGGGTCGACCGGTGCCGCCGCCGACCGGGCCGGTGCCCGGCGGGTGCCCCGGCCGGGCCGGGGTGCTGCTCCACTACGTCGGTCGGGCACGACGTGACCCCTACGCCCGCAGGGGGGTGCCGGTCGTGGACTCGATACGGCGCCCGGGCGGGTACTCGAGCCGGGTGAGCCAGTAATCAGCGTCGAAGGTGTCGTCGCCGAGGAGGTAGCGGAAGAGCCGGACCCGGTTGACGAACTCGAGCCTGGCCGTATCGGCCTCGTACCAGGGCTGGTACTCACAGAGAATGTCGTGGAGGTCACCGTCCGCCCGGGCTGAGCGCTGCCAGAAGATCGGACGCTGGGCCCGGTCCTCGTCGGTGAAGTCCTCCAGATCCCACCGCCGGACCTGGGGCGCCGTGGGGTGCAGGCGGACCTTGACCATGTGGCGGGTGGTGTTGCCGACGTTCGATCCGCCGCCGTGCCAGATCCCGTGGTGGAGGACGAGGAGCGAGCCGGCCGGGCAGACGACGTGCCGCTGGCCGCGGATGTTCTGATAGCGCCCGATGGCCGCCTCGCTGACGATGCGCAGGTGGCTGCCGGGCAAGAAGCGCGTCCCTCCCATCTCGGGTGTGACCTGGTGGGGGTACCACATGATCTGCACGTCAAACCCGGCCCGGGTGTCGATCGTCGAGTCCTGGTGCCAGTGCTGTGAGGGCAAGGTGTGGCGCATTCCGAACGCCTCGCGCTCGGATCGTCCGAGCGTGAGGTGCACGAAGTGGTGGTCGACGACCGGGTCAGGTCCGACGAGGCTGTCGAGGATACCCTGCACGGCCGGTTCCGTGACCAGTCCGTGCAACGCGCTGCCCGGCGCGTAGGCCTCTGCTAGGGGCGTCCCCGCGGGGATCTCGGCCACGCCGGGCCCGGCCGACTCCTCCAGGTAGCGCTCGTTGAGCTCGGGCGGTGTCAGTGCCGGGAACATCAAGAAGCCCCGGGCGACGAAGCGCGCCATCTCGCGGGTCGTCAGCTTCCGGTAGCCGCTCACGGCGTGACCTCCACGATCTGTTCGAACAGGAACTCGTACTTCAGGTACGACGTCTGCGTCTCGGTGCCCGGGTAGTGCGGGAGGAGCTGCGAGGTCTGGAACAGTCGCCAACCGTCGCGCAGCGCGGCCAACCCGTCCGGGTACGGCGGCTCATCCTCGTCGCCGGCCATGCGACCGGTGGCGCCCATTCCGTCCCAGCACGACCAGGCGATCACGGGCGAGTCGAGGGCCGAGTCGGCCAGGTAGAGCACCAGCACGTTCTGCCGCTTCACCAGTCCGACGCTAGGCAAGCCGGCCCGGTCGTGCGAACGACGTCGCTTCGGGGCCTCACCGGGCCGAGACGGGGGTTTCGGTACAGTGGGGAACGCACCGGGCGGGTGCGTGGCCCGAGCGGTTGCAACCACGTGGCGAGGCTGATGACTTCCGACTCCGGTTCGGGCAGCAGTCTTCCGATAAGGGGGGGACCGCTGTTTCGGAGGGGGACACCGTGAAGAGAGCCAAGAGGAAGCTTGGCGACGACGCTGAGGACGCGCCCATGCCGACATCTGACGAAGACACCTGTGGTTCGGGCGCCGGCGCGCCGGCAGCCGGCGGTGGGCAGGCGGACGGCGCCTCCGAGAGCGTCGAGACGATGCTGCAGGAGTTCGGCGCGCAGCGCGCCGCGCCAGTCCCGCGGTCGCAGGTGGGCGGCTACGACCAGCTGTGGCAGCTGTCGATGGCCGATCCCCACACCGGCCTGGTCAACCAGCTGCTCCTGCTGGACCGCCTCACCCAGGCCCTCGTACGGCGGCAGCGCCACGGCGGTGAGGTGATTGTTTGTCGTGTTGAGCTGGACAATCTGGCCAGGATCAACCTCGACTTGGGATACACCGCGGGTAACGAGGTGCTGAGCGACATGGCCCGCCGGCTGACGTCGGTGCTGCGGGCCGAGGACACGATCGGTCGCGTCAGCGGCAGCGAGGTCGTCGTCGTGGTCACGGTGAGCGACGAGCAGGCCGTCGGGCCGCTGCTCCGTCGTATCCAGCACACGCTCGACGAGGTCATCATGGTCGCTGGTGTTGACGTCCGCTTGCATTCCTCACTGGGCGTGGCCATGGCGGAGGACGACGAGTCCGCCGAGGACGTGCTTGCGCGCGCTGGGCGCTCCACTCGTGTCGTGCGGCACTGAGGACTTCAGGCACGCACGAGGCACGCACCAGGCACGCACCAGGCACGAAGAGCGGACCGCGCGGCATGCGCGCGAGGTCGGTCTCGGAAGCTAGGGAGGAACGGCTCTAGGCAAAACATGACGATCGGCTCTACTGCCTTTCGTCAATTCCGTCAAAATTATCTCGATGTCGATGTACAGCGAGTTACTCGCCGGACTTTGTGAGGATGTTGAACCCGTGACCCTGCCGTCTTCGAGAGATGAGCTGGTCGTGGTGTTGCTGCAGTACCGGCGCGGGCTCAACGGCAACGGGTCCGACGACGGCAACGGCGTGGCCGAGGAGCTCGCCCTCGAGCTCGACCACGACCGGATGCTCCTGCGCCTGTGTCGCGCGCTGGGGATCGAGAGTGGCCCTGAGCGCTTCACGAACCCGCTGGCTGAGCGCGAGCGGCTGGAAGCGCTCCTCCGCGACGCCGGCATCGACTTCCGTACTCTCGACGACCACCGGCGGGCCAAGGTCGCCTGAGGCACCAGGCCCCGGCGTGAGCGGTCAGGGTTTGGGGTTCGTCGACTTCCGTTCGGCCAGCACGGCGGCGTACACGGCCGCCTCCGTCCGGCGCCGCATGCCCAGCTTCGACAGCAGGCTCGAGACGTAGTTCTTGACCGTCGCCTCGGCCAGGAACAGCTGCTCGGCGATCTGGCGGTTGGACTGGCCCTCGGCGATGAGCTCGAGCACGCGCCGCTCCTGGGGCGTGAGGACGGTCAGGCGTGACTCGGCCTCCTGGTCCTTGCGCAGGCGGTCGAAGAGTTCCTGCGTGAGGACGGGATCGACCAGCGACATGCCCTGGCTCACCCGCCGGATGTCCCCCAGGAGATCGCCGCTGCCTATCTCCTTGAGCACGTAGCCAGAGGCCCCCGCCATGATGGAGGAGAAGAGGGCGTCATCGTCGGAATACGAGGTCAGCATCAGGCAGCGGACCTGCGGGGAGACGGACTGGATGTCGCGGCACACCTCGATCCCGTTCCCATCGGGGAGGCGGACGTCGAGGATGGCGACATCGGGCTCGAGCTCGCGTATGAGCTTCAGGCCCTCCTCGGCCGTCCCTGCCTCGCCAACGACGTCCAGGTCGTCCTCGGCGTCGAGCAGCGTCCGTAGGCCCGTCCGGACCAATTCGTGATCGTCCAGGACGAACACCCGTATTCCCATCGGGGCAATACTGCCACGGGGGGAGGGCTGACGTGACCTGTGACCTGGCCTTAAGCCAGCCGGGGACCTCGAGTGGTGTCACGAGCAGGCTCTGGGGCGCTCTATCCTGGGGTGTCGTGCAGCCCTTCGACCGGATCGACGATCCCGTCCGGTTGCGCCGGTTGGTCCAGGCCATCCTCATTCTCGACGCCGAGCTGCACCTACCTGTGGTCCTGCGGCGCATCGTCGAAAAGGCGTGCGACCTGGTCGATGCCCGCTACGGCGCCCTGGGCGTCCTCTCCGAGGACGGCACCGCACTCGACCAGCTGATCACCGTGGGGCTGAGCCCCGACGAGGAGTTTGCCATCGGGGCGCGACCCACGGGCCGGGGTGTCCTAGGCACGGTCATCACCGAGGAGACGGCGGTCCGGCTGGCCGACGTCATGTCCAGCCCCAAGAGCATCGGGATCCCTCCGCACCATCCCGCCATGACGTCGTTCCTCGGCGTGCCCATCCGTGTGCACGGCGAGGTCTACGGGAACCTCTATCTCACGAACAAACAGACCGCGGCGTCGTTCTCCGAGGACGACGAGGAGCTCGTGGCAGCGCTGGCCATGGCGGCGGGGATCGCCATTGAGAACGCACGGCTGCACGAACTGGTGCGTGACCGCGCGCTCACCGAGGACCGGGACCGCATCGCCCGCGACCTGCACGATTCGGTCATCCAACGGCTGTTTGCGATCGGGCTGTCCTTGCAGGGCACGGCCAGGCTGGTGGAGCGCCCAGAGGCCGTGATGCGCATCGGCGAGGCGATCGACAAGCTCGACGACACGATCAGGCAGCTGCGTAAGGCCATTTTCGACATTGAGCTGACCATCAACAAGCAGGGCCTCCACCCCAAGGTGCTCGATCTGGTGCACGAGCTGCGACCCGTCCTCGGGCTCCACCCGCAGGTGTCGTTTGCCGGGCCGGTGGACACCGTCATCACCGGCTCGCTGGCCGAGGAGGTCCTGGCCGTGCTGCGCGAGGCTCTCACCAACGTCGGGAAGCATGCGCATGCCTCCCAGGTGGTGATCACCGTCGCGGCCGGGGACGAGCTGCGGCTGGTGGTGGCCGATGACGGGACCGGCATCGGAGAGGTCTCGGAGTCGGGGCTCGGCCTCAAGAACATACGGCAGCGGGCCGAGCGACTGGGCGGCGGCGTCGGCATCGGCCGGTCACGCGAGGGGGGACGCGCCTGACCTGGCACGTGCCGTTACGGGATGCCGACGGGGATGACGGGGCGACTGCCGCCGGTGGCGGGGCGGCTGGCGCAGCCGGGGGCTCGCCCGAGCCGGCGTCAGGGTAGGCGGAACCGGCGGAGCTCAGTCGCCGCCCGCCCGCCCGGCGATCAGGAGGTCGGCGAAGCAGCGCTCCATGCCCGACGCCAGCACGTGGGCGTCGGGGCACGCGACCGGGTCGCACAGTATCCCCACCGAAAGCAGGCCGCCGTAGGACAGGGCGGCGATGCCGACGCTCAGGTTCCCGCCCAGCGGCACGAACGGCACGGCCTCGAGCATGCGGGCCCCCAGCACGTAGAGCGGGACGTCGGGCCCCGGGATGTTGGTGACCACCAGGTTGACCAAGGGCTGGTGGTGAATGACGTGCGTGGCGGCGGCGAGGCCGGCTGGGGGCCAGGCGTCCAGCGAGGCCAGCAGGGCGCGGACGGCCCGCACCTGGTCGTGGTCCTTGCTCGACCGTGCGGCTGTAGCGACGGAGTGCAGGCGCTGCTCGGCCGGGGCCGCCCAGATGGGGACGGTCACGACCATGACAGCCACCTCGTTCCCCAACCGGTGGTCGCCGTGGTGCTCCGAGCCGACCGGAACCAGGATGCGGAGCTCGCGACCCTCCATCACCTCGCCGCGCGAGGAAAGCTGGTCGTGCACGCCGGCGGCCACCGCGGTCAGCAGGAGGTCGTTCAGGGTCACACCCAGGTGGTGCGCGGTCTGCCGCAGTTGGTCGAGGGGTTGGCGCACGAGCAGGGCGTGGCGTTCGTAGCCCACCCTCGTGTTGAGCGAGCAGCCGTGCGTGGCCACGGGTGTCTGGAGCAGGTTGGTGAACGCCGACACGTACCGGGCCACCGTGCGCGGCGCCCGCGAAGGGTGCCGCACCATGCCCCAGCTGGTGCCGGCCGCCCGGCCGAGCAGCTCTCCGGCCCGGTCGAGACTGGCGGTAGCGGCGGCCACGGTCCCCGGCGCCGGCACGGGCTCCCAGGTCTCGGGCGGGTGCGGAGACGGTTCGTGGGGCGTGACGTCGAGGAGGACGGTCGCCAGCTCGACTCCGGCCAGGCCGTCGGCGACCGCGTGGTGCAGCATCTGGGCGAGGGCGACTCGGCCGCCGGCCAGCCCGTCGACGAGCCAGATCCCCCAGAGGGGTCGTTCGCGGTCGAGCGGGAACGACATCAGCTCCGCACACAAGTCAAGGAGCTGCTCATCGCTGCCGGGCGCCGGTAGCGCGGCCAGATGCACGTGGTTCTGCACGTCGAAGTCGGGGTCGTCGACCCACAGGGGCGCAGTCTCGCCCACCAGGGGGAACTGGACGATCTTGCGCAGCTTGGGGACGAGGTGAATCCGGCTCGCCACCTCCGCGCGAACCTCCTCAATCCGGAGACATCCAGAGGCGTCACGCAGGGGTGCGCCTTCGAGGATCCCCACCGAACCCATGTGCATGGGGGTTCGTTCGGACTCCAAGTGCAAGAAGGAGGCGTCGAGGGGGCTGAGAGTGTCGAGTTGCGTCACGGTGCACCCGGTCCGGCGGTGACCGCGCACACCTCCGCGAACCCATCGTCGATGCAGCGGGTGAGCTTGGCGCCGTCGGGTACTGCCGCCACGTCGCAGGTGACGGTCACCGAGGCGCGGTCGGCGCACGAGACGAGAGAGACGTTGAGTGCGGCGCCCGACGGGGGGGACACGGCAAAGATCCCCTCCACGGGGACCCCGGCGAGCGACGTGGGCACCGGCGGGCCCGGGATGTTCGTGATGCAGAAGTCGGTTCCCAGGAGCATCGCCCCCCACAGGTTCCGCGCGACCACGGAGGGGAGGGCGCTGAGGCCGACGGCCAGCAGGTCACTCACCGCGAGTCCGGGCGCGGTCTTCCATCGGCCCACGCTCCCGCGGACCTCGGCGACGCAGTCGGCCAGATCGTCGTGGACGCGGACGACGAAACGTGCCGGGACGAAGTGGTTGCCGCCTTCAGTGTCCCCGGTCCCGCGCACGTTGATGGGCATCAGAGTGCGGAAGCCCTTCGCCGGCGCGCCGTGCTGCTCGTGGTAGAGCGTCAGGCCCCTCACCACCGATGCCACGAACACGTCGTTGACCGTGCCGTTCCAGGCTCGCGCCGCCGCGCGCAGTTCGTCGAGGTCGAGGTCCAGGATCTCCACGTGTCGCCGAAAGCTGCGCCGCTTCATGATCGGTGACAGTGGCGGGCCGGAGGGCGCGACGAGCCGCGCCACCGACATGCCGAGCGCGGCGAGATGCCCCGCCGAGCGGAACGGGTGGACGGCGGCGTCGGCGGCGCTGCCGGCAAGGTGCCGGACGTCAGGCATACCCGACCAGGGCCAACGCGGGGAGGACCCGCGTGTATCGCCCCCATCGGGCACCGTCATGTCGTCGAGGCCGTCGAAGAGATGCGCCAAGACGGCCAAGCCGCCGACACCGTCGATCATGGCGTGGTGGATCTTCACCACCAGGGCCGCCCGGTGCTCGTCGACCTCCTCCACGAGCACGGCCTCCCACAGGGGGAGGGCGGGGTCGAACCCGGTGGTGGCCAGCGACTGCGCCAGGTCGAGCACATCACGGACGCCGCCGCCGACAGGGAGGCGGGTGCGCCAGAGGTGGTCCGACAGGTCGAAGTCGGGGTCAGGGACGAACTGCGGCCGTCCGCGCCCGGGGGGGCGCGGGACGGCTCGGGAGCGTAGGCGGGGCACCAGCTCGGTGAGCCGTGCCACCCGGTCCCGCACCTCACGCCACCCCGGTCGGCCCCCGAGCACGAGGACGGCGACGATCGTGGGGCGCATCACCGGGTCGGCGCTGATGGTCCAGAGCAGGGCGTCTGAACCGCTCATGGTGTCCACGACCCTTTGGGCTGCTCGTACGTCTGCCATCTGCGCCTCTTCTCCGGCACGCGATTTTGCAACGGTGGGCCCAAAGCCTCTAGAGCCGGAAGTCCCCTTTGGCTCTACGATCGAATATGGCTCGGGAAAGGGGACCAGAGACATGACCACCACAGCAGCGGCGGTGCCCCCCCGGAACCGGTGGGCGAACGCATTCGGCCGGCGGGAGCTGTACGCGTACCCCAACACCTGGCCCCGCCTGGGCTACCTGGCGATCGTCGTGCTCACGACGATCATGCTCTACTACCTCTACTACGTGGAGGGCGCGGTCACCCCGCTGATGCTGCCCTACTACCACATGTCGTTCCAGTACTTCTTGTACCTGCTGGTCGTCTCGAACGCCATCGGTGCGTTCAGCGCGTTCGTCGGTGGACTGTCCGACCGGATCGGCCGGGCCAACCTGACCATCTACGGCACGTTCGTGGTGGCGTGCATCCAGCTCTTCGCCATCCCGCACATCTCCGAGAAGTTCTGGTTCGCGTTCATGTATTGCATCATCGGCTTCGTCGAGGGTGTGATCCTCGTCTCGACGCCCGCTCTGATGCGCGACTTCTCGCCCCAGATGGGGCGCGGCGTCGCGATGGGGTTCTGGGCCCTCGGCCCGACTATGGGCGCCCTGTGCGCCAGCCTGGTGGCCACCCACACGCTCGACCACCTCAAGTCCTGGCAGGACCAGTTCATCATCTCGGGACTGGTCTGCATGGGCGTGGTGCTGGTTTCGTTCCTGTTCTTGCGTGAGCTCTCGCCGCAGTTGCGAGACCAGCTGATGGTCTCCGAGCGCGAGCGTGCGCTGGTCGAGGCGCGTGCCAAAGGGATCGACGTGGAGCGGGCCATCGCGCACCCGTTCCGGTCGATGCTCAAGATCGACCTGATCTCGTCGTCGATCGCCATCTCGCTGTTCCTGCTCTTCTACTACGCGTCGGTCAGCGTGCTCACCATCTACTGGGTGGTGACCTACAACCGGACTACGCCGCAGGCCAACGGCATCAATGTGTGGCTGGCCGCCGCCCTCTCCATCGGGCTCGTGATCTCCGGCTTCCTCTCGGACTGGGCACGGGTGCGCAAGCCCTTCATGCTGGCCGGAGCCCTCTGCACGATGGTGATGCTGGGCTTCCTCATCTACCAGACCGGTCACCCCGAGACCGGCTACTACGCCAGTGTCGTCGTCGTGGTCCTCCTGGCTCTGTTCAATTCCGTGGCGTACGCGCCGTGGATGGCCAACTACACCGAGCAGGTCGAGTCCCACAACCCGGCGCTGACCGCCACCGGCCTGGCCATCTGGGGCTGGATCCTGCGCATCACCGTGGCGCTGTCGTTCCTGGTGCTGCCTTACGTGGTGACGACCTCCACGGTCCTGGTTGACAACCAGACAGCAGGCGCCACACTGCAGACGATCCAGGCGTCGCAGCCCTACTCGCCGTCGACGACGGGGTGCTCGGCCACCAAGGCACCCGAGACGGTGATTGCCAACCTGCAGGACACGGGCGAGCCGGGCCCGGTGACACTGTCCAAGCTGTTGAGCGCCTGCAACACGACGGGCAACCTCCTCAAAGCGGTGAGCGCGGCTGGGGGGCTCTCCAACCCGCAGGTCCAGGGCCTGCTCGCCTACCAGCCTCTGGCGGTCGAGATCCAGAAGGGCCAGCCGGTGAGCCAGGCGGAGATCCAGTCCAAGGTGGGGGTGCACTCGGAGAACCTGGCCAGCCTGCTCGTGGCCGAGCAGAAGCTCATCCCGGCCCAGAAGGCGTCGCCGAACGAATGGAAGCGGTGGTGGCTGGTGTGCGAGGCCGGCATGGCGGTCTTCGCCATCCTGGTGTTCTTCATGCGCGGCCGCTGGAGCCCGCGGGCGGCCCGGCGCGACCTCGAGGAGCACGAGCAGCTGGTCACCGAGGAGCTGGCCAAGCTCGCGAGCGAGCAGCCGGCCACCGTCTCCTAGTTCGGCAGGCCCGTACCGAGGTGACGGGAGACCGGGGCGCCGCGGGACACCGTGGCGCCCCGGTGGCACGATGGTCGTGTGCGTGCGACGACAGCCGGCCGCCCAGTCGCCATGCGGGCCCTGCGTTCGGCGCGCCGGATCTTCTGGGTCATGCTCGTCGTGCTCGGGGTCAGCGTCCTGTTCGTGCTGGCCGCGGTGCTGGCCGGTGCCAGCGACACGGTGATCGGCTTCGCCGCAGGGCTGATGCTGGGCCTGCTGTTCAGCTGGGTCTACCTGGCCAACGGCCTGAGCCGCCTGGAGCGGGATCTGGCGGCGTCGGACCACCACCGCTGACGCACGGGGCGCCGCGGCCGCGCAATAGGGTTGGCCCGTTGCCGAGGTGGGGAGGGATGATGGTGCTGGCGCTCGACGGGCTCCGCGTGATCGACGCGGACACGCACCTGACCGAGGCGCACGACCTGTGGACGAAGCGCGCACCGGTCGCCTACGCGGACCGGGTCCCGCATGTCGTGGACATCGACGGCAAACCCACGTGGGTGGTGGACGGCTCCGAGCTCGGCTTTGCCGGGGGAGGTGGCGTCATTGACCGTGACGGCGGGAAGGGGCGGGCGCTCGAGGCACTCTACGAGTGGACGCTCGACCGCATCCATGTCGGCGCGTACGACCCCAAGGCGCGCCTCGACGTGATGGACGACTCGGGTATCTGGGCCCAGGTCTGCTTCCCCAATTCCATCGGCCTGGGCGGCCAGGGGATCTCGGACGTGGTGAAGGACCCCCTGCTGCGGCTGTTGTGCGTGCAGATCTACAACGACGCCATGGCGGAGGTGCAGGCAAACTCGGGTTGCCGGTTGCTACCCATGCCCGTGCTGCCGGCCTGGGACGTCGACGCCTGCGTGACCGAGGCGAAGCGGATCGCATCGCTCGACCTGCGAGGAGTCAACATGACGTCGGACCCCAACGACGTGGGGGGCCCTGACCTGGTCAGCCGGGCCTGGGACCCGCTGTGGGAGGTGTGCGCGGACCTCGAGCTCCCCGTCCACTTCCACATCGGAGCCAGCCTGACCACCATGACCCACTTCGGGACGTACCCGTGGGAGTCGCAGGACGAGGACACCAAGCTGGCCATTGGTGGGACTCTGCTGTTCATAGGGAACGCCCGGGTGGTCGCCAACGTCATCTTGAGCGGCATGTTGCCTTCGGAGTACTTCCGGCGGAACCTCTATGCCACCTTCTGGTTCGAGAAGACCAACGTTCCGGCGCTCATCGCGTCCGTCGGCGAGGACAACGTCCTGTTCGAGACCGACTTCCCCCACCCCACCTGTCTCTACCCCAAGCCGCTCGACACGGTGGTTGAGAAGATGTCGGCTCTCACGGCCGAGGTGCAGCGCAAAGTCCTGGGCGAGAACGCCGCCAGGCTCTACCGGCCCTGAGGGGCGGCGAGGACCGATCTCGGGCGGCACCGCGGAAGGCGTGATGTCCGCCGGTTCCCCGCTCGATCCGTGGGCCTACCCGTTCGACGTCCCAAAGGACTCGTATCTCTGGCATGGCGGGTCGGTCCGCCCCCTCGAGCACAAGGAGGCGGACCGGTGGGGCGAGGGGCGCACCGCAGTGCTGGCAGTGGGATCCAACGCCGCCCCCGCCCAGCTGCGCCGCAAGTTCGCAGGGGCGGAGTTCCGCAGCGACGGCGACGAGGCCGCGATCCCGGTGCTCAGGGCCGTCGTCCCCGACCTCGACGTCGTCCATGCGGCGCTGTTGGCGAGCTATGGCGCGATCCCGGCGACCGCCATCCATGCCCCGGGCACCGAGGCCCACGTGTTCGTGTCCTGGCTCACCGACCGCCAGCTCGAGCGGATGCACCAGAGTGAGGGGCTGGGTGCCGTGTACCGCCTCGAGACCGCAGCCGGGGTGTGGTGCGCCGGGCGGGAGCTGGGGCCTGTTCCCTACTACGCGGCCATTGCGGGAGCGCTGGCGCTGGAGGGCGCACCAGTCGGGCTCGCCGCGGTGCACTGCACTGGTTCAGGGCTCCGGCGGATGAGTCAGATCGAGCTGTGGTCGGCGCTCGCTGGAGCACTCGGGACCGGACTGGACGGACCGGCCTACGCCGCCGCGGTCCGCAACGACCGCCGGTTGCGTGCCGAGCTGCGGGCGTTCCTGCGCACGGGGGCGGCCACGTATCGGGCCGGTGGGCCGCCGTGACGGCGCGCTGACCGACGGCGCCGCCCACGCTCCTCAGCTGGGCCGACGTCGCCGCCGCCTGCCGGGACTTCAGGAACGACTCCGACGGGCCGACACAGAAGGGTCCGCCGCGGTCCAGCCGCGGTGTGCAAGTGCCAGGATGCAGAAGAGAGGGAGCGTGTGGGACTCGCCATCGCCGTCATAGGGCTCGCCGTGCTCGCCGGTCTCGGGGTCATCGCCGGCTGGTTCGCCTGGGGAGATCCGGAGTGCGCGCAGGAGGGTCGCCATCCGAAGGCCGCCGCCCCCGCCTACTGTCGGCTCCCCCGTGGGCATGCAGGGACCCACCGGTACGTGACGAACCGGGAGCACTTCGAGCTCTAGGCCCCCCCGGGGTCGTGGCGCGTGTCTCCGACCCGGCAGGTGGTGGGCGGGGCGGGACCTGAACGCGCTGAGCCGGCTTTCCGGTGGCAGATGCGGTCCTCCCTTCGGGGGTTTCGCGTCGACCTCCGCTCCGTCGTCCGGGGCCTCACCGCCGCTGCGAGGCCGGCCGAGCCACTTGACCGTCCCGGCTCGCCACGCTCAACTTGGGCGTGCCCGCCGACCCCGATCCCGCCGACCCCGATGCCGCCCTTCTGGTGGCCGACCGATTGGCCATCTCCGACCTCGTGCACGCCTACGCGCAGGGCGTCGACCGGCGCGATCCCGAGGGAGTGGCGCGGCTCTTCACCAAGGACGGCACGTTCGTCGCCTACGCCACGCCGGGCGACAGCGAGCCGACCAGCCGGAGCCATGGGCACGCCGAGATCACCAGAGCGATCGCCATGGCCCGGCACTACCGATCCACCACGCATACCATCGGGAGCCACCTGGCGGCAGTCGAGGGCGACCGCGCCACCGGGGAGACCCGCTGCGTCGCCTATCACGTCTTGGGCGATGAAGGCGGAGAGACGTTGCTGGTGTGGCACATCCGCTATCTCGACACCTATGCGCGCCGCCCCGAGGGGTGGCGGATCCACGAACGCGTGCTGCGGGTGGACCTGGCGAGTGATCAGCCGCTGCGCGCCGGCTGACGCAGTGCGAGGTCAGGCGGGCGTGAGCCCGGCCCGCTCGGCGGCCTGACGGAGCTCGTCCTGCGCGTCGGCGAGATTGGCGGAGCCCAGGTTGATGACCACTCTCCGCGCGCCGAGGGCGGCGGCCTGCTCGAGGGTGGCCCGGTCGACCGTGGCCGAGGTGGTGACACCGCTCAGGGTCACATCGATCGTGGCCGGGTCGCGCCCCGCTGCGATCGCTTCGGCCGCGAGCCGGCGCAGGGCGTCGGTCAAGGCGCCGCCTCTGAGCCCCAGCGACAGCCATCCATCGCCGCGGCGTGCCGCACGGCGGATGGCCGCCGGGGACGTTCCGCCCACATCGATCGGCACGCCCCCGGGCCGTGCGGGTCGGGGGAACGACTGCACGCCGGCGAACGAGAAGTGGCGTCCCTCGAAGTGTGCACCGCGCCGCCGATCGGCGTTCCACAGGGCGCGCACGGCATCGATCGTCTCGTCGGCACGCTCGCCCCGGCCGGCGAAGTCCACCCCGCCCGCCTCGATCTCCTCGCGCAACCACCCGAGGCCGACCCCGAGCCGGAGCCGGCCCCCGGACAGCCGGTCGACCGTCGCCGCGCGTTTGGCCAGGACGAGCGGGCTGTGCAGCGGGAGCACGAGCAGGCCCGTGGCGAGGCCGAGGGTAGTCGTGACGCCGGCCACGTATGCGAGCGTGTCGATCGGGTCGGGGATCACGCAGTCGTGGGCGAGCGGTACACGTCCGGACTTCGAGTAGGGGTAGCGGCTGGTGTAGTCGACGGCGAGCACGACGTGCTCGGGAAGGACGAGCGACTCGAACCCGAGTCTCTCCGCTGCGCGAGCGAAAGGCGCTATCCAATCTGGATCCGCGAAGTCGGCGGCGCTCACGGGCGGGATCACGGCCAAGCCCGCCGGGCCAGGCCGTCGCCGGGACGATCCTTCGACTAACTCCACCATGGTCACCCATCTTGGCCCACCACCCACGGCGGCTCCCGGGATCGCCTGTCGGGCCACCAGCCGTGCGGCCGACCCCGTAGGGTTGGTCGAGCTCAAGAGTCTCGGGGCGGCCGAGAGGTAGGGCGCGTGACGCGGAGGACGGCGTGATGGACAACCCGGTGCCTGCTGACCCGCAGCTCTGGAGCGACAAGCTGGAGCTGGCCGAGCTGGTGGCCGTGCTCTCGTCCGCCGTCGACCGTGGCGACCGGGAGCGCATCGCGTCCTGCTACGCCGAGGACTCCTACGACGACCACGGCTCGTTCAAGGGAACCGGCTGGGATTTCGCCGACTTCGTCTGCCGCCCAGGCCCGATGACCACGATGCACCACCTGCTCGGGCAGTCGGTCTTCGATGTCGAGGGCGACGAGGCCTGGGGAGAGACGTTCTACGGCTTCCACGGCACCGCAGGCACGACCCGCGTCTCGGGCCACGGCCGCTATGTGGACTACTTCCGTCGGATCGACGGGACCTGGAAGCTCGCCTACCGTCGTGTCCTACCCGATGCCGTGCCGGCGGGCGACGACCCCGGGGCCTACTGGCGTCCGACCCGCAGCCGGGACGATCCGAGCTACGACCGGCTACGGCGCCCCGGCGACTAGCCCGGTGCACGGGAGTCCTCGAGAGGTCCGGCGGCTGCGTCGCCGGCGGCCTGGGTGTCGACGATGTCTCGCGACAGCGTCGCTCATGTCTCGCGACATCACAATGGTGGGCGAGGCGGGACTTGAACCCGCACATCCTTTCGGACACAGGAACCTGAATCCTGCGCGTCTGCCAATTCCGCCACTCGCCCGGGTGACCGGCCAACAGTAGTCGCTGCGGCGGCGAGGGAGGATCGTCCCACCCCAGGGGCACGATGCGGGTGAGCTGGTCAGAAGCCGCCCCACCCTCAGCCCAGCGCGGTTGCCCGGTAGTCTCTGGGAGACCATGGGACTCCAGCAATTCGAGGAACGCCTCGAGCGTCTGGTGGAGGGAACGTTGGCTAAGCCGTTCCGAAGCAATCTCCAGCCGGTTGAGATCGGCCGGAGGCTCACGAGGGAGATGGACCTGCACCGGCGCGTCGGCGTGCGGGGTCTCATCGCGCCCAACGCGTTCGCAGTGACGCTCTCCGCGGCCGATGTCAGTCGCTTCGCGAACTTCATAGACGCACTGTCCCGCGAGCTCTCCGACGCCGCCCGTGAGCACGCCCGGATCGAGGGCTACACGTTCGTCGGTCCTGTCGAGGTGGAGATCTTCGAGGGTTCGGGTCTCAAGGCCGGGCGCTTCACCGTGTCGGCGGAGGTGCGGGAGAGCGAAGATGGCGGGTTCCTGGCCGAGGTCGTCCTGCCGGACGGACGGCGGGTGCCGGTCGGGTCGTCCGCCCTGGTCATCGGCCGGCTACCCGAGTGCGAGGTGGTCCTGCCCGACTCCAACGTCAGCCGGCGCCACGCCCAGCTGCAGCGCCGGGGTGACGGCGTCGTCGTCAGCGACCTGGGTTCGACCAACGGCACCAAGGTGAACGGGTCGGCAGTCCGCGAGCAGGTGCTGACCAGCGGTGACGAGATCACCGTCGGGTCGACCAAGCTCATCTTCGAGATGTCGTGACCGCGCCGGGACCGGTGGCGGTCCTGGTCGCCACGCAGAACCTCAACGCGGTGCTCCGCATCATGCAGTGGGGGGTCATCACGCTGATCTTCATCTTCTTCCTGCGGGTGATCCGCGCCGTCTGGGTCGAGATGAGCCCGGTCACGGTCCGCAAGCCACGGTCGGTGCGTCGCCAGGAGCGGCGCCAGGAGCGGGCCGCGGGCGCGCCCGCCCAGCCCGGCACGCAAGCGCCAGCTGTACCTGAAGGTGGCCCAGCCCCCCGAGCGCGCCGGGCGCACGTACGACCTCGACGACGAGCTGACCATCGGCCGGTCCCCGGGATGCGGTGTCTCGATGCCCGAGGACATCTACGCCTCGACCCTGCACGCCCGGCTGTTCCGGCGTAACGACCAGCTCTGGGTCGAGGACCTCGGGTCGACCAACGGAACCTTCGTGAACTCCGAGCAGATCCGCCAGGCCGTCCGACTCGGCAAGGGGGACATGCTCCAGATCGGTTCGACGGTCTTCGAGGTCACGCGGTGACCGTCCTGCGGTCCGGCTCGGCGACCGACGTCGGGCGGGTCCGCACCGTCAACCAGGACCTACCTCTCGAGCACCCCAATCTCTACGCGGTCGCCGACGGCATGGGCGGGCACGTGGGCGGGGAAGTGGCGGCACGCGTCGCCGTCGAGACGCTGGCCCAGACCTTCGACCGCGCGCCGACAGTGGCGGGTCTGCGCGAGGCCTTCACCGAGGCCAACGCCGCCGTGTGGGGGGAGAGCCAGTCCAACCCGGGCCTACGGGGCATGGGCACCACGCTCACTGCGATGGCCCTGGCCGGGGGAGCCGAGGGACAGGACGTGTTGACCCTGGCCAACGTCGGCGACTCGCGGGCGTACGTCTATTCGGGTGGGACGCTGCTCCAGGTCACCGACGACCACAGCCTGGCCGAGGAGCGTATGCGCCACGGCGAGATGACCGAGGAGGAGGCGGCTGTCCACCCCCAGCGCCACATCCTCACCCGGGCGCTCGGGGTCGCCCCCGACGTGGACGTGGACATGTGGGAGTTGGGTCTCCACGCAGGCGACCGGGTGCTGATCTGCTCCGACGGGCTCACCAACGAGGTGGGCCTCGAGGAGATGCAGAGCATCCTCGAGGAGGTCGCTGACCCCGGTGAGGCGGCGCACCGGCTGGTGGAGGTGGCCAACGGGCACGGGGGCGCCGACAACATCACGGTCGTCGTGGTCGACGTCCAGGTCGGGGAGGAGGGCCCCGAAGCCACACCCCGGGTGGTGCCCCTCGCACTCGCGGCCGGGCTCGAGGCCGGCCCACCTCCGTCCGACTCCGCGACTGCCGTGGTCGAGGCCGTGGCGCCGGCCGGGGGCGGACCCGCGGCGGACCCGTCGGACACCACCGTGCTGCCGGCCACCAGGGCCGATGACACGCTGGCGCCAGGGACGCAGCTGGGGTTCGGAGACGAGCCGGCGACGCTGGCCGAATCCGGACCGGTGAGCGACGAGTTCTTCATCGGCGCCGCCACCTCGGTCCCGGTGGCTCGGTCCACCGCCCGCGTGCCCCCGCCACCCGCACCGTCATCGGCCGACCGGGTGCCCGAGAAGGAGTCCCGGGGGCAGCGCCGACGCCGGCTCGGGATCCCGCGTCGCGTCACGTTCCGTGTCATCGGCTTCCTGCTGCTGGTGGGCGGGGTTTTCGTGGCCGCCTACTACGTCCTGCGCTGGTACGCCTACGACAACTGGATCGTGACGGTCCAAGGCAACGAGGTCGTGGTGAAGCAAGGACAGAAGGGCGGGGTGCTCTGGTTCAAGCCCAAAGTGGTGGATCGGACGGGGAAGACGGCGGCACAGATCGATCCTTCCGCCTGGCGCCCGCTGGCGGCCGGCGTTTCGTTCCCCTCGCTCCATGCCGCGCAGGTCTACGTCGGCCAAATCCGGTACACGACGACCACGACGACCACGACGGCGCCCTCGACGACGACCACCACCTTGCCGTACCAACAACACGGCTACGTCGCCACGACGACCACGACGGCGCCCTCGGTGACGACCACCGGCCCGCCCGCTCCTACCCCGGCGACGGTGGCCCCGTGACCACCCCGTCCGTTCCCCAGCGCGCGAAGCGCCACGCCTAGGCTCTGGGCACCATGCAGCCAGTCGAGACACCTCGGGTCTACTCGGGTCGCTACGAGCTGACCCACCTCATCGCCCGAGGAGGGATGGCGCAGGTCTACCGGGCCATGGACCGCCAACTGGACCGGCCGGTGGCGCTCAAGGTGCTGTTCCCCGAGCTCTCGGTGGACCGCACCTTCGTCGAGCGCTTCCGGCGGGAGGCACAGGCGGCAGCCAACCTCTCGCATCCCAACATCGTCCCGGTGTTCGACTGGGGAGAGGACGACGGCGCGTACTTCATTGTGATGGAGTACATCGACGGCCGGCCGCTCTCGGCCGTCCTGCGTGACCCGACCCCGATGCCGCCGCGACAGATCGCCGTGATCGGGGCCGGTGTGGCCGCCGCGCTGGCCTACGCCCACCGACACGGCGTGGTGCACCGCGACGTGAAGCCGGGCAACGTGCTCATCACGCCGGACGGGGACGTCAAGGTCACGGACTTCGGGATCGCCCGCGCGGTGAACACCGAGGAAAGTCTGACGCAGACCGGTGCCGTGATGGGGACGGCGGCCTACTTCTCACCCGAGCAGGCCGAGGGCAAGGGAGTCGACGCCCGCAGCGACATCTACTCGCTCGGCGTCGTGCTCTACGAGATGGCGGTGGGTCGTCCTCCCTTCACCGGCGACTCTCCGGTGGCGGTGGCCTCGATGCACGTGCGGGACATGCCGCCTCTACCCCGGCAGGTCAAGCCGGCGGTACCGGCGGAGCTCGAGGCGGTCGTCATGAAGGCCATGGCCAAGAGCCCGGACGACCGCTACGGCTCGGCCGAAGAGCTGCGGGCGGACCTGCTTCGCTTCGCCGACGGGCGGCCCGTGGAGGCCGGTGACCCGGGTCTGACCTCCATGATGGTGGCGGGGGCCGCGGCGACCAGCGCCATGCCGGTCACGACGGGCCGCACCAGGGTGGTGCCCATGGCCTCGGTTTCGCCCCAGCCCGACCCCGAGGAGCTGGACCGGCAGAAGCGGACGCGCCGCCTGACGATCCTCCTGATCGTCCTGCTGGTGGTCCTGGGGGTGATCGGGTTCTTCCTCCTGCGCTCGGTGGGCCTGTTCGGGGGGAACGTCACCGTGCCCAACGTGGTGGGCGAGACCAAGGACGCGGCCACCCAGACGCTGCGGAACGACCACCTGACCGTGGGTACGTCGACGCTCCGGGAGAGCAACGTCACCAAGGGCCTGGTCCTCGCCACCAGTCCGAAGGCCGGGTCATCGGTGAAGAAGAACTCGACCGTGGACCTGGTGGTCAGCCAGGGTCCCAACGTCCCCACTGTCACTGTCCCCTCGGTCAAGGGACAGCAGCTCACGCCGGCCACGCAGCTGCTGAGCGCAGCCGGGTTGAGCTACACAGTCAAGTACGTCACGAGCAACCAGCCCATTGGCACGGTCCTCGACCAGAACCCCGAAGGTGGCAGCCAGGTCAAACAGACGGTCAAGGTCCAGCTCACGGTCTCGGGCACGCAGACCTCGGTGTCGGTGCCGAACGTCGTCGGGGAGTCGGCCACGGCGGCCGGGGCCACACTGGGCCGGGCCGGGCTGAACGTCGGCACGACGACGAGCGCGTGCTCGGGTCAGAGCCAGGTATCCAACGGCCAGGTGGCGTCGCAGAACCCCGCCGCCGGTGCCACGGTGCAGCCGAACTCGTCAGTCAACATCGTGGTCTCCAACTGCGTGTCGGTGCCCAACGTGGTCGGGCAGACGACCAGCGCGGCACAGGGCGCGTTGGGAAGCGCCGGGCTCTCCCCGAGCACCACCACCGACGCGTCGTGCACGGGGACGCCGGGAACGATCGAGAGCCAGAATCCGTCCCCGGGGTCCCAGGTGGCGGGAGGGAGCACGGTGACCATCACGGTCTGCCAGCCGACGACGCCGTCGACGACCACCACCACGTCGACCACCCCGGCGAGCACGACCACGACCACGAAGGCCTGACGAGGACCTGGAAGTGGCCTGGGGGGCACCTGACGCGGGCGCGGGGCCTGGACTCCGGTCAGGCGCCCGTCGGTGCCGCCAGCTGCGCGAGGAAGTTGCCCAACAGGGCCGGGCCCGACACCGTGAGCACCGACTCGGGATGGAACTGGACGCCCTCGACCGGGAGGCTGCGGTGGCGTAGTCCCATCACGACGCCGTCGCTCGAGGTGGCGGTGACCTCCAATTCGGCAGGCACCGACGCCGGGTCCACCACCAGGGAGTGGTAGCGCGTGGCGACGAAGGGGTCGGGGAGGCCGGCGAAGAGGCCGCGCCCGTCGTGGTGGATCTCCGACGTCTTGCCGTGCATGAGGCGGGGGGCGGCCACGACCCGCCCGCCGAAGGCCTGCCCGATGCACTGGTGGCCGAGGCACACCCCGAGCAACGGGATCTCGCCGGCCAGGTCCCGGATGGCGTCGAGGCTGACGCCGCCGTCCTCGGGCCGGCCCGGCCCGGGGGAGATGAGCACGGCGTCGGGCCCTGCCGCCCTGATGCCGGCGACGTCGATGGCGTCGTTGCGGTGCACCACCGGGTCGGCACCGAGTTCGCCCAGCTCCTGCACCAGGTTGTAGACGAAGGAGTCGTAGTTGTCGACGACCAGCACCCGCGGTCCCATGGATCGTCGAGCGTACCCGCAGTGCCCCGGGCCGAGGGCGGGCGCTGGCTAACCTCTCACCCCGTGGCGACGAAAGCCAAAGGCCCCGGCGGGGCCTCGCGCAAGGGCAAGTCGGCCTCCGGACGAGCCTCGAAGGTGGGCCGCTACAAGACGGCCGAAGAGAGCGGCCGGTACACCGCGCCCATCCCCAAGAGCGTGCGCCACAGCCCGCCATGGTTCGGTGCTCTCATCCTGGTCCTGCTCATCGGCGGCGTCGTGGCTATCACCGTCAATTACCTGGCCCATCTGCCATTCATGGCCCACGGTTCGCCGTGGGGGCTGGTGATCGGCCTGGCGATGATCTTCGCCGGCTTCCTGATGGCGACGCGATACCGCTGACTGGCGCGCCGGACGTCCGCATCGGGGACGGCCGGGCGACGGCCGGGCGACGACTGAGCCTCAGCCCAGCCGCTCGATGATGGTGGCGTTGGCCATGCCCCCGCCCTCGCACATGGTGAGCAGGCCGTAACGGCCGTCGGTACGCTCGAGCTCGTTGAGCAAGGTGGCCAGCAACTTGCCGCCCGAGGCGCCGAGGGGGTGGCCAAGGGCGATGGCGCCGCCGTTGGGGTTCACCACCTCCATGTTGGGGTGGTGCTCCTTCTCCCAGGCCAGGACGACCGAAGCGAACGCCTCGTTGATCTCCACGGCGTCGATGTCGTCGAGGGTGAGCTTGGCCCGCTCGAGGACGGCCGTCGTGGCAGGGATGGGGCCGGTCAGCATGGTGACGGGGTCCACCCCGGCCAGGGCGAAGGCGTGGAAGCGGGCACGCGGGCGCAGGCCGAGCGCGTTGGCCCTCTCCTCGCTCATGATGAGCACGGCCGACGCTCCGTCGGTGATCTGCGACGAGTTGCCGGCGGTCACCTTCCCGTCCTCCTTGAAGGCGGGCTTGAGGTTGGCCAACGCCTCGACGCTCGAGTCGGGGCGGATGCCCTCGTCGGCGCCGAAGACCTCGTCGGTGTCGTTGCCGTCGTCGTCGCGGACGGGGACGGGGACGATCTCGTTCTCGAACCGGCCCTCGGCCGTGGCCCGGGCGGCGCGGTGGTGGCTCTGCACCGAGTAGGCGTCGAGCTCCTCACGTGAGATCCCCCACTGGTCGGCGATCATCTCCGCGCCGATGCCCTGTCCCTTGAGCCGGCTGTGCCCGTCGTCGCCCGTGTAGCGCGTCATCATCCGGGGTCCGAAGGGGAAACCGTGGTCGCGCACGACCGACGAGCCCATGGGCGTGCGGGTCATCGACTCGACCCCGGCAGCGACGACGATGTCGTAGGCACCGGCCATCACGCCCTGTGCGGCGAAGTGGAGCGCCTGCTGGGACGACCCGCACTGGCGGTCGATGCTGGTGGCGGGGACGGACTCGGGCCACCCGGCGGCCAGCACGGCGTTCCGCCCGACGTTGAGCGACTGCTCGGAGACCTGCATGACGCAGCCCATGATCACGTCGTCCACCTGGGCCGGGTCGAGCTGATTGCGCTCGGCCAGGACACGGAGCGCCTCGGAGGCCAGGTCGACCGCGTGCCAGTTACGCAACTTGCCGTTGCGCTTGCCCCCGGCGGTTCGGACGGCGTCGACGACGACTGCGGTGGTCATGGTGCTCCTCCCATTCGGGCCATTGCGGCGCGTGGTCGGCCGGTCTCGCCGGCTCGGACCGGCGGTCATCCTACCTGGCTCCACCACCAGGCCCTCCGGGCCGGCGGAGCGGCCAACGGCGGCCGAGGCGCCTCCGCCCCGGCCGGTAGGGTTCTGCCCCGATGGACGAGACCCGCAGGGACATGGGGCGCTGGCTGGGGGACGGCGGGATGCCGATCATCGACCAGGTGGGCGGCTCGTTCACCGGTTACGGCGTCGACGGAGAGGACTTGGGCTGGGTGGCGGGGACGTTCACGCCCACGGACCTCGCCTGCAATCCACAGGGGATCACCCAGGCCGGGGTCCACTCCCTGCTGCTCGACGCGTCCATGAACTTCGCCATCAACGCTGCGTTGCCGCGCGCCGCACGTACCCGCGGCACCCTCGAGATGAAGACCGAGTGCATGCGGCCGGCCCGCAAGGGTGGTGCCTATGCCCTGCGCGGTGAGGTGGTGCGCATCGCCAGGCAGGTCGCCTACGGCGAGGCCACGGTGCGCGACGCGGACGGAGTGCTGGTCAGCCGGGCCACGGGGACCTTTCTCCTGCATCGACCCGACCCCGACGCCCCCCCGCCCGCCGCCTGACGCGCCCCGGGTACCCCCGCCGGGGCCCGGCGTGTGCCCGCTGTGCTGCGGACCCGCCGCCGGGGTGGAACGCGTGTGCTTCGCCTGTCGCTCGGTCGGCCGTCGCCTCGCTGCCCCGCTCGCACCGGTGTTCCCGGTCCGGCTCTGCCCCCTGCCGGGTGCGCTCTACACGGTCCTCATGGGGTACAAGGAGTCACCGGTCGCCGAGGCCCGGCGGCGCTTCGGGCCCATGGTGCGGGCCCTGGCCGACGACTTCCTCGCCGGGCACCGACCCTGCCTCGAGGCAGCGGCGGGCGGCCCGTTCGAGCTGGCGCTCCCCGTGCCCTCGACGGCTCGTCGCGGCCCGGCGCCGCTCGTGCTCGTCGAGGGCCTCGCCGAGACGGTGACCGGCAGGTTGCCCGGGGCTCGCTGGGTGCCGGGCACGCTGGTCCGCACGGCGGTGCCTCTGGGTCACATGCGGCCCGACGCACGGGGGTTCGCGGGTCTGGACAGCGACTGGTCGCCGGGCCGACGCCCGCGTGCGCTCCTCATCGACGACACCTACGTGAGCGGAGCGCGCGCCCAGAGCGCAGCCGCTGCTCTGCGCCGGGCCGGCGCACGGGCCGTGGTGATCGTGGCCCTCGGGCGCGTGGTGCGTCCGGACCGCGTGGCCGGGCACGCCGCGTTCCTCCACCGGCAGCCCGCGCCGGCACCCGGATGCTGTTGCCGGTGCGTTCAGAGCGGCGCGTCGACCGAGTAGGTCACGCCGGTGAGCTCCTCCGACGCGCGCCACAGCGCGGCGGCCGCCGCCGCGTCTCGGGCCCGGGCGGACGGACGCTCGACGCGGGGCGGGCCGGCCAACCCGAACCAACGGCCCGGGCCGATGTACTGGCCGGAACGCACGGACGACGAGGTGGCGGCGCATAGGACCGGCAGGGCACCTCCGGCGGCCGACTGACCCAAGGTCGTCCCCACCAGGCGCGCCAGCTTGCGCCGCACCCGGTTGCCGCGGAGCGCCGCCCCGCTCCCGGCCAGGTTGCTGCGGGTCCAACCGGGGTGCGCGGCCAGCGAGCGCGTGGGTAGTCCTGCCGCCTCCAGGCGGCGTGCGAGGTCGGTGGCGAAGAGGAGGTTGGCCAGCTTGGAGGTGCCGTAGGCCTCCCAGGTGTTGCGCGTCGAGGCCCCGGTCACGTCCTCTGGCCGCAGGCGGCCGATGCGGTGGAGGTGCGAGCTGACCGTGACGATGCGGGCGCGCTCGGTCGTGACGATGCGGTCGAGCAGTAGGCCCGTGAGGGCGAAGTGACCGAAGTGGTTGGTCGCCATCTGGAGCTCGAAGCCGTCCGGGGTGAGCCGGTGTGGTGTGCCCATGACTCCGGCGTTGTTCACCAGGATGTCCAGGCGCGCGTGTTCCGAGAGCACGGTGCCGGCGGCGCGGCGCACCGATCCCAGGTCAGCCAGGTCAAGGGGCAGCAATTCGAGAGACGAGCGGTCCAATTCGCTCTCGAGCTTGTCGCGCGCCCGGCGCGCCCGCTCAGGGTCACGGCAGGCCAGGATCACATGCGCGCCGTGG
Source organism: uncultured Acidimicrobiaceae bacterium (assembly GCA_963781955.1). Classification (GTDB taxonomy): domain Bacteria; phylum Actinomycetota; class Acidimicrobiia; order Acidimicrobiales; family RAAP-2; genus Bog-473. The sequence goes on from CAWAHU010000002.1 coordinate 363,018, forward strand.
TCGGCCAATGCCGATGACGTCTCGTAGCCGATGCCGCTGTTGGCCCCGGTGACCAGGGCAACGCGACCGGTGAGGTCACCGATGTCCGCCGCGCTCCACGTGGCGCCGCCCGTGGCCTCGCTCCCCGGGATCACACGGACCTCCGGCGGACCACGCGCGGCCGGTGGATCATGCGGTGCCCGTGGGTCACGCGTGGCCGATGGCGTCCGCGGGGACGGTGCCCAGCTTGCCGGCTTCGTAGTCGGCGAATGCCTGCGCGATCTCGGCCCGCGTGTTCATCACGAACGGCCCGTAGGCGTACACGGGCTCACCGATGGGCCGGCCACCGAGGATCAGGACGTCGAGGCCGGCATGGCGGGATTCTTGGGACGTGTCGGCGCGCACGACCATCGCGTCCCCGGCGCCGAGCACGGCGAGGCGGCCGGTCTGCAGCGCCAGTGCTTCGGGTCCGACGCTCCCGTGCCCCGACAGGGTGTACACGAGCGCGTTGAACCCGGTCGGCCAGGGCAGCACGAGCTCTGCCCCCGGCGAGAGCGTGGCGTGCACCATGGAGATGGGGGTGTGCGTGGAGCCCGGTCCCCCATGGCCGGCCACGTCACCCGCGATCACCCGCACCAGCGCCCCACCGTCGGGCGACGTGAGGAGCAGGACGTCGTCGGCCTCGATGCCCTGGTAGCGAGGGTCGATCCACTTGTCGGCCGCAGGCAGGTTCACCCAGAGCTGGATCCCGTGGAACAGCCCTCCGGTGGCGATGAGCTGCTCGGGCGGGCGCTCGATGTGCAAGATCCCCGATCCGGCCGTCATCCACTGCGTCGATCCGTTCGAGATCAGACCGCCTCCGCCGATCGAGTCTTGGTGCTGGAACGTCCCGTCGAGCATGTAGGTGACGGTCTCGAACCCGCGGTGCGGGTGCCAGGCCGTGCCCTTTGGCTCGCCCGGCGCGTACTCGACCTCGCCCATCTGGTCCATGTGGATGAACGGGTCCAGCTCGGACGATGGCACGCCGGCGAAGGCGCGCCGCACGGGGAAGCCCTCGCCCTCGAAGCCCGACGGCGCGTCGCTCAGACCCTTCACGGGGCGGACGCTGCCGGCCGGTGCCTCGATGCGGGGCAGGGCCAGGTTGTCGGGGACGGTCACAGCAGGCATGGTGGCCTCACTCTCTCGGACTTCTCGGACTCTCTCGGTTCGTGTGGCCGGGTCACGGCTGCCGACACCATTGCAACACGCCGCGGCCCAGATGTGTTCCACCGCGTGAAGCGCCGCGCCGCCACACCGGAGCGGCGCCAGGTCAAGAGGCGTCGAGCCGGGCCACCTGCGCCGGCGTCAAGGTCAGGTCCGCGGCGGCGGCCGACGCGACCGCCGTCTCGGGCCGGCTACTGCCGGGGATGGGGATGACGCGTGAGCCCTTGGCCAGCATCCAGGCCAACGTGACCTGTTGTGGGCTGGCCCCGACCTCCGCCGCCACCTCTGCGAAGGCGGGGTGGTGCCCCTCGATCTGGTCGGCCCGCCCGATGCCGCCCAAGGGGCTCCAAGGGATGAACGCGATACCGAGCCCCTCGCAGTGAGCGAGCTCACCCTCCGAGGAGCGGAACCGTGGCGAGAACTCGTTCTGCACGCTGACCAGGCGCCCCCCGAGCACCTGCATGGCCTCGTCGATCTGGGCCACGGTGGCATTGGAGACCCCGGCCATCAGGATCTTCCCCTCGTCGAGCAGGTCGGCCAGCGCACCCACCGACTCGGCCCACGGGACTTTGGGATCGGGCCGGTGGTACTGGTAGAGACCGATCGCCTCGACCCCGAGCGCCTTGAGGGATGCCTCGCAGGCCTGCTTCACGTAGGCGGGGTCGCCGTGCACCGTCCACGTGCCGTCGCCCGGACGCCGGTGCCCGCCCTTGGTGGCCACCACCACGTCGTTCGTCGATCCACCGTACGTCGACAGCGCCTCGGCCACCAGCTCCTCGCCGTGGCCGTGCTCGTGCACGCCGAGCGAGTAGGCGTCGGCCGTGTCGATGATGGTGACGCCGGCATCGAGGGAGGCGTGGACGGTCGCGATCGCCCGGGCGCGGTCGGGGCGCCCCTCGATGGAGAGGGGCATCTCGCCCAGGCCGATGGCGCTCACCGTTCGGGCGCCCAGCGGGCGTTGCAGCATGGTCCCTCCTCGTCTCGCCTGGGTGTTCCCGACCATACCGGCCCGTGCCGGCGCCAACCCCCCGACAATTCCCCGGAGATTCGGTGCGCGGGCCACCTGAACGAGGAAACACTCAGCAGTGGGAAAGAGGTGGGGCGAGTCGGGCGCCCGGAGAGTTCGAGGGGGCTGACAATGGTCTCGAGACGCGTGCTCGGCGCGGTCGCCGTGGTCGGGCTGGGTGCCGGTGTGGTGTTGGCCGGTGCGCAGCACACGACGGGTGCGAACAGGTCCGCGGTGGCCGAGGTGAACCGGTTGTACCACGACGAGGTGTCGCTGAGCGCACGGGAGGCGAACCTGCAGGCCGCACTGGCGTCGGCCCGGGCCGCCGGCTCGCGGACGGCGTCGAACACGCCCATTGCGGTTCCGGCGGCGCAGGCCGCCGCTGTGATGGCGCCGGCGAGCCCCGGCGGACGGACGACCACCGTGCCGGGAGCGGCGCCGGCCGCCGCGGCGCCCGCGGTGGCCGCACCGACCCCGTCCGACACCGAGTCCGACCCGGCGCCGAACGGTTGGTCGGACGGGTCCCCACAGCCGGCGGCGCCGGCGGCGTCCACGACCTCGACGACCGCGCCACCGCCCGCGACCACGACCACCGTGGCGCCGACCACCACGACAACCCGACCACCGAGGAGTGACGACTGATGAGCGAGCCGGCGAGGAGAGCCAAGAAGCGGCGCCGGGCGGCAGCCGTCCCCGGGGTGGTGGTGACGGCGGCCACGTTGGGCACGACCGGGCTGGCGTTCGCCTACTCGGTGAAGACGGCACCCACGTCGCACGAGACCCCGGCGGCGTCGACGCGCCTGGTCGAGTCGCAGATCGCCAGTGAGCGGGCCGGCATCACCCGCCTGAAGTCCTCGATCGGATCGACCCAGAGTCAGATCGACGCGTTGGGAGGCGGCACCACACCGGGGGCGACCGGGGCGACGGGTACGACACCCGGCAGCCAGGGCAACACGAGTGCATCGACCACGGGACCGGCCGCGGGAGGGACCACGGGGACGAGCGGCCAGTCCACCACGGCGAGCTCGGGTCAGAGCGGCGCGAGCCCGGCCGCCGGAGGCTCGTCAGCGGCACCGGGTGCCTCGACCGCGACTCCCGCGGCGGCCCCCTCCTCCGCCTCAGCCCCTGCCGCGAGCACGCCGGCGCCGGCTGCTCCCGCACCCGCCCCGACCCCGACGACGGTCGCCCCCGCACCTCCGCCTACGACCGTTCCGCCGCCGGTGACGGCGACGACGGGTGCCTCGACGGCCAAGTAGGGACCCAGAGGTGACGGAGGCGACCACTGCGCTGGGCTCGACGCGGGCCATGGCCACCGACGTGACCGTGCACGGCCTGGCCGCGTCGGACCGGACGCGGTCTGCGGCGAGGCGGGCGCTCGAGGTATTTCACGAGGTCGAGACCGCCTGCACCAGGTTCGACCCGGCTAGCCCCCTGATGCGGATGAACGCCCGGCCGTCGTCCTGGCACCAGGTGCCGGAGACCCTGTTCCGAGCGATGGAGGAGGCACACCGCGCTCACCAGCGCACCAAGGGACGCTTCGACCCCCGGGTGCTGCGCGACCTCGTCGGCCTCGGGTACGACCGTTCGCTCGCCTTCTCAGAAGGGAGCGTCCGCACGACCGGGTCGGCGCCGGCGCACCGTCCTGCCGCGCCGTGGCGGCCACGATTCCGGGGCGGTCCCAGCCCGCAGGTGCTGGCGGGACCGGATCCGGTGGACCTCGGTGGCGTGGGCAAGGGCCTGGCCATCCGCTGGGCGGCCGAGCGGCTGGAGGAGGACGTGGAGAACTTCCTGATCGAGGCCGGCGGCGACATCGCGTGCCGGGGCACCGGGCCGGAGGGGGAGGGCTGGTCGGTCGGGGTCGAGGACCCGTTCGGTGGCGACACACCCCTGGTCGTCGTGGCGCTCACGGATGCGGCGTGCGCCACCTCGTCCGTCCGCTTGCGCCGGTGGCGCTGCGCCGGGTCCCGTGTGCACCACCTCATCGACCCGCGGTCGGGAAGGCCTGGCGGGCGCGGACTGCTCGCTGTCACGGTCATCGGGCCGGACCCGGTGGATGCGGAAGTCTTGAGCAAGACGCTGTTCCTCGAAGGCCGTGGGGCCATTGGCCGCGCCGCGTTCGCGACAGGGTGTCGCGGCGTTCTGGGTGGACACGACCGGCGTCACGGGCGAGACCCCGTCCTTCGGCCACTACGTGACCTGGCGGGCGGCGTGAGGCAGTCGACCCGCGCCACGGAGCACCAGGACGGCCCGCTGCCCGAGTCGTTCCGCAGCGCCACCGTCACCGCCGCCGTCCTGGGGGCGGCCGTCGGCGTCGGGTACGCCGTGGCGCAGCACTCCGGTGGTCTCCTCCACAACCGCATGCTGCCGTGGATCCTCGGCCGGAGCCTCGGCCTGGCCGCCTACGTGTGCCTGAGCGTGTTGGTCATGATCGGGATCTGGTACCGCCACCCGTGGCGCACGTCGCGGCGTGCACCGGGACCCCAGGCCCTGCTCCGCGCCCACGCCTCGCTGGCGGCGGCGACGGTGATGCTGCTGGCGGGGCACATCGTCGCCATTGCTCTCGACCGGTACGCCGGGGTCGCGTGGACCGGGGTGTTCGCGCCCTGGCAGGCGCAGTACCGCCCGACGGCGACCGCGTTGGGTACGTTTGCCATGTACGGGATCGTCCTCGTCACGGCGACGGCGGCCCTGGCGGGCTCCATCGCGCGGCACGTGTGGCTGCCCATTCACTCGATGTCGGCCGTCCTCTTCGCGCTGTGCCTGGCCCACGGGCTACTGGCCGGGAGCGACAGCCACGTGCTCTGGGCCCTCTATGTCGGAACCGGGACAGCGGTGCTCGTCCTCCAGGTCTCGCGCATGACGGCGCACCCGGTGGAGCTGGCCGAGACGTGGTGAGCATCGTCACCGATGCACGGGAGGTGGCGGCGCGTGCCCCCGTCGCCCCGTTCGCCGCCCTCGGCGGGCCGGCCGCCGTCCTGTTGGCCGGGCCTCCGTCCACCGCCGGTCCAGAAGTGCTGCGTGGATACCGCGCCCGTGTCGGGGATCCCGCGGACCTTTCCCCCGGGGCCGTGCTCGGCGAGATCCGCACCAGCGGCCTGCGCGGAAGAGGCGGCGGCGGGTTCCCGCTGTGGCGCAAGCTCCAGACCGCCCTGGACTCGGCGGAGGCGTCGGGCAACCGGCCGATGCTCGTCGTCAACTGTAGCGAGAGCGAGCCGGCCAGCCGGAAGGACTGGACGCTGTGCTCCTACCGCCCGCATACCGTGCTTGACGGCGCCGCCGCTGTCGCCAAGGCGCTCGGGTCGCGCCAGGCCGTCGTGCACCTGCATGGCGAGTCGGTGCGACCCCGCATGGCGCTCCGCCAGGCCGTTGCGGAGCGGGTGACCGAGCACGACCCGCGGTGGCGGATCTCACTCGGGCCCGGTGGCTACGTGGCTGGGGAGGCGAGCGCGGTTGTCCGCTTCGTGCACAGCGGCGTGGGACTGCCCCTCTTCTCGAGCGTGCCCTTGGCGCGGAGCGGGCCGACCGGCCACCCCACCGTGGTGATCAACGCCGAGACCGCGGCGCACGTTGCCGCCGCCCTCAACCTGGGCGCGTCGCGCTGGCGGGCCGGTGGTTCGCCTTCTCATCCGGGGCCGCACCTGGTCACCCTGGCCGGCGCGGTCGACCTTCCCGGGCAGGTGCTCGAGCTCGTGGGCCCGGCCACCATCGGAGACCTGCTGACCTGGGCCGGGATCGTCTCGCCACCGCGCGCCGTACTGGTCGGCGGCTACGCCGGATCGTGGGTCCGGGGCGAGGTCGCGTGGTCGCTCCCGATGGAACCGGGCGCGCTGCGCGAGGCGGGTGCCTCCTACGGATGCGGCCTCATCGGCGTCGTGCCCCACGGGGAATGCGTAGTGCGCGAGACGGCGTGGTTGGTCCGCTACCTGGCCTCGGAGTCGGCCGGGCAGTGCGGACCCTGTGTCCACGGACTCCCCGTACTGGCCGACTGCGTGGAGGCGCTGGCCACCGGGTCCGCCACGCGCCGGACCATGCGCCGGTTGCACCGTTGCATCGACGCCTTGCCGGGGAGCGGGGCCTGCAGCCATCCCGACGGCGTGGTCGGCCTGGTGACCAGCGCGCTCGAGGCGTTCGGTGACGACGTGGCCAAGCACCGGAACGGGAAGCCCTGCGCGGAGCGGCGAGCCGCCGGAACCTTCCCCTTGCCCGGGTCGAGGATGGCCCCATGAAGGTCGTCGTCCGCGTCGATCCGACTCGCTGCCGCGGCCACGGGATCTGCGCGTTGATGTTCCCCGACGGGTTGGAGCTCGACCGGTGGGGCTACGGCCGCCCGCTGCCTGACGACCTACGGGGGCGGCGGGCCCTCTCGCGTGCCCGACGCGCTGGCGAGATCGTGCCCGAACGGCGCCATCAACGTCAGCGTCGAAGAGGAGAGGGGCCGAAGCGCGGCCTCCGAGGCTCACGAGTAGTAGCGGAGCTCAATGAGGTTGCCATCCGGGTCGCGGACATAGAGGGAGGTGCCGTTCCCGCGGGCGCCCCAGCGGGTCACAGGGCCCTCGGCCACGTCGAGGGCGCCGGACTGGCGGAGCCTTTGGAAGTCGGTCGGGGAGACGACCAGGCAGATGTGGTCCGCGTTCTCTCCGGTGCGCGGCGCCGCCAGCAGGTCGATGACGGTCGACGCGTCGACCCGGAGGGAGGGGAACGGCGCCTGTCCCGCCCGCCACGGCTCGAGGCGCTCGGACACGAGACCGAGCACGCCGCAGTAGAAGCGCAGCGACCGCTCGACGTCGGCCACGTTGAGGACGACGTGGTCGAGGGTCTCGACGTGGACGACGGGTGCCCGGTCGGCCGGGCCGGAGTGCGTGTGGGATGTCACGGTCGTGTTCTTACTCCACCAGCTCGACGATGCCCTGCACAACCAGGTCGACTGCGATGACGAGACAGACCCAAGCCATGACGGTGCTCGTGTGGAGCCGGAGCCACTGCTCGAGCTGAGCCAGCACGGCGGGGCCACGTCGCCCCATGACGAAGTAGATGACGACGGGCACGGCGACGCCGATCGTGGCCACGACGATGAACACGCCAAAGGCCAGGCTCTCGTTGCGCAGCGGCAGGTTGGCCTCAGCGATGACCAGCACGCCGGCCGGCACCAGGAGGATGTTCTTGGGTCTCGCCGCGGCGAGCAGGGCACCCACGCCGAGCGCCAGTGGAGGCTTGATCTCCTCGGCCTTGCCGGCCCACCGCGGCATGACCTCGGTGCGGTGCATCGCGGGGATGGCGGAGCACCTGTCCCCCCAAGAGCAGCAGCAGCGCACCCAGGACGATCTTCAGCCAGCTTTCCCACGACGGCGTGGCGCGGGTGGTGGTCCCGACGTTGGCCGAGTTGAAGATCACGAGCGCGAGCACGCTGAGGAGACTGAGCCCGACGAGCCAGCCGGCCACGAAGGCCAACCCGTTGGTGCGTGCCCGCGTGGTCGAGAGCAGGAGGAGCGCCGCCGCCATGGCCAGGGGAGTGATCGAGATGCCGACGGCCATCACCAACGACCCCTCGACTGCCGATCCCATCGGTTCTCCTCGAGCTCGAACGGATGTGCTCCTCGTGCCACGTCGAGGCCGGTCCCGCCGGATGCGTGTCCCCGCACCCGTCCCTCTGGCGGTCCTGTGCTTACAGTATCCAGGCAGCTGGCAGTGCCAACGGCTGCCTCGAGCACCAAGGGGACCCACATGGCGGCCGTCTCGACCCTCCGCTTCGACATGCGCCTGGCGCCGTTCGCCACGGTCACCGAGGCCGACCTCTACCGCGAATGCCTCGAGATGTCGCGGTGGGTGGACGAGCACGGCTTCTCGGCGGTGACCATCTCCGAGCACCACGGTGTCGACTTCATCTCGGCACCCACGACGCTGGCCGGGTTCATCCTCGGCGCGACCCGGTCCGTCCACGTCACGGTCAACGCGCTCATCGTGCCGGTGAACGACCCGATCCGCCTGGCCGAGCAAGTGGCGACGTTGGACCTGGCCAGTGGGGGCCGGTTCACCTTCGTGGCCGGCCTCGGCTACAAGACCGAAGAGTTCGAGATGGCCGGCGTCGACCGCCGGCGCAGGGGCGCGCTGGTCGAGGAGTACCTCGGCGTGCTGCGCCAGGCCTGGACCGGTCAGCCGTTCGAATGGCGGGGCCGGACCGTCGTCGTGAGCCCGATGCCGGTGAGCTCGGCCGAGATGCTCATGTGGGCCGGAGGATCAGTTCGCGTGTCAGCCGAGCGGGCGGCGCGCCTGCGGCTGCCGTTCTTCACCATGTCCACCAACCCGGAACTGGGGGAGATCTACCGCCAGGAATGCGAAAAGGTCGGGTACGCGTCAGGGTTCTTCCTGTTCCCGCGGGGGCCGGCGTTCACCTACGTGACCGAGGATCCCGAACGGGCTTGGGCGACGCTGGCGCCCTATGCGATCTACGACGCCACCACGTACAACGCGTGGCAGTCAGGTCCTCACGACAACGCCATCGCGCTCGATGCCACCACGGTCGAAGAGCTGGCATCCTCCGGCATCTGGTCCGTGGTCACCCCCGACGAGTGCGTGGAGCTGGCCCGGACGCACGGCTCCGTCACGTTGCACCCGCTCATGGGGGGCATCCCCCCCGAGCTGGGCTGGGAGAGCCTCCAGCTCTACGTGGACAAGGTCCAGCCCCGGATCTGACGCCGAGCCGGATCGGGCGCCATGCCGGGTCGGCGCCCCCCGGCAGTCAGCGCCCACGGCAGTCAGCGCACGGTCCGGTAGAAGGTCCGGACCTCGTCGACGAAGACGGCGGGCTGCTCGAAGGCGGCGAAGTGACCGCCCACCACCGGCTCGCCCCAATAGCGGATGTCGGAGAAGCGCCGGGCCGCCCACCGCCGGGAGGGTCGGAAGATCTCCTTCGGGAACACCGAGGCACCCATGGGGACCGAGACCGGACCGAGCGGTGGGTTGTTGAAAGACTCCCAGTACATCCGGGCGGAGGAGGCCCCAGCGGCGGGGAGCCAGTAGAGCATGACGTTGTCGAGGATCCGGTCCGCGCCGAGGGCGCCGACGGGGTCCCCGTTCGTGTCGCTCCACGACCAGAACTTCTCCAGGATCCACGCGCACTGCCCCGACGGCGAGTCGACGAGGGCGTATCCGATCGTCTGGGGGCGGGTGGATTGCTGCTTCGAATACCCCGAGTCGTGGGCCAAGTAAGCCTGGACGCCGGCCATGGCGGACTGCTCCTGCTCGGACAGTTCGTCGTCGGGGCCGGGGAAGCCGATGACCATGTTGAGGTGGATACCGGCGACGTGGACGGGATCCACATCGGCCAAGGCAGTGGTCACCATCGACCCCCAGTCGCCACCTTGGGCTCCGTAGCGCCCGTAGCCGAGCCGGGCCATGAGTTCGGCCCAGGCGCGCGCCGTCCTCTCCACGCCCCAGCCGGTAGTCGTGGGCTTGCCGGAGAAGGCGTAGCCAGGCAGCGAGGGCACCACGACGTGGAAGGCATCCGCCCGCCCGCCGCCGTGGGCGGCCGGGTCGGTCAGCGGTCCGATGGCTTCGAGGAACTCGACGAACGAGCCGGGCCAGCCGTGGGTCAGTACCAGGGGGAGGGCGTCGGGCTCCGGTGAGCGGACATGGAGGAAGTGGACGTCGAGGCCGTCGATCTCGGTCAGGTACTGGGGGAACGAGTTGAGGTACTCCTCCCGCCGGGCCCAGTCATATCCATCGGCCCAGTAGGTGACCACGTCCTTGAGGTAGGCCAGGGGCACGCCTTGCGACCAGTCCTGGACCGGGGCCGGATCGGGCCAGCGAGTCCGGCCGAGCCTCTCGCGCAGATCGGCCAGCTGTGCGGCGGGCACGTCGATGGTGAACGGTCGAACCGCTTCGGGCATGCGGTGGTTCTCCTTGCTCCGAGGTCTCCTTGCTCTGTTGTCGGTGCCCAACGTAGCGAACCAACGGCACGAACCACACAGGACTCGCGGGTTCCCTTCGTGAACCCGGTGCTAGCGTCGGTCGTCGTGATTCAACCCGCATCGGGCCTCGATCACGCGCAGCTGCTCCGCCAGCGGAGAGAGGCGATCGACACGGTCTCCGAGGAGCTCGAGGCCCTCGGGCCTGGCGCTCCTGCCGAGAAGGTCACCCGGGTGGTGGTCGGGGCGCTCAGCCAACCCCCGCTCGAATTCCTCTCGGCCCTCCGCGGCGGATCTGAGCGGGTCGTCGAGCAGTCCGTCCAGGACTATCTGCGGTTCACGCCCAACCCGGCGTCCAATGCGAAGACGGCGGCCGGCTTGGTCCGGATCCTCCTACTCCAGAACATCGACCTGTTGTGGTGGGACCGCACGGAGGACTTCGTCACCCGGACCGACCTCCAGGGTGCCGGCCTGCTCGACCTCGTCGAGGAGCGCCGGGCTGGTCGCGTCGACTTCAGCTTCGGCGTCGGCTCCGACGGCCTGGTCCGCCGGGCGCGCGACTACGCGGTGCAGCGCCTTGCCCCCCGGCGCGAGCCCCGTGGCCCGGGCCTCGCCTTCACTGGGATCCGGCCCGAGATGCTTTCGCTCCTCAACGACATCGCCGGCCATGTCCATGAGGCCGCGCCGCCGCGGACCCCTCCGATCCGGGTCAACTCGATCATCCGCACCGTTGAGCACCAGCAGCACCTGCGGTCGCTCGGGTTCTCCGCGCTGTCCCCAAGCGCGCACTGCCGAGGGTGGGCAGCGGACATCGAGGTCGAGTGGTTCGAGCGCTTCGGTGCTGATGGTGCGCTCCGGGAGGTCATGCTGGGGTACCTCAACGAGGGCGTGCTCAACGTGATCGACGAGGGCCGGGCCTGGCATGTCTGCCTCAACCCCGCTTTCGCCGACCGCTACGCGGCGCGCCGCGCCGACTGAGCGCGGACGATGTGCGGGATCGCACTCGTCCTCGGCCGTTCCATGGGCGCCGACGACCACCGCCGGTTCGAGGCCATGGTGGTCGGGATCGAGCCCCGGGGCGAGTCGCTCGAGGAGGGACGCGGAGTTGACGCCCTGCTCGCGACCTCGCGGCTCAAGATCGTGGACCGCGAGCGCGCGGTGCAGCCCTGGAGCGACGCCACCGGCCGGTGGTCCCTTTGCTACAACGGCGAGGTCTTCAACCATGTGGCGCTCCGCCAGCGCATGCGCGCCGAGGGTCGTGTCTTGCGCTCGGAGTCCGACACCGAGGTGGTGCTCGAGGCATGGTTGTCCTGGGGTGACGACGCCCTGTTGGAGTTCCGGGGGGAGTTCGCGTTCTGCGTGGTGGACCATGAGACGCGCACCACCTTTGTGGCCCGCGACCCGGCCGGCGTGAAGCCGTTGTACTACGCGTGCGGGCCCGGTCGGCTCTACGTGGCCTCCGAGGTCAAGGCCCTCTGTGGGCTCGGACTGCCGATCGAGGAGGTCCCGCCGGGCCACTGCGGTACCAGTCGGGACGGCGCCGCACCACTGCTCGCACCGTATGTCGACCTGAGCCGCTTGGGGGAGGGCGAGCCCATGCTCAGCGAGCCCGAAGACGCCATCGTCGCGGTGCGCGAGGGCTGCCTCACCGCGATCGCCCGCCGGGTCGACACCGATCTGCCGGTCGGGGTCATCCTCTCGGGTGGCCTCGACTCCTCGCTTGTCGCCACCCAGGTCGCCCGGCTCCACCCCGATTGCACCGCGTTCACGGTGGGCTCGCCTGGAAGCGAGGACGTCGAGTACGCCCGCCGACTGGCGGCAGACCTCGGGATGCGCCACGTCGTCGTCGAGATCGACCCGCGGCGGATCGGTGCCTCCGAGGTACGTGAGGCACTGCGGGTATCGGAGGCTTCCGAATACGGCGACGCCATCAACGCCGTGGTCTCCATGAGGGCCTTCGGGGCCGTCCACGAGGCGGGGATCAAGGTTGTCCTGACCGGCGACGGCTCCGACGAGCTCTTCGGCGGCTACGACATGTACAAGAACGTGGCTCGGGACGCCACTCGGCGGCTGTTCCTCCAGAAGATCGGCCAGCTGTCGCGTACCGAGCTCCAGCGGGTGGACCGCACGTCGATGGGCCAGTGCGTCGAGGCCCGCGTCCCCTTCCTCGACCTCGACCTGCTGCTGCTCTCGATGCGGATCCCCGTCGAGCTGAAGGTTCGAGACGGCTACGAGAAATGGGTGCTCCGCCGGGCGTTCGACGAGGACCTGCCCGATTATGTCCTCAAGCGCCACAAGAACCCCATGTCCCACTCGAGCGGCCTCCACGAGCGGGTCCGGCTGTTCAAGCCCCTGATGCCGCTGTGGTACCGCCGTTTCGGCTACGGCCTCGCGGGGCCGATGCGCAGGGACTTCTCAGTCGAGCTGCTCCGGGCCGGCAACGACTTCGAGGCGGCGGTCGCGGCGGCCGAGCTCCAGCAGGACTACACCACGACCGAGCGGGCCCGCGACTTCGGGGGCGCCCTGGTCTGGAACCTGCGCAATGCGCTGCGGCCCGGTCGCTCGAGCCGAGAGGGTCGCCCGGACGCGGCGCCCGAGCACTCGGCACGGTCCTGACGCGCATGTTCCAGAAGCACGGGCGAGTGGCGTTGGGGGGATGCATGACAACTCGTGCGACGGGTATTGGCTGATTGCCTCCGACGGCGGGTCTTCACCTTCGGCCCGCCCAACGAGGGTACGCCGTTCTTCGGATCGGCGCCTGAACCGCTTCCTCTCGCGGTAGGTACCGCACATGGGCGGGGCCTCGGCCCCGCCCATGTGCGGTCACGTGCAGTTACGAGTCCTGCACCCGATCCCACGGTCCACGCGCCTGCCTGGGTGGACTCGCGGGATCGGGTGTTAGAGGCCGAGGACCCCGTAGGTGTTGCAGAGCCCCATGGCGTCGATCAGGAGGAACGACGCGACGACCATGATCACCAACGGCGCCTTCCAGCGGCGACCGCCGCGGCTGATCGCCGGCGGCATGTACCACAGGGGCAGGGACGGGCCGAGTGAGGCCAGGTGGAATTGAATGGGCACCGCGTCGTCGGAGAGTGGCTCGTCGGGGTCGGCGGCCAGGGCCAGAGCGGTGAGCTCGTCGTCGCTCAATGGTGCATCGTCACCCGGGGGATCCTGCGGGGGCTCACGGACCGGGTCGTCGCTCACGAATATGACGCTACCCGGCCGAGGGAACGCGGTTGTGACCTGCGAGTTCAGTGGTGGGGCGCTGTGGTGGGGCTAGCTGGAATCGAACCAGCGAGCTCAGCATTATCAGTGCTGTGGCCTCGAAGTGGACCAAGGCCGTTGACCTGCTGTTCTGTCTCCACGGGCAAAGATCGATGGTGTTACGTGCCCGCTATGTGCCCGTTCGGGAGTTTCATTGCCCCCCAGTTGCCGGATATGGGACCGATTCGCCGGCAAATCGTGGTACCCGACTCCGCCGAAGAGCGACGCACCTACCCGGCAGCGAGGATTGAGTTGGCCGCTGAGTGATCCACCACTTCGGTGAACGGATTGATCAGCGTGTGGGTGGGTGCCCAGGCCAGGTCTGACTCCAGCAACCCGGCTGACGTCCTTTGGGACTGTCTTTAGTTCGATTCGTCGGCCTGGCCCGGTCACCCACTCGACACCTGCCGGTCGGACGGAGTGACCTCATAGGAGCTTGCCTCAAACAGGCCCATCGCTGTCTTGTCCGTCGTTCCGCTCGGTGCGGTGTCATCCCCAACCCAAACCAACGAAGGGATGACAGTGACCAATTTGGCACGGAGCATCACCGGCGGGGTCGATACGCACCTCGACGTCCATGTAGCTGCGGCTTTAGATGAGCGGGGCACCCTGCTCGGAGTCGAGAGCTTCGCCACGACCGAATCCGGTTACAAGAAGCTGCTGGGCTGGCTGAGCGACTTCGGCCCCGTCGAGCTGGTCGGCGTCGAAGGGACTGGGTCCTATGGAGCAGGGCTCACCCGTCATCTCCAAGCCGAGCGCGTGAGAGTGGTCGAAGTTGACCGACCCAATCGCCAGCGTCGGCGCCTCAAAGGCAAGTCCGATCCCCAAGACGCCATCACGGCCGCCCGGGCTGCCCTTTCGGGCGAGGCCTGCGGTGAAGCCAAGACGAGGGACGGAAACGTCGAATCCATGCGGGTTCTGCGTGTGGCCCGGTCCTCGGCCCGCAAAGGTCGGACCCAGGCGCTCAACCAGATGCGCAACCTGGTCTCGACCGCACCTGATCCCATCAGGGCCGAGCTCCGGGGGCTCAGCGTCTTCAACCTTCTCGAGCGGGCCTCGGCCTATCGACCCGGAACCAAGCGCGACATCGTCTCGCTGACCAAGCTCACCCTGCGCATGTTGGCCCGGCGAGCGACTCCGCAACGAGGCGGCTTTCGCCCATCTCTGTGGCGCATCACCGCTCGACGCCAGCAGCGGCAAGAACCAACGACACCGGCTCAACCGCAGTGGTGATCGCCAGGCCAACTCGGCTCTCTGGCACATCGTGCTCACCCGCATGGTCTACGACCCTCGAACCACCGAGTACATCAATCGACGCCGGACGGAAGGTCTGACGAAGAAGGAGGCCATCCGCTGCCTCAAGCGCTACGTCGCCCGAGAGGTCTTCAGCCTTCTACCTCACGACAAACTCGGGCTTGACAGCCCATAGGAGCATCGAACGGGGCACCCTTGGTCCGGGGGCAGATCAGAGCGTGAGGGGATCGGAGTTCGCAACAAGAGACGGGTTCTGACGCCAGGTCTGCTGAGGAGCATCGACGTACAGCTCGATCAGGTTGCCGTCGGGATCACGAATGTAGAGCCCTTGGCTCACCTTGTGGTCCAAGGCCATGTGCACCGTCAGTCCCGCAGCGTCGAGCGCGGCCCGTACGTCAGCGAGATCTGTCAGCGAGTCCCCGACCTTGAGGGCGAAGTGGTGGAGTGCACCCCCTGGCGGGACGTTCGCCTCGACGAGGGCCAAGTCGTGATGAGCGTTCCCGGTTGACAGGAACGCCATCGGACCCTCACCGAAGTCACGTCGTGCGACCTCGTGCAGACCGAGCATTTCGTAGAAGGCAAGGGATTGACGCAGGTCGCTCACTCGAAGGACGAGATGCCCGACCCTGGAGACGGCGATTGTCATGCTCACCTCCGGCAACGCGAGCTTGGTTCAGCGCGATCGTACAGCGGCCGAGCGCCCGAAGCGCCTGATCGGCTGCACCCCAGCCCGGCAGCGAGGGGGGACACCTCGGTTCCCACCAGAAGTGATCGCAACTCTCAACTTACGGCGGGGTGCGACGCGCGAGATCCCTGGTCGTCCTCGGTTGCTTCGGTGAAGCGCTCGGCGAGCAGCTCAAGAGAGCTGTGCAGCTGGGCGAAACGTCGCGGCCCCAGGATCTGTGCGATCCGCAGCTGGGCCGCCCCCGCCTCGTCGTAGATTGTCTGCTCGAGCCGCCGTCCCTTGGAAGTGAGTCGGATCACCCGGGCTCTTCCGTCGCCCGGATCGGGCACGCGCTCGAGATACCCGTGTCGTTCCAGGTGCCCGAGCAGGTCGTTGACCGACTGTTTCGTGATCCCCGCCAGGTCCGCAAGCTGGCTTGGACGTAGTCCGTCGAGGCCCGGATAGCGCCAGAGTCCGACATGTGCGGCGTTGAGATCGTCGTACCCCGCCGCAATGACGCCCGCATACATCTGATCGCGGACCCACTGCCAGACGACGCGCAACAGGGCGCCGACGTACCGGGGTGCCACGCTGCCGGGGTGTTCTCCAGCGAAAGAATCGCTTGACATCAGGTCGTAAGGTTACCATACTATTTATATCGTAAGGAACCCTGACTGCCCGATCCGGGACGGGTTCTCGCAAGGAGGTGGTCGCCATGACCGCAGCAGTTGTTGATTCCCCCAGCAACGATCAGGCGCAGGCCTGGTGGTTCCTCGACACCTTGGTCGTCGAACATCGCTGCGCGCCGGGCATGGACACCGTCGTGCTCGAGATGACCTTGCCGGTCGGCTCCGCACCCCCCCTGCATGTCCACGACGACCTCGACGACACCTGGTACGTCCTCGATGGCGAGATGGTCGTGCGCTGTGGTGACGACGAGCTCGTCGTTGGAGCCGGTCACTGGGTCTCCATGCCCCGCGGTGTGCCGCACACGTTCCGGGTGGTCGGTGACCAAGAGGCACGGATTCTGCTGGTGCACGACAACAGCAGCTTTCGGGACCTCATTCGCGATCTGGGCGCTCCGGCCATGGCGCGCGTCGTTCCCAGCCAACCGGAGTTCCCGCCGATGGACCAGCTGACACGAATCGCCTCCTCACATGACCTCAGGCCGATCGGGCCCCCCATGAGCGTCGAAGACAGCGACAGCGTCTTGGCCGGCGCGCGCTGAGTGGCCGCGGAGCGAAGAAGTCATCGTGCACGTACAGGCTCTCGGCCACGTCGTGCTCAAGGTCAGCGACCTGCACCGGTCAGAGGATTTCTACTCGCGCGTGTTGGGAATGCGAATCATCTTGCGGATTACGGACCCGCATATGACCTTCTTCACCCTCGGGACCCCGGGGACCCATCACGACTTCGCCCTCATGGAGCTCGGTCCGGCTGCCCCTAAGCCGGAGCATGACGCCACTGGGCTCGCTCACGTAGCGTTCAAGGTCGGCAATTCAGCCGAGACGCTCAGTCTCGTGCGGAAGGTGCTCCATGCCTCGGGAACGCCCGTCCTCTACGAGGCGGAGCGGACCTTTACGAAAAGCGTGCACGTCCTCGATCCGGACGGGAACGAGATCGAGCTGTACGTCGACACCTAAATGTGGCACCGTTCCGGCGAAGTGGGCGCCCTGGGGCTGCGCCCGGTAGCGACACGCTACGAGCGGTCCTGCGCCGCCTTGCACCCGGCACGGTTACGAGTGGACCTTCGGCCTCCCGCCCTTGCCCGATGGTGGCTAGACCAGAGATGAAGGCCAATCAAGTCTGGCTGCTGCCGTCAGCCGAGTCGTAAGGAGGCATTCGCGTGCAAGCTGCTGTCGGAGACAAGATCGTCGTCAGGGGCCACCACACCGGACAACCCGACCGCGAGGCCGTCATTCTCACTGTCGAGGGTGAGAACGGAGCCCCTCCCGACCGGGTGCGGTGGAGCGATGACGAGCACGAAGGATTCTTCTTTCCAGGATCCGATGCCGTCGTCGAGCACCACCCAGCCGGAGGGTGACTGCTGGTTCCGGGTGCGGGCTTGCGCGAAGCACCTCGAGCGTTGACGGGATCCGGCAGTTCGGGGGTTGAGCCCGCGCCAGAATCCCGGCGAACTGGGGCAGCCCGGCACTCAGGTCACCAATACCCTTCTGAATGTGAAGATCCCTATCGCATGCTCCCTCGAGCCCGGGGACGCCAAAGCCCAACGCGAAGAGTGGCGACAACTTCTTGGCCGAGTCGATCATCGAGACCGAGTCTCATCAACCAGACTCGAGCTGAGCCCCTTACACGAGTCCGACATCGCGGATCTTGTCCAACTTGCCCGACGTGAGGTCGCGTGCTGTCCATTCTTCACCTTCACGATCGAAATTGGGCATGAGCGGCTCTGCCCGTTACACGGGCACTACGCGGATCTCAGCGGTGAACAGCGGACAACATGCCACTCACCCAAAGGGTCACGCGACCTGCCCATCTGAGCAGTTTCGGTGGTGGGGCTAGCTGGAATCGAACCAGCGACCTCAGCATTATCAGTGCTGCGCTCTAACCGACTGAGCTATAGCCCCGCTTTTGGAGGAGTGACGAGGTTACACCAGAGTCCACCAGGCCTATTCTCTGGTCAGCGTGGTCGACACCAGCGAGGCCAGCGCATCGGCGCCGGGCCCGTCGACGGCCAGGTGAGTCCCGTCGGCCCCGAACCACTGCGGGTTCTGTGCGGCCAGTGTTGCCCAGTCGGCCACGACCACGTTCTTGTAGCGCGTCGCACCCAGTGTCAGCACTGCATTGTTCGGGTCCTGCCACGGACGGTCGACGTGCACGTTGACGAACACGACGCGGGACGCCCCTCCGAGGAGGGACATCATGATGTCGAAGTCGGTGTCGCTGATCGGACCATTGGTGCCCAGCCCGACGACGACTTCGTTCCCGAGCCGTCCCTCCGTCTTCATGCTCTGCAAGATTGATTCACCCTCTGCCCACTGGCGGCCGACCGCGGCGTCGACGAAGATGCCGGGGACGTCGGTCTTGAGGGGGTCCTGGTAGTCGAGCATTATCGAGTCCCCGACAGCGGTCACCTGCGGCATCGACGGCGGGGCGAAGACAGGCGTGCCGTAGAAGCCTGAGGTCCCGTATGTGAAGACCCCACCGTCGGCAGCGATGAAGCGGTATCCGCCGCCACCGGCGGCGGCCTCCATGCCGACGATCGGGGCGTTCAGAATGATGCCGCCGGTTGATCCGTAGAACGGGGCGTTGTAGGCAAAGATCCCGCCGTCTGATGCGACGAGCCAGTAGCCGCCAGACCCCGCATCCGGCGCCATCCCGACGACCGGCTTGTTGAGGTGGATCGAACCGGTCGACCCCCAAAACGGAACGCCATAGGCAAAGATTCCACCATCTGAAGCGACCAACCAATACCCGCTGCCACTGCTGCCAGCCGCCATGCCGACGACTGGCCTGTTGAGGATCATCGATCCCGTCGAGCCCAGGAAATTGGCGTTGTAGGCAAAGATGCCGCCATCGGCGGCCACCAGCCAGTAGCCCCCCGTCGCCGGATTGACCGCTATGCCCACCACCGGTTTGTTGAGGTGGATGGATCCTGTCGAGCCTTGGAACTGGGCGTCACCAAAGGTGAACACGCCGCCGTCGGAGGCGACGAGGTAATAGCCACCCCCATCCGGTGTAGCGGCGACACCGACGATCGGGGCGTTCAGAGTGGCTTGTTCACCTAGGTAGGGGGCATCACCGCAGGCGGCAACATATCCGTCATGGGTGACGATCCAATAGCCGCCTCCGTCCTGGGTCTCGGCAATACCGGCGACTGCGCTTCCATAGTGAAACTCGGCGGCCTGAGTGCAAGTGGCACCCACATGCGGTTTGGATGTTGCGGCCTCGCCCGGAGTTGTTGACAGAACAAACGATGAGAAGGTGGCGAGCACAACCACCGCTAGAGCTACCCCGACCCTCATCAAGGTGCGACGAAGAATGGAAGCCGCCGATTCCATCATTTGATACCTCCGTGCCTGTCGTCGGGAACGGTAGTGGGATCAAGCCTGAAATTCCGTGCTGCGCTCTCACAACTGAGCTATGGCCCCGACGTGCCGGCGGAGGTCAGAAGGGGCGAGGCTACTCCACGTCCCTGGTTCGCGGCTCATTTGCTGGCCATCGTTGATGCAACGAGGAAGGCGAGCGCAGTCGCCCCGGCGCCGCCGACCGGGAGGTGGGTGCCGTCGGAACCGAACCACTGCGGGTTCTGCGCCGCCAGGGAGGCCCAGTCGACGACGTCGACGTTGGGGTAGCGTGCCGCGCCCCCGGCCAGGACGGCGTTGTTGGGGTCCTGCCACGGCCGGTCGACGTGGACGTTGACGAAGAGCACCCGGGACGCCCCGCCGAGTAGCGACATCATGGTGTCGAAGTCGGCGTCGGTGATCGGCCCGTTGGTACCGAGACCCACGATGATGTCCCCACCGAGGTCGCCCTGCGCCTTGAGAGACACGATCAGGGCTTCGCCCGCCGACCACTGCCGGCTCACCGCTGCCTCCACGTCTATCCCGGGGAGGTCCGTCCGCAGGGGGTCCTGATAGTCGAGCATGACCGAGTCACCGACCGCGGTGACCCGTCCGGCAACGTATCCCGGCCCGGGCGGCGGAGGACCCGGCCCGGGCGGCGGAGGACCCGGCGCGGTGGTCGTGGTGGACGTGGATGCCGGAGTGGTGGCGACGGCCGGCGGGGAAGCCGAGAGCGCCGGGCCCTTCCCCGGCCTACCAGGTGCCGGGGACCCCGCCAGCGAGATCGAAGCGCCGGCAGCACCCAGGACCACGGCGACTGCGACTCCGCTCAGGATGGATAACCAGGGCCGGCGCTCTCGACGAGGGTTTGCCTGGACGCCCATAGTGCCAATTGTCGCTGCTTGAGCCCGCGCCCGGGTGCCGCGCCCGGGTCAGGTGGGCAGCGGCCTGTCGGAGGGCCATAGGCGGACTCCGACGGACTGGCTCGCCGTAGCCAGCAGGTCGCCGTCCTCGGACCACAAGAATGCAGTGCCCTGACCGAAGCCGCCTACAAGCGCGTGGATTCGCATCTGGCACAACACCCACTCGGTTGGCTTCAGCTGCACCATGCGCAGTGTGTTGTCGAGGCTGCGGCCCATGCCGCGTCGGCCGGTCGGCTGGGAGACGGCCCCGGACACGAAGTCGGCCACGATGGCCAGCGTGGCCGCTGAGGGTGTCAGGTGGCCCGGGATGCGGACCCAAAGGGCCGAGTTGGGCGATCCTGGCGTACCGTCGAGGTCGTCGAAGCCCCGTCCCTGCGCCTGGCGGATGTCCATGCTGGTCATGATCCGGTTGCGGAACATCTCGGGAAGGTGGCGCTGTGGGCAGGCGTCGGGCGGCGGAACCTCAGGAGGCGTCTCCCACACGCCGCCGACCTCGAGCTCGTCCGTCCCGAGCGCGGCGTTGACGGTGAGGATCTCTCGGCCGTTGACATTGCCGATGGCCCGGGCCTGCGTCACGTGTCCTCCGACGGCGGCCAGCGTGACCTCCCAGTGAACCTCGGAACCGGTGCGGGCGTAGGAGAGGTACTGGGCCGTGGCCCACACGGTCGGGCGGCCCGCGGCGGCCTCGAGTGCCACCAGCGCCGCTCCGAGGCCGCATCCTCCGAACAGGAACTCTCCCGGAGTGGTCAGGCGGGGCTCGACGGGCATCCGCCAGTGCAGGTCGTCGCCGACTGGCTCCATGCCGAGGAAGGTCCGTGCGTCCACGGCAGCGCACCCTACCGGGCACGGGCCCTATCGCCTGTGTGCGCGGTGGGGAATCGGGGGACGTGGCGCGACAACCTCGATCCGGAGTCCGCCGAACGTCTACCACGGGGTGTTCGTGGAGGGATCGGACGGGACATCCACGACGTCGCCACGGCAGAGTTGGGACGCGGACGTGGAGCGGCCAATCGGGGCCTACCATGAGAGGGCCGGCGGCCGCCACGACGCGGTGGCGCCGGCGATCCCCGCGGGGGTGTAGCTCAGCTGGAAGAGCGGCGGCTTTGCAAGCCGTAGGTCGAGGGTTCGAGTCCCTTCACCTCCACCGGCGTTGTCGGAATGACAACGATTTCCCTACTCAGAGACCGCATTTCCTCGAGACAAAGAAGGCTGTCTGGGCAGTCCATCGGACGAGGCACATGAACCGAGTGCTCCAGCGAACCGTCCAGGGTCGGATCTGTCGATGCAACCCTACTGCGGTCTCGCAGCCATCTGCGCCAGCATCTGTTCCAGCGCGACTTGGTCGGGTCCCACGAATGGTCCGGCCTCCGGAACCGTCGCCAACGACGCAAGGAACTGATCGATCATGTTGCCGGGAGCGGCTGGCAGGTGGCTGCTCAGTATCAGCGACGGCCTCAACGTGGCAATGGCGTCGAGCTCGTGGAGCAACTTCTCGCGGTGGACCTGGTGCATCCAGGGCGAGTCGATGGTCGCCCAGAACACCTGTCCCTCGCGCAAGTCAGCTTCGGAGAGGTCGGCAGCGTTCTGTGGGACGTCCTGCAGGAGCGCCCCGAAGCAGTCGGCCGGGAAGAGCACGCCCGAACTGGTATCGATGAAGCCGGTGGTTGACGGGTTGTCGAAGGTCGGAGGCCTGAACGCAGTGAGGGTGCGACTGCCGAGCGTGATGCTCTGTCCGGGATTGACGAGGTGGACTCGGTCCATCGGGAGCGGATCGGACACGCTCATGATGCCGACACCCAGGAACGTGGTGATGACCTTGATGTCGGGGTACTCGGCGAGCAGTTGGCCTAGTGCACCAATGTGGTCGCCGTCGGTGTGGGTGAGCCAGACCCAACGGAGGTCAACCGGGTCGATGACCGAAGTGAGTGCGGTCATGAAGCTCTCACGCTCGACGACCGGGCCAGTATCGACCAGGACGGGGACGTCGCCGTGGAGCACGAACGAGTTGATGGCGATTTGGCCGAGGCCAGGGATGGGGAAGTTCGTGGTCAGGACGTCGATGTCCGGCGCTGCCCGGTAGGTGCTGATCATGATGTGCTCCTTCGCATTGGTTGATCTGGTGTTCGTCAGAGAAATTCGGTGAATCAGGCATGGCTTCGCCCACGATCGGTTCTTTGGGGACCGGTTTGGCGAGTGGTCTGGCCTCTACGGCGAGGCGATGTCGATGCCGTGCAGTCGGGCTGCCGCGACGAGCTCCTCTTCGCGGTGAGGGAGCAGGTCAGGAGGCGGGAGAGTCCCGGCCGTGGCCGGCCAGCCGCACGCCCGTGTGAAATCCTCGAATCCGGCTGGGGTGACAAGGATGAGGAAGCGGGCCTCCTCGGAATTGACACGGAACCGGTGGCGGAGTCCCCGCGGTCCGAAGACGAAATCGCCGGCGGCACCCACGCGGGTCTCCTCACCCAGCCAGAACGTCAATTCCCCCTCGAGGATGTACCAGGCCTCGTCCTCGTGGCGGTGCGTGTGGACGGGCGACCCTGCACCGCGGGGTGCACGCACCTCGGCCAGGGCGAGCTGTCCGCGCGTCTCGGCGCCGGTCACCTTGAATCTGAGCAGGCTGTCGGCGAACCAGACCCCCTCACCCTCCTCGGGGCCAACCAGAAGGGCCGCGGGCGTCACCTCGGTGGTCATGACGCACCCTCTGGTGCGGGGGCCCCTTCGGCGACCTTCTTGAGCTGGCCGAGCGTGTGGTCCATGCCCTCCCTCAGTTCGCGGGCCCGGTTGGTCGGGACGTCTACGATCCGGGCCCACAGAGGAATCCATCGCACCACATAGGACTCGACGACCCGGGTACCGCTCGTAGTCGGCTCGAACCGGTAGTGCCACTCGGTGGACTCGCGTCCACCCTCCTCAGTGATGAAGGCGAACTCGCGACCAGGGTCGGCGGCCAGCACTCGGCCCTTTCGGGACCACTTCATCAAGTTGGCCGGTCCCCCCTTGTTGTGCCCGATGAACGTCGCCCCCACGACGGGGTCGGTGGAGCCATCCACCCACTCCACCCGTTGGCACTCCGGGCTCCACTGGCCCATCCGGGGCAGGTCGGCGACCAGTGCGTAGATGTTCTCGGGTGACGCATCGATGGTGGTCTCGGTGCTGTCCTGCCTCAGCCACCACCGTGTGCTCGTCTCGGCCATGTCTCCTCCGTTGGTCCGATGGGCTCTCACGGATCAAAAGCTAATACCATTAGCAGAAGCTGTCAAACGTTCTTTGTGCTATACTTGCATGAGTGATGAGAACGACCAGTTCGGAACCGGCTGCCATGCCGTCGGCGGACCGCCGGGCCCGCCGACGGCAGGAGACCCTCGACGAGATCCTCGACATCGCCGTGGCCATCATGTCCGAGGAAGGCGTGAACGGGCTGAGCCTGTCGGAAGTGGCGAGGCGACTCGGCGTGCAGCCCCCATCGATCTACAAGTACTTCCCCTCGCTCATGGCTATCTACGACGAGCTCTTCCTGCGGGGCCAGAGCGTGCACCTCGAAGTCATGCGAACCGCCATGGCCACCGTCGATCCTGGACTCGACGCGCTGATTGCCGGCCTCGAAGCGAGTGGGCGCTGGTTGCTTGCCAACCGTGCTATCGCCGAACTGCTGTTCTGGCGGCCTGTCCCGAAATTCGAACCGTCGCCCGAGGCGATGGCGATCAGCCAGGAAATGGTCGATATTCAGCGCGCCGCGTTGGTCGACGCCGTGACCGCCGGCCAACTCGGATCCGGTGCCGACTCCTATGAAGCCGTCTACCTGGTATCCATATTGATCGTCGGGGTCCTGAGCCAGGCATTCGCCAACGAGCCCGATCTCGAATGGGGCAAGGGGCGCTTCACCCCATTGTTCCCCAAGCTGATGCAACTGCTCGTCGCCGCCTACCCACCTCTCCCCTAATGGATGTGGAGCTTGGCGCGTCGGTGACAGCATCGCTTCTGATCACGCTGAACGGCCTGCTCGACGACGACAGGGCAGAGGGCGTTCGAACATTGAACCGCCCCGGGAAGCCCGGAGGCTCTGGCTTGCCCTGACTTCATCCAACGAGCCCTTGGGCGCCAACCTCCACTCCGTTGTGAGACATACAACATCAGCCCTGTTCAGGGCGGATGATTGCAGTCATTTGGCCACGTCGCTCTCCGGGGGACGGAGGCGAGATCTCTCTGTGTGTGAGTTGGCTATGGCCATGTGTGAGTTGGCTGTGGCCATTCGCCTGATGGGGCACGAGTAGCTGGCAACCTTTCCGGCCATAGATGCCACTGGAACGGATGCGACTGAGGCGTCAGCAACGGGTCTCCTACTCGTGTAGGAGTGCTCGCTCGAGCGCCTTGATGAGAGTGCTCCGGTATCGGGTGACGCTTCGCTTTCGGTCTTTCCGAAGTACCTGGTGCGCCTGTGGTGAGACGAGGAGGAGAAGGATGTCGGTGGCTTCCTCGACGCCGAGATCCGGGTGGAGCACTCCCTGGGCGCGGAGCGCCTGAGCGATCAAGGTCGCGTCCCGGGCGAAAGCTCGTTCACCCTGCGTCACAGCCTCGCGTAGTGCTTCGTCGGCCCCTGCCGACTCGTGGGCAGCCATGACCAGCGCACCAGACCGCTCGTTGAAATTCGTGACCATGGCCACGAGGAGTGCCAGGGCCTTCTTGCCGTCGCGTGCAGACAAGGCTGGAACTCGGGGCGCTCGGCGATTGGGATCGGCTGTGCGTCGCCTGCCGTGGCGACCCCGATGACCTCCATGAAGAGATCGAGTCTTGAGGGGAACGCCAGATAGGCCGTTCGTTCCGAGACCTCCGCACTGTCGGCGATCTGGCGCATCGTGATGCGCGCGTAGCCCTGCTGGATGAGCCGAGGTGCGGCGTCGCGGATCTGGGTGCGCGTGCGCCGGGCCGCTTGCTCCCGCAGAGGCGACCGGTACGGCCCCTTGACAGGTTCGGGGTTCGAACTTAGTCCCATCACTTCCGGTGCCATACCGGCGGCCTAACATTCAGCGTTCGAAAACGGCCCGAGGCTGCGACCGGACCCCGCATTACCCCAGGTCAGGGGGCCAGGAGGGGTTTGAACATAGTCCCATCACCTCCACCGATGATGTGAGAAACACAATGGTAGGGCTGGTAGACGCCACGACGGGTCTGCAGCAGGTTGGTCGATGCCTTGTACGCGAGGCCAGCCGTCGATGATCTCTAGCGAGCACGCATCCCCCGAGTTGAGGGAGGGAGGGCTTCGTGGTGGCTCCATCGTGCGGCGAGACGGTTCACACGGTGCGCGTGACCCCGCCGGAGCGGCCGAGCGATCGCAGGTGCGGCGGTCTTGTAGAAGAAGTACTTGGCGATTTCGACGCTCGCCAGGTACATGACTACGAATGCGACGAGTACGCCGAAGAACGCGGGTGGAAGTGGCGCGAACCCGAGAGTGTGGTTCAGGGGGCTTTGGGGGATCAACGCCCCGATAATCACAACGAGGACCACCGAGGTAAACAGCGGCCAGGACGGCCGGCTACGGAAGAACGGCACGCGTCGGGTGCGGATCACGAAAACGATGAGAGTTTGAGTTGCGAGCGATTCGACGAACCACCCAGAACGGAACTCGGGAGCCGACGCGTCGAAGACCCAGAGCATGACGGCGAAGGTGGCAAAGTCGAACACCGAGCTGATCGGGCCGAAGCGGATCATGAACCGGCGAATGAACCCGATATCCCAATGCGACGGTCGGACGAGCTGCTCCTCGTCGACGCGGTCGGTGGGGATCGTCATCTGGCTTGAGTCGTAAAGCAGATTGTTGAGCAGGATCTGGAACGGGAGCATCGGCAGGAAGGGCAGGAACGCGGCGGCCACGGTGACGCTGAACATGTTCCCGAAATTCGACGACGTCCCCATTAGGACATACTTGATCGTGTTGGCGAAAATGCGCCGGCCCTCACCGACACCATCAGCGAGTACGTCGAGGTCGTGCTCAAGGAGGATGATGTCGGCGGCGTCCTTGGCGATGTCGGTGCCCGAATCGACCGAGATTCCGACATCGGCGTGGTGGAGCGCGAGAGCGTCGTTCACGCCGTCGCCGAGGAACGCCACCGCCGAGCCGGCGCGACGTTGGGCGCGCAGGATTCTCGCCTTCTGCTCAGGGCTGATCCGGGCGAAGATCGTGGTCTTGGCAACGGCATCGGTGAGTGCGTCGTCGTCCATGACGTCGAGGTCGGACCCCGTGAGCGTCCCGCCCGAGTCGACACCAAGGGCCCGGCAGACGGTTTCGGCGACGAGGGGATTGTCGCCCGTGACGATCTTGACGGTGATGCCGAGCTCGGACAGTCGGGCGATCGATGCTGCGGCCGAGGGTTTGGGTTGATCGAGGAACACGAGGAATCCGACGAGGGCCAGGTCGTGCTCGTCGTCGGGCGACAGTGTGGTCAGTTCGGGAGCCATTCGGGTGGCGATTGCGACCACGCGGTTGCCGGCGCGGAACTCATCTTCGAGCACCTGCCGCGCTCGGTCGGACACGTCATTGCAACGGTCGAGGATCGCTTCGGGGGCGCCCTTGGCGATGAGGATCCGCTGGCCTGGCCCATCGACGAGGACCGAAACGCACCGTCGGTCATGGTCGAAAGGCGCGAGTGCGATCCGCAGGAACGCGGCGAAGTCGGACGTAGCGACGCCTGATGCCTCCCACAGAGCTACGTCGAGGGGGTTACCTCCGACAGCGCTGGAACCGGTAGGGGCGGCTTCATTGCAGACGAGCCCCAGGGTGAGGACGTCGGTGTCCGAGTTGCCCGAAGGGTCGATCGACCGCTCGAAACTGATGTGGCCGTCGGTGAGGGTGCCAGTCTTGTCGGTGAATAGCACGTCGATATCACCAAGGTCCTCGATGCACACGAGGCGTTTGACGAGCACCTTCTTCTCGGCGAGTCGACGCGACCCCGTGGCCAGACTGGTCGAGACGACCGCTGGTAGGAGCTGCGGGGTGATGCCTACCGCGACGGCAAGGGAGAACAGGACGGCGTCCACGACCGGGCGTCCCAGCGCGACGTTGATGACGAAGATCGTGGCGCTCAGGACTCCACCGATTTTCGCCAACAAGCCGGAGAATCGAGTGAGGCCGAGTTGGAATTCCGTCTCGGGGTGTCGCTCACCGAGTCCGAGCGCGATCCTTCCGAACTGGGTGGCCGGTCCGATCGCAACGACCGCGGCGTCGGCAGTGCCTTCGTGCACGACGGTTCCCATGAACAAGCACGAGGAGAGTTCGGTGAGCGTGGAGCCGCTGGTTGCCGGGGCGCTCGACTTCACGGCCGGGATGGATTCCCCGGTGAGGATCGATTCGTCACACTCGAGATTGCTCGCGGTCAGGATCCGGACATCTGCGGGAATGATCGAACCGACACCCAAGTGCACGATGTCGCCTGGAACGAGATGCGTCACTTCGACGTCCAACGAGGAGCCGTCGCGAGTCACGGTGACGTTGTGGCGAATCTCCGAATGCATCGCCTCTGCTGCGCGCTCGGCCCGGAATTCGTTCACAAACCCGAGGCCGACGGACGCGGCAACGATGATGCCAATGATGAGGGCATCGAGTCCCTCGCCCACGAAAGCCGACACTGCAGCGGCGGCGAGCAACAGCCACAGCAGCGGGCTACGGAGTTGCCGGAGAAGTACCGACCATGGAGTCACGTGATGCGAGCGCACGGCGTTCGGCCCGAATACCTTTGTCCGTGCTGAGACCTCATCTGGGGTGAGACCCGACTGCCGACTGTCGAGCGCACCGAGGACCAGCTCGGTCTGCATGGCTGCGGCCGACACGATGGACAACTCGGATCCAGGGTTCACAGCCCGCACAATGTCGGCCACACTCCAGTATGCGATGCCAACCCAGCGTCGTCTCCATCAACCCCGGGCTACTTGAAGGCTGAAGACCTGGTTGCCCGGCGTCTCGTGGTCCGCCGACGGCACTTCGGGACTTCAAAGCGCCGGACGCGGTCCACTTCGGCCCGCTCCCCAACACCTCGACCGGAAAGATCCAGAAGAACGTCCTCAGGGACCGCGAGTGGGTGGGTCGTCGTGAACGCGTCAACTCATTTCAGAGGTGTGGTGCCCCACCCGTGTCGCCGGACAGTTGTGCCACCTCGCACCGGGGAACGGCCTAGCGGGTCTCGATGGCCTTCGCTCGCTGGGTCTTGACGCCCGCGAAGTCGGGCTCCTGTCGCCAGCGCTCCAGGTAGCCGACGTAGTCGAGCAGACTTCCGGAGTAGGTGAGATTGCGGGCCGCTCGAGCATCGATCGCCTGCTGCTCGCTGTTGTAGAAGCTGGGCGTGCAGTTCTGAAAATAGCGGGCGCCCCCGGCACCGACGGCGAGGAGCACCGAGAGCCACTCCTCCTCTGCGGCCTCTTCCGGCTCGATGGTCACGATCCCCTGCTCGACGCACGCTTCGATGATGTGCGCCACGTGCTTGGCCGACTCGGAGAGCAGGTGCGAGAAGTTCGTGCCGAACCCACCTTGAACGAGACTGATCAGGAGCAGGTTGGGGAACTTGCTGGCCAGCACGCCGTGCAGCGTGTGGGCGCCCTCGGCCCACCGCTCCGAGAGTGCTGTACCGCCGGCGCCCTTGGGGTCAAAGCCGAGCCGCTGGTACAGATCCGTGGTGACTTCGAAGCCGGAGGCGTAGATGAGCAGGTCCACTGGGTACTCGACACCGTCGACGACCGGCCCGCGGGCGGTGATCTCGTTGACGCCTCGTCCTTCCGTATCCACGAGGTGGACGTTGGGCCGGTTGAACGACGGGAGGTAGTCGTCGTGGAAGCACACGCGCTTGCAATGCTTGCCCCAGTACGGCTTGAGGCTTTCGGCCGTCTCGGGATCCTCCACGACCTCCTCGACGCGTCGTCGGATCACCTCCATCACCTCGAAGTCGATCCGCTCGAGCGCTTCGGCCTCCTCTTCTGACTCCGAGCCTCTCTGGGTGTCGACCCTCATGATCTCGGTCCAGCCGTCGCCGACCAGGTCCACCTCGGGCTGGGCGCCGGTCACCGCCTGGGTGAAGTTGACGATCCGCTCGTGTTGCCAGCCGGGTTTGAGGTTCTGGAACCACTCGACGTCGGTGGGCTGCTGATTGCGGACTCCCACCGCACTCGGAGTGCGCTGGAACACGTAGAGCTCCTTGGCCACAGCGGCGACCTGCGGCACGACCTGCACCGCGGTCGCGCCGGTGCCGATGATGCCGACACGTTTGTCGACTAGCTGGTCCATGGGTTCGGTGGGGCTGCCCCCCGTGTAGCCGTAGTCCCAGCGGCTGGTGTGGAAGGCCTTGCCCGCGAACTCGTCGATTCCGGGGATCCCGGGCAGCTTGGCCTTGTGCAGGATGCCCCCGGCCAGCACCAGGAAGCGGGCGGAGATCCGATCGCCGCGGCTGGTGATGACCTGCCAGCGCAGCGCCTCCTCGTCCCACTCGGCCCCGGTGAGGTCGGTCTGGAAGAGCGCGTGGGGGTACAGGTCGAACGTGCGGGCGAGCAACTTGGAGTACTCGAAGATCTCAGTCGCGCTGGCGTAGTGCTCGGTCGGCATGTAGCCCGTCTCCTCGAGGAGCGGCAGGTACACGTAGGATTCGACGTCGCACATGCAGCCCGGGTACCGGTTCCAGTACCAGGTGCCGCCGAAGTCCCCCGCCTTCTCGACGATCCGGAAGTCAGTGATTCCGTGCTTGCCGAGGTCGATCGCCGTGAGCATCCCGGCGAAGCCGCCTCCCACGATCACCACAGTGGTCTCCTCGACCACCGGGTCCCGGGTGAAGCCGGGCTCGACGAACGGGTCCCGGTCCAGCTCCTCTCCCAGTTCACGCCACTGGGCCATGCCGTCCGGGCGGATGCGCTTCTGTTGTTCCTGCCGGTACCGCTGCCGCAGCTCTTCGAGCGAGAAGCCCTGTGCGCCGCTGTTCTGTTCCATCACTCCCGCGCTTCCCCTCAGGCCTGGACTCACCGACTCAGGCATCTTGACGGTGAGGATCCTGACACGCTCGGTAGCAGGTCAAGAATCTCGGGCAGGAACCGTCCAGATCAAGCGCTGCCTCATGGATGGCCTTGGCGTCCGAGGCGACCGCCCGCTCGCGCCCTCGTGGTCCACCAGGAGGGCAGTCCGTCGGCGGACGAGATCGATGAGATCACTTCAGGTCGCGGTCGATCCGGGTCGAGCGAGCGGCTCCCCGGTTTCGAGAAGGGTCTTCAGGCTGGACAGGACCACGGGCCAGCCGTTCCTCACCATGGTTGCTGCAGTGCTCCCGGGTTCGAAATCGTCATGGACGACGGTCAGCTTGACCATCTCCCCAACCGGTTCGATTTCAAATGCGACTCGCGAGCGACGCTCGCCGGAGAGCTTGGCGAACGCCTCATCTCCGAGCTGAAGGCGCTCGTTCAACTCCGGCGTGAAGGTGTGCCAGCTGTACGCGAGCCTCTGGTAGGGGTCGAACTCGAGAACGACTTGCTCCGGATCGGCGATGATGATCCCGTTGTTGTCCCACGTCATGGGTGATCCCACTTCCCAGTCCGTTTCGAAGGTGGTCTGCCACCAGCGACGGGTGAACGACGGTTCGGTCAGGGCCTGCCACAGACGCTCGGGTCTGGTCCTGATGTACGTCGTGTAGACGAACTGCGGCTTCTCCATGGGGTCTTCCTCCAGTGCTCGCTTGAGGTCCGCCAGGGCTCGGACCCGGTCTTGGTCGTAGCGATTGATCCAGCGTTCGGCGATCTCGTTGATCGGTGCAGCGTTGAGGTAGTGGAGTTTCTCTCGACCCTGTCGGATGGCCGTCACGAGGTTGGCTGCTTCGAGGATCGCCAAGTGCTTGCTGACTGATTGACGGGCCATATCGAGACCTTCGGAGAGCTCCCGGAGGCTCTGTCCGTTGCGAGCGTTCAGGCGATCCAACAGGTGACGGCGACTCGGGTCTGCCAGCGCTTTGAAGACATCGACCATGATCGGCTCCACTCCAGCTGTCAGAACCTCAAGTCCTCCGGGAAGGGAGTGCCCTTGCCAGTCTCCAGATAGCTCTTGAGGCTCAGGAGGAAGTAGGCCCATCTTGCACTGCAGTGGGCCATGAACTCGCTCGGGCTTCGCCAGCCGGCGTGGGTGAACAGCACCACAGTCTCGGCGTCTGACTGGGTGAGGTCGAAGGTGACCTGCGTCCCGACCCACTCATCAGCGCCCTCTACGCAGCTCCAGCGCACCTGTCCGTCGGGACTCATCCGGGTGACCTCCATCACGGCGGCTGGTTCCGGCTGTCCGAAGAAGAACTGGAGCCGGGACCCCTCGCTCGACTCTCCCCGGACGCCGTCTCGGGTCCACCATTCGGAGAGCCCTTCCTTCGTGGCCGCCGCCTCGTACACGCTTTCGAGCGGGGCCGAGATGGTCACACGATGTCTGATATCTGGCATGTGATCCTCCTTAGAGTGTGCCGATCTGGCAGCGGACCAGGGATACGCAGCCATTCGGGTACCTAAGGATATGCAGCCTGATAGCTGCCTGTCAAGAGGTTCGGGGCCCGCCTCATCGTCGGATCTTCGCTTGTTGCGCGCCACGGCACCGCAGGGCCGGGTGTCGCCTGTCCTGCGGTGCCGTGCTGTGGTCCGAGATCCGCGGAGGTGGTAGGTCAGGCCGGTCCGACCTCGCACTCATTCGGGTCGATGTGGCCGAGGTTCTGCACCACCTTGAACGTGCCCCCCTCCGAGCGCGCGATGTACATGTTCATCCGCACGTGGTGCTGACCGGGCACCATTTCGGCAGGGCCTCCGGGACCCTCGGTCATCCGGGCATGATCGAGCGCCGCGACAACGTCGACCTGGTCGAGTGACCCGGCTTCGGTGACGGCGGCCTCCCAGAGCTTGAGCGCCCGGTACGTACCGGTGCACGCGCTCCCCGCCGTGAACAGAGCGCTCCCCGGGTGACGTGCTTCGTACCGGTTGAGGAGCTCAATGCTGAACGGGTCGTCGACGTCCCGGTAGTAGTCCAGGCACCCGTAGAGGCCCTCGACCTGCTCCGCCGGCACGAGGTTCAGGAAGTTCTCGTCGAAGTAGGTGCAGACAATGGTCCCACCCCGGCGCGCGAACCCCGCACGATACAACTGCTCGAGGAACGGCGTGAGGCCCGGCGGGACAATCGTGTTGAATACGACCTCGGCGCCGCTCGCCATGATGTCGGCGACGACTCGGTCGTAGTCGGTGTGGTCAAGAGGGAAGTACTCCTCGCCGACGATCTCACCGCCTCTGGCGGCAACGACCTCACGCACCTTCTTGTTCAGCGTGTGCGGCCAGATGTAGTCGGCCGACGGCATGTAGAAGGTCTTCGCGCCCGTTTCCTGCATGAGCCAGGGGAAGAACGGGTCGATCTGTTGCGCGGGCACCGGACCGGTACAGAAGATCAGGGGGTGACACTCCTGACCCTCGTATTGCTCTGGGTAGAGGTAGAGCCTCTCCGCCTCGTCGACGACGGGTCCCTTGATGGCCTGCCGAGTGGAACTGTAGATACCACCCACCACGACGTCGACGTCGGCACCGACGAGCTTCGCTGCGGCGGCTTCTGCTCGGTCGTCGTCGGTCGCGCTGTCCTCGACGAACAGCTCGATTGGACGGCCAAGCAGACCGCCGCGAGCGTTGATGTCGTCGATCACCATCGTGGCGACGTTGACGTTGGCGATGCCCATGAAGGAGAGGGCACCGGTCTGGTCGGTGACGAGGCCGACCCGTGCGGAACGGTTTATTGCACTGGTCATCATCGCCTCCTCAAGCGCCGTAGGAGCCGAGCAGCAGCGCGGCCTCCGGCTTGCCCAAGTGGCCGGCCTCTCGGAGGATCGGCGGCACGTCGGGGTCGGACACGAACGCAGTCCACCCTTGCTCGTCCCAGTCGAACAGGGCCCAGACGCGGTTCTCCTCGGTGGGGTCGCGGAACACGGTCGCACCTTTGGAGCCGTGGAGCGCACGCTTGTCGGCACCCTTCGTGCCGAAGATCTCAAGGAAACGGTCGACGTTCTCGACAGTCGTAGTGGCCAGGATCATGAATCTCCCCTTTCGGAATGGATCGCTGTGGATCCGCTTCGCGCCGGCCGGGTTCGGTCGGCATCAAGGGACATTCTGCGGATGGGCTCCCCATGCGGCATCGGTAGACCTACCCATTTCCGGGTTACCCACGTCCGGGCTACCCAGTTCCGGCATACCTACGACTTGCCGGGTCCGTCGACCACCTGGTGCTGGATCGCCCATCGGGTCGCAGCGGCACGGCTGGAGACCCCGATCTTCGTGTAGATGTTCTGGACGTGGTGCTCGGCCGTTCTCGGTGAGATGAAGAGCTTCGTCGCGATCTCGCCCGAGGTCCGGCCGTCGGCCACGAGGCGCAGCACCTCAATCTCCCGCCGGCTCAGGCCGCCGGGCCGCTCCAGGAGGGCCCGTTGGTCTGGATCGCGGCGCGCGAGATCGATCTGCCGGAGCGCGTAGGCAGCGGCCGCGCCAAGGTCGAGCTCGGCGCCCGCCGACTCGAGCTCCGCGGCCCGCGTCGAGCCGAGCTTGCGACCGACTCGTTCCCCGATTCTGCCGAGCTCGGGCACGTGATGGAGGCTCGACGGTTGGCGCATCAAGGCGCCGAGGAGTTTCGCAGCGGGTTCGAGACGGTCGAGCCGCTCGAACAGCGCCGGCACGCTCGCCAGGGTGATGATCAGCTGCGGTACGTTGCCGGCCCGCTGGAAAGCGCTGATGGCATTGGCCAACAGCACCAGCGCGGCTCCGACCTCTCCGTCGGACGTGTGCAGGCGGCCAGCGTCGCGCGCGAGGAAGCCTTCGAAGAACTGGACGCGGTGCTGGCGCACGAAGTCGACGCCCTCGTCCCACGCCGCGAACGCACGTCGCGTGTCTGTCTTGGAGAACGCCATACCCGCGATCCAGAGCGCGTAGGAGATCCAATATGGATTGCCAAGCGATCGTGCGGCCGCGATGGACTCCTCGGCGAGCGTGAGCGCCTCCTCGATCCGACCGCAGGACTGGAGACCGTCGACGTAGGAGGCGATTCCATAGGCGCGGTCACTGCCGTAGCGCTCGGCCACCACGCCGGTGAGCTCAACGTAACGATCGAGGTCACCGCAGTAGACGCTCGCCAATGCCTCGATGAACGTCGCGTAGCCGGGTTCGCACGCGTCGTAGCGCGGGTCACCTTCCAACTCGGTCGCTCGGTGAGCGTTCGCACGCGCCGCCTCCGCCCTCCCCGCAAAGCACGCGTACCCGGCGGCCGTGTAGAGGCGGGGGAGCCGGCGAACGTCGGCTCCCGCCGCGGGCTCGAGCAGCTCCTCCGCCCATTCGAGCGTCTCGAAGAGCTGCACCGAGAAGCCCATCAACGCGGCGTGCGCAGCGATGTCGGCCGCCACCTCCAGGTCCCCGCGCCCCGCGCCCCACCGGTAGCCCGACCGCAGGTTGCCCAGCTCCACCTCCACCCAGTCGACCGCGGCGCGCCATCCGGGCCCGTTCCAGTGCTCCCACCGGGCCGCCGCCTCCCGCGCGAAGTACGCGGCGTGCCGATCACGGGCCTGCTCGAGCAAACCCGCCTCCGCCAACCTGTCCTCCCCGAACTGGCGGACAGTCTCGAAGAGGCCGTACCGGGTGCGCGTGCCGCTGTGGTTGGCGACCACGAGCGACTTGCGGACCAACGAGTCGAGCAGACGGAGCACATCGACTTCGTCGGCGCCTTCGACCACGGTGCAGGCGCCCGCCAGGTCGAAGCCGCCCGCAAACACCGACGTCAGGCGGAGCAGCCCGCGCTCGTCCTCGGTGAGGAGACCATACGACCACTCCACGGCATGGCGGAGCGTCAGCTGTCGTTCTGGACCCGGCTGCGAGGCCTGCAGCAACCGGAACCGGTCCGCGAGCCGACTCCGGACCTCGACGGCGCTCATGGCCGCCATCCGCGCCGCGGCCAGCTCGATCCCGAGTGGGAGGCCGTCGAGGGTTCGACAGATCTCGGTCACGGCCATCGCTGTCTCTGGGTCCCCGAGCCCGAAGTCGGGCCGCACGACGTGGGCGCGCTCTACGAAGAGCGTGACGGCATCGGAGGTCACGCCCCCATCGAGCGCCAGCGGCGCCACGGTGAGCGCTGCTTCCTCGTCGATGGCGAAGGCCTCACGTGACGTGGCGAGGAATCTGGAGTCACCTGACCGGGCGAGCATCGCCTCGATCGCAGCCCGCGCCTCCGCTTGGACGTGTTCGCAATTGTCGACGACCAGCAGTAGGTGGCGACCAACGAGCGATTCCGCCACCACCTCAATGAGGGGCGCGTCGCTCCGTGGTGTGACACCCAGCACGGCCGCGATCGCCGCCGGAACGGCGTCCGGGTCGCTGACTGGTGCGAGCTCGACCATCCACACGCCGTCGGGGAATTCGCCGGCGAGCTCCGCCCCGACTTCCAGGGCCAATCGCGTCTTGCCCACCCCGCCGACACCGCTCAGTGTGACGAGGCGATACGACCGGACGAGTTCGGCGACCTCGTGGACCGACTGCCCGCGACCGACCAGTGAGCTCAGCTGCTGCGGGAGGTTGCCTGTGAAGTGATCGACGCCGCGCAGCACCGGGAAGTCGGCCGGGAGCCCGTCGGACATCAGCTGGTGGATCGACATCCGGTCGCGCAGTCCGTGGAGCCGGTTCTCACCCAGGGGTCGCAGAACGGCGCGATTGCGAAGCAGCACCTCGGTCGCATCCGAGACGAGCACCTGGCCGCCGTGAGCGAGCGACAGCAACCGCGCCGCGCGGTTCACCTCGTTGCCGCTGTAGGTCCCGTCGCGTTCGGTCGCCTCAGCGGTGTGCAAGGCCATGCGGACCGCGAAGTCGAGGGCGCCGTCGTCTCGCAGACGCTCCTGGGACTCGATTGCCGCGGCGGCGGCGTCCGCCGGAGACGAGAAAGCCGCGCGCATCCCGTCGCCGCCGGAGTCGAAGACGTAGCCGCCGTGGCGTTCCATCGCGCTACGCACAATGGCGTCGTGGGCCCGGAGCGCCTCGGCCATCGCCGTCGGGTCGTCCTCCCAGCGACGCGTCGAGTCCGCGATGTGGGTGAACAGGAAGGTCACCGTTCCCGCTGGGACCCCGCGGCGCACACTCGCACGGTAACGCGGCCTCGGCCAGCGGGTCGCGCCACGAGGAGCGGGCAGCAGTGCTCTGGGTCGCGGTGCTCTGGAGCGGGTGACCGGGACCCGACTAAACGACCCGCCCGCCATGTGACGTTCGACTTGACCCTCCCACACGGCGCCCGAGTTTCGTCACTGCTGGGGCACCTTTGCCAGATTTCCCCAGGTCAGCGCGCCCAGGAAACGGTTCGAACACAGAGTCCCATCACCTCCACCCGTCGTGAGAACTCGCAGGCAAACCGTCGTAGACGGGGTTCTTGACTTCGGTTGGCCAGCTGAGGCACATGGCATCTTCAACCGGCCTTTGTGAGACGCGGCGGAAGACGCAGCGGCGACGGCGCCACCCGAGCAGAATGGGCTCTCGGAAGTGTCGCTCGACGCGCTTCGCTCGCACCATCGGCTCACATTGCAAATGGGAGGAATGTCATGACCATCGTCGACCGGCAACCCGTACCGCTTCACCACGTCGACCGCCTCTTCATCGGGGGCGCGTGGGTCGAGCCCACCTCGGAGGCGATGATCGACGTGATCGACCCGGCGACCGAGGAGCGGTTCCTGCGGGTACCGGCCGCCGGAGCGGGCGACGTCGCACGGGCGGTGGCCGCGGCTCGCGACGCGTTCGACCGCGGTCCGTGGCCCAGCCTCAGCCATGCCGAGAGGGCCGACTCCCTGCGCCAGCTGGGTAAGGCGGTGGCGGACCGGGCCGAGGACCTCGGCCAGATCTGGCCCCGAGAGTCCGGCGCGCTCTATACGACTGCGGTGTCGGCTGGGCAGTTCGCCGGGATGCCATTCGATGCCTACGCGACTCTGGCCGACACCTTCCCGTTCGAGGAGCGGGCGCAGCCGACCATGGGCGGCGCCTTCGGTCTGCTGGTGCGCGAGCCGGTGGGCGTGGTGGGAGCCATCATCCCGTGGAACGCCCCCCTGAGCCTGATCTCCCACAAGATCGCCCCGGCCATGCTGGCCGGGTGCACGGTGGTCCTCAAGCTCTCACCCGAGGCTCCCGGTGAGGGCTACCTGGTGGCCGAGGCCGCCGAGGCTATCGGCCTGCCGCCCGGCGTCCTCAACGTGATCACCGCCGAGCGCGACGTCTCGGAGTTGCTGGTGCGCGACCCCGGAGTGGACAAGATCACCTTCACCGGCTCGACCGCGACGGGGCGCCGCATCGCCTCGCTGTGCGGCGAGCGGATCGCCCGCTGCACCCTGGAGCTGGGCGGCAAGTCTGCAGCGGTCATCCTCGACGACGCCGACCTCGAGGCCGCCGCCCACACCCTGGCCCGATCGGAGTGCTTCCTGGCCGGCCAGGTCTGCTCGTCGCTCACCCGGATCGTGGTGTCCGAGCGCCGGCACGACGAGTTCGTCGACGCTTTGGCGGCGACCTTCTCCTCGGTGCGGGTCGGCGACCCGTTCGACCCGTCGACCCAGATCGGCCCCCTGACCTCCGCCCGCCAGCGCGACCGGGTTGAGGGGTACATCGCCAAGGGGGTTGGGGAGGGAGCGACGCTGGTCACCGGCGGCGGCCGTCCGGGTCACCTTGATCGAGGCTGGTTTGTCGAGCCGACGGTGTTCGCCCGAGTCGACAACTCCTCCACCATCGCCCAGGAGGAGATCTTCGGCCCGGTCCTGAGCGTTATCCCGGCCGGTGACGAGGACGACATGGTGGCGATCGCCAATGACACCATTTACGGCCTCAATGCCTCGGTGTTCACGCCCGACGCCGATCGGGCCCGCGCCGTGGCCCGCCGACTGCGCTCGGGCACCGTCGGGCACAACGCCTGGCGCACCGACTTCGGCATCGCATTCGGCGGGTTCAAGCAGTCGGGCATCGGCCGCGAGGGTGGCAAGGAAGGTCTGTTGCCCTTCCTCGAGACCAAGACCGTCATTCTCGAAGCGGTGCCGAACGGGTACGAGCCCTGAGGCCCCGGAGGGAGCGCGGCCGTTGGCCGGGCCCGTCTGGTTCAAGTCTGTGCAAAACCAGCGGTGTCGGGAGCGGAGCGGGGCTCGACGGAGCTTCGAATGCAATGCACCAGTTGTTCCCCTTATGAACGTTTCAGCTCGCGCGGCGTCCGACGGGGGGCCGGGGGTCCCAGGTCGTCCGGAACGGCAGCAATTGCCGCCCGAATGCGAGCCAGGGTGGCGAGGAAGTCACGGAGCTCCTTGTCGCCGAATGCGGCCATCACCGCGGTCGTGGTCTGGACGACCGCAGGGAGCAGTTGATTGAGCACTGTTTGAGCTTCGGGGGTCACTTCGACGAGAACCCGGCGGCGGTCGCCCGGATCCGTGAGCCGCTCGATGTGCCCGTTGCGCTCGAGGGTGTCGAGCACGCTGGTCATGGTTCCGCTCGTGATGTGCATGTGCGCGCCGATCTCGCCGGCGGCCATCGGGGCCCCGTTCCCCTCGATGACGGCCAGGGCGTTGAGCGCGGCGTGCGAAAGGCCATGGCGGCGAGCCACCGACGCCACCAGGGCCTCGGCGAGGCCCCCGACTACCTCGAGCTCCCGGAAGACCTGGGCAGAGAGCCAGGAGGCACCGGGGAACTCCTTCTCGAATGCCGCCACCTCCGGTGGTTGGGCCGAGGCAGCGCCCTTACGGGCGCCACCTCGGCTGTTCGGCGAAAGCGGGTTCAGCTCAGGCCTCCAC
Organism: uncultured Acidimicrobiaceae bacterium; assembly: GCA_963781955.1. GTDB lineage: Bacteria > Actinomycetota > Acidimicrobiia > Acidimicrobiales > RAAP-2 > Bog-473. The sequence continues at coordinate 402,034 of CAWAHU010000002.1, forward strand.
TGCGATCTCGATTCGGGGTGCGCCCTTGACCCCGGCGCGCCCCATGGCCTCGCGCAGCTCGTTGCTGCCGGCGAAGGCCTCGGCCTGCTCCAAGGTGGGGAACCGGTGCAGGACGAACAAGTCCTGCTTGTCGGCCGGGTCGGCCAGCACCTCGGCGTCGGTGCAGCCGTGCTCCTTGCGCAGTCCCTCCACGCTGTCGTACGCCGAGCGCCATGCGGCGTAGTCCTCGACCTCGTGCCGAACCAGCAGCGTTGCCTGTGCCATGTGTCCACCTCTCCTCGTCCGCCCGCTCTCTTGGGGCCCAGTATCTTGATATCAAGGTATCATGCCGGACGGAGATGTCAAGGGGAAGATCACGAACTGACACAGTGGCGGGGCGAGGACGGGCGCTTCGTAGGTGCCGATACCGGCAGCGGCTCCCAGGCTTGGAGCCGGGGGGAGGCAGGTGTGCATGTGAACGACGTCTAGTCAACCGCCGGCTGGGCGTCCGCCATCTGGCGGAGCTGGTTCTTCAGGAGCTTGTCGAAGTTGCCGGTCGGGAAGTCGTCGACGTAGTAGACGGCGCGTGGAACCTTGAAGCTGGCCAACCGCCCGGCGCAGGCGCCGATGACCTGCTCGGTCAGGCTCGCGTCCTCGGGGGCGTCCGGCGACTTGATCACGAACGCCACGGCGACCTGGTCGAGGAAATCGTGCTTCTTGCCCACCACGGCCACCTTGGCCACGCCGACGACGGTGGACGCCACCTCCTCCACCTCGCGAGCAGAGACGTTCTCACCCCCGACCTTGAGGAGGTCGGCATCGCGCTCGACATAGGTGACGGTGCCGCCGGCGGTCATCTTCACCATGTCGCCGGTCTTGAACCACCCGTCCTCGAAGCTCTTGGCGTTGGCCTCGGGGTTGTCGAAGTACTCGAGGAACAGCTCGATGCCCCGGACCCCCCGGAGCCAGAGCTCGCCGGTCCGCCCCACCTCGCACAGCTCCCCGGTCGCCTGGTCGACGACGGCCAGCTCGTAGCCTGGGGTGACCCGGCCCATCGACATCAGCTCGGGATGCTCCGATGGCTTACCGGTGATTGCGTGGATCACTGTCTCGGTCATGCCGTAGGCGGCGTAGACCTCGCAACCGAAGACATCCCTGGCGTTGGGGACGATGAGGCCGAACACACCGACCCGCAACGAGGTGTGGGGACGGTCGGGCACCATGAGGGTCGACATCGTGAAGGGCATGAGCGAGAAGTGGGTGATCTCGTGTCGCTGCACGGTCTCCCAGAACCGGCTGGAGGACCATTTGGGGACGAGGACCGCCGTGGCGCCCATGGCGAAGACCGGCAGGAGCGACCATGTCTGGGCGTTCACATGGAAGAAAGGGGTGTAGACGAGGTAGCGATCCTCGGGGCCGAGGTCGATGTTGCGGGCACCGGTCCGGCTGGCCCAGATGGCGTTGGCATGGGTGTGGACCACGCCCTTGGGCTTGGACGTGGTGCCCGAGGTGAACATGATGCAATAGGGCAGCAGGGGTTCGATCTCCCGTCCGGGCCAGTCGTCCACCTCGCCGAACAGTCCGTCGAACGATACGAACCGGTGGTCGACCGCGGTGACCGGCGCGTCCTCCGTCGGCGGGGTGACCGCCACCCAGGCGACGTCCGGTCCCACGTTGGCCACCACCTCGGCGTACTGGGGCTGGGTGATGGCGGCCACGCACTGGGCCTTCTCGGCGAACCATGCCACCTCCTCGGCCACCGACTTGGTGTTGGTCGTCACCCCCACGGCCCCGACGGTGGCGCAAGCGAGCCAGGCCAGGACCAGCTCGGGACAGTTGTCGGCGTGGAGGAGGACCTTGTCGCCGACCTTCACTCCCCGGGCGTGGAGCCCGGCGGCAAGCCGGCGTACGTCGTCCCAGAGCTCCTGATAGCTCCAGGAGTGGACGGCTCCACCGAGCGGGTCCCAGATCAGCGCCGGATGCGTCGCCCGGTGCTCGGCCCGATGGGCCAGCAGCCACGGCAGGTCCTGGCCGTCCATTTGGTACCGCTGCAGTGCAGACTGCGACGCATCCACCACAGGATCCTCCTCTTCCCTCGCCACCTCGCCGGTCGGTAGCCGTGAACTACCGAGGTCATCCTCCCAGGTCGACGCGGTCAGCTCCCAACGCGACGCGAGGCTGGCGGGTTCGTGCGGGCGTGGCGATGCTAGGCGTCCGGCGGCGGTGGGAAGACCTGCGAACCGTCGAGCTCGACGCGCCGCCGGCGCAGCCTCAGGCGGGCGATCCGCCAACCTCCTTCCACGCGGCGGTACTCCTCCTCGTACCAGCCCGTCCCCCACATCCGGCCCAGGCCGGTCCCCGGGGGGAACCAGATGTGGTCCTCCATCGACCAGATGCCCCATGCGGTATCTGGTCCCGTGACGACGACTTCACCCATGTGCCCGTGGTGGACGGTGATGGCGTCGGCGAGGATCGGGATCAGCCACTCGACGTAGGCGTCCCCTCCCGCGATCTCGCTCCCCGGCCCGGTGTCGTCGGTGGTGTCCACCACCACGTCGTCGGTGAACACCGCCCGGTAGCCGTCCCAGTCCTTCTGGTCCAGGGTCCGAAAGTAGCGGGCCTTCAGCTGTCTGATGGCCTCGATGTCGGCCAGCTCGTCGGGCACGCGTCGTCCTCTCTCCGTCCGTCCGTCCCTCCGGTGTGGACCTCAGTGTGTTCGTGCCCCGGCGGAGCTCGATCGGCGCGTGCCCCGGCAGGTCGAGCACGCCGTCGACGCCCTGGGGCCCCAGGCGGGTACTGTCCCGAGGGTAGCCGGACGCCTCGCAGAGGCACACGACCCGGAGGTCGGCATGCTCCCCGTCACTACGGACCCACGCACGACCCCGGCGGCACGCTACGCGGCGGGGGTCGACCACCGTGATGTCGATCTTTTCCTCAGCGCCTTCGATCCCGAGGGCTCGCTCACGATCCTCCCGCCGGAGGGGTCGGCCGCCGCTCCACGCGTCATGCGAGGCCACGGAGAGCTGGCCGCCGTCATCGACCGGATCGCGCGCTACGACAGGACCTTTCATCTTGTTGCACAGTGCCTCTTCAGCGTCGAGGGTGACGACACCGTACGCAGCGAGACCTACTGCGTCGCGCACCACTGGAAGGCCCTGGGTGGCCGAATCGAGGACACGGTGCTGTACATCCGCTACGAGGACCTGTGCCGTCGGGGCGCGGACGGCGAGTGGCGCATTGTGCAGCGGACCCTGCACACCGACGGACGTGAGACGCGTGACGTCGGGGCGCGACGGCCGGCGGAGCGGTGACGGGGCCCGTCTCTGGCCCGCAGCTCTCGGTGAGCCTGACCACGTTCGCCGCCGAGGACCCAGGCGGGTGGACCCCGCTGTTCCGCCAGGCCCGACTGCTCGACGCGGCCGGTGTCGACCGGCTGGTCGTCTCGGACCACATCGTCTTCGGCGAGCGCCTGGAGGAGTACGGCCGGCCCGAGATCGGCGGCCAGGCCGGGGGGAGGCAGCCCACCGGGCCCGACGGCCACTGGCTCGAACCGCTGACGACGCTGGCTGTGCTGGCCGGCATGACAACGCAGATCAGGCTGGGCACGAACATCCTGATCGCCGCGCTGCGCCGGCCGGCCGTCCTCGCCAAGACGGCGGCGACGCTCGACGTCCTGTCGGACGGCCGGCTCGACCTCGGGGTTGGCGTCGGGTGGCAGCGCGAGGAGTACGAAGCGGCCGGCCTGTCCTTCGGGGGCCGTGGCCGGCTCCTCGACCACTCCCTCGAGGTCTGCCAGTCGCTTTGGCGTGAGCCGCGCGCCAGCTATGCATCGCCCGAGCTGCAGTTCGAGGGCATCCACATGATGCCCAAGCCGCTGCAGGAGGGTGGCGTGCCGATCTGGGTCGCCGGCACCGTGCACACGCGGGTGGCGCGCCGCATCGTTCGCTTCGGGTCGGGCTGGATCCCGTGGGGGGCGGCGGCGTCCGACGTCGTCAGCGGCATCACACAGATGCGAGCGGCCCTGGACGCCATCGGGCACGACGCGTCCGGCCTCAGGGTCGTGGGCCACCTGCGGACGGCCCGCATCGAAGCGGGGGAGGTCGACATCGAGCGGACGATGGTGGCCGTGCCCCCTCTGGTGGCGGCCGGCGTCACCGACTTCAGGATGGCGGTCCCGATCCCCGACGACGACGCCGAGGCTCGGGACTTCCTCCGCGGCCTGGTGCACGCCTTCCGCTCGGCCGTCGTGAGCTGATCCCGACGGCCGGCGTCATGTCCACGACGCCGTGTTCGACGAACCGCCTGTTGAGGGTGTGCACGCCCGGCGGTTCGCCTGCATGCGGTCCCACATGGACCCGGGCCGGACCTCGATCGCAGGGGGCGGAACAGGGAGGAGGGCCGTGGCACAGAATGTTGGCATGCTGACCCTGTTCACGGGAGGGCCGATCCTCACCATGGAGCCGTCGCGTTCGCTGGTGGGGTCCGTGGTGGTCGACGGCGACAGGATCGTGGCCGTGGGGCCCGAGGGGCTGCGCGATCGCTACCCGACGGCACACGTGGTCGATCTCGGGGGCCGCACGCTCGCCCCGGGCTTCATCGACGCCCACACGCATCTGTGCATCGCGGCGCTCCATCCGCGGTGGGCCGACCTGTCCCGCGCTCGCCACGCCGACGGCCTGGGGGCGCCGCTCCTGGCCCAGGCGGCCGCCGAGCCGGAAGCCGACTGGGTCCGGGGCATCGGCTGGAGCGACCTCGAAGACGGCTTCACGCCGACCCGGGTGGACCTCGACGCCCTCGGGATCGAACGTCCGGTCATCGCAGTGCACTACAGCTACCACGAGTGCGTCGTGTCGTCGGCCGGCCTCGACGCCCTCGGGCTGTCCGACTCGTCACCCGATCCGCCCGGCGGTCAGCTGGGGCGGGACTCGTCGGGGCGTTTGAACGGCGTCCTGGTGGAACGAGCGTTCAGCCAGGCGCACGCCCGGTCGATGGCACCGTACCGCCACCCGGACCGTTGGGGCGAGCACGTCGAGGCCGCGGCGCGCCGGCTGCTGGCCGAGGGCGTCACCTGTGTGCACGACGCGGCATGCCCGCCCTCCGCCGAGGCAATGTACGCCGCGCTGGAGAACGCCGGCCGTCTGCCCGTGAGCGTGATGATCATGCCGCACGCAGAGGCGCTGCTCGGCCCACTCGACGCGTCCAGACTCGAAGGGCCGGTTAGCGGCGAGGGGTCGAGTCGGCTGCGCGTCGGAGCGGTCAAGCTGTTCGCCGACGGGGGTGTGCTCCCGGCCATCGGTGGCCATACACATGGGCACGCGATCTCGCTCGGTCTGCTGTTCGACGACCTGGAGGCCCAGGTGGACGCGGTCGTGGCGCGCGGCTTCCGCGTCGCGGTGCACGCCATCGGCAACCGGGGAGCCGAGGCCACCCTGGACGCGTTCGCGGCAGCGGCGCGCCGACACGAGGAGCGGGACCACCGCTTCCGGATGGAGCACGCCACGTTGCTCGGCCCGGAGCAGGCGCGCCGGATGCGCGAGCTCGGCGCGGTCGCCGTCGTGCAGCCCGGCTTCGTGCACCACATGGGTGGCGCCGTGGACGGCTTCGAGCTCGAAGAGGCGACATGGATGCCGTTTGCCGACCTGGACGACGCCGGCGTTCCGATCGCCGCTTCTTCCGACGCGCCCTGCCGCGTTCGACGAGCCGCTGCTGACCTCGGCCCGCGGGGTCACCCGCCTGACCTCGAAAAGCACCGTCATCGGTGCCGGACAGTCGCTCCCATACGAGACGTGGCTACGGGCCTACACGGCTGGAGCGGCTTTCGCCGGAGCCCAGGAGGACGAGCGTGGACGGCTGGAGCCCGGGCTCCAGGCCGATCTCGTCGTCCTCGAAGGCCCACTCGACGCCGAGCAGCCCCCGGCCGTGTCGGAGACCTGGGTGGCCGGGTCGCGCGCGTTCTCGGTGCACGACGGGGACGCGCCGGACAAGATGGGTGCGTGACGGCAACCGTTGAACACGTCCGGCCGGGCGCCGATCCCGACCACATCAATGCCATCCTGCTTCGCGACGGCGCCGTCATCGTCGACGACCTCTTGGACCCCGATGTCGTGGCCCGCGTCAACGACGAGGTCGACGCGGCCGTGGCGGCGGCCGATCCCGACGAGCCGCTCTTCAACCCGGTGCTCTCCGCCTTCCACGGCCCGCAGACCAGGCAGGTCACCGGCATGCCCGGTCTCTCGCGCACCTTCGCCGTCGACGTGATGTGCCATCCGGTGCTGCTGGCTCTCTGCGACCGCGTGCTCCTGCCCTCGTGCGCCCGTTACCAGCTCAACCTGGGGCACCTGCTCCAACGCGGCCCGGGAGCGGACGATCAGTGGCTCCACCGCGATGAGGCCGTGTGGAGCGACGTCCCGAAGCCGTCCCCTGAGCTGCAGCTCGCCTCGGTCATCGCGTTCGTGGAATTCACCCGCGCGAACGGGGCGACGCGGGTCGTGCCTGGGAGCCACCGCTGGCCCGACCGGAACCTGTCCCCGGCCGAGCAGATGGCACAGCCGCCACCGCAGCCCGAGCAGATCGCCTACGCCGAGATGCCGGCCGGATCCGCCGTGGTCTACCTGGGCGGCACCATCCACTCCGGAGGCGCCAACACCACGTCCATGCCCCGAAGGGGCGCACACCTCAGCTACTGCCTCGGTTGGCTCCGCACGGAGGAGAACAACTACCTCTCCACACCGCCCGAAGTGGCGGCGACGCTGCCCCGGCAGGCGCAGGAGATCCTGGGCTACGCCGTGCACGACAGCATCAGCCGGGGCGGGGGTTATCTGGGCATGGTCCGGATGCAGGATCCGGTCGACTTGCTCGAGAAGGGGGGACTGCCATGAGTGGCTCCATCAGCAGCTGGGCGGGGACGCGCGTGCTGGTGACGGGCGCGTCCTCGGGGATCGGGGCGGCCGTGGCCCGGGACTTGGCCGGCCAGGGTGCGACAGTGGGGATCTGTGCACGACGCGCCGATCGCCTGGCGTCGGTGCTCGAGGACTGCCGGCGAACGTCCCCGGAGTCCCGTTCGTGGACGGTCGACCTCTCGGAGCTGCACCGCCTCGACGCCTTCGTGCACCGGGTCGAGGACGAGCTCGGCGGGATCGACGTATTGGTGAACAACGCCGGGCAGACCTTCCACAGCCGGTCGCTCACGACGCCGGTCGCCGACCTCGAGGCCCAGCTACGCATCAACTACCTGTCGCCCGTGCAGCTCACGCTCTCCGCACTGCCGGCCATGCAGGCGCGCGGATCGGGGCACGTGGCGACGATCTCCTCCATGGCGGCGCGGACCTCCACGCCCGGCGAGGCGGCCTATGCCGCGGCGAAATCCGCCCTGACGGCCTACTTCGAGGCCCTGGCCGCTGAGCAGTGGTTCGGGCCCATCCGCTTCCACCTTGTGTACCCGGCGTTGATCGAGGTCTCCTCGGATGCCGACGGGGACGACGAGCTGGCCGTGTCTTCCAACGGTGCCGACCCGATCCCAGCCCCGGTGATGGCGCGTGCGCTGCGCCGGCAGCTCGAGCGGGGTGACTTCGAGCTCTATGTGCCCCGCACCATGCAGAGGTTCGTGGCCGGACGCGGGCGGGACGTGCCCAAGGCCGTGGAGTTCATGGCCGGCCTCGACCGTGACGGAGCGCTGCCGGCCTGAGCGACGCCTCTCGACCCCTCGGCGTGCTGGTCGAGCCCCGGGACGAGGGCCTGAGGTCAGCGCCAGCCGACCCGGCGCAGGACGTGGGTGCGGCAGCGACCGGTGCGCGAGAGTGTCGCCCCGCACTCGGGCTCGGGCACGCACCCGCACCCGATGGCCTGCCCGTGGCACGCCGGGCACCGCTCCATGCAGCAGCCCGGATGGTGCGCCCCGCCGAGTGGGGTGCCGCAGTCCCTGCATTCCTCGGGTTCATAGCGGTGCCGGGGCCTCGGTTCCTGTCCCCAGCGGATGCGAGGGTAGGCCCTGTCGCCGATCACCATGGGATCCGTCAGGCAGCTGATGCCCTCGGTCATCTCGCCGCCACAGTGCGTGCAGATCGCCATGGCCCTCCTTCGCCGCGTCCCCGTTGCCGATCATCTCAGCCCGGTGTGACGACGGCGCGGATGGGCGCCTGCCCACCGTGGCGCTCTGCCCTACGCTGCGCCCCATGACTGCAACGGACAACGGGGTGGAGACGGTCCCAAGCGCGGGGCTCCTGTCGGGCAAGGCCTGCATCGTGTCGGGCATCGGCCCCGGTCTCGGGCGCCAGGCAGCGCGCGCGCTGGCCGCGCACGGGGCCGACCTCGTGCTGGCGGCACGTCGGCAGTCGTCGCTTGACGAGGTGCTCAGCGAGGTCCTCGCGCTGGGCACGCGGGCGATCGCGGTGCCGACGGACATCACCGACGCCGAGGCCTGCGCCCGGCTGGTCGAGGCGGCGCGCGCCGAGTTCGGTGGGGTGGACGTGCTCGTCAACAACGCGTTCCGTTTCGACGCGTTCCGGAGTTTCGAGGATGTCAACCTGGACGCCTGGCGCAAGATCATGGACACGAACCTCTTCGGTTCGCTCCAGATGACGCGTGCCGCCCTGCCCGCCATGCGTGAGCGCGGCGGCGGCTCCGTCGTCATGGTCGCCTCCATGGTGGCCCGCCAGCCGCAGCCGGCTCAGGGCGGGTATGCCATCTCGAAGGGCGCGCTCTTGACCGCGACCAGGGTCCTGGCCTACGAGCTCGGCCCCTCCAATGTGCGGGTCAACGCCGTGGTGCCGGGCTGGATGGCCGGCCCCTCGGTGGACATCTACATCGAGATGACCTCGACCGGGCGAGGCGTCCCGGCGCAGGTGGTGGTCGACGAGCTGAACGCCCGGGTGCCCCTGGGCAGGATCCCGAGCGACGAGGACGTCGCGGCGTCCATCGTGTACCTGGCGTCGGACCTCTCCCGCGCCATGACTGGGCAGGCGCTCGACACCAACGGGGGCGAGATCTTCGCCTGAGCGGGCCGGACCGTCGTGACCGGGTTCAGGCGCCCTCGCCCCCGCTCGGGGTGCACGAGCGGGGGTCCCATGGTGCCAGGGGCTCCACGGTGGGGGTCGGCGCCTGGAATGCGCCGGAGTTCCCGGTGTTGCCGGTTGTGGCCGGCGTCGTGGTGGTTGTCGTGGTCGTCGTGGCGCCCTTCACAGCTGTGGCCACCTTCCCCGTCGTCTTCCCGGCGGCAGTAGTGGGAGTGGGCGGTGGCGGGGCGTCGACTGAGAAGTCCGTGCCCGTCACCACGGTCACCTGTGACCCGGGCGACACCATGGTGGGGTCGTACGCCATGACCACCGCTCCTGACAGGGAGCCGGCCACCACCTGAGCCGCCGCCCGTGCCGCCGGGGTCTTGGCCCCGTAGTAGACGACGGTCTCGGCCTCCCGGCCGACCGGGGCGCTGTCGCCGATCTTCCCGATGCCGAAGCCGAGCGCCCGGAAACTCTGCGCCGTGTCGGTCGCCTGGTTGTACGCGCCCGACCCGTTGAGCACCGAGACGGTCACCGTCGAAGGCGCCGGCAAGGCACCTCCCGCGTAGGTGTCGGCGTTGGCCGCGCTGAGCCCGAGGAACTGCTTCACCGTGTTGCGGTCGAGCGGCTCGGACGGGAATTCGATGTCACCGTAGGCACCGCCCTTGTAGATGTAGTCGCCGAACTGGTCGACCTGAACCGGCAGCGTGAGCTGCGGCGCCGAGCCCACGTTCACGTTGTGGTAGCCGAGGACGAGGCCGATCATGTCGCTGGCCGAGAGTCCCGAGTCGACGGTCAGCTGGCCGACCACGCCTGACACCAGCTGCTGGTCCGTGATGGGGTTGCTCAGGCCCTTCTGCTTCACGGCCGCGCCGAGCACACGCAGGAACTCGTGGTCGCGCCGGATCCGGGCCAGGTCGCTCTGTGTCTCCTTTGGCCAGTAGTTGGGGTTGGTCGTGGTGACGCCCCGACCCTTGTATTGCAAGTGGCGTGCGCGCACGACCTGGAGCGCCTGGGTGCCGTTGAGCTGGATGCACCCAGTCGTCTGGATGTTCAACCCGGACCAGGCGTCGAAGACCGGCTCGGGGAAGTACATCTTGATCCCACCGAGCGCGTTCACCACGTTGATGAAGCTGTCGAAGTTCAGCTCGACGAAGTGTTGGATCGGGATCCCGTAGTCCTCCTCGATCGCAGCGATGAGCTGGTCCGGCCCTTGGTAGAGCGCGGCGTCGATCTTGTTGGCACCCTCCTTGCGCGCGTTGGGCACGAAGAGATCGCGTGGGATGGAGAGGATCGACACCGAGTGCGTGGTCGGATTCAGGTGGAGGATCATCACGACGTCGCTGTTCACGCCGTTCACGCCCTGGGAGCACAGCCCGTAGGCGGGGTTCTGGACCTTCAGTGCGCAGCGGTCCGTCGAGCCGATCATGAGGATGTTCTGCGTCCCGGCGTCCACCCCCTTCACGGGTGACGACGTCAGGTTCCGCAGGTCGATCCGGTGGATCTCGTGGTTGAGGTACCACCCGTAGCCGGCCACGGCGCCCGAGATGAGGACCAGGACGAGCAGGAGCGTGCCCCCGATCCAGGCGGCTGTCCGCCGGTAGGACCGCCTCTTGGGTGCGGCGTGCGCCGGGCCCCGGCGCTCCACCGTGCCGGTGAGGTCCGGGACACTCCGGTGGGGCTGTCGGTTGGCCTCCTCGATCTGCAGGCCCAGCTCGTGGAGGCCCCGCTCGACCGGGTTGGTGGCCGGGTCATCGGCCGGGTCATCGGCCGGATCTTCGACGGGGGCATCGGCGGGGCCATCGCCGTCCACCGGTGGCTCGTCGGGTGTGACCTCCTCGGGCGGCTGCGCACCGGCTGAGGGGCCCGAAGGATCGGCGGCCAGCTCGTGCTCGTCGATCTGCCGTCCGAGCTCGTGGAGCCCTCGGTGGACGGGATCGTTCTCGGGATCAGGTGGATTCATCTCGTAGTGATCGGTCGACGTGCGGCCCTTCGGACGGCCGACGCCCATGCCCCCGAGAAGGCTCCGGTTTGGGGGACCGGAACAGCGGCCAGCCTATCGACGCCGCTGGCCCGAGTGGGGTCGCGTCATCGTGCGCGGTACGACCGGTGGTGGGAGGATGGCGGACGCCGATGGGAGCCACGAGTGCGGGTCTGCTGCTGTTCCGGGTGTCGGACGATGGCGCCGTCGACGTATTGGTCGCCCACCCCGGTGGCCCATTCTGGGCCCGGAAGGACGACGGGGCTTGGTCGGTGCCCAAGGGGGAGCACGGTCCGGACGAGGACCCCCGTGAGGCCGCCTTCCGGGAGTTCCGCGAGGAGATCGGTCTGGCTCCTCCCTCCGGAACGGCGTTCTTCCTCGGGGAGCGGGTCCAGCCGGGCGGCAAGCGGGTGAAGGTCTGGGGGCTCGAGGGGGACCTCGACCTCACCGGAGCGCGGAGCAACACGTTCTCCTTGGAGTGGCCGAGGGGCTCGGGACAGGTGCGCGAGTACCCAGAGGTGGACCGGGTCGAGTGGATGGCGGTCCAGCGGGCCCGGGCGAAGCTCCTGAAGGGCCAGGTGGGGTTCCTCGGCGATCTCTTGGACGCGCTGGCCGCGGGGGGTCGCGACGTGCGCCGGACCTCCTAGGCCGGCCTTGCGCTAGATCGAGTTCTGGCGCTCGTCGACGGGGAGCGCTTTCAAGCGGCCGGTTTCGGAGGACGCGTAGACGGCGGTGCTCGCGCAGTAGATCTCGGTCTCGGGGTGGCCGAAGGTCGCAGCCGTGTGGACGGCCGTCAGGCCCTCGAGCAGCGCACGCATCGGCGCCGACAGGCTCTCGTACGCCACGCCCTCGATCTCGGAGAGGACCCCGACACCGTCCGGCGCGACCTGGTCGCGGCCGCGTGGGGCGAGGCGCGCTAGCTCGGGCCGGGATCGGGCTGGAACAGGAAGTTCATGGTGTCGCGCATCGAGGCGTCGACCAGCTCGATGCGCACGCCGAGGTCGTCGTCGCGGTGGTACGTGAACGACACCGGGACGTCCTCGCCGGCGCGCCCGCACAGCTGGAGCGGGCACCCGACAGCCGCAAGCTCCCGGCTCTGCGCGGCGAGCTGGTCGCTCCAGTAGCCGATGTGGTGCAAGTTGCTGTGGTCGTTCCTGGCCCAGACGGTGCCGGGGACCTCCTGGACCAGCTCGAGGCACGGGTCACCGGTCGAGTAGCACATCGTGGTGGGGAGCTCGAGGTCGTTCCCGGCGCCATCGCGGTAGGGGACGGTGTCGAGGTGCATCACGGGGCCCCACGTGACCCCGAGGAGCTCGGTGAAACGGGCACGGGCTTCGGCGACGTCGGGCACGATGATGCCCACGTGGTAGTGCGAGTGGTGAACAGTCATGGACGTGACCTTTCCGCGGGCGATCGCGTGCGCCCGAAGCGTAATCAGGAGGTCGCGCCGCCACCGGGGTCGTTCGACCACAGTCGCCGCGCGTGAGGTGCATGTCCGGCTCGATTCGCCACGCTACGTCGCACCCCGACCGGCGGCGTCACCCCGTCACGGGGGCGCCGCTGTCCTCGGGGACCATCGTGGGGGTGGTCCGGTTGAGCGTCTCGCCGCGGAAGAACGCTGGGCTGGCGAAGCGCATCAGGACCATGCAGACGAGGCCCACGACGATGGCGGCGGCCGCGATCAGGAAGACACCGCCGACGTTCGAATGAGGAGCGAAAGGCAGGTGCCAGGAGGTGTAGCTCTGAGCCTGGGTGTTGTCGTAGTTCCAGTCCTGCCAGACGCTCCAGAACATGGCGAACCAGAGCATCAAGCCCCCGATCGTCGGGAGGATCCCCTTCATCCAAAGGTCGCGCCGGCTCCGCCGGAGGTTCTTGCGGTAGTACCAGGTGCAGGTGAACCCGGTCAGGCCGTAGTAGAAGGCGATGAAGATGCCGATGGCGGTGACCGAGTCGGGGATCAGGTTGCCCCCGGCCAGGTGGTTGAAGGCGATGTAGACCACGATCGACACCGCACCCATGGTCACCGTCGACACGGTGGGGGTCAAGTAGCGCTTGTGTACCCGGCCGAACGCGTCGGGGATCGACTTGTAGGTCGCCATGGAGAGAGTGGTGCGCGCCGTGGGGAGGATGGTCGTCTGCGTCGAGGCGACGGCCGAACTGATCACCATGAGGATCAGGAGCTTGACGGCCAGGGTGCCGTACCAGGCGCTGCCGAACACGGCGTGGCCCAGCCCCGAGAAGATGTTGCCGTAGTTGTCCGGGTTGGCCAGCCCGATCCCCTTGGTGCCCACCCCGGCGACGCTCTGGGCGGCCAGGGTGACGACGAAGTACATGACGAGGAGCAGGACGGTCGAGATGATGGCGGCCAGGCCCGGGTTGCGTGTCCGGTCCTCGGTCTCCTCGTTGATGGACACCGAGGTGTCCCAGCCCCAGTAGATGAACAGCATGAGGAGCAGGCCGCCGACGACCTTGGAGAACGAGGGACCGTGGAACGGGTTGAACCACTCCCAGCCCGGGACGAGGTGGCTGGCGGGAGCCTTTCCGATGGCCACCCGGACCAGGGCCACGACGGCGAAGAGCATCAGGACGCCGACTTCGATGCTCAAGAGGATGCGCTGCACCCGGGCCGACAGCTCGATGCCTCGGTAGCAGACGTAGGTGAGGAGTGCGATGAACAGGACGCCGACCAGCAGGACCCACTCGCTGGTCGGGTTGTTGCCGATGCCGTCCGCTCCGAAGAGCAGGAAGGCGTACTGGCCGCTCACCTGGGCCAGGCTGGCCATGACCAGGACGTCGGCGGCGACGATGCCCCAGCCACCGAGCCAGCCGACCCAGGGACCGAACGTGCGGGTGCCCCAGGTGAAGGTGGTTCCGCAGTCGGGGTCCACCTTGTTGAGCTCGCTGTACCCGATGGAGACGAACAGCATCGGCACGAACGCCAGGACCACGATCGTCGGCGAGAGCACGCCCACGGCGACCACGATCAGGCCGAGCGTGGCGGCCAGGCTGTAGGCCGGCGCGGTGGATGCCACGCCGATGACGATGTTGGAGACCAGGCTCAGGGCGTCCGACTTGAGGCCCTTCTCCACTCCCTCCTCAGCGGGGTGTGCCCCGGCGACGGCCGAGACCTCTGTCGTGGTCATCTCAGATCGGGCTCTCGTCGAGCATGGCGTCGGCCACTTTGACGAACCCGGCGATGTTGGCCCCGAGCACATAGTCCTCCGGCCGGCCGTAGTCCGCGGCGGTCGCCCGGACCGATTGGTGGATGCGCATGATGATCTCCTGGAGCTTGCGGTCGACTTCCTCCGACGACCAGTGGGTGAGTTGCATGTTCTGGGCCATCTCGAGCCCCGAGACGGCCACGCCGCCGGCGTTGGCCGCCTTGCTCGGGGCAAACAGGATCCCGGCGGCCCCGAACTGCTCGACCGCGGCTGGGACCGAGGGCATGTTCGCCCCCTCGGCGACCAGCCGCACGCCGCCGGCGACCAGGTTCTTGGCGTCCCTCTCGCTGATCTCGTTCTGGGTGGCGCAGGGGAACGCGCAGTCGGCCGGCACGCTCCAGAGCGGGTTCACGCCGCCTCCGGTCAACGGTTGGTAGGTGGCGGAGGGGAAGCGGCCGGGGTACTCGCTGATCCGGCCCCGGCGCTCGTTCTTGAGCTGCTTGACCCAGGCGAGCTTCTCGGCGTCGATGCCGTCCGGATCGTGCACGAAGCCGTCAGAGTCCGAGAGGGTGACCGGGCGGGCCCCCATGGCGAGGAGCTTCTCGACGGTGAACTGCGCCACGTTGCCGCTCCCCGAGACGAGGCACGTCTTCCCATCGAGGCCCTCGCCGCGGACGGTCAACATCTCGCGGGCGAAGTAGACGAGCCCGTACCCCGTCGCCTCCTGGCGGATGGCCGAGCCCCCCCACTTCACCCCCTTGCCGGTGAGCGAGCCCACGAAGCGCTTGGCGATGCGCTTGTACTGGCCGAAGAGATAGCCGATCTCGCGCTCGCCCACGCCGATGTCCCCGGCAGGTACGTCCGTGAACTCACCGATGTATGGGTAGAGCTCCATCATGAACGACTGGCAGAATCGCCGGAGCTCCGAGTCGCTGCGACCTTTGGGGTCGAAGTCGGACCCACCCTTGGCGCCCCCCATGGGCAAGGTGGTCAGGGAGTTCTTGATGGTCTGCTCGAAGGCCAGGAACTTCAGGACTCCCTGGTTCACGGTCGGGTGGAACCGTAGGCCGCCCTTGTAGGGCCCGATCGAGCTGCTCATCTGGACGCGGTAGCCGCGGTTGACGTGGATCTTCCCGCGATCGTCCACCCAGTTGACGCCGAAGCTGATGACCCGGTCGGGTTCCACGAGCCGCTGGAGGATCCGGGCGTCGAGATAGCGCGGGTCGCGGTGCAGTGCCGGCTCGAGCGACCGGAACACTTCGCGAACGGCCTGATGGAATTCCAGCTCACTGGGGTCCTTGGCCTCCATGTGCGCCAGCACCTGGTTGACATGGCGCCGGGCCCGGGGGTCCGTCTCGTGGTGGGCGTCGGGAACCCTGCTCACGGACCCATCTTCGCGACTGTGGCGTCCGATACGTAGGGTCCTTGGTCACCGTCGTCCTGTGGGGGCCAGCGCCGTGAGCTCCGTCGGGACCTCTTGCCCTAGCGCCTGCCCGGCGCTCCGACGCACACTGGAGCAGCAGTGAGGAGACCCGCCGCCACTGGTGCGGCCAGGGAACGACCAGGAAGGGGCGGAGCATGCGTGTGCTCGTCGTCGGTGCCGGAGGTGTCGGGACGGCTGCGGTACGGACCGTGGCCAAATGGGGACTCTTCGAGCGCGTCGCGGTGGCGGACCACGACCTATCCCGGGCGCAGGCGGCCGTGGCGGGCGCCGGCGATCGCTTCGCGGCGTACAAGCTCGACGCCAGCAAGGAGTCCGAGGTCGTGGAGCTCCTGCAGGCGGAGCGCATCACCACCGTGCTCAACGCGGTCGACCCCCGGTTCGTGATGCCGATCTTCCGGGCGGCGCTGACGGCCGGGGTGACCTACATGGACATGGCCATGTCGTTGTCGCACCCGCACCCGACCGACCCGTACCACGCCCCCGGCGTGAAACTGGGCGACGAACAGTTCGCCCTGGCCCAAGAGTGGGAGGAGCGTGGACTCATGGCCCTCTGCGGCATGGGGGTCGAGCCCGGGCTCTCGGACATCTTCGCCCGCTACGCGGCTGACAAGCTGTTCTCGTCCATCGACGAGGTCGGCGTGCGTGACGGTGCCAACCTCGTCGTCGAGGGCTACGACTTCTGCCCCACCTTCTCCATCTGGACCACGATCGAGGAATGTCTGAACCCGCCCGTGGTCTGGGAAAAGGGCCGGGACTGGTTCACCACCGAGCCGTTCAGCGAGCCCGAGACGTTCGACTTCCCGGCAGGAATCGGCCCGGTCGAGTGCGTGAACGTCGAGCACGAGGAGGTGCTGCTCATCCCGCGATGGGTGGACGCACGCCGGGTGACGTTCAAGTACGGCCTGGGCGACGAGTTCATCGGCGTCCTCAAGACCATCCATCAGCTGGGACTCGACTCGACGACCCCGGTCGACGTCGACGACGTCAAGGTCTCGCCCCGGGACGTCGTGGCCGCCTGCCTGCCCGACCCGGCGACCATCGGCGATCGCATGCACGGGTTGACGTGCGCCGGGACCTGGGTCACCGGGAAGGGGAAGGACGGCAATCCGCGGGAGGTCTATCTGCACCACGTGGCGGACAACCAGTGGTGCATGCGTGAATTCGGCTCACAGGCCGTGGTCTGGCAGACCGCCATGAATCCGGTCGTGGCCCTGGAGCTGATCGACTCGGGCGACTGGTCGATGCCCGGGGTGATCGGCCCCGAGGCGTTGCCGGCGGAGCCCTTCCTCGACCTGCTCAACGAGCACGGCGCTACGTGGGGCTGCGACGAGCGCACTCCTTCGGCCTGAGGACTTCGGGCATCGCAACGACTGGTGGAAGTGACCAGAGGAGGAACAGCCGTGAGTCAAACAACGGTCCGGAACTTCATCAACGGGGCCTCGGTCGCCGCCAGGGACGGCGGAACCTACGACCTGGTCGACCCGGTCATCGGCGACGTCTACGGCACGGCGCCCCGTTCGGGCACCGAGGACGTGACGGCAGCCTTCGAGGCGGCCGAGAACGCATTCGTGACGTGGTCGATCACCACCCCCTCAGAGCGCAGCCGGGCCATCCTCCGGTTCGCCGACGCGCTCGAGAGCAGGGCTGAGGAGCTCGTCGAGATCGAGTGCCGCAACACGGGCAAGCCTCGGGGTGTCACGACCTCCGAGGAGATCCCGCCCACCCTCGACCAGATCCGGTTCTTCGCCGGCGCGTGCCGCGTCCTCGAGGGCCGGTCGGCGGGGGAGTACATGCCCGGCTTCACGTCGTTCATCCGCCGCGAGCCCGTCGGGGTGTGCGCCCAGATCACGCCGTGGAACTACCCCATGATGATGGCAGTCTGGAAGTTCGCCCCGGCCATCGCGGCCGGCAACACGGTGGTCCTCAAGCCGGCCCACACCACTCCCGCCAGCACCGCCTTTCTGGCCGAGGTAGCCGCCGAGTTCTTCCCCCCCGGTGTCCTGAACGTCGTCTGCGGCCACAACGCCGACGTGAGCGCGGCGCTGCTCGGGAGCCCCGTGCCCCGCATGGTGTCGATCACCGGCAGCGTCCGGGCGGGGCGCGAGATCGCCCGCGCCGCGGCCGAGGACGTCAAGCGGGTCCATCTCGAACTCGGTGGCAAGGCGCCGGTGGTCGTGTTCGACGACGTCGACATCGACGCCGCGGCTGAGGGCATCGCCCTGGCCGGCTTCTTCAACGCCGGGCAGGATTGCACGGCGGCCACCCGGGTGCTCGTGCAGGCGTCGGTCCACGACGAGCTGGTAGCCGCGCTCGTCGAGGCGGCTGGGCGGAGGACGCTCGGTGGGCCGGACGACCCGGAAGCGGACGTCGGCCCGCTCAACAGCGCGGACCAGCTGCGACGTGTACGCGGGTTCATCGAGCGCCTGCCCGAGAACGCCGAGGTCCGCACGGGCGGGGAGCGAGTGGGCGACCGGGGCTTCTTCTTCCAGCCCACGGTGGTGTCCGGCGTGGTCCAGGACGACGAGATCGTCCAGAATGAGGTCTTCGGACCGGTGATCACCGTGCAGCGGTTCACCGCGGAAGAGGAGGCAGTTCGCTTGGCGAACGACATCGAGTACGGGCTGGCGTCGTCGGTGTGGACCAAGGACCATGCCCGTGCCATGCGCGTCTCGGCGCGCCTCGACTTCGGCTGCGTGTGGATCAACACCCACATCCCGTTGGTGGCCGAGATGCCACACGGGGGGTTCAAGCACTCGGGCTACGGAAAGGACCTCTCCATGTACGGCCTGGAGGACTACACGCGGGTCAAGCACGTGATGAGCTACGTCGAGCCATGAGCGCGACCTCGGACACGGCATCGTCGGCCACCACGGGATCGGAGACGGCCGGCCGGTCTGTCCGGACCGCCATCCCCGGGCCGCGCTCGCTGGAGCTGGGAGCCCGGCGGGCGGCGGCGGTCCCGACCGGCGTCGGCGTGACGCTGCCTGTGTTCATCGCGCGCGCCTCGGCGGGCATCCTCGAGGACGTCGACGGGAACCGCTTCATCGACTTCGGTTCGGGGATCTCGGTGACGAACGTGGGGAACAGCGCCCCCGAGGTCGTCGAGGCGGTCCGGGACCAGGCGGGAGCGTTCACCCACACCTGCTTCCAGGTGACCCCCTACGAGGGGTACGTGGCCGTCTGCGAGCGCCTGAACGAGCTTTCCCCTGGTTCGCACGAAAAGCGCTCGTTCCTGGTCAACTCTGGTGCGGAGGCGGTGGAGAACGCGGTCAAGATCGCCCGCTACGCCACCGGCCGGGACGCCGTGGTGGCCTTCGACCACGGCTTCCACGGCCGCACGCTGCTCACGATGAGCCTGACGGGCAAGGCGATGCCGTACAAGCGCGGGTTCGGCCCGTTCGCTCCCGAGGTCTACCGGGCGCCCTACTCGGACCCCTTCCACGACGCCGGCCACCTCGACGAGGTCATCGGGCTGATCGAGACCACCGTGGGCGCGGGCTCGGTGGCCTGCATCGTCGTCGAGCCCATCGCGGGCGAGGGTGGCTTCGTCGTGCCCGAACCCGGGTGGTTGTCGGGGCTGGCGCAGTGGTGCGCCGACGCCGGCAGCCTGCTGATCGTCGACGAGGTCCAGTCCGGCATGGGCCGCACCGGAGCCTGGTTCGCCTGCGAGCACGAAGGGGTCGTGCCCGACCTCATGACGACGGCGAAGAGCCTCGGGGGCGGGTTGCCCATCGGCGGCATCACGGGCCGGGCCGACCTCATGGAGGCGGTGCACAAGGGCGGCCTCGGCGGCACCTTCGGCGGGAACCCGCTGTCGTGCGCCGCCGCCCTGGCCGCGTTCGACATCATCGAGTCGCAGGGCCTCTTGGCCCGCGCGGCGCACATCGGCGAGGTGACCAAGGGACGGTTGCGGAACCTCGTCGACCCCGGCGGGCCGGTGGGGGAGGTCCGGGGCCGCGGCGCCATGGTGGCGGTCGAACTAGTCGGCCCGGGCCGCACCCCCGATCCGGAGGCCGCCCAGCGTGTAGCGGCCCGCTGCCATGCGCAGGGCCTCCTCATCCTGACCGCTGGCACACACGGCAACGTGATCCGCCTGCTTCCACCGCTCGTCATCTCCGACCCATTGCTCGAAGAAGGGCTCGGCATCCTCGAAGAGGCCCTCAGGGAGGGCTGAGGGGCCCCGTCACTCCCGCGGCTGGTGGGTCTCCCCGGCCACGACCGGTCGCAGGACGTCGCGTATCGACACCATCCCGACCACACGGCCAGCGTCGTCGAGGACGGGCAGGTGCCGGATCCCGTTCTCGAGCATCTGGTAGGCGACGTCGTGAGTCGTGTCCCCCAACCTGGCCGCGATCAGGTGCGTGTTCATGGCCTCTCCGACGGTGACCGTGTCGAGGTCCTCCCCCCGCGCCGCCCGCGTCACCACGTCCCGCTCCGAGAGGATGCCGAGTGGGGTGCTGCCACCGTCCTGCACGACCACCGCCCCGACGTTCTCGCGCCACAGCGTGTACGCAGCCGAGCGCAGGCTGTCGGTGGCTTCCACGGCGACGGGCGGCCGGAGGTCGAGCGCACCGACCTTGTCTCCCATGAACCACGTCATGGGTCTCACCTCCTCGGACCAGGACATGCCCGAGGCATGCGTCGCCCCGGGTCGTCACACTCGGTCGACCACCATGATGGCCCCTGCTGGGACGCTCCGACAGGGTCGAACGTCATCACCGGGCCGATGACGACCGGTTCCTCGCGTTGCAGCTGCTGGCGTCTGATTCCGTGGATCAGCTTCGGGCTCTGGACTTGTTGAGGGCCACGGCGGCGCGAAAGAGAGCTTTCAACGCCTTCTCGTCTATCTTCTCGCCCTCGTGGAAGTCGATGGCACGCCTGGTGTCCCCCTCGAGGCTGGAGTTAAAGAGGCCCGAAGGATCCTTGAGAGCCGCGCCTTTGGCAAAGGTCATCTTCACCACGCTCTTGTAGGTCTCGCCCGTGCAGATCATCCCGTCGTGGTACCAGACCGGGACCCCTCTCCACTTCCACTCCTCGACGACGTCGGGATCGGCCTCCTTCAACAAGGTGCGGAGCCGGCTGAGCATCTCGCCCCGCCAGTCGCCCAATTCCTTGATTCTCGCGTCGATCAGTTGAGAAGGAGAATCGCTCTCCTTCCCCTCGCTCTTCTTCATGCCCGCTTCTCTCCCTCAGTCCCCAGGGCTGTGACGAGTACGGGTCACCGCCGGCATGCCGATCCTACCTGGAGCCGCGTTCCCATCCCTGCTCGAGTCGTGCCAGGTCGCCGGTCGTTCGTGAACAGGTGTCGCACCGATCCGGGGACTGGGCAACTCGTCGTCGGCGGACACCGGGCATGATGGCAGAGGTGACCCGACGACAACCCGGCGTGCCGACATCGAGATCATGACGCCGGAAGACCTCGGTCCTCTGCTCGACCGAACGGCCGCCCACATGGCCGAGTACCGCCTCGCCGCCGCCGACGCTCCCGTCTTTCCGGCCGTCGATCTTGACGGCGTCCGGGCCGCCATCGGGGGCCCCGTACCCGAGGACCCGACGCCGGCCTCAGACGTCATCGACCAGCTGATCGCCGGCGTAGAGCCGGCAGTCGTCGCCACCAGCGGTCCCCGCTACTTCGGGTTCGTCGTCGGTGGCGCCCTCGCCGCTCCCACCGCCGCGGAGCTCCTCGTCACGGCCTGGGACCAGCCCGCCTACAACCATCTGTCGTCGCCCTCGTCCGCCGCTGTCGAGGAGATCGCCGGCGGCTGGCTCACGGACCTGCTCGGCCTGCCCGCGGGCGTCTCCGTCGGCTTCGTCACCGGAGCCCAGGGCGCGAACACGGTCTGCCTGGCGGCTGCCCGGCACAAGGTGCTCGCAGACGCCAGCTGGGACGTCGAACGAGACGGCCTCATCGGGGCGCCCTCCGTCAGGGTCGTCGCCAACGGCGAACGACACGCCACCATCGACCGTTCACTGCGCCTCCTGGGCCTCGGTGCCGGTGTCCTCGAACCCGTCGCCACCGACGCCAACGGTGCGATCGAGGTCGAGGCACTGGCCGCCGCGCTGGCGCAGGGGCAGCCCCGTCCGACCATCGTGTGCCTCCAGGCCGGCAACGTGAACACCGGTGCCTGCGACGACCTGGCTGCCGCCATCCCGGTCGTCCACGAGCACGGTGGCTGGGTGCACGTCGACGGGGCCTTCGGACTGTGGGCCGCAGCCAGCCCCACCACCCGCCATCTCGTCACGGGCCTCGAAGCCGCCGACTCGTGGGGTACCGACGGCCACAAGTGGCTCAATGTTCCCTACGATGCGGGCTACGCGTTCTGCGCCCACCCCGGTGCCCATGCGGCTGCGATGGCCTACTCGGCCGCCTACCTGGTCGGCGGGGCACCGCCCGCCGTGCGCTCTCCTGGGGACTATGTCCTCGAGTCATCGCGACGGGCCCGGGGCGTGGCCACCTGGGCCGCGATCCGCCAGCTCGGACGCAAAGGGATCGCCGAGCTCGTCGAGCGATGCTGCGCGCTGGCTCGGCGGTTCGCTTCCCAACTCGACGCCGTCGGGGGAATCGAGATCGGCAACGACGTCGTCCTCAACCAAGTGCTGGTGCGCTTCGGTGGCGACGATACGGTGACCGATCGCGTGGTGGCGGCCGTGCAGCGCTCCGGCGAGTGCTGGATGGGATCCACCACGTGGCACGGTCGTCGATACATGCGCATCTCGGTGTCGAACTGGCGCACGACCGAGGAGGACGTGGATCGGTCCGTGGCCGCCATCGTCACCGCCGTTCGCTCCTGAGTTCGCCCGCGAGCACGCCGAATCCGTGGTGCGATCCACACGGGCACGCGACCGGGGCCACGGCCTTGTCGTTTGGAACCGCCGGGGGATCGACCCGGGCGGGGCGCGTCCGGCCGGCGCGAGTGGGGACTCGGCGCCCCGAGCGCCCTTGCACAGGGCCTTCAGAGTCGGGCTGCCCGGATTTGAACCGGGGACCTCTGCGTCCCGAACAGAGCCTGCCCGGATTTTGGAGTTACCGACACGGTGCGGGAATCACAGAAGTGTCCAGCTCATCAGCCCTTTTTGGTCGTTCGCCACTGACCATCGAGCACCCCGAACGACCACCGTTTTTCGCAGTTCCGCGCCATTTCCGCGCCAATTTTCCAGGTCCAGATCCCACCAGGACGCCGGGTCGGCGACTGCGCTGCACCTCTGCAATGGCACTCTCCGACTGCCCCTCTTTGACGGGGTCCACACGTCTCCAGGCCGGCGTTCGGGGACATTTAGCGTTGGTTCCGGGCGTCCACCGATTTGGCGGAAGCCCTTCGTAGGGTGCGTCGGGTCGGTTCTTCTGGCTTGACTTTACGGGGATCGGAGCGGGCGACAGCTCGACTCCACAACGGTGATCGTCTGTCAGACGAGCCTCCCGACGCACGTGCATCCCTGTTCTGGAACTCGGCGGCCGATCACAGAATCGGACCCCTGCTTCTCGAATGTCTGGATGGTCACACCCCTGCGGAGCGTGCACTGCTCGACGACGGAGAGCCGACCGATCAGCCGTCCAGCGAAAGGACCAAGCCATGAAGGAAGTGAGGTTGGGCATCGACGTCGCTTGTCGGGCCGACCACCGGGCCAGCCTGGCCGACGAGCGAGGTGAGTTCCTCTGGTCGTCGTGGAGGTTCCGCACGACGACTGCCGACCTCGAGCGCCTGTGGGCCAAGATCCCCGCCGATACGTCGGTGACCGTGATCCTCGAACCGACCCGCAACGCCTGGGTGCCGCTGTCGGCCTGGCTCCAAGCACGCGGCGCCACGGTGATCTTGGTGCCACCCGAGCAGTCGGCCGACCTGCGGGACTACTACAACAAGCACATCAAGACCGACCGCTTGGATTCACGGGTGCTGGCCCGTCTGCCGTTGCTCCACCCTGAGGGCCTGCGGGGCATCGACAACCTTGGCCCCGCTCAGTCACTGCGCCGGGCCGTGCGCCATCGCTTCAGCCTGGTCAAGCGCCGCAGCGCGGCCAGTCTCCGTCTTGACGCACTGGTCGAGCTGCTCGGTCCGGGATGGGCCGACTCCCTCGGATCGGCCACCGCTTCGAAGACCGCCCTGGTCATCTTGGAGAAATACGCCGATCCACGGGCGCTCAAGCGCCTCGGGCGGAGCCGGCTCGCTGCCCTGTTGATCCGCTCGAGTTCGGGACTGTGGCGCGAAGACAAGGCCGACGAGCTCTTGGCCATGGCGAACGAGACCCTGGCCCTGTGGTCAGGCGGGGGCATCGACTTCACCGAGTTGGCTCACGACATCGCCTCCGAAGTCCGAGTGCTCCGCCAGCTCGACGACGAGATCGAAGCCGCCGACAAGCGGATCGCCGTTCTCTATGACGAGGCCGATCCCTTGGGCATCGTCCGCTCGGCACCGGGGCTCGGACCCGTCCTCTCGGCGGCCATCTTGGCCAACGCGGGCGACTTCAACCGCTTCGCCAATCTGGCCGGGGTGCGCTCCTTCACCGGCTTTGTGCCCAAGGTCGACCAGTCCGGACTGGCGGCGGGGCACAAGGGCATCACCAGGGCGGGTGACGCCGGCCTGCGCCAGGCCCTCTACCTGGCGGCCGATCACGCCCGGCACATCGATCCGACCCTCGCCCAGCGCTACCACCGACTCGTCATGGTCGAGGGAAAGCACCACAACTCAGCGCTGTGCTCAGTGTCGGCCGTTCTCATCACCCGGATCGCCGCTTGCTGGCGCAAGGGTGAGATCTACGCCCTGCGCGACGAGTTCGGAGAAGCGATCACCGAAGCGGAAGGCAAGGCTGCCTGCACCGACCGGTTCAAGATCGACCCCAAGGTTCGGGCAGCCCGTCGTCGGAACACTCCCGCCAAACTGCTCAGGAACAAGGCGGCGGGTCGAGGCAGAAAGGAGTCGGCCCAGAAGGTCGCTCCGGCCACCGACCCGCCAGAGGAAACGCTACCGAAAATGTGGCTTGAGGGGCTTGACTGCCGTTAGGAACTCACCCCAACTCGGCAGGGTTTCCGTCATCACCGGGGTGATCGCCCTCTCGTGAATACGGAGAGTTGGTCTTAAAGTCCTATGGAGCGTGAGCACCAAGTGCCCAATGCTTAACGAGGGCAGGTCTTTGCATCGAGAGGCTTGCACGGACAAGAGGGGGCTCAAATGTTGGGAATGTTCATGAACGCGTTCGTCGCAGTCAGGACCGCACACGGATCGCTGTTCGATCGGGCTCGCACGGAGCGGGGCGCCTCCATGGTGGAGTACGCCCTGCTCGTCGGCCTGATCGCCGTCGTGGCCGTGGTGGCCGTCGCCGCACTGGGCGGGGGCATCTCCGGCCTGTTCAGCACCGCCAACAACTGTGTCGGCGGCCTGAACGGCAGCACCTGCTAGCCGCAGGGGCACCCGCCGCAACGAGCTATGTAGATGTTTCCCAGGGAAGCCTTCCCCCTTCCCAAATGGGATGACGGTCGGGGCTGGGTTCGGCGTTGGCCGGGCCCAGCACCCGGCGCCCTCATGGTCGCCTGCAAGCGTCCGTATGCCAGCGGCAACCCACCCGCCCGGGAATGCCGCAGGCTGGCACCCCCTTCAGGCGTACAGGGGCACCCCCTGAGCGAACCATGGGTCCGGTGAGGTGGCGTCTTGGAACCGTCGTCGCTGAGGCCGATCTGACAGGTGCCGACGGCAAGCGCAGAGGCTTGAGGATCGTGGCGGTCGACCCGAAGTGACGTAATCCTCTTGGAGGTGGGAATTCCGGCGACCATCCTGCATTCATGACGGAATCGCAGGGAAGCAAACCGGACGAGCCCTCGTCGCACCTGGGACCCCAAGATGCTCCCTCGGAGCCGGTTCCCCCCGGGGGTCAACCACCCGGCGCGCCACCCGTGGGGCGACACCACCATCACGTGCACACCCGGACCATCGCTATTGGCGCCGTCGTGTTGTTGGGCGTAGGGGCGGTGATCGGTGCCCTCCTGGCACCTACGTCGAACACACAGTCACCCAGCACCACCTCCACCTCCACCACCGTGGCCGCGTCGGGGTCGAGTTCCCGAAGCCCCGGGGCTCCCGCCAACTCGGCCACCCTCGCCTCCGCGACAGCGCCGGCCCTCGTAGACATCAACGTGACGGATGCTTACCAGGCGGTCCAGGGCGCGGGAACCGGCATGGTGCTCACGTCTAACGGTGTCGTGCTCACCAACAACCACATCGTTGAGGGGGAGACCCAGATCAGCGTGCGCGACGTCGGAAACGGGCGGACCTACCGTGCGACTGTGCTCGGGTATGACCGGTCGCAGGACGTAGCGGTGCTGCGGTTGAGCGGAGCGTCGGGTCTCAAGACGATCACCACGGGCGCCTCGGGGCTCGTCACGGTAGGGGACGGCGTCGTCGCTGTGGGCAATGCCCAAGGGGCTGGCGGTACGCCCAGCCATGCGGGCGGGAAGATCACGGCGCTGGACCAGTCCATCGCCGCGCAAGACGAGGTGAGCGGCACCGCCGAGCAGTTGACCGGTCTGTTCGAGACCAACGCGGCCATTGTTCCCGGCTATTCGGGTGGCGCTCTGGTCAACACCGCGGCCCGAGTGGTCGGCATGGTGACTGCGGCATCTGAGGGATACCAGTTCGGCTCGAACGCATCGCAGGGGTATGCAATCCCGATCGCCACCGCCCGCCAGGTCGCGACGCAGATCGTCACCGGGAAGGGCTCGGACACGGTGCACATCGGTGCGACTCCCTTCTTGGGTGTGCACGTCATGAGCACCGCCACAGGCGCCGAAGGGGCGGTGATCGTCAGCGTGGTCTCGGGTGGACCGGCCGACGTCGCCGGGTTGAGCAACGGTGACACGATCACGGCCATCAACGGCGTGCCGGTCACGTCGCCGGAGTCACTGACCGACGAGCTTCTCCGGTTGTCGCCCGGATCGACGGTCCAAGTTCAGTACGTGGACCCATCGGGCCAAGCGTCGAGCGTCGACGTGACGCTCAAGAGCGGCCCGCCCCAGTAGTAGTGCCGCAGGGTGGCGCCCGTAGCCGGCGTTCTGGGGCACCCGGACAGTGCCCGGAATCGGCACGTATGCGCTACCTCTTCACGATGCATTCGGACAGCCGCTTACGATCGCGAGCACGTACGGGCTGATGCCGATCGCCGATTCGGTCGCCGATGCCGAAATGGCCTGCCGGGCGAACGAGGGTGTCATTCTGTGGCGCCCAGCGCCCGTGATGAGAGGCCTTCGTCCCTGATCGGTTACTACTCGGACCGGATGAATGGCTCATCGAACGGGTGATGTCGGCACCGGAACCACCTCGCACAACTCCACACGCTCAGAGATGCCCTTGAGGCGCCGCTTGCGGAGTCGTCGGAACTCGGCACCGGGAATCGCACCGGCGGCCCTTGCAGTTTCCGCGGTCACCACAACCTGGTTCCCCTTGGCTGTCTCTGTAACCCGGGCGGCGATGTTGACGACCTGACCGACAACGTCGTCCTGAGTGACCACTGCTTCTCCGACGTGTAGGCCGGCGCGCAGGCGCAGTGGAGAGGGCGAGTTCTCGAGCAGTTCGAGCGCAGCTCGGATTCCGCCGTTGGCGTCGGGAAAGGTGCAGAGCAGCCCGTCACCTAGGTGCTTCACCACGCGCCCGTGCCAGCGGCGCACGATGGGGCCGGCCACTCGATGGTGCTCGCTGATCAGCGCCGCCGCTGCGCTGTCTCCGTGGGTATCGGTAAATGACGTGAACCCCTCGAGATCCGTAAAAGCGACCGTCACCACCTCGACCTCGCCGGTCCCGTGGCTCCGGAGGGAAGCCAGGAGTTGGACGGCGCTGAGGCCCATGGTCGAGAGCAGCGACGGCTTATGTTCCACTGATCGCGCCAGGAAGTGCTCGAGGATCTCGGTCGGCTTGCTCGGAGAAATCGGCTGATTGATCGGGTCATCCAGCCAACGACGGTCAACGATGCCGAGCTCGAGCGCGGTGGCCGCCTCCTCGGGGTTATTTCGGATGACCTTGGCCACCGTCTGGGCGAGGAGCCTGCGCAGCGTGTCGACCGCGCCCTCACCGGCGGACCGTGCCGACTCGATTTCCTTGGCACTCACCACCGTGACCCTACTGACAATGCCCAAGGCAGCATCAAGGGAAGCAGGCGGTGCTCGTGGGAGACGAACCCCTCACTACCGGGGTTTTCTCTGGGAGCCGAAGACATCCAGGCCACCTGGCATCGTTCGAACCAAAGCTGCCCCGTTCTATTCGCGCCGCGAGGAGTCGATCGGCTCATGGTCCTTCACCGGTGCCCCCCTGGCGGGTGGACATCAGCACGGCTAAAGAGCAAACTCAGACGCGGTGCGCTTCGAGAGTTTCGTGTTCGGCTCGATCCAAATCGACGGCAAGACCTACGACCACGACGTGGTGCTCGACAGGGGCGTTATCCGAAAGCGCGACAAGAAGGCGTCCCGACAGCTCCGCTCCGCGTATGGTCACACGCCGCTGTCGCTCTCTGAGAAGATCCCATGGGACTGCCGTCGTCTCGTGGTCGGGACCGGAGCACAAGGCGCCCTCCCGCTTGTCCCGGAGCTGAGGCGAGAAGCCGAGCGGCGCGGCGTGGAACTCGTGCCTTTGCCAACCGCCGATGCCATCGCGCTGCTGGAGAAGGACTCGGAAAGCACCAATGCTGTCCTCCATGTGACCTGCTGATCTTCAGCAATCCTTCGAGCGTCCCGTGCGGGACGAGGTCGGCGGAAAGCGTCGACTGGTGGATGCGCAGAACGATCCGATCTGAGCGTGCTCAGACGCTCCCTCCTTACGGAGCGACCGCTGCAGGGCGACGGATCTTGTAGTCCTGGGGCCGGATAGCGAGAGCAAGGGTGCTGCCTCTCGCGAGCATCGGGAAGGTTCGCGCAACTGCCGGATACCGCTCGGGTTGATGCATCCCCATGGTGCCGCAGGGTGGCACCCAGTCCCGGCAGCGAGGATTGAGTTGGCCGCTGAGTGATCCACCACTTCGGTGAACGGATTGATCAGCGTGTGGGTGGGTGCCCAGGCCAGGTCTGACTCCAGCAACCCGGCTGACGTCCTTTGGGACTGTCTTTAGTTCGATTCGTCGGCCTGGCCCGGTCACCCACTCGACACCTGCCGGTCGGACGGAGTGACCTCATAGGAGCTTGCCTCAAACAGGCCCATCGCTGTCTTGTCCGTCGTTCCGCTCGGTGCGGTGTCATCCCCAACCCAAACCAACGAAGGGATGACAGTGACCAATTTGGCACGGAGCATCACCGGCGGGGTCGATACGCACCTCGACGTCCATGTAGCTGCGGCTTTAGATGAGCGGGGCACCCTGCTCGGAGTCGAGAGCTTCGCCACGACCGAATCCGGTTACAAGAAGCTGCTGGGCTGGCTGAGCGACTTCGGCCCCGTCGAGCTGGTCGGCGTCGAAGGGACTGGGTCCTATGGAGCAGGGCTCACCCGTCATCTCCAAGCCGAGCGCGTGAGAGTGGTCGAAGTTGACCGACCCAATCGCCAGCGTCGGCGCCTCAAAGGCAAGTCCGATCCCCAAGACGCCATCACGGCCGCCCGGGCTGCCCTTTCGGGCGAGGCCTGCGGTGAAGCCAAGACGAGGGACGGAAACGTCGAATCCATGCGGGTTCTGCGTGTGGCCCGGTCCTCGGCCCGCAAAGGTCGGACCCAGGCGCTCAACCAGATGCGCAACCTGGTCTCGACCGCACCTGATCCCATCAGGGCCGAGCTCCGGGGGCTCAGCGTCTTCAACCTTCTCGAGCGGGCCTCGGCCTATCGACCCGGAACCAAGCGCGACATCGTCTCGCTGACCAAGCTCACCCTGCGCATGTTGGCCCGGCGAGCTCTCAGCCTCGAAGAGGAGATCACCGAGATCGACGCAATCCTCAAGCCCTTGGTCAAAGAGACTGCGCCCGAACTCGTCGCCACCCTCGGCATCGGGAGTGACGCGGCGTCGGCCCTCCTCGTCGCGGCCGGTGACAATCCCGAGCGACTCCGCAACGAGGCGGCTTTCGCCCATCTCTGTGGCGCATCACCGCTCGACGCCAGCAGCGGCAAGAACCAACGACACCGGCTCAACCGCAGTGGTGATCGCCAGGCCAACTCGGCTCTCTGGCACATCGTGCTCACCCGCATGGTCTACGACCCTCGAACCACCGAGTACATCAATCGACGCCGGACGGAAGGTCTGACGAAGAAGGAGGCCATCCGCTGCCTCAAGCGCTACGTCGCCCGAGAGGTCTTCAGCCTTCTACCTCACGACAAACTCGGGCTTGACAGCCCATAGGAGCATCGAACTGGGGCCCCCTGGAGGCTCCGAAGCACCCTGATCGTTCTTCTCGCCTTGTTGGACTTTGCGATCGCCGTCAACCCTTAGAAGTCGAGAGGGGTATGCGTCCATACCACACCTGAACGGGTCCATTTCTGGAGTCACCCCATCCAACGTGCGCGTAATGCGCATCGGTGATGATCCAGGAGAAGTCGTCTCCAGCGGCGTAGCCCGCCGGATATGGCGCAGCAATACTGCTGACTCGGATGGGTGTGCCGAAGACGGCGACACCGCTGCTCGCAACATGCCCGAGGGCTGCCCAGGCGTCATACGCGCCGTTGGCGTACTGCGTCCTCCAGACGAGTGCGAGGTTGCCCGACGTTCCAAATGTGATCCAGGGCTTGAAGCGAGGGTTCGGGGGACTCTCTCCGACGAGCGTTGGTCCCTGCCACGTGGCACCCGAGTCGTCTGTCACGTAGACCTGATTCTCCGTGCCGGTCGAGTCGAGGATGGTCAACGCGAACCGTCCGTTCACTTTCGGGTCCGCCGCCAGAAAAGGCTCAGGAGAGCTTGAGCCGTTGACCGTCGGCACGATGTGGCGTGTGAATGTCGCTCCGTGGTCTGTGCTCGTCTCGAATATGAGACACGGGCAGGTCTGGTCGGGCGCTTGCGAGGATTCATAGGTCTCCGACAGCACTCCATGAGCAGCGACGATGTTCGAGCTGCTGAAACCCACGCTCGGGTAGGTTGGCGAGTCGACCGGATAGATCGGACCGAACGATCGCGCTTTGTTGGTTGACGCGGTGACGTATGCCTCGTGGTCGGCGAGGTTGTGACCAGCGGCGTACACGGTGCCCATCGATTGATCGACGGCGAGCCAGGGTCGATCGAAGGTGTCGACGGGTTGGCCTGTTACGAAGCGTTGGCCGTCTGAACCCATGGTCTCGACGGGACGACTCCAGGTGCGACCCCAGTTCGACGAGCTGGTGACGTAGTCCTGGCCGTGGATCGTCAGACCAAAAGGACCAGAACCCCCTGTGGCCGTGAAGGTGGGTTCTATGCCTCCCGCGTACAAGGTGCCGTCCGGGCCTGCGACCGCGACCGCATCTCCGCACCCCTTTGTGTTGGGGACATGATTCGTGGGCACCTGAACAATGTGCCAACTCTTTCCACGATTGAGTGAGACCAATCCCCCGCACGGCCGCTTGATATTGGCTCCTGCACCGCTGATTACGAGTGGGTGTGGGAAGGTCGTCCAGTAGACGAAGAGTTCGTTGGAGCTCTGCGGATTGACTGCTATCTCAGGTTCCCCCATCGTTGTCGAGGAGCCATTTCTAGTCAGATTCAATTGCAACTGGCGGCCGACAGTCGCCGCGCCTTGGGCCGAGGTGCTCGTAGCGACCCCGCAGAGCATCGACAAAACCACAGCGACAAACACGGCCGGCTGCAGGATCCACTGATGAACTCGTGAGCGCCTCACCGGACTCGGGCTCCGCCTGATCCCAGTCCGATCCGCAAGATGCGATTGATGACGTGTTGCTCGCTGTTCACTTGTCGATCCCCGGCCTCTGCCCCGAAGCTTGCGCCGAGCGGAGTTTGCCAACCATCACAGGGACCGTCAATCACGACTGCGTGCCTGCCACCAATGACGACCAGTACCCCATGGCGGGCTCGCTCCCGGCGTACTGGGGCATCACCAGAACCCGCCCAGTATCGGCCACTTCCAGGGGGGGCTCCCTCGGGCTCTGCCCCAACCGGTGCTCGGCGGCGTGGTCGGGAGGTCAAACTGTCTGCCGTCAATCGAACAGAGGAGGTCCCTCGATGTACGCACGTCTGGTCAGGTTCTCGCTCGGACCGGGAAACGAGGCGCCGGTGCAAGAGCTGGCCGAAGAACTGGGACCGCTCATTTCGGTGCAACCAGGCTGTCAGGCCGTCACGGTCTTCGGAGACCACGGGGAAGGTGATTACGGGGTCTACGTGCTCTGGGACACGCAAGAACACGCCGATACCGCTGCGGGAATTGTTCGACCTCGGCTCAATGAGCACCTCGCCGGAAACGCCACGGCTCCTCCCGAGACGAGGCTGTTCGAGGTGCTCTGGGCCAATTAGGCGTACTGCCCGGCCGGATCAGTGAGGGAGTGTCCCACCGACCCGGCAGCGTTCTGGGACACCCTCGAACGGCTCGGTTGCCGCACGTATCGGTCTCCCTGACTTCGCTCAACCAGCTGGACCCGGATTGGCCCACCTCTGCCGCTCGGCGAGGGATCATCAGTCGTCGATTGCCTCGATGCCAAGCTGCTTGAGGCGTTCGACGTTGTCATCCAGCCCTTCTGGGCCCAGTGTTCAAGAGAACGGACAGTCCCCGAGTAAGGATGGGTGTGTGGATCTCACGGTCGCCCGTCAACGGGTCAGCGAAGCGCCGGTCGGGCGACTTGGCACGGTCACGTCAGACGGTCGTCCCCAACTCGTTCCCTGTTGCTTCGCCTTGATCGGTGACATCGCCTATTCGGCGGTCGACGACAAGCCCAAGTCGACCTTCGCTCTGCGCCGCATCGACAATATTCGGAGAAGCCCGATGAGTTGTCTGCTGGTCGACGATTACTTCGACGACTGGACAAAGTTGTGGTGGGTGCGTCTGGATGGGAGCGCCCGAATCGCCGAATCTTCCTCCGAAGAAGACCAAGCCAAGAAGGCGCTCAAGGCGAAATACCGCCAATACGAAGTCACTGCACTTCCTGGGCCGGTCATCGCTCTGGAGATCACCGCTTGGGTGGTTTGGCCGTAGCGCCACCGTCCCGGCGCACTGGGGCACCCTTCCCAGCGATCGGGGCAAGAGAAGTGACAATGGCCACTTCTCCGGCAGTGCTCGGCCGCTCAGGCTCCCTATATGACGTTAGGTCGCAAAGTCGTCGTCGCTGCGGGCATCGCGGCCGGCGTCTATGCCAGCTGCGTTCGCCCGAGACTCTGCCGTTGGGGGGCGACAGACGAGGAGGTCACCGAACCATTTCCTGGTGCTGAACTGGTCCCTAACGGCGAGAGGGCGGCCACGATGGCTGTCACGATCGATGCGCCACCGGATCAGGTGTGGCCGTGGCTCGTCCAGATGGGCGGAGATCGAGGGGGTTGGTACTCCTGGGACCGCCTCGACAACGGAGGGCGGCCCAGTGCCACGAAGGTCCACCCAGAATGGCAGGACCTTGCCGTCGGCGATTTCGTGAAGTACTGGAGATCGACTGGCCCTGTGGACGCGTGGGAGGTGGCCGCGATCGAACCCGACCGGTTCTTGGGGCTGCGAGGGTTGTACGACATGCGGGGTCGCATGCTCGACTCGAAACAGCTGCGGCCATCGGCCTACATCGAGGGACTGTGGGCCTTCCTGCTCAAAGAACTCCCCGGAGGGCGCACCCGCCTCGTCATCAGCGGCTACCAGGCCATACGCCCATACTGGGTCGGGCGTCTCGTCTTCTACTGGCTCTACATCCCGGTGACTTGGATCATGCAGGCACGGATGCTCGCGGTGCTTAGGCGCAACATCGAGCAGGCGAGCAATGAGCCGCCCAGATGACGGAAATGCCCGTCAGAGGTGACTCCCCGTCCCGACCCGGCGTTAGACACCCCAAGCGCGGAAGCTGTCAAGCGGCGAGGTCGGAGTCCGCTCGCCAGGCGATGTCCTCGCAATACAGCTCGTCTCGATCGAGGCAGTGGTGGAGGATGCCCACCCAGCGGTTGGCCAGCTGACGGTTGGCTTGGCCGTGGGTCTTCCCGCGGCCTCTGAGCTCGTCGTAGTAGCGCCGTGCACCTGCCGAATGCGTGAGGGAGCAGAAGGCCCACCTGTCAAGGGCGGCGGCGAGCCGGCGGTTCCGGGCGTAGCGGGCTAGCACGACCCGGCTCCGTCCCGAGGCCTTGGTGACCGGGGACGTCCCGCCGTAGTTTTTGCGAGACTTGGCGTTGGCATAGCGAGTCCGGTCATCACCGAACTCACCGAGTACCCGAGCGCCGAGGATCGTCCCGAGTCCTGGCAGGGAGAGGACGACCTTGGCGTCCGGGTGCTGCTCAAAATGCTCGGCCAGCGAGATCTCGAGCGCGGCGATCTGTTTCGTGTAGGCCTCGATGAGCGAGAGCGACGACCGGGCCACTTCGCCGTGAGCTTCGGCGATGCCCGTGGGCGCTTCGAGGTAGGTAGCCCGCAGGGCTGCCTGGATCTCCTCGGCCCTCCTCTCGAGGTTGCGACTCCGTCCGCCACGTCGCAGCGCCGACATGATCTTCGAGCGTGAGAGCTGGCGCCCGATTGCCGGCGTCGGGGCGATGGAGAGCACCGAAATGGCATCGGCGCCCCACAGGTCGGTCCCAAAGGCGGCCAGGGCGCCGGGGTAGTACTCCCGCAGCGACGACCGCAGGGCATTGACCTGGCGCTGACGACCCCAGATGGCGTTCTGGTGGGCCCGGCCGATGATCTTGACTCCTTCGACCGCCTCGGTGTCTCCGGAGACTTGGCGGTGGTTGTGCCGATCGGTGCGCACCAAGTCGGCGAGGACCTTGGCATCGCCGGGGTCTGACTTTGCCCCCGAGGTGGAATGGCGGTCCCGATACCTCGAGGCAGCCATCGGGTTGATCGCATAGACGTCGTAGCCCGCAGCGAGCAGCGCTGTCACGAGCAGGCCGCGATCGATCTCAATGCCGACTGCCGCCTCTTCTGGCTCTTCGGCATGCATACCAACCAGGCCATGGAGTTCGGCCAAGCCCTCGACGCCGTCGGCAATACGACGTTTCCCAAGAATCTCTCCGGCCTCGTCCATCACGCAGACATCGTGATGGTCTTCGGCCCAATCCACACCGACGAAGATCATCGCTTCCTCCCTTTCACCTGCTCTGCTCGAGCCTGGAGGAGTGCAGCGGCGACCTAATGGATCAGTGCTCTGGGCACGACACCCCAACAGCCGTCAGTCTCCTCACCGACCGACCGGGGCACGATCTAACGCTAGGACTCAAGGTCCGGGGGACAACAGTGCTGCCCGATCGGCGGCTCGGAGATCAGTCTCTCTGGAAGACTGATCCGCTGCCATTAGGGGACACGGCTGATCTGGAGTTGGTGCCCCGCTGGGCGGTCCGTAGCGACGAGATCGTGCCCCATCAGGCCTGTGGCTGGGCAAGATAAAAGGTGCGGCCGCTGACCTTGGCCAGCTTGCTCGCCTCCTTGAAGGTGTCAGTCTTGAACCACTGCATGGCCCGCTCCATGTCGTCGGTCTTGATGTGGAACAGCGCAGCCTTGGGGTTGTCGATGTCCTGGTACGCGGGCCCGTCGGTGATGCCGAAGGCTGCCCGGTTGGAGGCATGCAGGTAGTGCTGCGCCTTCCACGCCTCGAAGTCATCGGTTTCGATCCTGATCATGATGTCTTGCATGGCCCCCACCTCCTGTGGTGTCGCCCTCGGATCGTAGGCCCAGATCTGTGATCAGCGCAGCCGAGAAAGGTTGCGCTGACGAAGTCGCTCGCTGGGGGGCAGAAGATCAACATGATTGGCACTCGTAAATCACGCGTCAATGATTACCGACCACGCGAAACCAGGCATCTAGGCGTGTCCCAAAGGTGCTGAACTGCCCCACCGTTCCGGCGTTCGGGGGCACCACAGAACCCCGCTCCATATCGGCACGTTGCGCCCGGTTCACCTCAATATCACTCAGCGCGAATATGAGACGGTTCAGACCCTGAGCCCGGACGGCGGGCGAAGGCCTCGATCTGGACGAGCATGCCTGGTACCACCAACTGGCAGGCAATAGTTGACCGAGCCGGATACGGTGGGGAGAAGTACTGGCGGTAAATCTCGTTGTACTGGTCGACGAGACCAGGATCAGCCAAGTATCCACACACCTTGATCACATCGGCGAAGCTGCAGCCGGCAACCTGGAGACAGTGCCGCAGGTTGACGAAGACCTGGTGGGCCTGCTCGGAGAACTCCCGGCCGATCAGGTGGTGATCCTCGTCAAAGGGCACCTGGCTGGCGATAGCCACCAAGTCGCCGGATACCGCCACGTTGGAGTAGGGGAAGCCAGCGAGGGGTTCAAGAGCGAAGGGATGTTCGACCATCCCTAGGGTCTATGCCGTTGCACCCGGAGATTTCAAGATGTCTGCCACCCTCCCGGCAGCGAGGATTGAGTTGGCCGCTGAGTGATCCACCACTTCGGTGAACGGATTGATCAGCGTGTGGGTGGGTGCCCAGGCCAGGTCTGACTCCAGCAACCCGGCTGACGTCCTTTGGGACTGTCTTTAGTTCGATTCGTCGGCCTGGCCCGGTCACCCACTCGACACCTGCCGGTCGGACGGAGTGACCTCATAGGAGCTTGCCTCAAACAGGCCCATCGCTGTCTTGTCCGTCGTTCCGCTCGGTGCGGTGTCATCCCCAACCCAAACCAACGAAGGGATGACAGTGACCAATTTGGCACGGAGCATCACCGGCGGGGTCGATACGCACCTCGACGTCCATGTAGCTGCGGCTTTAGATGAGCGGGGCACCCTGCTCGGAGTCGAGAGCTTCGCCACGACCGAATCCGGTTACAAGAAGCTGCTGGGCTGGCTGAGCGACTTCGGCCCCGTCGAGCTGGTCGGCGTCGAAGGGACTGGGTCCTATGGAGCAGGGCTCACCCGTCATCTCCAAGCCGAGCGCGTGAGAGTGGTCGAAGTTGACCGACCCAATCGCCAGCGTCGGCGCCTCAAAGGCAAGTCCGATCCCCAAGACGCCATCACGGCCGCCCGGGCTGCCCTTTCGGGCGAGGCCTGCGGTGAAGCCAAGACGAGGGACGGAAACGTCGAATCCATGCGGGTTCTGCGTGTGGCCCGGTCCTCGGCCCGCAAAGGTCGGACCCAGGCGCTCAACCAGATGCGCAACCTGGTCTCGACCGCACCTGATCCCATCAGGGCCGAGCTCCGGGGGCTCAGCGTCTTCAACCTTCTCGAGCGGGCCTCGGCCTATCGACCCGGAACCAAGCGCGACATCGTCTCGCTGACCAAGCTCACCCTGCGCATGTTGGCCCGGCGAGCTCTCAGCCTCGAAGAGGAGATCACCGAGATCGACGCAATCCTCAAGCCCTTGGTCAAAGAGACTGCGCCCGAACTCGTCGCCACCCTCGGCATCGGGAGTGACGCGGCGTCGGCCCTCCTCGTCGCGGCCGGTGACAATCCCGAGCGACTCCGCAACGAGGCGGCTTTCGCCCATCTCTGTGGCGCATCACCGCTCGACGCCAGCAGCGGCAAGAACCAACGACACCGGCTCAACCGCAGTGGTGATCGCCAGGCCAACTCGGCTCTCTGGCACATCGTGCTCACCCGC
Organism: uncultured Acidimicrobiaceae bacterium; assembly: GCA_963781955.1. Lineage (GTDB taxonomy): Bacteria > Actinomycetota > Acidimicrobiia > Acidimicrobiales > RAAP-2 > Bog-473. The sequence goes on from CAWAHU010000002.1 coordinate 439,186, forward strand.
ATGGTCTACGACCCTCGAACCACCGAGTACATCAATCGACGCCGGACGGAAGGTCTGACGAAGAAGGAGGCCATCCGCTGCCTCAAGCGCTACGTCGCCCGAGAGGTCTTCAGCCTTCTACCTCACGACAAACTCGGGCTTGACAGCCCATAGGAGCATCGGACGGGGACACCTGAACCCGATCCAGAGCGGCATCTCGTGCGTGCGGGTCGACCGTGAAGGCGACCGCCTCGACGCTTCCGACATCCGACTGACCCGTTGACATTTCCCTAGGGGTCATATAACTTGAATCCTAGCTACAGGGAACCTAATGAATGGAGGTAGTCATGACAGGTCCGATCGACGCAGTTGTGGCGATCCACAATGCATTCCGACAAGACATGAATCTGATCGACGCGGCGGCACTGGACTCCGCGCGTGGCAAGCCCGGGCTGGCCGCCACGGTCGAGCGCTTCCGATTCTTCAATGAGGTGCTCGAGTGGCACGCGCACGGCGAAGAGTTGGCGATCTTTCCGGCCCTCGAAGCCGTGGCACCCTCGGTCGCCGAGGCCTACGAGAAGGATCACCGAGCCCTCGACGCGGCCTTCGACGCGTTGAACAAGGCGGTGTCGGTGCACGACCCCTTGGAGACGGCACGCGCCACCAAGGCGTTCAAGTACTTCCTTGATGTCCACCTGTACAAGGAGGACACTCACCTGTACCGGCTCATCAAAGAACGCGTCGCGGTGCCCGACCAGGGCCAGGCGGTCGGTGTCATGGCCAGCACAGTTCCCGAGGACCGCTTCCCGGAGTTGGTCGCTTGGATGTTCCCCCTGATGGGAAACGACGACCGCGAGAACATGACCCGCATCTGGCAGATGGTGATGCCCGCGGATGACTTCGCTGGAGCCACACAGCTGGTTGAAGAGGCCATCGGCGACGACTGGTCGGAGCTCACACGGCGCATCCCCGAGTTGGAGGGGGCACACTGAGTGTCCGAGTCGCTACGAGGCACGTCGAGGGGTGGTGACCATCGCCGCCCCTCGACGAGGGTGGTCGCCGAACCCCTCATCCGAGTCGGTGATGACTTCGAGGACGAGTACCCCGGCGCCAGCGCACTGGCGACCGAGTGCTACGCCAACATGTATCGCACGGCAGACCTGCTCATGGACCTGCACAACCGTCAGAGTCTCGAGGAATACCAGCTCTCGCCCAGTGCTCGTCAGGTCCTCGCCATCGTGGAAGGCGCCGGCCGAGCCCTCGAACCGAGCGTCATCGCCGACCGACTCCTCATCACTACAGCGTCGATGACCTCATTGCTCGACAACCTAGAGAAGCGAGGCCTGATAAACCGCCGGCCACACCCTGAGGACCGTCGCAAGCTCCTCATCAACATCACCCCGGCGGCGCAGACCATCATCGACGAACTGCTCCCATCGATGCACGCTCGAGAGCGTGACGTCATGGACGCCGCCCTTTCTTCGAGCGAGCAACGCTCACTTCTCAAATTCATCGCAAAGCTTCAGCACGCCGCCCTGCAGGCTCGTTCTGCCCCGATTCCCCACGGTGCGACGCGTCATCGGTCAGACCGCGATAAATCATCACTGAAAGGACGCTCTCATGGGTAACGCTGTCGTCTCGGAGACACGGGAGACCACTACGCCACATTGGCGCGGGATCAATCATCTCGCACTCATCACTACCGACATGGATGCCACGGTTCGCTTCTATCACGGCGTCTTGGGAGCCCGGCTCGTGGCCACGCTCGCGAACTCGGAGTTCCGTCACTATTTCTTCGAGTTCGGACCGCAGTGCACCGTCGCATTCTTCGAGTACTTCGACTCGGCCGTCGAGCCCTTTACCAAGGCGGCCGGCGTTCCCGACCCGCGTGCCGCGCAATTCGACCATCTTGCACTGAATCTTCCCGACGAGGATGCGCTCCACGACTTACGGAGCCGTTTGAAGAACGCCGGCCACGACGTCACCGACATCATCGATCACGGTACCGTCCGTTCCGTCTACTTCACCGATCCCACTGGGATCGCCCTGGAGGCCTCCTGGTGGGTTCTCGATTCAACCGGCCGCTCCGCTGACTACAGCGATGACCGGTTCTTCGCCGACGCCGATCCCGTCCCCGCCGTCCACGAGCTGCAAACCATCGGCCTCGCGAGCGTCTCGAGCAATCGACCTTCTTGAATGGACGGGTCGGCTGACCTTGGACGTTGATGTGGGTTGACCGTGCCAGATTGCCGGGCTCGGAGCGATCAATCGGCTATCCCCATGGTGCCGTACGTGGGCAGGGTGATACGGGTGATCGAACATTTGGGGATAGGGGGCTCGACCGGTGACAAGCGGCGGTCAAGGGCAGCCGAAGGCTGGCGGTAGCGGACCCTTGACGGCTGCTCCGAAAGTCCACCCGACGTCCCACAATGGAGTTGGTCGGCCGCTGGGCGGCCGGCCTGGATGCGCAGTTGGGCCACTCTTGGGGCGGGTGCGGGCCCTGTAACACAGCACCCGCAAAATACATACAAGCCAATGTGTCACTGGAGCCAATGCACCCAGTCATGTTCGGCTTGAGGAGGTGACTCCAACAACCGAGTCAGCGACGCGATGAGGTTCTCCGGGTAGGCAACACCACCACGGTGGAAACGGCGGCTCGATGTCAGAACTACTCCGGCGTGGTGTTCGCCGGTGGCCGCCCACCGCCGGACGATGCGGTCGAGATCCTTGGCGTCTTCACTGACCAGTGCTCGGCCCTCCGCTGCGGCGTGTCGGAGTAGCTCTTCGTCAGCCAACTCCGCCAGGCGCGGGTCATCGGCCGCCGCGACGACGTCGTGGCCGCTCTGGCGAAGCCGGGCAGCCGCGATACGGGAATGGTGCACATCGAGGATGAGCTTCACCCCGCCAGAAGGCCCTGGCGCCGCCGCCACACCGCCTCGAGCTCGTCGGCTACAGCGACGTTCTCTGCGATCTCTTCGTCGATCTCGGTGGTGAAATCGGCGTAGTAGTCCAACACGGCGTCGACCTGTTGGTGGGACAGGCCCAGGTGCTCGGCAGCACGGCCTATGCGGTCCTCGGGGGGGACGTCCCCGCTCACGAGCCCACCGACCACCTCCCAGACGTCCGGGCCACCGATGAGCCCGGCACGACGACCAGACGCACCGTCACGGAAGACGATCATCGGGTGGCGTCGGGTGCGCAGGCCCTCCTCGATGAGCTCCTCGGCGAGGGCGGAGGTCGAGACGTTGCGAGCCCCGGCCTCGGCCTTGAGTCGTTCGGCTACCTCGGGTCGTCGGAAACGGATGGATATTGGAGTCGCCATGACTACAGTGTAGTCACCGCTCACCACCCTTAACACCCTTAAGAGGACCAGGTCTCCGGATCCCTGGGGAAAACTTCTTGAAGTAGGACCTTGACACCGTCCAAAGGCAGTCGCATACGTGCGACCCCATGACGAACGCCCCCGACTTCCGTTCCGACCCTAGCGAGAGCCCCGAAGGCCGGGGCATCGCCTACGGCCGCTCCGCCGCCTTCTGGAAGTCGTTGCCCGACACCGTGCGGGCCGAGGTGACCCAGGAGGCAACCCTGACCGTCGGTTCCATCGAGGACTATCCCGTCTTCGTCCGCGATCAAGTCACCAAGACGGTCGTGGAGGACGCCGAGCTCATCGGCTTCTGGGTGGCCTGGCACAAGGCCGGTGGTTTCGGGGGCCTCGAGGCTGGCTTCCACGACCTGCGTCGACTGAACGCCACCACGCTCGTCGTCGAGGGGATCGACGTGAAGACGGCGCAGACACGGCTCGGTCATGCGGACCCGAGGGTAACGCTGTCTATCTACGCCTCGGCGCCGGCTTCCGTGGACCGGGCGGCCGCCGAAGTCGTGGGTGAGCGCTTCTTCGGCGGTCACGATGACGGTGACGGTGCGTAGGCGAGCACGTCGGCCCGCCTCACCCATGCCCCTCGAGGCCTCGTTGCACGAACGGCTCGTATTCGGCCGGCAACTCGAGGCCGAACTTGGCACGCAGTGCGCTCGTGTCCCTGAAGTCGTCCTCGTCGAGCGGGTAGCCCGTGTGGAACAGCACCATGTACTCGGGCGGGACGCAGCGCACGACCGTGCCAGCGATCATGCCGGACCCGTAGAGCGACTGGCGCAGATAGTCGACACCGCTGACGGGTTTGTCGTCAGGAATCGCCGACGGATCGACCTCGGTGAGATCCAAGGAGGGCTCGAAGGTGAAGGAGTGGACGTCGACCTGCCGACCCGCACTGTCCCCGAGGACGAAGTTCCATTCGGTGGTGTCGGGTCGATCCACGGGGACATAGCCCCGGTCGGCCAGGACTCTGCGCAACAGCGGGACCTGTGCATGGGGGAGGGCGATATCGAGGTCGCTGTGCGGCCGGGTCTGATAGCCGAGCAGAGCGTCGACCCCCCACCCCCCGTCGACGACGACGTCGAGACCGTGCGAGCGAAAGAGCGCGTAGTGCTCGACCACGTCGGTCTCCTCCATCGACACTTTCCTCCGTCTCAATTCGACAGTCCGCCGCCTCGGACCAGAGTGTGGGGTGAGTGGCGAAAGTGTCAAGACCCGGTACCCGTTTGACAGTCTGGCTCCGGCACCTGCTTGACACTCGAACCCGTCAGGCCACCTGGGCCTTACGGGGGCGACCTTGAGGGGTGGCGAAGGCTCCGTGCTCCTTGGAGCGGTCGTGGCGGATGGCGTGGACCCTGATCACCTTGCCCTGGGCCGAGATCTGGACCGAGCCGGCCACGATGGCCACCTCGACGAGCTGACGGGCCCAGCTGCGTCCGACCCGATAGCCAGCTCCGGCGAATGAGACCGTGCCGCCGCCATCGACCCGGCGGGTCACGCTCATGCCCGAGGTGGGCGGCCGCGACCGGCCCGCACGCTGCGCGCGTTGGGGCTCGGACCCCTTGTCCGCTCGCCGTCGCTCGGCGTGGGTGGCCACGAGGACTCCGGCGTGGAGGATCTCGACGAGCCCTGAGCGGACCACGACCTCGACAGACTCCCCGGCGAAGGTCGCTCCTACCCGATAGCGCAGTCCCCCAAGGCCGATCGAACCGCGCTGGTCGACCCAGCGGCTGACCCCTGGCGGACGCGCTGGAGTGGAACCTCATCGGGAACCTCTGGCATCTCGAGGTCGGCTGCTCGATGCGCAGCGGCCAGGGCGAAGCGCTCGGCGGGTGGTCGATCGCCCAGCGACTGGTGCGGGCGCTGCGTGTTGTATTCGCCCACCCATTCGTCGAGAGCACCCTGAAGCGCCTCGATGCTCGGATGCACCCGGTCGTGATCGACCAAGAAGTCCGAGCGCATGGTCTTGTGGAAGCGCTCCACTTTGCCCGTCGTTGTCGGTGAATACGGAGCGGTCAGGAGATGGCGGATGCCGTTGTTGGCGCAGATCCGGTCGAAAAGGACTGGTCCGGGACCTTGGCCGAAGCGGGCCGTGAAGACCTTGCCGTTGTCCGTGAGGATCTGGTCGGGCACCCCATGGGTGCGCAGCGCCCACTGCAACGCCTCGCACACTGGCCTCGCCGTCGCCCGGGCCACCACCCGGGCACAGATGCAAAAGCGTGAGTGGTCGTCGACGCCGGTGACAACCTTGACCTCAGTGTCATCAGCGAGATGGAACCGCCCGACGATGTCCATCTGCCACAGCTCCATGGAGCGAGAGCGCTCCCAGCGCTTGTAGTCAGAACGGGATCGCTTGCGCTGGGTCGGCTCTAAGAGGTGGTGGCGAACCAAGGTGCGATAGATCGAGGAGCGTCCAGGCACCGGGCTGAACCCCTCCTTGGCCAGCTGGGTGCGAATCGTTCGTGGTCCCCATCTCGGGTGCGCTCGGCGCAGCTCGACCACCTTGGCCTCTATGAGTGGGGCCATCTGGTGCGGGCAGCTCACAGGCCTCGAGCTCTTGTCGGCCAGTGCGGCCATGCCGCCCTCGGCATACCGACGAAGCCACGTATGCAACGTCTGACGACTCACTCCGTTGCGGCGTGCCACGTCGGTCACGCTCATTCCGTCGAGGACGTCGATGACCGCCCGATAGCGCTGTTCCACCAGCTTGAGCTCCACCAACACGGTCGGCCTCCTTCGCACCTGTCGACGACTGCGTCAACAGCGAAGAAGGTGGCAACCGCCACGCGGTGGACCCTCTCAGGCACGAAGTGTCAAGCAGGTACCGGAGCCAGTGTCGCCTAGGTGCCGGAGCCGCGTCCGGAAGTGTCAGGCAGGTGCCGGAGCCACGCTGTCAAGCATGAACCGGAATTTCACAGTGAGTGGCGAAAGTTTCCGCGCCATCTCCGCGCCAATTGCTCGGAGAGCCTCGAAGCACTTCCCGCCGCCACCGCCCTGAACAGGGACTTTCGAGTCGGGCTGCCCGGATTTGAACCGGGGACCTCTGCGTCCCGAACGCAGCGCGCTAACCAAACTGCGCCACAGCCCGTCCGCCCCCCGCGGGGAGCAGCCCGCCACACTACCGTGGCCTCAGGTCTGCGCCTTCCCGCTCCCGTTCTCCGATGGGTTCGAGGCCCCGTCGTCCCCGACCTCGTCCTCGCCGTCCCCGTCTCCATAGGGCCTCGCCAGCTGCTCGCCCACGAATGTGGCCAGCACCTGGGCCACCCGCCGCTTGTCCATCTCGACCACCTTGAGGTCCCAGTCGCCCACCCGGACGGCCTCGCCCTCGGCGGGGATGTGGCCGAAGCGTTCGAAGAGCAGGCCGCCGAGGGTCACGTACTCCCCCTCGGGGATCTCGATACCGATCCGCTCGCTGACGTCGTCCACGTTGGTCTGGCCGTCGATCAGCCAGCGCGCCGCGTCGACGCGGACGATGTGGGCCTCCTCCTCCTCGTCGAACTCGTCGTGCAGCTCGCCCACCAACGGCTCGAGCAGGTCCTTCACGGTCAGCATCCCGGCCACGCCGCCGTACTCGTCGACCACGACGGCGACAGCCGCGCCGGTGTTTGCGCATCTCGGCGAGGGCCTCGAGCACCCCGAGGGACTCGGGCACGAGATACGGCTGGCGCACCTTGCGCGAGATCTCGAGCGGGCTCGGGTCAGTGGTGTCCCGTTCGCGGGGTTCCCCCGTGCTCTGGGTGTCGCGGGGCCGGCTCCCTGGCCTGCCCCCGGTACGGAAGATGTCGTTGACGAAGAGGATGCCGACGAGGTCGTCGAGGTCGTCGTGGACCACCGGGAAGCAGCTGTGGCCCGTGGTGCGCACCGCCTGCGCGATGTCCTCGGCGTGCACCGGGATGGTCAGGTAGACCACGTCCACCCGGGGTGTCATGACCTCCCGGACGTCCCTGTCGCGCAAGTCGGCCAGCGCCTCAATGATGATCTGCTCCTGGAGTGACGCCTCGGCGGTGAGGGTCTGGCCCGCCCGCCCCGTGTCCTCGGGGTCGTCGGCGCCGCGGCGGAACAGCCGCCGTGTTCGCTTCTCCGGTTGAGCTTCGGTGCGTTCCCGTCGGTGCGACACAGCCGAGCCGGTCAGGCTGTGGGCCCGGTCCCCGCCTGCAGTTGGGGTCCGCCCACCAGTACGGGAACGGGAGTGAAGGAGTCGTCGGCGAAGGTGCCGCCGTCGAGCAGCGTCGCCACCGCCCGGCGGAGCCGGATGGGGTCGAGGGGCTTGACGAGCCAGCCCTCAGCCCCCGAGCGCCGGGCCAGGAAGACGTCAGGCCGGCGGTCGAGCAGCATGAGCACCGCCACATGGTCCATGGCGTCGTAGGACTCCTGGAGGCGGAGCTCGAGGCACACCGCCATGCCCCCCATGTTGCCCATCTGCATGTCCACGATCACGAGGTCGGGCGACTCCTCGGCGGCGAACGCCACCACCTCCGGACCCGAGGTGACGGCGAGCACTTCTGTGTCGGGCCCGCTGATGACCGCCTCGATCTCGCGGCGAAGCGTCGGCGCGTCGCTGGCGACCAGGATGGTCTGCACCGACGGGACACTATCGGACCGGGGTCCGCCGCCGGAAACGGATGCCGGCGACAGGACTGAGGCCTGACGTCCGGTGAGACGTCAGGAGAACAGGGAGTCCGCCGCCCGCCGCAAGCCCTCGAGCTCGTGCACGTCTTGGCCGAAGAGCGGGATGCGACCCACCGGGGCAGGCGCCACCCGCGCCACCAGCCCGGCGATGGCAGCCTCCTCCCGTTCCGCCAGCGCGTTCAGCTCGGCCAGGTTGGCCTCGAGTGCCCCCATGGCCGCCGCGGCGCCCCGTCCCGCGCCGGCTGCGCCCACCGCCCCGGTGCCCGGGTCCCCGAACAACGGCGCGATCCGGTTGACCACGAGGGCGGAAACCTCGACCTGCCGCTCGCCGAGCTTCTCGGCGAAGTAGGCGGCCTCGGCCACGGCGTCGGGGCGGGCCGAAGTCACGAGCACGTAGGCGGTGGACGGGTCCGCCAGGAGCTCGTGCACCGCGCTGGCCCGGTTGTGGAAGCCCTCCTCCATGCCCTCGAAGGCCTGGAAGAAGGACACGGCGTCCTGGACGATCTCGGAGCCGGCCACCTTGGCGATCGTTCGCAGCAATGCCTGGGTGGCCAGGCTGACGGCGCGCAGCCCCATGCGGGTCGGGACCAGTAGGGCGCGGAAGAGCCGGTTCTCGAGGAACCGGGTGAGCCGGCGCGGCGCGTCGAGCAGGTCGAGGGCGTTGCGAGTGGGCGGGGTGTCGACCACCACGACGTCGAACTGCTCGGAGTGCACCAGTTCGTAGAGCTTCTCCATCGCCATGTACTCCTGCGTGCCCGACAGGGCGCCGGCGAGGTTCTGGTACAGCCGGTTGGCCAGGATCGCCTCGGCCTGCTCGGGTGTGCGGGCGTAGCGTTGGATCAGGTCGTCGAAGGTACCCTTGGCGTCGAGCATCAGCGCGAAGAGGTGGCCCGGCCAGTCGCCGGCCACCTCCGAAGGCGTGTTGGGCAGTGACTGCACCCCGAGCGCGTCGGCCAGGCGACGGGCCGGGTCGACGGTCACCACGCAGGCACGCCGGCCCGCCCGGGCCGCGGCGAGCGCGAAGGTGGCCGACACGGTCGTCTTGCCCACGCCGCCCGAGCCGCAACAGACGATGACCGAGCGATGGGCGACGAGTCCAGGGAGGGTGGTCGTCACGGCCCCTCCTCTGCGGTGAGCGCGTGCACGGCCTCGGCCAGCGCGTCGGCCAGCGCGTGTGTCTCGCCGGGGCCGATGGTGTCCGCGTCGAGGGCGGGGACGAGCAGAGTGGGCAGCGGCAGGTCGCGCTCGAGGCGCTCCACCTGCTCGGCCGAGACGGCGTGGCGTTCCAGGCGGAAGCGGCGGGCTTGCTCGAGCGCCTCGAGGTGGGCCGGGTCGGGTGCCATCCCCGCGTCGGCCGCGACGTCGGCCGCCGGCCGCTCGAGGCCCACCGGCTCGGGGTCGCAGGCGTTGACGATGACGGGACCGAGCTGCACGCCGGCCTTGTCCTCGAGCGTGTAGGCGGACTCGATCGTCTCGGAGACCGGCAGTTCCTCGGGCAGCGTGACGAGGATCACCCGGCACCGGCTGGGGTCGTTCAGCAGGTCGACGACGTCCTGGGCCTGGCTGCGCAGGGGGCCGCCCCGCGCCGCGCCGACCAGCCCGCTGGCCGAGGTGAGGAAGGTGATGGCGTGGCCCGTGGCCGGGGCATCGACCAGGATCAGGTCGGCGGCCCGCTCCCGCTCGAGCTGCTTGACCTTCCCGAGCACCAGCACGTCGCGGATCCCCGGGATGGCGGTCGAGACGACGTCGAGGAGCCCCGAATGGGCCAGGCGCTTGGAGACGCGCCGCAGGCCGTGGTCCTCGAGGTACTCGACCAGGGCGTCGTCGGGTGTGAGCCTGCGGGCCCGTACGAGGTGGCCGAGGTCCACCTCCTCGTAGCCCAGGTCCTCGCCCCGGCCGAAGGCAGTGGTGATCCCCGACTTGCCCTCGAGCTCGACGATGAGCACGGAGATGCCGGCGCGCGCCGCCATCTGCGCCAGTGCCGCGGCAATGGTCGTCTTGCCCACGCCGCCCTTGCCGGCGACGACCATGACGTGGCTCTCTGTGCAGAAGGAACCCACGTCCATGTTTGGCGGAGCGTAGTCACCCCGATCGCTGTCACGATCGACAGTTGACCAAAGTCCCTGGTCAGACCCCTTGAACCCCGTGAGACCCCGGCGGTAGCTTGACCTCGTCGGGGGGATCGAGACCATGCGATCGGGGGGTTCGATGCGCCAGGGAACAGAGTCGTGGCAGTTGAAAGCAGCGTGCCGGGGACCGCAGGCAGCGGTGTTCTTCCCCCCGTCACATGCCGAGCGCAAGGAGGAGAAGGCCTCGCGTGAGCTCCGGGCCAAGAGCATTTGCGGGCAGTGCGACGTACGCGACGCGTGCCTCGACTACGCCATCGGCATCCGGGAGCCCCACGGGATCTGGGGTGGCCTCAACGAGGTCGAGCGCAAGCTGATGCTCGACCGCCGCGCCGCCGCCAGCTGAGCCGGCGACGCCACCGCCCGTCTGTGGGGCGGGTCCGAGGCGGCCCTAGGGCGTGAGCCCGATCGCCTCGGCCGCCGCCTGCACCCCGCGGCTGTGGCACACGGCACCGGGCTTCTGACCGTCGACCGCGCAGATCGTGGCGGAGATCTCGTTGGCTCCCGCCACCACGGCCTGGGTCAGCGGGCTGGCGGGCGTGGTGAGGTAGCCGGCGATCTGGTCCTGAGTCAGGCCGGTGAGCACGCCCGGCGTGAAGGCGGCGCCGTTGAGGACGTAGCGATTCGCCACGTCGAGCATGGCGAAGGTGTTGGCGCCGGCCCCGTAGGACGCGACCGCAGCGGTCTGGCGAGCGTCGAGCCGTTGCAGCCGGAGGTAGCGCGCCCCGGTCGGGTTGAGCGAGCTGTAGCGCTCGACCGGCTGGAAGCTCACGTAGGGGCTGCTGTAGGCGACGTTCCAGAAGGTGAAGGTCGAGACGTTGGCGAACGCCGTGGTGGTGCTCGCCTGCATGACGCCGAGCTGCTTGAAGGTGCCGAACCGGGCCAGGGCGACGACCAGCGGCCACCGCTCAGCCGCCGGGTAGGGTGCGAATTCGGCCCCGTAGAAGAAGACCACCGGCCGGGCGGTGTCCCCGCTGCTCGAGGCCCGCCAGAGCGGCGTCGTGCCGTCGCCCACGGCGTGCGGGGCTGCCACCGGGACGATGGGTGACGTCACCCCGACGGCATCGAAGACCGAGGCCGGCAGCGCCACAGACGAGATGAGCGTCGACGACGCCGGGGTGAAGGTCTCGGTCGTGGGGGAGGTGGGCGGTCCCGAGTTGTCCCGCACCAGGACGAGGGTGCCGAGCAGGCAGATGGCCACGATGATGAGGCCCAGGGCCAGGTAACGACGCTGGATGCGTCGTAGCGGCGGTGCCGAGGTGGGCTCCGAGGCGGGCGTGCCGGGCTGGCCGTCTTCGCTCATGGACCGGGTCAGGTTACTCAAGGGCACTCACCGTCTCGGAGGCGCCGCCCCGTCCTGCCGGTACCCTCTCGGCGTGCCACCTTCGGTCCCCCTGCGCCCGGCCGCCACCGTGATGCTGGTGCGCGACGAGCCCGACCCCGCGGGTGGCACCCGGCTCGAGGTCCTGATGGTCCGGCGGAACCTCCGCTCGGACTTCGTCGGTGGCGCCTACGTGTTCCCGGGCGGCGCCGTCGACCCGCTCGACGGGGGTGCGGAGGCCGAGGCGCTGTGTGCCGGTCGCAGTGACGCCGAGGCCAGCGCGCTGCTGGGCTTCGAGTCGGGTGGCCTGGCCTACTGGGTGGCGGTCGTGCGCGAGACCTTCGAGGAGGCGGGGCTCCTGCTGGCCCGGCGCGAGGGCGGGCCCGACCTCTTGAGTGGAGACCCCGAGGAGGAGGCACGCTTCGCCGCCGGGCGCCGTGCCGTCAACGACGGGACGCGGCGCTTCCTGGACCTGGTCAGCGACGAGCGCCTGCGCTTGGGCGTGGGCGACATCCACTACTTCGCCCACTGGATCACGCCCCGCGGCGCGCCCCGCCGCTACGACACCCGTTTCTTCGTGGCCGCCGCGCCCCCGGGTCAGCTCGCGGCACACGACGCCGGGGAGACGATCGCCGACGTGTGGATCACGCCACACGAGGCGTTGACGCGGCACCGGGCCGGCGAGATCGAGATCATCTTCCCCACCATCCGCAACCTCCAGGCCATCGGCCGCTTCTCCAGCAGCGCCGAGCTCCTCGACGCGGCGGCCAAGGCGTCGAGCGCCGTCCCGGCCATCGAACCCCGGGTGGTGCCCGACGGCAGCGGGATGCGCATCGTGCTGCCGGGCGACCCCGAGTATGACCGCGGCTCGGTGCCCGACCCGGCCGACAACGGGGCACGTGGTGACTTCAACGCAGCGGTGCGGGAGGTGTCGATGCGGGCCAACGTGGAGGGGCCCGACGCCGCTCCCGGCCCCCGGCCCGGCGGGACGTGACCACGGGGGCGCCGTGACCGAGGGGCGCTGTGACCGAGGGGGCGCCGTGATCCCCGGGGTGCCGGACTTCGGCGTCGGCCCCGTCCCCGAACCGGGGGCGCCCCTCGAGGTGGCACCGGGCGTCGTGCGGGTGACGGCCCCCAACCCGGGCCTGATGACGGGACCGGGCACCAACACCTACCTGGTCGGTCGGGACGAGCTGGTGGTCGTGGACCCGGGCCCGGCGGACGAGGCGCACACCGCCGCCATCACGGCCGCGGCGGCCGGGCTCGGTGCCATCGGCACCATCGTGGTGACCCACACCCACGTCGACCACGCGCCCGGGGCGGCCGCGCTGGCCTCAGCGACCGGGGCGCGCGTCGCCGGCTTCGGGCCGACGGAGGGCTTCGAGCCCGACGAGCGGGTGGGTGACGGGTGGGCAGTGTCGTGCCCGGGGCCCGGGGCCGGCCCCGGCTCGCGCGCCGGGCGTTTGACCCTGCGGGCGCTGCACACGCCAGGCCACGCCTCGGACCACCTGTGTTGGCTGCTCGAGGAGCAGGCGCTCGCGTTCACCGGCGACCACGTCATGCACGGCTCGACCGTGGTGATCCGACCGCCCGACGGCGACCTGCACCAGTACCTCGACTCGCTGGCGCGCCTGCGTGACGCCGAGCCGCCGGTGCGGACGTTGGCGCCGGGACACGGGCGTCTGATGGACCACGTGCACGACGAGGTGGACGCGCTCGTGGCCCACCGCCTGGCCCGCCACGAGCTGGTGGCCGCCACGCTGTCGGGACACGGGGCGGGGACGGCAGACGAGTTGTTGCCCGAGGTCTACGGCGACGTGGTCGACCGACTGCTGCCGGTGGCCCGGTTCTCGCTGTGGGCGCACCTGCGCACCCTCGGCGAAGAGGGCCGCGCCGCTCCGGTGGACGCGGCGGCGGGCGAGGACACGATCGAGACCTGCTGGGCCGCCGCATGAGGTCGGGGTCGGCGGCGCGGGACCAGCCGGAGCGGGACCAGCCGGAGCGGGACCAGCCGGAGCGGGATCAGCCGGCGGCGCCGGCCTCCGCCCTGGCCACGGTCCCCTCGGCGACGGCGGCCTCCACGCGCTCGAGCAGGCGGGCCGAGCAGCCGGAGGCGTCGACGAGCGGGGCCACCTCCTCGGTGATCGTCCGGGCCATGGCCGCGAACACCGCGCCGAGCTCGCTCTCCTCGCCGCCCAGGGCGACGGGCGTGCCGGCGTCACCGGCCGCAGCCAGGTCGGGGTGCAGCGGGATGCGGCCGATCAGTGGGACGCCCAGCCCCGACGCCAGGCGCTCGCCACCCCCGGAGCCGAAGAGCGCGTAGGTGGTCCCGTGCTCACAGGTGAACTCGCTCATGTTCTCGATGACGCCGGCCACCCGCAGGTAGCCGCGTCGGGCCATGTCGGCGGCCCGCGCCGCCACCTTCTGGGCGGCCAGCGGAGGCGTGGTCACCACGAGCAGCTCGGTGCGCGGCAGCAGGCGGGCCAGGCCCATCTGGATGTCGCCCGTGCCCGGTGGCAGGTCGATGAGGAGGTAGTCGAGGTCGCCCCAGTGGGCATCCTGGAGGAACTGCTGCACGGCACGGTTCAGGACCAGGCCGCGCCACATGATGGCCTGCTCCTCGTCGGCCAGGAACCCCATGGAGAGCACGCGCACCGTGCCCGGCCCGACGGTGCGCTCGAGCGGGACCATCTTCCCGGCGCGCGCCTCGACGTCGCCGTCCATGCCGAGCAGGCGCGGGACGGAGAAGCCCCATATGTCCGCATCGAGGATGCCGACGGTCAGGCCGCGGGCGGCCAGCGCCACGGCCAGGTTGACGGTCACCGACGACTTGCCCACGCCGCCCTTGCCCGAGGCGATGGCCAGGACGCGCGTCCGTGTGGCCACGGCGGTCTCGGGGGCGTCCTCACGGGCCTTCCAGCGGGCCCGGGCCATGACCGCCGCCCGTTCCTCGGCGTCCATGGCCGCGACCCGCACCTCGACCGAGCGGACCCATTCAAGTGGCGTGACGTGACTCACCACGTCACGCTCGATCTGGGCGCGCAACGGGCAGGCGGCGATCGTCAGGGCCACGTCGACCACGACGTCCCCGCCGTCGACCTCGATGCTGCGCACCATGCCCAGGTCGACGATGGTGTCGCCCAGCTCGGGGTCCACGACGGCCCGCAGCCGTTCGCGCACCTCCGCCTCGCGCACCTCCGCCCCGAGCGCCTCCGCCCCGCGCTCGGGCCCGGTGGGCTCCCCGGGCGGTGGCGGGACACCCGGTGCCGTGTCCGAAGGCGTGGGCATCGTGGTCAATTGTACCTGCGTGCCACGCAATTCGGGCCTGAGGGCCTCCTGGTGCTGGTGACCGGGCCGCCCCGGTAACATGAGGTTCGTCGGCGGCGCAGGCGCCGCCGCAGGGTTCGCCAACGGGGGCGCACCTGCAGCGAGGAGGAGCCAGTGACGTCCATCGCCACCTCAGTGAACATCGGCAAGAAGCCGGCGCCCGTCACCCTCAGCGACGAGGCTGCCGCCAAGGTCGCCGATCTGCTCGACAAAGAGAGGGCGGACGACCCGACCACGGGGGACCTGGCGCTGCGGGTGGCGGTGAAGCCGGGCGGATGCTCGGGCTACAGCTACGAGATGTTCTTCGACTCCGAGGTCATGGCCGACGACGTCGTGCGGGAGTTCGGCGCCGTCAAGGTGGTCGTGGACGCGGCCAGCGCGGAGCTGCTCACCGGGTCGACGCTCGATTACAGCGACGGCCTCCAGGGCGCGGGCTTCAACATCACGAACCCCAACGCCACCCGTACCTGCGGCTGCGGCTCCTCCTTCAGCTGATCCCCGGCTGCGGTCCCCCGTACGCACCGGATCTCGTCACCTCTGTGCGCTCCTGAGCGGCCCCGGCCCGAGCGGTAGCGGAGCGGTCCGCGCGCCGGTGGACGTGACCTTCGTCCTGAACGGCGCCATGGTGTCCGTGGCGGACGGGATCTCGCTCCTTGACGCGCTGCGCGAGGAGCTGGGCTGCCGTTCGGTCAAGGACGGCTGCAGCCCGCAGGGACAGTGCGGATGTTGCACGGTCTGGGTCGACGGGGCGCCGCGCGTCTCATGCGTGACGCCGGTGCGCCGCATCGCCGGTCGCAAGGTCACCACCCTCGAAGGTGTCCCGGCCGAGCGGCGCGACCGGTGGGTGGCAGCCTTCGTCGAACGCGGGGCGAGCCAGTGCGGCTTCTGCACGCCAGGGATCGTGATGCGGCTGTCCGCGCTCGAAGCGGAGGCCGGCGGTACCGAGGCCACGCGCCGCGACGTCGAATCGGCATTGCGCGCCCACCTGTGCCGGTGCACCGGCTGGCAATCGGTCGTCGAGGCGGCGTGTGACGCCCTCGGCGTGGCCTCCGGTGTCGGGCCGGGAGACGGGCCCGAGGGCGACGGCGCATCCGATGCGCGGTCATCCGCGCGCAGCGACACGCTGCTCGCGGCATGGCGCGCCGAGCTCGAGGGCGGCACCGTGCAGGCCACGGGCCGCAACGTCGTGCTGGGCGGCGGCGGGTTCGCCGACGACACCGCGCCGCGCGACGCCTTGGTCCAGCTGGGTGCGGACACCGCGCTCGCCCCTTCCGTCCATGCGGCGCGGGCGGCCGCCGGGCGCGTGCAGGGGCGCAACAGCACGGTGCCGTTGTCCCACCCCATTGAGGTGCCGGCTGGCGAGTGGGCGCTCACCGTGCGCACGACCTGGGTGGAGCCCGCCTACGTGGAGCCGGACGCCAGCTGGTGCCGGCCCTCCGGGCCGCCGGCCTCGCCGCTGGCCAACGGCGGGGCGTTCGGGGGCAAGCGGTGCAGTCCGGTGCCGGCGACCGCACGCCGGCTGGCCGACGAGGCGGGCCGGGCGGTGCGCGTCCTGTGGCGGCGCGAGGACGTGGTGCACCGCGGCCCCAAGCGCCCACCCCTGGCGGTGGCTCTCGGACCCGACGGGACCGGCGTCGTGCGCATCGGGTGCCCGCCCGGCTCGGGCGACCTGGCGCCGGCGCTCGCCCGCCTGGCCGCGTGCTGCCCCGGGGTGGAGGCCGAGGTGATGGAGGTGGCCGGGCCGCCCGTCGGGCCCGACGGGCGCGGCGCCGTCTGGGCCGAGGTGCTGGCCGCCCGTGCGGTCCTCTCCGCCCAGCCAGACACGCCCGAGACCCCCGAGACCCCCGAGACCCCCGAGACCCCCGAGACCCCCGTATCGCCCGCAACGCCGGGCCACGGTCGGGCGGAGGTGACGGTGCCCGGGGCCGGCCGGGCCGTGGTCGAGGTGTTCCCCGGCGAGGCGGACGGCGACGGGCGTGGGCGGGTCGAGGTCGACGTCTGGGCAGGCGACCCGCTGTGCACGGTGACGCTGCGCTCCTACGCGCTGGGGGCGGTGCACCAGGCCCTGGGACTGGTATGGAGCGAGGGGATCGCGGTCGACGGCGCCGGCGTGCCGGTGGACCTGACCATCCGCTCCTTCGGGATCCTGGCCGCCAAGGACATGCCCGACGTCACCGTCCGCATCCACCGGGGCGAAGGGTGGCCGGTCAACGGGTCGGATCCCGTGTTCGCCGCCACGCTGGCCGCGGCCTGGGCGGCGGAGGGCGCGCCCGACCGGTGGCCGACACGACGGGTGGCGGTCCGCGCCCCCTTCCGGGACGTGGCACCATCGGGCGGTCGAGAGGAGATCTCATGAGCCGCGCCGTTGGTCCCTATTCCCCAGTCCGCAGAGTCGGTGACTGGGTCATCTCCTCCGGCCAGGTCGGCGTGGTCTCCGATCCCGCCGGCGCCGTCAGCTTGGTCCCGGGCGGCACGGTGGCCGAGTTGCGCCAGGCGCTCCAGAACCTGGCCGAGGTGATCGCCATCGAAGGGGCGACGCTGCCCGACGTGGTCAAGACCACGGTGTTCCTCGTGGACATGGGCGAATTCGCCGCGGTGAACGAGGTGTGGGTGGAGTACTTCACCGATCCTGAGCAGCGGCCGACGCGCTCGACCGTGGCCGTGGCCGGGCTCCCGCTCGGCGCCCGGGTCGAGGTCGAGGCTTGGGCCTACGCGCCCGTGGTCTGACGGGCAGGCGCCGGGGCCGGACCGCCGGTCTCGGCGCCTGGGTGGCGCGGCCCGCCGGCGTGCCACGACACCTGGCCGAAGCGGTAGCCGACCGAGCGCACCGTCTGGATCAGGTGAGCATGCTCCTCGCCGAGTTTGGCCCGGAGCCGCCTGATGTGGACGTCGACCGTGCGGGCCCCGCCGTAATACTCGTATCCCCAGACCCGGCTGAGCAGCGTCTCGCGAGTGAAGACCTTGGCGGGGTGGCCGGCGAGGAAGCGCAGCAGTTCGTACTCCATGTAGGTGAGGTCGAGCACCCGACCGGCCACGGCCGCCTGGTAGGTCTCGAGGTTGAGCACGAGTGGCCCGTACTCAATGATGTCGGGCCGCATCGACTTGCCGGCCCGCCAGAACAGGTGCTGCAGGCGGGCCACCAGCTCGTCGGGGCGGGCGGGCAGCACGCAGAAGTCGTCGTAGAGGTCGTCGCGCAGCAACAGCTCGGCGACCTGGTCCGGGCCGATCGCGAGCAGCAGCGGCGACATGGGCACCTCACGCAGGCGCAGGTGGCGGCAGAAGGCGACCGCCGCGGTCATGTCGCCGCCTGCCACCACGAGCGCGCCCGAGTAGCCCGAGGCGCGGCCGTCGGGCCCCGGCGCGACCTCGTCGGTGCCGCCGATCGCCTGGTGGTTCAGCCCCGCGCTCTGCAGCGCGAGCGTGACCTCGGCAGGGAGTTCGGCCGGGAAGCAGAGGAGCGGGTCCATCAGGGCATGGCAGTCAGAGGAGGGGTAGGTAGCGGTCGATTTCGAACTGGGTCACCTCGGCCTGGTATGCGTCCCACTCGGCGCGCTTGTTGCGGATGAACCACTCGAAGACGTGCTCGCCGAGCGTCTCGGCCAGCAGCGCGGAGCCCTCCATCTCGTTCACGGCGTCGTGCAGGCTCGAGGGGAGCTGCTCGATCCCCTTCGTGGCCAGGTCGCGGGGCGTCAGGGCGAAGAGGTTGTCGTCGGCCTCGGGCGGCAACGGGTAGTCCTCCTGCAGGCCGCGCAGGCCGGCGGCCAGGATCACGGCGAAGGCCAGGTATGGGTTGCACGCGCTGTCCGGCGACCGGTACTCGAGCCGGGTGGACTCGCTCTTGCCCATCTTGACCACGGGGACCCGCACCAAGGCCGACCGGTTGTTGCGGGCCCAGCTCACGTGGACCGGCGCCTCGTAGCCGCTGATGAGGCGCTTGTACGAGTTCACCCACTGGTTGGTCACCGCCGTGATCTCGCGGGCGTGGTGCAGCAGGCCGGCGATGAACCGGCGCGCCACGTCGGAGAGGCCGTAGTCGTCAGTCTCGTCGACGAACGCGTTGCGCTCGCCCTGCCACAGCGAGATGTGGGTGTGCATGCCCGAGCCCTGCACGCCCGGCATGGGCTTGGGCATGAACGACGCGAAGACCCCTTCCTGGCGGGCCATCTCCTTGATCACCATGCGGGCCGTCATGACGGTGTCGGCCATGGTCAGGGCGTCGGTGTAGCGCAGGTCGATCTCGTGTTGGCTACGGGCGTCCTCGTGCTGGGTGTGCTCGACGGGGATCCCCATCTCCTCGAGGGCGAGGACCGAGCGGCGCCGCAGGTCGCTGGCGAGGTCCGCCACGCTGAGGTCGAAGTACGAGCCGTTGTCGATCGGCGCCGGACCCAGTGCGGGGTCCGAGTGGGCGAAGTAGAAGTACTCGAGCTCTGGCGAGGCGAAGAAGGTGTAGCCGGCCGCGTGCGCCGTCTCGAGCGTCCGCCGCAGCGCATGGCGGGGGTCGCCCTCGAAGGGCGTCCCGTCGAGGTTGGCGATGTCGCAGAACACCCGTGCCACCTGGGCGTCGTCGTGGTGCCAGGGCAGCAGCTGGAAGGTGGTCGGGTCGGGCCGAGCCAGCACGTCGGCCTCCTGGACCCGGCTGAACCCGTCAATGGCCGAGCCGTCGAAGGTCATTCCCTCGTCGAGGGCGTTCTCGAGCTCCGCCGGCGTGATGTTGAACCCCTTGGGTGTCCCCAGCACGTCGGTGAACCACAACTGGACGAAGCGGATGCCCCGCTCCTCGACGGTCCGCAGTACGTAGTCCCGCTGGCTCTGCACCGCACCAGCTTCGCATGCCCGGCGACGCCCTCCCCCGGCTCCGCGTCGCGCCCGCCCTCCTGGGCGGCCGCGACGCGCCGGTAGGCTGGGGTGATGCCGACCCTGCGCCTGGCAGCCGCGCAGCTGAACACGGTTGTCGGCGACCTGTCGGGCAACGTGGAGCGGCTGCTGGCCGCTCTGGCGAAGGCCGAGGCGGCCGGGGCCGACCTGTGCGTGGCACCCGAGCTCGCCATCACCGGCTACCCGCCCGAGGACCTGCTGCTCAAGCCCACGTTCGTGGCGGACAACGTGGCCGCGCTCGAGAAGGTGGCCGCCGCCACGGGCCAGTGCGCAATGGTCGTGGGCTACGTGGGCGCCGCCCCGGGCGGCCAGGGCCTGGCCAACGCGGCCGCTGTGTGCGCGGGTGGCCGGGTGGCCGGCGTCTGCCACAAGCGCTTTCTGCCCAACTACGGCGTGTTCGACGAGCAGCGCTGGTTCGTCCCGGGCACCGAGCCCCCCACGCTCTTCGGCGTGGCGGGGGCCTGGGTGGGCGTCTCGATCTGCGAGGACGTCTGGTTCGACGATGGCCCGGTGGCGCACGCCGGCCGCGCCGGGGCCGACCTCGTGGTGAACCTCAACGCGTCGCCCTTCAACCGGGGACGGCGGACCGAGCGGTTGGCCATGCTCGGCCGCCGGGTGGCCGAGGCCGGCTGCGCCATCGCCTACGTCAACCAGGTCGGTGGCCAGGACGAGCTGGTCTTCGACGGTGACTCGCTCGTGTTGAGCGTGGATGGGACCCTGGTGGCGAGTGGCGCCCAGTTCGCCGAGGACCTTGTCGTGGTCGACCTGCCGCTCCGTGAGCACCGGCCGCGGCCCGTCACCGAACTGCTCCCGAGGGTTTCGGTGACCGCGCCCCGCCGCACGGCGCCGCCGCTCGAGCGCCGTGAGCCGCGCCCCGCGCTGAGCGGACATGCCGAGGTGTACGAGGCGCTGGTGCTCGGTACGCGGGACTACCTGGGCAAGAACGGGTTTGTCGAGGCGGTGGTCGGCCTCTCGGGCGGCATCGACTCCTCGCTCGTGGCCACCATCGCCGTCGACGCGCTCGGGGCCGGGCGCGTGCACGGGATCTCGATGCCGTCGCGCTACTCGAGCGAGGGCTCGCGCACCGACGCCTCCGCTCTGGCCGACCGGCTCGGCATCGACCTCAAGGTGGTGCCGATCGAGGAGGCCCACGTCGCCTTCGCCTCCATGCTGGCCCCGGTGCTCGGGCGCGAGCCCTTCGGGCTGACCGACGAGAACCTCCAGTCGCGCCTGCGGGGCGTCCTGCTCATGGCGGTTTCCAACGCCAAGGGCTGGATCGTCCTGACGACCGGCAACAAGAGCGAAATGGCCACTGGGTACTCCACGCTCTACGGCGACTCGGCCGGCGGGTTCGCCGTGATCAAGGACGTCCCCAAGACATTGGTCTACGACCTGTGCCGGTACCGCAACATGCAGGCGGTGCTCGAGGGACTGCCCGGCCCCATCCCCGACAGCGTGCTGGACAAGCCGCCGTCGGCCGAGTTGCGCCCCGACCAGCGCGACGACCAGTCGCTGCCGTCCTACGAGGAGCTCGACCCGGTCCTCCAGGGCTACGTCGAGCGAGACCGCACGGCGGCCGACCTGGTGGCCGAGGGCTTCGACCCGGGCGTGGTCGACCGGGTGGTGCGGCTGGTCGACGGCGCCGAGTACAAGCGGCGCCAGATGCCCCCCGGCGTCCGTATCACCACCAAGGCCTTCGGCAAGGACCGGCGCATGCCCATCACCAACCGCTACCGGTCGCCGGCGGCGGGGGAGCCGGGTGACTGAGGCCCCTGCGGCTGTCCCTCCACCGGGGTGGCGGCCGATCGACGAGCTGGCGCGCCTGGTGGGTGCCTACTGCTGGCTCGAGCACCGGGTGTTCGAGGTGACCGGCACCTGGGGAGCGCGGCCCGTTGGGCGGTCCGGCGACGCCGCGCTGGTCGTGTGGTGCGCCGCCGCCTCCCGGCGCCACGCCGACCTGGCGCGGGCGTGGGCCGATCGCCTGCCGGCACGGGCCGGGGTCGACCGGGTCGCACTCGTGGCCGCACCCGACCCGGTGCTGGCCTCGGCACTCGAGGCCATCGAGGCGTTCCCGGACCTCGAAGGCGGGTTCGGGGTGCTGGTCGGCTCGGTGCTGCCCCGCGTCCACCGGGCCTACGGCGCCCATCTGGGCACGGCCGCGGCGGTCAGCGAGGCCCCCGTCATGGAGGTCCTGGCCCGGGCCACCCGGGAGCTCGACGGCGAGATCCACGACGGCCACCGACTCCTGGGGCAGCCGCAGGGCGGTGCCGGGGCCGGGGACGAACGGGCCCGCGACCTGGGGACAACCTTCGAACGGTCGTTTGACTCGGCGGGTGTTTTCCCTGCTGTACGCCCATCTTGACAGCGCCTTTACACTGGCATCCGCAGCACACGCGCGCCGGGAACGGGGGGAACGGGCGAGCGCTGCGTGAATCGAGCCCCACAACCCGGCCAGGTCCCCCTGTCCAGGCCCGTGGAGCGGAACGTGAGGCATGATCTTGGCGAAGGAACGAATCGAGCGCGATGATGAGGACCTCGTCCGGCTCTACCTGACTGACATCGGGCAGTACCCCCTTCTGACGAAGGACGACGAGGTCCGACTGGCCCAGGCCATCGAGGCCGGGCGCGACGCCGAGGGCGACCTGGCTAAGGCGCCCAAGGGGCTGACCACGGCCAAGCGGCGCGAGCTGCGGCGTGCCGTCATGGAGGGTGAGCAGGCCCAGCAGACCTTCGTGCAGTCGAACCTGCGCCTCGTGGTCTCGATCGCCAAGAAATACCAGGCGTCAGGGCTCCCGCTCCTCGACCTGATCCAGGAGGGCAACCTCGGCCTCATGCACGCGGTCGAGAAGTTCGACTGGCGCAAGGGCTTCAAGTTCTCCACCTACGCGACCTGGTGGATCCGCCAGGCCATCACCCGTGGCATCGCCAACACCGGCCGTACCATCCGCCTGCCCGTGCACGCCGGCGACACGTTGGCCCGCGTGCAGAAGGCGCAAGCCCGTCTGGAGCTCAAGCTCGGGCGACCGGCCACGTTGGCCGAGCTCGGCGTCGAGGTCGAGATGCCCGAGGACAAGCTCGTCGAGGCGCTCCGCTTCCGGGCCGAGCCCCTGTCACTGTCGGAGCCCCTGCGCGAGGACGGGGACGCCGAGTTGGGCGACGTCGTCGAGGACCGCTCGGCCGAGTCGCCTTTCGAAGTGGCGGCGGTGTCGCTGCTGCCCGACGAGATCGGCCGGCTGCTCTCGCCCCTCGACGAGCGCGAGCGCGAGATCCTGCGTCTGCGCTTCGGCCTTGACCGCGGGGAACCCCGCACCCTCGAGGAGGTGGGCGAGCACTTCAACCTGACCCGTGAGCGGATCCGCCAGATCGAGGCCCGGGCCATGTCGAAGCTACGCCACCCCTCGTCGGACACCGGCGCACGCGATCTGCTGACCGTCTAGCGGCGCCTAGGCTCGTCCGGCATGAAGAAGCTAATCGTCATCGCCGTGCTCGTCGCTCTGGGCATCCTCGCTGCCCGCCGCCTCCGCGAGGCCTGATCGCAGCCTGAGCCCTAGGCGGCGGCGCGCGTCGCCGCCCGCCGCCCGCTGCCCGGCCGATGGGCGCGGCGCCACAGGATGAGCGCCGCCCCGGCAACCGCGAGGCTCGTCGTCACGACGGGCGTGGTGCGGCCGACCCGGTCGCGTAGGCGGATGGGCTTGGTGAAGTTCCGGGTCTCCCACCCGCGCTCGCGGGCCACTTTGGCCAGCGCCCGGTCTGGGTTCACGGCCACGGGACGTCCGACCGCCTCAAGCATCGGGAGGTCGGTGGCCGAGTCGGAGTAGGCGCTGCTCGCCCCGAGGTCTATCCCGGTGCGCGCGGCCAGTTCCCGTATGGCGTCCGCCTTGGACTCGCCGTAGGCGTAGAAGGCCATCCGACCGGTGTAGCGGCCCTGCTCGTCCACTTCGCCGCGCGAGCAGATGGCGCCGTCGACACCGAGCAGGTCTGCCAGGGGGAGCACGATCTCCTCGGGCGACGCGGAGACGATGTACACGCGATGGCCGGCAGCGCGATGCAGCTCCATGAGCTCGAGCGCCTCGGCATACATGATGGGCTCAATGGTCTGGAGCATCGTCTCGCGCACGATCTGGCGCACCTGGGCCCGGTCCCAGCCCTTGGTCACGGCCAGCATCGACTCGCGCACCCGGGCCAGCCGCTCCTCGTCAGCCCCGAAGTAGAGGTAGATGAGCTGCGAGAGGGCGGCCCGGGCCACCAGGCGGCGGTTGATCAACCCACCCTTGCGGAAGGGGCGACCGAAGGCGGCGATGGAGGCGCGGTCGATGACCGTCTTGTCCAGGTCGAAGAACGCCGCCTCCATATCTTCATGGTACGGGCGAAGCGATGGCTTCCTTGAGCGCGCGTGACTGGGAGGCGGCGGGCGGGTGAACGTCCGGTGGCCCTGAACGGGGGGTTTGTGCCTGTCGCCGGCCCGTAGCCGCGGTTGCAAAGCGGTTGCGTCAGCCGGCGCCGTCGCCTGCGGTCCCGATTTCAAGGTCCGGCTCGACCTCGGGGCCCATGTCCGACTCGACCTCGGGGTCCATGTCCAACACGACCTCGGGGTCCATGTCCGACTCGGCATCGGTGTCCAGGCCCGACTCGGCGATGAAGACCTCATGGACCTTGTGCTCGGCGTCCGCCGTGACGAGCACCAGCACCTCGTCGCCGGACTGCAGCGTGGTGTCGCCCCTGGGGACGATGAGGCGGTCACCCCTGACGACGGCCACCACGACAGCGTCGCGGGGGAAGCCCAGCTCCGCGATGGCGGTATCGTTGGCCGGCGAGTCCTCGGCCAGGGTGATCTCGACGAGGTGGGCGGCGCCTCCTTGGAACTGCAGCAGGCGTACCAGCGAGCCGACCGACACCGCCTCCTCGACGAGCGCGGTGAGGAGCTGGGGCGTCGAGACCGAGACGTCGACACCCCAGCTCTCGTTGAAGAGCCACTGGTTCTTCGGGTGGTTGACCCGCGCCACGACGCGAGGCACGGCGAACTCCTGCTTGGCCAGCAACGAGACCACCAGGTTGTCCTCGTCGTCCCCGGTCGCCGCCACCACCACGTCGACCGTGGCCAGGCCGGCGGCATCGAGGGAGGAGACCTCGCAGGCGTCGGCGGCCACCCAGGTGATGGGGAGGGTGTCCCTCAGGCGCTCCACGATCTCCGGGTCCTGCTCGAACACGAGCACCTCGTGGCCGTTGGCGTGCAGGTCCTTCGCGATGGCCGTACCGACGCTGCCCGCTCCGGCGATGGCGACCCTCACGAGCCGTCCCCCTCGTCCTCGCCCGCACGGGAGTCTGCTCCGGGCGCCGTCCGGGAGGCGCCGCGCGGCATGGCCTCGTCGAGCTCGCGCAGCGCGTCGTCGAGGACCGCCATGTGGATCACGTCGCCTTCCTGGCCGATGAGTTCATGAGCGTCGAGGCGGGGCACGCCGGCGCGCGTGACGGCGACGATGCTGAGTTTCCCGGGCAGCTCGAGTTCGCCCAGGACCCGTCCGGCCCAGCCGTCGGGAAGCGTGCGGTCGACCAGCGTCAGGCGTCCGGTGGGGTCCGACCAGTCGAGCACGTCGTGGTCGGGCAGGAGACGCCGCCGCACCTGGTCGATGGTCCAGGTCACGGTGGCGACGGTCGGGATACCGAGGCGCTGGTAGATCTCGGCCCGCCGGGGGTCGTAGATGCGGGCCACCACATGTGGGACGTCGAACCATTCGCGGGCGATGCGGACGGTGAGGATGTTGGTGTTGTCCCCGCTGGTGACGGCCGCCAGGGCACCGGCCCTCTCGGCACCGGCGACCTTCAGGTCGTCACGGTCGAAACCCGAACCGACGATCTTGTCGCCCTCCCAGTCCTTCAGGCGGCGGAAGGCCCGCTGTGTCTTGTCCACGACCGAGACCGAATGGCCCTCGGCGCTCAGGGACCTCGCGAGCCCCGACCCGACCCGGCCACAGCCGACCACGACGACGTGCACGCCACAGTGCAACACGCCCCGACCCCTGGCGCAAAAGCGCGCCGCCGGAGCGGGCGTGGGGGCCGACGAGGTCGGGTGTGGCGGAGGAACGGCAGGGGAACACGGCGGTGAGGGCCGCCCGCAGCGTTCGCCGGTGCCGCGGTGGTGCCGCCTACTGTGGGGCGGTGGCGACGCCCACCAGTTCCCGGCCGACGGCGCCGCTGCCCGGCGTTGCCGGGGAGCAGATCCCCGAGACCTTCCGCTACCGGCTGAAGAACGTGCTGCTGGGCCCGCCGCTGGTCACCGAGCAGCTGGCCACCGAACGGCTGCGCAAGCCGATCGCCCTAGGCGTGCTGGCGCCGGACTGCATCTCGTCATCGGCCTATGGCACCGAGGAGATGCTGACCCAGCTGGTCCCTTACATCGGACTGGCCGCCTTCTCCTTGCTGGTGCCCATCACGGTCGCCATCCTGTGCGTCCTCTTCTTCGTCACCCTCTCCTATCTCGAGGTGATCGGGCTCTACACCAAGGCGGGCGGGTCCTACGTGGTGGCCCGGGACAACTTCGGGCCCAAGGTGGCGCAGATCGCGGCGGTGGCCCTGCTCATCGACTACACGGTGACCGTCGCCGTACAGACCTCGGCCGGCACGGCAGCCCTGACCAGCGCCGTGCCCAGCCTGGCGAACACCTTCGATACGGTCGCCATCACGGTGGGAGTGGTGCTCCTCCTCCTGTACGGCAACCTGCGCGGCGTCCGCGAGGCGGGCAGCTACTTCGCCGTCCCGACCTACTTCTTCATCCTCTCCCTCGGGGTGGTCATCATCCTCGGCATCGGCAAGGAGATCGCCGGCACCCTGCACCCCATCCCGCTCCCCCCGGCCAACGCGGTCTACGGCGGCAAGATCGGGACGCCGGGTTCGGGGTTGATCTACGGACTGGCGTTCGTCTCGCTCCTGCGCTCCTTCGCCAACGGCGGATCGTCGCTGACCGGGCTCGAGGCGATCTCCAACGGTGTGAGCAGCTTCCGGCGTCCCGAGGCACGCAACGCCCGCCAGACGCTCGTCATCATGAGCGCGACCCTGGGCTCCCTCGTCATGGGCGTCACGCTGCTGGCCAAGTGGACCCATGCCGTGCCCTACGCGCAAGGGTCGCCGACCGTCGTCTCCCAGGAGGTCAAAGCGGTCTTCGGCACCAGCTCGATCGGGCACTTCGGCTTCTACGTGGTGCAACTGGCCACCATGCTCATCCTCTACACGGGCGGGAACACGAGCTTCAACGGCTTCCCCTATCTGGCCAGCTTCGTGGCCGGCGACCGTTTCCTGCCCCACCAGCTCACCAAGCGCGGCCACCGGCTGGCATTCTCGAACGGGATCCTGGTGCTGGCGGCGGTGGCGCTTGCCCTGGTGCTCGCGTTCCGGGCGCAGGTGAACGGGCTGGTCGCGCTGTACGCCATCGGCGTGTTCACCGGCTTCAGCTTCGCCGGCGCCGGCATGGTCAAGCACCACTACGACGCCCGCGCCGGCAAGTGGAAGCGCAGCATCGCCGTCAACGGGTTCTCTGCGTTCCTCTCCTTCACGGTCGTGCTGATCTTCGCCGTGGTGAAGTTCAAAGAGGGGGCTTGGCTCATCTTCGTCATCGGCCCCTTGCTGTACTTCGGGCTCATCCGGACCAACCGGCAGTACGCCCGCGAGGCCGACATGCTCGAGACGGGCGTGGCCGAGGCGTCCGAGGCTCCGGTTCTGCGCCGCCACGCCGTGATCGTGCTGGTCGACCGGCTCGATGTGGCCACGGCGCGCGCCCTGCAGTACGCCCGCACGCTCAACCCCGACGACATCCGGGCGGTGCACTTCGATCTCGACACCAAGGCGGCGCGCGAGCTCGAGGCCGAGTGGAGCCGGCTCGGGTTGCGGCGGCTGCCGCTCGACATCGTCGAGTGCCCCGACCGGCGCATCGGGCGGGCCGCCATCGAGCTGGTGGCCGACGCCACCCTCGACGGTGACACCGAGTGCACCGTGCTGCTGCCCCGGCGTACCTACGCCGGGGTGTGGGAGCGCTTCTTGCACGACCGCACGGCTGACAAGATCGCCGCTGTCGTGGGCCAGGTGCCGCACGTGAGCGCCACCATCGTCCCCTTCACCGTCGGTGGTGGGCGCCTGGTGGAGCGGGTGCGCTCCTACGGCCGCTCGGTCCAGCGGGCGCGCGAGGTCGAGGCCGACGTGGCACCGACGGTCGCGGTGGATACCGAGGGGCGCACCGGCGTCGACCGAGTGGGCCGTCGGGAGGGGCCGAAGCGTCCCGGGGCAGTGCTGGCCGCCGACGCGACCCTGGCCAAGCGCGCCGGCGTCACGACACCGATCGCGTCGGTGGTGCCCCGGCAGCGGGTCCGCGTGGCCGGCCGGGTGAAGTCGGTCCGTGTCCAGCCACGCGCCGGCACCTCCAACCTCGAGTGTGTGCTGAGCGACGGGAGCGGCGGGCTGCTGCTCGTCTTCCAGGGGCGTCCCAAGATCGCCGGTATCGATCCCGGGGCCCGGCTGGTGGCTGAGGGCATGGTGGGCACGTGGGGGCGCCGAACGGCGCTGCTCAACCCCTCCTTCGAGATCGTCCAGGGCGCCACCCAGGACCCCACCGAGGCCTGAGCCGGGGTCCGAGGCACGCCCGCGGTGGAATTGCCCACCGAGGCCCAAGTCGCTAACGTGCCCGCGGCCCGACGTCGGGTGCGACCTCCCCGGCGCGCCGTCGGGCCGGGGTCAGGACATCGAATGCCGTGGTGCTGAGCGCCGCCACACTGCAGGGACGGGGGGGCGATGCCCGCCTCCCCGCCAGACCGACAGGAACAGAAAGGGCTCACCGGGAATGATCAACCTCCTCGCTGCCGAGGGCGGCTACCAGGCCTTCCACCTGAGCGGGACCGACAAGACCTGGCTCTACATCTGCCTGGTAGCGGGCATCGTCGGCATCGGTGCCGGCCTGCTGCTCGCCCGCAACGTGCTGGCCTTCGACCAGGGCACGGCGAAGATGAAGGAGATCGCCCAGGCGGTCCAGGAGGGAGCCCAGGCGTTCCTGGGCCGCCAGTTCCGGGCCATCGCGATGATCATCATCCCGCTGGCCATCCTCATCTTCTTCACCGCCACCAAGGTGGTGAAGCCCGACGGGGGCGTAGCACTGACCTTCCAACAAGATGGCCTCTACCGTGTCATCTGCTTCCTCTTCGGGGCCGCCTTCTCGGGCCTGACCGGGTTCATCGGCATGAGCATCGCCGTGCGGGGCAATGTCCGCACCGCCGCCGCCGCCACCGAGGGCGGGGGAATGGCCAACGCGCTGCGGGTGGCCTTCCGCACCGGGGCAGTGACCGGCATGCTGTGCGTCGGCCTGGGCTTGGTCGGCGCCACCGCCATCGTCCTCATCTTCCAGAACTCGGCCACGGCCGTGCTCATCGGCTTCGCCTTCGGCGCCTCGCTGATCGCGCTCTTCATGCGAGTCGGCGGCGGCATCTTCACCAAGGCGGCCGACGTCGGCGCCGACCTAGTGGGCAAGGTCGAGGCAGGTATCCCCGAGGACGACCCGCGCAACGCGGCGACCATCGCGGACAACGTGGGCGACAACGTGGGCGACTGCGC
The DNA here is from genome assembly GCA_963781955.1 of uncultured Acidimicrobiaceae bacterium. Classification (GTDB taxonomy): domain Bacteria; phylum Actinomycetota; class Acidimicrobiia; order Acidimicrobiales; family RAAP-2; genus Bog-473. Next base: position 468,401 of record CAWAHU010000002.1, read on the forward strand.
CGGCATGGCGGCCGACCTCTTCGAGTCCTACGAGATCACCATCATCTCGTCGCTCATCCTCGGGTACTCGGCCTTCACGTCGATCCACAAGAACCCGACGCCCGCCGTCCTCTTCCCGCTCATCGTCCCGGCCATCGGGATCTTCGCTTCGGTGATCGGCGTCCTGGTGGTGCGGGCCCGCAAGAGCGACCGCAACGCCATGGCGCCCATCAACCGGGGCTTCTGGCTCGCCGCGCTGCTGACCGTCATCGGCGCCTTCCTGGTGGCCCAGTACTACGTGCACGACCTGAAGGTCTTCTGGGCCGTGCTGACCGGCGTCGTTCTCTCGCTGGTGGCCAGCCAGATCACCGAGCAATTCACCTCGACCGAGCGGGGGCCGGTGAAGGAGATCGCGGCCTCGGCCCGGACCGGGCCGGCCACCACCGTGCTCGCGGGCTTCTCCATCGGCCTGGAATCCTCGGTGTGGGCCATCGTCGCCATCGCCATCGCCATCGGCGTGGCCATCGGGCTCGGCAACGGCAACATCGAGCTGACCTTCTACCTGATCGCCCTCATCGGGATCGGGCTGCTGGCTACCGCGGGCATGGTGGTGTCCGAGGACAGCTTCGGGCCGGTGTCGGACAACGCGGCGGGCATCGCCGAGATGTCGGGGGAGTTCTCGGGGGAGGCCGAGCGCGTCATGGTGAGCCTCGACGCCGTCGGAAACACGACCAAGGCCATCACCAAGGGTGTGGCCATCGGCTCGGCGGTCATCGCGGCTGTGGCCCTGTTCTCCGCGTTCATCGAGACGATCAATTCGCAGCTGAACCTGCACCTGCACGCCAACGAGCTGCTCATCTCGCCGTTCACCCAGATCAACGTGTCCAACCCGAAGACGTTCATCGGGTTGCTCATCGGCGGGTCGATCGGCTTCCTCTTCTCCTCGCTGGCCATCCGGGCCGTCGGTCGTTCGGCGGGGACGGTGGTGCTCGAGGTGCGCCGACAGTTCCGCGAGCACCCGGGCATCATGGACTACACGGAGAAGCCCGAGTACGGCCGCGTGATCGGCATCTGCACCTCCGCCGCGCAGCGCGAGCTGGCCACGCCAGCGCTGCTCGCCGTCCTGTCCCCGGTCATCATCGGCTTCGGCATCAACTACTTCGCGCTGGGCGCCTTCCTGGCCGGCACCATCCTCACCGGCCAGCTGCTGGCCAACACGCTGTCCAACTCGGGCGGCGCGTGGGACAACGCCAAGAAGTACATCGAGGACGGCAACGAGGGCGGCAAGGGATCGGAGGCGCACAAGGCCGCCGTCATCGGCGACACCGTCGGTGACCCCTTCAAGGACACGGCCGGGCCGGCACTGAACCCCATGATCAAGGTGATGAACCTGGTGTCGCTGCTGATCCTCCCCGCGGTCATCGCGCTGCGGCACGACACGGGCGCGCGCCTCGCCATCGCCGGGGTTTCGCTGGTGATCCTGCTCGCCGCCCTCGCCTTCTCGAAGCGGGCACCCGAGCCGATGGACGCCGAGGCGGCGGAATCGACGCGGGCCGAAGCCGCGGTCGCGTCGGCCGATTGACCCTGCTCAGCAGCATCGGGGACCGCGGCGCGGCGACCCTGCTGCGAGGGCCTGCTCTTGACAGCGGGGTGACGGACCCCCACTCTTTTTCGATCATGCGCTTCCATCCAACGCCGTCACCAGTGCACGGGGTGTGCCGTGGGTAAGGCACTCGTCATCGTCGAGTCGCCGGCCAAGGCGCGCACCATCAGCGGCATGCTCGGGCCGGACTTCATCGTGGAATCCTCGGTCGGCCACATCCGCGACCTGCCGCGCGGTGCCGACGAGGTGCCGGCCGCGTACAAGGGTGAGTCGTGGGCGCGGCTCGGGGTCGACGTGGACAACGGCTTCAAGCCGCTCTACGTGGTCTCCGCGCCCAAGAAGTCCGTGGTGGCCAACCTCAAGAAACTGTTGAAGGGCGCCGACGAGCTGTATCTCGCCACCGACGAGGACCGCGAGGGCGAGTCGATTGCGTGGCACCTCTCCGAGGTGCTCAACCCGACGGTGCCCGTGAAGCGCATGGTGTTCCACGAGATCACGCCGGCGGCCATCGCCCGTGCCGTCGAGGAGTGGCGCGAGCTCGACCGTCGCCTCGTCGACGCCCAGGAGGCGCGCCGCATCCTCGACCGCCTCTACGGCTACGAGGTCTCACCGGTGCTGTGGCGCAAGGTCATGCCGAGGCTGTCGGCCGGTCGCGTGCAGAGCGTGGCCACGCGGATGGTGGTCGAGCGCGAGCGGGCCCGGATGCGCTTCCGCTCCGCTACCTGGTGGGGCGTGGAGGGGACCTTCACCGGCACCGGCGCGACGCGGTTCGGCGCCACACTGGTGACGCTCGGCGGGACCAGCGTGGCGACCGGCAAGGACTTCGACGAGCACGGCGTGCAGACGAGCGCGGGATCCAGCCGCGTGCTGGGCGAGGAGGAGGCGGCATCGGTCTCGGTTTCGCTGACCGGGCGCTCGTTCACCGTCAGCGGGGTCAACGAGCGCCCCTACCGCCGCTCGCCCGCCGCGCCGTTCATGACGTCGACCCTCCAGCAGGAGGCGGGGCGCAAGCTCGGCTTCAGCGCCCAGCGCGCCATGCAGGTGGCCCAGCGCCTCTACGAGCAGGGCCACATCACCTACATGCGCACCGACTCGACGACGTTGTCCGACGAGGCGCTCACGGCGGCCCGGACCCAGGCCCGCGAGATGTACGGCTCCGAGTACGTGCCGGACGCGCCGCGGCGCTACGAGCGCAAGGTGAAGAACGCGCAGGAGGCACACGAGGCCATCCGCCCGGCCGGCGAGTCCTTCCGGACCCCCGACCAAGCCGCTCGCTCACTGTCGGGTGACGAGTTGCGCGTGTACGAGCTGATCTGGAAGCGCACCGTGGCCTCGCAGATGACCGACGCCACCGGGACGAGCGCGCAGGTCCGCCTCACGGCGACGGTGTCCGAGGGGGTGGCCGCCGGCGAGGACGCGGAGTTCTCCGCCAACGGCCGCGTCATCGCCTTCCCCGGGTTCTTGCGCGCGTACGTGGAGGGGGACGACGACCCCGAGGCGGAGCTGGCCGACCGCGACGTGCTGTTGCCGAATCTCGCCGTGGGGGACGTGGTCGAGGGGACGGCCTTCGCGCCCGGCGCGCACACCACCCAACCGCCGGCGCGTTACACCGAGGCCTCGTTGGTCAAAGCCATGGAGGAGCTCGGGGTCGGCCGGCCCTCCACCTACGCCAGCGTCATCGCCACCATCCTCGACCGCGGCTACGTCTGGAAGAAGGACAAGGCGCTCGTTCCGAGCTTCACTGCCTTCGCCGTGGTGGGCCTGCTCGAGCGGTACTTCGGCGATCTGGTCGACTACGGGTTCACGGCGTCCATGGAGGACGACCTCGACGAGATCGCGGCCGGCCGCGAGGAGGCGCTGCCCTGGCTCACGCGCTTCTACTTCGGGAGCGCGGTGTCCGACACCGACACCGGCCACGCGCACAACGGCGGGCACGAACGCGAGCACCACGGTGAGGAGGTCGAGGCCATCGGGCTGAAGGCCACCGTGGCGGCGCACCTGAGCGAGATCGACGCCCGGGAGGTCAACTCCATCCCGCTCGGCACCGGGAGCGACGGCCAGGAGATCGTTGCCCGGGTGGGGCGCTATGGGCCCTACCTCCAACGGGGTGAGGACCGGGCCTCCATCCCCGACGACCTGGCACCCGACGAGCTCAGCATCCCGCGGGCCGAGGAGATCCTCGCCGCGCCGTCCAACGACCGCGTCCTCGGGACCGACCCCGAGAGCGGCCTCGAGGTCCAGCTCAAGGCCGGGCGCTTCGGGCCGTACGTCCAGGTGGGCGACGTGGTCGACGGTGGCCCCAAGCCGCGGACGGCCTCCTTGTTCTCGACCATGGACCCGGCCCGGCTCACGCTCGACGAAGCGCTCCAGCTGCTGACGATCCCGCGGACGGTCGGCACCGACCCCGACACCGGCGAGGAGGTCGTGGCCCACAACGGGCGCTTCGGGCCGTACCTCAAACGCGGCAGCGACACCCGCAGCCTGGCCGGCGAGGAACAACTGCTCACCGTCACGATGGACGAGGCGCGAGCGCTCTTCGCACAGCCCAAGCAACGCCGAGGGAGGACGGCGGCACCGCCGCTGCGCGAGCTGGGCGCCGACCCGGCGACCAGCCAGCCCGTGGTGGTCAAGGAGGGGCGGTTCGGCCCCTACGTGACCGACGGCACCACGAATGCCAGCCTGCGCAAGGGCGACACGGTGGAGTCCATCGGCATCGAGCGCGCCTCGGAGCTGTTGGCCGACCGCAGGGCGGCCGGTCCGTCGACCCGCAAGAAGAAGGCCGCCAAGAAGGCGGCACCGGCGAAGAAGGCGGCCAAGAAGTCGGCCAAGGCCGCCGGGACGGCCAAGGCGGCGGCGAAGAAGAAGGCGGCCGGGAGCAAGGCCGCGGTGGCGAAGAAGCCGGCGGCCGGAGCAGCACCGAGCGAACCGTTCTGACGTGGCGGCCCGGGGTCGCCTGATCGCCCTCGAGGGCATCGACGGCTGTGGCAAGTCGACGCAGGCGCGGGCGGTGGCCGCTGCGCTCGGGGCCGACCTGACCTTCGAGCCGGGTGCGACGCCGCTCGGGGCGCGACTGCGCGAACTCCTGCTCTCGACCGACGCACCGGCCGTGTCGCCCCGGGCCGAGGCCCTCCTGATGGCTGCCGACCGGGCCGAGCACGTGGACCGGGTGATCGGGCCGGCCCTGGCAACGGGCGCCTGGGTGGTGAGCGACCGTTACGCGGCCTCCACCATCGCCTACCAGGGCTACGGCAGGGGTCTCGACCCCGCCGAACTGGCCCGGCTGGTCTCGTGGGCCTGTGCCGGCGTGGGGGCCGACCTGTCGGTCCTGGTGGACGTAGACGTCGAGGTGGCGGCGGCCCGATTGGCGACCGCGGCCGGCGGGGGCGGGGTGGCCAGACTCGACCGCCTCGAACGGCTGGGTCCAGAGTTCGCGGCCCGTGTCCGTGACGGGTTCCTGGCCCAGGCCGAGGCCGACCCGGATCGGTGGTTGGTCGTCGACGGCGCCGGGGAGATCGACGTGCTGACGACCCGTATCGTGACCGGAGTGCGCGCCCGCCTCGGCCACCCGCCCCGCGTTGCCGGGGTCCGGTGACGGTGACACGGTGACGCTCAGTGTCCTGGAGATCGCCGGGGACCGCCCGGCCCTCGAGCTCTTCGCGGGCCTCGTGGGCCAGGAGGCGGCGGTGGCTGCGCTGCGCGCCGCGGCGGCCAACCCGGTGCACGCGTACCTCTTCCGCGGCCCGGAGGGGAACGGCGGCCTCGCTGCCGCCTACGGGTTCGCGGCCGCGCTGCTCTGCCCCGACGGGGGCTGCGGGCACTGCGAGACGTGCCGGGCCGCGCTGGCGGGCACCGACCCCGACCTGCACGTGGTCCGGCGCACGGGGGCGTCGGTCACCATCGGCGAGATCCGCCAGGTGGTGCAGCTGGCCCAGCGCCGACCACTGCGCGCCGCCCGGCAGGTCATCGTGGTGCTCGACGTGCACCTGGCGGTGCTGCGCGCACCCGCGCTGCTCAAGACCCTCGAGGAACCGCCGGGGGACACGGTCTTCGTGCTGCTGGCCGACGAGTTGCTCCCCGAGCTGGCCACCGTGGCCAGCCGGTGCGTCGAGATCACCTTCCCGCCCGTGCCACGTGACGTCCTGGTCCGCTGGCTCACCGATTCGGGGGTGGCGGCCGACACGGCGTCGGTGGTGGCCGACAGCAGCGGCGGAAACCCGCAGCGGGCCCGCGTCATGGTGGACGATCCCGACGTCGCGGCACGCGTGGCGCTGTGGAGCTCCATCCCTGACGAGCTGCAGACGTCGGGAGCCTCAGTGGCCAGCCTGGTGCGGCGCGTGACGGAGTCGGCGGACCGTGCGGTGGATCCCCTCCGCGTCGCCCACGCACGTGACATCGAGGACCTCACGGCGCAGGCCAAGCAGATGGGCGAGCGCGGCCTGCCTGGTCGCAAGGAGCTGGTGGAGCAGCACCAGCGCGAGGAGCGCCGCTACCGGACGGACGCCCTCCGTGCGGGCCTCGGCGTGCTGGCGCGGGCTTACCGCTCCCGCGTGAGCGGCGCCCTCACACGCGGCGTGGTGCGCGTGGGTGATCCCGACGTGCGCAGTGCGCTGGCGGCCGTCGGGTTGATCACCGAAGCGGCGGAGGCGCTGCCGCGCAACCCGAACGAGGCACTCCTCCTCCAGTCGCTCTTCGTCCGGCTGGCTGCGCTGGCCGACTAACACCGCGGGTAGGCACGACGAGTCTGTGCAGGTCCTCGCCCCGGACCAGGCCGTATTGCTCAACCATGGTTGCAGCCGAACGCGCCTAGCATCGGGCGTGGCGAGGAGGAGCGGGAGAGGACCGGCATGTCGGGGAACGATCCGGTGGTGATGGCGGGCTCGGCCACGCTTGGCGTGCAGGGGATCGAGATCCGGGTCCTCGGTCCGGTCGAGGTGATGTGCGCCGGGCGCCCGGTCGACATCGGCGGGGTCAAGGCGCGGGCGCTCGTGGCCAGGCTCCTGGTCGACCGCGGCATCGTGGTCTCGGGCGACGCCCTGGCCGACTCGCTGTGGGGCGAGCACGAGGGGAATCAGGGTCACATTGCACTGCGCTCGACCGTCTCGAGGCTCCGCAAACGGGTGCGCACGGCGGGAGGCCCCGAGGACCTCATCGTGACCCGGGCCCCGGGCTACCTGCTCAACGTGCCGGCTGCGGCGACCGACGCCCACCGGTTCGAGCGACTGGTAAGCGAGGGCCGCCAGGCGCTCCGCACCCGGCGGCCGTCGGAGACGGTCCGCCTGCTCACCTTGGCCGAGAGCCTGTGGCGCGGCCCGGCGTACCGCGAGGTGTGCGACGAGCCCTTCGCCCGGGCCGAGGCGCGCCGCCTCGACGAGCTGCGACTCTCGGCCACCGAGGCGAGGATCGACGCGGAGCTCTCGATGGGCCGCCACGAGTCCCTGGTGGGCGAGCTCGAGTCCTTGACGGGGACGCACCCCCTGCGCGAACGCCTGTGGTCCCAACGCATGCTTGCCCTCTACCGTGCGGGCCGGCAGGCCGAGGCGCTCCGCGTCTTCCAGGAGCTCCGGAGCATGCTGGTGATGGAGCTCGGGATCGAGCCGGGCCACGACGTGGCCTGGATGGAGCACGCCATCCTGGCCCACGACCCGGCGCTCGACTTCCCGGTGCTCCCCGAAGGGCAAAGGAGTCAGAGGACGGCGTCGGCCGCGGACACCGACCGAGCGACCGCCTCCCGGTTCCGGGCACTCGGATTGCAGTACGACACGCCCTTCGTCGGACGGGAGCGAGAGTCGGCGCAGCTGCGCGCCTGGTGGGAATCGCTGCAGACCTCGTGGCGAGCCCTGATCGTCGACGGAGACGCGGGTGTCGGCAAGACCCGCCTCGTGGCGGAGCTCGCCAGCGCGCTCGAGGACGAGGGTGTCGTGGTCCTGTGGGGGGGTTGCGACGAGGATCCGGTCGTGCCTTTCCAACCCCTCGCGGAGTCGCTGGGACGGTATTTCGACTCGCAGTCAGCCGACCGGATCTCGGCCATGCCGGAGTGGCAGTTGAGCGAGCTGTCCCGCCTGGTGCCCCGTCTGCGTGACCTTGCTCCGCCCTTCGAAGAGGAGGGCGACCCCGAGAGTGAGCGCTACCGCTTCTTCGAGGCGGTCACCGAGACACTCAAGGATCTCGCCTCGAGGGCGAGGATCCTCCTGGTGGTGGACGACGCGCACCGGATCGACCCGCCGACGATCCTGCTCCTGCGCCATGTTCTTCGGGGGGCCGCCGGCCCGGGGTTCGGGTTCGTCGGGATCTTCGTCGACACGGAGTTGCACGCCGGTGACCCGCTGTGGTCCCGGGTCTCCGACGCACGCGTGCTCAACCGGGCCGAGACCGTTCACCTGAAGGGACTCGATGCCAGCGGGGTGGAGGAGCTGACGAAGTCCTGGACGTCGGCCTCGGTGGACCTGGTGCCGCAGTTCCGCGAGCTGACCGACGGGAATCCCCTTTTCCTCCAGGAGCTGCTTCGGCAGTTCCACGATCGGAGTGAGGCGCCTGAGGCTCCTGAGGCTCCGGGGGATCTACCCCTGTCGGTGGATCTGACGCCGACCGAAGCCATCCGCGAGCTGGTGGCGAGGCGTGTGTCGCGCCTGCCGGAGGACGTGATCTACCTGCTGTCGGCGGCCGCGGTCGCCGGGCGCGAGTTCGAGGCCACGGTCGTGGCGGAGGCGGCCGACCTCACCGCGGGCCAGATGCTCGATGCCTTCGACCAGGCCGAGGAGTCGCGACTGTTGCGGCGGAGCGGAAGCGGGACCGGGGACCGGTACGTCTTCACCCACGCGCTGGTGCGCGACGCCATCTACGACGAGCTCCTGCGCGGGCGACGCGCCCGCTACCACAACAAGATCGCGATCGCGATCGAGCGCGCGCACGGTGGTGACCTCGACGAATTCGTCAACGAATTGGCTTACCACTACTACGCGGGCGCAGCCCTGGCGGACGCAGACAAGGCGCTGGACTTCTGCGCTGCAGCGGGGGAGCGGGCGCTGCGGCTGCTGGCCTTCGAGGAGGCGGTGCTGCACTTCACGCGCCGTCTCGAAGTGGCGGAGCGCTTCGGCCCGTCGGACCCCGCTACCTGTTGCGATGCGCTGCTGGCACTGGCCGAGGCCGAGAGCCGGGCCGGCGACCGCGACGGCGCCGAGGAACACCTGGTGCGGGCGGCCGAGGTGGCGCGCAGCGTCGGCGACGGGGAGCGCTTGGCGCTGGCCGCCCTCCGAGTCGGGCAACCGAGCAACTTCGGCCGCAATTCCCCCAATGCGACCGACTGCGCGCTGCTCGAGGAGGCCCTCGCGTTCCTCCCCCCGCAGGACTCGGCACTGCGAGCGATGGCGACAAGCCGGCTGGGCCAGGTCCTCGTCCCGGCACCCGGGACGTCGGACCAGGAGGCGGCGCGGCTGTCCCTGGCCGTGAACACAGAGGCTGTCGGCATGGCGCGGCGACTGCCCGACCGCCGCGTCCTGGGCCACGTGCTCGGTGCTCGCATGCAGTCGCTGTGGGGCCCCGGTGCGGCGCGGGAGCGCCTGGCCACGAGCATCGAGGTCGGGGAGATCGGAGAGGAGGTCGGCGACGAGCGCCTCCGGCTCCAGGGGCACCTGTGGTTGGTCCGAGAGCTCCTCGTCGTGGGCGACGTCGGCGAGGTGAAGCGTGAACTGAACCGGCAGCGGGCCATGCTCGACGGGCCGGTCGATCCTTTCGAGGTGGCGATCGCGCAGAACATCGATGCCCAGATGGCGGTCCTGGCCGGCGACATCGAGTCGGCGGAGCGCTTGGCCGAGCTTGCCCTGGGGTCCCTGCGGGCCCTGGGTGGCTTCGCGGAGGAGGTCTTCGGGACGCTGATGTGGTGGACCTGGTGGCAGCAGGGCACGCTCGCCTCGCCCGAGCACCGCTTCCGCCACATCGTGATGCGGTCCGAGGCGTCGGATCCCAGCAAGCTCGCCGTCCTGGCCCATCTGCACGCCGAGGCCCAGGAGTCCGACCAGGCCCTCGAGCACCTGCAGAGCCTCGAGGACCTGGGTTGGCCCGATCCGAGGGCCGACCTCATCGAAGGGATCGTTCCCGCAGTGGCCAGCGCTGCGGCGTGCAGCGTCCGGGGCGCGCCGCCCGGGCTCCTCCTGCGCCTCTACGAGTGCCTGAGCCCCTTCGCCGGCACCGTCATCATGGTCCGGGGCCCCTCGTTCGGCTGCGCCGGGCCGGCCGACCAATACCTGGGGCTCTTGGCGCGCCAGTCAGGTGACCTGGCGCTGGCCGAGGTGCACTTTGAGGCCTCGCTGCGCCTGGCCCGGCACATGGGCGCCGCCCCGTTCGCAGCGGCGGCCGAGGTCGAGCTGGCGCGCACCTTGCGCCAGCGTCGCCCAGATGAGGAAGCGACGCGAATCGCTGTGATGCTGCGCAACGTCGAGGAGTCCGCGCTGGCCATGGGGTTGCACCGCCTGGCACGACTGGCGGCCGAGCCCGGCTGAGCCGGCCTCGGCTTGACGGTCCGGGGCGGTCGGGAGCGCCTGGGAGCCGCTACCCGGCCGAGGGAACGTCCGGCGGCAGGAATCCGTCCAGGTCGCGCGCCTCGCGTTCGGCTTCCAGGGCGGCGAGCCGCTCGTCGACGACCCGCAGCCGGCGGGCCATGGCGCGGAGCAGGGCGTCGCGGAAACCCGGGATGTCGGCCATGGACGAGAACTGGCGGGGCCCGATGATGAGGAGATCGAGCTCTGAGAGCGCGGTCACCGTGGCGTTGCGGGGCCCGGGGTCGAGGGCGGCCAGCTCGCCGAAGAAGTCACCGGGCCCGAGCGTGTTCACCCGCCGGCCCTTCTGGGTGACTGCCGCCGTGCCCGCGAGGATGAGGAAGAACTCACGTCCGATCCGACCCTCACGGGTCAGGATCTCGCCTTCCGCGACCTGGATGCGCTCGGACAGGTTAGCGACCTGTTCGAGCTGCTCTGGCGTGCAGTCGCTGAGCTGGTCGACCGCCTTGAGACGATCGACCGTTGCTTTCCGTCCGACGATCGCTACCACTGTCCATCCCTTGGTTGCCGTGATTCCGCATCCGCGATGCTTGCCAACCGCCCGTGACCACTCTGTGCCCGGCCGCGTGCACCAGTGTTGCAGCCCTGTTGCACGCGGGGAAGTCTCATCCTCGGGTTCTCGGGAGACGTCAGTGGATCCTCAGCTGGCACTCAGGTCATGATCGGGTTCCCAGTCATCCTGAACGGGGTATTTGTCCAGGTAGGCGATCAGATAGCGCACGAAGAACGCTTTGGCGTCCGCGTCGGACTGTTCGGCGGTCCGTCCCGGCCGGTGTTCGACCGCCACCGATCCGGAGAACTCGAGGGCCACCGGTGGTCCGAGAGCCGCCTCGATCAGCCGCCGGGCCTCGTCGGTGCGCACGGCGCACTGCTCGGTGACCCAAGCCCGGTCGATGCCCTCGTCGACCCGCGCCACGAGCTCGAGCCCGGCGGCCTGGCGCTCGAGCATTCCCCGGAGCCGAAGCCGGCGCTCCCGGCCCCGGTCGGTCTTGCCGTGCAACGACCGGAACGGCCGGCCCCACGCGAGGCTGGTGCCGAGGGCGGCCCCGACGATGAGGGCCGCCGTTCCCGCGGCCAGCAGCAGCGTGGACCGTGGGTGGCGTACCAGGCTGCCGGCCACGAGGAGGGCGCCGCAGGCCAGGAAGGCGACAGTGGCCACACCCACCGCGAAGCGGTGCTGGACGCCGAAGGGCGATCCTGCGTGCTTGGCCCGCCGGCGGGGGCGCAGGTCGTCGCCCCGGCTGCCCAAGCGGCGCCCCGCGGGCCGTTGGACGGACCACTGGACCTGTTGGGCCACCGTCGTGGACAGCGAGGTTCCCCGGGTGCGCCTCCGGCGAACGCGGCGCGGCAGGAAGACGGGGCGCGTGGGCTTGGCCGGGGGTCCGCCGCCGGACAGGTCGAGGGGTTGTGGCTCCGCGCCGCTGGAGCTCATCGCCGGCCGGCCTGCGTGCCGCCTAGACTTTCTGGTCTGGTCACGGCCCAATTCTTGTCCCGTTTCGGGCTGGTGGTCGGCCAAGGCCCGGAACGGGCCGACGACCTGCAGTGCCTGGGTAGCTCAGTCGGTAGAGCAGCGCACTCGTAATGCGCAGGTCGTCGGTTCGAATCCGACCTCAGGCTCCAAAAGTCCTGATCAGATGGATAGTCCCGCTGTGCCATCGGCGAGCAGCGCAGTTTGCCTGCGCAGGATAGGGGCGTGGAGGAGACGATCCACCGATCGCCGTGATGGCCCTCCTCATCATCATGCGCGCGCTCGAGCCCGAAGTGTTCGATGCTGTCTCTTTCCTCTTTCGCAGTTGATCCCTTGCTTCCCGAGCCGCCCGAGCGGGTGCGTGGGTACCGAATCTGCCCCTGGGCCATGCTGGTCCGCCTGGTCACCGGGTGCAGCTGGGTCGATGCCGAACGCTCGTGGGCGGGGTCTCGGACACCACCTTGCGCACCCGGCGTGACGAGGGGCCGCCGCGGACGAGCTATCGGGCGGTCAGACGTTCGATCTCCACCGGTGCGGTCGCTTCGTCAGTCCGCAGGTGAGCTCGCGCAGCCTTCTCATGGGAAGGTTGTGGTCATACCACCTGCGAGATCACCGGCGCAGTTGTCCCAACACTGTCCCAATAATTGGGTTCAGCCCATCCCACACAGTCCCACTGCGTCCCAGGAAACCAGCGCAGGACCGTTGGCCCAGAACAGAGCGGGACGAGACGGGACTCAGCGGGACCGGGAGAGTTCTCATCAACCCACCTCGTAATGCGCAGGTCAAGGGTTCGATTCGCTTCTCAGGCTTCAGTTGGGGTGGGTCTTGCTCAGCGGACGGCCTCTCATGGTTGTCAGCCAGGCGTGACAGGCGCGCCCGTGAGCGGACCGATGTCTGCGTTCCCGATGCCGCCACCTGACGCAGCGCTACCCGTTCCGGCGGCCGAATAGGCCGCCGGCGATGCCACCACCGGCGGTGACGGCGGACTCACCTGTCACCACGCTCTGGTTCTGCGTCACCGTGCCTCCCGGATTGAAGATGCACGTCGGACGACTGCGTTCGATCCAGGCGCAACGGTTGGCTCATTCGTTGTTTGTCCGTTGTGAAACCTTCTCCTCGATGTAAGCGGTTCGTCGGCCGCCCCGGTGTCTTGACGAACGAACTCCTCGCTGACGAAGCCGAGATGCGGGAGCAGCTGGCGGATGGCCTTCGGCCCCTCCTGTCAGCGGTTCCCTGAGTTTGGTTTGGAACCTGCAACGTCTGGGCATCCCATGCGCCATGCCATATCTCGACACGACACCACCAGGGAGCAGACACACACTGCTGCGTGAATGTCCTACTCAGAGGGCGAGGGTCGTCGTCGATAGTCGCCTGACACTGTGTGGAGCGCACTCGTAATGCGCAGGTCAAGGGTTCGATTCCGTTCTCAGCTCCACAAGTGCCGCAGCACGCTCGCACGATCTCGTTCCGGCGGACGCATCGGATGGCGCGCCGTGTCGACGTGATCGGATCCCAATTCTTTGACAACAAATCGCGCCTCACCGTCCCATGGGTCCTCAAGGTTGGCATCGGGTACGCCGAATTGTCTCGTGACCAGGACAACGAGCGACGATACAGCGGGGGTTGATCGGACACAGTGAGAGCCCGTCAACGCGTCTCGTCTCCCGTGGGTTCGCGCGCGCATCGCCGAACCCGGGTCGGCGCGTGCCATACCATCGATCAGATGTCCAAACGAGCCCGGCTGGTCATCTTCTCGGCGGTGGTCGCACTCGCCGGTTCACAACTGTTCGCCGTGGCAGCGGTACAGCCGTCCTCGGCGGCGGAGGCGCCGTACGGAGTGGCCGTGGCGGAGAGCCCGTCGCTCGCCTACGCCGCGCCCGCTTGCGGGACCGGTACGCCCTCCTATAACTACGCAGGGAGCGGAGACGCCGCCGATCCCCAGGTGGTCTACTCGGCCGGCACGTACTACGCGTTCACCACGGGGACCGCGTTGGGGAACCACATCCAGGCACTGGTGTCGAGCACGCCGAACTCCGGCTACGGGCCGTACACGGGCTCCTGCTCTGGCTCGTCGGCGTTGCCCAACCTCTCGGCATGGGAGCAGGTCAACACGCAGACGTCGCCCGGCGTCTTCTCCTACGCCGGCCACTGGGTCATGTTCTACGACGCCGCACAGGCCGGCCACGCATCCGACACCGGCTTCGACTGCCTCGCCGTCGCCACCGCACCGTCGATCTCCCCCAACAGCGTCCAGTTCAACGACGTGTCCAACGGCCCCCTGGAGTGCCAGTCGACGGGGTCGATCGACCCGCAGCCCTTCGTGGACCCCTCGTCGGGACTGGCCTACTTGGTGTGGAAGCAAAACGATGGAGGATCGTCCGCCCCCGCGTACATCTGGTCGCAGCAGCTCAACGCATCGGGTACCGGTTTCGCTCCCGGGTCGGCGCCCCAGCTCCTGATGACGAACAACACCGTGGCCTACCCGTGGGAGGGGTCGGTCGAGGACCCGTCGATGGTGGCAGCCGGGGGCGGCTTCTACCTGGCCTTCGCCGCCGGTGTCTACACGAGCGCCTCCTACTCGGAGGGGATCACGGTGTGCAACGGCCCGCTCGGCCCGTGCGGTGCGGACACGCAGATCGTCACCTCGTACGGGTCGCTGCTCGGCCCCGGCGGGGGGGCCCTATTCTCCGATGCGAGCGGCAACTGGTGGATCGACTACGCCGCGTGGCAGGGCGGCTCCGCTGGGTGCACCAACTACGGGTGCGGGGCGGCCCGGCACCTCTTCGCCTCCCCCATCTCGCTGCCTAACGTGAACGGCCAGGTCCCTTGCAGTGCTCCGTCCGGGCCGCAGGGCTACGACCTGGCCTCCTCGGACGGTGGGATCTTCACCTTCGGGAACCTGCCCTTCTGCGGGTCGGAGGGCGGCCGGCTGCTCAACAAGCCCATCGTGGGGATGGCCGTGACGCATGACGCCGGCGGTTACTGGCTGGTGGCGAGCGACGGCGGCATTTTCACGTACGGCGACGCCGGCTTCGACGGCTCCGCCGGCTCTCTGGCCCTCAACCGGCCCATCGTGGGCATGGCCCCCACGCCCGACGGTGGGGGCTACTGGCTGGTGGCGAGCGACGGCGGCATCTTCTCCTACGGTGACGCCACCTTCTACGGCTCGACCGGAGGCCTGCCCCTCAATCAGCCCATCGTGGGCATGACAGCCACGCCGGACGGCCACGGCTACTGGCTGGTGGCGAGCGACGGCGGCATCTTCTCCTTCGGGGATGCCTCCTTCTACGGCTCGACGGGATCGATCCACCTGAACCGGCCGGTCGTGGGCATGGCGGCCACGCCCGGCGGCCACGGCTACTGGCTGGTGGCGAGCGACGGCGGCATCTTCAACTACGGAGACGCCAGCTTCTACGGCTCTGCCGGCTCGATCCCGCTGAAGCGGCCGGTGGTCGGCATGGCGGCGACCTCCGACGGCCGGGGGTACCAACTGGTGGCGAGCGACGGTGGCATCTTCACCTATGGCGACGCCGTCTTCTCCGGCTCCACCGGTGCGCTCGCACTCCGTGCCCCGGTCGTCGGCATGGCCGCCGGCTGACCGACCCCCTGGGTCGGGTCCGGCTAGTGGCGCCCGCCGCCGAACCGGCCGAACCCGCCGGACTGCGGACCCTGCTGCTCGCTTGAGGTGCCCTGGCCCCACGACGGGCCTGCTCCGGTGCCTCCGTTCGGCGCCTGCCAGCCGGACGGACCCGACGAGGGTCGGGGATCCGACTGGGGACCCGCGGTCGCCGTGGGCCGGGTCCCGGCCGGGGCGGCCGGCGTGTGGCCGTCGTCATGGCTGCCAGAGCTCCCGCGGGGCTCACCACGAGGGATGCACCGCCCTTGGTGGTGACGGTGCCGTTGACCACCGAGCCCCGCTGCGGATGGGACCCCCCGCCATCGTGGCCCCGGGTGCCGCCTTCCGGGCCGGAGGCACTCGTCGGCGTGGTCGAGCCTTGCCGCTGTGCTGCGGGTCGTTCTGCGGGTCGGTCTGTGCCGTGGTGCTCTGGGAGGCTGCGACGCGGTGGTGCGCTGTCCACTCGAAGACCTTGTCGGCGACGAGCGTGCCGCCGGCCGACGCAGACGTCCCGAGGACGGCCGGGCCCGCGCTCACGCACACGTCGGCGTAGCTCGGCGACTGGTCGGCCCGGTCCGAGAACACGGTGGTTGAGGTGACGTCGATGGAGACCGTGGCCCCCACGAAGCAGGTCAGGGTGAAGGTCCCGGTCGCGCCCGGGGTCCCGCACGACCCGGCGGCACTCGACCCGTCGACCGAGGCGACGGTGCCCGCGGTGGCCGGTACGCGCTGGTGGCGCCGCGGGGCGAAGACCAGCAGCTTGTCGGCGACGGGGGCGGTGTCGGTCGAAGCCGTGGCGCCGAGGACCGCGAGGTGTGCGCCCACGCAGACGTCGGCGTAGCTCGGCCCGGTCGGTGAACGTCGTGCCGAGGTGACGTCGACGGAGACCGTGGACCCCCCGAGGCCGGTGAGGGTGAAGGATCCCGTGCCACCGACGGTCCCGCAGGCTCAGGTGGCACTCGAGCCGTCGACCGACGTCACGGTGCCGGCGGTCGCGGGTGGCCGCCGATGGCGCCAACCGTGAGGACGGTGGCGGCGGACAGCGCGAGTCCGTCTTCGGCAGGGTCGAGCGCAGGCGCCCCTTGGGCGTCCGGCGCGAGCGACCGGGCTCCTCCCATGGCGCGTGGCGCGGCTGGGATTCGTTGCGTTGGTGCATAGCGGTACTGCCTCTTGTGCGGTCGAAGGATGGGCTTCGACCTCTTCCCGGGGGATACATCGGACCCCGAGCGGGGGCCTTACCGGCTTTGTGCCGTGGTTGTCGTGGTCACTGCGGTGGCACCGGACGTGGGTGGGCTCAGCGCGTGGTCGTTGGTCTCACGACCATCGTCGGACCCCGGCCAGGTCGTGCTGGTGGATCCGCCCTGCACGGTCGTCACCGTCGTGCTCGTGCCCGACGCGGTGCCTGAGGTCGTCGTGGTGGACCCCGTTGGCTGCCGCGGGTCGTCGGTCCCGCCCGAGGAGCCCGCCCCGGTGCCCGAGGCGGCCGTGGGGGCGGTGACGCCGTTGTCGGCGGCACCACCCGTGGGCGCCGATCCGGGCGACGCGTCGTCGGGTCCACCCACGTACCACGGCACCGTGGTCGGCGTCCGCGCACCCGACGACCGCGAGCCGTCCGTGGCGCCGTCCGCGCTGTCCGCGCCGTGCGGGGCCACGGCCGACACCGCGGTGTGCCCGGTGGAGGGGAGCGCCAGGACGGCCTCGCACGGGTCGGGAAGTGTGGCGTCCGAGCCCTCGCCCGCCAGGCGCTGACACGCCTCGACGATCAACCGGCCGGGTCCCGGTCCGACCTGGGCATGCTGCGACGCGGGCACCTGAGCGAGCAGGTGGGCGAGCAGCACCAGGTCCTGCGCTGTCCGCGACTGTGTGGCACTCCGGCCCAGGTCGCGCTGGAGCGATGCGGTGGCGTACTGGAGCCGGTTCAGGACGGGCGACGGATCCGACCGGTCCGACCACCCGGTCATGGCCAGCCCGACGGCGAAGACCACGAGCGCGGCGGCCACCCCGAGCACGACGGTTGCGGCCCGCCGCCGGAAGGGCACGACAGCGGCCGTTGCGGACTCCGGCGGGCCGAATTCCTCGTCGAGCGCCACCAACAGGGACACCAGGCCCGAGGCCAGCGGTTCCCGGTCGACGTCGAGCAAGGCGAGGGTGAGCTGCTCGAGCAGCTCCTCGTCCTCGGGCCCCCGCACGTCAAGCATCGACACGGTCGGCCTCCAGGAGTCGTCGCAGGTGGGTGAGCGCCCTGGACTGCGCGGTGCGCACCGCGCCGGGCTGCTTGTCGAGGAGAGCACCGACCTGTTCGGACGACAGTCCGGCGATGACGCGCAGCTCGAGGATCTCCTGCTCCGCCGGATCGAGCTGGGAGAAGAGCGAGCGGAGCCGGGCGTGGTCGTCCTGCAGGTCGAGGGCATGGTCGACCGGAAGGGCGGTCTCGCGCCCGTGGCCGTCCACCCGGTGGGCCACCTGCTGCTGGCGGTGGTCGCGCTCGGAGCGACGGTGGTGGTCGGCGTTCACGTGACGCGCGATCCCGAAGACCCATCCGTCGAGGCCGGCGTCCCCGCCGGCCGTGTAGCTCTTGATCCCTGCTATCGCCTTGGCCATCGTCTCGTTCACGGCGTCTTCCGCCGCCTCGTGGCCGACCCTCCGGGCGAAGAACGCCCGGAGCCTCGGGTAGAGGCGCCGGTACACGTGTTCCCACGCGACGCGATCCCCGCGCCGGCGCCGCGGCGATGAACCCCGGGTCCGCATCATCTGGAGCCATACCCCGTTCACCTACATCGGCAGGAGGCACCGGTTGTTACACCGTTCCTGGCATTTGTCGCGAATTTGATCGAGGTCGCGGCCTGGGGCCGTGTGGTCTCCCCGGTTGCGCCTGCGTTAGCGTCTCCCGGCGGAGGCTGGGTCCCGTGCGCCGACCCTCGTCGCGGGCTCCCTGGCGCGAGGCGTGCGCATGACAGACGACCCGGACCATCCAGTCGCCGGCTCCCCCCGCCCGGACGCGGCGTCCGGCTGCCCGCGTCGCCGCACCACCCACCGGGGCGTTCCATACCCGGGGGCGCCGTGCCCACACGCCGGGGCCATGCCGTGAGCCGGACGGTCCACAGCGAGGTGGCGGACAAGATCGGCACGCTGGCCCTCGACAACCCCCGGCGGCGCAACGCTCTGGGGACCGCCACCGTCTCGGAGCTGCTCGGGGCGCTGGCGGCGTTCGAACGACAAGGCGTGCGCGCCGTGGTGCTGCGCACGTCGACGCCCACCGACGTCTGGTCCGCCGGTCACGACATCGACGAGCTGCCCGTGCGGGGCGTGGACCCCCTGCCCTTCGCCGACCCGCTCGAGGAGCTGCTGCGCGCCGTGCGCAGCTACTCGGGCGCGGTCATCGCCATGGTCCACGGGAGCGTCTGGGGCGGGGCCTGCGACCTGGTGCTGAACTGCGACCTGGTGGTGGCCGACCACAGCGCGGCGTTCGCGGTGACACCGGCGCGCCTGGGCCTGCCCTACTCGGCGTCGGGGATCCAGTACTTCTTGGCCCGGCTCCCGCTGCACGTGGTCAACGAGCTGCTGATGACGGCGGACCCGATCCCGGCCACGCGCGCCGAGGCCGTCGGCATCGTGAACCGCCTCGTGCCCGCCGAGGAGCTCGAGGCGACCGCCTACGCACTGGCGCGCACGGTGCGGAGTCGCTCCGGTGAGGTCATCCGGGCCTACAAGCTCCAGGCCACCACCTTCGCCCGCGCCGTCGCCCTGTCAGCCCAGGACTCACAGTGGATCAACCAGCTGCGACACGACGTGTACGACGGGCCGGACTACGCCGAAGGCATCGCCGCCTTCCGCGAGAAGCGGCCGCCCGACTTCGGCTAGCCGCCTGGCTTCGGCTCGCCGCGGAGGAGTACACACGCCGCGCCCACCCTCAGCGCACGAGGGTGGCCCCGATCAATCCGAACGGGGCGAGCACCCAGCCCCAGCGGACGGCGGCCACCACGACCTCGGAGCGGTAGCCGTAGAGGACGGCGAGCTGCACCGGCTGGAAGGCCGGAGCGCTGAGTGCGGTGAGGACGGCCACCACGGTGAGCGCCGTGGACGAGTCGAGGCCCGCCACGAGCGCCACCACCAGGTAGTAGGCGATCCGGACCACGCTGAGCCCGGCCCACCGGCGCAGCGCGTGCGCGGTCCGGGGCACGGCGAGGTTGTGCGGGTGGACGACCGACCCCGTGAACAGGGCGGCGCCGGAGAAGGCGAGGAGGGGTCCGGCCAGGGTGAGCACGTCTGCCGTCCAGCCCGGTGCCGCTCCCACCAGGTGCAGCGCCAGCCCGACGATGGAGGCGATGATCGGTGACTGGTCCACCCACGACGTCGCCGTCCGCTGGCGCACCGGTGCGTCACGCCGCATCAGGTGGATGCACACCGCGTTCCACGCCGAGCTGATGACGTTCGCCAGTACGGCAATCATCGTTCCCGTCGACCCGGCAAAGGCGGTGGCAGCCGGGACGACCCAGAACCCGCTGTTCGGGGCGACCGCCCAGGCCTCGAGCGACTCCTGGCCGGTGCTGCGCCCGCCCCTGGTGAGCAAGGCGGCGCCGAGGACGACCCACAGGCCGACTGACAGGGACAGGGGTCCGACCAGCTCACGCGGCGGACGTCAGCCGCCAGGCGGCCACCAGGGACAAGGCAGCCGACGTGGCCAGGATCTGAGCCCGTAGGAAGACGGGCCACGCTCGCTGCACGCCGGGCCCGCTCCGCGCCGCCGCCCAGCCGAGCAGGCTGCCGACGGCGAAGCAGACCAGGCTGAGCACCAGACGATTGTGACCGCTGCCAGGAGTGGCGCGTCCCCGTTGACACCGCGGGGTGAGGGGATAGTGTGCGCCGATGCACTCTCCCCTGTCCCGTACGGCGCTGGCGGAGGCGATTGTCGGGCGTCACCTGCTCACGCACCCCTTCTACCGTCGCTGGGAAGCAGGCCTCCTGGCCGAGGGCGAACTGGCGGCCTACGCGGAGCAGTACCGCCACATCGAGCAGGCCCTGCCGGTGACGCTGGCGGCCATCGCCGACGCCCTGCCCGCCGGCCGGGCGCGCCAGCTGGTGGAGGCCAACCTGGCCGACGAGCTCGGGTCCCCCGAGCCCCACACGGAGCTCTTCGAGTCGTTCGCCCTGGCGGCGGGCGCGGCACCCGAGGCGCCCGCCACACCGTCGACGGCCACGCTCCTGGCCTTGGTGCGGACAGCGGCTTCTTACGACCCCGCCGCGGCCCTGGCCATGGTCGCGGCCTACGAGGCCCAGGCGGCCGACATCGCGGCGTCGAAGGCCGAGGGCCTGCGCCGGCACTACGGGTTCGACCGCGTGGGCACCCGCTTCTGGGACTTGCACGCCACGCAGGAGGTGGAGCACGCCACGTGGTCCACCGAAGCACTGGACGCGCTCGGCGCCGACCCCGACGCCGTCCTGGCCGCGGCCGTCGTGTCCGCCGACTCGTGGTGGCTGTTCCTCACCGAGCGCGAGGAATCGGCCGCGGCAGCGGTGACCTGCTGAGGTCCCTGACGCACCGTCTCAGCTGAGTGGGCCGCACCGCGCCGCCGCGGCCGCGAACACGGCGGAGCGCTCCCGATAATCGGTGAAGCGCCCGAAGCTCGGCGCGGCGGGCGACAGCAGCACGACGCCGTCGGGACCAGCGGCCGAGGCCCAGGCGAAGCCCGTCCGGACCGCCTCGTCGAGTCCGGAGGCGTCCACCACCTCGATCTGCCCCGCTGCGGCGTCGCGCACGACGGCGCCGATCCGCGGCCCGTTGTCGGGCATGGTGACGACCAGCGTGGGCGACCTCCGCGCCGACAGGCTGCGCGCCAGCGGCGCGTAGTCGAGACCGCGGTCGTGGCCGCCGACGAGCAGCGCGACCGGCCGGCCCTCGAACGCCCGCAGCGCCGCCTGGGCCGGGAGCACATTGGTCGAGAGCCCGTCGTCGACGAACTCGACCACACCGACGCGGCCGAGGGAGTGGCAGCGGCTCGGCAGCCCCTCGAATCCCTGGGCCGCCTCGGCGAGTGCGGCGTCGTCCTCGGCGCCGGCGACCCCGAGCCCCACGAGGACGGCGCGGGCCACCGATGCGTTGTGCGCGTTGTGCGGCCCCGGCAACCCGAGCGCGCCGGACCATGCGGCATCACGGTCCACCTCGGCCTCGGTGACCCAGCGCACGTGCGGCCCCAGCTGGGCCGTGTGGGCGCGCAGCTCTTCGTCGCCACCGTCGGCCACGGCGAGCGTCACACCCCGCTTGGTGCACAGCGAGAGCTTGTCGGCGTAGTAGCGGGCCACGGTCCCGTGCCAGTCGAGGTGGTCGGGCGCGAGGGAGGTCACCGCGACGACCCGCGGCGAGCGCCAGAGGTCGGGCACCTGGAAGCTCGACGTCTCGACGACCCAGTAGTCGGGCGGCGGCCCCGGCGTCGGGTCCCACGGCGGGTGCCCGATGTTGCCCCCGGCGCGGGCGCGGTGCCCCAGGCGCCGCAGGAGGTGGACGGCGATCGCCGTCGTGGTGCTCTTGCCCTTGGTGCCCGTGATGCACACCACGCGGGCCGGGTCGGCCTCCTCCATGAACAGACCCAGGCCACCGCAGACCGCCACGCCAGCCGCCTCGAGGACGGCCACCTCGTCGCGGTAGCGGCTGATGCCGGGGCCCTTGAGGACGACCTCGCACCGGAGGAGCGCGTCGAGGCCCCCGCTGGCCGTGGCGAGCACCGCGGTCCCCTCGGCGCCGGGCGCACGGGGCGCATCGTCGACCAGGACCGGCTCGATGCCCATGGAGCGCAGCCGGCGGACGCTGGCCCGACCCTCGACGCCGAGCCCCCAGACGCCGACGGAGGCGTCAGCGAGCGCGGACCAGGAGATCGGCGGGCGCATAGCGATCCGGGATTCGATGGTGACCACGCGGCGTCAGCAGCGCCGCCTCGTCGCTGCCGTCGGCGCGGACGTCGGCGCGGACGTCGGCCCCGACGCCGGCCTCGACACCCCCGGCGCGTCCCGGGCGGGCCAGGAGCTCACGCAGGCGTTGCAGGAGCGCGCTGCCGGCGCGGTCTGGCCGCTGCGCCGCCCACGCGACGGCTGCCCTGCACTCGTCGACGTCGCCCACGCACTCGAACGGCTTGGCGTGGCCCCCCAGTCCCAGCAGCGACTCGAAGCGGCCGGCGTTCGCGGGGTCCTCGAGCGGCTCGTTGCCCCCGAACACGGCGTCGAGGTCTCGGCGGGCCATGAAGGGGGCCAGCACCAGGTCGACGAAGCAGCACTTGTCGCACCGGCCGCACCAGTGGTCGAGGCGCCGGGCCGGGTCCTGGTGGAAGGCACGGTTGCAGCTCCGGAAGGAGCGGTGATATCCGGTCAGCCCGGCGAAACGGCGCGCGACCCACAGCTCTGAACGTGGCCGGAGGTACGAGAACACGTCGACGCGCGGTCCGAGGGCGCCCAGCACGACGTCGCCGAAGGCCAGCTCGAACTCCTCTCCCTTGGACCATTGGTGGTTCACCGGGTGGCCGTCCACCTCCACGGTAGGCACCGAGGCCGACCGCTCGTTGGACAGCACGACGGCGTCGCGCCGATCGAGCACGGCGGCGACGAGGGCGGCGCCGGTGACGACGGCGGTGACCGGCACGTGGCCGTTGAGGAAGCCGAGCTCGCTCGAGCGGCGCACCGCAGGGTCGATCTCCCGGGTGACGCGCGCCACGGGCAGACCCGTGACCGCGACTGTGTCCTCGATGGCGGCGAAACGGTCCCCAGGGGGCGACACCACGCAGAGCGCAGTGTCGGGGTGACCGTCCTTGACGGCCTCCACAGTCACGATGGAGTCGATCCCGCCACCGAAGGGCACGAGCGGGCGCCCGGGAGCGGGTTCGTAGGGGGTCGCCGGGGCCGGCGCGGCGTCGGGCCCCTCGACCTCCGGCCCGCGTAGGTCCAGCCCGTTGCGATACGCGAACTCGGCCAGCCCGTCGCGGTAGTAGCCACGGAGGAACGCGCGCTCGGCCGCCGTCGTGGGCAGGTCCCCGAGGTCGACGACCGGAGGGGCGGACGTCTTGTAGTACGAGACGCCGGCCAGCAGGTACAAGAGCCGCACCGCCGCCGTCACCGCCGGGTCGTCCCAGGCCCCCGGTGCGCCGTCACGGACGGGCTCGAAGGTGAACCGCTCGGTGAATGCGTGGGAGGCGGTGGCGTAGCGGAGCGTCACCGACGAGGTGGCGGGGTCCACGGCGAAGCCGTCGTAGCGGAACCGGTCGTGAAGTGGCATCAATGGGAGGGGGAGGGCGGCCCGGACGTCAGGCGTTCCCATGCTACGGCGGGACCGTCGATCCGCCGGCCTCACGCAGCCAGGCGTGCGAGCAGGGCGAACCGCCCGCAGGGCCGGCGGGCCCGGTCACTGAACAGCGCCGCGTCGGCTGTCGACCGGCCGCACGAGACGACGTGCTCCTCGCGGAGGCCGGCGGCCACGAGCTGCTGGCGGTTGGCAGCCACCAAGTCGACCAGCCAATGCCCGGGGCCGTCGGGGCGGGCCACGCCGGGCGCCAGCCCCCCGGGCGCGGCGCCGGCCAGTCCCTCGAGGACATCGTCGGACACCTGGTAGCGCTCGGGCGCCACCGCGGGGCCGATGAGGGCACGGACGCGCTCCGGGCGTGCCCCGAGCGGGGCCATGGCGGCCAGCGCGGCGCCGACGGCGCCCGACGCAGTGCCCCGCCACCCGGCGTGGACGGCGGCGAGCACCCTGGCCCCGGGGTCGACCAAGGCCAGCGGCACGCAGTCGGCCACCATGATCACGAGCGTGACGTCGGGATCGACGGTGACGAGGATGTCGGTGTCGGGCACGGCGTCCTCGTCGAGCGCGGCTCCCCGCCCGCGATCGGCTGCCCCGACCACGGTGGCCACCGCACCGTGGACCTGGTGGGCGAAGACCATGTCGTCGGGGCGAACCCCGAAGGCGGCCGCAGCCCGGGCCCGGTTCTCGGCTACGTCCGCGGGGCGGTCGCCGACGTGCAGGGCCAGGTTCAAGGTGTCGTAGGGGGGTGCGGACACCCCGCCGCCCCGCGTGGTCACGGCGACCGCGGCCCCCGGCGACGCGGCCGGGCCGAAGCGCAGGAGCGGGACGGGCGGGGACCCTGGCACCTCAGGACGCCTGGCTGTGGTCCCACACCGTGGTGGGAACGAGCGAGAGCACCGGACGCAGCGGTCCCTGGCGGCTGCCACGGGTCGGCGGCTGCAGCTCGACGAACCCGTAGAGCGCCGCGACGTCCTCGCCCTCGGGCGCCGCCACGTCCTCGCCCTCGGGCGCCGCACCGAGGGGTTCTGGGTGGGTCGGGGCCGGGTCGGTGCCGGGCGCCTCACCGTAGGCCTCCTCCGTGTCGACGGCCAGGTACAGGACCGAGGCCAGGGAGCGCCCGGCATCGTGCGCGGCGAAGAGCACGCGAAGCGACTCGAGCGAGAAGCCCTGCGCCTGCAGGCGCAGGACGGCGCCCAGCCGCTCCTCGTGAGCGTGGCCGTAGAGGCCGGTGCGCCCCCGCAGGGCGGGGTGGGGCAGCAGGCCGAGGGTCTGCAGCGAGCGGACACGTCGCGTCGTGGTGCCCGCAGCGGCGGCGAGCTCGTCGATGGTCAGGGTGTCGGTGGCCGGGGTCCCTGTCGTGGGGGTCTCGGCGGGAGCGAGGTCCTCCATTTGACAAGTATGACATGAATCCATGTAACGTTTTGAACTGTCAGAGAGAACGAGACCGGTGACGACCGGAGAACCGGGCAACCGGAAAAGAGGTGGCGACCAGATGGCACTGAACCCCGACGCGGTCGGAGCGACCTCGGCCCCGGCCGAGCGGTCGTGGGGTAGCAAAGACGCACTGCTCTACGCGTTGGGCGTGGGGGCCGGCGCGTCGGACCCGACCGGATCCGAGCTCGAGTTCACCACCGAGAACTCACATGGCGTGACCCAGCGCGTCCTGCCGACCTTCACCACCATCGTGGGCCTGGGCGGCGGCGCGTTCCCGTCCATCGGCGACTACGACCCGGCCATGCTCGTCCACGGCGAGCAAGCCATCCGGCTTCACGGCGAGATCCCCACGGAGGGCGCGGTCTCGACCGTGACGACCGTCGCCGGCATGTACGACAAGGGCTCCGCAGGCCTCGTCGTCCTCGAGAGCGTGTCGCACGCCGTGACCAGCGGCGCGCCAGCCTTCACCACCCGCAGCGCCCTGTTCATCCGGGGCGCGGGCGGCTTCGGCGGCCCTCGCAACCCAGAGGGTGACGAGGCGAGCGCGCTGGCGTCCGAACCACTGCCCGAACGCGACCCCGACGAGGTGGTGTCCTACCCGACGCGCACCGACCAGGCCCTGCTCTACCGCCTGAGCGGCGACCGCAACCCGCTTCACTCGGACCCCTCGTTCGCCCAGCGGGCGGGGTTCGAGAGGCCAATCCTCCACGGCCTGTGCACCTACGGCTTCACCGGCCGCGCCCTCCTGCACGCGCTCTGCGGATCGGACCCGGCGCGCTTCGGAGCCATGCAGGCCCGCTTCTCGAAGCCGACCATGCCCGGCGACACCCTGACGGTCTCCATCTGGGACATCTCGGAACGCGCCGCCGGCGCCTACCGCTTCCGGACGCAGACCCAGAAGGGCGACACGGTGATCGACGCCGGGCTGTTCTCGCTCGCCGGCTAACCGTGGCCCGGTTGCCGGCGGTTCAGCCGCGGCAGTCGGCGCAGACGCCGAAGATCTCGACGGTGTGGGTGACCTCGGAGTAGCCGAGTTCGGTGGCCGTCGTCTCGGCCCAGGTCTCGAGGTCCGGGAGCTCGACCTCGGTGCCCCGCCCGCAGCGCCGGCACACCACGTGATGGTGGTGCGACTCGCTGTGGCAGCGGCGGTACACGAGCTCGCCGTCGGCGGTCTGCAGGGCATCGAGCCGGCCCTCGTCGGTGAGCAGGGCCAGGTGCCGGTAGACGGTGGTCAGCCCCACATGCTCCCCGGCGGCGCGCAGCTCGGCATGGATGTCCTGCCGCGCTGCGGAAGTTGTCCGAGCCCGCCACGACATTGAGCACTGCCTCGCCCTGGCGGGTGCGGCGCCCGGCCCGGGCGGGCGGCCCGCTGCGATCGGGGCTGCTGCGATCGGGGCTGCTGCGATCGGGCCCGGTGCGACCGGGCACGGTGCGGTCAGGCACGGCCCAACTCTGCCAGGTCCAGGTCCGGCGGCAACGACCTGCTCCTCCGGCGCGCCGCCAGCACGGGACCGGCGAGGCGGGCCACCAGGTAGAAGGCGATGCTGACGGCGACGATGAGCACGCTCGGCTTGATGGTCGAGAACTGGAAGCTGAGCAGGAGGCCGCCGTCGGCGGCCACCACGGCCATGACGACGGACAGGGTCGTCACCACGAAGGGGTTCGCGCTGAAGCGCTGGGCCGCCGCCGCGGGAGCGATGGCCAGGCTGAGGACGAGCAGCGTCCCGACGATCTGGGCCGCCTCGGTCACGGTGATCGCGAGGACGAAGAGGAACGCGATCCCGAGCAGGCCTGTGCGCACGCCCCGGGCTGCGGCCACGTCGGGGTCCACCGAGGCGAACAAGAGTGGCCGCCAGATCACGGTCATCACGATGGCCACGCCGACGGCGATGACGGCGAGCAGCAGGATCTGACCCGAGCTGATGCCGAAGATGTCGCCGAAGAGGATGTTGAGCGCCTCGCTGGCGTAACCGTTGTAGTAGCCGAGGAGGAACACGCCGAGAGCCAAGCCCGCGGCGAGGATGACGCCGATAGTCGAGTCGCGCTCGGCGGTGCGTTGTCCGAGGAGCCCGATCAGCGCGGCCACGATGAGTGCCCCGACGAGTGCGCCCACGAGCGGGTTGTCCGCGACGAGCAGGCCCGCCACGGCGCCGGTGAAGGCCAGCTCGCTCGTGCCGTGGACGGCGAAGGACATCGAGCGGGTGATCACGAACGGCCCGATGAGCCCGCAGCTGATGGCCACCAAGAACGCCGCTTCGAGCGCGTGCTGGGCGAAGGGGAGCTGGAGGTACGAGCCGATGCCCATCAGTGCGCCTCGTGCTCGTCGTGGTCGTGCACGTGGTGATGGTGGGCGTGGCCGCCTGGCTCGGTCGGCAGCTCGTCTTCGGCGCTCACCACGAGGTAGCGGCCGCGCACCTTGACCACGTCGACCTCGATCCCGTACAGGGCGCTGAGCTTCTCGCTGGTCAGGATCTCGGCCGGCGTCCCCACGGCCCAGCGGCCCCGCACCAGGTAAAGGATGCGGTCGACGTAGGGCAGGACCGGGTTGATCTCGTGGGTGACGAAGACCACGGGGGTACCTGCGGTGTGCCGGCGCTCGTCGATGAGGCGCGTCACCGCCTGTTGGCTGGCCAGGTCGAGGGCCAGGAGCGGCTCGTCGCACAGGAGGACGGTGGGGTCCCCGAGCAGTGCCTGGGCGATGCGGAGCCGCTGCTGCTCGCCGCCCGAGAGCAGGCCCACGGGCGCCTCGGCGTATGCGGACGCTCCGACGGCCGCCAGCACGTCGTCGACGCGGCGCCGCGCCGCGCGTGACTGCAGCGGGAGGCCCCACCGGTGCCCGTCGAGGCCGAAGCGCACCAGGTCCCGTCCGCGGATGGGCAGCGAGCGCTCGAAGGCATGCTGCTGTGGCACGTAGCCCAGCTCGTGGTTGCCCCGGAGCGGGGGCGCTCCGTTCACCCGCGCCGTGCCGGCGGCCAGGGGCTGCAGCCCGAGGAGCACCTTGAGCAGCGTGGTCTTGCCCGTACCGTTCGGGCCGAGGACGGCCAGGAACTCGCCCTTCTCGATAGCGAGGTCGAGGTCCGACCACAGCGTGCGCTGTCCCAGCCGGACGCTGGCGCCGGCCAGCTCGACCGGGGCGCCGGCCGCCGCGGGGCCGCGGGCGCCTGTCACGAAGCGCGGGCCCGAGTCAGGGCGCGTACGAGTGCGGCGATCTGGGTCCGCTGCCAGCTCTGGTAGCTACGGGTGCCCGCCGGCATCGTCTCGGACACCCCTACGACAGGGATGCCGCTGTGTCGGGCCAGGGCGCGCATCTGCGACGTCACCGGGGTCACGGTCTGCGTGTTGTAGAGCAACACGTCGACGGCGTGGGAGGTGAGGAGGCGGCGCATGGCGAGGGTGTCGGCGGGGCCGGGGTCTTGGCCGTTCTCAATCGAGCGGGCGAAGCCCGGCGGGGTCACGTTGTGGAGTCCGGCGTCTTCGATCAGGTAGCCCGGCACACGCTCGGTGTAGGCGACCGGCGCGCCGCGGTCGTGGGTGGCGACCGATCCCAGGGTGGTATCGAGCGGTACCAGCGTGGCGTCGAAGGCAGCCAGGTTCTTCGTGAAGGTGGTGGCGTCCCGTGGCGCCGCCTTCGTCAGCGCCACCGCGATGGCGGCCGCCACCTTGGGCACCCGCGGGATGTCGTACCAGAGGTGCGGGTTGGGGTCACTGCCGTGCACGCCCAGCACGGAGGCCGCCTCGACGACGCGGGGGTGACCACCGTCGGCGCTGAGCAGTGACGACATCCAGTCGTCGTAGCCGGCGCCGTTCTCCACCACCACGGCGGCCCGGGAGAGCGTGGCGGCGTCGCGGGCGTCGGTCTCGAAGAGGTGGGGGTCTGCGTTGGGGTTCGTGATGAGCGAGGTGACCCGGACGTCGCGCCCGCCGATCTGGGCGGCGATGTTCCCCCAGAAGTTCTCGGCGGCCACGACGCCGACGGGGGCGGCCGTGTGGTCCGAGCGGGTGGCGGCGCCGGCCGGGACGCCCACGACGACGGGCGTGACCAGGGTCGCCAGGGCAGCCACGAATCCCGTGAACCGGGCAACGGGGGCCGCGAGGCCCGGGTGCTTCTGGATCATCTGGGAAATCATAACCGAAATCATTTCGGATAACGAACCGAACCCGGAGCCAATACTCTCCCAGGCAGGGCCCAGGCAACGGGCGTAGGATGCTCGTGAGGTCACCGAGAGCAGGGGAGGGCGCAGATGCCTTTCGTGCAGTTGATCGAGTTCCAGACCGGCCGGATCGACGAGTTCGACGCCGCACTCGACGACTGGATCCGGGAGTCCGAGGGGTGGCGGGCCCCGACCCGGTCCCAGCGCACCGAGGACCGTGACCGGCCAGGAACCTACGTGCAGATCGTGGAGTTCCCGTCCTACGAGGCAGCCACGGAGAACTCGGCGCGTCCCGAGACAGGACGGCTGGCCGAGCGGTTGGCGTCCCTGTGCGACGGGCCCCCGACCTTCCGCAACCTCAACGTGCAGCGCGTTGAGGCGCTCTGACCGCAGCACGTCGAACTCGAACGGGGATCCGCACGGCCCGCGTGATCTCGGCCTCCTTGGGGTGTGAGGCAGCCGAGACAAGGGAGACGCCATGGCCGGAATGCAGAAGATGAGCCTGAACGAGCCCGAGGAGGTGCGGCCGTTCAAAGACGGCAGCGGCCGACTCGAATTGGTGAACCTCGAGGGCGGCCCGGTCGGCCGGGCCACCTTCGAGCCGGGTTGGCGGTGGTCCACCCACGTCAAGCCGATCGCCGGCACCGACAGCTGCCAGGCGCCGCACCTCGGGTACTACGTGTCGGGTCGCATGCGGGTGGTGATGGACGACGGGCAGGAGGAGGAGTTCGGCCCGGGCGACTTCGCCGTGATCCCGCCCGGGCACGACGCGTGGATCGTGGGTGACGAGGCCTGCGTCGTCATCGACTGGCAGGGCTTCGCCGACTACGCCAAGGGCTGACGCGCCGGGGACCGCCGGAGAGCACCCGATGGCGAGGCGCCGCCGAAAAGCTCGCGGCTCCTAGCCGCCGAAGAGCCCGCGGCTAGGAGCCGCCGAAGAGCAAGGAGTAGTCGGCACCGCGCCGCAGGTGGTGGCCGCCGTCGACACCCAGCGTCTCGCCCGTGACGAACGATGATTCGGGCCCGAGGAGGTAGCGGACGGCTGCGGCCACGTCCTCGACGGTGCCGACGCGACCGAGCGGCATCTGCTCGATGTAGTCGTCGAGCAGCGCGCCACCCGCCGTGATGAACGACATCAGCTCGTCGTCGATGATCCCGGGCGCCACGGCGTTCACGCGGATGCCGAGCGGCCCGAGCTCTTCGGCGGAGGTCTGGGCCAGGAAGCAGATCCCGGCCTTGGCGATGCCGTACGCCCACAGGTACGGGTGGGGGAACCTGCCCGCGCCCGAGGACATGAGGACGATGGACCCCGGGCCGCCCTGGGCCTGCATGGCGCGGGCGGCGTGCTTCACGCAGATGACCGAGCCGACGAGGTTGAGGTCCACCGTGGCCCGTATGGCCTCCACGTCGCTGTCGACCAGGGGCCCGATGTGCGTCGAACCCCCGGCACAGGCGAACAGGCCGTCGATGCGGCCCGTCACCTCGGTGGTGGCCCCTACCGCGGCCTCGAGCTGCTCCTCGACGGTGACGTCGGCCACCACGTAGCGCGACGTGGCGCCCCCGGTGGCCGCGGCAGCGATGCGCGCCGTGGCGTCGACGAGCTTCTGCTCGGTCCGTCCGCAGATGGTGACGTGGGCTCCGTCGGCGGCGAGCAGCTCCGCAGTCCCGAGGCCGATCCCGCTGCCGCCCCCCGTGACGAGGACGGACCAGCCGGTGATCCCCGCCGCATCCTTCGGTCCGGCCGCCATCAGGCGGGTCCGGCCCCGACCGGGGCAGTCGGGGTGAACGCGACGGGCATCGACTCGATCCCGGACACGAAGTTGGCCGGCCGCCGGGGTAGCTCGCCCCGCCCGACCGCCAGCCGGAGGTCGGGCATGCGGGCCAGGACCCGCTCGACCATCACCTTGAGCTCGAGGCGGGCCAGCTGGTTTCCCAGGCAGAAGTGGGCACCGAAGCCAAAGGCGATGTGCGGGTTGGGGCTGCGCCGGATGTCGAAGCTCTCAGGGTCTTCGAAGACCTTCTCGTCACGGTTGGCCGACGGGTAGAGGAGTAGGACCTCCTGGCCCTCCTCGATGTGCGCGCCGGCCACCTCGGCGTCACGAGTGGCCGTCCGCGCCATGTTCTTGATGGGCGAGACCCAGCGCAGCATCTCCTCGACGGCACCGGTCATGAGCCCGTCGGGGTCGGCCTGCAACGCAGCCAGCTGGTCCGGGCGGGCGAGCAGCTCCTCGATGCCGCCGCTGATCACGTGCCGGGTCGTCTCGTCGCCCCCGATCACGATGAGGAGGGTCTCGTGGATGAGCGAGTCGTCGTCGAGCTGGTCCCCGTCGATGTTTGCGTGGCACAGCAGCCCGACGAGGTCCTCGCGGTTCCCGGTGGTGCGCCGGTCCTCGAAGACCGGATTGATGTAGGCCAGGTACTCGGTGAACGCGTCGGCTGTCTTGGTCAGCACCTCGGGGTCGGTGGAGCCCTGGCCCTTCAGCATGTCGTCGGACCACCGGAGCAGGTCGTTGCGGTCCTCGGGCGCCACGCCGAGCATGTCGCCGATCATGATGATGGGCAGTGGGGCCGCGATGTCCCGGACGAAGTCACAGTGACCTCGCTCGCAGACCTGGTCGATGATGGCGTCGCAGGCCGTGCGCACCTTGGCCTCCATGGCGCGGACCCGCTTGGGGGTGAACCCCTCCGACACGAGGCGCCGCCGCCGGACGTGCTCGGGGGCGTCGAAGTCGATCATCATCGGCAGCGCCGGGAACTTGGGCCGGATGCCGCCGGCGTTCGAGAACGTCTCGGTGTCCACCGAGATGTGCTTGACCGCCGCGTAGGTGGAGGCGGCCCACAGGTCGTTGCGCTGGTCGTAGTACAGGGGGGCGTTGGCCCGCATCCAGGCGAAGGCGTCGAACGGCTCCTGCCCGAAGAAGGCGCCGCTCATGAGGTTGATGCCGAGGTCCTCGGGGGCGATGGTCACGGAGGAGAAGATATCGCCGGGTGGGTAGGGTGGTGCCATGGCAGATCAGGCGACCTTCACCGATGTCGCCATGGAGTACATGCCGGGCCTCTACTCGGCGGCGTTGCGCATGACGCGCAACCGCGCCGACGCCGAGGACCTGGTGCAGGAGACCTACCTGAAGGCCTACCGGTCATTCGGCTCCTTCAAGGAGGGCACGAACCTGCGCGCCTGGCTCTACCGCATCCTCACCAACACGTTCATCAACTCCTACCGGGCGGCCCAGCGTCGGCCTGAGACAGCAGACGTCGAGGACGTCGAGGACCTCTACCTGTACAAGCGCCTGGCCAGTGCAGGGGGGACCGCTCCCGGCCGCTCGGCCGAGGACGAGGCTCTGGAGCGCTTCACCGACGAGGATGTGAAGGCGGCCCTCGAGGCCCTGCCGGAGTCGTTCCGCATGGCGGTCCTGCTGGCCGACGTCGAGGGGTTCTCCTACAAGGAGATCGCCGAGATCACCGAGGTCCCCATCGGGACGGTGATGAGCCGCATCCACCGGGGAAGAAAGGCACTCCAGAAGGCGTTGCACGACGTGGCGGAGCAGCGCGGCCTGGTCGGGAGCGTTCCCGGGGGGTCCAAGGAATGAGCATCGAGGGGACGAGCAGGGACGTGGGCGAACGCAGGGACACGGGACCCGAGGACGCGGGGCGCATGGACGCAAGCGGGTTGTTCGGTCCGTCGGTCGACTGCACCGAGGCGGTCCATGAGCTGTACCGCTACCTCGACGGTGAGCTCACAGAGGAGCGCCGTACCGAGATCCGCATCCACCTCGAGTGGTGCACGCCCTGCAACGGCGCGGCGGAATTCGAGGCCGAGCTGCGCCGGGTCATCGCCAGCCGATGCCAGGACCGGGTGCCCGAGAGCCTGATCCAGCGGGTGGCCGAGGCCATCGAGCTCGAAAGCCGCCAGCGCCACGAGCACTGACCTCACCGCGGCGGCGCCGGCCACGGTGGGGGGACCCGCCATGGTGGACTGGGCGCTGGCCCAGCGGGTGGCGGCGGGCGCCCTGGTGCTCAAGCCCGCTCCGGCCTCCTACCGCTCCAGCGACCTGCAGGGGCAGTTCGAGGAGCTGACCGCCCGCGCCGAGACGCTGGTGGGCGAGGCCACCGGCTGGCGCTCGGCGCACGGCGCCACCCGGGCCAAGGTGACCGACCGGCCTGGCTGGGCGGCGGCCAACGTCCGCTCCGTCGAGCGCCTGGTGGGCCCGCCGCTGCTCGAGTTGCAACGCACGCGCGGCAGCAAGCTCGCCGGGCCCTCACTCGCCGTCGGGCGCGTCGTCGCCGGCGGGCAGCTGGGCCTGATGCTGGCCTTCATGGCCACGCGCGTGCTCGGCCAGTACGACCTGCTGATCAGCGAGGAGTCACTCGAGGACCAGGATCTGGTGTCCTACGTCGGCCCCAACATCGTGGCGGTCGAGGAGCAGTTCGGGTTCGCGCCCAGCCAGTTCCGGCTGTGGCTGGCCCTACACGAGGTGACCCACCGGCTGCAGTTCACCGCCGTCCCCTGGTTGCGTGACCACTTCGTGGCTCAGGTCTCGGAGCTGCTCGGCCCGCTGTCGGGGGACCCGGCGAGCTTCGTCGAGGTGCTGCGCCGGGCCGCCGACGAGGTGCGATCGGGGCGCAACCCCACCCGCGAGGCCGGCGTGGTGGGCATGCTGGCCACGCCCGAGCAGCGATTGGCACTCTCACGGATCTCGGGGATGATGAGCCTTCTCGAAGGGCACGGCGACGTCACCATGGACCGGGCCGGCGCAGCCGAGGTGCCGGGGGCGGCCTACTTCTCCCGGGTGCTCCACGAGCGCCGCAACTCGGCCCGGGGCCTGACCCGGCTCGTCTCGAAGCTCCTCGGTCTCGACGCCAAGATGCGCCAGTACGCCGAGGGCGAGCACTTCGTCGAGGCGGTCGAGGCCGCCGGCGGGCCGGGGCTGCTGGCCCGGGTGTGGGAGGGCCCCGAGTGGCTGCCCACGCTCGAGGAGATCCGCCAGCCGGCGCTCTGGGTGACCCGCGCCGGTGGGTGAGCCCGCGTCGGTGAGGCCGGTGGACGGGGCCAGTGGATGAGCAAGGCGCCCCGGAGCTCACCGCCCTCGTCGCCGACCTGCTGAGCCGCTGCACCTTCCCGCCACCGGGCACGCCGCTGCCCTGTGCCGTCTCGGGAGGCGCCGACTCGCTGGCGTTGCTCGTGCTGGCCACCGCGGCCGGCTGCGACGTGACGGCCGTCCACGTCGACCACGGGCTGCGCGAGGGATCGGCCGACGAGGCCCAAGTGGTGGCCGACGCCGCCCGGCGGTTCGGTGCGGCGGTGCGGCGGTGCCGGGTGTCGGTGGCACCGGGACCGAACCTCGAGGCCCGGGCCCGGGGGGCCCGCCTGTCGGTGTTGCCCGAGGGAACGGCCACCGGGCACACCATGGACGACCAGGCCGAGACGGTGCTGGTGAACCTGCTGCGTGGTGCGGGGGCCGACGGCCTGGCCGGCATGGCGCCTGGCCCGCGTCACCCGCTGCTCGGGTTGCGCCGGGCGGAGACGCATGCGCTGTGCCAGTCGGCCGGCCT
The DNA here is from genome assembly GCA_963781955.1 of uncultured Acidimicrobiaceae bacterium. Taxonomy (GTDB): domain Bacteria; phylum Actinomycetota; class Acidimicrobiia; order Acidimicrobiales; family RAAP-2; genus Bog-473. Next base: position 503,038 of record CAWAHU010000002.1, read on the forward strand.
GGCGCCGGTGCGCGACCCGACCAACGACGACCCCGCGTTCGTGCGCAACCGGGTACGCCACGAGCTGCTGCCGCTGTGCGCGGCCATCGGGGGGCGCGACCCGGTGCCGGTGCTGGCCCGCCAGGCCGGGGTGCTGCGCGAGGAGTCGGCATTGCTCGACGCGCTGGCGGCCGACGCGGTGCCCGACCCTTCCGACGCGCGGGCGCTGGCCCGGGCGGCGACGCCCCTGGCGCGTCGCGCGCGCTCCGGCGGTGGTTGCGTGCGACGCGTGCGGGCCAGTCGGGTCCGGGCCAGTCGGGTCCGGGCCAGTCGGGTACGGGCCAGTCGGGTCGGGGAGAGATGGGCGGCGTCCACCCGCCGTCACTGGCGGAGGTGGAGCGCGGCCTGGCCGTGGCCCGGGGTGAGGCGGTCGGGACCGAGCTGGCCGGGGGCCGCCGCCTGCGCCGCTCCGGGGGCCGGCTCCGGGTCGAGCCGCCGCACCACTCCGGTAGTGTCAGCGCGATGGCCCACGAGCAGGCAGGTGCGGGTGTCCCCGCCTGGGCCGAGCCGGACGTGGGTCCGGCGCTCGTCGACGCCGACAGCCTGGCCGCGCGCGTGGCGGAGCTGGGCGCACAGATCACCCGCGACTACGCGGACGAGCCGCCACTCCTGGTGGCCGTGCTCAAGGGCGCCATGCTGTTCATGAGCGACCTGTGCCGGGCCATCGCGTTGCCCGTCGACGTGGACTTCATGGCCGTCTCCTCGTACGGCAGCGCGACGAAGACGTCGGGTGTGGTGCGCATCGTCAAGGACCTCGACTCCGAACTCGACGGACGCCACGTGCTGGTGGTGGAGGACATCATCGACAGTGGCCTCACGCTCAACTACCTGCGGCGGTACCTCAACGCCCGCCAGCCCAAGAGCGTGGAGGTCTGCGCGCTGCTGGTGAAAGAGGGCGAGCAGCGGGTCGAGCTCGACCTGCGCTACGTGGGCTTCACCATCCCGGCGGAGTTCGTCGTCGGGTACGGCCTCGACGTCGCCGAGCGCTACCGCAACCTGCGGGGCGTACACCGCTACAAGGGAGAGGATCAGTGAGCGTCGACGTCGAGCGCGTCCGGTCCGCCGTGGCCGAGATCCTTTCCGCCATAGGGGAGGATCCGTCACGTGACGGGCTGCTCAAGACCCCCGATCGTGTCGCCAACATGTACGAGGAGCTGTTCTCGGGCTTCCACGACGACCCGGCGCGCCACCTCGAAGTCACCTTCGCGGCGGAGCACGACGAGATGGTCATGGTGCGCGACATCCCCTTCGCCTCCCTGTGCGAGCACCACCTCGTGCCTTTCTTGGGGAGGGCGAACGTCGCGTACATCCCGGCCGAGGACGGCCGCATCACCGGGCTCTCCAAGCTGGCCCGCTTGGTCGACGGTTACGCGCGCCAGCTGCAAGTCCAAGAGCGCATGACGACGCAGATCGCCGACGCCATCGACAACGTGCTGTCCCCCCGGGGCGTGCTGGTCGTCATAGAGGCCGAGCACCTCTGCATGTCGATGCGGGGCGTGAAGAAGCCCGGCACCGTGACCGTGACCTCGTCCGTGCGCGGGCTGTTCCGGTCCGACGTGGCCACGCGCGCCGAGGCCATGCAGTTCATCCGGGGCCGCTGACCACGGTGCACCCGGGAACCGGGCGACCGGGGGACGGGCGACCGCTCGTCATGGGCGTGCTCAACGTCACCCCCGACTCGTTCTCCGACGGCGGGCGTTACGCCGCCTTCGATGCCGCCGTGGCGCACGGGCTCGAGATGCTGGCCCAGGGCGCCGACGTGATCGACGTGGGCGGCGAGTCCTCGCGACCGGGGGCGGAGCCCGTGGAACTCGACGCCGAGCTGGCCCGGGTGGTGCCGGTGGTCGAGGCCCTGGCCGGCCCGGCGGCCGAGGCGGGCGCGCGGGTCTCGGTCGACACGGTCAAGCCCGAGGTGGCGGCGGCGGCGGTGGCGGCGGGGGCCGGCCTGGTGAACGACGTCGGCGCCTGCCTGTGGGAGGTGGCGGCGGCCCACGGCGCCGGCTGGGTGGCCATGCACATGCAGGGCGAGCCCCGCTCGATGCAGGACGATCCTCGCTACGACGACGTGGTGGCCCAGGTCGGCGATTTCGTCCTCGAGCGGGCCCACCTGGCCCTGGCGGCCGGCGTGGAGGAAGTCTGGGTCGACCCCGGGATCGGGTTCGGCAAGACGGCGGCCCACAACCTGGCGCTGCTGCACGGCCTGCCCCGGCTGGTGGTGGCGGCGACCGGGGCCGGGTGCGCCGGGGTACTGGTGGGCACGAGCCGCAAGCGCTTCCTCGGGCTGCTGGCGGCCGGCCCGGGCGCGCCGGCACCGGCGCCGGTGCCCGATCGGGCCGAGGGGTCGCTGGCCACGGCGGCGGCGGCCATGGTGGCCGGGGCCCGCATGGTGCGCGTCCACGACGTGGCGGCCACGGTGCAGGTGGCACGGCTGTATGGTCCTGCCGCATGAAGGCGTTGCGCAGGGGGGATGGTCCGGTCGCATGAAGGGCAAGTGGGCGGCCGGCATCCCGCCGAGGAACTTCACGTGGGTGATCAAGGACCACCTGGCGGCGAGCGAGCGACCGGGCGGCTTCGGGGTCAACCACCGCCGGGTGCGGCGCACCGAGGAGATCATCTGGCTGCGCGTCCAGGGGTTCGGGCGTGTGATCTCGCTCCTGCCCTCGCCGCACAACCTGGCCGCCTACGACGAGGAGGGGCTGGCGTGGGCCCACTACCCGCTCGAGCGGACCGGGGACCCGCGCCCGGTGCTGTCCGCCTGCTACCGGGACATCGACACCTCGCTGGCCGCCGGCCTGCGCATCCTGGTGCACCAGGACGAGCTGGGGGACCGCGTCATGGGCGTGATCGCCGGCTACCTCGTCTGGTCCGAGCGGATCGCCACCCTGCCCCAGTCGGTGGCCCTCGTGGAGCATGTGGTGGGCCACGCCATGGGCGAGCCCGGGCGCGAGCTGCTGTCGGGGCTCGACGGGATGCCCACACGCGGGCAGGCCCGGTGAGCGGCGGCGCCGGGTGAGGCCCTGCGTCGCCGACGGTCAGGCCCGGTGAACGACCGCATCGAGATCCGTGGGCTGCGCCTCACCGGCGTCCACGGCGTCCTGCCCGAGGAGCGCACCCGGGCGCAGCCCTTCGCCGTCGACATCGTGGCCTGGGTCGACATGGAGGCGGCGCAGCACAGCGACGACCTGGCCGACACCGTGGACTACGGCGCCCTGGCCCAGACGGCAGCCGACGTGGTCGGTGGACGCTCCTACCGGCTGCTCGAGGCACTGGCCGGTCGGCTGGCCGGCGCCCTCCTGATCGTCGACCCGCGGCTCGAGGCCGTGGAGGTCTCGGTGCACAAGCTGCACCCGCCGCTCCCGCTCGACGTCGGCTCGGCCGGGGTCAGGGTGCGGCGCTCCCGCTGATGCACCCCGGCGGGCGCCGGGCCTTCATCGGCCTCGGCTCCAACCTGGGCGACCGCCGCGCCCTGCTGGCCGACGCGGTGGCCGGGCTGCGAGCGGGGGGTGACGTGAACGCTGTCTCGCCGCTCTACGAGACGGAGCCGGTGGGCGGCCCCGAGGACCAGGGGCCATACCTCAACCTCGTGGTCGAGCTGGTCACGGCCGCCTCGCCGCGGCGCCTCCTCGAGCGTTGCCAGGCCCTCGAGCGGGCGGCGCAGCGGGTACGCACGGTCCGCTGGGGACCGCGCACGCTCGACGCCGACGTGCTGTGGGTCGAGGGATGGGAGGCCGACGAGCCCGACCTGGTCGTCCCGCACCCGCGCCTGTGGGAGCGGCGCTTCGTACTGGCGCCGTTGGCCGACCTGGCCCCGGACCTGGTCACTCCGGCCCGTCTGGACGCCTCTGGTGGAACCGTGACCCGTGTGGGTAGGCTGGAGGCACATTCCTCGGATCGTCTGTAGGCGAACGGCACCCGTGAGGGGCTGGAACGCCGAAGGAGGTCAGATGTCTTCCATCCGGATCATCGGCCCGGGCCGGGCTGGCACGTCCTTGGCGGCCGCGCTCTCGGCGCAGGGCTGGGAGTTCGCCGGCTTCCTCCGGCGCGGTGACGACGTCACCGACGCTGCGCAGGGCGTGGACGTGCTCGTGGTTGCCACCCCCGACGACGCCATCGCCGAGGTGGCCGCAGCCGTGGCGCCGGTACCGGGCACCACGATCGTGCACCTGTCGGGCTCGCTCGGCCTCGACGTCCTGGCACCGCACCCCTGGCGCGCCGCGGTGCACCCGCTCGTGCCCCTGCCCAACGGCGAGGTCGGCGCGGCTCGGTTGTGCTCGGGCGCGACCTTCGCGGTGGCGGGCGCCGCCGCCGCTCGCCAGATCGTGGCGAGCCTCGGTGGCCGGGCGGTTGAGGTGGCCGACGGCGACCGGGCGGCCTACCACGCGGCGGCGTGCATCGCCGCCAACCACGTCGTCGCGCTGCTCGGGCAGGTGGAACGAGTGGCGGCCACGGCCGGTCTCGACTTGGCGTCGTTCCTCCCCCTCACCCGCGCCGCTCTCGACGACGTGGCCACGCTCGGCGCCTGCCACGCGCTCACCGGCCCGGCCCGGCGCGGCGACTGGGCCACGCTGAGCCGACACCTCGACGCCCTGCCCGAGACCGAGCGACCCGGCTACCAGGCCGGCGCGGCCCTGGCCACCCGGCTGGCCGTCGGCGCCGCCGAGCCTGCTGCCGCGTCGGGAGCCGTGCACGCGTCCGACCCCGACCCCGCCCCGGACGCGCCCGTCGTCCCGGCTGCGGTCTAGGCGGGCTCCGGAGATGCGGGAGGCGCGGATGGACGTCGTCGAGACGGTGGCCGGCTGCCGCAACCTGCTCGAAGCGGCCCGGGTCACCGGGTGCACGGTGGGTCTGGTGCCGACCATGGGCGCGTTGCACGACGGCCACCTGTCCCTGCTGACCCGGGCGCGCGCCGAGTGCGACGTGGTGGCGGTGAGCATCTTCGTGAACCCGCTGCAGTTCGGCGACCCCGACGACATCGAGCACTACCCGCGCACCCTGGCGCGGGACGTCGCGGCCTGCGCGGCCGCCGGGGCCGACGTGGTCTTCGCCCCGTCCGTCGGCGAGATGTACCCGTCGTGGCCGGTGCAGCCGGCCACGACGGTGTCGGTGCGCGGGCTCACCGACGCCTGGGAGGGTGCCTCGCGCCCGGGCCACTTCGACGGCGTGGCCACGGTCGTGGGCAAGTTGTTCGCCATCGCCGGGCCGTGCCGGGCCTACTTCGGGCTGAAGGACTTCCAGCAGCTGGCCGTGGTTCGCCGCATGGCGTCCGACCTGTGCCTGCCGGTCGACGTGGTCGGCTGCCCGACCGTGCGCGAGCCCGACGGCCTGGCGCTCTCGAGCCGCAACGTGCGGCTGTCGGCGGCCGAGCGCGATGCGGCGGCGGTCCTGTCTCGGGCGCTCGCGGCGGGGCGAGAGGCGCTCGGCGCGGGCGCGAGCACCGGAGCCGAGGTGAGCGCCGCCATGCGCGCCGTGGTGGAGACCGAGCCCCTGGTTGCGCTCGACTACGCGGTGGCCGTCGATGGGACGTCGCTCGAGCAGGTGGGCGCGGTCGGTGACCCGGCCGCGGTACGCCTGCTGGTCGCGGCGGCGGTGGGCCCGGTGCGTCTCATCGACAACAGCCCGGCCACCGAGGAGAGCTTCGCCGCCGAGGCTCCACCTGCCCCGACCCCGCTCCCCGGCGTGCGCCCGGCGGCGGTCGTTCGGGTCCGTAGCCGCCAACTCGAAAGCGTCGGCTGAGCCGTGCGCCGCCGCATGATGAAGTCCAAGATCCACCGGGCCACCGTGACCGGGGCCAACCTCGACTACGTGGGCTCGGTGTCCATCGACACCGAGCTGATGGCGCTGGCCGACATCCTCCCCTACGAGCAGGTGGCCGTCCTCGACATCGACAACGGCGCCCGCTTCGAGACCTACGCCATCGAGGGCACTCGGGGCGAGATCTGCCTCAACGGCGCCGCGGCCCGCCTGGTGGCCCCCGGGGACAAGGTGATCCTGATCACCTACGCCGACTACGAGCGCGCCGAGCTGGCGTCCTACGTGCCGCGCGTGGTGCACGTCGACGGCCGCAACCGGGTCATCGACGAGACCTCGGCGCGCCTCGACGCCGAACTGACCCTGACCGAACCGGCGTGAGCGCGTCGGCCCCGGGACCCTTCGACGTCCTGGTCCTGGGGAGCGGCGTCGCCGGGCTTTCGGCCGCCGTCCGGCTGGCCGGATCCGTCCCGGCGGCCGGATCGTCGCTGTCCCTGGGCGTGCTGACCAAGGGCGCCCTCTGGCAGTCGACGACGCGCTGGGCCCAGGGGGGCGTCGCCGCCGTGCTGGGCGGGGACGAGGACTCGACCGACCTCCACCTGGCCGACACGCTGGCCGCCGGCGCCGGCCTGTGCGACGTGGAGGCGGTGCGGGTCATGGTCGACGAGGGGCCCGGGCGGGTCGAGGAGCTGATCGCTCTCGGCGTCGAGTTCGACCGGGAGGCCACGGGCACCCTCGCCCTGGCCCGGGAAGGCGGGCACTCGCGGGCCCGGGTGGTCCACGCCGGCGGCGCGGCCACCGGGGCGGAGGTCGAGCGGGCCCTGGTCGACGCCACCTACCGCTCGGCCAGCGCGGTGCTCGAGGGCTGGTTCGCCCTCGACCTCCTCGTCGAGCGCGGGCGGTGCGTGGGTGTGGTGGCCCTGCCGCCGGGCCGGGACGGGGCGCCGGTGGAAGTGCGCGCCGCGCACCTGGTCCTGGCCACGGGCGGGGCCGGCCAGCTCTTCTCGGTGACCACGAACCCGGCCGAGACCACCGGCGACGGCATCGCCATGGCGTTGCGCGCCGGCGTGCCGACGGCGGACGTCGAGTTCGTGCAGTTCCACCCCACCGCGCTGCACCACCCGGCCATGCCCCGCCCCCTGTTGTCTGAGGCCCTGCGGGGACACGGGGCGCTCCTGCGCGACCGAGACGGGGAGCAGTTCGTCGACGAGCTGGCGCCGCGCGACGTGGTGAGCCGGGCCATGGCGGCCCGCATGGCCGAACAGGGCGTCGATCACCTGTGGCTGGACGCCACCCGGCTCGATCGGTTCTCGGTGCGCTTCCCCACCATCAACGCCTCGCTGGCCGCCATCGGGGTCGATCCGCAGAACGACTGGATCCCCATCGCGCCGGCCGCCCATCACCTCTCGGGGGGTGTCGTGACCGACCTGTGGGGCGCCACCGCGCTGCGCGGGCTGTGGGCCGTCGGCGAGGCGGCCTGCACCGGCGTGCATGGCGCCAACCGCCTGGCCTCCAACTCGTTGCTCGAGGGCATGGTGTTCGGCGCCCGCCTGGCCGAGCACATCACCGACGGCGTCGACGGTCCCGAGGCGAGCGGCGCGCTGCGGGCCGTGCTCGGGGTCGAGCCCGTCGACGGCATCGGCTGCACGCCGGTCGAGCGCCGCACCGCCCGCGTGCAGCGGGGTGCGGGGGGCCCGGGTGCGGTCGACGTGACGAAGCTGCGGGACGTCTTCCAGCGCGCCATGACGCGTGGCGCCGGGGTGGTGCGCAGTGCGGCATCCCTCGACGAGGCAGCGGCCGCGGTCGACGAGACGGTGGCCGAGCTCGGCGGCACCGCCCCCAGCGTGGCCACCGGCGAGCTGGCCAACCTGCTCGAGCTGGCCGGCGCGCTCCTCGCTTCGGCGCTCGCCCGCACCGAGACGCGCGGCGCGCACGCCCGATCCGACTACCCCGGGACGGACCCGGCGTGGCGCCGCCGGCTCGTGCACGGTCACCCGGGGACCCCGTGAGCGCGCGGACCGCGGCCGAAGGTGGTGCCGGGGAGGCCTACGCACGGGCAGTGGCCGACGCGGTGACCGACGCGGTGGGCCGCGCCCTGGCGGAGGACCTCGGTCCCGAGGGCGATGTCACGTCCGCACTGGTCAACGAGGGCGTGACGGCTCACTTCGCGCTCCGGGCGCGCCAACCGGGCGTGCTGGCCGGGCGGGCGTGCGCCACCGAGGCGTTCCAGCGTGTGGACCCGGCGGTGCGGCTGGACTGGCACGTCGGCGACGGCGACCCGGTGGTGGCCGGTGACACCGTGCTCGAGGTGACCGGTCCTCTGCGCCCCATCCTCACGGCCGAACGCACGGCCCTGAACTTCCTCGGTCGCCTCTCGGGGGTGGCCACCCTCACCGCGCAGTTCGTGGCGGCCGCCCACGAGAGCAACCCGATCGTCGCCGTGCTCGACACCCGCAAGACCACGCCCGGCCTGCGCGTGCTCGAGAAGGAGGCCGTGCGTGCGGGCGGGGGCACCAGCCACCGCATGGGCCTCTCCGACGCCGTGCTGGTCAAGGACAACCACCTGGCGGGGATCTCCATCGCCGACGCCGTCGGCCGGGCCCGCGCGCGGTGGCCGGGACTGCTGGTCGAGATCGAGTGCGACGCCCTGGACCAGGTGGCCGAGGCGGCCAGCGCCGGGGCCGACGCGGTGTTGCTCGACAACATGGACCCGGGCACCGTGGTCGAGGCGATCGCGGTGGCCCACCTCGAGGCGCCGGGGAGGATCCTCACCGAGGTGTCCGGCGGGGTGACCCTGGCCACCATCGGCGCGTACGCGGCGGCGGGACCGGACCGGATCTCGGTGGGGGCGCTCACGCACTCGGCCCCGGTGTTCGACTTCGGCCTCGACCTGATCTGGACCAAGAGCGAGCGGGGGGGCTGAGCGCGTGCTGCTGGTGATCGACGTGGGCAACACCGAGACCGTGATCGGCCTCTACACGCGCGATGACACGGACACCGTCCCGGTGATCGAGGAGGGCGTCGGCGTCGGCATCGGCACCGAGCGCGACCCCACGGCGCCGCAGGGGTTGACCCACCACTGGCGGCTCTCCACCGTCCCCACCCGCACGCCCGACGAGCACGCTGTGCTCCTCACCCAGCTGCTCGATCTCGAGGGGCTCGACATCGCCAATTCGGTCTCGGGCATGGCCGTGAGCTCGTCGGTGCCTCACGTGACCGCCGAGCTGCGCCAGATGGCTTCGCGCTGGTTCGCCGACGTGCCCTGCGTGGTGCTCGGCCCGGGCACCAAGAGCGGTATGCCCATCCTCTACGACAACCCCAAGGAGGTCGGCGCCGACCGCATCGCCGACGCCATCGGGGCCTACGACCTCTACGGGGGCCCGTGCGTCGTGGTCGACATGGGCACGGCGACCACGGTGGAGGCCGTGAGCGCCAAGGGCGAGTACCTCGGTGGCGCCATCACCCCGGGCGTGGCCATCAGCCTCGAGGCGCTCTACCAGCAGGCGGCCGCACTGCGACGAGTCGAGCTGGTCGAGCCGCGCAGCGTGATCGGCCGTTCGACCGTGGAGTCGATCGATTCGGGCACTCTCTACGGCTTCGCCGGGCTGGTCGACGGTCTGGCCAGTCGCTTCATGAAGGAGCTCGGCCCCTCGACCGTGGTCGCCACCGGGGGATTCAGTTCGCTCATCGCGCCGTATTCGGACACCATTGACCACGTGGAGCCCTGGCTGACCCTGCACGGTCTGCGCATCGTCTACGAGCGCAACGTCAACGGATGAGCGCCGCGTCGCAACCTCCCGAGGACGACGATCGGCAGGTCCCGTACCGCTTCGACAAGACGCACGACGCGGCCGCGGTGGTCGACGCCTGGTCGTCGCTCGCCCCCGGGGAGGAGTCCGGCGTCACCGTCGGGGTGGCCGGTCGGGTCATGCTCTCGCGGCCGCAGGGAAAGCTCTCCTTCGCCGAACTGCGCGACAACTCGGGCTCGGTCCAGCTCTTCGCCGGGTCGAAGTGGACGGCGGACTTCGAGGCCTTCAGCAAGCTGAGCCTGGGCGACTGGGTCGGGGTGCGCGGCGAGGTGGTGCGCACCAAGCGGGGCGAGCTCTCGGTCAAGGTGGCCGAGTGGGAGCTGTTGGCCGAGGCACAGCGCAGCTTCGGCGACAAGTGGCGGGGCGTGAGCGACATCGAGGTGCGGTACCGCCAGCGCGAGGTCGACCTGTGGGCCAACGAGCGCTCGCGCCAGCTCCTGCGCCTGCGCAGCGACGTCGTGCGCCACATGCGCGAGCGGCTGTGGGCGCTCGGCTTCGTCGAGGTCGAGACCCCGCTGCTGCACCCGATCGTCGGCGGTGCCACGGCGCGTCCGTTCGTGACGCACCACAACACGCTCGACATGGACCTCTTCTTGCGGGTGGCGCCCGAGCTCTACCTCAAGCGGCTCGTGGTCGGCGGGTTCGACAAGGTCTTCGAGATCGGGCGCAGCTTCCGCAACGAGGGCATCTCGCCGCGCCACAACCCCGAGTTCACGACGCTCGAGCTCTACCAGGCCTACGCGGACTACCGCGACACCATGGTCGTCTTCGAGGAGCTGGTGGCCGGACTGGCCACCGACGTGCTCGGCACCACGCAGCTCGCCTACGGCGGGCGCGACCTCGACCTCACCACGCCGTGGCGCCGGGCGTCGATGACCGAACTGATTGCCGACGCGACGGGGTTCGCCCTCGACGTGCGCCAACCGCGCGACGAGCTGGCCCGTGTGGCGGCCGAAGTCGGCATCACGGTCGAGCAGGCGTGGGGGCCGGGCAAGATCCTGCTCGAGATCTACGAGAAGACGACCGAGCCCGCGCTGTGGGGCCCGGTGTTCGTGATCGACTACCCGGCCGAGGTCTCGCCCCTGGCCCGCCGCCACCGCGACGGGCCCGAGCTCGTCGAGCGCTACGAGCCCGTCGTGGCGGGGCGCGAGCTGGGCAACGGCTTCACCGAGCTGATCGACCCCGCCGACCAGCGGGCCCGCTTCGAGGAGCAGGCGGCCAAGGCGAGGGCAGGCGACGAGGAGGAGTCCGCGGTGGTCGACGAGGAGTATCTCCGCGCCCTCGAGTACGGGTTGCCGCCGACGTCGGGCTTCGGCCTGGGCATCGACCGGCTGCTGATGCTCCTCGGCGACGTGGGCAACATCCGCGAGGTCATCGCCTTCCCCACGCTCCGCCCGGACAGGGCGTGAACCGGTCGCGGCCGGCCCCGCGGTGCGAGTTCTTACGCCGGGTTTAGACCCGCACGCGACCCCTCACACTGTCCATACAGGGTCCTCACACCTGCCGCCCAGAGTGGTCGGTGCCGCCGCGGAGGCGGGACCGTGCAAGGAGTACGGAGAGGTCCAAGGAGAACATCATGATTCGCAAGATCATCGCCGGGACGGCTGTGGCGGGTGCACTGACCATCGGCCTGGCCGGGGTCGCCGGGGCCGACACCGCCGCCTCGAGCTCGGGGAACACGACGACCCACGCGGCCGCGTGCGCCCGGCTGCCGAAGATCGAGGCCCGCGTGCAGACGCTCGAGGCCCGTGCCAACACGCGGATCCAGAAGCTCGAGCAGAGGCAGTCGCAAGTGCAGCAGACCGGCGACACCACCCGGGCCGACCGGATCTCGACGCGCATCGACCACATCAAGAACCGCGAGAGCAAGGTCAACGCCCGTCTGCAGAAGGTGCAGGCGAAGTGCAGCGCCAACGGCTGACGCACCGCACCGCGTGACCGCACACGGTGACGGCGAGACCCCCGGTCCCCGGCCCGGGGGGTCTCTCGCGTCCTGGGCCCGTCCCCGGCCCGGGGTTTCTCGCGTCCTAGGCCCGTCCGACGGCACAAGTTCCGCTCGGTTCAATCCCTCACACCGTGCTTACAGGTTCCTCACATCTAGCGCCCACAGTGGTCGGTGCCGCCGCGGAGGCGGAAGCGTGCACCGAGCACGGAAGACAGGAGAACGCCATGTTTCGCAGGATCATCGCCGGGACGGCTGTCGCTGGTGCGCTGACTCTCGGCCTGGCCGGGGTCGCCGGGGCCGACACGCCGGCGTCCAACACGGGCACCACCGGACAGGGGCCCAAGCTGGCCGCCGTCTGCGCCAAGCTGCCCCAGATCCAGAGCAAGGTCCAGGACGTCGAGAACACGGTCAACAACACCTGGATCCCGAAGCTCCAGGCGGCCGAGACCAAGGCGCAGCAGACCAACCACACCGCGCTGGCCGACCGCATCTCGAAGCGCATCGCCCGCATCCAGAAGCGTGAGGCTCGCGTGAACGCCCGGCTCCAGAAGCTCGAGGCCAAGTGCAGCTCGGTCCCGAGCGGCACCGGCACCAACGGCTGAACCAGCCGTCGCGCCGTCACTGCGATCCCCCGGGCTCCGGCCCGGGGGATCGTCGCGTCCGGTGTCAGGCGGGAAGGTCGTCGAGGAGCTGGGCCACCAGCCGGGTGAGCCCCTGGCGCAGCTCCGGGCGCGAGATCGCCTCGGCCGCCTGGTGCGCTTCGTCGACGTAGGCCCGGGCGGTGTCCACGGCCTCGGGTATGCCCCGTGACTCCATGACGATGGCGCGGGCCTTGTCGCGCTCGGGCTGGCCCAGCGGCTGCCCGAGCAGCGCCCGCAGGTCGGGGCCGGCGTCGGGATCGGCCAGGGCGACGAGGGCCGGCAGCGTGTAGATGCCCTCGGCCAGGTCCTGGCCGGCCGGCTTCTGGAGCTGGCCGTCGGTGGCCGTGATGTCGAGTATGTCGTCTCGGATCTGGAAGACCATGCCGAAGCAGCGGCCGAATTCCGTACACGCCTCCACCTCGGCCGCGGGAAGCCCGCCGGTGAGCGCCCCGATGCGGCACGACGTGGCGGTGAGCGCGGCGGTCTTGCCACTGATGGCGCCGAAGTAGTCGTCCAGGCTGCGCCCGAGCTGGAAGGCCGAGCGGACCTCGGTCACCTGACCCTGACAGAGCTTGCCCAGGGTGTCGGCCAGCAGCGCGGCGATCTCGGTGCCCAGGCTCGCAGCGATGGCCGCGCTGCGGGCCAGGAGGTAGTCGCCGGCCACGATGGCCACCAGGTTGCCGAACCGACTGTTGACGCTTTCGACGTTGCGGCGGATGGTCGCCTCGTCGATGACGTCGTCGTGGTAGAGCGAGGCCAGGTGCACGAGCTCGACCGAGACCGCGCCCAAGAGGTCCTCTTCCGTCGGATCCCGCTCGCCGCTCGTCGCCGTGGCCAGGGCGAGCAGCGGGCGCAGCCGCTTGCCCCCGGCCGCGATCAGGTGGGTGGTGACCTCGTCCAGGAAGGAGTCGCCGGTCACCACCGATGCCGTGAGCAGGGGCTCCAGACGCTGCAGTCCCTCTTGCAGGCGGGGCAGGCCGAGGGCCTCGGTGGGGTTCACTGCCCCAAACGTTAGGGCACGGCCTGCGGAGGGGGACAACCGCCAGGTGAAAGGGGTCTGCGGCGTGCCTGACTAAGGCCCCAGGTACACTGGACCGACAAGCAAGGGGACGCGAAGGAGAGGCGGTCAGGGTGTTCGAACGTTTCACCGACCGGGCACGGAGGGTGCTGGTGCTGGCGCAGGAGGAAGCGCGCCTGCTGAACCACAGCTTCATCGGCACCGAGCACATCCTCCTCGGGCTCATCCACGAAGGTGAGGGCGTCGCCGCGAAGGCTCTCGAGTCACTGGGGATCTCGCTCGAGGCCGTGCGTGAGAAGGTCGAGGAGACGATCGGCATGGCCGGGACCGCGCCCAGCGGTTCCCCCCCGTTCACCCCGCGGGCCAAGAAGGTCCTCGAGCTGTCCCTGCGCGAAGCGCTCCAGCTCGGCCACAGCTACATCGGCACCGAGCACATGCTGCTCGGCCTCGTGCGCGAGGGCGAGGGCGTGGCCGCCACCGTCCTGGTCAGCCTCGGGGCGGACCTGGGCCGGGTGCGCCAGCAGGTGATCCAGCTGATGTCGGGGAACCAGGGCAAGGAGTCCGTGGGCGCCACGCAGGGTGCCAGCTCCGGCGAGAGCCCCTCGGGCTCGCCCGTGCTCGACCAGTTCGGCCGCAACCTGACGCAGCTGGCCCGCGACGGCAAGCTCGACCCGGTCATCGGCCGGGCTAAAGAGATCGAACGCGTCATGCAGGTTCTGTCGCGCCGCACCAAGAACAACCCGGTCCTCATCGGCGAGCCCGGCGTCGGGAAGACCGCCATCGTCGAGGGCCTGGCTCAGCGCATCGTGGCCAACGAGGTCCCCGAGACCCTGACCGGCAAGCAGCTCTACACCTTGGACCTGGGCGCCCTGGTAGCGGGCAGCCGCTACCGCGGCGACTTCGAGGAACGCCTCAAGAAGGTGCTCAAGGAGATCCGTACGCGCGGCGACATCGTCCTGTTCATCGACGAGATCCACACGCTGGTGGGTGCCGGCGCGGCCGAGGGTGCCATTGACGCCGCCTCGATCCTCAAGCCGATGCTGGCCCGCGGCGAGCTGCAGACCGTCGGCGCCACCACGATCGACGAGTACCGCAAGCACCTCGAGAAGGACGCCGCCCTCGAGCGGCGGTTCCAACCGGTGAAGGTCGAGCAGCCCTCGGTGGCGCTGACCATCGACATCCTCAAGGGCCTGCGCGACCGCTACGAGTCGCACCACGCCGTGAGCATCACGGACCAGGCGCTCGTCGCCGCGGCGAACCTGGCCGACCGCTACCTGGCCGACCGCTACCTGCCGGACAAGGCGATCGACCTGATCGACGAGGCCGGCAGCCGCCTGCGCATCCGCCGCATGAGCACCCCGCCGAACGCCAAGAAACTCGACGAGGAGATCACGCGACTGCGCGCCGACAAGGAGGCCGCCATAGAGAAGGGCGCCTTCGAGCAGGCGAAGAAGCTGGCCGAGCAGGAAAAGGAGCGCCTGGAGCGCAAGGAGGCCCAGGAGGCCGAGATGCGCGCCGAGGGCGTCGACCTGTTCGACGTCGTCGACGAAGAGGTGATCGCCGAGGTGCTGGCCGCCTGGACGGGCATCCCCGTCTACCGGCTCACCGAGGAGGAGACCGCCAAGCTCCTGCGCATGGAAGAGGAGCTGCACAAGCGGGTCATCGGCCAGGAGGAGGCGCTCAAGGCGCTGTCCCGCGCCATCCGCCGCACCCGGGCCGGCCTCAAGGACCCCAAGCGGCCGAGTGGCTCGTTCATCTTCCTCGGCCCGACGGGCGTCGGGAAGACGGAGTTGGCCAAGACGCTGGCCGAGTTCCTCTTCGACGACGAGGACGCGCTGATCCAGCTCGACATGTCCGAGTACATGGAGAAGCACACGGTCAGCCGGCTCGTGGGCTCTCCCCCGGGTTACGTCGGCTACGAGGAGGGCGGTCAGCTCACCGAGGCCGTGCGTCGCAAGCCGTTCTCGGTCGTGCTCTTCGACGAGGTGGAGAAGGCGCACCCCGACGTGTTCAACGCCCTCCTGCAGATCCTCGAGGACGGCCGCCTGACCGACGCGCAGGGTCGCTCCGTGGACTTCAAGAACACGGTGCTGATCATGACGTCGAACCTGGGCACGGCGGACCTGCGGAAGGCCAACATCGGCTTCGCCAAGACGTCGGAAGCGGTGACCTACGAGCGCATGAAGGCCAAGGTCGACGAAGCGCTCAAGGCGCACTTCCGCCCCGAGTTCCTCAACCGGATCGACGAGGTCATCGTGTTCCACGAGCTCTCGCGGGCCGAGGTCACCGAGATCGTCGACCTCCTCATGTCGCGCACGGTCAAGCAGTTGCAGGACCAGGGCATCGGCCTGGAGCTGACGGCCGCCGCCCGCACCCTTCTGGCCGAGAGGGGCTACGACCCGCAGCTGGGCGCACGCCCGCTCCGCCGGGCCATCCAGCAGCTGATCGAGGACCCGCTCTCGGAGCGCATCTTGTGGAAGGAGTTCCGGGTCGGCGAGACGATCGTCGTGGACGTCGAGGATTCGCCGATCGAGGGCGAGGGCCAGCACCTGACCTTCACTGCCATCGAGGGTCTCCAGCCGCCACCGCTCGAGCTGGCCGGCGCCGGCGCCGAGCCCGAGTAGCCACCCCCGACCTTTCCGGGCGTCACTCCCAGGCGTAGACGAACGCGCCCGTGGGCGACCCGTCGTAGCCGTGGAGGCGGCGCGCCTGGAAGTGGGGGTCGCCCGGCGCGACGCCGGCGTAGGTGATGCCGAGCGCCGCTGCCGGCTCGAAACCGGCGCGGCCGTAGAAGGCGGGGTCCCCCAGCAAGACCAGCAGGGGCCACGAGCGGCGCTCAGCCGCAGAGACGAGGGCCCCAAGCAGTGCCGAGCCCACGCCGCGGTGCTGGTGCGACGGCACCACGCTCAGCGGTGCGACGCCGGCCACCGCTGACGCCCGCCCGTCCAAGGAGCCCGCGGCGGCCAGCACGTGGCCGACCACGGTGCCCCCCACCTCGGCCAC
Source organism: uncultured Acidimicrobiaceae bacterium (assembly GCA_963781955.1). GTDB lineage: Bacteria > Actinomycetota > Acidimicrobiia > Acidimicrobiales > RAAP-2 > Bog-473. Next base: position 519,241 of record CAWAHU010000002.1, read on the forward strand.
CAGTTCGAGGACGGGGTGGGTCGGGCGCAGGCCCCAGGTGCGCCGCACGACCGTGAGCTCCTGGGAGGCGTCCCCTGTGAGCTGGGAGAACGCCGTTTCGACGACGCGAAGGATGGCCGGCTCGTCGGCCGGGGCGGAGGGCCGTACCGATGGTCGTACCGAGCGCCGTACCGAGGCGGCGCCGCCTTCGTCGCCGTCGGCACTCCCGCCGGCACCAGTGTGCATGAGCCGAGCTTGGCACCCCGGCTCGACCGCCCCGGACACCTGTGCCGCGCCGTATACGGCGCCTCGGGGGACATTGGTCGCGCACCGTATATGGCGCCTCGGGGGACCTGTGGCGCACCGTATACGCGGCCGGACGAAGCGCGTATACGGCGTGAACCAACATCCCGGGCGGGACCGCGCCGGTGCGGAGCGAGCGACGCTGTGACACCCCGTCCGTAGCGTGCCGGCATGGCCACGGAATCCCCGATGCGACCCAGAAACCAGCCCGACGGTCCCTACCGGTGCACGTCGTGTGACGCCGTGTCCCTGCGCTGGGTCGGACGTTGCCCAGCCTGTGAGGAATGGAACGCGCTCGAGGTCGCGCCCGAGCTGGTGAAGAGTCGGACCCGTCGCCCCGGCCGACCGGCCGAGATGCTGCACGCGGTGCCGTTGGCTGGCGTCACGTCGGACGCCGTCCGACCCCTGCCCACGGGGGTGAGCGAGGTCGACCGTGTGCTCGGCGGCGGCGTCGTGGCCGGCTCGGTGACCCTCCTGTTCGGACCGCCGGGCATCGGCAAGTCGACGCTGCTCTTCCAAGTGCTGTCGTCGGTGGGCGCCACCGGCGTCGACGTGATGCTGGCCTCGGCCGAGGAGTCACTCCCGCAGGTGCGCGGCCGGGCGGCACGACTCGGCGTCGTACCGTCTCAACTCCTGGCACTCGAGGGTCCCGACATCGAGGCGGTCGAGGTCGCGGTGAGCCGCCAGCGGCCCGCCCTGGTGGTGGTGGACTCACTCCAATCCGTCGCAGACCCCGAGCTCTCCCAGCCCGCAGGGAGCCTGGCCCAGGTGCGGGCGTGCGTGGAGCGACTGACCCGTTTGGCCAAGTCCACCGGCATTCCGTTCCTACTCGTGGGCCACGTCACCAAGGACGGCGACCTGGCCGGACCCCGTGCCGTGGAGCATCTCGTCGACACCGTGCTGTCATTCGACGGGGACCGCCACCACACGTTGCGGGTGCTGACCTCGGTTAAGCACCGCTTCGGTCCGACCGGGGAGGTCGGCATCTTCGAGATGCACGACAGCGGCCTGCGTGCGGTGCCCGATCCCGGGCCCCGCATGCTCGAGGACCGCATGGCCGGAGTGGCGGGCAGTGTCGTCGTGCCGGTCCTGCAGGGCCGTCGCCCCCTCTTGGTGGAGGTGCAGGCCCTCCTTGGTCCGGGTGTGGCGGGTGCCGGGTCGCGGCCCCGGGCCCTCGGTGTGGAGCCGGCACGGGCGGACCTGCTCCTCGCCGTGTTGGCGTGCCGGACGGCCGTGCCCGTGCCGACCGGCTCGCAACTCTTCGTGGCCGCGGTCGGCGGTATCACCGTCAGCGAACCGGCCGCCGACCTCGGCATGGCGCTGGCCATGGCCTCGGTCATCACCAGCCGGCCCCTTCCTCCCGACACGGTTGCCTTCGGCGAGCTCGGGCTGGCGGGCGAGGTTCGCACCGTGCCCGGGGCCGACCGGCGCCTGGCCGAGGCGCGCCGGGCCGGCTTTACCCGGGCACTCGTGCCGCTCTCGAGCATGGGGGCGGCCCCGGAAGGCATGGTCGTCCTGGGAGTGCGCACGCTGGCCGAGGCACTGGCGTACGGCGGCACCGATGATCCCGGCCCGGCCGGCGCCGCCGGCGGCGAGACCGCTTCCCCGGCCCTGGCGCGCCGTGCGCCGGGTACGATGCCGGGGTGGCCGACGGTGGCGGCGGCAGTCAGCCTCTGAACGACGCGCTTGCGCTGATCGCCCCGGGCACCAAGCTGCGGGAGGGTCTCGACCGCATCCTGCAGGCGAAGCACGGGGCGCTGATCGTCGTGGGCGACGACCCGGCCGTGCTCTCAGTGTGCACGGGCGGCTTCCTCCTCGACGCCGAGTACACGCCGCAACGCCTCTCCGAACTGGCGAAGATGGACGGTGCCATCATCCTGGCTGCCGACACCTCTCGGATCGCCCGGGCCAACGTCCATCTGGTACCCAAGGCCACCATCCCGACCTCCGAGACCGGCACCCGTCACCGCACCGCGGAGCGGGTGGCCCGTTCCATCGACGTGCCGGTCGTCGCCGTCTCAGAAGCCATGGCGACCATCACCGTCTACCGCAACGACCGCAAGCACACGACACAGACCGCCGGGTGGCTCATCGACCGATCGAGCCAGGCCCTTTCGACCCTGCAGCGGTTCCGCAGCCGCTACGACGACGCGCTGGCGGCGCTCACAAGGCTCGAGATGGAGGACTCGGTCTCCGTCCGCGACGTCGTCGCCGTGCTGCAGCCCGGAGAGATGGTCCGCCGCATCGCTGGCGAGATCGAGAGCCATCTCGTCGAGCTGGGTTCCGACGGGCGCTTGATCCACCTCCAAACCGAGGAGCTCAGCGCCGGGGTGGATGAGAGTCTTACCCTGGTGTTGCGCGACTACACCGACGAGACCGGCATCGCCCGCCTGCAGTCGCTGTCCCCCGATGCCCTCATGGACCTGCCCAAGGTGGTCGCCGCGCTCAACCTCCCCGCCTCGCAGGACCAGATGTACGCCGAGCTCGCTCCGCACGGGTACCGGATCTTGCACCGCCTGCCGCAACAGCTCTCCGAAACCATCATCGAGAGACTGGTGCAGAAGTTCGGCTCGCTGCCCGAGATCCTCGGAGCGTCGGCCGCCGAGCTCGAGTCGTTGGAGGGTATCGGCGGCGCCACGGCCCGCCATATCCGTGACGGGCTGGCCCGACTGGTCGAGGCCAGCATCTTCGAGCGCTACGAATGAGCGGACGGGGCCGCCGCCCCGGACCCGTGGGGACTGCAGGCAGCGCAGGTCTGGTAGAATAGCTAGTCACGGTTGGGCGGCTGCAGACCCGTGCCGAGTACCCCTGCATACACCGTCGAACGCACGTGCGCCCGTGCGGACAACGACGAACCACCGATCCACCGAGGGAGTCCTGTGTCGTTCAAGGTCGGAGACAAAGTTGTCTACCCCCACCACGGGGCTGCCGTGATCGAGAAGCGCGAGACCAAGGTTGCTTTCGGTGAGAAGCGTGAGTACCTGGTCTTGCGACTGGCCTACGGGGACCTGATCCTCAACGTCCCGGCGGACAACACCGAAGGGGTGGGCCTGCGCGAGGTCATCAACGACGAGGAAGTCGAAGAGGTCTTCGCCGTGCTGCGCAAGAAGGAAGCGCGCATGCCGACGAATTGGTCCCGTCGCTACAAGAACCACTCCGAGAAGCTCCGCTCCGGCGACATCTACCAAGTGGCCGAAGTCGTGCGGAACCTCTCGATCCGGGACAAGGACAAGGGCTTGTCGGCCGGTGAGAAGCGGATGCTCCAGCGAGCACGCCAGATCCTGGTCTCCGAACTGACGTTCGCTCTCAACGTGGACGAGGAGACGGCCGAAGAGCGTCTGAACGACGCCCTGACCTGAGCGTCGGGGCCGGTCGCGCCAGCCCATGGCGACGGTGTGGTCGATCGTGGTGGCAGGCGGCTCCGGCCGCCGCTTCGGCGGTCCCAAGCAGTACGCACAGTTGGCAGGCCGTCCCGTCGTCGAATGGGCAATCGAGGCCTGTCGGTCGTGCTCGGCCGGTGTCGTCCTGGTCCTGCCCGCCACGGACGACCCCGCCACCGACGACACGGACCCGCACGGGGCCAACGCGGTCGTGACGGGCGGTCCCACTCGAGCCGAGTCGGTCCGGGCCGGCCTGGCCGCGGTCCCACTCGATGCCGAGGTGATCGTGGTGCACGACGCGGCACGCCCGCTGGCTTCACCGGACCTGTTCGCCGCGGTGGTGGATGCCGTGCATCGGGAAGGGGTCGACGGAGCCGTGCCCGGCCTCATGCCGGGTGACACCATCAAGGTGGTGGACGACACGGGAATGGTGGTGCGCACGCTGGATCGCAGCGCGCTGGTGGCGGTGCAGACACCTCAGGCGTTCCGCGCCGGCGCGTTGCGCCGGGCGCACGAGAGCGCAGAGCCCGCCGCTACCGACGACGCCATGCTCGTCGAGAGCGTCGGAGGCCGGGTCACGGTGGTGCCGGGCGAATCGTCCAACGTGAAGATCACCGATCCGGGGGATGTGGAAGTGGCCGAGCGGCTCCTCGGCGAGCGGGGTGTGACGCGGTGACGACCATGCGCATCGGACAGGGGATCGACATCCACCGGTTCTCGGAGGACCCGCACCGACTGCTCGTGCTCGGCGGAGTCGAGATCGAAGGGGCGCGGGGCCTCGCCGGCCACAGTGACGCCGATGCGGTGTGCCACGCGTTTGCCGACGCCGTTCTCGGTGCGGTGGGACTGGGTGACTTGGGCAGGCACTTCCCCGACACCGACCCGGTCTGGGAGGACGCCGACAGCGTGGCGCTCCTGACCGAGGTGGTCCGCATGGCAGGCGAGCACGGCTACAGCTGCGTGAACGCGGACTGCACGGTCGTGGCCGAATCGCCGCGGCTGGCGCCGCACACCGCCGCCATGGCGGAGCGCCTCGGAGCAGTGCTCGGTGGGCCGGTCTCTGTCAAAGCGACGCGCGCCGAGGGGATCGGCGCGCTCGGCCGGGTCGAGGGCATCGCCTGCCTGGCCGTCGTGCTGATGGAGCAGCGGTGAGCCGGTCCCCTCGCCCGGCCCGGCGAGGCGCAGCGCCGTCGTCAGGGGAGCGGCGGGGCCGTGGAGGGTCGCAGGGGCAGCGACAGGGGCAGCGACAGGGGCAACGACAGGGGCAACGACAAAGAGGCGGAGGGGCTCACGACCGCGCGGAGGGCCGCCCGAGGCCGGCGCCGCGCAGCGAACTGGGGGGCGACCAGGTGGAGGGACGCCGAGCCGTCCTCGAGTTGCTGACGGTCGGAAGGCGCACCGTGCACCGGGTGCTGCTGGCCGAGGACCAGGACCCGTCGCCGCAGCTGGACCGGATCGAGGAGCTGGCGCTGCGCCTGCGGGTTCCCGTCGAGATGGTGCCGCGCTCCCGCCTCGATTCCCAGGCCCGCACCGAGGCGCCACAAGGTGTGCTGGCACTGGCCCGCCCCCTCGATCCGGTTCCTCTCGAGGATCTCTGTGCACCGCGCCGTGGCGGCCGCGCGCCCTTCTTGTTGGTGGCGGCCGGCATCACCGACCCGCGCAACCTCGGTGCGCTGCTGCGCAGCGCCGAGTGCGCCGGTGTCACGGGTGTCGTGCTGCCGCGCCATCGCTCGGCCCGACTGTCCCCGACCGTGGCCAAGACGGCGGCGGGGGCGATCGAGCACTTACCGTTCTCCCTGGTGGGCGGTGTACCGGCCGCCCTCGATGCGCTGCGCCAGCGTGACGTGTGGTCGGTCGGGTTGGCCGGAGAGGCTCCCCAGTCGCTCTACGACCTGCCGCTGGGCGAAGGGCCGGTGGCGCTCGTCGTCGGCAGCGAGGAGAAGGGCCTGGCCCCGCTGGTCCGGCGGCGCTGCGACGCCGTGGTCTCGATCCCGCAGCACGGAGCCCTGCCGTCGCTCAACGTGGGGGTGGCCGGTGCCATCGCCTGCTTCGAGGTGGCGCGCCAGCGTGCGGTCCGCTCCGGCCGTTCATGAGTCACGGACACTGGAAGACAGACGTGGCCTATCCTTCCGGGGATGGCCGGGATCGGCCCCTTCTCACGCCGGCTACGAGATCGGCAGGATGACCGACTCCCGCTGACTGCCGGGCCCATTTGTAACGGCGAGTTCGTGCCGGCCCCCGCCGACGCCCGCGACCGGGCCGTCAACAAGTTGATCCGGTCCTCCGTCGACACGGTATGCCGGAGGAGCGGCCTCGACCGCCGTCGTTTCCTCCAGGGCGCGGGGGCCGTGGCCGCCTCCCTCGCTGCCTTCGAACTCGCCGGGTGCTCGGCCTCGCCTTCGCTGCGGCAGGGAGGACGGTTCAAGGTGCCTCCCCCCGAAGACACCGCCCTCTGCCAGCAGGCGCTGCAGAGCACGGACTTCGTTTTCGACGTGCACACCCACCACGTGATCCCGGGCGGTCCGTGGGTCGAGAACGCCCCCGAGACGACGGCGCTGGTGCTCTCCATGCTCCCGCCTGGCTGCACCGACAGCCCAATGCTCGACTGCGTGGACCGGGCCAATTACCTCCACGACCTCTTTCTGGCCAGCGACACCACGGTGGCCGTGCTGACGGACGTCCCGAATTCGGGCCCCTCGAACGCCCCGATCCCCTTCGCCGACGCGTTGCGCACTCAGCTGATCACGAACGAACTCGCCGCCGGCGGGTTCAACCGCGTCCTGCTGGAGAACATCATTGCCCCCAACGTGGGTCCCCTGCAGTCGACGCTGGACTCGATGTCGAGCGCGGCGGCATCCGGGCCGCCTGTCGCCTTCAAGGTGTACACGGCCTGGAGCCCGAGCGGGCAGGGCTACTCACTCGAGGACCCCGCCGTCGGACTCCCGACGGTCCAGCACGCGCATGATCTCGGCGTCAAGGTCTTCGTGGCGCACAAGGGCCTCCCGCTCGTCAACTTCGATCCCGCCTTCAACCACCCCAGCGACATCGTGGCCGTGTCCCGCCAGTTTCCCGACATGAACTTCGTCGTGTACCACGCCGCATGGGACCCGTCGCACCTCGAAGGCCCCTACGATCCCGGGGCCTCCCTCGGCATCGACACGCTGCTGGCGGCGCTCGACCGCTACGGAGTACCGGAGAACGACAACGTGTGGGTCGATGTCGCCACGCTGTGGCGCCAGCTCCTGACTCAGCCGGACCAGGCCGCGCACGCAATCGGCAAGCTGCTCAAGCGGGTGGGCACGCAGCGGGTGCTCTGGGGCACCGATGCCATCTGGTACGGCAGTCCCGAGGCGCAGATCATGGCCATGCGGGCCTTCGAGATCACCCCGGCGTTCCAGGAGGCCTACGGCTACCCGGCGCTGAGCGACGATGTGAAGGCGGGCATCTTCGGCCTCAACGCCGCCGCGCTGTTCGGGCTCGATCCCACGGCTCCCCGGTGCGGACTCACGGCGGACCCGCTCACGGCCAACGTGGCTGAAACGGCAGAATTGCCGCGCTGTCGGCGCCCTGCCGTCCGCGTGGCGGCCCCACGGACCGACCACCCGCCGGCAGATGTTGCGCTGGCTGGCCAGGCCCACGACCCGGTGGATGCCCTCCTGACCGACGGCACAGGGTTTCCTACGCCGCGGCACCCACCTCGGCGCCGCAGAAGGCACACCGGGGTGCCGCAGCGGGGATGTCGCTCAGACATTCGGGGCAAGGCCGCTTCTCCGGTTCGGCGTCTTTGTCCGGCACGAGGTTGAGGCGCCGCATCAGGGCGGTGACCGGCACCACGACGGCGAAGAAGACGACGGTGGCCACGATGAGGAAGGCCAGGACAGCGTTGATGAACGACCCGTACTTGAACTTCGAGTGGTTGAAGGTGAAGTACAGGCTCGAGAAGTCGTGCCTGCCGAAGATGGCGGCGATCAGTGGCGTGACGAGGTCGGCCACGAACGCCGTCACCATGGCGGTGAAGGCAACGCCGACAACCACGGCGACCGCCAGGTCGACGACGTTGCCCCGCAGGATGAACTTCTTGAAATCGGACAGCATCGGTGCCTCCGTGTCTCTCGTCGCGGATGTCCCCCCTCGGGACTACCCGCAGGCGTCCCGGCGCACGCACCGAGCGCACGCACCGAGCCGAGCGCACCCACCGAGCGCACGGACGCTTCGGTGGGCTCGGTCGTGGAACGGGCCGTCACCGGCCCGCCACCGAGCCCGAGGCAGGAATCGAACCCGCGACGTCTTCATTACAAGTGAAGTGCTCTACCAACTGAGCTACTCGGGCGTTGCGCCAAGACTACAGGCCGCTCACCACGGCTCTTCGGTGACGGCGGGGCGAAAGGCTTGCAACGGCTGAGGGAGCACGGCAGGCTGGACACTCAATGGACGCCGAGCAGCCGCCTGCGAGGACGTCCGGCTCGCTCTCGGTCGGACGGGCGGTCGCCGTCATCGTCGCCTTCGTGGTCGCCGTCGCCGTGCTGGTGGCCGTGGGCACCCGTCCCGGCGTGAGCACCACGGCGCCGGCGACAACGCCCACCACCGTCGCCACGACGTCGACCACTGCTGCGGCAGCGGGGGGCGCCACCACCACCACCACCACGACCGTCGCCCCGACGACGAGCACCACTGCGGCAGCGAAGCGCCACAAGGGTGCGGCCACGACGACGACCACCGTGGCGCACAGCTCGGTCAGCGTGGTGGTGGCCAACGCGACGAACACCAGTGGGCTGGCGGCGCACTACTCGGCGGCGATCGGCGCCGGTGGATGGTCGATGAAGACACCGGTGGATGCGAGCACCTCCGAGGCGACTTCGGTCGTCTACTACGCCGCCGGTCAGCAGGCGGCGGCCGAGTCCATCGCCGCCTCCATCGGCGTGAAGCCGGCCCAGGTGCAACCGCTCACGTCCTCGGTGCCGGTGAGCGGCGTCACGGGCACCGACGTGGTCGTGGTCATCGGCCAGGACCTGGCCACGACGACGACGGCGACCACGGCGAGCTCCTGACCTTGCCGGGCGCCGGACCGCCGCGGGCGCAGGTCCCCGCGCCGCTTCGTGCGCTGGCCGCGGCTCCGGGGGGCACGGCCCTGTTCCTGGACTTCGACGGCACGCTGGCCGCCGTGGTGGAGGATCCGCGCGACGCTCGGCCCCTGCCCGGCGTACCAGCGCTGCTGGGCGCCCTGGCCCGACCGTTCGCCCTGGTCGGGGTGGTGTCGGGCCGGCCCACCGCGTTCCTCTCCGAGGTACTCGGAGCTCCCGACGGGGTCGTGCTCGCCGGCCTCTACGGGCTCGAGCGGGCCCTGCGGGGCCCGGAGCACGAGGAGTGGGCGAGGATGATCGAGGCCGTCGTGGCGGAGGCGGAGTCCGAAGCCCCGGCAGGGGTCTACGTCGAGCCGAAGGGCCTCACCGTGACCCTGCACTGGCGGCGGGCGCCCCAACACCGCGACTGGGTGATCGCGTTCGCCCAGCGCCAGCACGACGCGCGGGGCCTGGTCGTGCATCCCGGCCGGGCCGAGCGCGAGCTGCGTCCACCGCTCGACGTGGACAAGGGCACCGTCGTGCGCGCGCTGGTGGCCGAGCACGACGGGCGGGAGGGCACGGCTCCGTTGTCGCACGCGGCGGCGTTCGGTGACGACATCGGCGACCTGCCGGCGTTCGCCGCCCTCGACGAGTTGCGCGCTGCGGGCGGAGCGCTGCGCGACGTGGTCAAGGTGGCTGCCGTCGACGCCGAGAGCCCGTCCGAGGTGGCGGCCCGGGCCGACGTGACGGTGCAGGGCGCGGCCGGCGCGGTCGAACTCCTGCGGGTGCTGGCCGAGGCTGCCGCCTCCCCGCCCGACGCCTGAGGCCGGCGGGTCAGATCCGAGCGGCCGCCGCCAGCTGGTCCTCCCACCAGTCGGCCGCGGTGCGGGCGCGCACAGCGGCCCGCAGGCCCGCCGCCCGCAGCGCTCGCTCGTCAGGCGCCATGGACAGCGCGACGTGCAGGATCTCGGCCGTGGTGCTCACGTCGAACGGGTTGATCCCGAGCGCGTGCCCCTCGAGCGCCCCCAGCTCGGCCCAGGCGCCAGCCTGGCGCGACAAGACGAGCACGCCGTCGACCGTGTTGACGAGCGGGCCCTCCTTGGCCACCAGGTTCATCCCGTCGCGCACCGGGTTGACCAGCAGCACGTCGGAGACGGAGAGCGCGGCGAGGGAGCGGGCCCAGTCGTCCTCGACCGAGAGCACAATCGGTGTCCAGCCGTCGGCGGCCGAGCCGAACGCGTGGTTGATCCGCTCGGCCGTGTGCTCGACGTCGGCGCCGTAGGCGAGATACTCCGCCAGCCCTTGTCGCGACGGATAGGCGCAGACCACGTGGACCACTTCGCCGCGCCATTCGGGGTGCGCGGTGAGGAACTCCTCGAAGGCGAGCATCCCCCGGACGATGTTCTTCGAGGGTTCGAGGCGGTCCGAGCGTCCAACGATGCGCCGGCCCCCGACCTCGGCCCGCAGCGCCTCGGCCGCAGCCGTGCACGCGGGCGACAGCGCCTCGGCCTCGAGCACCCCCGGGTCCGTGCCGAGGGGGGCCACGAACGTGGGTGGCGCCGCCCGGTGGGCGACGGCGTAGCAGGCCCGGAAGTCCGCCTCCCAGGCCGCGCTGTGGAACCCGCAGGCGCCGTAGCCGGCCATGCCGTCGAGCAGCTCGGCGCGGGCGCGGTCGGGGAGGACCTCGAGCATGGCCGGGGCGGCGAACGGTGTGTGCAAGAAGTGCACTGTGCGCAGGTCGGGGCGTGCCGTGGCGAGCATCTGCCCGAGGAGCGAGAAGTGGTAGTCCTGCACCAAGACGCGGGCGCCCTCGGCCGCGCGCGCCGCCACCACGCCGGCCATGGCCGCGTTGTAGGCCCGGTACCCCTCCCAGGCCGCCCGCCAGTGGCGGTCGAAGCGAGGACGGTGCGGCAGGTCGAAGAGGTGGTGGTGGCAGTACCACAGGGTCGTGTTGGCCACGACGTCATAGGCCTGGCGGTAGGTGTCGTCGTCCACGTCGACCGGCACGAGCTCGAGCCCGTCCTCGACCATGAGTCCCCGGGCGACCGCCTCGCGGTCCGCCGCCCCCATGGTCACCGAGGCCCAGGTCGTGCCACTCCCGGCCAGCAGCCGGTGCAACGTCGAGGCGAGGCCGCCAGCGGCGCGCACCGGCACCGGCGTGCCGTCGGGACCGCTGCGGAAGCCGAGCGGCCCGCGGTTGGAGACGACGATGGTGTGGGCGGTACTCACGAGCGGCGCGGCAGGGCCGACGAGTCGACGCGCGCCAGGGCGGCGCGCAGCACGTCGACCGCCTGCGGGCGCAGCTCGTGCAAAGGGCGGTTGCGGTGGATCCGCTCGCCCAGGTCGACCTGAGCCAGGCGCCCGGGCCCGAGCGCCTGCGCCACGTCGATGAGGAGGCCGAGCTCGACCCCGTAGCCCGGGGCGAAGCACAGCTTCTCGAAGACCCAGCGGTGGGCCGCGGTCTCGCCGGCCAAGGGCTGGCGCACCCACGCGAGCTCCGGGTAGAGGAGCTCGAGCACCGGGCGCGCCACGAGCTCGGTCACCCTCCCCCCGCCGGTCGGGTCGCCGTTCAGCGGCCGGGTGTAGAAGCCCTTCACGAGCACGATGTCGTCAGTGGTGAGGAGGGGGCCGAGGAGCCCGGTCACGAAGGCCGGGTTGGTGTTGGCCACGTCGGCATCGAGGAAGACGACGATGTCGCCGGTCGAGGCGGCCAGCGCCGCCGCCATGGCCCCGCCCTTGCCGCCGGCGCCGCCGGGTCCGGCCACCACCTGCGCCCCCGCCTCCTTGGCCTGAGCGGCCGTGTCGTCCACCGAGCCGTCGTCGAGCACGATGACCTCGTCCACCAGGCCATTGCCGCCGAATTGAGCCAGAAAGGGCTGGGCGACCGCCCGCACGACCGACCCGACGGTCGAGCCCTCGTCCCGGGCCGGGATGCAGACCGAGACGGTGCGTCCCGTGCTCGCCTTGGCCTCCAGGACCGCTCCGGTGGGGAAGTCCCCGTGGTGGTAGGTGTTCCCCACGCCCCCGATTCAACCAGGTGCGCTGCGTTGAGCGGGCCGCCCGGCGTGGGCTACCATTGGACCATCATCCAGAGCGACTGAGGGACGGGCCCTGTGAAGTCGCGGCAACCAGTGCAGCCGGTGAGGCCGGGGCACCTGGTGCCAATGCCCGATCGATGAGGAGGACCAATGGTCGATTATGTCACCGGGCTCCGTTGTCGTGAGTGCCAGCGCGCGTATCCCGCGGAGGCTCTCCACGTCTGCGACTACTGCTTCGGGCCGCTCGAGGTGGCCTACGACTACGAGCGCATCGCGGCTGCTGTCAGCCGCGAGACCATCGCGGCGGGGCCCCGCTCGATCTGGCGCTACCGGGACCTGCTGCCCGTCGACGAGCTGACGCCGGTCGACCTGGGCGCCGGCTTCACCCCGCTGGTGCGGGCCGACCGGCTGGCGGCCGAGCTCGGCTTGGGCGAGCTGTGGATCAAGGACGACACGGCCAACCCGACGGGGTCGTTCAAGGACCGGGTGGTCTCGGTGGCCCTCACCAAGGCGCGCCAGCTCGGGTTCAAGGTGGCCGCATGCGCGTCGACGGGGAACCTGGCCAACTCGGTGGCCGCGCACGCAGCGCGCGCGGGCATGGACTCGGTGGTCTTGATCCCGAGCGACCTCGAGGCGGCCAAGGTCACCATGACCGCCGTCTACGGGGGAACGGTCGTGGCGGTCGAGGGGACCTACGACGACGTCAACCGGCTGTGCGCCGAGCTGACGAGCGAGCGCCCGGGCTGGGCCTTCGTGAACGTCAACGTCCGCACGTACTACGCCGAGGGCTCCAAGACCCTCGCCTTCGAGATCGCCGAGCAGCTGGGCTGGCAGGCCCCCGACCACGTGGTGGTCCCGGTGGGCTCGGGCAGCCAGCTGACCAAGGTGGCCAAGGGGTTCGCCGAGCTGGGCAAGGTGGGCTTGCTCGACGAGGTGCCCGAGGTCCGGGTGTCGGGCGCCCAGCCCGAGGGGTGCGCGCCGGTGGCCACGGCCTTCGCCGAGGGCGCCGACGCCATCCGGCCGGTCAAGCCCAAGACGATCGCCAAGTCGCTGGCCATCGGCAACCCGGCCGACGGGTGGTACGCGCTCGACGTCATCCGCCGCTCGGGGGGCTCGTGCGCCGCGGTGACCGACGCCGAGGTGCTCGACGGGATCAGGCTGTTGGCCCGCACCGAGGGGATCTTCGCCGAGACTGCGGGCGGCGTGACCATCGCCACGCTGGGCAAGCTGGCCGCATCGGGCGCCATCCGGACCGACGAGCGGGTGGTCGCCCTCGTCACGGGGCACGGGCTCAAGACCGTCGAGGCCCTGACCGGCACCACGGGCTCCGGCCCCACCGCCACCATCGCCCCCACCCTGGACGCGTTCGAGGCTGCGTTCGATGCGGCCCAGGGCACCGACACCGAGGAGCTGCCCCGATGAGCGTCACCGTCCGCATTCCCACCCAGTTGCGCACCCTGACCTCAGGAGCCGGTGCGGTCGAGGTGGAGGGGGCATCGGTGGGCGAGGCCCTCAAGGCCCTCGACGCCGCCCATCCGGGCCTGGCCGAGCGGATCTTCGACGACTCGGGCGGGCTGCGCCGATTCGTCAACGTGTTCCTGGCCGACGAGGACGTCCGGTTCCTCGACGGGCTGGCCACCACGGTCTCGGACGGCCAGACCCTCTCGATCGTGCCCGCCGTCGCCGGCGGCTGACCCGGTCCGACCCCGGGGAGGGCGCCCGGGGCCGGGGAACGGGGCCGGCCAAAGAGGGCGCCACGGAGGTCGCCTTGGAGCGGACGGTCTTGCGCCCGGGCTCCGAAGGTGGTTACCTGTTAGCACTCAGCAGACGAGAGTGCTAACGGAACTCACGGAGGATTGGAGCACATGGCCAAGATCATCGCCTTCGACGCGGAGGCCCGCCGCGGTCTCGAAACGGGCATGAACAAGCTGGCGGACGCCGTGCGCGTCACCCTGGGGCCCAAGGGCCGCAACGTGGTGCTCGACAAGAAGTGGGGCGCCCCAACCATCACCAACGACGGGGTCTCCATCGCCAAGGAGATCGACCTCGAGGACCCCTTCGAGAGGATCGGCGCCGAGCTGGTCAAGGAAGTGGCCAAGAAGACCGACGACGTGGCCGGCGACGGCACCACGACGGCCACCGTGCTCGCGTGGGCCATGGTCCGCGAGGGCCTGCGCAACGTGGCCGCCGGCGCCAACCCGATGTCGCTCAAGCGGGGCATCGAGGCTGCCGTCGAGACGGCCGTGAGCTCCATCCACGGCATCGCCAAGGAGACGGAGTCCAAGTCGCAGATCGCCCAGGTGGCCTCGATCTCGGCCGCCGACACCGAGATCGGCGAGATGATCTCCGAGGCCATCGACAAGGTCGGCCGCGACGGCGTCATCACCGTCGAGGAGTCGCAGACGTTCGGCATGGACATGGACCTGGTCGAGGGCATGCGCTTCGACAAGGGCTACATCGCCCCGTACTTCGTGACCGACCCCGAGCGCATGGAGGCCGTCCTCGAGGACGCCTACGTGCTTCTCGTCGGGTCCAAGATCAGCGCGGTGCGCGACATGCTCCCGGTCCTCGAGAAGGTCATGCAGAGCGGCAAGCCGCTGCTGATCATCGCCGAGGACGTCGAGGGTGAGGCTCTGGCCACCCTGGTCGTCAACAAGATCCGCGGCACCTTCCGCTCGGCCGCCGTCAAGGCGCCCGGGTTCGGTGAGCGCCGCAAGGCCATGCTCCAGGACATCGCCATCCTGACCGGCGGCCAGGTGGTGACCGAGGAGGTCGGCCTGAAGCTCGAGAACGTCACCCTCGACCTGCTGGGCACCGCCCGCAAGGTGGTCATCACCAAGGACGAGACCACGATCGTCGAAGGTGCCGGTACCGAGTCCGACATCAAGGGCCGTATCAACCAGATCAAGACCGAGATCGAGAACACCGACTCTGACTACGACCGGGAGAAGCTCCAGGAGCGCCTGGCCAAGCTGTCCGGCGGGGTGGCGGTGATCAAGGTCGGCGCGGCCACCGAGGTCGAGCTGAAGGAGAAGAAGCACCGGATCGAGGACGCCGTCTCGACGACCAAGGCGGCCATCGAGGAGGGCGTGGTCCCCGGTGGTGGCGTGGCCCTGCTGCGGGCGCAGAGCGCCATCCTCGAAGCGGCCGAGAAGCTCGAGGGCGACGAGGCCACCGGAGCGCGGATCGTGGCCAAGGCCGTCGAGGAGCCCCTGAAGCAGATCGCGGTCAACGCCGGCCTCGAAGGTGGGGTCATCATCGAGAAGGTGCGCGGCCTGAAGGGTGCCCACGGCCTCAACGCGGCCACCGGCGAGTACACCGACCTGTTCAAGGACGGCGTGATCGACGCCGCCAAGGTGACCCGCTCGGCGCTGCAGAACGCGGCGTCCATCGCTGCGCTGTTCCTGACCACCGAGGCTGTCATCGTCGAGAAGCCCGAAGACGAGGCGCCTGCCATGGCCGGGGCCGGAATGGACGACTTCTAGGGGTCGTCGCGGCGCCGAACCCGGCCCCGGAGCGGACCCTGAACTGGGTTTTGTCCGGGAGTGGGAGGCACCGGTCTCTGTCATCAGGGTGTCACAGCGGTGCAACACGGGGGTGTGACACTGGGAGTGCCTCACCCCCAACCGAGGCTGATCAGTGTGCCCGGCCGAAAGGCCGGGCACACTGCGTTCTCTACACTGGGCCGGTGAACACTGGGCCGGTGACCGGCATGGCGCAACGACCGGCTAGGCGAACGGCCGGGTGACCGGACCCGGACCCCTGGCCCCGACCAGCGGCTGGGGGGTCCTGCACCTCTTCGGCCGGCTCACCGGCGATTTCGAGCCCAACGCCCTGCGCAAGGCGTTGGGCGCCGCCGAGGCGGATGACTACCAGGTCGTGCCGGTGGCGCTCCTGGGGCACAAGGCGGATCTGGGGATCCTGGCGCTCGGGCCCGACGTGTGGCGGCTGCGCCGCCTGCAGACCGAGGTGGTGGCCTCGGGGGTGGAGCTCACGCAGTCCTACGTGTCGCTCACCGAGGTCTCCGAGTACGCGGCGGGCGTCCCCGAGGAGATGCGCCAGGCCCGCCTGTTCCCCGCCCTTCCCCCCGAGGGGAAACCGGCGTTCTGCTTCTACCCGATGAGCAAGCGCCGCAACGAGGGGCACAACTGGTACGCGCTCGACTTCGACGCCCGCAAGGAGTTGATGATGGGCCACGGCACGGTCGGTCGGACCTTCCACGGCCGCGTGCTGCAGGTCGTGACCGGGTCGACCGGGCTCGACGACTGGGAGTGGGGCGTCACGCTGTTCGGCGTCCACCCCGACGACCTGAAGGACTGCGTCTACGAGATGCGCTTCGACGAGGCTTCGACGCTCTACGCCGAGTTCGGGCCGTTCTACACGGGGATGGTGGGTACGCTCGACGAGGTGCTCACCTCGCTCGGCGCCTGAGCGCGGACGCGGCCGACGTGGATCTGGAAACCGACCCCGACGTGGAAGCGAACCCCGACGTGGAAGCGGACATCGAAGCGGACATCGAAGCGGACGTGGACATCGACTCGGAAGTGGACATCGACTCGGGTGCCGCTACGGGCGCATCGATCGACGAGCTGACGGGCGCGTTGCGCCGCCTCGGGCGGGTGGTCGTCGCGTTCAGCGGCGGCGCCGACTCGGCGTTCCTGGCCAAGGTGGCCCACGACACGCTCGGGCGGTCCTCGGTTCTGTGCGCGACCGCGCTGTCGCCCTCGCTGGCCGGCGCCGAGGAGGCGGACTGCCGCGCCCTGGCCGAGGAGTGGGGGCTGCGCTGGTTCGGTGTCGAGACGACCGAGATGCAGGACGCCGCCTATGTGGCCAACGGCACCGACCGCTGCGCCCGGTGCAAGACGGCGCTCATGGACGCGCTCGGTCCGCTGGCTGTGGCGGAGGACGCCACCGTGGTGCTCGGGGTGAATGTCAACGACCTGGGTGACCACCGGCCCGGGCAGGTGGCGGCGTCCTCGGCCGGCGCCGTGTTCCCACTGGTCGAGGCCGGGTTCACCAAGGACGACGTCCGGCGGTGGTCGCGCCGCCTCGGGCTGCGCACGTGGGACAAGCCCGCGGCCGCCTGCCTGGCCTCGCGCCTGCCCTACGGGACCCCCGTCACGTTGGGGCGGCTCGGCGCGGTGGAGTCGGCCGAGTCGGCGCTGCGGGCCCTCGGGTTCAGCCAGCTGCGGGTGCGCCACCACGGCGACGTGGCCCGCCTGGAGGTCGAAGCGCGCGACCTGAGCGAGGTGCTGGCCCGTCGGGAGGATGTGGTGGCAGCCGTGCGGGCGGCCGGGTTCCGCTTCGTGGCCCTCGACCTCGAGGGGTTCCGGTCGGGGAGCCTGAACCGCGCGCTGGCCCTGGAGGAGGTCCCGTGAGCGAGGTCCGCGTCAAGGTGAAGCTGACGTTCCCCGAGTCCGAGGTTCGGCGGCCGGTGCTGGCCACGCTGGTCCGGCGCTTCGACGTCGAGCCCAACATCCGCCGGGCCGACGTGGAGGAGCACCGGGGCTGGATCCTCTGTGAGATCGACGGCCAGGCGGGCCAGGTCGAGTCGGCGCTGGAATGGCTGCGGAGCGAGGGGATCGCCGTCGACCTGCTGGGTGACGTCCTCGAGGGTTGACGCCGCCGGCACCGGGCGGGCCGCCGCCCCGGCGCACGCGGCTCAGGCCAGGTGCGGATCGTGGGGGTGCGCGAGCACGTCCCCCCAGTCCGTGCCCGCCTCCTCGAGCGCCGCCTTGCCGCCCCGGAGGCCGAAGAGCCGCTTGGCCACCACCAGGTAGGCGACCACGGCCAGGTTGATCACGAGTGCCCCGACCCGCACCCAGGTGACGCGCTGGATCAACTCGTGGACCTCGATCGGGATGAAGGTCGCCGTGGCCACCGCCGTCAGGTACTCGGCCCACCGCCGCTCACGCCACAGCCCGACCGCTTCGACCGCTTCGAGCACGGCGTACCCGAGGGCGGCGACGAGGACGACCTCGAGGGTGCTGACCTTCAGGTGGGACAGTCGGGACAGGTTGGAGCTCAAGAGAGGGTGCCCGGCTGGCGACAGGGTGTGCACCAGGTTCGTCGCCCAGCGGTGCACGGCGCCGAAGTCCGCCCACAGGACCACGGCCACGGCGGCCACCGCCAGGTAGGCCAGCACGTGCAGCGCCCGCTCGATGGCGATCAGGCGCACCACGAGGGACTGGTCCAGCTCGATCCCGCGGCGCGGTCGCGGCAGGGTGTCGTCGTCGCCCAGCACTTCGGGGGCCCCGGGTCCGGGGGCTTGCACCTGCACCCACACGTCGCACCGCAGGCAGCGGCCGAGGCGCCCGTGCGACCCGTCCAGGCCGAGGCGGTCGTCACCCGTGCCCGGTCGCAGGCGTCGGACCCCCGCCGCGGGGACGATGTGCCCGCGCATCGAGCACACCCAGGTCTCGGTACTCCAGTGTGTGGGGCGCACTCGCGAGAGGGTGCTCCGTGCCACGGCTAGATCGTCCCACTTGTCCGTGCTCGCGGTCCCGAGCCCCGGTACGGCATGGGTCCGGTCCGGGGGGGACGGGCGCCCGCGATCAGGGATCCTCGGGATCGCGGGCCACGTGCCAGCCGGCCGACGACACGTTGCGCTTCTCGTAGAAGAGGCAGCCCTCAGGGCAGGTGAAGGGCAGCGGCTCGTTGGCGTCCACCTTGCACCGCTCGAGGCGCTCACCGCGCGGGGTCGTGCGCATCACGTAGTGGCGGCAATCCTCGTTGACGGACACGCCTCATTCTGGCCCAGCGGGCGGGTCGCGGTAGCGTCAGCGGTCGTGGGGAACCGAGACGGGGGCACCGGGGGCACCAGCGCAACGGGGGACGAGGACACCGGCGACTTGGACGTCCCACTGCGGACCCTCCTGCGCTGGGCCGAGGCACTCTCGGCCATCGCCCGGACCGGGCTGGGCTTCACCGAGAGCCTCTACGAGCGCGAACGCTTCGAGGAGATCCTCAAGGTGGCGGCGGACATCCGGACCGAGGCCGAGGGGCTGGGCGACGACCCCGACCATGCCGGGGGACTGGTCCAGGAGTGGATGGGCACCGTGGGCAAGGGGGTGCCCGGCTATGTCACCCCGAAGGTCGCCGTCGGCGCAGCGGTCGGGAACGACAAGGGCGAGCTCCTCTTGATCCAGCGCGCCGACTCGGGCATCTGGCTCTACCCGACCGGCTGGTGTGACGTCGGCTACTCGGCGGCCGAGGTCGTGGTGAAGGAGGTCGAGGAGGAGACGGGCATCATCGTCGAGCCGGTGCGCCTCATCGCCGTGCTCGACGGCCTCCGTCTCGGCTTCACCCGGGTGCCGCTCTACTCGCTGCTCTTCTACTGTCGCGCCGTCGGTGGCGAGCTCAACCCGCACCCGCTCGAGACGCGCGACGTCGGGTGGTTCACCCGCGAGACGATGCCCCACCCGCTGGTCGGTTCCGAGCGCTGGGGCGAGCACGTCTTCGCCGCGCTGAACGGCGAGCAGCGCGAGGTCCTCTACGACACCGTGCGCCAGCCCATCTGGCGGGGCGAGGACCCCGACCACCGGTGATCGCCGTCGAGGCCGCCAAGTCGGTCGACGACGCGCTCTGCGGGGCGGTGGACTCCCTGCTGCCTCAGCTCTCCCGCTCGGCGCCGCCCACCCGCGAGGTCCTCGAGCAGATCGTGACCGACCCGGCCACCACCGTGTTCGTGGCACGTGACGGGGAGCGCATCGTGGGCCTGCTGACCCTCGTCACCTTCCGGATCCTGACCGGCGTGCGCGCCTGGATCGAGGATGTGGTCGTCGACGATGTCGCCCGCGGAGCGGGCGCCGGTTCGGCGCTGGTGCAGGCCGCCCTCGAATACTCGGCCCAGGCCGGCGCGCGCACCGTCGACCTCACATCCCGTCCCCACCGTGAGGCGGCTCACCGGCTCTACGAGCGCATGGGCTTCGAGGTGCGCGACACGAACGTCTACCGGGTCACCCTCGGAGACTGAGCTCACCACACGAACGGGGATGAGCCGCTTGCGTTCCCGGCCGTGGCCGCCGTCGTTTGCGGGTCTGGGTGCTCACCGCCCGTGCCGGTCACTGGCCATTGCGATGCCCGTTACTCTTGAGGGAGAAGCGGACCGGGAGGAGGGGCGTCCCCTTGGCCAACCGCATGCAGGGCCGGAACTGGGTGCTGGCCGCGATGATCTTCGCGGTCGCGATGACCTTCATCGACCAGACGATCGTCTCGATCGCCATCCCTGACATCCAGCACGAACTTGGACTCACTTCGACGGGCGCGCAGTGGGTGGTCAACTCCTACCTGATCGCGCTGGCCGCCCTCTTCGCCCTGGGCGGGCGGTTGTCGGACATCTTCGGCCACACCAAGCTGTGCGTCATCGGCGTCATCGTCTTCGTCGGGGCCTCGGTCATGTGCGGGCTCACCCCGACCGGTACGTACGCCGAGGCCTGGATCGTCGGGTTCCGGGCCATCCAGGGCGCGGGTGGCGCACTCATGTTCCCGGCCGCGCTGGCCATCGTCGTCAACACCTTCCCGCTCCGGGACCGGGGAAAGGCGCTGGCCCTGTTCTTCGGCATCGCCGGCGGTCTCACCGCCGTGGGCCCCATCCTTGGCGGCTACCTCACCCAGTGGACCTGGCGCGCCATCTTCTGGGTGAACGTCCCGGTGGCGATCATCGCGCTCGTGCTCATCGCGGTCTCGAAGCCCAAGACCCAGTACAGGCGGGCTCCCATCGACTACCCCGGTGCAGTCCTGATCGCCGCCGGCATCGCCCTCAGCATCTTCGGCCTGCAGCAGTCGGTGCTCTGGGGCTGGCGCAACCCCTGGATCTGGGTCTGCATCATCGGCGGCCTGGCGCTCATCGCCGTCTTCGTACTGGTCGAACTGTGGACGGCATCACCACTGATCAAGGTGTCGATCTTCCGCATCCGGCCGTTCGCCATGGAGAACATCATCTTGATGATCTCCATGATGGCCTTCATCCCGATTTTCTTCTTCGCCAGCGAATACGCGCAGATCTCGCTGCACAAGACGGCGTCGGAAGCGGGGGTCTTCCTGCTGTGGTTCTTCCTCGGCTTCGTCGTCGCGGCGCAGATCGGTGGGCGCATGCTCGACCGCGAGGGCGCCAAGCGCGCCGTGATCATCGGGTGCGCCATTGCGGCGGTGGGCTTCGGTGTCTGGGCCTCGAAGGTCCTGACGCTCTCGTTCGGCCGACAACAGATCTGGGTCATCGTGGCCGGTGCCGGCATGGGCATGATGCTGGGGCCGGCCAACACCGACGCCGTGAACCGGGCCGGCGACCTCTCCTACGGGGAGGCCACCGGCATCACCCAGACCATCCGCAACTACGGGGCCAGCCTGGGGCTGGCCACGCTGGGTACCATCCTCCTGTTCAACTTCCGCTCACACCTGACGACCACGCTCACCAAGATGGGCGTCGCGAACCCTGCCGACGAGGCGAACCACATCTCCCAGTTCCAGCAGGGGGGCGGCAGGTCCGTTCGGTCCATCCCGCACTACGTGTCCGTGGATTTCGCGCACGCCACACAGGCGGTGCTCTACGTCATGTGCGGGATCATGGCGTTCGCCGGTGTGCTGGCGCTGTTCGGGCTGCAGCGAGGGCGCCAGACTTCGGTGCCGCGCGAGGAGGAGCCCGCCGCGTCGCGCGTGGGCAGCTGAGCGGCGGCCCGGGGGGATCGTGACCACGTTCATCACGCGCTACGACACGTCCGGCCCGGGCGTGCGCCTGGCCGTCAAGGACCTCATCGACATGGCGGGCGAGCCGACCACGGCCGGGTGCCGCGCCGTGGAGGCGCGGGCGCGCCCGGCGGAGGCCGACGCCGCCTGCCTGGCCGGGGCGCGGGCGGCCGGCGCGCGCATCGTGGGGCGCACCAACCTGCACGAGCTCGCCCTCGGCATCACCGGGATCAACCCGTGGTTCGGCACGCCGGTGAACCCCCTCGATCCGGCCCGGGTCCCCGGAGGCTCCTCGAGTGGCTCGGCGGTGGCGGTGGCCACCGGCGAGGCGGACGTGGCCTACGGGAGCGATACCGGCGGATCGGTGCGCATCCCCTCCGCGTGCTGCGGCACGGCGGGCCTCAAGACGACCTATGGCCGGATCCCACTCGGCGGCGTCTGGCCGCTGTCCCCGAGCTTCGACACCATCGGTCCCATGGCGCGCGACGTGACCGGGCTCGTCACCGGCATGGAGCTGCTCGAGCCGGGCTTCACCGTGGCGGTACCCCCGGGCGTTCTCCGCGTGGCGCGGGTGCCGGTCGACGCGGACCCCGCCATCGACGAAGCCATCGACCGGGCGCTCGCGCTGACGGGGTGGGAGTGCGTCGCGACGCCGCTGCCCAGCTGGGACGGCGCCACCGCACAAGCCGGGCTGCTCCTGGTGGTGGAGGCCTTCGCCACCGACGCCGCCCTGTTGGCCGGGGACCCCGAGCACATCGGGGCCGACGTCCGGGCACGCCTGGAGCTCGGCTCGACCTTCGACGACGCCACCGTGACGGCCGCTTGGGAGGCCCGGCGCGCCTGGCGGCGCGAGCTCGAGCGCGTCTTCGCCGAGGTGGACCTCGTGGTCACCCCGACGCTGACCGTCTTCCCGCCGCCGCTCGAGGACGCGGACGACCTGCTCGTGACGCGCTGCACCCTGCCGGTCAACCTGGCCGGGGTGCCGGCGCTGTCGCTGCCCGTCCCGGCCGCGGGCGGCCTGCCGGCCAGCATCCAGCTCATCGGCCCCGAGGGGGGCGAGGAGGTCCTGCTGGCGGCCGGCGCACACCTCGAAGCGGCGGTGGCGGCCGGGTGAGAGGCGCCCCGGACTGCGGTCGCCCTCAGGCGTGACGGCGCACGAGTCCCCGCCCGATGTCCGCGAGGTGTGCGCGCACCGCATCCGGTGACAGGACCTCGACGGCGTCGCCGAAACCGGCCAGCTGGCGGGCCGCCATGGCCTCCGACTGCGCCTGCAGCGCGACGTCGAGTCTTCCGTCCGGCTGGACCGGGCCCGGCGTGACGCGGGTCCCGAACAGCCAGCGCAACACCTCGAGCACCCCGGGATCGGCCCGGAGCCGGATCAGGACCGGGGCGCGCAACGCGGCAATGTCGCCGGCGATGGCACGCCAGGACGCGGCCAGATCGAAGCCGTCGGGGCGCACCACCGGCCGACCTGTGCCGCGCACGGCGCGCACGCGACCGACCCGGAACGTGCGCTCGCCGTCGTCGGTGCCGGCCACCAGGTACCAGATCTCGTTCTTGACGACGAGGCCGAGTGGGTGCACCAGGCGCGACGAGGCAAGCCCGTCACGGCGCACGTAGTCAAGCTCGACCTGTTCCCCTTCGATCACGGCTTGCTGCAGGGCTTGGAGGTGGTCCGGCGGAGCGGCACCGGGGTGGTCCCATCCGGCGGGGTCGTGCACGACGGCGCCGGCAGCTGCTTCGGCGTCGCCGCGGAACGTCTCGGGTAGCGCCCGGACCAATTTGCGCAGGGCGGCGCGCGTCCGGGTATCGGCGGCGGCCGGCCCGGCCACCAAGAAGAGCGTCCGGGCCTCCTGTGCCGTCAGTCCCGTCAGGTCGGTGCGCCCCCCGCCGAGCAGCTGCCAGCCCCCACCGCGCCCAGGTTGCGAGTAGACCGGGACGCCGGCCATGGCGAGGCCCTCGAGATCCCGCCGGGCCGTGCGCTCGCTCACCTCGAGCTCCTCTGCCAGCTTGGCCGCGGTCACGCGCCCCTTGGCCTGCAGGACGAGGAGGGCGGCCACGAGACGGTCGGCGCGCATCTCGAGAGTCTGGCTCCAGAAGTGGCCAGAAGATGGCCAGTTTGGTCCGGCACGATGACGTCATCCCCAAGCGAGCGCCGGGAGGGACCGGCGGAAACGGAGGCGGCGATGCCCGGATTGGTACCCCCCGTCGTGGACGAGCGAGACGCGCTCTTGAGCTTCCTCGGCCAGCAGCACGACGCCCTGCGCTACGCCGCCCACGGGCTCAGCGAGGAGCAGGCGCGTGCCCGGACGACGGTGAGCGAGCTGTGCTTGGCCGGCCTGGTCAAGCACGCTGCCGGCGTCGAGCGAGCCTGGACGACCTTCCTGGTCGCGGGCGACACCGGCGTCTTCGCCGCCGAGGACGACTACGTGGACGGCTTCCGCCTGCTCGAAGGTGAGACCCTGGCCGGCGTGCTCGCCCTGCAGCAAGCCGAGGCCCGGCGCACGACGGAGATCGTGGCGGGGATCGACGATCTCGGGGCACCGCTCCCCCCGACGACCGACGTGGTCCCGTGGATCCCCGCCGGCACGGTGTGGACGGCCCGGTGGGTGCTGCTCCACCTGATCGAGGAGACGGCTCGCCACGCCGGCCACGCCGACATCATCCGCGAGGCGCTCGACGGCGCGACGTGCTGGACGCTGATGGCCGCGGCCGAGGGTTGGCCCGCCTACGACTGGGTCTAGGTGGCCGCCCCCCTAGGGTGGCCGGTGCATGCAGGTGGAGGTGTGGTCGGATTTCGCGTGCCCTTGGTGCGCACTGGGACTGGTCCGGTTCGAGCTCGTCCGCCAGGCGTTCGAGCACCGAGACGAGGTCACGCTGGTGCACCGCGCCTTCGAGCTCCACCCCCGGGCGTCCTCGTCCCTGGCGCAACGGGGCGGCATCTCGATGGAGGAGGCGGTGGCCCGTAAGTACGGCATGCCGCTCGAGCACGTCCGGGCCCTCCACGACCGTCTGACCGCCATGGGGGCTGAGGTCGGCTTCGCGTTCGACTTCGACCGGGTGCAGCCGGGGTCGACCTTCGACGCCCACCGCTTGGCCCGGGCGGCCCGCGGGTCCGACGCCGAGGCAGCGCTCGTGCGCGCCTTGTTCCGGACCCGGTTCAGCGACGGGCTGCAACTGGCCGACCACGGCGTTCTGCGAGCGGTCGCCGAGGGCACCGGGGTCCCCGACGAGGTGATCGAGGACGTGCTCGGTGGCGGGGCCTATGGCGCCGAGGTGCGGGCCGACGAGGCGGCGGCGGCCGAGCTCGAGGTGACGGGGGTGCCGTTCTTCTTGATCAACGGCCGGTGGCCGGTGCCGGGTGCACAAGACGTCGAGACGATGAGCGCCGTCCTGGCCCGGGCCTGGTCACGCCTCGTGCACTGAGGCCGGCACCAGGCCCCACGGCGTGCGCATGGTGTCGAGGATCTCGTCGACCATCTCCACCGTGGTGTTGGGGTGGAGGAAGGCGAAACGCGCCACCGTCTCGCCGCCCCAGGTGGTCGGGGTGACGAAGCCGATCTGGTCGTGGAGCAGCTGGGCGGACCAGGCGTCGTAGGTGGCCTTGTCCCAGCCCGGCCGTCGGAACAACACGATCGAGAGGCCCGGTTCGCGCACGAGCTCGACGTGCGGCGCCGCCTCGATGCGCGCCGCGGCGTGCCGCGCGATCTCGAGACCGGCCTCCACGCCGTCGCGGTAGGCGTCGAGCCCGTTGACCGCCATGGAGAACCACAGGGGCAGCCCGCGGGCGCGACGCGTCAGGTGGTAGGCGTAGTCGCTGGGGTTCCACTCGTCGGGGTTCTCGGTGTGGAGCACGTCGAGATAGTGGGCGTCCTGCGTATGGACTGCCTTCGCCAGGTTCGGACGGCGGTAGACGAGTGCGGCGCAGTCGAACGGAGCGAACAGCCACTTGTGGGGGTCGACGATGAACGAGTCGGCCCGCTCGAATCCGACGAACTGGTCCCGCACCGAGGGCGCGAAGAGCGCGGCCGCGCCACCGTAGGCGCCGTCGATGTGGAACCACAGCGCCTGCTCGGCGGCGACGTCGGCGATACCGGCGAGGTCGTCGACGATGCCGGCGTTGGTGGTCCCGGCGGTGGCCACCACGCCGACGACGTCGGAGCCGCGCGGGTCGTTCCGCAGCGCCGCGGCGAGCGCCTTGCCGGTGAGGCGGTGATCGTGCGTCGGGACGGTGAGCGCACCCACGCCGAGCACATGGAGGGCCTTGCCCACCGAGGAGTGGGCCTCCTCGCTGATGGCGATGAGGGGCCGTTGCGGGGCCGGCAGTCCCCGGCGGTACGCCGCGGTGTCGCGGGCCACCATGAGAGCGGAGAGGTTGCCGGCCGAACCGCCCGAGACGAAGCAGCCGCCCGCATCCTCGGGGAGGCCGGCCTGCGCGGCCAGCACGCCGAGCGCCTGGTTCTCGGCGACGACCACGCCCGCCGCCTCGAGCCACGAGGTGCCGTGCAGCGACGAGCACGAGACGAACATGTCGAAGAGGAGCGACGCCTTGGTCGGCGCGGCGGGGATGAACGACAAGAACCGCGGGCTGTCGCACGAGACGACGGCGGTGGCCAGCTTGTCGACGAAGAGCTGCAGGACCTCGGCGGCGTCGTTGCCCTCAGGACGCATCAGGCCGGCCAGCCCGAGTTCCAGCGAGGAAAGCAGCCCGCCGAAGTCGAGCGAGACCGGGTCCATCGAGAGGCGCTCCCGGCAGGCGGCGAAGATGAGCTCGGCCACCGCCGGGTCATAGTGGAACATGTCGCTGGGCATCAGGGGGTCGGCTCCTCCTCGTCCCCGGATGCCGGCCCGGCGGCCCGCCACGCCGCCTCGGCCCGGCTCGACACCTCGTGGAGCGACGCGCCGGTCTTCGCCGCCACCAGGGCCACGTCGTCGAACTCCGGCTTGGCCCGGCCGTCGGTCACCTTCATCTGGATGGTCATGCCGTCGACGACCACCCGGCCCAGCCGCCGGGCGGCCGGCCAGCGCCCCACGGCCGTCGCCCGCACGCCCATGGTGCCCGTGGCCCGCTCCACGACCGCCCGCAGCTCGGCCAGGCGCGTGGCATCGGTGAGGACGTGCAGCACGTGGCCCGGCCGTCCCTTCTTCATGGTGACCGGCGTGACCCAGGCGTCGAGCGCGCCCGCCTCGAGGGTGGCCGTCACGGCGTAGCCGAGCTGCTCCCCGGTGACGTCGTCGAGATTGGTCTCGAGGACGAGCGCCGGCTGCCCGCCGCCGACGTCCGGTCGGGCGGCGCGGAGGCCGACGACGACCTGCGTGCAGTTGGGGAGGTCGTCGAGCTCCCCGGTGCCGGCGCCGTAGCCCGAGGACGCCACGCTCATGTCGGGCATGGGCCCGAAGGACGAGCACAACGCCGCCAGGAGCGCCGCCCCCGTCGGTGTGGTGAGCTCGATCGCCACGTCGCGCCCGTAGGTCGGGATCCCCTCGAGCAGGCGGAGGGTGGCCGGGGCCGGGTTGGGCAGTGCACCGTGCGCGCTGCGCACGGTGCCGGTCCCGGTGGCCACAGCCGACGCGCACAGCTCGTCGACACCGAGGACCTCGAGCGCGGCCGCGGTCCCCACCACGTCGACCACGGCGTCGTGCCCGCCCACCTCGTGGAAGTGGACCTCGTCCACCGCCTGACGGTGCAGCGCGGCCTCGACGGCAGCAAGCGAGGCGAAGACGGCGAGGGAGCGCCCGGTCACCCGCTCGGGCAGCGCAGCGTCGCGGATCAGTGTCGCGATGTCCCCGTGCGTGCGAGGGTGCGCGTCGTCGCGCGCGCACCACGGCCCGGGTGCAGGCCAGGCCGCCCCGGACGCTCTCTTCGAACCGGAGCTCCCAACCCGGCAGGCCCAGACGGCCCAACAGTGCGCCGACCTCCCCGGCGTCCGCGCCGGCGTCGACGAGCGCGCCGAGCGCCATGTCGCCGGCGATGCCGGCGAAGCAGTGGAACCATGCCACCGTGGCGGCGCTCCCGCCCGGATCCGGCGCCGCTCGGTCGGTCACGGCAGGATCCGGGCCACGGCGCACGCGGCGCCGTAGCCGTTGTCGATCCCCACGACGGTGATGCCAGACGAGCAGGCGGAGAGCATGGCCAACAGGGCGGTGACGCCCTCGAGCGCGGCGCCGTAGCCGGTGCTGGTGGGCACGGCCACCACCGGCGCCGAGGTGAGGCCCCCGACGACGCTGGCCAGGGCCCCCTCCATCCCGGCGACCACCACCACGGCGTCGGCCGCCGCCAACGGGTCGAGCTCGGCCAGGATGCGATGGAGCCCGGCCACGCCGCAGTCGGCCAGCAGCGAGGGGTCGAAGCCGAGCGCGCCCAGCACCGCCGTGCACTCGTGCGCGACCGGGAGGTCCGCCGTGCCGGCGGTGACGACGACGACGCTCCCGCGCCGCTCGGGGGCGGGCCGGAAGGCCACGGTGGCCAAGGGCCCTCCGTCGGCGACGGTCGCCGGGGCGTGTCCCAGGGCGCCGGCAGCGGCGAGGACGGCCTTCACCTGCGTCTCGGTCGCCCGAGTGAGCAGCACCGGGCCGTCGGTGCCGGCGAGGAGCTCGCTGACCACGGCTGCGCACTGTTCGGGCGTCTTCCCCGGGCCGTAGACGGCCTCGGGCATGCCCAGGCGCAGGTCACGGTGGTGGTCGACCCGCGCGAAGCCCAAGTTCGAGAAGGGGAGGCGCCGGAGCCTGCGCACCGCGTCGTCGGGGCTACAGCGGCCCGCGGCGACGTCGTCGACCAGCTCTCGGAGTGAGGAAGCATCCATGACCTGCTCTATCCTGCCCAACCGTGAACCCTCCTGCGACCAGCGTGGCCTACTTCGGGCCGGCGGGCACCTTCACCGAGGAAGCGATGCTCAGCCAACCGGACCTCGCTGCCGCCGACAACACGGCTCTCGGGTCAATCACCGCCGTGCTCGAGGCGGTGGCCCGCGGAGAGGCCGAGTTCGGCTTCGTGCCCATGGAGAACGCGATCGAGGGGACGGTCAGCGCCACCATCGACGGGCTCATCCACGACGTGGACCTCCACATCCAGCGGGAGGTCGTCATGGACATCCACCTCCACCTCATGGCCCGGCCGGGGACGGGCATGGCCGCCGTCCGGTCGGTGGCGTCCTACCCCCATGCGCTGGCGCAGTGCCAGAAGTACCTCGCCCGCGAGCTGCCGCGGGCCGAGCAGCGGGCCGCCAACTCCACGGCTGATGCCGCCCGCGCCGTGGGTGAGTCGGGCCAACCCGGCGACGCCGCCATCGCGCCCCGGCTGGCTGCGGAGCGCTACGGGCTGGCGGTGCTGGCCGAGGACATCGAGGACCACCTGGACAATCAGACCCGCTTCGTGCTGGTGGCCCGATCGCGTGTGCCGAGGCCGACCGGCCACGACAAGACCAGCATCGTGTGCTTCCAGCGCGCCGACCACC
The DNA here is from genome assembly GCA_963781955.1 of uncultured Acidimicrobiaceae bacterium. Classification (GTDB taxonomy): domain Bacteria; phylum Actinomycetota; class Acidimicrobiia; order Acidimicrobiales; family RAAP-2; genus Bog-473. The sequence continues at coordinate 548,139 of CAWAHU010000002.1, forward strand.
CGGGCAGCCTCCACGGGATCCTGGGCCAGTTCGCGGCGCGCAACATCAACCTGACCAAGCTCGAGTCGCGGCCGACCAAACAGGGGCTCGGCGACTACTGCTTCGTCATCGACCTGTCGGGGCACGTCGGCGACGAGGTCGTGGCCGACTGCCTGCGCGACCTGCACGCCAGCCTGGCCGGGGTGAAGTTCCTCGGGTCGTACCCGGCGGCCGGCGAGCACGGCCCCGAGCAGCGTCGTCAGGCCGACGCGGCCTGGCAGGCGGCCGACGACTGGCTGCAGGCGCTGCGGAACGCGATCGAGTAGGCGCTGATACTGTGCGCGGTGGCGCGTCGAGGCGCGCCGGGGAGGGACCGTGGCGCTACAGACCATCGACGTCGACCAGCACCTCTTCGAGTCGAGGACGACCTGGTCCGACTACATCGACCCGGTGCAACGCTCCGACGCGCTGGCCATCACCGACGACGAGGCGGGCTGGCCGTGGCTGGCCTGGCGTGGACAGCGGCTGACCCCGCTCGAGGTGCCCATCCCCGAGGAGTCCGCGCGCATCGGCGAGGACCGGCTGCGCCGGCTGCGTGGGGAGAGAGCGCCGGCGTCCTTCGAGGAGCTGGTCCCCGACTCCTACCGGCTGGCCGGCGCCCGCCTGGCCACGCTCGATGCGTACGGGCTCGATGCCGCGGTCCTGTTCCCCAACTACGGCCTGCTCTGGGAACAGCGCCTGGCCTCGGACCGGGTGGCTCAACGCGCCAACGCGCGGGCATACAACCGGTACGTGGCCGACGCCTGCAGCGAAGGCGCCGACCGGCTGTTCGGGGTGGCGCACGTGCTGTTGCACGATCCGGACTGGGCGGTGGAGGAGATCCGCCAGGCGCGGGAGCGGGGAACGCGGCTGGCCATGGTGGCACCGGCGCCGGTGGACGGGAAGCCCCTCTCGCACGAGGACTTCGACCCCGTGTGGGCGGCCTTCAGCGACCTGGGCGTGGCTCCGGTGTTCCACGTCTCGGAGTTCGAGAGCCCATTGCACCCGGCCTGGCGCACCGGGGAGCGGGCGGACGGAGAGCAACTCTTCGACTCCATCTTCTTGTACCTGGCCCCGGCCGTCGCCCTGGCCAACCTGATCCTCAACGGGGTGCTGGAGCGCCACCCGGGCCTGCGGATCGGCGTGGTCGAGCTCACGGCGAGTTGGGTGCCCCACTTCCTCTTGCACATCGACGGCGCGTCGGACTTCTACGCTCTGCGTCATGGCGAGCCGTTCCGTGTCCTCGGCGACCGCCCCTCGGCGTACTTCCTCCGACAGGTGCGCGTCGCCGCTCTGCCCTACGAGATGCCGAACCGGCTCGTTCCCAAAGTCGGAGAGGAGACCTACATGATCGGAAGCGACTGGCCCCATGCCGAAGGCGTGGCCGACCCCATGGCGGCCGCCGAGCGGGCCGTGGCCGGGCTGGACGACCGGGCACGGTCCAACCTCCTGGGGGCCAACGCGGCGTGGCTCCTCGGGCTGTGAGCGACGCCGTGAGCACCGGGCCCATCGACCTCGCCGCGGCGGCGGCGGAGCGAGCCAGGTTGCGCGCCGAGTACCTGCGGGAACCGGCGCAGCGGCCGGCGTCGAAGGCGCAGGGGGTGCACCACCTGGCGCTGCTCTGCTCGGACGTGGAGCGAACGATCCGCTTCTACCAGGAGCTCCTCGGGTTCCCACTGGTCGAGCTCTTCGAGAACCGGGACTACAAGGGATCCACCCACCTCTTCTTCGACCTGGGCCACGGCAACACCCTGGCGTTCTTCGACTTCCCGGACCTCGGCCTCGGTCCGTACGCCGAGGTTCTGGGCGGCTTCCACCACCTGGCCATCTCGGTCAGCCAGGAGCAGTGGCGGGCGGCGAAGGCTCGCCTCGACGAGGAGGGCATCCCGACGCAGATCGAGAGCGAGATCTCGCTCTACTTCTCCGATCCCGACGGTGTGCGGCTCGAGCTCATCGCCGAGGACCTCGGATCGCTCTACGGCACCCCGCTGCACTGAGGCCGGCGTGACCGACGTGGGCGGGACGGGCGGGCGGCAACGCTGATGCCCGTCACCGGGATGGCCAACCTGGCGATCAAGGTCGCCGACCTCGAGTCGGCCTGCGCCTGGTACGAGGCGGCAGGAGCGACGGTGACGGAGCCGGTCGAGTGGGAGAACGGCCGGCGGGCCGACGTGCAGCTCGGCACCCTGGCCCTGACGCTGTTCACCCGCGCCATCTACGAGGACGCCTGCGCACTGCCGGCCGAGGGGTTCTTGCACCCGGCGCTCTTCGTGGACGACCTCGACGCCGAACTGGCGCGCCACGAGGTGCTGTGGGGACCCGCGGTGGTGAGCGGGTCCTTCGGGACGCGTCGCATTGCTTTCGTCGAGGCACCCGGCGGGATGCGGCTCGAGTTCATGGAGCAGCTGGCAGACCCCGTGTGAGACTTCCCGGTGACCCGAGTCACAGGAGGAGCTGGGATGACCACGACAGAAGCGCCGGCGGCGACGCCGACGGTCACGCCGAAGCACGGCTACACCAAGGATGGCACGCCTGTCTTCGCCCACACGCATCACTTCGTGAAGGCCGACACCATCATGCAGCGCTTCAACGCCACCGTCGGGCTGAAGATCACGGTGCTGGTCGGCACCATGTGGTGTGCCTATCTCTTCGCCTGCATCGCCTTCGTGTCGCTTCCGAGCACGATCAAACAGCACAGCGCCACCGTGCTCGTGCTGTGGCTCTCGTCGGAGTTCATCCAGCTCGTACTGCTGCCCATCATCATCGTGGGCCAGAACGTCCAGGCCCGGGCGGCTGACGCGCGGGCGGCCAAGACGTTCGAGGACGTCGAGGACGCGCGCAAGAAGATCGAGCATGCCATCGACCTGCTCGACATCCACACCGATGGCGGGTTGCACGACGCCGTGGCCGTCATCCTCAAGGCCATCGAGGCGACCAACCCGAACGCGGCACCCGCGGGCGCGGGCGGATGAGTCACCCGGTGCACCTCACGCGATGACCCAGACGCCGGTCTCGATGCGTGACACACGGGCGTCCCGGTAGCGCCGCCGCAGCCGCTCCTCCGAACTCAGGTACACGTGCACCCAGACCTGCTCCCCGCGGACGGTCGACGCCTCCACCTGCTCGCGCAGGTAGGGGGAGCCGGCGGGGTCGGACGGGTCGAACCCCTCCCACTCGTCGGCCCCGGCAAAGGCCCGGGCCACATGCTGGGCCGTCGAACCGTCACCGGCCAGCGTGAGGATCTGCCCGTGCACCTGTTCGCGGTCGTGCCCCCGGCATGCGAAGGGCCACCCGAGGCCGCTGTCGAAGAGCGCGAAGCCCTCGATCCTCCCCGGGACCGAGTCCACCACGTCGAGGCGACGCGACGCCTCGTGCCCCACCTGCAACGTCCCGTAGGCGAACAACCGAATGGTCATCGCGTGCATGATCGCATGGTCCTGGGGGGGGCCAGACACCACGTGTGGGAGGCTCGCGGCATGAAGGTCCACCTCGTCGACGGCACCTACGAGTTGTTCCGCCACTTCTTCGGTGCCCCGCCCCACCGCAACACCGAGGGACGCGAGGTCGCGGCCGCCCGGGGCGTCGTGAGCTCGGTGCTGCAGCTGCTGGCCGACGGGGCGACGCACGTCGGCGTGGCTACCGACCACGTCATCGAGTCGTTCCGCAACGACCTGTGGCCCGGGTACAAGACCGGGGAGGGTGTCGATCCGGACCTGTGGTCACAGGCGTGGCCGCTCGAGGAGGCGCTGCGCGCCCTCGGCGTGGTGGTGTGGCCCATGACCGATGTCGAGGCGGACGACGGCCTGGCCAGCGCGGCCGCGGTGGCGGCCGATGACCCGGCCGTCGAGCAGGTCCTGATCTGCACCCCGGACAAGGACTTGGGGCAGTGTGTGCGGGGTCACCGGGTGGTGCAGCTCGACCGCCGCAAGGACGCTCTGGTCGACGAGGAGGGCGTGGTGGCCAAGTTCGGCGTCGGTCCGGCCTCCATTCCCGACTACCTGGCCCTGGTGGGCGACAGCGCCGACGGGTTCCCGGGGCTTCCCGGTTGGGGGGCCAAGTCGGCGTCGACCGTGCTCGCCCGTTGGACCCACATCGAGGACGTGCCCCCGGACGCGGGGGATTGGGGTGTGAGCGTCCGGGGCGCCGCCAAGCTGGCAGCCACGCTGCGGGACCAGCAAGAAGAGGTGCTCCTGTTCAAAGAGCTGGCGACGCTCCGGATCGACCGGTCGCTCCTGCAACGGGTCGACGACCTCCGCTGGCGGGGGCCGACGGCAGCGTTCGGCGCGGTGTGCGCCGAGCTCGACGCTCCGACCCTCGCCCGGCGCGCCGAGGCGGTCGCCGCCGGCCGCTGAGCGAGGTCGGGGGCCGTTGAACGCGCGCGGCGCCCGGACCGGCTCCTGGGGAAGAATGGTCCCGTGACCGCCGAATGGCGCGTGGTGCCGTTGGACCATCGCGACCCGATGACACCGTTCGAGGACATCGTCCGGCTCATCGACCTGGCCGAAACGGCGATGACCGCCGCCTACGGCCGCAGCGACGTGGTCGAGGCGCTGAACGAGCACCAGCCCGCGGCCGTGGCGCTGTCGTCCGGGACCCTGGTCGGTGCGGCGGTGGCCCGCATGGCCGGGCGCGACGCGCACCTGCTCGCGCTGGCGCTCCACCCGGCGTGGCGCAACCGGGGCATCGGCTCCGCGCTGCTGCGCGCACTCGACCAAGAGGTCATCCACCAGGGGGCACACCGCCTGCTGGCCCTCGTCGAACCGGGACAGGTCGGGGAGGTGGCCTTCGCGCACCAGGCCTTCGAGCGCGTCGACGGGCTGCACCTCTACGTACGCGCCGCGTCGATGGTCCCCGAGGAGCTCGAGATCGTCGAGCGCTATGGAGGCTCGTTCCCCTCCTCGGGGTCATGGGACGACATGAAGGGGTTCTCGACCACCAAGGAGCTGCTCGAGCGGCGCATCGTCGAGCCCCTGGCACACCCCGATCTGGCCGAGCGCGTGGGGCTGCGGCCGCCGGCCGCCGTCATGCTCTTCGGTCCTCCCGGGACCGGGAAGACCTCCTTCGCCCGAGCCATGGCGTCTCGGCTCTCGTGGGCCTTCGTCGAGCTCCACCCGTCACTGCTGGGCCACGGGACGGAGGGTGCCGCCGCGCTGCGTGCCGCGCTGCTCGACCTGGGCCACGTGGACCGGCTGCTGTGCTTCATCGACGAAGCAGACGAGATCGCGGCGGCACGCGAGTCACGTCCGGAGAGCCAACCGCTCGTCAACGAGCTCCTCAAGGCCATCCCCGTCTTCAAGGCGCGGCCGGACCGGCTGATGGTCATGGCCACGAACTCCATCGCGGCGATCGACCCGGCGATGCTGCGACCTGGCCGCTTCGACCTCATCATCCCGGTGGGTGCGCCGGACCGAGAGGGCCGGTCCGAGCTGGCGGGCGAGTTCCTGCCGTCCTGCGACCCGGGGCAGATCGCCGAGCGGACCGAGGGCTTCACGCCTGCGGACTTCGCGCTGGCGGCACAACGGGCGGCCCAGCGGGCCTTCGAGCGGGCGCTGGGCGGGGGCGACGCCGCGGTGACCGCCGAGGACTGCGTTCAGGCCGTGACCCGCACCAAGCCCAGTGTGAACGCGGCCGCGGCGGGCACCTTCGACTCGGAGGCCGCCGCCTTCGCCCGCCTCTGATCAGCCGGCTCCGCCGACTGCGGGCACGGCCCCCGAGAGGTCGATTCGGCGGATGTAGAGGCCGCGGGTGTTGGGGAACCTGACGGCGCCGGGGACCCAGCCGTGGAAGGCGATGTGGAACGAGCCCGAGGTGTCGGCGAACACCGACTCACCGCCGGGGCCCGACACGCCGGGGTCCGAGGCGAGGACCGGGTTCGAGGAGCTGTCGGTGCACGGGCCGAGCGGTCCGCTGCACGTCGCCGCGCCGACGGCGTAGTCGCCGGTGTTCCAGTCGTTGCCCGAGAAGAACAGGTCGTAACGGCCGCCCGCCTCGACGAGGTCGGGCGCCTCGACCGTCCCCCCCTCCCACGCCGCGTCGGGTGTGAGGACCACCGTGGGGCTGGTACCGGGGGCGAAGGAGGTTCCCGATGGGGACAGCTGTTGGGACCAGATCTTCGACGAGCCGGTGCCGCCCGACTTCCACAGGAGGTAGGGGGTGCCGTGCGAGTCCACGAAGGCAGCGGGGTCGATGGAGCCACCGAGCGAGTTCTGGCATTCCAGTGGCGCGCTGGAGCCGTCGACGAAGGGACCCTGCGGCTGCGCCGCGGTCGCCACCGAGATGCACTCGTTGGTGCTGCCCGCCGGATCGACGGCGTAGTACATGTCGAAGGTCCCGCCGATCCGCGCCACCGAGGGTGCCCAGGTGAAGTGGGCGGAAGCCCACGACGGGAGGCCCGGCAGCGCGTTGTTGACGGCGGTCCAGTGGGTCAGGTCGTTCGACGCGACGATCTGGATGTTCCCGGCCACGGAGTTGGTGGCGTAGGCGTAGTAGATGTCCCCGACGACCAGCATGCTCGGATCGGGGAAGTCGAAGGGGTAGACCAGACCCGACGAGGATCCGCCGGTCAGCTGCGCGCACGGTCCGGACACTGCCGCGATGTCCTTGGCCGCCGACGCGCTGTCGGACGCCTTGATGGCGGACAGCGCGCGCTGGACACCACCGAGGCAGGCCTGCAGCGTCGAGATGTCCACGCCCTGCAGGTACTCGTGGACCTGTGTGCTGCCGAGCGAGGCGTTCGTGGTGGCCAGCTGGCCCAGGGTCACGGCGAGGTAGGCCGACAGCGTGTCCCTCTTCGCAGTCGTGGCCGCCTTCCGCCCGGTCGCCGCTGCGACCTCCTGGCGCAGGTGCGCCAGACGGGCACGGACGGCGGCGAGGGCCGACTCCTCGGTACGGGTGCGGGTGCGGGCCTCCACGTCCGTCCAGATCGCTGCTGTGACGACGACGACGCAACACGCCACGAGGACGACCCGCCATCCGCGCCGACGGGACCGGCGGTGATCAGCCACCGGTGCCCTCGGCCACCGAGCAGCTGGTCGAGACCGCGTCGATCTCGCCGAGCGCGGCGGGCTGGTTGCCGACGGAGAGGGAATTGAGGGCCTCCTCTATACCGGTCAGGCACGTCTGGAGGGACGTGATGAGCGTCCCTTGCTTCGAGACGTCGGCCCGGACCGCCAGGAGGGCGGCCTGGGCCCCCTTGAGTTGCGAGATGTCCTGGTCGAGCGCGGTCGAGTCGTCCCCGACCTGCGTCGCGAGCAGGTGGACGTCATGGCGGAGCCGGGTGAGCCGCGCGGCGACGACAGCCCTGTGGTGCCGGGCGACCGCGAGCGACGTCTGGGCCCGGTCGAACTGCTGATGCTGGTGCACCTCGTCGTCGACCAGGAGGGCGACGGCGGTGACGAGGAGGACGCCGGCCAGGACGCCGGCGATCCACCGGCGGCGCCGCCGGTGCCGCGACCTCGCCCGGAGGGGCGGCAGCTCCGACGGCGTACCGGACCGGCGCTCGACTTCGGCTACGTCTCTCACCACGTCCGCAGCCGGATCAGGCTCCGCCGGCGGGGGCCGCCGGCGACGAGAGCCCGGCGAGGTCTCGTCACCACACGATTCTCACGGCTGGGAGGAGGTGGTGCAACGCACCCCTTGACAACGAGGTGACAATCGGGTGGCCGCACCCGCGCGTCGTCACCCGTGTGACCGGTGTTGCGCCGGCACGGTACGCTCCGCCGGTGGTTGACCGCGAGGACATCTACACCGAACCCGAGCTCGATCCCGACGGGCTGGCCAACCTGGGACCCCTGCGCCCCATGGCCGGCATCTGGGAGGGAACGACCGGTGCCGACGTGCACCCCGTGGCCGAGGGCTCCGAGTCGGACGTCTACGTCGAACGCTACGCGCTGCAGCCGATCGACCCGCAGACGAACGGCCCGCAGTGGTACTACGGGTTGCGCTACCACGTGCACATCGTCAAGCCGGGGGAGGTGGAGACGTTCCACGACCAGGTGGGCTACTGGCTGTGGGAGCCGGCGACCGGCGCGGTGATCCAGACCATCGCCATCCCCCGCGGCCAGGTGGCCATGGCCCAGGGCACCGCCACCCCCGAGGCCACCGAGTTCGAGCTGCGGGCGACGCGGGGGTCCACCGAGTTCGGCGTGTGTTCGAACCCCTTCCTCGAGCGCAACTTCACCACGGTCGAGGTCCGGGTGTCGGTGAGGATCAACGCCGACGGCACGTGGGGCTACGACGAGGACACGACGCTGCAGCTCCCCGACCGCTCCGAGCTGTTCCACCACACGGACCGCCACACGCTGCACAAGGTGGCCGAGCCCACGCCGAACCCGCTCGCCCACGCCGGCGGGGCGTAGGACCGCGCTGGGCGTCGGTCCGGGTCCGGACCGACCGCTTGCGAGCGGAGGGAGTGGGATTCGAACCCACGGAGGCTTGCACCTCGCAGCTTTTCAAGAGCTGTGCATTCGTCCGCTCTGCCATCCCTCCAGGCGGTCGATGCTACGCGACCACCTTCAGTCCCGGGCCCACTCGGCCAGCTCGACCACGATCCCCGGCCCGTCGAAGAAGACCAGCTTGCGCTCGTGGTAGTCGAGAACCTCGTTGCGCGGGGTGACGCCGTGGGCGGCCAGGTGGGCCACCATGGCGTCGAGGTCGTCGACGCGGAAGCACACGTGGTTGAAACCGGTGCGGTCGAGCGTGCCGGCCCCGAGGTCCGCCCTGACCGGCGGCCGGTGGAAGCGCAGGAGCTGGATCTCCTGGTGCACCGCGGCCCCCTCGAGCACCAGCGTGACGTGGTCCGACTCCCAATCGGGGATACCCATGTAGTCCGACACCCGCGGCCCCGAGGCGATCACGGCGAGACGCTCGACGAAGCCGAGCAGCCCGAAGAACCGCTTCGCCTCGTCGAGGTCCTCGACCACGACGGTCATGTGGTCGAACCCCACGTTCCGCGGTGTGGTCATCGGCGCCCCTCCTCTGTGCCTGCTCAGCTCTTGGACGACTTGCGCAGCCGGGCCCGCCTGGCCTGGTCCAGGATCACCTTGCGCAGCCGTACCACCTTGGGCGTCACCTCGACGCACTCGTCCTCGGCGATGAACTCGAGTGCGTGCTCGAGCGAGAAGGCCGACACCGGCGTGAGGCGCTCGAACTCCTCGGCAGTGGACGAGCGAATGTTGTTGAGCTTCTTCTCCTTGGTCGGGTTGACGTCCATCTCCTCGGCCCGCGCGTTCTCGCCCACGATCATGCCCTCGTAGACGTCTTCCGCCGGGCCCACGAGCAGCTGACCACGCTCCTGGAGGTTCATGAGGGCGAAGGTGGTGGTCTCGCCACGCCGGTCGGCCACCATGGAGCCGTTGCGTCTGGTGCGCAGCTCGCCGTGCCAAGGCTCCCACCCGTCGAAGACGTGGTGAAGGATGCCGGTCCCCCGCGTCTCGGTGAGGAACTCGGTGCGGAACCCGATGAGCCCGCGGGCGGGGACCTTGTAGTCGAGGCGGACCCAGCCCGTCCCGTGGTTGACCATCTCGAGCATGGTGCCCTTGCGCAGGGCCAGCAGCTGGGTCACGACGCCGAGATACTCCTCGGGAACGTCGACGCTGACCCGCTCCACCGGCTCGTGCACCGTGCCGTCGATCTCCCGGGTGACCACCTGCGGCTTGCCCACGGTCAGCTCGAATCCCTCGCGCCGCATGGTTTCGACCAGGACGGCGAGCTGCAGCTCGCCGCGTCCGAGGACCTCCCACATGTCCGGTCGATCCGTCGGGGCGACGCGGATGGACACGTTGCCGACCAGCTCCGCATCGAGCCGCCCTTTGAGCAGCCGGGCCGTCAGCTTGGTGCCGTCCTGGCCCGACAGCGGCGAGGTGTTGATGCCGATGGTCATGGCCAGGCTGGGCTCGTCGACGGTGATGGCAGGGAGCGCCCGGGGGTCGTCGGGATCGGCCAGGGTCTCGCCGATGGTGACCTCGGCCAGGCCGGCCACCGAGACGATCTCGCCCGGGCCGGCGGCCTCCGCCAGGACCTGGTCCAGGGCCTCGGTCACGTAGAGCTCGGTGATCTTCGCCTTCTCGACGGTGCCGTCGAGGCGGCACCAGGCGACCGTCTCGCCCTTGGTCAGGGTGCCGTTGTGCACCCGGCACACGGCCAGGCGGCCGAGGTACGGGGAGGCCGACAGGTTGCAGACCAGCGCCTGGGTCGGCATCGCCTCGTCGTAGGCCGGCGCAGGCACGTGGCCGACGATGGCCTCGAAGAGCGGCTCGACGCTGGTGCCCTCGACCCCGGCCCCGGTGCTCACCCACCCGGCCTTGGCGTTGGCGTACAAGATGGGGAAGTCGATCTGGTGCTCGTCGGCTCCGAGGTCGAGGAACAATTCCTCGACCTGGTGCACAACCTCGGCGATGCGAGCGTCGGCCCGGTCCACCTTGTTGACGACCAGCACGACGGGGAGCCGGGCCTCGAGCGCCTTGCGCAGCACGAAGCGCGTCTGGGGGAGGGGACCCTCGGAGGCGTCGACGAGCAGGAGCACCCCGTCGACCATGGTCAGGCCCCGCTCCACCTCGCCGCCGAAGTCGGCGTGGCCCGGGGTGTCGACGATGTTGATCTTGACGCCGCCCCAGCGCACGGCGGTGTTCTTGGCCAGGATGGTGATGCCCTTCTCGCGCTCGAGGTCGCCCGAGTCCATGACCCGGTCCGTCAGCTCCTCGTGGGCGCCGAAGGCCCCGGTCTGGCGGAGCATGCCGTCGACCAGCGTGGTCTTGCCGTGGTCGACGTGGGCCACGATGGCCACGTTGCGGATGTCCTGGCGCGTCTGCATGGGGGGTCCCACGATAGAGGACCACCGGCGCACCCTTGACTCGGGGGCTCAGGCGGCCGATCGCTGGGCGGGTGCGGTCCGGTCTGGTGCGTTGGGGGCCGATGCGGGCGCCGCCGAGGTGGGTGCGGTCCTGGAGGGTGCGGTCCGGGAGGGTGCGGTCCGGGAGGGTGCGGTCCGGGAGGACGGCGTGCGCAGGCCCGCACCGGCGCCGGCCAGCACCACGGTGACCGCTTCGGCCCCGAGCGTGAGCGTGGCGGGCTCGGGCTCGAGGCGCACCAGGTGCCCCGAGTCCGGCCACCAGCCCACGACACGGCCCGGGGCAGCCGACCCGCGGCTGCGCAGCGCGTCGACCAGCGTGACCAGGGCCAGCTCGGCGGGCACCGAGTCGCGGCGCGGGCCCGAGAGCACGACCAGGGACGCCAACTCGGTGCGCACGTCCGCCCGCCCGCGCAGGGCCAGCAGCGCCGAGTGCGGGCTGTCCCACCAGCGGTCGCGCCCGATCACCGCACCGGGGCCGAGTGCCGCCCAGTCCAGGGCGCACCACAGCCGCGTGGCCCACGTGACGGCCTCGGCGCCCACGACGGTCCGTCCCGCCGACGGGAGTCCGGCGATCCAGCGGTCGAGCTGCGACGCCACCGGGCAGCCGTCGTGCACCCAGCCCGCGGCTTCGTCGATCCGTGACCGCACCGCCTCGGCGGGCGAGCGGGCGGCACCGGCGGCCAGCAGCCGCACCGCCCCGAGCCCGACGGCGCGCCGCGCGCGTGCGCGCCGTCCACGTGAACGGCGTGGGGTCCACGTCCCCGGGATCGGCGCCGAGCGCGGTACGCACGTCGTGGTCGGTGACGCGAAAGCGGCCGGCGCCGGCCCGGCGCACAGCCAGCCCGGCCAACATGCCCGACGCCTCGTCGAGCGCGGCCCGCCACGAGGAGGGGTCGGGAGCGGCGACCGGGGCGAGCAGGACGTCGGTGAGCCGGTCAGGCATCGGTGGCCGTCCGGCGCGGCTCGTCGAGACGCGAGCTCGCCTCCTCGGCCAGCCAGGCCACGATGTGCGAGGTGATGGCGCGCAGGTGCTCCTCGCGCACGTCCTCGACGCCGTATCGGCGTGAGGCCGACTCGATCAGGGCGAGGCGGAACGGCGGCGTCCCACTGCGCAGCGCCTCGAGCAGCGCGAGGAAGTGCAGCGTCCTGCGCTCCCGGGGCCACGGGCCCCCGGTCGACAGCCCGAGCGCGCACAGTGAGGCCGTCCCTGGGTGCGGTGCGCCCACCAGCAGGTCGAAGGTCCCCGACAGCACAACCCGGCCCCCGGCGAGCGGGACGGCGACGTGGTCGTCGGTGCGGGGCATCCAGCCCGGGGCGAAGCGCGGCACGAGCACGCGCAGGTTGGCCGCGTGCCGCGCCAGCGCGGTGGCCAGTGCGGCGCGGGCCGGAGCGGGCAGCGACTCGATGCGACGGACCGGGGCGCCGGCGCCCGCCGCGCGCAGCGCGTCGAGCGCGTCGGCCAGTGGGTCGCCGCCGGCGCCGCCGTGCACCAGCTGCCGGAAGAGCACGTGCACGAGGCGCGCCACCAGCGCAGCGTCCGGCTCCGTGAGGCCGCCGGCCATGACGTCGCCAGGGGTAGGCCCGTCGGCAACCGGGTCGCCGGCGGGCGGGGCCTCGGCGCGCCCGGCTTCCTCGGCGCCGAGCAGGCGGCGCGCACCGAGGACGAGACGAGGCGCGTCGTCGCCGCGGCGGGCCACCACGTCGTAGGCGGCGTCCTCGAGCCAGGCCCGCAGGCCGCCGGCCAGGCCGGGATCGAAGCGCGGGCGGGCAGCCGCCGCGCGGTCGCCGGCGCCGTGGGCGGTGACGGGGGAGGCGCCCCGGAGGAGGGCGAGCAGCTCTCGCCCCGTGCCGTCGTCGGTGGCGATCCCGGCGGGCGGGAGCCCCCGGGAATCGGTCCGGGAGAGGGAGCGGGGCGCCGTCAGGAGCATTGGGTCAGTGTGCCGACGGGGTGTGACAGCCTCTACCCTGGCGCGTGCATGGCATCGGTCCCGGTCCTCCTCGCATCGGCCGGCAACGCCGCCTTCTTCGCCATCTTCGGCCTCTTCGTCGTCGCCATGCTGGTGCTGGTCGTCATCGTGGTCGTGTGGGCGGTGCGCCACGACATGGCGGGGCGGCGGGCGTGGCGCGAGCGCCAGACGGCGCGCGTCGAGGGCCGGCCGTCGTCGCCGCCGCCACCCGACGACGAAGAGGACTAGAGGGCCACCGGTGAGCGAGCCGTGAGCGAGCAGGGCTCCCCGCCCGCCGGCCCACCGGGCGGCAACGGCTCGGCGGCGCCGGGCTGGGCGGCGCGGCTGCGCGCCCGGTGGGCAGGGCGCAAGGACGGGTCGGCCCGTCACGCGGCGGGCCGTCACGCGGCGGCCCGTCACGCGGCGGGGCACGGCGCGTCGGCGCGCACGGCGTTCGTCCTCGCCGGCGGGGGGAGCCGTGGGGCGGTCCAGATCGGCATGCTCGAGGAGCTGGTGACGCGGGGCATCCGGGCCGACCGTGTGTACGGCGCGTCGGTCGGTGCCATCAACGGGGCGGGATACGCGGGGAACCCCACCGTCGCGGGCATCGCGTACATGGCGGAGCACTGGCGGGAGGTGAAGGGGACCGAGATCTTCCCTCGCGGCACCTTCGACGGCCCCTGGGCGTTCCTGCAGAAGCGCGCCGCGGTGCACGCCAACACGGGCGTGCGCCAGATCATCGAGGCCGGCGTGCACTACGAGAACCTGGAGGACGCGGCCATCCCGATCGAGGTGGTGGCCACCTCGCTTAGTGACGGGCACGAGGTCTGGATCACCCGCGGGCCGGCTGTCGACGCCCTCCTGGCGTCGACGGCCATCCCGTCGATCTTCCCGCCGGTCACCATCGACGACGACGTGCTGGTCGACGGCGGAGTCGTCAACAACGTCCCGATCAGCCGGGCGCTCGCGGCGGGGTGCGACCGGATCTACGTCCTCCTGTGCGGTCCGCTGCACCCCCGTCCACCGGTGCCCCGGCGCCCGGTCGAGGCGCTCCTCGTGGCCTTCTACGTGGCCATCCACGCCCGCTTCCTGCGCGAGCTCGCGGCGCTGCCCCCGAACGTCGAGGTGATCGTCTTCAGCGGCGGCGGCGAGCCGTCGGGGCAGTACCGCGACTTCTCCGCCACGGCCTCGCTCATCGAGGAGGGCCGGGCCGAGGTGGCCCGCGTGCTCGACCGGTACGCGGGGACCTCACACGAGGTCGTCACGGCCATGCCGGCGCCGCCACGACGGGCCCGGTGAGCGACGGCGACCCGACCGGCGGACGGGAGGGCTACCTCCTGGCCAACGAGACGCCCGGGGCGGCCGAGCGCCTGGGCGCCATCGCCGACCTGTTCGACCCCGCCACCTTCCGGCACCTCGACCGCCTCGGCCTGGCCGAGGGCTGGCGCTGCTGGGAGGTGGGGGCGGGAGGGGCCAGCGTCGTGGACCACCTGGCGGCCCGGGCCGGGTCCACGGGGCGCGTGCTGGCCACCGACATCGACGTCTCCTGGGCCGCCGGCGCGCCCTGGACCGGTGGCACTGTCCCGCGCGGCGTCGAGATCCTCGAGCACGACGTCGCCTCGGGACCGCCCCCCGGGGGGCCCTTCGACCTGGTCCACGCCCGCCTCGTGCTCGTGCACGTGCCGGGGCGCGACCGGGCGCTGGCCACCATGGCCGCCGCACTCGCGCCGGGCGGGGCGCTCCTGGTCGAGGACGCCGACCCGGCGCTGCAACCGCTGGCCTGCCTGGAGGAGACCGGGCCGGCCGAGGAGCGGGCCAACCGGGTCCGGCGCGGCTTCCGGACGCTCCTGGCCGAGCGGGGGGCCGACCTGGCCTACGGGCGCACGCTGCCGCGGCGCCTGCGTGCGGCCGGCCTGACCCAGGTGGCGGCGGAGGCCGCCTTCCCGGTCGGGCACCCGGCCTGCGACGTCCTCGAGCTGGCCACGGTCGCCATGCTGCGGGACCAGCTCGTCGAGCGCGGGCTGGCGGGCGAGGAGGAGATCGAGGGGCATCTCGCCGCCGTGCGCTCCGGGGCGCTCGACCTGGTGCAACCCCCGATGATCTCCTGCTGGGGCCGCCGCCCTCCCGCCTGAGCGGTCCCGGCGGCCGCACGCGCCGCCCTCCGGGCCGGCCGCGCCCGCGGCCGTCACAGCATCCTGGTGGAATAGAGAGGTGCCCGACGCCTCGCCCGACACCCTCTTCCACCCGGCCGTGGCGAGCTGGTTCGACCGCCGGTTCCCGGCCGGCCCCACGCCCCCGCAGTCGGCGGCCTGGCCCCACATCGCGGCGGGGCGCGACGTGCTGGTGGCCTCGCCCACCGGATCGGGCAAGACCCTGACCGGGTTCCTGGTGGCCATCGACGCCGCCTACCGGGCGGCCGAGCGCGGCGAGCGGGCGGGCGGAGTGCCCGAGGTCCTCTACATCTCGCCGCTGCGCGCGCTGGCCGTCGATGTGCACGAGAACCTGCACGTCCCGCTCTCCGAGATACGCGAGGAGGCGGCCCGCCTCGGCCACGCCGACCCCGGCCTGCGCGTGGCCGTGCGCACCGGCGACACGCCACCGTCCGAGCGCGCCGCCATGAAGAAGCGGTCGCCCGACCTGCTCGTGACGACACCCGAGTCCCTCTACCTGCTGCTCACGGCGCCCTCCTCGCGCGCGCTGCTGCGCGGCGTGCGCACGGTGATCGTCGACGAGGTGCACACCCTCGCCCGCGACAAGCGGGGCAGCCACCTCGCCCTCAGCCTCGAGCGCCTCGACGCGCTGGTCACCGAGGCGGGCGGCCGCGTGCAGCGCATCGGGCTCTCGGCCACGCAGCGGCCCCTCGACCTGGTGGCGCGCCTGCTGACCGGCGTGCACGAGGGACGCCGGCCGCCGGTGATCGTCGACTGCGGGCACGCGCGAGACCTCGAGGTGGCGATCGAGCTCCCGACGTCCGAGCTCGAGGCCGTCATGAGCGGCGGCCAGATGTCCGACATCCTCGACTGCATCGCCGAGCACACCCGGCACCACCGCACGACCCTGGTCTTCGTCAACACCCGCAAGATGGCCGAGCGGGTGGCGCACCAGCTGGCCGAGCGACTGGCCGGCGACGGCGAGGGGTCCGGCGCGGCGGGCGACGTCGACGCGTCACTCCTGGTCGCCGCGCACCACGGCAGCCTGTCGGCCGCGCGCCGGCGCATCGTCGAGACCCGCCTGCGGGCCGGCGACCTGCGGGCGCTGGTGGCCACGGCGTCGCTCGAGCTCGGCATCGACGTGGGTCCGGTGGAGCTGGTGTGCCAGATCGGCTCCCCGCGCGCCATCGGCACGTTCCTCCAGCGCATCGGCCGGGCCAACCACCACCGCGACGGGACACCGGCCGGACGCCTCTACCCGACGACGCGCGACGAGCTGGTGGAGTGCACCGCGCTGCTGGCCGCCGTGCGTGAGGGACGTCTCGACCTGCTCGAGCCGCCGGTGGCGCCGCTCGACGTGCTGGCCCAGCAACTGGTGGCCGAGGTCGCCGCGGCCGGCGAGCACGACGTCGACGCGTTGTGGGACATGGCGCGCTGCGCCGCCCCCTACGCCGAGCTGGACCGCACGGACTTCGACGAGGTGCTCGCGCTCGTCAGTTGGGGCATCGAGACGGGTCGCGGCCGGCGCGGCGCGCACCTGCACCACGACGCGGTCAACGGCCGTCTGCGAGCCCGGCGCGGGGCGCGCCTGGCCGCGCTGACCGGCGGCGGGGCCATCCCCGAGACGGGCGACTACCGCGTCGTGCTCGACCCCGAGGGCATCACCGTGGGCTCGGTGCACGAGGACTTCGCCGTCGAGGCCACGGCGGGCGACATCTTCCTGCTGGGCACCCACTCCTGGCGGGTGGCCAAGGTGGAGGTGGGCACGGTGCGGGTGCACGACGCCGGCGACCTGCCGCCCACCATCCCCTTCTGGCTGGGCGAGGCCCCGGCCCGCACGGCCGAGCTCTCCGAGGCGGTGAGCGACCTGCGCGCCGCCCTCGAGCCGGTCCTGCACGCCGGCGACGGGGCGGGGGCGCGGCGTCTGGTGCGCGAGCGCGCCGGGGTGTCCGAGGAGGTGGCCCAGCAAGTGGTCGCCTACTCCGCGGCGGGGCTCGAGGCGCTCGGACACCTGCCGACGCGCCAGCGGATCGTGGTGGAGCGGTGCTTCGACGAGAGCGAGGGTTCGCAGCTCATCATCCACGCCCCATTCGGCGGGCGCGTGAACCGTGCCCTCGGCCTGGCCCTGCGCAAGCGGTTCTGCGTGTCCTTCGACTTCGAGCTGCAGGCGGCGGCCGACGACGACACCGTGGTCCTGTCGCTCGGGCCCCAGCACAGCTTCCCGCTCACCCGCGTCCCGTCCATGCTGACCAGCGAGCAGGTTCCCAAGGCGCTGACCCAGGCCGTGCTGCCCCACCCCATGCTCGGGGCACGCTGGCGCTGGAACCTCACGCCGCGCCCTGGTCCTGCCCCGCATGAACGGCGGCCGGCGCCGACCCATCCACCTCCAGCGCATGGAATCCGACGACCTGCTGGCCGCGGTGTGGCCAGGGCTGGCCGCCTGCCAGGAGAACGCGCCGCCCGGGCCCATCGCCGTGCCCGACCACGTGCTGGCGCGCCAGACCGTCGACGACTGCCTGCACGAGGGCCTCCACGTCGAAGGGCTCGTCGAGATGTGGTCGCAGATCGAGTCGGGCGCCATCGGCGTGCACACCGTCGAGTCCTCCGAGCCCTCGCCGCTCTCGCACGGGATCCTGAGCGGTCGGCCTTACACGTTCCTCGACGACGCGCCGCTCGAGGAGCGCCGGACCCGGGCGCTGGCGCTGCGTCGCGGTCTGGGCGCCCTGGGGCCCGACGGCCTCCCGGTGCCGGCCGGCGAACTCGCCGCCCTGGACCCCGAGGCCGTCGCCGCCGTGGTCGACCAGGTCCGGCCCCGCCCGCGCGACGCCGACGAGCTGCACGACCTCCTGCTCTCCTTGGTCGCGGCGCGCCCGGTGCCCGAGTGGGCCGCGTGGTTCGACGCGTTGGTGACCGACGGGCGGGCCGCTCTGCACGACGGGTCCTGGGTGGCCACCGAGCGCCGACCGGCCGCGGTGGCGCTCGGTGACGACGACGAGGCGGCGGCGGCCTGCGTCGCCGGCCACCTGGCCCTGGCCGGACCGGTCAGCGTCGAGGAGCTGGTGGCCGCGGCGCCGTTGCCCGGCGGAGCCCCGCTGGGCGCGCCGCTGACGCCGGCCCGGGCGCGCACGGCCCTGGCGCGGCTCGAGAACGCCGGCTCGGCGATCGAGCTGCCCGACGGGCGCTGGTGCACCCGCAACCTGCTGGTGCGACTGCACGGCGCCAGCCGCAGCCGCCGGCGCGGCACGGTCGACCCGGTCCCCATCGCCACCTTCGTGCGGTTCCTCACGCACTGGCAGCACGCCACGCCCGAGTGCCGGCTCGAGGGACGCGCCGGCGTGCTCGAGGTGCTCGAGCAGTTGGCGGGGATCGAGGCGCCCGCGGCCGAGTGGGAGGCGCAGATCCTCCCGGCCCGGGTGCACGGCTACGACCCGCGCTGGCTCGACGAGCTCTGCCTCTCGGGCGAGGTGGTGTGGGGGCGCCTCACCCCCAAGGCCGAGCTGGGCGGCCGGGCCGGCGCCCCGTCGGGGGCGACACCGTTGGCCTTCGCCGTGCGCGAGGACCTCGAGACGATGCTGCGCGCCGTACGGCTGGGCACCGCCGCGCCCGAGCCCGAGATCGGCGCGGCGGCCGACGTGTTGGCGGTACTGCGCTCGCGCGGTGCGTGCTTCCGCCCGGAGCTGGCCCCGCTCACGGGTCGCCTCCCGGCCGAGGTCGACGAAGGGCTGTGGGACCTGGTGGCGCGCGGCCTCGTCACCGCCGACGCCTTCTCCGCCGTGCGGTCGCTGCTCTCGCCACGCGACCGCTGGCGCACACGCACGGTCCGGCGCCCGTCGGCCCGCCTGGCCCGGCGCCGCGCCCCGGTGGGCACGGGCATCGGCGAGGGACGCTGGTCGCTGCTGCCCGGGCCCGAGGTGCTCGGCGCGCCGGCCGTCGACGACGGGGTGCTCACACCGGGCAACGAGGCGTTGGCCGAGGCGGTGGCCCACCAACTGCTGGTCCGCTGGGGCGTGGTGGCCTGGGAGCTGTGGCAGCGCGAGTCGTTCAAGGTGCCCTGGCGCGAGGTGGTGTGGGCGCTACGGCGGATGGAGGCGCGCGGCCAGGCACTCGGCGGCCGCTTCGTGGCCGGGCTGTCGGGCGAGCAGTACGCGCTCGCCGAGGCCTTCGACGAGCTGCGCTCGGTGCACCGGCGGGGCGGCTCGGGCGAGCAGGTGGTGGTGGCGGGGGCCGACCCGCTCAACATGACCGGGTCGATCCTGGGCGGCGCCCGCGTGCCCACCCGGCGCCACCAGCGCGTCGTCTACCGCGACGGCGTCGTGGTGGACCACCTCGAGGCGGGCTGAACCGTGTCGGCGCGCCGCATCGACCTCAACGCCGACGTGGGCGAGGCGCTGGACGCGACCGCGGTGGCGGTCGAGCGCACGCTGCTCGGCCTGGTCACGTCGGTGCACGTCGCCTGCGGCGGCCACGCCGGTGACGAGGCGTCCATGGAGGCGACCGTCACCGAGGCGCTCGAGCGGACGGTCCGCGTGGGCGCCCATCCCTCCTACCCCGACCGCGAGGGGTTCGGCCGCCGGTCCATGGACATGGACGCGGCCGGTCTGCGTCGCGCCCTGGCGGCGCAGCTGCGGTCCTTCGCTCGCGTCTGCGCGGCGGTCGGCACGCCGGTGGCGTCGGTCAAGGCCCACGGAGCGCTCTACGAGCAGGTGGGCCAGGGTGGCGCGGCCTACGAGGCCCTCCGCGACGCCGTGCGCGACGAGCTCGGTGCGGAGACGGCCATCGTGGTGCCTTCGGGCTGCCGCGCCCTCGGAAGCGCCCTGCGGGACGGGGTGGCCGCGCACGAAGAGGGGTTCTGCGACCGGGCCTACCGGCCCGACGGCGGCCTGGTTCGGCGCGACGCCGACGGTGCTCTCCTCATTGACCCCGACGAGGCGGCCGCCCAGGCACTCAGCCTGGCGCGTGGGGCCGTGGTGGCGCACGACGGCAGCGTGCTCACCATGTGGGTGGACACGCTGTGCATCCACGGCGACGCCCCGATGGCGGTGGCCATCGCCAGTGCGGTGCGCCGCCAGATGGAGGGCGCGGGCATCGAGGTGGTCGCCCCGGCTGTCACATGAGGCGAACGGCGTGGGCGGCGAGGCCATGAGGCGGTCGGTGCCGGTGGGCGAGGTGCGGCGCTTCGGGGACCGCGCCTTCCTCATCGGCGTCGAGGACGCCGCGTCCGGACGGGAGCTGGCGGCCGCGTTGCGCAGCGTGCTGCACGGAGAGGGTGGCGCGCCGCACGCCGAGGGTGGCGCGCCACTCGCCGAGGTGGTCGGCGGGCAGGCCACGGTGCTGGTGGCGCTGGCCGACGACGACGCCGACCCTGCGCCGGTGCGCGACCTGGTCGAGCGGCTGGTGCGGGACGTGCGGCCACGCCGCGTCCGGGCCGTCGGGGCGAGCCGGCGGCGCGGCCGGCGGGCGGCTGGTGACCATCCCGTGCACGTTCGACGGGCCTGACCTGGCCGAGGTCTGCGCCCGCACCGGCTGCACACCCGGCGAGGTCGTCGAGCTGCTGACCGGGCAGCCGTTGGCGGTGGGCGTGGTCGGCTTCTCGCCCGGGTTCGCCTACCTCGAGGGGCTCGCCGGCCCGCTGTCGGGCGTACCGCGGCGGGCCGAGCCCAGAGCGGTGGTGCCGGCCGGCTCGGTGGCCATCGCCAACGGTCACGCCGCGGTGTACCCGACCGCGTCGCCGGGCGGCTGGCACCTCGTCGGACGGACCGGGGTCACCCTCTTCTCGGCCGAACGACCGCCCTACGCCCTCCTCGCCCCCGGGGACCGGGTGCGCTTCACCCGCGCCGGGCCGGGTGACCCGCTCGAGCCGGCGCCGGCCGCGCCGCCGGCGTGGTCCGCCCCCTCCGGTGCCCGCACCGTGCTCGAGGTGGTGGCGCCGGGGCTGCGCGCCGTGGTGCAGGACGCCGGCCGGCGCGGCGTGGCCGGCGCGGGGGTCCCGGGTGCCGGGCCGGCCGACCCGGTGTCCTTCGCCCTGGCCAACCTCCTGGTCAACAACGCTTCCGGCGCCGGCGCGGTGGAGATCACCGGCGGCGGGACGCAGCTGCGGTGCATCGCCGCCTGCCACGTGGCCGTGGTCGGCGGCGCGCCCGACGTGCGCGTCGACGGCACGCCGGCGCCGGCGGGCCGCGTCGTACCGCTGGCGGCCGGACAGGTGCTGGCGGTGGGGCCGTTGCGTGCCGGGTGCCGTGCCTACGTGGCGGTGGCCGGGGGGATCGAGGGGCCGGCGCTCTTCGGCAGCCGGGCCAGCGACGAGCTGACGGGACTCGGTGCGGGCCCGCTTGGCGCAGGCGCGCCGCTCGTCGCCGGGGCGTGGGAGGCCCCGCTCGGTGACCGGCTGGCCCCGGGTGCGGCGACGGAGCTCGGGGTCGCTGCAGGGACGGTGGCGCTGCGGGTCGTGCCGGGGCCGCACGCCGAGCACTTCGCCCCCGACGCGCTGGCGCGCCTGGCACGTGCCGTGTTCCGGGTGCAGCGCGACAGCAACCGGGTCGGCATCCGGCTGCGGGCCGACGGCGGCCAGGCGCTGGACGTCGGCGACCCAGGAGCCGGCGTCCTCGACTCGCACGGCGTGGTCACCGGGGCGGTGCAGGTCCCCCCAGGGGGTGAGCCCGTCGTCCTGCTGCCGGACCACGCCACCATGGGGGGCTACCCGGTGGTGGCGGTGGTGGTGCGGGCCGACCACGGGCGCCTGGGCCAGTGCGCCCCGGGGACCGCGGTGCGATTGATGCCGGTCGACGCGGCGGAGGCGGACGCGGCGGCCCGGGCGGCCCGTCGAGCGCTGGCGGGCGCAGTGATCGGACGGTACCCGCTGGCGGCGGGCTGACTCGGGGTCAGACCAGCAACTTCACGGCGGTGGCCACCCCGACGACCACCACGACGACGCGCAGCGCGGGGGCGGGCAGGGCCAGGGCCAGACGGGCCCCCGCGTAGCCACCGATCAGGCTGCCCAGGGCGAGCAGGCCGACCGCCTCCCAGGCCAGGCCCCCGTGCACGAGGAACACGACGGCGGCGATCCCGTTGACGATCATCGACAGCACGGCGCGCAACCCGCTGGTGTGGGCCAACGACACCGGGAGGGCCAGGCCGAGGATGGCGAGGAACATCACGCCCATGGCAGCGCCGAAGTAACCGCCGTAGACCGAGGCGGCGAAGACCCCGACCACGAGCAGGATCGGCCGCTCGCGCGGGTGGGCCGCGCCGCGGTCGAGGACGCGGCGCAGCAGCGGCTGGACAGCGAACAGCGCGGCGGCACCGAGCACGAGCCAGGGCACGACCTCGTCGAACGTGGCCGCGGAGGTGGTGAGCAGCAGCAGTGCGCCGGCGACGCCGCCGGCCAGGCCGACCGGGGTCAGGTGGGCCAGGCGGCGGGACTGGTCGCCGATCTCGCGGCGGAAGCCGGCGGCCGACGCGAGGTAGCCGGGCCAGATCCCGACGGTGTTGGTGATGTTCGCCGTCAACGGCGCGTAGCCGAGCCCGAGGAGCACCGGGAACGAGATCAAGCTGCCGCCACCGGCCACCCCGTTGAAGATCCCGGCGCCCACGCCGGCCAGGACGAGGAGGACGGCGTGGGAGGCGGGCACGGTGGGCCACCCTACGGGAACCCCCGGCGCCGGCGGCCGGGGGCCGCCCGAGCGCGTAGCGTGCTGCGTCGTCCGTCACACGAGGAGGCCGAATGGTCAGGCTCACCTGCCTGTTGCACCGCAAGGCGGGGCTCACCCCCGCCGAGTTCCACGACCACTGGCGCGACGTCCACGGGCCGCTCATCGCGGCCAGCCAGGCCGGGCGGTACGTGCTGCGCTACGAGCAGCACCCGCGGCCGCTCGACGACTACCAGGGCGACGACGACCCGGGCTTCGACGGGGTGACGGTGCAGTGGTTCGAGAACATGGACGCCTACCGGGCGCACATGGCCGAGCCGGACTTCGGCGACATCTGGACGGACATCGAGAACTTCTTGGACACCGATCGGCTCCACTTCGTCCTGACCGAGCACCCGCGCCTGATCATGGGGGACGACAGCCCGTTCCCGCTCGGGTAGCCGCGCCGAGGTCGGGCCCCCGGGCGCGGTGCCTCAGCGTTCGTCGTCGCGCGCCGGCGGCAGGGCACTGAGCCCCGGCGCGCCGAATGGCCCGACGGTGGTGCCGGGGACGTCGGGTGCCACGGGCGGGGAGCCCGAGAAGGGCGGCCGGTGGACCACCGCCGGGTGCGAGGCGGGCGACGGCACCGGTGCGGGGGCGACGGAAGGGTGTGCCCGCGGAGGCTCGGGGTGCAAGGCCTGCGGCCGGGCTGCCGCCTCGGTGGAGGGCCCGGCGTCCGCCCCCACGTCACCATGCGGCGGCACCGGCACGGCGCGCAGGGCGCGGGCCGGCGGCAGCGCAGCCTCGGCCTCGGCCCGCCGGCGCTCCATGAGCTCGAGAAGAGCGCTCCACTCCTTGGCGTCGACGCGCTTCACCTCCCTGGGCAGCCGGCGTAGGAGCTGCTCGACGTCGTGGCGGTGGCGCTCGGCCATGCCGCCCATCACGAACACGGTGGCAGGGGGGAGGTGAGCCTCGCCGGTGGCCAGATCGGCCAGCTGGATCGACGCCACCTCGGCGTCCTGCATGGCACCGAGCTCGTCCTGGAGGGCGGTCAGCTGGCGGACGAAGCGCGCCGTGCGGCCGCCGTAGACCTCGGATCCGAACTCGAGCGCGTAGCGCAGTCGCTTGCAGCGGATGCGCAGCCGGTGGAAGTCAGGCACGGCCTCCGACTTCTTGGCCCGCCGGGCCGCCTTGACCACGCCGTCGTGGCGGGCCACGACGAGCTCGGGCAATGCCATGGCCGCCGGCAGCCGGGCGGCCAGGGAACGCCGCGTCGGGCCCTGCTGGACCATGGCGGCCAAACCCTTCGAAAGGCGTTCCCAGCGCACCGAGTCGAGAGCACCGAGCATGGCGGCGCGTGCCACCTCGCGCTCGCGCTCGAGCAGTTCGGTGAGGTCACGCAGCGGGTCGTGGTCCCCGGGCCTTGTCCCCGCGCTCCAGTCGGCGGTGGCCTCGGCCATGGCCGCCAGGCCTTCGAGCTGCACGTCGAGGTCGCGCACGCCGCCGAGCATGCGGCCGATCCAGCCCAGCTCCTCGCGGAAGACCTCGGCGCGCACCGGCAGCACCCCTTCGAAGAGCGCGAGGGCGGCGCGCAGGCGGCGGGTCGCCACGCGCATGTCGTGCAGCTCCTCGGGGTCCTCGCCCAGCCGGGTCCCGGGCTCCTTGTCGCGCACGACGGCCAGCTGTCGGCGGAGCACGGCGAAGGCCAGGTCGCCCATGGTCGAGGACTCGGTGATCTCAGTCGGGCCGAGATCGGGTGAGCCGGGGATCTCCTGGCCGACGCCGAGCAACCCGGCCTCGAACTTGGACAACCGGGCCGGCTGGAGCCCGCACGACGTGCGGAGCCGCTCGACCAGCGGTCCGAGGGCTTCGAGCCACTCGGGCCGGACCTCGACCTCGACCCGCTTGAGCTGCATCGGCTTCTGCCCGCTCCCGACGACGATGACGGTGTCGTCGAGCGCCAGCTCGGCCGTGTCGACGCCGCCGACCCGCAGCGCGAACGGACGGCGGCGCGTGCGCACCTGGAGCACCTCGTGCAGGCGCCGGTTGCCGACGATGGCCCGCACCCGGCGACCGACCGGCCCGTCGGGGCCCAGCGCGGCCAGGCCCGCCTCGGGAAGGACCTCGGTGATTTCGAGCCGGTGGCGCAGCCCGCTGCCCTCGGCCCGCCGCGTGTCCTTCAGGGTCACCTCGTCATGGCGACCGCGGCGGCGAGTGCGCAGCACGAAGCCGGCGCGGGCGACGCGCCAGTCGTCGGTGTCGAGATAGGAGTCGACGAGCCGTCGGGGCGTGCGCGCCAGCGCCGTGACGGGCCCACCGTCGCCGTCACCGCCCTCGACGACGACGGACGGCAGGCCGGCCAGCCATCGCTCGACGGGGCGGAGGTCGAGGGCGTCGAACTGCCATTCGATCTCGACGGGCGCGGCCACCTCGGCCGGACCCTCTGCCCTGTCAGCCATCTGGCTCAGGCTAGTGCGACAATGCACCGACAACCTTGGACGTGGAGGGACCGTTGCGCGAGGGCTGTCCGCCGATCACGTGCCTGAGGGCGTTAGTCTCCGATGAGTGGCGCGGCGATCGATGACGGCGGAGTGGGTCTCGACCACCGAGGTGGTCCAGGCGGCCGGCGGCCTGGTGGTGCGTCGCGAACTCGACGCCCTCGAGATCCTGGTCGTGCACCGCCCTGACCACCAGGACTGGTCGTTCCCCAAGGGGAAGCTCGAGGAGGGTGAGAGCCTCGAGGCAGCGGCGCTGCGCGAGGTGCACGAGGAGACCGGCATGTCGTGCCGCCTCCTCCGTTTCATCGGGCACACGAACTACCTCGACCGCAAGGGACGCCCCAAGGCGGTGGCCTACTGGGTCATGTCGGCCGAAGGCGGGCTGTTCACGCCCAACCCCGAGGTGGACGAGCTGCGTTGGACCACCCTCGAGCACGCCTCGGCCGTGTTGTCCTATCAGCGGGACCAGGAGCTGATCGCTGTGCTCACGGCGGCCGACCAGGTCGACCCCATCATCTGAGCGTCCCAGGCACGACTTGGCCGGCACCGCCGGGTGCAGGACCCACCACGCTGGGAAAACCCCAGCCAAATCTTCCGAAAATTCTCGGGTTTTCCATGTTTTTACCGCGGCGGATCGGGAATAATGAGGTCCTGCGATCTACCGCCTGATCGCACGCCGACGTGTGTGCCCCAGTCGAGAGTTCCAGGGCCTATCGCCAAGGGCCCTGCGACATCGTGAAAACGTGAATCGACTGGGGCACCGTCGGCACCTTCTCCCGCCCGGCTGACCGGTCGCGCCCGTGCCGAGCCCTCGGTCCAGGCCCGTGTCGCGCCGGGCCCTCAGTCCGGGCCGGTGTCGTGCCGGTGGACGATGACGCGTCCGGTGGTCTCCACGGGTGTGATGGCCACCAGCGCGTGGCGGTCTCCCCCGGCCCAGGCCTCGAGGTCCAGGGAGGACAGCCGCTGCACCTCCTCGGCGTCGGTGACGCGCCGGCCCGTCCCGGTGACCAGGACGCTCCACCCCTCGCTCGAGCCCTCGTCGACCCGGTCGATCTCGAAGCCGACGGTCTCGCTGTGGGCCAGCGCCGCAGCCTTGGTGTCGTCGGTGCTGAGCACGACCTGCCCCTCGGTGAACTCGAAGTTGACCGGGATGGCCACCGGGCCCCGCCCGGACGTGAACACCAGCCGGCCGACGCCGCCCACCGACAGGTGGGTCCGGCACTGCTCCTCGGACAGCGCGCGCAGCTCGGCGTGGGGGAGCGCCGGGGTGTGGCCCGGCGGGCGGTCCGCCGAGCCGCCCGACAGCTCGAAGGGCGTCGTGTCGAGCGCCAGCGCGATGAGGAGCAACGCGCCGGTGCTCAGGTTGGCGTCGGGGCTCGCCTCGAAGTACGCCATGTAGCCGGGGTCGATGCCGGCCTTCGACGCCAGTTCCTCCACGCTCATGTTGAGCTCCTCGCGCCGGCCGGCGACACGCCGGGCCAGATCGGAGACGTGGGCTGCGTCGGGTGGGGGAGTCATGTCCTCATTGTGACCGCGCCCGGGGTGTGCGCACAGGTCCGTTGGTCCCGCCCGCGTCAGACCACGAGGACGGCGGCCCCGTTGACCCGGTCGTGCGCCAGGTCGCGCAACGCCTCGTCGGCCCGGTTCATCGGATAGGCGACGGTGGTCGTGCGCAGCGAGATGCGGGCCGCCTCAGCCAGGAACTCCTCGCCGTCGGCGCGCGTGTTGGCCGTGACGCTCTGCAGGGTGCGCTCCTGGAAGAGGTGGGCCTGGTAGTTGAGCGGGGGGATGTCGCTCAGGTGGATGCCGGCGACGGCGAGCGTCCCGCCACGGTCGAGCGCGGCCAGCGCCGGCAGGACCAACGTCCCGACGGGCGCGAACAGGATGGCGGCGTCGAGAGGCTCGGGGGGCGGGGCGTCGGCCCCACCGGCGCTGGTGGCCCCGAGCTCGAGTGCCAGCGCCTGGGCCTCGGGGGCGCGGGTCATGACGTGGACCCGGGCCCCCCTGGCCAGGGCCACCTGCGCCGTGATGTGCGCCGATCCCCCGAATCCGTAGATGCCGAGGCTGCCGCCGTCGGGCAGATCGGCTCGGCGCAGGGCGCGGTATCCGATGATGCCGGCGCACAGCAGGGGCGCTACCTCCTCGTCGCCGAACTGCCCGGGCAGGGCGTACGCGTAGCCCTCCTCGACCACGGCGTAGTCGGCGTAGCCCCCGTCGACGTCCCAGCCGGTGAAGCGCGGTTCGGTGCACAGGTTCTCGCGTCCCGACGCGCAGAACCGGCACGTACCGCAGGTATGGGCCAGCCAGGGCACGCCCACGCGGTCCCCTTGACCCCAGCGGGTGCATCCCTCACCGACGCGCTCGACGGTGCCGACGATCTCGTGGCCCGGCGTGACGTGAGGCCGTCGCGGTGCCAGGTCGCCCTCGGTGAGGTGCAGGTCCGTCCGGCACACGCCGCACACGCGCACTCGCACCCGGACCTGGCCCGGGCCCGGTTCGGGGATGGGCTTCTCCAGTCGCACCAGGGGCCCCTCGTCGACGGGCCCCGGTCGGTCGACCGCCCAGGCCTGCATGCGATCCGCCATGGTGCGCCAGCGTAGGCCCGCCCACTCGTGGTACGGGCCGCCCGTGGTGTGGCTCTATGGACCTTGGACCCTTGGCCCCGGGCCGGCGAGGCGCGACGCTTGGGGTCCTACGATGCAGGCCGACCATGACACGCGCCAGCTGCCGGCGGGCTACCCGCGCGAGCTCGAGCGCGACCTGGCGGGTCCCGGTGGGCTCCGCTACCACCTCCGGCCGATCGTCCCCGACGACGCGGCCGGACTGGTCGAATTCCACGCGCATCTCTCACCGCACTCGGTGTATCTGCGCTTCTTCACCTACCACCCGACCCTGTCGGACGCCGAGGTGGCGCGCTTCACGCAGGTGGACTACGAGAACCGGCTCGCCCTGGTGGTGACCGACGGTCAGCGCCTGGTCGCCGTCGGGCGCTTCGACCGCCCGCCGGGTGGAACCGAAGCCGAGGTGGCCTTCATCGTGGCGGACGAGCACCAGCACCACGGGCTGGGCTCACTCCTCCTCGACACGCTGGCCGAGGCCGGGCGCCGGCGGGGCGTGGAGACCTTCAAGGCCGACACCCTGGCCGAGAACGCGGCCATGCTCGACGTGTTCCGCCATGCCGGCTTCCCGATCAGCTCGGGCATCGACTACGGCACGGTGACGCTGCGCTTCCCGATCGAACTCACCGAGCAGGCCCGGGCGGCCCTCGCCGGGCGCGAAGAGACCCGACGGGCTCCTCCCGAGGCCGGCACGTGACCCCGCTCGTGGTGGCCGGGCCCGTGGGGATCTCGGAGCACGACGGCGGCCGTGACCACCCGGAGCGGCCCGACCGGCTGTTCGCCGCCATGGACGGCGTGCGCGCGCTCGGGCTGGACGACCAGACGGTCTTCCCCGCCGTCCGTGAGGCGTCGCACGAGGAGCTGTCGCGGGTCCACGCCCCGGCCTACCTGGCGGAGCTCGAGGCATTCTGCGCCCGTGGAGGCGGGAACATCGACCCCGACACCTACGCCCGTCCCGACTCGTGGACGGCGGCCCGCCGGGCGGCCGGCGCGGGCCTGGTGGCGCTCGACGAGCTCGAGCATCGCGGCGAGGGGGTCGCGTTCGTGCCGGTCCGACCCCCGGGCCACCACGCCACGGGTGACCGGGCCATGGGGTTCTGCCTGGTGAACAACGTGGCCGTCGCCGCCGCCTCGCGCACCTCCCGGGGCCAGCGCGTGCTCGTCGTCGACTGGGATGTCCACCACGGCAACGGAACCCAGGACATCTTCTGGGACGACCCCGACGTCCTGTACGTCTCGACGCACCAGCACCCCCTGTACCCGGGGACCGGGCGCCCCCAAGAGGTCGGGGGTCTGGCCGCCCCGGGGCTGACCGTGAACCTCCCGCTGCCGCCGGGCGCGACCGGCGACGTCGTGCGGGCGGCGCTCGACGAGTACGCACGGGGGGCGATCGAGTCGTTCCGGCCGGACTGGGTCCTGGTGTCCTGTGGGTTCGACGCGCACCGGTCCGACCCGCTCAGCGAGCTCGCCCTGTCGAGCGGCGACTTCGCCGAGCTGGCCCTCCTCGTGCGCGAGTTCGCGCCGGGGCCGGGACGCCTGGCCGTCTTCCTCGAGGGTGGCTACGACCTGGGGGCGCTCGCCACCTCGGTCGAGGCCACCCTGGGGGCGCTGATGGGCGTGGGTGGCCGGGTGAGCGACCCGACCACGGGCGGACCCGGCCTGGCGCAGTTGCGAGCGGACCGCGACGTGCGGCTCGCCGCCATCGACCGCGCGCTGCTCGAGGCGGCGCCGTGAGCGCGACCGGGGTCGTCGTGGTCGGTTACGACGGGTCGGCCGACGCCGGGACGGCGGTGACCTGGGCGGCCCGAACGGCACGCGCGCTGGGAGCACCGCTGCGCATCGTCCACGCGGTGGGCCTGCTCGAGCACGGGCGCCTGGGCGGCCACGGCCCGGTGGATGGAGCCGACGCCCGCCGGCTCGCTCGCGACGCCGGTCTCGAGGAGGCGGCCGTGGAGTTCCAGGTGGTCGACGGCGACCCGTGCTCGGTGCTGTTGCGCCTGACCGAGGGCGCCGAGCCGGTGGCGCTCATCGTGGTCGGCTCCCGGGGGGCGGGCGCCCACGCCGGGACCCTGCTCGGCAGCACCAGCCTCGAGCTGGCCGAACACGCGACGGTCCCGGTGACGATCGTGCCGTCGGGCCCGTACCGGGATCAGCGGGGTTAGGACCTCCGGCTAGCGCACCACGGCCACCGAGCAGGCGGCGTGCCGGCTGCAGTGCTGGCTCACCGAGCCCAGCAGCAGGCCCTCGAAGCCGCCGCGGCCCCGCGACCCGACGACGAGGAGATCGGCCCCGGCCGAGGCCTTCACGAGGGCGGGCGCCGGCGTCTGCTCGGTGGTCTCACCGCTGACCGGCACCTCGGGGGCCACCTCGTGGACGTGGGCGATCCCCTCGTCGATGATCGCCTGTGCGGCGTCCTCCACCTGGCGCACCGTGGTCGTGAAGGCGTACCCGAGCGCCATGGGGAAGACCCAGGCGGAGACCAGGTGCAAGGACGCACCGGTCCGTTGGGCCTCGCCGACGGCCCAGTCGAGCGCTCGCTGCGCCGAGGGCGAGCCGTCCACGCCGACGACGATGCGGGGCGCCGGATCCGCCACGTCTACGCGGTGGTCCGGTAGACGAGCACGGGGCAGTGGGCATTGGCGGTGCAATGCTCGCTGGTCGAGCCGAGCACCATGCCCATGAACTCGCCGTGCCCGCGGCTCCCCACCACGAGCAGGTCGGCCCCCTTGGAGGCCTCCACGAGGACGGGCGCGGGGTGACCGCTCACCACGTGGTGCTCGATGTGCAGGTCGGGAAAGCGGGCCTGCAGCGCCGCCACGGCGGGCTCGAGCGAGTCGCGCACGTCTTGTTCGGGATCGAAGTCGTCGGGCACGGGGACGGCCCAGCCGTAGCTCGTAGGCCACTCCCAGGTGGAGACGACTTCGAGCGTGCTCCCGGCCAGGTGGGCCTGGCGCGCCGCCCAGGCCAGGGCCTGGAGCGAAGACGGCGAGCCGTCCACGCCGACCACGATCCGGCCGGGGCCGGGGGACTCCTCGGGTGTCATCGCGCCGGTCCTCTCGGGTCTCGAAGACACCGGTGCCGGCCGGTCACCGGTCGAGGGGGACGGCCCACGTGAGAACGGTACCGCCCCCGGGGGGATCCTCGATCGACAGCGTGCCCCCCAGCTTCTCGGCCCGCTGCCGCAGGTTGCGGAGCCCGAGCCCGCCCGGCGTGCCGGCGGCCGGCAGCCCCATGCCGACGCCGTCGTCGGCGATGATGAGCCGGCAGGTCGCCCCGTCGACGGCGACGGTGACCGCGGCCTGCGTCGCCTCGGCGTGCTTGCCGAGATTGGTCAGGCCTTCGCGGACCGTCGCCAGGAGGTGCTCGAGCATCAGGCCGTCCACGACCGTGTCGACCGGACCCTCGAAGCTCACCGGGACATCGAAGCCGACGACCGTGCGCAGCTGGCGCACCAGGGCGCGCACCTCGTCGCGGGCGCCACGGGTCTCGTTGCCCATGCCGAGCTCGTAGATGGTGGCGCGCACCTGGGTGATCACGTGGTCGAGCTCGCTCACGGCGGTTGCGATCCGCGCTGCGGTATCGTCCGGCAGTCGTGCCGCGATGCCCTGCAGCGTGAGCCCGAGCGCGAACAGGCGTTGGATCACGGTGTCGTGCAGGTCGCGCGCCATTCGGTCCCGGTCCTCGTACACGGCGCCGCGCCGCACGCGCTCGGTGCAGCCGCGCGTTCTCGATGGCGATGCCCGCGGCCTGCGAGAGCGCCCCGACGAGCGCCATGTCGTCGTGGGTGAACTCCGACCAGCCCACCTTGTCGGCCAGGTACAGGTTGCCGTAGACCTCGTCGCGGATCCGGATCGGGACACCCAGGAACGACGTCATGGCCGGATGGTGGGGCGGGAAGCCGAAGCTCTCGGGGTGCTCGGAGATCTCGGCGATCCGGAGCGGCCTCGGGTCGGCGATGAGGAGGCCGAGCACGCCCCGGCCCGTCGGGTGTGCCCCGATGGCCTGCTGCTGCTCGGGGGTGATGCCGACCGTGACGAAGTCGGAGAGCGCCGCCTTGTCCTCGTCGAGGACGCCGAGAGCCCCGTAGCGCGCGCCGGTCATGGAGCAGGCCTCCTCGACCACGTGCCGGAGCACCTCGGCGAGCTCGAGGTTCGACTCGATCAGGAGCGTCGCCTCGAGCACCCGGCGCAGCTTCGACGGATCCTCGATGGAGCGGTAGGGCACCGGGGTGATCCTACCCGTGTGTAGGGGGCCTGGTGCTGGGCTGCAAGCTCCTGCTGGGAGGTGGGAAGATGGCGGGGTGACTCTCGCCGTCTTCCTTCTCGACGACCACGAAGTCGTCCGTGCCGGGCTGCGGTCGCTCCTCGAGTCGACCGACGACATCACGGTCGTCGGCGAGGCGTCGACGGTGGAGGAGGCCCTGGCCCGGATCCCTCCCACCAGGCCGAACGTGGCCATCCTCGACGTCCGACTGCCCGACGGCAGCGGGGTCGAGGTCTGCCGCGAGATCCGCTCGAACCACCCCGAGATCGCCTGCATCATGCTGACGTCGTACGCCGACGACGAGGCGCTGATCGCCTCGGTCATGGCCGGCGCGGCGGGCTACGTCCTCAAGCAGGTGGGCAGCGTCGACCTGGTCGAGGACGTGCGCCGTGCCGGAGCGGGGCAGTCCCTGCTCGACCAGGCCTTGACCGACCGCGTGCTCGCCCGCCTGCGCGAGGGACCGGCTCTCGACCCGCGGCTGGCCAGCCTCACGCCCCAGGAACGGCGCATCCTCGACCTGATCGCCAAGGGCTACACCAACCGGCAGATCGCGGAGACCATGTTCCTGGCCGAGAAGACGGTGAAGAACTACGTGTCCAACCTGCTGGCCAAGCTGGGTATGGAGCGCCGCACGCAGGCCGCCACCTTCGCGGCCCGCCTCGACGAGCGTACGACCCACGACGCCCGCAGCGACGCGACCGGGACCTGAGCGCCGGGGTGGCCCCTCAACCCTGGGGTGGCCCTCAGCCCCGGTGCCGGAGCTTCCGGCTCAGCGGTCCCGGTACGGTCCCGGCCAGGGTGTCGGTCCGAGCCCGAGCCCGCGGTCGCGCAACGACATCTCGAGGCGCGTACGCTCACTGGCTGGCTGCTCGAACCGGCCCGGGTCCGTCTCGATCCCCACGAGCGTGGCCAAGCGGATCAGGGACACGTCGTAGCTGACCTCGCGGGCGAGGACGACCGGCACGGTGTCGGCCGTCTGCAACTCGGGCGGGACGTCCTCGGCGAGCTCGCGACGACACTGCACCACCTGGGCGAAGAACGCGTCGAGGTCATCGGGGGCCGACCCGGTCGGCAGGTCCTCGAGCGCGGCGCGCAGGAGGTCGGTGTACATCGACATGGCGCCGCTCCATGCGGTGTCCGCCGGAGCCGGAGCTGGAGCCTGCGCCCGGTGCACCCGTTCGCGTGTCACGGCGCGTCTCAGCGCGGGTGCGCGATCTCGTGCGCCGGGCGTGCTGCCGGGCCTGTGACGACCCCGGCCGCGCCCCGGGCTGGCACCACTGCGGGGAGGGAGTCGGACCGCCGTCTTCCCCGCTGCCTCGGACGAATCATGTGCCCTCCTTTCCGATGGGTGCTCCGGCTGCACCGGGTGCCGGGCGTTGTGGTGATCAGCATGCGCCCGTGACTGCTCGTACAGCAGGGCCGGAGGTCCCAAGCGGCACCGGCACCGGGCGCGTTGGGGGCGAGTTGTCGGCCCGGAGCGCCGCGATGCCGTGGGACCTTTGGCCCTACTTGCGCGCGCTGGCGACGCGGAGAATCGCACCCGCGCCGGCGTGCCCGGTGTGACGGCGGAGAGGAGCCGGTATGTCCCCGCTCGACGCGTGGGGGATGGACGTCGCCCTCGAGATGTGGATCGACGCGTCGACCAGGCCGGTGTCCATCCGTCTGGCGGGTGTGCTCGATGCGTCGACCGGTGCCAACCTGGTGGGCGTGGTGGAGGAGTGCATCGAGCAGGGGATGCGGGAGTTCGCCCTCGACCCGACCGAATTGTGCGTCGAGGTGTCGGGCTGGCAGATCGTCGAGCAGGTCGGGCGGCACGTCCGCCTCGCCGGCGGGAACCTGCACCTCGATCTCGTCACGCGGTGACCGCACGCGGCCGCAGGGCGGGTGGGGCACGGGCGGTCGAGACCCACATCTCGATCCTCCTCTTCCTCGGGGAGCGGGTCTACAAGCTGCGCAAGCCGGTGCACTACGACTTCCTCGACTTCACCGACCTCGCGGGCCGCCTGGCGGATTGCCGACGCGAGGTCGCGCTCAACCGCCGCCTGGCACCCGACGTGTACCTGGGGGTGGCCGACATCGTCATGGACGGCGAGCCGGTCGACCACATGGTGGTGATGCGGGCCCTGCCCGACGAGCGGCGCCTGGCCACCCTGGTGCAGCACGGCGGCAACCAGGCGGCGGTAGTCGACGAGGTGGCAGAGGTGCTGGCTGCGTTCCACGCCGGCGCGGCGCGCTCCACCGGGATCTCGGCGGCAGCGACCGCCGGTGCGCTCGGACGCGAGTGGGAGGCCAACTTCGAGGAGACCGAACGCTTCGTGGGTTCCGTTCTGGACCCGGCGGCGGACGCCGAGATCCGGGAGCTCGTGGGGGGGTGGCTGGCGCGCCATGCCGCGTTGCTCGACGAGCGCATCGCCGGGGGCTGGATCTGCGACGGGCACGGTGACCTGCAGGCCGAGGACATCTTCTGCCTCGACGACGGTGTGCGGATCCTCGACTGCATTGAGTTCTCCGACGAGCTGCGCCACGTCGACGTGTGCCGCGATGTGGCCTTCCTCGCCATGGATCTCGAGCGGCTCGGGCATCTCGACGCGGCAGAGCGCTTCGTGGCCTCCTACGAGCAGCGCGCCGGCGCCACGTTCCCATCGGTGCTCCTGCACCACTACGTCGCCGACCGCGCCTACGTGCGGGCCAAGGTCGCCTGCCTGCGTTACGAGCAGGGTGACGCCGCAGCCGAAGTACCGGCACGCCGGTTCCATCGCCTGGCGCTCTCGCACCTGCGTCGCGCGCGCCGGCGCATGGTCCTGGTGGGCGGGCTGCCCGGGACCGGGAAGAGCACGCTGTCCGCGGGCCTCGCCGAGGCAACCGGGTCGGCGCTCCTGCGTTCCGACGAGGTCCGCGACGAGGTCGTCTCCCCGAACGACACGGACCGCTACGCGTCGAGCGCGGTGGGGGCGGTCTATGCCGAGCTCGTCCGGCGGGCCGGGGCCGAGATGGCCGCCGGCCGCTCGGTCGTGCTCGACGCCTCCTGGGTCGCGTCCGAGGAGCGTGCCCGGGCGGCGCAGGCGGCGGAAGCGTCCGGGTTCGACCTGTGCGAGGTCTGCTGCACGTGCGACGAGGAGGAGGCGGCCCGGCGGATCGGGGCGCGCCTGGACCGGGGTGAGGATGCCTCGGAGGCCACGGTCGAGGTGCGCCGGCTCCTGGCCGGGCGCATGGATCCCTGGCCCACCGCGATGGTCGTCGACACGGCCCGCCAGGACCCGCAGGCGGTCCTCGCCGGCGCGCTCTCGGCCCTGGCCCGCCGCTAAAGAGGCCTTCGGCCCTAGGTCGCGGGCGTGCGACGCGGTGCAATGGAACCGAGAAGAGAGCGGGACGCGAGACGAGAGGAGACCGTCATGACGAACACCGCAGCAGAAGACGGCGGTGCGGCCGCCGCCCAGGGCATCGACGGGGTCGTCAAGGAGATGACCGGGGTCCTCGACCAGTGGAAAGCGCGGGTCGACCAGCTCAAGGTGCAGGCCGACCTGGCCAAGCTCGACGTGCGCGGGAAGGCCGAGAAGCAGGTGGAGATCGCTCAGAACGCCTGCCTGGCCGCCTACTCGAGGCTGCGCGAGGCCGGGCCCGACGCGACGGAGAGCGCCCAGGCGTTGCGGCAGAGCGTCGAGAAGCTGCTGGGGGACGTCAAGCGGGCGTTCGAGGCCGCGCAGGCCGTCATCACCCGGGGCTGAGCGACTCCCCGCTCGGCCGTGACGCGGGCTCAGCGATACCCCGGCTCAGGCCCCTGCCGTCCCTGGCGGCTGCAACCGCCCGTCGCCCCCGTGGAGCATGATGTCGGCGAACTTGGCGTAGAGGGCCATCGGCTCTTGGGTGCGGACCAGGACGTCGAAGAGCTGCGACATCGACACCACTCCGCTCGGGCGGTCCGAGGGGTCCAAGACCACCAGGTGGCGGATGCCCAGGCTGACCATCAGGGCCGCGGCCTCCGCCACGTTCGCCGAGGGCGGGGCCCAGTTCGGGTGCTCGGAGGCGATCGACGCCACGGGCTCCCCGGGTCCGAGGCCCCGGGCGAGCGCGCGGGTGAGGTCGAGCTCGGTGATGACCCGCAGCGGCGGCTCGGCGAGGATGGCGCACGACACGCCGCCCGCCACCATGGCCGCGGCCACCGAGGAGAGGGGGTCGTCGGCGGACACGACGGTCGGCGGCTGCAGGTGCAGGCCTCCGAGGGTCGCATCGAGGCCTTCGAAGGAGCGGCTGGTCATGGTGGTCTCTCGGTCCCGGGCAACCTGGGCGTCGCCGTGGCGACGACAGTACCCGGACCGGTCGCTGACCTCGGTCGCCCCCGTACCTCCCCCGGAATTGGAAAATGGCGACCGAGGGGGGTGGCCGCCATTCTCCAAGCACCGCTGTCTGGGAAGAGGTGGTGTCGCGATCCATTGTGCGACGCGCCCGCGACGACGGGTAGAGCCGAAAGTAACCAGCCCGTTGTGGCGACGTTGGCTTCCGGCCAGCGGGGATCGGCGGGACGAAAGCCCCTGGTGAGCGACGTCGGCTCGATGCGAGACTCAGGTCCATGACCACCGTCTGCACTCTGGAGGAGGCCGTTGCCCTCATCCGTCCGAACGACAGCGTCGGCTTCGGTCTCGGCCCGGCCAACCCCGACGGCTTCCTCACCGCGCTCGGCGACCGTGACGACTGGCAGGACTTGCAGCTCGGCGGCGCGCTCTGCCTGAACTACTACGAGGTCTTCGCCAAGCCGGGCGTGCGCTACCGATGCGGTTTCTTCGGCCCGGCGGAGCGGCTGCTGCACTCGATGGGCCACCAGGTGGAGCTGGTGCCCGGCGGCTTCCGGCAGATGGGTCCGATCCTGGCCAAGTTCGCGCCTCGGGTCATGGTGGTGCAGGCGGC
Source organism: uncultured Acidimicrobiaceae bacterium (assembly GCA_963781955.1). Classification (GTDB taxonomy): domain Bacteria; phylum Actinomycetota; class Acidimicrobiia; order Acidimicrobiales; family RAAP-2; genus Bog-473. The sequence goes on from CAWAHU010000002.1 coordinate 585,008, forward strand.
TCCACCCGACGACGAGGGACGGGTGAACCTCTCGCTGCACCTTGGTGCCACACGTCCCGAGCTCCTCCGCGCTGCGCAGGACCCCGACCGACTCCTGGTCGTCGAGGTCAACCCGAACCTCCCGCGCACGGCAAGCCTGCCACCCGACCACGACAACACCATTCCGGTCGACGTTGTCGACGTCTTGGTGGAGACCAACAGCGTCCCCTTCGCCCTCACCGAGCCACCGACCGACGAGGTTGACGCGGCGATCGCCCGTAACGCGCTGGCCTACGTGAAGAACGGGTCGACGCTCCAGACCGGCATCGGTGCCATCCCCAACATCGTGGCCACCGAGCTTGCCAAGGGGCCCTTGGGCGGTTTCGGCGTCCACACCGAGATGTTCACCAACGGGCTCATGCGGCTCCATCAGGCCGGCAAGGTGACCAACGACGCCAAGGGCGTCTTCGACGGTGTCTCAGTGACCACCTTCGCGCTGGGCACAGCGGAGCTCTATGGCTGGCTGGACCAGAACAACGATGTGGTCTTCCTCCCGGTCGAGACCGTCAACGACCCGTCCGTCATCGGCCGGAACGCCAACCTGGTCTCCATCAATGGAGCGCTCTCACTCGATCTCTACGGCCAGATCGTGGCCGACAGCGTGGACGGGCGGCAGATTTCGGGTGTCGGTGGGCACGAGGACTTCATGGCGGGAGCCGACCTGCACCTCGACTCACACTCGCTCGTCTGCCTCCACTCGACCGCGGTCAGGGACGGCGACCTGGTCTCTCGCATCATCGGCCTGCTCCCGGAGGGTTCGGTCGTCTCCACCCCGCGTCATCACACCGGGGTGGTGATCACCGAGTACGGCGCCGCCGAGCTGACCGGTCTCACGGTGAGCGAGCGCGCGCACCTGATGGTCGAGATCGCCCACCCCGACTTCCGGGACGAGCTGCGCAAGGTGGCCGACGAGATCGGCCGTCGCTGACCGACCAGCAGGCGGACCGTGACGCCCGGTCTCAGCGCGCGGCCGTCGGCGCGGGTTTGTTGGGCCACTGGTGGAAGGTGGCGTTGTGGCGCGCCATCTCGCCGATCATGGCGTCGATGTACACGAGCTTGCGGATCATGTAGGAGTGAGTCTCCTTGGGGTCCAGGTACAGGTTGTAGAGGCGGCCGTAGCCGTAGCGCTGGACCACTCCGGTGAACCCACCGGGGTTCACCACGTCGGTGTCGTCGTCGGAGATGGACGACACCATCCACTTGTACTCGCCGACCCGCAGCCCCGAGTAGTTGGAGGTCAGCCAGTAGTGCTGGTACTTGCGGTTCGAGACCAGCTCGTCATCGTCGGGAGCGAGGAAGAAGCTGAGCTGGTCCACGGCGTCGATGTAGCGGTCGGAGGGGAGGCGGTCGTCCGCCCCGGCCATGGACACGCAGGTGGCGAAGAGGTCGAGCAGGTGGACCAGACCGTCACTGGTGCGACCGGGCTCGATCATCCCCGGCCACGACAGCACGGCCGGGACCCGCACGCCGCCTTCCCACGTCGACCCCTTGGCGCAGCGGAAGGGCGTGAAGGCGGAGTCGGGCCACGTCTCCATCTCGGGGCCGTTATCCGAGGAGATCACCACCATCGTGGTCTCGAGCTGGCCGGTCCGCTCCAGGGCGGCCACGAGCCGTCCGCAGATGGCGTCGAGCTCGACGATGGCGTCCTTGTAGGGGTGCTTGGCCGGTGAGCTGCCCAGGTAGTCGGGGTGCGGGTAGTTGTCGAAGTGGGCGCCGCGGGTGCAGTGGTAGAGGAACCACGGGTCGGAGCCACCGGCCATGCGCTCGATGAACCGCTCGGAGTACGTGCACCACTTGTCGTCGAGCAGGGAGAGCACGGGGACAGTGACCTCTTCGACCTCCTCGAGCTCGCTGTCACGTGTGGCGTGGACGAAGCACTTGTTGAAGGGCATGTTCTTCACCCACTCGGTGCGGTCCGCGCTGTAGACGACCTCGGGGAAGAAGTAAGGGTCGCGCCACTCGGTGTACATGTCGGAGACCGACAAGAAGCCGTAGAAGTCGTCGAAGCCGACGTTCTGGGGCTGGCTCTCGGCGTTCTCCCCCATGTGCCATTTGCCCACGGCCTGGGTCACATACCCGGCGTCCGAGAGCAGCTGGGGCAGCGTGACCTCGCCGCTCAGCCCCCCGGGCATGCCGTACATGGGCGGGATCAGGAGGCCGTGGCGCATGGGGAGGCGCCCGGTCATGAGGGACGCCCGCGTCGGCGTGCAGGAGGGCTCGCTGTAGCACGAGGTCAGGAGCAACCCCTGCCGGGCCAGCCGGTCGACGTTCGGCGTGGGCGCACCGACGGCCGCGCCTCCGCCGTAGCACCCGAAGTCCCCCCAGCCCACGTCGTCCATGAGGATGACGACGATGTTGGGCCGGCGGCCCGTGCGCTCGGAGAAGGCCGCCACCTTGGCCGCTGCCGCCTCGTCCCGGCCCGGCACCACGAAGGCGGGGTCACGGTTGTCCGCCGGCGCTCGGGTCGCGCCCGTGACCGGGTCGATCCGCCCCGCCCCGGTGCCGCTCGGTGTGTGGTCGCTCATGGTCGCTCCTTGTTCCGGATACGGGTCGTCCTTCGGAGTGTCGCCGGCTCAGCTCGTGGTGCAGGCCTGGGTGTAGAGGTCCGAGGGCACGAGATGGTTCGAGCACGCCGTGCCCCGGTTCTGGACGGCCCAGGCCGACCCCTGGGCCTGTAGGACGATCACGGCGTCGAAGGCGGCCGAGCCGGAGCCCACCGTCACGTTGGCGTACGCCCACGACCCGGAGCACCCGAAGTTGACCACGGACTGCACGGGGCCGAGGCCGGTGGCTGACCGCGCGGCGGTGAGGATGGCGCTCTGTGTGCACGGGGCACTCGTCGCCGCGGCCGTGGTGCTGGTGGTCGGAGACGTCTGGTTGTTGCCGCTGCTGCAGCCGGCGAGCACCACCGCCAGGGCGGCTCCCGCCAGCAGCGCGCCGCCGGTCGTCTTCATGCCCATCGTCTCCTCCGTCGGGGTCCCTCCCTCCGCACGTCCGCCGGGGGGCCGACGCGACCCTAACCAACGCGCCTTCAGCGCGGGATGCCGAGCTTCTCGTGCAGGTAACCGAGCGCGAGCGGCGGGGCGTCCGCCACCACGTCGTGGATGAAGTCCCTGACGCGACGGAACACGTCCCGGCTGTCGTCGGCCCAGGGCATCAGGATCTGGAACACGTGGAACATGCCGGCGTACTCCTCAGCCTCGGTCCGGACACCGGCGGCCCGCAGACACTCGACGTAACGGCGGATGGGATCACGGAACATCTCGTTGCCGCCCCATGTGACACAGGTGGGGGGAAGCCGCGCAGGTCCGCCGTGAGGGGCGAGACCGAGTAGTCGCCGGCGTCGACGCCGTGCAGGTAGGACGTCGTCGGGATGTTCCAGGGCAGGATGTCGCGGTCGGCGTTCTCGAACACGGACGGCTCGTCGAGGCGAAGATCGACCTCGGGCGAGAAGAGGAGCAGGCCGGCCGGCCGCAGCGGCTCGACGTGCGCGGGACACGACAGGAGGATCGTGTTGGCCAGCCCCCCGCCCCCCGAGTCGCCTCCGAGGAAGATCCGTTCGTCGGGGATGCCGAGGGCTCGCAACTCGCGGTAGGCGGCTGAGGCATCCTCGGCCCCGGCGGGGAACGGGAACTCCGGGGCCAGGCGGTAGTCGGCCACGAAGACGGCGCAGTCCGTCGTCCGGCAGACGCGGGCGGTGAAGAAGGCGTACATGGTCGGGGAGGTCCCGATGTAGCCCCCGCCGTGCAGGTAGAGGACCACGCCGACCGGCGGGTTCCGCGTGGGCACGTACAAGATCCCCGGCACGCCGCCGAGCTGGGTGGGGAAGCTCTCGACCTCGAGGGCGGCGACGACCGGCGGCATGACCCACTGGCAGATCTCGTCGAGCACCAGCTCCATGGAGCGCCACTCGGGGATGCGCAGCGCCGAGGCGTAGCCCATGAGGGAGCGGATCACCTCGCGTGTCACCGACGCCCCCAGGTTCGAGAGCGGGGAGGAGCCGCCAGCGAAGGGCTGCCGGAAGGGCACCCGGGCCAGGGCGATGGCCAGCTGCTCGGCCAGCAGGGTGACGTCAAGGGCAACGATCGGTGCCGGCGCGGTCTTGACGTCCGGCCGGTTCCCCATCGCCACGTGCGACAGCCTAGGCCCCAGCACTCTCAAGGGGAGAGTGCCAATCAGGCTGGAATCACCACGGAATTGCCGCGGGACACCGGCCAACTCCCACCCAATTCGGCCCCGGCCGTTGATCGGCGCAGGAATCGGCACTGCCTCCCGCCTCAAGGTCTTCGCGCAAGACGACGACAACGAACCCGTTGCACCATGCGCGGGCCGGCGCCACACCCACGCCACCCCGCCGCGCCGCGCGAACCCGCCACGCAGAAGGGATGGGGCATGGTCACAGAGGAGGAGTGGTCCGGGGAGGTCGCGAGGTCCGCTCGCTTCCGTCTCCTCAGCCCCGTCATCGCCATCGGCGCGTTCGGGCTGATCTTCATCCCCTGCATGATGGCGGGGAACGCCCTGGCGTCGGGCCTCAACGCCGACCTGGTCTCAGTCGGCATCATCATGGCCTTCATGTTCCCGCTGGCCTTCGTGCTGGTGATCTTCGGTGAGCGCCAGCAGCGAAAGACCGACGAGAAGGTGCGGAGCCTCAACGCCGAGCTGAGCAACGCCTTCGCCAACGCGGACCGCGAGGCGCAGATCCGCGACTCGCAGGTCCAGCGTCAGCGCTTCGAGAGCCGGCTGGCCAACGCGCTGGACATGGCCGAGGGTGAACCCGAGGTCATCGACGTGATCGAGCGCTCGTTCGGCGCCGTCCTGCCTGAGGCCCCGGTGGAGCTCCTGTTGGCCGACAACAGCCATGCCCACCTGCACCGGATGGCTGCCGTCGGACCCGAGGGCAAGCCGCCCAGCTGTGGTGTGGACTCCCCCGACCGGTGCCCGGCGGCACGGCGGGCGCAGGTCCAGGAGTTCGCCGACAGCGACGATCTCGACGCCTGCCCCAAGCTGCGCAACCGGCCGCAGGGCCGCCTGTCCGCCCTGTGCGTGCCGGTGTCCATCATGGGTCGCACCGTCGGCGTGATCCACGCCACCGGGGAGCCGGGCGTCAAGATCGAGGACGATCACATCGACGACCTGGCGACGCTGGCCAAGCTGGCCGGCGCCCGCATCGGCCTGCTCCGCGTCATGGCCGAGACGCAGCTCCAGGCGTCCACCGACACATTGACCGGCCTGCTCAACCGGCGCTCCTTCTCCGAGCAGGTCGCCGCCGTTCCGTCGCACTTGCATCCGGTGGCGGTGGCCATGGCGGACCTCGACCACTTCAAGACGCTGAACGACACCTACGGGCACGAGACGGGAGACCGCGCGCTGCGCCTTTTCGCCCGCGTTCTGCGCGACGCGCTGCGCGGCAGCGACGTCGTGTCGCGCTACGGCGGAGAGGAGTTCGCCATCGCGTTCCCCGACTGCTCGGCCATCGAAGCCACGCGGGCGCTGAACACGGTGCGCACACGGCTCGACGCCGCCATCACCGTCGGGGGGCTGCCGAAGTTCACGGTGAGCTTCGGCATCACCGAGGCTGAGCCCGGTGAGGAACTCGAGGCGGTACTCCGCCGGGCCGACGACGCCCTGATGCAGGCCAAGCGGCAGGGCCGTGACCGCGTCGTCCTGCACGATGCCGTCGGGGCCACGGACCCCGCCCCGACCGACGGGAAGGCCGAGCTGGCCCCGGTGCTCGACAGGGAGTTCCTCCCGGCCGAATGAGCGCCGGCCGAGCACGCGGCCGCGGCGTCGCCGGCGCCCTCAGGGCTTGGCGGGCCGGGCGAAGGTGATGGGGACCACCTCGGTGGCCGAGTGCGCCGTGAGCCCGGCGTCGTTCACGTCCACCACGCAACCCTGATGCGCCGGGTCGCACACGCCCGATCCGACCGTTCCCTCGACGACGGTGAGCTGGGCCATGCCGCTGCCGGAAGGATCCGGGACCAGGATGCGGCCCGCGGCGGCGTCGCAGCCGGTTATGCCGTGCCCCGGGGAGCACTCGACGATGTTCACGACCTTTCCCGGGAGATACCCGCGCCACCGCACCGTGACCACCTGGCCGTCGGTCAGCTCCTTCGACGGGGTAACCGAGGCGTGGCGGTCCGTCTTGGGCACCGGCTGCGTGGCCACCGTGAGGCCCGAGCCGGCCTGCGGCTGGTAGTGGACGGCGGTGGCGCCCGACTGTCCGTCCCGGGCAAGCCGGGCGCCGGCCGAACGTGAACCGGTCAAGTACCGGGAGAAGAAGTCGGTGGTCGCGGCGACGGTGCTCGGGTACCACCGGGAGCCCGGTTGGAGCCAGTCGGTGTGGGACGCTCCCTCGAGCGTGAGCATCGCCTTTGGGCCGGTCTGGCGGTTGAAGACGCTGACCATCTGGTCGTAGTCGGCCAGGGGGTCGGCCGTCCCGCCTGCGATGAGCATGGGCGGCCGGCCGTCGTAGACGTAGTGGCCGTGCGGGAACTGCTGGGGGGAGGCGGAGAAGGCGGCAGCCGCCTCGACCCGCGGGTCGCGGCAGCAGGTGTTGAACAAGCCCATGGTGGTGATGCCGCCCTCGGAGTGGCCGGCCACGCCGACCACGTGGCGTGCCACCAGGCCGGCCAGCTCCCCACTGGTCCCGGCGGACGCACCGAGTACCCGGGTGATCACGTAGCTGACGTCCCCGGGTTGGTGCGAGACGTCGTCGGGGTCGGTGCCCCCGGGGACACCCGTGTCGCTGGTGAGCGGGAAGGCGGGGGCGGCGACCACGAACCCGGCCGAGGCCCAGGCCGCCAGCAAGGGCCGGTAGACCTGGGGGTCAGCGCCGAGCCCGTGGGCGAAGACGATGAGTGGGTACGGCGCCCCCGCTTTGGCCGGCGCGCCCCCCGGGGCGGGCGAAGCGGCGGTCCCCGCCGTGGCCGGGTACCACACGGTCGTCGGCAAGGTGCGCGACGACAGCGCGGGCCGGCCGGCGTATGCGGGCGTCGGCCGTGACGGGTCCACGTAGGTCTGCACCACCGTGCCGACACCGTACGTGCCCGGTCTGTGCGCAGCCGGTGCACCCTGGGCGCTCGCCTGGCCGGTGATCGCCCCACCGGGCGCGCACGTGGCCAGCGCCGCGGCCGCGGCGCACAGTCCGACGAGCGCAGATCGAAGACGCACCGTTCCCCCGGTCTCGCGTGGGGCGGTCGCCCGTCCCGACGGAGGCGCACCCTAGACGGCGGCGCTCTGGGGTGGTGGGCGCCCCGAGGGGTCAGGCGGTGGCCTTCTCGGCCAGCTTCCCGAGGTCAGTGCCCTTGTGGGTCCGCTCGAAGCGGCCCTTGTCGAACGAGTGGATCGAGACGTCGTGGCCGGCCGACCTCGGCGCGCAGCGCGGCGACGGTGGACCGCTCCTCGGGCCGGTGGGCGAACGGGTCGAAGGAGTACCAGCGGCAGGCGTTCTCGTAGGTGATCTTGGCCAGCTCGTCGTCGGGCACGTCGGCAGCCACCCGGGCCAGCTCCTCGGGGGCCTCCGGCCACGACGAGTCCGAGTGCGGGTAGTCGCACTCCCAGGCGATGTTGTCGAGGCCGATGTCGTTGCGCAGCTCGATCCCGACCGGGTCGGCGATGAAGCAGGTGAGGAAGTGCTCGCGGAAGACCTCGCTCGGGCAGCCGGTCGCCGAAGTCCTGGCCCGGTCCAGGCGCGGTGCATGTCGTAGGTGCGGTCGAGCCGGTCGAGGAAGTACGGGATCCAGCCGGTGCCGCCCTCGGAGAGCGCGAAGCGGATGTCGGGGAACTCCTTGATCACCCGCGACCACAGCAGGTCGGCGGCGGCCTGGCAGATGTTCATCGGCTGCAGGGTGATCATCACGTCGACCGGCGCGTCGGGCGCGGTGACCGACGAGCTGGCCCGACGAGCCGAGGTGGATCGACACCACCACGTTCTCGTCGCACACGGCGCGCCACAGCGGGTCCCAGTGCTCGGACGTGGAAGCTCGGGTAGCCGAGCGTGGCCGGGTTCTCGGTGAAGGTCAGGGAGTGGCAGCCCTTCGCCGCCACCCGCCGCACCTCGGCGGCGGCCAGCTCGGCGTCCCAGAGCACGGGGAGGGCCATCGGGATGAAGCGGCCCGGGTAGGCGCCGCACCACTCGTCGATGTGCCAGTCGTTGTAGGCCTGCAGCACGGCCAGGGCGAGGTCCTTGTCCTCGCAGGCGGCGAAGAGCCGCCCGCTGAACCCGGGGAAGGACGGGAAGCACATCGAGGCGAGGACCCCACCGGCGTTCATGTCCTTGATGCGCTCGTGGACGTCGAAGCAGCCCGGGCGCATCTCGTCGAAGGCGGTGGGCTCGATGCCGTACTCCTCCTTGGGCCGTCCGGCCACGGCGTTCAGGCCGATGTTGGGGATGACCGTGCCGTTGAAGGTCCAGACGTCGGAGCCGTCAGGCCGGCGCTCCACCCTCGGCGCCGCGTCGGCATAGCGGGCCGCCACGCGTCCCTCGAAGAGGTCGGGCGGCTCGACCAGGTGGTCGTCGACACTGACGAGGATCAGGTCCCCTGCGTCCATCATGTCTCCCTTCGGCGCCGGTTCGGGGCCGGACCCCTGTGACGATACCCGTGGGCGCCCGCGCTCCCGCCGGGCGCCGGCTCAGCGCTTCTCGTACTCGATCCCTGCCGCCTCGACGTCCCAGGTCGCCGGCGTGACCCCCTCGTCGCGCAGGTCGCGCTTGAGCACGCGCCCCACCGGGCTGCGGGGGAGCGCGTCGCGGAACTCGATGTAGCGGGGCAGGCAGAAGTAGGGAAGCTGGTCGATGCACCAGCGGAACAGCTCCTCCTCGGTGAGGTTCGCCCCCTCTTTCACCGTGGCGGTGATCTTGAGGTCGTCCTCGGTCAGCGGGCTGGGCACGGCATGGACGGCGACGTCGGCCAGCGCGCCGTGGCCCATGATGATGCGCTCCACCTCGAAGCTCGCGATGTTCTCACCCCGCCGGCGCAGGTAGTCGGCCTTGCGGTCGACGAAGTAGAGGTATCTGTCCTCGTCGATCCGACCGATGTCCCCCGTGTGGTACCAGAGGTTGCGCGTCGTCTCGACCGTGACCTCGGGTCGGCCCCAGTAGCCCTCGAACATCACCTGGGGGTGCTTGGGCCGGATGACGATCTCGCCGTCGGTGCCGGCAGGGAGCTCGTGGTCGTCGTCGTCGAAGATGCGGACGTCGAAGTACTCGTCGTTGACCACGCCGGCCGCGTTGGGCCGGTTCTCCACGCCCGGCGGCTGCCACGAGATCAGGCTGGCCTCGGTGACGCCGTAGGCGCCGCTGAACGTGTGGATCCCGAAGCGCGCCTTGATGACCGAGTCGACCTCGGGCGGCAGCGGGGCCGCGCCCATCAGCCGCAGCGTGCGGTTGGCCTCTGGCGCTCCCGATCCGGGCATCTCGGGCCGGTCGACGTCGTGGGCCAGCAGGTAGGCCATGGTGCCGAGGGTCGAGGTGATGGTGGCGCCCACCCGGTTCATCTCGGGCCAGAACTGCGACACCGAGAAGCGCCGGAAGATGGCGCCGCGCCCGCCGTAGAGGAGGGTGCCCACGATGGCGGTCACCAGCGCGTTGAAGTGGTACATCGGCAGCGGCGTCCACACGACGTCGTCGGCCGTCCGCTTCCAGCAGACCCCGATCTGCCGGGCCAGGGCCTCGTGGTAGTTGTGGCTGAGCATGCAGCCCTTGGACAGCCCGGTGGTGCCGCCGGTGTAGATGAACGTGGCCAGGTCCGAGGGGCGCACGTCAACCGGGGGTGCCCCGCCCGATGCGGCCATCAGGTCGTCCCAGCGGTGCACGCGCACCCGGTCCAGCGACGGCACGTCCCCGACTGCCGACGTACCGTCGGCCTCGGGCTCGTCGTCGCCGGCGTCGACGTCGTCGACGATGACCACGTGCTCGAGCGTGGGCACGTTCTCGGCGATGGCCGCCACCCGCTCGAAGTAGCCGGCCGCCACCACGAGCACGCGCGAACCGGAGTCGGAGAGCTGGTGCGTGAGGTACGCGCCCTTGTAGGCGGTGTTGATGGGGACAGCGATGCGGCCGGCGCACACCGTTCCCGCCCACGTCAGCAGCGCCGGGGACGAGTTCTCGATCAGCGAGGCCACCCGGTCGTGCTGCGCCGTCCCGAGCTCGTGGAGCGCGCCGCCGAAGCGGCCGGCCGCCTGCATGACGTCGCCGGCCGACAGCTTCACGCCGCCCAGGTCGAGGTACTCGCCGTCGGGGTCCGACTCGAGCCGGCGCGCGAACAGCTGGGGGACCGTGAACTGCTCCCCACCAGCCCAGATGCCATCGGCCACTCGTGATCCCTCCTGTGCGCCCGGAGCCGCTCCCGGCGGCCCGATACCGGCGGCCCAATACCGGCGACCGGATATTGTATGTAACTTCGCAGGCAGGTCAGAGGAGGTGCGGCAGCCGATGACGGACAACCTGGCCAACCTCCTGTTCGATCACCCCTTCGCCGACGAACGCGACCTGCTGTGCACCATTGACCGCACCGTCACGGCCGGCGTGGCGCGCGCCACGGCGCGCGCCACCGCGGGTGAGCTGACGGCAGCCGGGGTGGAGCCCGGCCAGGGCGTGGCGGTGCGGCTGCCGAGCGGGCCGGAGCTGGTCACGGCCATGGCCGGCATCTGGCGGTCCGGCGCCGTGTTCGTGCCGGTCAACGACCGCTCCCCGGAGGCCGAGGTGCGCCACATCCTCGAGACCGTCCGGCCCGCGGCGGTGATCGACGCCGCCGGGCTACGGCTCCTCGCAGACCCCATGCGCCACGACCCCGACGTGGCTTTCGTCACCTGGACGTCGGGGACCACCGGACCGCCCAAGGCCATCCTCCAGACGCACAGCGGGTACCTCGAGCTGCTCGACCGGGTGCTCAAGCCGTTGCGTGGCGACAGCGGTGCACGGGACGGCGAGAAGGAGAACGCGGCGAAGCGGGAGCATTCGACCGGGAAGCAGGGAGGGGTGCGCGAGCCGACCCCGAACCTGGTGCCGGTGTCGGTGGCGTTGAACGCCGGCATCTACAACGTCTGCTTCGGCCTTCGCGCCGGTGCCGCCGTGGTGCTGATGGCGCGGTTCGCCACCGGCGAGTTCGCCGAGCTGGTCCATCGCTACCAGATCCGCTCGACCGTCCTGCCGCCCGCCGCCATGGTCATGCTGGCCACCGACGACGCGGTGAGCGATCTGACCCCGTTGCGCTACGTGCGCAGCATCACCGCCCCGCTCTCCCCGCCGGCGGCGCGGCGCTTCATGGACCGCTTCGGGGTCGTGGTCCTCAACAGCTACGGCCAGGCGGAGGTGGGCGAGGTCGTCGGATGGACGGCGGCCGACGCCCGCGAGCACCCCGAGAAGCTGGGCGCAGCCGGGCGCCCGCACCCCGGCGTCGACATCCGCGTGGTCGACGGGCGTGGCGACGGCGTCGAGCCCGGCACGGTCGGCGAGCTGTTGGTGCGGCCTCCCCGGATGGCCGCCGGTTACGCCGGGGGCGCGTCGCTCCAGGACCGTGTGGACGCGGACGGGTTCGTCCGGACCGGTGACCACGCCCGGGTCGACGCCGACGGCTTCGTGTGGATCGAGGGCCGCACCTCGGACCTCATCAACCGTGGCGGCAACAAGGTCTTCCCCGAGCAGGTGGAAGAGGTCCTCCGCCTGGTGCCCGGGGTGCACGACGTGGCCGTTGTGGGCCGGGCGGACGAGCGTCTGGGCGAGGTCCCGGTGGCCGTGATCGTGGGCGACGCCGGTGAGGACGAGCTCGAGGCCGCGTGCCGGGCCGAGCTGGCCCCCTACAAGGTGCCGGTGGCGTTCGAGCGGGCCACGTCCTTGCCGCGCAACGAGATCGGCAAGCTCATGCGCACGCAGCTGGCGACGGAGCTCCCGGCGCCCGGAGGCGCCGCCGCGGCGGACTGAACGCCCGCCGTACCGGCATCGCCGCCCTACTCCTCCGACCAGCTGTCGTCGCGGTCGCTGCGGGCCGGCTGGCGTCCGGTGCGCAGCGGGCTGAGTGGCGCGTCGACCAGCAGGATCCGCCTGACGTCGCGCACCGCGGCGCGCTGGCGCTCGCGCCAGGGGTGTCCGGCGCGGCAGGGCGGCCTCGGCCGCACCCCACTCCTCCCAGCTCGGGACCGACCAGAGCACGAACGCCTCGTCGTCGTGGCGCAACGCCGTCTCGAAGGCGCCGATCAGCTGCCAGCCGTGCTGGGCGTAGAAGGATCCACCCGCCTCACGGGCCAGGTCGAGGTAATCGCCGGCGCACCCAGGGGCCACCGTGACCTGGTCGTGCGCGTAGAGCGCCCCGCCGGCGCCCCGCGCGCAGAGCTCCTCGATGGTGGGTGACCAGGGTGCGGGCACCAGGATCCGGTCCAACCCGCCCGAGCGGAACTCCGACGCCCGGGCCCACCAACGCGCCAGTTTCGGGTCCTGGAGGTGGGCGTGGCCGAGCTCGTGCCCGAATGAACGCGCCAGGCCGTCCCAGCCGTCCTCCTCCCACATGTTGACCGTCGCTGGCCACTGCCCGGTCGACCCGACGATGCCCCACACGCCGTAGCAGAGCTGGTGCCGCTCCTCCTGGGCGATGGGGCTCCAGTTCGCCGTCATGTGATGCATGTAGTTGGCGCGGTTGTGGCCGATGATGTCGATGAACTCGTGGATGTAGACCTTGTCGTTGGCCATCGCGAGTCCCTCCTCGGCCGGTGCGCGGGCAGGCGGAACGGCCAGGGCGTCCTCCAGCAGACTTCATATAATATGCGACTTCGTGGCCGAGGGCTCCATCACCGAAGCGGGGATCGCACGGTTGCGCGCCCGCATCGGCATCCCCGAGCCGCACCCGGTGCCCGCCGCACTACGCCAGCCCGGGCGCCGACGCCTTCCGCCACGTGGCCGAGGCCTACGGCGACGACAACCCGCTGTGGTGCGACCCGGAGTACGCCACAGGCACCCGCTGGGGCGGCGTCGATCGCGCCGCCGCCGCTGGTCGGCGGCGACACGCTGATCGGCGAGGACGAGGTGACCGAGGTCGCCCGAGGAGCACCGCGACCTGATGAAGGGCGACCCGCTGCGCGGCGTGCACGCCTTCTACTCGGCCAGCGCGCGCGAGTGGTGGGCGCCGCTGCGGCCCGACCGCCGGGTGACGCGGCGCAACGCGCTGGTCGGCGTGCTCGACAAGCCGAGCGAGTTCGCCGGGCGCGCCGTGCACGAGTGGACCGCCCAGGTCTTCCGCGACGCCGACGGCCCGCTCCTCTCCGCCCAGTACCGGCTGATGATCCGCACCGAGCGGACGCAAGGCGCGCGAGCGGAAGAAGTACGACGCGGTCGAGCTCACGCCGTACACCGACGAGGAGATCGACGCGATCGAGACGCAGTACGCGTCGGAGGCGCCGCGCGGCGCCGAGCCGCGCTGGTGGGAGGACGTGGCGGAGGGCGACGAGGTCGGCCCCATGGTGAAGGGCCCGCTGACCGTCACCGACATGATCTGCTGGCACGTCGGCATGGGCATGGGCCTGTACGGCGTCAAGCCGCTGCGGCTCGGCTACCAGAACCGGACAGCGGATCCCGCGCTTCTTCCACCGCGACGAGCTCAACGTCCCCGACGTGATGCAGCGCGTGCACTGGGACCCGGAGTTCGCCCGGCGGGCCGGCAACCCGACCACCTTCGACTACGGCCGCATGCGCGAGACGTGGCTCATCCACCTCTGCACCGACTGGATGGGCGACGACGCCTGGCTGTGGAAGCTCGACTGCGAGTTCCGCAAGTTCAACTACGTCGGCGACACGCAGTGGCTGTCGGGCACGGTGACCCGCCAGTACCTCGCCGAGGGCGACCGGCCGGCCGTCGACCTCGAGCTCGCGGCCGTCAACCAGCGCGGCGAGCTCACCACCCCCGGCCACGCCACGATCCTGCTGCCCAGCCGCGAGCACGGCCCGGTGCGCCTGCCCGATCCGCCCGGCGGCGCGACCGACCTGCAAGGCGCTGCTCGGGGCCATCAGCGACAGGTACCTCGGCGCGTGAGCCCGTACCAGTCTGCCGAGGGCGTGCCGATCCGGCAGAACGGCCCGGTGCTCGAGCTCGCGCTCGACCGCCCGGCGAAGCGCAACGCGCTCGACCGACCCCGATGGTGGCCGCGCTGATCACCGCGCTCTCGGCCGCCGGCCCCGACGAGTCGGTGCGCGTGGTGCTCATCCGCGGCGCGGGCGACCACTTCTGCGGCGGCTTCGACATCGTCGCCCGCAACGCCTCCGACGGCGCGGCCACGCGTGGGCAGCATCCAGCGGCGGCTGCCCACCGAGGCGCACCGGCTGATCCCGCTCCTGCTCACCGCGCAGATGCCCGTGGTGTGCCAGGTGCAGGGTTGGGCGGCCGGCATCGGCCTCCACCTCGCCCTGGCGTCCGACTTCGCCGTCGTCGCCGACGACGCGCGGCTGTGGGAGCCCTTCGCCGAGCGCGGCTTCACGCCCGACAGCGGCGCCACCTGGCTGCTGCCGCGTCGCGTCGGCGAGGTGCGGGCCCGCGAGATGCTGCTGCTCGGACGAGGCGGTCTCGGGGGCCGAGGCGGCGGCCTGGGGCATGGTCCACCGCGCCGTGCCGGCCGACGCGCTCGTCGAGTGAGGTGCAAGCACTGGTCGACCGGCTGGCGGCCGCTCCCACGGTCACGCTCGGACTGACCAAGTGGCTGCTGCACGCGGGAGCGACGGCGCCCCTACCCGAGCACCTGCGCAACGAGGCGTTCGCCCTGGAGCTGTCGTCGCGCAGCGAGGACTTCCGCGAGGGACTGGCCGCGTTCGTCGAGAAGCGCCCGCCGCAGTTCAAGGGGCGATGAGCGACTCCCGGCCGGCTCGATGTCGGCCCCGACACCGCCGCTCGACGAGGTGCTGGCGGCGGTCCGCGCCTGGGTGCGAGGAGTCCGTCCCCCGGACCTGGGTCGAGGCGGGCCGGCGGGGCGGGCCCGCCGCGGTGCGCACCGTACGGACCCGCAGGGACTACGAGGCGTGGTACCCGATGTTCGGCGCCTCGGGCTCGTCGTGCCGACCTGGCCGGTCGAGTACGGCGGGCTCGACCTGGCGCCGGCCACGGCGCGGCGGGTCGACGCGGAGCTGCGGCCCTTCAACCTGGGCCGGCTCAACCCGCTCGGCCTCAACCTGGCCGCGCCCGCCCTGTTCGCCCACGGCACCGAGGAGCAGCGGCTGCGCTTCCTGCCGCCGATCGTGCGCAACGAGGAGATGTGGTGCCAGCTCTTCAGCGAGCCGGGCGCGGGCTCCGACCTGGCCTCGCTGGCCACGCGGGCCGAGCGCGACGGCGACGAGTGGGTGGTCACCGGCCAGAAGGTGTGGACCACCTGGGCCCACATCTCGACCACGCCGTGCTGCTGGCCCGCACCGACCCCGACGTGCCCAAGCGCGAGGGCATCACCTACTTCCTGATCGACCTGCACCAGCCCGGCGTCGAGGTCCGGCCACTGCGCCACATCGGCGGCGAGGTCGACTTCAACGAGGTGTTCCTCGACGGCGCCCGCGTGCCCGACGCCCAACGGGTCGGCGACGTCGGCGACGGCTGGAAGGTGGCCAACGCCACCCTGTCGGGCGAGCGCCAGATGGTGTCGGGTTCCGGGTCGGGCGGTGTGGACCGCATCGGCGGCTCGGGCGCCGACTCCCTCGTGCGCCTGGCCAAACGCCTGGCCGCCGAGGGCCGCCCCGGTGGGTGGGACAACCCGGTCCACCGCGACCAGGTGATCCGCCTGTGGTGCGAGGAGCAGATCCGCGACTGGACCAACCAGCGCGTGCGGGCCCAGCTGCGCGCCGGGCGCGCACCTGGACCGGAGAGCTCGATCGGCAAGGTGCACCAGGGATCGCTGAACCAGCGCATCCAGCTGCTGGCCGTCGACCTGCTCGGGACCGCCGCCATCGCCTGGACGACCCAGTCGCCCGAGGCGCCCACCGAGCCCGGTGCCTGGGCGGCCACGCTGCCCTACGAGGTGCGCGGCATGCTGCGCAGCCGGGCCAACACCATCGAGGGCGGCACGACCGAGGTGAACAAGAACATCCTGGGCGAGCGGGTGCTCGGCCTGCCCCGCGAGCCCGACCCGTGCCAGGGCGCGCCGTGGCGCGAGATCCCGCGCAGCTGATGGCCTACGAGACCCTGCTCGTCGAGCGCCGCGGCCCGGTGGGCTGGCTGATCTTCAACCGGCCGGCGGCCGGCAACGCCATGGACGCCCGCATGCTCGACGAGCTCGAGGAGGCCTGGCGCGAGCTCGACGCCGACCCCGACGGTGCGGGTCATCGTCAACACCGGCGAGGGCCGGCCTTCCAGACCGGGCTCGACGTGGTCCAGCTGGCCCGGGAGCCCGAGGCGCTGCGCGAGCAGTCGCGGCGGACCAAGCGGGCCGAGCTGCGCATGACGGCGTGGCACAACGAGGTGTCGAAGCCGGTCATCGCCGCGGTGCAACGGCGTCTGCGCCGGCGGCGGCCTGCACTTCGTGGCCGACGCCGACATCGTCATCGCCGCGTCCGACGCGCAGTTCCTCGACCCGCACGTCTCGGTCGGCCAGGTGACCGCCTACGAGGCCATCGGCCTGACGCGCAAGATCCCCTTCGAGGCCGTCATGCGCATGGCCCTGGTCGGCCGCCACGAGCGGATCTCGGCCGAGCGGGCCTACGCGCTCGGCATGATCAGCCAGATCGTCGACCCGCCCGACAGGCTCCGCGACGAGGCGCAGGCGCTGGCCGAGAAGATCGCCCGGAA
Source organism: uncultured Acidimicrobiaceae bacterium (assembly GCA_963781955.1). Taxonomy (GTDB): domain Bacteria; phylum Actinomycetota; class Acidimicrobiia; order Acidimicrobiales; family RAAP-2; genus Bog-473. Next base: position 601,792 of record CAWAHU010000002.1, read on the forward strand.
CTCCCCGGCCGCCATGGCGGCCACCAAGCGCGCGCTGTGGGGGGCGCTCGAGACCGGGCTGACCGACGCGTGCGTGGCGGGCGCCAAGGAGCTCGTCTCCATGTGGGGCCATCCCGACCAGGAAGAGGGCCCACGCGCCTTCGCCGAGAAGCGGGAGCCCAACTGGCAGCCGCTGGCTCCGGTGCAGCGGACCGAGCCCTGACGTGATCGTGGAGGTGCAGTGACCTACCCGACCCTCGACACCCTGTTGCTGGAGCGGCGCGGCCCGGTGGGCTGGTTGATCAACAACCGGCCGGACAGGCTCAACGCGATGAACTCCCACATGCGCGACGAGTTCGAGACGGCCTGGCGCGCGCTCGACGAGGACCCCGAGGTGCGCGTCATCGTGCACACGGGCGAGGGCCGCGCCTTCCAGACCGGCGTGGACGTGATGGAGATCGCCGAGGACGGAATCGGCTTCGAGCGCTACCGCGAGTCGATCGAGAAGTTCGACTACCACTTCACCGCCTGGCAGAACCACATCTGGAAGCCGGTCATCACCGCGGTCAACGGCATCTGCGCCGGCGGCGGGTTCCACTGGGTGGCCGAGGCCGACATCGTCATCGCCGCGTCCGACGCGCAGTTCTTCGACCCGCACGTCTCGGTGGGGCAGGTGGTGGCCATGGAGGCCATCGGCCTCACGCGCAAGATCCCCTTCGAGGCCGTCATGCGCATGGCCCTGGTCGGCCGCCACGAGCGGATCTCGGCCGAGCGGGCCTACGCGCTCGGCATGATCAGCCAGATCGTCGACCCCCCCGACAGGCTCCGCGACGAGGCGCAGGCGCTGGCCGAGAAGATCGCCCAGAATTCGCCGGCCGCCATGGCGGCCACCAAGCGCGCGCTGTGGGGGGCGCTCGAGTCCGGGCTGACCGACGCGTGCGGGCGGGCGCCAAGGAGCTCGTCTCCATGTGGGGCCATCCGGACCAGGAAGAGGGCCCACGCGCCTTCGCCGAGAAGCGGGAGCCCAACTGGCAGCCCATCGGCCCGGGCGGCGAGGGCTGACGATGGCGGGCGCCGCAGGGAGGCGCGGGGCGCCCCGATGACGGCAGGGGAGCTCCTGGCCCGGGTGCTCGCGGCGGCCGGGATCGGCGCTGTCTACGGGCAGCCCCTGCCCGGGGTCCCGGTCACCGAGCTGGCCGATCCCGCCGTGGCGGTGCTGGCGGCCCACGCCCACCGGGCCGTGCACGGGGTGGCGGCGGCGGCGCACCTCGGGACGGGATCGTTCGTGGTCCCCGGTCCGAGCCCGCGTGGCGGGCCCGACCCGGGGCTGCCCGGCGAGGTGGTGGCGGTCGCCGACGTGGAGGCGTTGCGGAGCCTGGCGCCGGCCCTGGCGCGGGGCCGGGACGGGCACGGCGTGCGGGTGGAGGTGGCCGTCGACCCGGGCGTGCGGGCGGCGGGCGCCCTCATCGCCCTGCCCGGCCCCGGGCGGGGGTGGGCCGAGCCCGACGACGCGCTGGTGGGCGAGGTGGCCCGGGCAGAGCGGGTAGTCGTGTTGGCCGGGCCCGGGGTGGTGGAGTCCCGGGCGGTGGGCGGCCTGCGCGCCCTGGCCGCGGTGGGGCGCCTGGGCGTGCTCAACACGTGGGGTGCCAAGGGGGTGTTCCACTGGCAGAGCCGGCACCACTGGGCCACCGTCGGGCTGCAGGCGCGCGACTTCGAGCTGGGCGGGGTCCCGGAGGCCGATCTGGTGATTGCGAGCGGCGTGGACGAGCGCGAAGCCCCGCGCCGGCTGTGGGCCGCGACCGGCGGCGCCGTGCGGGAGGTGGCTCCCGAGGCACTGGGCCCGTTGGCCGAGCGGTGGCCGCCGGTCGCCGGCGACTTCTCCGACCTGCCGCCGCTGCGCCAACGCCTGGCCGCGGTGGCCCAGGCCGGGTGGGCGGCGACGGGCACGCCCCTCGTCCCGTCCCTGGTGACGCGCCACTACGCGGCAGGTGCTGGGGGAGGACGGCCTGGTGGCGGCGGACCCGGGGACGGCGGGCTACTGGGTGGCGCGGACGTTCGCCACCACTCGGCTCCGGTCCGCGCTGGTGCCCGCCGCGCCGATCGAGGGCTGGGGGGCGGCCTGCGCGCTGGTATCGCGATTGGTGGCGCCGATGCGCCCCGTGCTGGCGGTGGCGGACGGCCCGCTCGGCGCGCGCACGGAGTGCGTCCTGGCCGAGGCGGCCCGGCTGGGTGTGGCGTTGGGGATCGAGGTGTGGGAGGTGGACGGCGAGACCCCCGATGCCGACGCCCACCTGGTGCGGGTGGGCGAGCTGGCTTCGGGCAGCGCCGGGGTGCGGCGAGGGACGCTGGCCACCGACGACCGGCAGCTCGGCGAGATGGTCCAGGCCGCCGGGCCGGTGTGCGCCTGGACCGGCGACGGCGCAACCTCCGCCTAGCGGGAGGCGGTGGCCGCTCGCCCGGCTGCGCTGAGGGCCTGGAAGTAGGCGCGGTCGCTCTCGTCGGGGGGACGCCCGACATGGGTCACGGTGTCGACGTCGGTTGCCTCGGCCCGCAGCGACTTGACCGTGCACCGCTCCGGGGGCCTGACGGCGAAGGGATCGAAGGAGAAGTGCCGCATGGCGTTGCGGTGGGTGATCTTGTCGACCACCTCCTCGTCGAGGGCGGCGAACTGCGCCTCGTTCACCTCGGGCCCATTGGGCCAGGTGCTGTCCGAGTGCGGGAAGTCGGACTCCCAGCACACGTTGTCGACGTTGAAGTGGTCGAGCAGGCTGATCCCCACCGGGTCGTTGATGAAGCAGCACACGATCCGCTCCCGGAACACCTCGGACGGCCCGTAGCCCTCGGGGAAGTGGTGCTGTGTCCAGCCCGAGTGCTTGTCGTGGATGTGCTCGGCGCGCTGCAGGTAATAGGGGATCCAGCCGATGTCCCCCTCGGTGAGGGAGAAGCGCAGCTCGGGGAAGCGCCACCAGAAATCGGCCCACATCAGGTCGCCCAGCGAGTAGACGGACATCGACGACGACAGGGTCATGGCCACCGAGGGTGGTGCGTCGGGTGTGGTGGAGGCCGACTTCGACGAAGAGCCGATGTGCAGGCAGAGCACCGTCCCTTCCTCCGAGCAGGCGGCGAAGAGCGGGTCCCAGTGCCCCGAGTGGATGGAGGGCATCTTGAGGGCGGCGGGGTTCTCGGAGAACGTCACGGCGTGGCAGCCTTTCGCGGCGAGGCGGCGCACCTCGGCGGCGGCCTTGTCCACGTCGAAGAGAGGCAGGATGCCACAGGGGATGAACCGCTCGGGGTAGGCCGCGCACCACTCGTCGACGTGCCAGTCGTTGTATGCCGTGATCATCACCTCGTTGACGGCGCGGTCGGGGCCCTCGTTGAGCACCTGACCCGAGAACCCGGTCCAGTTCGGGAAGTTGAGGCCGGCCAGCTGCCCACCGGCCGACATGTCGCGCACCCGCTCGTGCACGTCGTAGCAGCCGGGGCGCATGTCCTCGTAGCTGCTGGGATTGACGTTGAACATCTCGCGGCGGTTTGCCGGCGACGGCGTTCAGGCCGAGGTTGCGCCCCTTCTTCTCCCCGTACCACCACTGCTGGAAGCCGTGCTCGTCGGTCACCACCCGCGGCGCGAGGTCCTTGTACCTCGCGGGCACGTGCGCGTCGAACATGTCGGCCGGCTCCGCGATGTGGTCGTCCACGCTGATGAGGATCATGTCGTCAGCTCGCCGCATGGCTCACCCTCCTTCTGCTGCGCCCGTGGCGCTCTGTCCATCGTTCCGATCACGTGGGCCGGACATCACGTCACGTGCCGACCAGCCGCTCGCCGATCACCGCGTGCGCCCGCAGCGTCTCGCGCTCGCCCTCGCCGACGCCGATCTCGGCCAGCACCTCGTCGTTGTGCTGCCCGAGCGTGGGCGAGGCGGCTCGGAGCCACCGGCTCACGTGGGCGAAACGAAATGGCATGGTCGGGACGGGATGTCGGCCGGTGACCGGGTGGTCCTCGGTCTCGAAGAGGCCGCGGGCGCGCACCTGGGGGTTGTGCACGACGTCGCGCGCCGCGACGACCTCCTCGGCGGGGACCCCGGCCGCCGACAGCAGCGCCGCCGTCTCGCCGGCGGGCCGCCGACTCGTCCAGGACGCCAGGTACCCGTCGATCAGGTCGTGCCGCTCGCGCCGTCCCGCCGCGCCGTCCAGTGCGCCCCCCGTGGCCCACGAAGGCGACCCGAGGGCTCCCACGAGCGCGCGCCACTGCGCGTCGTTCTCGACGGCGAGCGCGACCCAGGAGTCGTCCGCTGCGCCCGGGTACACCCCCTGGGGTGCGGCGTCGGGGCCGCGGTTGCCCTGCCGCCCGAGCACCGGAGCGCCGGCGCCGTACTCCACCAGCGCCTCGGCGGCGACGTTGAGGGCGGACTCGACCATCACGGACTCGACGAGCATCCCGCGGCCCGTGGTGCGCCGCGCCTCGAGGGCGAGGATCGTGGCGAAGACGGCATGCGCGCCGGCGAGGGGGTCACAGGCGCCGAGGACGAGCGTGGGCAGGTCGTCCTCGAACCCGGTCCGCCAGGCCAGGCCGCTGACGGCCTCCATGGTCTGGGCGAACCCGGTGCGGTCGCGCCAGGGGCCGTCCAACCCGAAGGCGGGCATGCGCACCATCACCAGCCCCGGATTGCCGGCCCGCAAGGACTCGAAGTCGAGACCGAAGTGGTCCATGACCCGTGGGGTGAAGTTCTCGATCACCACGTCGGCCGTGCTCACGAGCCGCCGGAGCAGCCCGATGCCCTCGTCGGAGCCGAGGTCGACGGTGACGCCGCGCTTGGAGAGGTTGGCAGCGTGGAAGATCGGCCCCCACTCCCACCAGTCGTCCGCCGGCGGGCGCCGGGTGCTGCTCAGCCGCATCTGGTCGGGGCGCGCCACCGACTCGACCTTCACCACGTCGGCGCCCAGGGCGGCCAAGACGTTGGTGGCCGAGGGCCCGGCCCACCAGGCTGTCAGGTCGACCACCCGCACGCCGGCGAGGGGGAGGCGCCACACGTCGCCGGGCCCGTCCGTCCGCCGCCCCGGGAGCGGCGGCCACGCGACCGTGCCGTCGTCGGCGCCGACGTCGGGCGCGGGGGTGAAGGACCGTGGCGCCTGGCCCTCGATCCGGTAGGGCACCCGCGGCTGGGCGAAGCGCCCCGAGGGCGACGGCACGAACACCCGGCGTTCGGCGAAGTGCTCGAAGGCGAGCACGCCCGGCGCGTCGAGCACCGGCGCCGCCGGGATGCGGTACACGGCGGCCTCCTCGAGCAGCTCGGCACGCGTACGCGTGCGGGTGTGGGCCCGTACGGCGCTGAGGAACTCCTCCCGTCGGGCGAACCGCTTGGCCACCTGGGCCAGCTCGGCGTCGTCGAGGAGGTCCGGCCGCTCGATCAGGACGAGGAAGTCCTCGAACTGCTGAGCGCTGTTGGCGGTGAAGACGACGTAGCCGTCCTCGGCCGGCTCGATCGAGGGGAGCTGCACGCTGCGCCCGGTGCCGGCGAGGGGCGGCCAGCCCGAGAAGGAGGCGAAGACCGAGGGGTAGGTCACCATGGTCACGGCCATGCAGTCGAGGACGGCGACGTCGACGTCCTCGCCCTGGCCCGAGCGCCGGGCCTCGCGCAGTCCGGCCAGCGCCGCCAGCGCGGCGTAGGTGCCGGCGACCCATTCGCCGATCCGGCCGCCAGCGGCCAGCGGCGGGCGCTCGGGCAAGCCGCGCTGGCCGGTGGACCCGCACGCCGCCTGCAGCGTGAACTCGGTCCACGGACGTCCGACCCACGGTCCGTCGCGGCCGAACGGGGTGATTGTGACCACGACCTGCGACGGCCCGGCCTGGCCCGCGTCGTCGGGGGCAGGGGCTCGTCGCACACCACGAGGTCGGCGGTAGCGAGCAGCTGGCTGTCGTCGGTGACCGAGCGCTTGGACGCGTTGAGGAACTCGAAGAGGGCGCCGGTGCCCCGGGAGCGGAGCGGGTCCCCGTCGCCGCGCTCGACCTTCACGACGTCGGCGCCGGCGTCGGCCAGCAGCTTGGTGCAGTAGGGCCCGGCGATGCCCGTGGTCCGGTCCAGCACGCGCACACCGCCGAGGACGTGCGCGGCGGTCTCCTCTCCGGTCATGGGGTCGGGCCGCCATGCCCGCCACTGTGACCGGGCCGGTCGCCCAGCACGAGCCGGACGGCGTCGGAGAGGGAGCGGTGGAGGTCGGCCGTCGTGGCCCGCCCGGAAGACCAGGCGCGCAGCGAGCTGTCGAACACGCCGTCGAGGACCCGGACGACTCGTACTGCCTCGTCGCGTGGCAGGTCGGCCAGGAGTTCGAGGTAGACGTCCGTCGTGGTGGCGTCGAGTCGCGCCAGCACCTCGCGTGCGAACGGCTCCTCGGACGTCTCGAAGCGCGTGAGGAGCCGGGCCAGCTGCGGGCGGCGCTCGAAGGCCCGGGCGGAGCGGAGCAGCGCCTCCTCCACCTTCTGCGCGGGCGTCGACCCGGTGAGCGGCCGCCGCGTCACGCCGGGCCCGAGCGTCGACGCCCACTGGACGAGCGCCTCGGCGAAGAGGTGCTCTTTGGAGGGGAAGTAGTGGTAGAGCGTGGCCAGGGCCACCTCGGCCGACTCCGCCACCTCGCGCACCGAGATCCGCTCGTAGTCGCGCGCCTCGAGGAGGCCGAGCGCGGCATCGAGCAGGCGCTGGCGCCGCGCCGCCTGCCGGGAGCTCAGGCGAGGCGAAGGCTTGGGCTCGGGGGCCGGGGCGGAGGCCATGACCGCTAGATCCGTGCCGGTCCCGGTGCCGATGTCGTCCATCATCCTCTCGAGCCCCCCGAGCCTCAGTTTGTCAGAACTAGAATCCGATTCTAACATCATGCCCGAACCGGGCCCGGGCCGCCGAGACGGAACGGCGGGCGCACGACGGGCCGGCAGGAGGGATCACGCGCAGTGGGCATGCCAACGGACATCGGGATCGTCGACACCATGATCGGCTTTCCCCACGGCGACATGAAGGAGGTCTACAGGTTCATCACCCGGCAGACCAAGGACGCCGAGTCGAAGGAGAAGATGGCGTTCCCCGCCGAGTACATGTTCAAGCAGGTCCCCGAGCGCGAGCTCGAGGGCGCCGACGACCCGATCGGGGTCACCCTGCGCGAGATGGACCGCTGGGGGATCGAGAAGGGCCTCATCGGTTGCAACGGGATCGGTGAGGAGGCCCTGGCGAAGCACCCCGATCGGTTCATCGCGTCGTCGTCGGCGGACCCCAACGACGGCATGGCGGGCATTCAGCGGCTGGTGAAGGAGTACGAGACCTACGGTGTGCGTGCCGTGGGCGTCTTCCCGGCGGGAACCTTCCCCCAGGTGCCCATCAACGACAAGAAGATGTACCCGCTCTACGCCAAGTGCGTCGAGCTGAAGATCCCGATCTTCGTGTGCGCCGGCATCCCGGGCCCCCGGCTCAAGGCGGCATGTCAGCACGTCGAACTCATCGACGAGGTGATGTTCGACTTCCCGGACCTGATCTTCGTCACCCGCCACGGCTGTGAGCCCTGGACCGAGCTGGCCGTGAAGTTGATGCTCAAGTGGCCTGGCCTCCACTACTCGACGAGCGCCTTCGCCCCGAGGTACTACCCGAAGAACATCGTCGACTACGCGAACACGCGCGGTGCCGACAAAATCATCTACGCCGGCTACTTCCCGATGGGCCTGTCGGTGGAGCGGATCATGACCGAGATGCCCAACGTCGGGTTCAAGGACGAGGTGTGGCCGAAGTTCCTGCGGACCAACGCGCTGCGCGTCCTGGGCCTGGACTCGTGAGCGCGACGACGCGGCCCGGCTACGGCGTGTTCGACGCGGACAACCATTACTACGAGGCACCGGACGCCTACACCCGCCACATCGACCCCAAGATGGCCAAGCGGGCCATGCAGTGGGCCGAGATCGACGGGAAGCGGCGCCTGCTCGTCGGCGGCCGGATCAACCGCTTCATCCCGAACCCGCTCTTCGACCCGGTGGCCAAGCCGGGCAGCCTCGACGAGTACTTCCGGGGTCGCAACCCCAACGCCAAGGACATGCGTGCGCTCTTCGGGGACCTCGAGCCCGTCCGGCCCGAGTATCGCGACCGCGACGCCCGCCTCAAGGTGATGGACGCGCAGGGCATCGACGGCTGCCTCATGTTCCCGACGCTCGGGGTCGGGATGGAGGAGTCGCTGGCCGACGACCCGGCGGCGCTCGTGGCCGCGTTCGGCGCCTTCAACCGCTGGCTGGAGGACGACTGGGGCTACGCGTACGAGGAGCGGATCTTCGCCGCGCCCATGCTCACCCTGATCGACGTCGACGCGGCGGTGGCGGAGTTGCGGCGGGTCCTCGACCTCGACGCGCGGGTCGTGTGCATCAAGGGCGGCCCGGCTCACACGCCGGCCGGCCTCACGTCACCGGCCGACCCCCGGTTCGATCCCTTCTGGGCCCTGGTCAACGAGGCGGGCGTCACGGTCGGCATCCACTCGGGAGACGCCGGCTACTCGCGCTACCTGGCCGACTGGGAGCCGCGCCACGACGTGGAGGCGTTCCGCCACTCCCCGCTCCAGATGGTCCTCAGTGCGGACCGACCGCCCTACGAGACGATGGCGGCCCTGGTCTGCCAGGGGCTCTTCGACCGCTTCCCGCGCATCCGGGTGGCCAGCATCGAGGCCGGCGCGTCATGGGTCCCGATCCTGCTCAAGAAGCTGAAGAAGGCCTACGGGCAGATGCCGACCGGCTTCGCCTCCGACCCGGTCGAGACCTTCCGCTCGCACGTGTGGGTGGCCCCGTTCTATGAGGACGACCTGGGCTCGCTCAAGGAGGACCTGGGCCTCGAGCACCTCCTCTTCGGTTCGGACTGGCCGCACGCCGAGGGTTTGGCCGAGCCCAAGGCCTTCGCGGACGACCTGCGCCGGTTCGGTTATGACGACGGGGAGATCCGCACGGTCATGGCCGACAACGGCTGGCCGCTCATCCGGCGCATCTGAGCCGGACTGGCACGGACGACCCGCCGACGGGGAGCATCGGGAGACCATGGACTTCGACGACACACCCGAAGAGGCGGCGTTCCGCGCCGAGGCCCGGGCCTGGCTGGAGGCCAACGCGCCCAGGCGGCACCAGGACAGCGCGCAGGGTCGGAGCGTCACGCACGACGAAGAGACACAGCGGCGCCACGTCGAGAGCTGCCGACGCTGGCAGCGCACTCTCTACGACGGCGGGTGGGCCGGCCTGACCTGGCCGGCCGAGTTCGGCGGTCGGGGCGGCACGCCGGCGCAGTCGATGATCTTCTCCCAGGAGGAGTCCGACTTCGACGTGGGTGCCGGTGCGCTCTCCGTGGGCCTGGCCATGGTCGGGCCGACCCTGATGGCCTGGGGCACCCCCGAGCAGCAGGGCCAGCACCTCGAACCCATGCTGCGCGGTGAGGCGCTGTGGTGCCAGCTGTTCAGCGAGCCGGGGGCCGGCTCCGACCTACCCGCGCTGATCACGCGGGCCGAGCACGACGGGGACCACTTCGTGGTGAACGGCCAGAAGGTGTGGACGTCGTTCGCCCAGTTCGCCGACTGGGGCATCCTCCTGGCGCGCACGAACCGCACCACGGCGAGCCGGGAGGGAATCTCGTACTTCCTGGTCGACATGACCACACCGGGCATCGACGTGCGCCCGCTGCGCCAGGCCACCGGGGTGGCCCACTTCAACGAGGTGTTCCTCACCGACGTCCGCATCCCGGCGGCCAACCTGGTCGGTGCCGAGGGCGAGGGTTGGAAGGTGGCGCGGACCACGTTGGCCAGCGAGCGGATGTCCATCGGCAGCGGCCGCGGCACGACGTTCGCCGACGTCACCGCCCTGGTCAAGGCGCTCGGGCGCGACCTCGACCCGCTCCAGCGCCAGGAGGTGGCCAAGGCGTATATCAGCTTCGAGCTGATGCGGTACCTGGGCCTGCGCGTGCAGACCTCGATCAGCCAGGGCCGGGCTCCCGGAGCCGAGGCGTCCATCTTGAAGCTCGCCGTCTCGCGGCAGAGCGCGCTGCTCGGCGACCTGGGCATGGTCCTGCTCGGTCCGGCCGGCACGGCATCGGGTGGCGGGATCCCCGCCGCCGACTTCTGGCGCGACAAGTTCGTGGGGCAATGGTCGGTCCGCATCGGTGGAGGGACGGACCAGATGCAGCGCAACCAGATCGGCGAGCGGGTGTTGGGCCTGCCCCGTGAGCCGAAAGTCATATAAAGTATCCGCGGTGACGACGACGGCGGCGGGGGAGCCGCTGACCTGGGATCCCTTCGATGCGTCGTACAAGGCAGATCCGCACCCGGTCTGGCGCCGGCTGCGCGACGAGGCCCCCCTCTACCGCAACGAGGAGTACGACTTCTGGGCGCTGAGCCGCTTCGCCGACGTCATGGCGGCCTCGCTCGACCCGCGCACGTTCAGCTCGGCCTACGGCACCGTCCTCGAGTTCATGACCGGCCAGCCCATGGCCACCAACCAGATGATCTTCATGGACCAGCCCGAGCACACCGTGTATCGGCGGCTGGTCTCCCGCGCCTTCACGGTGCGCCGGGTGGCCGAGCTCGAGCCCCAGATCCGCCAGCTCTGCGCCGAGCTGCTCGATGCCCAGCGGGGGAGCGGCGGCTTCGACTACGTGGCCGACTTCGGCGCCCTGGTCCCGGCCGATGTCATCGCCATGCTGCTCGGCGTGCCCCCGGCTGACCGGCCCGAGGTGCGCGAGACCATCGACTCGATCTTCCACCTCGAGCCGGGGGCGGGCATGGTCAACGACGTCTCGATCAACGCCGCCGTCAAGCTGCACGGCTACATCCGCGCCCAACTCGTGGAGCGCCAGGCGCGCCCCGCGACGACATGCTGAGCGACCTGCTCAACGCAGAGGTGACCGAGACCGACGGGACGCACCGCACGCTCACCCTCGACGAGAGCACCGACTTCGGCATCCTCCTCGTCGCGGCCGGCACCGAGACGGTGGCCCGCCTGCTCGGGTGGGCCGGCGCCACCCTGGCGGCGTACCCGGGCCAGCGGGCCGAGCTGGCCGCCGACCCCTCGCTCGTCCCCCAGGCCGTCGAGGAGCTGTTGCGCTACGAGGCGCCGTCGCCGGTCAACGGCCGCTGGACCACGGCCCCCGTGGAGCTCCACGGGACCGAGCTCCCGGCCGGGTCCAGGATCCTCATGCTCACCGGGTCGGCCGGCCGCGACGAGCGGGCTTTCCCCGACGCCGACCGCTTCGACATCCACCGCACCTTCGACCAGCACGTCACCTTCGGCTACGGCATCCACTTCTGCCTGGGTGCCGCCCTGGCCCGGCTCGAAGGCCGCATCGCCCTGGAGGAGACGCTGGCCCGCTTCCCCGAGTGGGACGTCGACCACGACCGCAGCGAGTTCCTCTTCACCAGCACCGTCCGTGGCTTCAGCCGGCTGCCGGTCTCCGTGCCGGGCTGACGAGGCCAGCGGGCCGCCCCATCCGACCAGAGTCCGACCGACCAGAGTCCGAACCGAAAGGACCGACCATGGCGCAGCAGCCCGAGTACGTCGATCGCATGTTCCCCGAACCGGTGGATCTCGGCATCGCCGAGCCCGACCGGGCCGTCACGTCGGTCTCACACGGGACCCGTGCCTTCCTCGAGGGCGAGGGAGGCGACGCCAACCTCTGGTACGAGGGGACCGGCGCGGCCAAGGACCAGGCGGTGCAGAACATCACCGTCTACCCGCCGACCCGCGGCGTGCAGACGCAGGGCGACCCGTGGGAGCCGGTGAAGATCGGGATCCTCATCGACATGGACCTCAACCAGCTCACGGCCGACTGGATCGACCCGACGATCCTGGCCATCGAGGATGCGATGAACGAGGGGGTGTGGGCCCGCTCGCCCGGTCCAGCTGGTGATCGCCGACGCCCGCGGCCTGCCGCGTGAGAACTACAAGAAGCTGCTCGACGGCTACCGCTGGCTGGTGGACCAGGGCTGCGTCGTGGTGCTGGGGCCGATGATCTCGGACAACTGCCTGGTGATCCAGGACCTGGCCAACGAGCTCAAGGTGTCGTGCATCGGTTGGACCGGTGCCTGGAGGTTCGCGTCGGACTACTGCTTCACCGTCGCCAACGGCGACATCCCCACCGAGGGCGTCATCTGTGCCAACTGGCTCTACCAGCAGGGCATCCGCAAGGTCGGCCTCTTCTGGGAGGCCGGCTCGTCGGGCAGCGACTACGCGGACTTCTTCCGCGACGAGGCCATCCGCCTCGGCATGACCGTGACCCGCGAGGTCAAGCTCGAGCCCAACCCGCGCGACTTGGAGGAGCACCTCGAGGCCATGCGCGAGGCGGGTACCGAGGGTCTCTACTACGGCGGCTACGGGTACGCCTGCTACCACTTCGGCCCGGCACTGCAGGCCCTCGGTTGGGACCCGCCGCGCATCATGGGCACCGCGTTCATGTTCTACTCCAACAAGAACGAGTGGGCCGGTGGCATCGAGGGCTGGCACGGCATCGACCAGCTCGGCGAGGACGGCACCAATCCGAACTACAACGCCATGGTGCGAGCGGTTCGCCAAGCGGTTCGGGCGCGAGCGCGCGCAACGTGGTGGTGGCCCTGGCCTACGACACGGCCCGCGTCGCCATCCACGGCATCGCCAACGCGGCCATCCCCGAGCCGCGCTGGGTGCAGGACGGGATCGAGCGCATCCGCTGGATGCCGGCGACCAACGGCGGCCCGTCCTGCTACATCACGTTCGGCCCCGGTGACCGCAAGGGGTACAAGGGCGACTTCTTGACCATCCGGGAGCTGCGCGGCGGCGACCTGCGCTTCGACGGCTACTACCGCCCTGAGTGGCAATCCAACGAGTAGGGGCCGATTCGCTGTAGACCTGTAGCCCGATGGCGAGCTTCCCTCCGCTCACGGCCGCGCCGGGTACCCGGTGCGGAGGCCGGGGACGGCATGACGTGCGGTATCGCGGCCGCTCGGAGCCGGCATGAGGCCCGCCCGCCCCCGCGCGCCCTGGGAGGTCGACCGCTGGCAGGCCGTGATCGGGATGGCGGCCGCCATCGGGCTGGCCATCGTCTGCCTGACGGCCATCACACTGTCGTTCCTGGGCAGGAACCCGACGTCGCACGTGAGCAGCGTCATGCGGTCGGGTGCGCCGGCGGCGAGCCCCCCGAGCACCACGAGCACCACGAGCGAGGCGTCGGCCCCGGCCCCGGCGACGCCGACGCCGGCGCCGGTCGTCCGGTCGTCCGCCGCCCTGCCGGCCGGCGGCACAGCGGCCTCGACGGTGCCCCCGCCCAGTGTCAGCACGGGCGCCTCCACTGTGGGGACCCCGACCCCGACGACGTCGCCCGGGGTTGCGACCCCGACCCCGCCGACCTCCGCCGGCGCGGCCGCTCCCTCGACGACGACCACGGTCGTGCGCACCGCCGGCGCAACCACCACGACCACCGCAACCACGACGACCACGACGAACACGACGACCACGACGACCACGACGACCGCGACCACGGGCCGAGGGCGGGGTCGTGGGCAGGGCCAAGGGCGGAGCGCCTAGGGACCGGCGACCGGCGCGTCGCCGGCCACGTCCCGGCTGGCCCGCCGAACGACTAGAACCTGATCCCGTGACAGAACCCTCGACCGAACCCCTCGTCCTCGTCGATGCCGACGGCCACGTCCTGACGGTGACGCTGAACCGTCCGGAGAAGCGCAACGCTACCAATGCCGAGGTGCTGTGCCGCCTCTACGACGCCTGGGTCCGCCTGGACGGCGACCCCGAGCTGCGCGTCGGCATCCTGACCGGCAAGGGCTCGACGTTCTGCGCCGGCATGGACCTGGCCGAGATCGGCCGGCTCCGTGCGGGTGTCGCCGACAACGAGTGGATCGTGCGCCTGCGCGACGAGCCTCAGGTGATCTTCGGCGCCTGGCTCAAGACGTTCCGGCCCTCCAAGCCGATCATCCTGGCCGCCGAGGGTTACGCCCGGGCGGGCGGGACCGAGATCCTCCAGGGCACCGACATCCGAGTGGCCGGGGAGAGCGCGGTGTTCGGCGTGACCGAGGTGCAGCGCGGGCTGTTCCCGATGGCCGGTTCGGCGGTGCGCCTGCGCCGGCAGATCGGCTACGCCGTGGCCGCCGAGATGCTGCTCACGGGCGAGGACATCACCGCGCCGCGCGCACACGAGCTCGGCCTCATCAACCATGTCGTGGCCGACGGACAGGCGCTCGCCAAGGCGCGGGAGATCGCGGAACGGATCGCGGCGAATGGCCCCTTGGCGGTGGCCGCCATCCTCAAGACGCTGCGCGAGACCGAGGCCATGCCCGAAACGGACGCCTTCGCCATCGAAGGCAAGCTGGGGATGGAGGTGATGGTGTCGAACGACGCCGCGGAGGGCCCGCGCGCGTTCTTGGAGAAGCGGCCGCCAAACTTCAACGGGACCTGAGCGCCGCCAGGCCCTCAGAGACGGCCCTGAGGCCGAATGTCCTCGGGGACCCACTCCGGGGCACGCCGCTCGGCGAAGGCACGGAAGCCCTCCTCGGTCTCCTCACCGACGAGGGACCGGTCCATGGTCATGCGGTCGTAGCCGCCATACTGCGCGTTGATGGCCCGCTTCACGGCAAAGCGGGCGTCGGGGGCGACGTAGCAGCACTCGCGCATGACCTGCAGCGCGTGGTCCATCAGCTCCTCGTGCGGGACCACCCGAGCGACCAAGCCCCACTCGAGGGCCTCGTGCGCCGTCACGCGGCGGCCCGTGAAGAGCATGTCGCGCGCCCGGGCGAAGCCGATCTGCTGGGGGAGGATGTTGGCGTAGTTCATGTCGGCAATGCCGCGGAACAGCTCAGGTGCGCGGAACACCGCGCGGTCGGACGCCACGGAGACGTCGGCCAGCATGGCGATCATCAGCCCGCCGCCTTCGGCGATGCCGTTCACCGCGCAGACCACGGGCTTGGCGGAGTTGCGGATGGCCTCGAACGGGACGTTGTCCATGGAGAGCAGTCCGGCCAGGTCGGCCCAGTCGTCGTCGTAGCCGGCCTGGCCCAGGTCGCCGCCCGGGATGAACACGTCGTCGACGCCCGTGACGAGGAGGCCCGCGAGTCGGGGGTCGCGGTTCACCACGTCGACGGCGCGCCGGAGGCCGAAGTACATGGCGGGTGTCAACGCGTTCCGCCGCTCGGGCCGGTCGACGATGCACAGGGCCAACGAACCGTGTCGCTCCAAGCGCAGGTGGGGGGTGCCGAGCCAGTCTCCTTCGGGCGCCCTGGGTCCTTCGGTCATGTGCACTCCTCCTCGGCTGCCGAGTTGACCACAACGGTTCGGCCCGGGGCGAACCCGCGTTCGGATGGCGGCGCGCACGTCAGTCTGGTCGTACCCAGGTCGGTCCGCCGCGCGGCCTGGAACCGGTCCCCCACGTCGGACACGTGGTGCTCAGCCGTTTGGCCGTTCAGCCGCTTGAGTTGTCCAGATGGACGATGGTGCGACCGACGGTCTGGCGGTCTGCCATCGATTGGAGGGCACGCGGCAAGGCCTCGAAGGCGACCTCACGACCCACCACCGGTCGCACACGGCCGCTGGCGACGAGGTCCAGCACCCCGGCATGGATCCGCTCCCCGTCGGCACGCGACGGGAAGTTGTAACCACTGACCTCCTTGATCACAAGAGGGTGGTCCGCGTAGGCGAGGCACACCCCGTACAAGGAGAAGTTCCCGAACAACACCGGACGTGGCACGATCCCCTCGTCCTCAGCCTCGATGCCCGAGGCGAATCCCACCAAGAGGTGACGGCCGTCGAACGCCATGCACCGAAACGTCTTGGTCGTCACCTCGCCACCGACCGAGTCGAAGGCAACGTCGACGCCGTGGCCCTCCGTGGCCTCGAGCACTACCTCGACGAAGTCGTCGTCGAGGTAGTTGATCGCCAGGTCGGCGCCGAGGGACAGGCTAAGCGCCACCTTCTCGGCCGATCCCGCTGTTGCGATCACCCGGGCGCCCGCCGCAGCCGCGAGCTGCACGGCTGCCGAGCCGACTCCGCCGGCCGCGGCATGGATGAGCACGGTCTCGCCGGCCCGGACCTTCGCCCGCTCGTGCAGGGCGAGCCACGACAGGTGGAACGGCAAGTAGATGGCCGCCGCGGCCGAGTCGGGCAGTGCGGACTCGGGCGGCACCTCGAAGGCCATGGTGCTGGGGCCGATGGCCATCTCCGCGTAACCACCGAATGCGCCCCCCGGCACTGCGACCACCCGCTTGCCGAGCCACTCCTCGGCGCCGGCCCCGACGGCATCCACGTAGCCGAGCACCTCCATGCCCGGGGTGTAGGGCAGGGGCGGGCGCACGGTCCGGTAGCGGCCCCGTACGCCGTCGACGTCGTTGAAGTTCAATGTCGCCGCAGCGACGCGCACCAGGAGTTCGCCCGGGCCGGGGTTCGGCGCAGGGAGCTCCTCGAGCCGGAGCGCCTCCTCAGGCTCGCCGAATTCGTGAACTCGCCACGCCTTCATGTCGGATCACTGTTCCACACCGTGAGGTCCGCACCGAGCGGCCGGCACCGAACGGTCCTCACCGAGGGCCCGCACCGAGGGCCCGCACCGGGATCCTCACGGACGGTCCGGAGGACGACCGGCCGTGCGGAGCGTGTCAGTCCGAGACGGGTGCGAAGTAGGGCAACGTCACCGCGTCGGAGGCCGGGTGGAACTCGACCTCGAGCGCCATGCCCTCGCGCAGTTCCTCCGGGGCGCACCCGACCACGGCGCTCAGGAAGCACCACCCCTCGTCGAGCGCCACCACGGACGGCGCGTACGGCACGGCGAAGCCGGGGTGCGGCGGCCGCCACACCACCGTCCAGCTGTAGAGGGTCCCACGGCCCGCGCTCTCCACCCACGTCACCTCCGTGCCGTTGCACTGCGCGCACACGGCGAAGGCGCGCAAGGCGGGTTCGCCACACGCCGCGCAGCGCGGCAGGACCAGGCGGCCCTCCCGGCAGCCGTCCCAGAAGGGTCCCGAGCGGTCCGAGGGCTGCGGGACCGGGAAACCGGGGGTCTGGGGGGCGAGCAGGGGCGGGGCGGTCGTCGTGCTCATGGTCGTTCCTTACCCAGCACCATCACGTCGGTAAACAGTGCCCCCGAGCCTCCGTTGGAGCACAGGGCCACCTCGGCCCCGTTGACCTGGGCCGTCGCGCACTCGCCCCGCAGTTGCTGGACGCCGCGCACGACCCGCTGGAACTGCTGCGCGGCGACGCCGGGGTGACTGAAGGACATGGTGCCACCGTCGGTGGTCACCGGCAGCGTGCCGCCGGGGCCGATGGCGCCCGACTCGACCATGGGCCCGCCCTCGCCCGGCTCGCAGAACCCGAACGCCTCGAGCTGGCGGATGATCTCGAAGGAGAAGGGGTCGTAGAACTCGGCCACGTCGACGTCGGCCGGGCCGAGCCCCGCCATGGAGAAGGAGGCCGCCGCCGCCCGGGCGCCCACCCAGCCGGCGGACCGGGCGCCGGCTCGCCCCGAGAAGTCCCACACCGGTGCCACCGTGTAGGCGGGACCGTAGCTGTCGCTGCCGGTGCCGTGGATCCACACGGCACGCGGGTCGTGGTGCGCCACGTCCGCGTGGGCGAGGACGAGCGCGCACCCACCCTCGGAGGTGGTGGCGCAGTCGAGGAGGTGGAACGGCTCGGCCACCAGCGGCGACGCCAGGATGTCCTCCGCGGTGAACGGGCCCCGGCCGTGGTAGATCGCTTCGGGGTTGGCGTGGCCGTTGTTGCGCACCACGGCGGCCGCGCTGGCCAGCTGGTGCTCGGTGGTGCCGAAGGTGAGCATGTGGCGGCGCGCCATGAGGGCGAACTCGGCCGCGGTGAAGAGGCCGAACCCGGCCACGAGCTCGTTGGGCGGTGTGGTCCAGGGGGCCGACGCGGTGTGACCGAGCATCCCGGCGCCGCCGGCCAGGACCACCACCACCCGGCACTGCCCCGTCGTGATGAGGGCGGCGGCGTCGACGATGGAAGGGATGCCCAGGCCGTGGGGGCGGCGGATGCACGGCCCGAGTCCGAGCTCGAGTACGGCGTCGGCCGCCGCCTGGCCCACCACGCCGTCGACCTCGCTCACGGCGATCCCGGCGTCGTCCAGCGCGCCGAGCGCGGCCTGCAGGGCGATGGAGGAGGAGTCGTGCCCGGGCAGGCGGCGCGCCTGGGGCGTGTTGTGGACGCCGACGACGGCCACGTCGCGGAAGGGATGGCTCATCGGTGCACTGATGTCACGTCGTGGGCCGTCATGCGCCCGGCTCGCGCAGGCGGAAGCGCTGTACCTTCCCGCTGGCGGTGAGCGGGAGCTCGTCGACGAAGAGCACCTGGCGCGGGACCTTGTAGTTGGCCATGTGGTCGCGGCACCACGCGACGAGCGACGCTTCGTCGACGGGTTCGCCCGCCCGGGGCACCACATAGGCCTGGCCGACCTCGCCGAGGCGCTCGTCGGGCATCCCGACCACGGCCACCTGGGCCACGGCGCGGTGTGTGAGCATGATCCCTTCGATCTCGGCCGGGAAGGCGTTGAACCCGCCCACGATGAACATGTCCTTCTTGCGGTCGGTGATGCGGATGTTGCCGTCCTCGCCGACGAAGCCGATGTCACCGGTGCGCAGCCAGCCTTCGGCGTCGAAGGCGGCGGCAGTGGCGTCGGGATCGTCGAAGTAGCCCCGCATGACATTGAAACCCCTGACCAGGATCTCGCCCGCCTCGCCGGTCGCCAACGGCTCGTCCTCGTCGCCGACCACCTTCACCGAGACCCCCTCGAGCGCCTTGCCCACGGTGGTGGCGATCACCTCAGGCGGGTCGTCGTGGCGGCACATGCTCACAGTTCCCGTGGTCTCGGTCAGCCCGTAGCCGGTGACCACGGTGGCGATGTGCAGGTCCTCGCGCATCCGGCGCACGACCTCGACCGGCACCGTGGCGGCCCCGGTGACCGAGAGGCGCAGCGTGGAGAGGTCGTAGGCGTCACGCTCGGGGTGCTCCAAGATGGACTGGAACACGGTGGGCGGGCCGGGCAGCACGCTGATGCGCTCCTCGGCCACGCGCCCCATGACGGCGCCGGCGTCGAAGACGGCGTGGGGGACGATGGTGGCGCCGCGCAGCACGCACGCCAGCACCGCCGACTTGAGGCCGGCGGTGTGGAAGAAGGGGTACACGCACAGGTAGCGGTCGCCGCGCCGCAGCCCGACGGCGTCGCACCAGGCCTCGTAGGTGCGCACGCTCGGGCCGTGGCCGAGCATGGCGCCCTTGGGAGCCCCCGTCGTGCCCGAGGTGAAGACGATGTCGGCCAGGTCGTCGGGACGCGGCGTCGGCAGCTCGCCGGCGCTCACCGTCGTCCCCCCCGACACGAAGTCGTCCCACGACAGGGCACCGGGCCGCCCGGGGCCCTCGGTCACCACCGTCTCGCGCAGGGCCGGCAGCTCTCCCGCGTCCCCGAGCAGCGCCGGCAGGTCGGTCCCCACGGCGTCGGTGCTGGCCAGGAGGACGCTGGCCCCGGAGCGGCGCAGCACGTGCGCCGCCTCCATCCCTTTGAAGCGGGTGTTGATGGGGACCAGGACGGCGCCCGCCAGGTAGGTGCCGAAGCTGGCGGCGATCCAGCGGGCACTGTTGGGTGACCACAGGGCCACCCGGTCCCCCGCCTGCACGCCGCGGGCGACCAGGGCGCCGGCCACCCGCAGCGACGCGTCGTTCAGCTGGGCGAAGGACCAGCGCAGTTCGCCGTCGACGACGGCCTCCTCGTCGCCGAAGACCTCCGCCGCGTGCTCGAGCGCGGCCGGGACGGTCGACGCCCCGCTCACCGGTGCACCTCGCTCCTCGTCACGGCGTGACGACCTCAGGCCACCGCGCCGTCGGCGCGCAGCGCCGCCACCTCGTCGGCGGAGAGGCCGAGCTCCTTCACGAGCACGTCGTCGGTGTTCTCGCCCACCCAGGGCACCCGCGTGTCGGGCGTGCCGGGAGCGGTGTGGATGCGCACCGGGTTGCCCGGGGTGAGGACCGGCTGCCCACCGCCACCGGGCCGCTCGATCCCGACCAGCATGTGGTGCGCCACGATGTGAGGGTCACCCGGGAGCTCCTCGTCGCGCAGGCAGGGTCCCGCGGCGATGCCCGCGGCGCCGAGCTCGGCGCAGGCCTGCTCGCGCGTCTTGTGGGCGGCCCATCCCTCGATGGCGGGGCGGATGACGTCGTCGAGGTGGTCGACCCACCCCTGGCGCGTGGCCAGGCGCGCGTCGGTGGTCCACTCGGGATGCCCGACGATCTCGGCCAGACGTTCGAAGTAGTGCTCGCGCGTCACCTGCACGATGATCCAGCCGTCGCCGGCCCGGAACCCGTTGTTGATGAGGGGGCCGACCTCGCCGTTCTGCAGGCCCATGGACCAGAAGTTGGACACGATGTCGGTCATGGCCACCACCGAGTCGAACATGGCCACATCGACGAACTGCGCCCGACCGGTCCGGTCGCGCTCGCGCAACGCGGCGAGGAGGCCTACGGTGGCGAACAGGGCGGCGCCGATGTCGCCCAGCCCGCCCATCGGGGAGGCCTCGGGCGGCTGGTCGTCCTTCTGCTTCATGGCGTAGATGCCCGACATGGCCTCGACGATGGGCGCGAAGGCGGGTCGGTCGCGATAGGGCGAGTCGGTGACGTTGCCGAACCCCGACACCGACACGTAGACGCAGGTGGGGTGGGCGGCGGCGACGTCCTCGAAGCCGAGGCCGAGCCGGGACATGGCCCCGGCGCGGAAGTTCTCGGCCACCACGTCGAACTGCGGGGCCATGTCGAGGACCAGCTGGCGCCCCTTGGGGTTCTTGAGGTCGATGCAGATGGAGCGCTTGCCGAGGTTGTTGCGCAGGAAGGTGGCCCCCATCGCTCGTCCCTCGGGGTCGGGCACCGAGGGCTGGGAGCTGCGGCCGAGCTCGCCGCCCGGCGGCTCCACCTTGACCACGTCGGCGCCCAGCCGGGCCAACAACTGGGTGGCGAACGGCAGCGCCTGCATCTGCTCGAGCGCAAGGACCCGGATGCCGGTCAGGGGTCCCGACGGCCGCCGGTCGGAAGGCTCAGTCGCCACATCGACCATTTGTATATGGTATCTGATTCGGGGGAAACCTCCCATCGGCGGGGGCGGGCTGGGGAAGCGTCGGAGAGGGAAGCGAGGAGCGGCACGGTGGCCGGAGCGGTACGACTCGAGGTCGACGGTGCGATCGCGACCGTCACCAACGACAACCCCGAGAAGCACAACGCCTTCGACGACGCCATGGACGCGCAGCTCTTCGACGTCCTGGCCGAGCTGCGGGCCATGCCCGACGTGCGCGCCGTCATCTGGCGCGGCGTGGGCAAGTCCTTCTCCTCGGGGCGTGACGTCGGCGCGCTCGGCGGCGCCGACGCCGGGATGACCCACCACGAGCTCATGCGGCGGGGCCACCGGGGCATCCGCTCGATCTTCGAGCTCGACGCCCCGATCATCTGCGCCCTGCAGGGCTGGGCCATCGGCGCCTCGTTCCAGCGGGCGCTGCTCTGCGACATCCGGGTGGCGGCCGAGGGAGCCCGCTTCATGCTGCCCGAGGTGGGCCACGGCGTGATCCCCGACACGGGCGGCGTCGGCCGCATCTTCCAGATGTGCGGGCACGGGGTGGCGGCCGACATGGTGCTCACCGGACGCGTCATGAGCGCGCAGGAGGCGCTGGGCCACGGGGTGGTCTCCCGGATCGTCCCAGCGGACCGCCTTGACGACGAGGTGCGCGAGATGGCCGAGAAGATCGCGGCGGCACCCGCCGTCACTGTGCGCGCAGCCAGGCGCATCCTGAACCACCTGGCCCTCCCGGAGCTCGTGGCCTCCATGGACGAGGAGATGATCGCCCAGACCTTCATCGCCCGGTCCGACGACATGGCCGAGATGCGCGCCGCCCGCGCCGAGGACCGACCACCCGTCTACAAGGGGAGCTGACTCACCGTGCCCGACAACCCCGGACTGCCCGAACCGCCCCCGGTCGGTGCAACCGCACTGCCGCCCGGCACCTTCGAGGGGGTCCCGGTGCTCGTCACCGGTGCCGGCACCGGGCTCGGCAAGGCCATCGCGGGCGAGTTCGCCCGGCTGGGCGCGGACATCGTCATCGCCAGCCGCAAACAGGAGCACCTCGACGCCGGCGCGGCGGCGCTGTCCGAGCTGGGCGGCCGGGTGGAGGCGGTGACCTGCGACATCCGCGAGCCCGAGCAGATCGCAGCGGCCTTCGACGCGGCCGAGGCCGCCTTCGGGCTGCCGGGCGTGCTGGTCAACAACGCAGCGGCCAACTTCCCCGTGCCGGCCGAGGACATGTCGCCCAACGCGTGGCGCACCGTGGTCGACATCACACTCAACGGGACCTTCTTCTGCTCACGCGAGTTCGCCCGGCGCCACATCGCGGCGGGCACGCCTGGATCCATCGTCGACGTCGGGGCTTCCTACGCCTGGACGGGGGGCCCCGGGTTCGCCCACTCCGCCGCGGCCAAGGCCGGGGTCAAGAACATGGTCGAGACGTTGGCCGTGGAGTGGGGCCCCTACGGGATCGCGGTCAACGGTCTGGTACCGGGCCTCTTCCCCCACGAGGACATGACGGCGGACATCCGGGGCAACCTCGACCGGACCAGCGACAAGGACGTGTGCCAGCCGGCGCTGCGTGTGGGCCGGCTGCGCGAGCTCGGGTGGGCGGCCACGTTCCTCGCCTCGCCCTACGCGCGGTTCATCTCGGGGCACGTCCTGGTGGTGGACGGGGCCAACTGGCAGCGGCGGAGCCTGACCAACCCGCCCGTGGTCACGGTGCGCGACCAGATGGGCCGCCCGCCGTTCGACCCCGACGCCGGCTCGCGGTGAGCGCGACGGGCACGTTCGTCCGCGTCGAGGAGGACGAGGGCGTCACCACCGTGGTGCTCGACGACCCCGGGAGGCGCAACGCCCTGTCGTGGGAGCTGGTCTCGGCCCTGATCGAGGCCGTCGACAGGGCGGTGGCCGCCGGGAGCCGGGCTCTCGTGCTGCGCAACACGCCGCCCGTGTTCTGCGCCGGCGGCTCGGTGGACGACCTGCTCGCGCCCAAGGTCCCCCTGGAGGAGACCTACCGGGCTTTCCGAGTCCTCGACGAGGCGCCCATGCCGACGGTGGCCGCCGTCGACGGTGCCGCGCTGGGAGCCGGCATCAACCTGGTGCTGGCCTGCGACATCGCCGTCTGCACCCCCGGGTCGCGCTTCGACGCCCGCTACCTCGACGTGGGCATCCATCCGGGCGGAGGCACGATGTGGCGCCTCACCCGGGTCATCGGGCGGCAGGGGGCGGCGGCCCTTACGCTCTTCGGCGAGGTGCTCGATGGCGAGGAGGCCGCCCGGCGCGGGCTGGTGTGGCGCTGCGTGGCGGCCGACGAGCTGGCCGGCGAGGCTCAGCGCCTGGCCCGCAAGGCAGCGTCGCGCGACCCCGAACTGGTGGCGGTGGTGAAGCGGACGATCGACGCGGCGGGCGCCGTGGACGAGGCCGGCGCAGCGATCGACCTGGAGGCGGGGCCGCAGCGTTGGTCGATGGACCGTCCGGCCTTCGGCGCGTCGCTCCTCGAGCTGCGCGCGCGCCTTGGCCGACCGCAGTGATGGTGCGGGTGGGTCCGAACGCGCGTCGGGCGGCGGTCGGACCATGGCTGGCATGACGATCGGCGCGCCGAGAAGGATGGACACATGAGGTCGATGGCCGACGCCTGGGTACGCCGGGCCGGCGATTCCAACCCGGGACTGCGCCACGAGGACGATCTGTGGTCCTGGGCCGAGGTGGTGGATGAGGCGGCCCGGCGTGCCGCGTGGTGGGGCGAAGTGCGCCAGCCGGGGCCGCCCCACGTCGCCGTCCTGCTCGACAACGTCCCCGAGCACCACTTCTGGCTGGGTGCCTGTGCCATGTCCGGCGCGGTCTACGTCGGTGCCAACCCCACTCACCCCGGCCCGGCACTGGCCGACGAGCTCGCCTTCACGCGTTGCCAGGTGCTGGTCACCGACCACGCCCACCTCGAGATGCTCGACGGTCACGACCTCGGGCCCGCCATCGGCGTGGCCTCGGTCGACAACCCCCGCGTGCACCTGATCGACGGGGACGACGCGGCGGCCTTGCCGGCGACGGCCGACCCGCCCGACGCCGACGAGGTCCGGGACGTCACCTTGGGCTACCTCATCTTCACCTCGGGCACGTCGGGCTCGCCCAAGGCGTGCCGGTGCACCCAGGGACGGATGGTCGTGATCGGGGACGCCATGATGCAGCGCTACGAGTTCGGCCCCAGCTCGTGCTGCTACCTCTCCATGCCGCTGTTCCACTCCAACTGCCTCATGTCGGGGTGGGCACCGGCCGTGGTCGGGGGTGCCACGATCGCCCTGCCGGCCGGGGGCCGCTTCTCGGCCTCGGGATTCCTGCCCGACGTGCGACGCCACGGCGTGACCTACTGGAACTACGTCGGGCGCCCGCTCTCCTACGTGCTGGCCACGCCCGCCCAGCCCGACGACGCGGCCACCACGTTGCGTGACGTGTTCGGCAACGAGGCGGCGCCGGGCGACGTCGACCGCTTCGCCACGCGGTTCGGGTGCTCGGTGTCCGAGAACTACGGGTCGACTGAAGGGGGTATCGCCATCTCGCGCACGCCCGACACGCCCGCCGGCGCCCTGGGGCCAGCGCCTCCGGGCGTGCTCGTGGCCGACCGGGACGGTCAGGAGTGCGCCGTGGCGCAATTCGACGAGAGCGGCCGCCTGCTCAACGCGATCGAGGCCGTGGGGGAGATCGTGACAGACACCATCCCCCCCAATTTCGAGGGCTACTGGGAGAACGAGGAGGCGGACCAGGCCCGGGTGCGGAACGGCAAGTACTGGTCGGGGGACCTCGCCTACAAGGACGCGAACGGCTACCTGTTCTTCGCCGGGCGCGGCGACGACTGGCTGCGGGTCGACGGCGAGAACTTCGCCGCGGCACCGGTGGTGCGCATCATCGACCGCCATCCTGACGTCGTGCTGTCGGCCGTGTACGCGGTGCCCGACCCGCGGGTGGGCGACCAGGTGATGGCGGCGGTGCAGCTCCGTCCCGGCGTCACGTTCGACGGCGCCGCCTTCGGGGCGTTCCTGGCCCAGCAGGCCGATCTCGGGCGCAAGTGGGTGCCCCGCTACGTCCGGGTGGCGGAGTCCCTGCCGACGACCGCCACGTCGAAGATCCTGGTGCGCAAGCTCCGCCTGGAAGGCACCGACTGCGACGATCCGCTGTTCGAGGTCGTCCCCGGAGACACCCTGACCTACGCCGAGCGAACGGCCGCGGAGCGAGCGACCGCCGGGGGCCCGGGATGAGCGTGGGCGGGAGCGCGGGCGACAGCGCAGGCGGCACCGGCGGGACCACTGCCGTGCTGGTGCACGGCGGGACGCTGACCTCCACCATGTGGGACGCCGTGCGGGTGCACCTCGTGACCCGGTCGATCGCGGTGGACCTGCCGGGGCGCCGCTACCGCCCGGCCGACCTGGCCGAGGTCACCGTGGACGACTGGGTGGCCTCGGTCTGCGACGACATCGCGGCCGCCGGGCTGCGCGACGTCGTCCTGGTCGCCCACTCCTCGGGCGGGTACGTGCTGCCCGGCATCGCCGCCCGGCTCACCGGTGGGCGACCCGGCGGACCCGAGGTGGTGCTGCGGGCGCTGGTCTTCGTGTCGGCCACCGTGCCGGCCGACGGTACGAGCGCCGTCGAGTACCTGCGCGACGACATCCGCACGCTGGCCGTCGATACCCGTGACGCCATGGTCGAGGGTGCACGCGGTCGGACCATCGGCGGGCTGCGACCGGGGGAGCCGCCCATCGACACGGACCTCGAGATCATTGAGAACGGGCCGCGCATGGGACAAGAGGCGCCGCGCCCGCTCTTCGAGCCGGTTTCGTGGGCCGGGTTCCCCACCGGCGTGCCGCGCACCTACGTGCGGTGCTTGCGCGACAAGGTGATCGCGCCGGAACTGGCGGACGTGATGGTCGCCAACATGGGCGGGGCCACGGTGATCGACTTCGACGCCGGACACCGCTCCTACGACACCCACGCGGCCGAGCTGGCTGCGGTCCTCGACGAGCGCTGTGCGGAGGCGGCGCCGTGACGACGGGGAGCACCGGCGCGGCGGCGCCGGCCGGACGCCCCTGGGCGTCGATGCACGCGCTGGTCGAGGCCCGCGCCGCGGCCACCCCCGAACACGAGCTGCTGGTCGACGAGCGCGGTCGCCGGGTCAGCGCGCAGGACTTCTTGGTGGCGTCGCAGCGGGTGGCCAACCGCCTGGCCGGAGCGGGCATCGGCCCGGGCGCGGTGGTGTCGTGGGTGTTGCCGACCGGGATCGACGCCCTAGTCGTGACGGCGGCGCTGAGCCAGCTGGGAGCGGTGCAGAACCCGATCATCCCCATCTACCGCGAGCGCGAGATCGGCCACATCATGGACGAGATCGCCACCGACGCGTTCATCGTGACGCGCCGCTGGCATGGCTTTGACTACCGCGACCTGTGCCACGACCTGGCTTCCTCACGCGGCGGGCGTGCCGCGGTGTTCGAGATCGCCGACGTCGTCGACGAGTCGGCAGCGCCCATCCCGCCGCGGGTCCGCACCGTCACGCATCCCGAGCTGGGCGACGCTCAGTGGGTCTTCTACACATCGGGCACGTCTGGCCTGCCCAAGGGAGTCCGCCACCGGGACGCCGCGCTCGCCGCGCCAGCGACGGGCATGGCCGACCACATGGCCATGACCGAGCAGGACCGCAGCGGCATCGCCTTCCCGATCGCCCACATCGGCGGTCCGATCAACCTGATGGCGGCCCTGGTGTCGGGGGCGACGCTCATCCTGATCGAGAACTTCGAGCCGGTCGCCACGGCCGAGGTGCTGGCCCGGGAGGGCGTGACCATGGCCGGGTCGGGCACGGCGTTCCACCTGGCCTACCTCGACGTGCAGGCCCAACGCCCGGGGGAGCCGCTCTTCCCCCACCTGCGTTGCTGCCCGGGCGGCGGCGCACCCAAGCCGCCGGGCCTGCACGAGAGGGTCAAGCACGAGCTGGGGGGTGCGGGCATCCTCTCGGGCTGGGGGCTGACCGAGGCACCCGTCCTCAGCATCGGCCGGCCCGGCGACCCCGACGTCGCGCTGTCCGAGTCCGAGGGCACCGCGCTGCCCGGTGTCGAGCTGCGCGTCGTGGGGCCCGACGGCTCCCCGTGCGCCGCCGGTGAGCCCGGGGAGCTGCGGGCGCGCGCACCGCAGGTCATGCTGGGCTATGCCGACGCGTCGCTCGACGCCGACGCCTTCGACGCCGAGGGCTGGCTGCGGACCGGTGACCTGGGGACGATCGACGCCAGCGGGTACGTCCGTATCACCGGGCGCCTGAAGGACGTCGTCATCCGTAACGGCGAGAACGTCGGGACGGCGGAGGTGGAGGAGCTGCTGCGCGGCCACCCCCACGTTGCGGACGCTGCGGTGATCGGCCTGCCCGACGCACGGACCGGTGAGCGCGTGTGCGCGGTCGTCGAGCTGGCGCCCGGCGCCCCCACGCTCGACGTGGCCAGTCTGGGGACCTACCTCGGGGACCACGGCCTGCGGCGCCAGGCCTGGCCCGAGCAGGTCGAGACGCTCGACGCGCTGCCCCGGACGGTGGCCGGAAAGATCGACAAGCGGCAGCTCCAGGACCGGTTGCGCTCCTCGGGTGCTCCGGAGCGTCGAGGCCCGTCGCTCTCGTCGTGACGGGCCTCCTGGCCGGGTTGCTCGAGGATCTCGAAGAGGAGACGGCCGTCCTCGACGCGATGCTCCGCCCGCTCTGTGACGACGAATGGGCCCGACCGACTCCCTCGCCCAGCTGGTCTGTGCGCGACCAGGTCACGCATTTGGCCTATTTCGACGACGCCGCCACACTGGCCGCCACGGACCAGGAGGCCTTTGTCACACAGGCCGAGGTCCTCGTGCGGGAGCACGCGCCGGACTTTCCCGCCTGGGTGGCCAGGGAGTACCGGTCTTTGACGGTCGGCGAGGGCCGCGCCTGGTTCAGGAGAGCCAGGGCGAGGCTGCTCTCGTCGTACGCGCCGCTCGATGGTCGGACACGGGTGCCGTGGTACGGGCTCACGATGAGCGCGGCGAGCCTGCTCACGGCCCGGCTCATGGAGACCTGGGCCCACGGTCAGGACATCGCGGCGGCCCTCGGCGTTGACTACCCGCAGACGGAGCGCCTGCGGCACGTCGCGGATCTGGGCATCCGGACCCGAGAGTTCTCCTTCGCCGTCCGGGGCGCGACGGCACCGGATGTCGCGGTCCGGGTAGAGCTCACGGCACCTGACGGCACGACGTGGGTCTGGGGCGACGAGGGGGCTCCTGACCGCGTCCGGGGCCGTGCAGTCGACTTCTGCCTTGTGATGACCCAGCGCCGGCATGTCCTCGACACCGGCCTCGACGTGCGGGGAGAATCAGCGAAGAGCTGGCTGGAGGTGGCCCAGGCGTTCGCCGGCGCCCCCACTCTGGCTCGGCCTATGCCACGACGCCGGCCACCTTCAGCTCGATGACTTCCTCGTCGCTGCACCCGATGGAGGCCAGGATCTCCTCGCAGTGCTCGTTGAACTCCGGCGCCCGCCGGGGCGTCGCCGGGGTGCCCGAGAACTGCACGGGCGGGGCGACGAGGCGGAAGGGCGTGCCCTCAGGACCGGGCACCTCCTGGAGGTAGCCGTTGGCCTCCACCTGGGGGTCGGCCGTCAGTTCCATCGTGTCCTGGGCCACCGACCACTGGCCGTCGAAGGCCTGCAGGCGCTCCCTCCACTCGGCCAAGGCGGCGGAGCGAAAAATCCCGGCCAGGATCTCGCGGGCCTCGGCGGCGTTGGCCGCCAGCTGCTCGCCGGTGGCGAAGCGCTCGTCGGCGAGCAGGTCCTCACGCCCCAGTACGCGGCAGGCACCCGGCCAGTAGTGGAACCCCTGGAGGCAGGACAGGGCGACGAAGCGGTCGTCCTGCGTGCGATAGGTGCCGACGAGGGGGTTGCCGGGCGCGCCACCGCCGCTGCTCGGCCCGGGACGCCAGGGCATCTTCAGGGCCAGGGAGAGGGCGATGGCCGCCGACATCGCCCACATGCCGACCCCGAGCAGTGAGATGTCCACCTCCAGGGCCTCACCGGTGCGCTCCCGGTGGAAGAGGGCGCCGAGGATGCCGCCGGCGATGGTCATGCCGCCCAGGGAGTCCCCGTAGGCGGGCGCGGGCTGGCCGACGAGGTAGTCGACGTCGGTGGGTGTCGAGCCCATGGCGCTGCCGGCGCGGCACCAATAGGTCAAGAAGTCGTAGCCGCCGCGGTTGGCCTCGGGCCCCCGCTCGCCGGACCCCGTGCCGGCGACGTAGATGATGTTCGGGGCATGGGCTCGGATGTCGTCCACCTCGGTGTGGAGCTTTCTGCGCACCTCGGGCAGCTTGTTGGTCAGGAACACGTCGCACGTGGCGGCGATTCGGTAGAGCACGTCGAGGCCCTGGTCCGTGCTGAGGTCGAGTCCGATGCTCTTCTTGCCCCGGTTGGAGTGCTCGAGCAGCACGTGTACCGCGCCCATCGACGGCATCACGCCGCTCGAGGCCAAGCCCCGCATGGCGTCGCCGCGCTCGGCGTGCTCGACCTTGATCACCTCGGCCCCCCAGTCCGCCAGGACCGCAGATGCGGTGGGCACGAACGCGTGCTCGGCCACCTCGAGGATGCGCACACCGCGCATGATGTCCGTCACCGTGGTTCCCTCCCCTTGGCGCGCCATGCCCGGCGCACCGACGTGATCCCCTGAGCTTCCCCGATCGGGGCATAGGAGTGCCAACCCGACGTGTAACCCGACTTGATGTCCCAGGGCTCAGCCGGCGAAGCCCAGCTCGGACAAGACTCTCGCGGTGTCGGCGCCCAACGGCGGGGCGCCTTGCACCGGTCGGCGGGCGCGCGGTGGGGCCGCCGCAGTAGCCGGAGCTACCGGAAGGGTCGGCCCGGCCAGCTCCGCCGAGACCGCGGCCATGGAGACGTCGAGCAACCAGCGCCCCCCGGTGACGAGCGCGTCGAGGCAAGCCCCGGCCGCAGTCAGCCCCGTGAGCGGGTCGGCCACGGCATCCGCGCAGAACAGCGGGGCACCGTCGTGCCAGACGACGAGGCCCCCTGCAGCGGCGGCGTCGTCGCCGAAAGCGATGCGTCCGGCGTCCCGGCCGTGGCCGGTGATCGAGATCCACACCTGGGGGCCGCCGTCGCGCACCACCTCGGCGGCGGCGATGCCGAGCTGCTCGAGGGCCCGGGGCCGGCTCGCCTCGATCACCACGTCGGCCCGGCGCACCAGGTGGTGGAGGGCGCGCCGCCCGCCGGGGTCGCCGAAGTCGAGCGCCACCGAGCGCTTGCGCCCGTTGAGGAGGTCGAAGAACGCCGCCGGTCCGCGCCGGGCCCCGTCGGGGCGAGCCACCGACTCCACCTTGACCACGGACGCGCCGGTGCCGGCGAGCAGGTCGCCGCACAGCGGGCCGGCCCAGAGGGCGGACAGGTCGATCACCACAGCCCCTTCGATGGCGCGCGCCGGAGCTGGCCCGAGACCCGTGCGGGTCACGCCCGTCCGCCCCTTCGCCTCCCCGACCCGCGTCACGGGCAGGCCGAGGAGGGCGGCGCGGCCGACCAGCTCGGCCGGGTCGCGCCGGGAGACCGCGTGGGTCACTGCGGCCCACGCGGCGGGCTCTGAGGGAGGGGGGACGTCGAGCTCGAGCCAGGCGGGCAGCAGGTCGCGGTCCTCGGCTCGTGGCAGATTCACGGCGAGGAAGCCGTGGCGTGTGCCCAGGATCCGGCAGCTCCCCCCGCAGCTGGTGGCGCCGCGGCGCCACAGGCCCATCAGGGCGGCGCGCTCGGCGAGCAGCGCAAGGGCGTCGAGGCCGGGGAACGGCCGCGCCAGCGTCTCGACGCCCTCGACCAGCGGTGCGGGCGGGCCGAGGGGGTGGTCGGGCAGCCCGGTGAGCGCCATGGCGCCGCTGCCCGCCCAGACCTCCACCCGAGGGTCCTGCACCCCGGCAGGGTAACGTCTCGCCATCGTCGAACTCCTGAGCGCCGAAGCACTGCTCGACGAACTGCGGAGCGACGCCGCCCCCGAGCGCAGCGGCGCGGTGCGGGTGGCGCTCCACGAGGGGATCGGGTGGCCCGACAACTTGGATGAAGCCGCGCTGGCCCGGGACCGCCTGGCCGGGCTCCCCTTCGTGGTCCTCGGCGTGACGCGCGGCGCGCCCGACGCCCGCTGGCTCGCCCTGTGTGACGTGGTGGTGGAGGACGGCGAGCCGGCGCTGGAGCGTATCGAGGGGTACCTCGCCACCCGCCCCGTGACCTGTACCACACTCGCCCTCCTGCTGCGCGGCCAGTCTCGCCGCAGCATCGAGGACGGCCTAGTGGCTGAGTCGTCGACCTATTCGGTGTTGCAGTCGGGGCCAGAGTTCGCCGCATGGCGGGCCGCGCACCCGGCGCACCGCCGGCCCGATCCCGCCCCGCGGGTCAGGGCCGAACGGGACGGGGAGGTGCTCACGCTCACCCTGACGCGGCCTCAGCGCCTCAACGCGCTCGACGCCCAGATGCGCGACGAGCTCATCGAGGCCCTCGACGTGGCCGCCGTCGACCCCACCGTCAACGCCGTGGTGCTGCGTGCCGAGGGCCGGGCGTTCTGCGCTGGCGGCGACCTCGACGAGTTCGGCTCGCGGGCCGACCCGGCCTCGGCGCACCTGGTCCGGCTGGAGCGGAGCGTGGCACGCGCCCTGGCCCGCGTGTCGGCGCGCACCACGGCCCACGTTCACGGGGCCTGCGTGGGCTCGGGCGTCGAGCTTGCCGCCTTCGCCGGCCGGGTGGTGGCGGCCGAAGACACCGAGATCGCGCTGCCCGAAGTCGGGCTGGGGTTGGTGCCCGGGGCCGGGGGGACGGTCAGCCTCCCGCGGCGCATCGGCCGGCTGCGCACGGCCTGGCTCGCCTTCTCGGGCTCGTCGATCGACGCCGGCACGGCACGGTCCTGGGGCCTGGTCGACGAGATCATCCCAGTTCGCAACGGCTCGTAGGTCGCGGCGGCAGGGACTGTCCCGGCCCGACCGCCCCGGGAGGGGCCGGGGCCAAAACGGGCGCCGGCGGGAGCGTGTCCTTTACGCTCGGGCCATGGCCCACGAGCACAACGCGCCGCCCCAGCCGCAGCGGGCCCGTGGTGCCGCTGCCGCCAACGATCCCTTCCCGACCGTCGAGAAGGTGCGCGACGGCCTCTGGAGCATCCCCGTCCCGTTGCCGAACAACTCGCTGCGCTACGTGCTCGTGTACGTCTTCGAGACCGACGGGGGCCCCTACCTGATGGACGCCGGGTGGAACACCGACGATGCCTTCGGCGCCCTCGAAGCCGGCCTGAAGGAGGTGGGGAGCGGAGTCGGCGACGTACAGGGCGTGATGGTCACCCACATCCACCCGGACCACTACGGGCTGGCGGGCAGGATCCGCGAGGCGTCGGGCGCCTGGATCTCGCTGCACCCGGCCGACGCCGAGCTGATCCACGACCGCTACGACGATCCGGCCGACCTGCTGACCCGCGTGGCGGCGGCGCTGCGGCGGATGGGGGCGCCGCCCGAGGAGCTCGACACGCTCAAGAACGCGGCCATGCCGGTGCGGCCTCTGGTCGACCCGGTCGTACCCGACGTGTTGCTCGAGGACGGAGCCAGGCCCGAGGTGCCGGGGTGGGACCTGACCGCGATCTGGACGCCTGGGCACTCGCCGGGGCACCTGTGCTTCTACGAGGCGCGGCACGACCTCATGCTTTCGGGTGACCACGTGCTCCCGCGCATCACGCCGAACATTCCGTTCCACCCTCAGGCCGGCGCCAACCCGCTCGGCGACTTCTTGGCCTCGCTGGACAAGCTCGAGCCCTACGAGGTGGAGGAGGTGTTGCCGGCCCACGAGTATCGCTTTTTCGACCTGCAGACCCGCCTCGAAGAGCTGCGCCAACACCATCGCGACCGCTTCGCCGAGGTGGTGGCCATCCTGCGCGACGGGTCATGCTCGGCCTGGGATATCGCGGCGCGGCTGACCTGGTCGCGCCAGTGGGACGACATCGCCGGCTTCATGCGCCGCGCCGCGGTGGGCGAGACGGTCTCGCACCTCAAGGTGCTCGAGGTCGACGGCGTTGTCGAGGTGACCGACGGCGAGCCCGCCCTGTGGTCCCTGAGCGAGAAGGTGGGCTAGCGCCCTACCAGGCCTCGAGCGAAACCGCCAGCACCGGCACCTCGGCCAGGGAGCGCAAGCCGTCGTTGAGGTGCGTGCAGCAGTCGGCGTTGCGCAATTGCTGGAGCACCTCGGTGCGCATGGTGCGCAGCGGCGTGCCCTCTAGCCACGACGCGTTGGGGGCGGCCAGGGGGCACTCGGCGTAGGGGAGGACCTTGGGTATGGCGGTGATGGAACGCAGGACCCCGCCGCCGTCGGCTCGTCCGAAGAACTGGTACTCGTGCAGCACGCGCTCGAGACCCTGAGGGTCCCAGCAACTATCACGGAACATGGCGTCGATGAGGAGCTCCCCGCCCTCGTCCCACACGTCGATGCGGCGCGCCCGGCGCATGGCCATCGGGGGCCGCGCGGGCTCCTCGTGCCAGCCGATGAGGTCGGCGGGATCGGCCAGCGACTCCGGCTCGGGCAGGTTGTCGCTGATGCCTCGGATGGTGCCCTCCGGCGTCAGGGCGCTCGATCCGTCACGGAAGCCCGAGCAGATGTCCCGCATGACGCGTGACGACGACGCACCCCGCATCAGGTCCCGGAATTCGGGGAACTCGTCAGCCCACAGCGCCATGGCGAAGCCCGAGATGAGTGTCGACCCCGCAAGGTCGTCGAGGAGCAGGTGCAGGGGGGTGCCTGCCTCGACCTCTTCGGGCAGCTGCTCCATGATCGCCGTGCGCAGGTTCCCGCCGGCCCGGCAGCCCACCAGCCGCTGTACATCGGAGATCGAGGGCTCGGCCTCGATGGTCTGGATCTCGCGCATCCTGTCCGTCACCGCGTCCATCTCGGCGCGGCGCAACACCCGGGGCTCGCCGCCAGGTTCGGTGAGCAGGTCACGACCCCGCCCCTCGAGGTGGAGGTCGGTGCCCAGGCCCCCGGGCCAGGACATGAGCAACGTGGTGGTGCGGCGCACGGAGCCGGGACGGCGCTCCGGGGGGACCGGCACGGGGTCGCTCGGAGGCGGACGCAGCGTGTCGGGCACGGGCACGCCCATCTCGAAGATCATGGCGGCATGGTACCGAGGGGGCAGCTCGTGCCGGCGCGCCAGGCTACCCGTGGGCGATTTTTCGCCGGTTCTTACGTTGTCATTGCGTTGTGCACATGTTCGAGGACGAGAGTGTCGCCATGAGGATCTCCGAGCGACTCGTCGGCCATTGGCAAGCCGGGCCCCTGGCCGCTGGGCTCCTGTGCGCGGCGGCGGCGACGGTGGCGATCTGGAGCGGCCCGCTGGCTGCGGCCTCCCATGCGTTCCACACGACGACGCAACCGGCGACGCACGCCCAGTCTTCGCCGGTCCGGCACTGACCCGGCGGCACCGACACGGCGGCACCGACACGGCGGCACCGACACGGCGGCACCGACAGGCTCACTGATATGGCGGCAACGGCGTTTGCGGCCCCGGGGCCTCCGCCGGCCCCCACCGGGAGGCGCAACGGCGTGCCCGACGCCATACTGAGCGGGCCCCGCGGGCCGGGGAAGCCAAGGAGGCCGGGAGACCGGGGAGAGGAAGGTCGTGGGTCGATGACAGACGAGGCAGCGCAGGAGGAGACCGAGCCGATCCTGGTCACCGAGCGGAGGGGGGCTGTGCAGGTGCTCCGGCTCAACCGCCCCGAGGCTCGCAACGCCCTCAACCCCGAGCTGCTCAATGCCATCGGGCGGGGCATGCTCGAGGCCGAGGAGGACCCCGAGATCCGGGCCGTCGTGCTGACCGGCACCGGGGACCGGGCCTTCTGCGCCGGCATGGACCTGCGCTCGTTCTCCGAGAGCGGCTCGGTCGGCCTCGGGGGCGACCCCTCGGGCATGACGGGCTTCCTGCGCTTCACCCAGGGCGAGATCGGCGTCCCCATCGTCGGGGCAGCCAACGCCACGGCGGTGGCGGGTGGGTTCGAGCTCCTGCTCGGTTGCGACGTGGTGGTGGCCTCCGACGCGGCGTCGTTCGGCCTGCCCGAAGTCAAGCGTGGCCTGTTCGCCGCCGGGGGCGGGGTCTTCATCAGCACCCGCATCCCCCTGGCGGTGGCGCTCGAGCTCACCCTCACCGGCGACCCGATCGACGCCGGGCGGGCCTACGCGCTCGGGCTCATCAATCAGGTGGTTCCGGCCGCCGAGGTGCTCGAAGCCGCGGTGGCCCTGGCTGAGCGCATCGCCCGCAACGGCCCGCTGGCGCTGCGGGCCACCAAGGAGATGGTGCGCACGGCCTCGACCGACCTGGTCAAGGCACGCGAGCTGGCGAGCGAGTGGCAGCCCAAGGTGTTCGGGAGCGAGGACGCCAAGGAGGGCGCGACGGCGTTCATCGAGAAGCGGGACCCGGTCTGGAAGGGGCGCTGAGAGGAGCCGGAATGGCCACGAACCCGCCGAGGGGCTGGAACGGCACGATCGCAGTCGACGTCCGCGACTCGACACAGGACTGGACGCCGTACCTCAGCCCGCGGGCGCCGGAAGGGGCGCCCAACGTCCTGGTCGTCTGCTGGGACGACGTGGGCTACGGCACCATGGACGCCTTCGGCGGGCCGGTCGAGACGCCGACGATGCGCAAGATCGCCGAGCGCGGCGTGCGGTACTCGAACTTCCACACCACTGCGCTGTGCTCGCCCACGCGCGCCTGCCTCCTGACCGGGCGCAACGCCACGTCCAACGGCATGGCCACGATCGCCGAGTTCACCGCCGGGTTCCCGGGGTTCAACGCGCGCATCCCCTTCGAGAACGGGTTCATCTCCGAGGTCCTCAACGGGCAGGGCTGGAACACCTACGCCATCGGGAAGTGGCACTTGACCCCCGGCGACGAGAGCAACGTGTCGGCCTGGAAGGGCCGTTGGCCGCTCGGGCGCGGCTTCGAGCGCTTCTACGGCTTCCTCTCGGGCGAGGCGAGCAGCTGGTACCCGGACCTCATCGCCGACAACAGCCCCGTGCGGCCGCCGGCCCGGCCCGAGGACGGTTACCACCTCTCCGACGACCTGTCGGACAAGGCGATCGCCTTCATCCGAGACGGCAAGGTCATCAACCCGCGCAAGCCGTTCTTCATGTACTTCGCGCCGCAGGCGGGCCACGCCCCGCACCACGTGCCCCTCGAGTGGGCCGACCGCTACCAGGGCCGCTTCGACCAGGGCTACGAGGCCATCCGGCCCGACATCCTCGCCCGGCAGATCGAGATGGGCCTCCTCCCGCCCGACACCGTCCTCACCGGGATCAACCCGCACGGCGAGCCGGAGCGGACCGGGCCCGGGGGGCAACCGTGGCCCCGCCTCGACACCGTCCGTCCCTGGGACACGCTCTCGGAGGACGAGAGGCGCCTGTTCTCCCGCATGGCCGAGGTCTTCGCCGGGTTCATCTCGTACGCCGACGACCAGCTGGGGCGGCTCGTCGCCTTCCTCGAGGAGTCGGGCGAACTCGACAACACGATCATCGTCGTGGTCTCGGACAACGGGGCCAGCGGCGAGGGCGGGCCGGACGGCACCTTCAACGAGTGGCGCTTCTTCAACGCGCTGCCCGACCGGGCCGACCTCACGCTGCCGCACATCGACGAGCTGGGCACGACGGCGTCCTTCAACAACTACAACACCGGATGGGCCTGGGCCTTCGACACCCCGTTCCCCTACTGGAAGCGCTGGGCGGGTTACGAGGGCGGTGTGGCCGACATGTGCCTGGTGTCATGGCCGGCCAAGATCGCGCCCCAGGCTGAACCCCGCCAGCAGTACGTGCACGCAGTGGATGTCGTGCCCACGCTCTACGAGCTGATGGGGATCACGCCGCCCGACGTGGTCCGGGGTGCCGTGCAGAGCCCGCTCGAGGGCGAGAGTTTCGCGGCGTCGCTCACCGATCCCGGCGTGCCCGGCAAGGAGACGCAGTTCTTCACCATGCTGGGCGGCCGCTCGATCTACCACCAGGGCTGGTTGGCCAACACGCTGCACCCGCCCATCTCGGGGTGGGGGCACTTCGAGGACGACGAGTGGGAGCTCTACCACGTCGAAGTCGACCGCTCGCAGAGCACGAACCTGGCGGCCAAGGAGCCGGCGCGCCTCGAGGCCATGAAGCACCTCTGGTACTACTGCGCCGGCCGCTACCAGGGGCTGCCTCTCGACGACCGCACCGGTCTGGAGGTACTGCTGGCGCCCCGCCCGAGCGGGGCACCCAACCGCGACCACTGGGTCTACTACCCCGACTGCGCGCCGGTGCCCGAGATCGCCGGGGTGCGGACCAACGGGCGCTCGTTCGCCATCGCGGCCGGTGTCCAGATCGACGGGGCCGACGCGGCGGGGGTCCTCTACGCGCACGGCGGGGTGGCCGGTGGACACAGCTTCTACCTGATGGACCGCCGGCTGCACTACGCCTACAACTGGGTGGGCACCTACCTGCAGACGGTGTCGGCGGAGTCCGAGGTACCGCCCGGGCCGCACGTGCTCACCGTCGAGTTCCGGGGCGATGGGCCGAGCACCAGCCGCGACATGCCGGGCCTGCAGGGCACGGCGACGCTGTACGTGGACGGCGTGGCGGTGGGCAGCGCGCCCCTCGTCACCCAGCCGGCCTTCTTCTGCGCCACCGCCGACGGCATCTGTGTCGGCCGCGACGGCGGCTCGGGTGTGACCCGGGCCTACACGGCTCCGTTCTCGTTCACCGGGGGCACCATCGACAAGGTGGTGGTCGACGTCACGGGTGAGCCTTACGTCGACCACGAGGCCCAGGTGCGCGGCTGGTTCGCCATCGACTGAGGCGCACCTCGCAGCCGCCCGGGACACTTGTCTCGCGCTGTATACGAGCGGTCAGGGCGGTGTCGTCGCGCGCCGTATACGGCGCCTCGGGGGGGGGGACTCAGTTCGCGCTGTACTACGCGCGGGTGGCGGCGCGTAGAGGGGCCCGAGAGAAGTCCCGGTGGGTGGACGTAGGATCGTGGCGTGCCCGACGCAGCGCCCGTGACCTTCTCCCGGCAGAGCCGGCGTGAGGCCGCCGGAACAGGCGGTGGGCAGCAGCGCACGGCCGGCCCGGGGATGCCAACGACGCGGCCGGCCACGGCGCCGCCCAACTTCCACGTGTTGGCCAAGCCCAGCGGGCCGATCTGCAACCTCGACTGCCAGTACTGCTTCTTCTTGGAGAAGGAGGCGCTGTACCCGGGGGACCGGTTCCGCATGTCCGACGACGTGGTCGACACCTATGTCCGCCAGCTCCTCGAGGCGCACGCCGATGCCGAGGTGACGGTGGCCTGGCAGGGAGGCGAGCCGACACTGATGGGGGTCGACTTCTTCCGCCGGGCCCTCGAGGCGTGCGAGCGGCACCGGCGGCCGGGCCAGCGCCTGACCCACACGATCCAGACCAACGGCACCCTGCTGACCGACGAATTCGGCGCGCTGTTCAAGGAGCACGGCTTCCTGGTCGGCATCAGCGTCGACGGACCCGCGGCCCGGCACGACGCCTACCGGGTCGACAAGCGGGGGAACCCGACCTTCGACAAGGTGGCGCGGGGCCTCGAGTTGCTCAAGGCCCACGGCGTCGAGTGGAACATCCTCTGCACGGTCCACGCGGCCAACGAGGATCACCCGCTCGAGGTCTACCGCTTCTTCCGGGACGAGTTGGGAGCGCAGCACATCCAGCTCATCCCGATCGTCGAGCGGGACGAGGGGGCGCCCGGGGGCGTGACGGACCGCTCGGTGGCCCCGCAGAAGTGGGGGGCGTTCCTGAGGGCGGTGTTCGACGAGTGGGTGCGGCGCGACGTGGGGACGGTCTTCGTCTCGCACTTCGACGCCGCGCTGGCGTCGTGGGCCGGCGTGCGCCCGGCGCTGTGCATCTTCAACGAGACCTGCGGCAACGCCATCGCGCTCGAGCACAACGGCGACGTCTACTCGTGCGACCACTTCGTCGACCCCGAGCACCTGCTGGGCAACATCATGGAGACGCATCTGGTGGAGCTGGTGGCGAAGCCCGCGCAGCGGTCCTTCGGGGAGGCCAAGCGCGCCACGCTCCCCGGCCAGTGCCTCCGTTGCGACGTCCGCTTCGCCTGTCACGGCGAGTGTCCGAAGAACCGCTTCACCTCGACGGCCGACGGAGAGGAGGGCCTCAACTACCTGTGCGCCGGGTACCTGGAGTTCTTCCACCACGTCGACGGCCCCATGCGGCTCATGGCCGGCCTGTTGCGCCGGGGCGGATACGCGGACGAGATCATGGGTGTCTTCGCCCGGGCCGGGCGCAACGACCCCTGCCCGTGCGGGAGCGGGCGCAAGGCCAAGCAGTGCCACCAGCGCCCGGTGGCGGCCTGACCGACCGACGAAACGAGGACGCAGGGAGGGAACGCGTGGGCAGCGATTCGTACGTGATGGAGCCGTGGGAGCTCTCGGCGCGTGAGGCGTGCCGCGACACCCTGGCCCAGTACACGCACGCCGGGGACCGTTACCGCCTCGAGGAGTACGCCGGGGCTTTCTGCGTGGACGGGGTGCTCGAGATCCGGGGGTCGCATCCGGCACGGGGGCGGGCGGGCATCATCGAGGCCATCAGCGGCCGCGTCCCGGCCGACCGGTCGCCGGGGTCGCCGGGGTCGTCGGGCGCGGGGTCGGCGGCGGGGGCGGGCGCGCCACCGGTGAAGCGGATCGTCCGGCACAACGTCACCAACGTGCGCTTCGAGTCGCTCACGCCCGACGAGGCCACGGTCGCGAGCTACTTCACCGTCTTCACCGAGGTCGGCCTCGACCACATGGGCCGCTACCGTGACCGCATGGTGCCCGTGGGCGACCGGTGGCTCATCGCCCACCGCTTCGTGTCGACCGACTGGCGCGCGCCGAACTCGACCTTCGCCGAGCGGAGCTGACGTGAGGCGCCTGCCTCGTGCCCTGCCACCCTTGCTCAGCACCGTGGCCGTGCTGTTCGGCGCCGGCTCGATCGCGGCGCTGCCCACCGCGGCGGCCGCGTCGTCGTCGAGTCAGTCCGTGCCGGGCACCACGGTGGTCAAGGGAGTGACCGTGCCGACGGTCACGCATCTCGGTCCGGCTACCTTCACCAAGCCCGGCCCCCTCGGCGTCGGCGAGGCCACGCTGATGCTGCCCACCAACGGGGCGCCGGTGGAGGTCTGGTACCCGGCGACCACGGCGAGCGTCTCGGGCAAGCCCGTCGAGAGCTACGACGTAGGCACGTGGCTCCCGCCCGTGTTGCAGAAGCTCATCCCGCCCGGGTTCACGGTCAGCTACCCGAGCGGCGGCGTCTCCGGCGTGCCGGTGGCGCCCGGTCGCTACCCACTGGTTGTCTTCAGCCACGGTTTCGCCGGCTTCCGTGACCAGTCCACCTT
The DNA here is from genome assembly GCA_963781955.1 of uncultured Acidimicrobiaceae bacterium. Lineage (GTDB taxonomy): Bacteria > Actinomycetota > Acidimicrobiia > Acidimicrobiales > RAAP-2 > Bog-473. The sequence continues at coordinate 642,243 of CAWAHU010000002.1, forward strand.
CCTGACGGCGTGGCTCGCCTCGTGGGGGTTCGTGGTCGCGGCGCCCGACCACCAGAGCCGTGACCTCACCGAGGTCCTCGGCGGGCCCAAGGGCACCACCACCGACGTGCAGGACCTCCAGGCGACGATCTCGTTCATGGCGGCGCAGAACCGCTCGCCCACCAGCCCGTTCCACGGCCACGTCGACACCGGGCTGGTGGGGGCCGTCGGGCACTCGGCCGGGGGCGCGGCGGTGGAGGCACTGGCCGCCACCGACCGGCGCGTGACCACCTTCGTCGGTCTGGCCGGGGCCACCGTGGGCGCGTTCGGCCAGAAGAAGTCCGGGCCCGCCTCCAAGGTGCCGCGTAAGCCCGGGATGCTCATGTCCGGGCTGAGCGACCACGTGGTCCCCGTGGCAGGGATGGTCCGGGCCTACGGCCGCCTCGACTCGCCGAAGCGGCTGATCCTGTTGAAGGGAGCCGGGCACCTCGTGTTCGCCGATCTGTGCGAGGTGGGGGCGGGCCAGGGGGGCCTGCTCTCGATCGCCGCCGCGCTCAAGGTGCCCGTACCGTCACAGCTCACGCCGCTGGCCACCGACGGGTGCCAGGCGCCGGACACCGCGCCCCCGACCGAGTGGCCGGTGATCCGCCAGGCCGTCACCGCCCAGCTGCGCCACGTCTTCGGGTTCGACTCCTCGGACGCCGGGCTGGCCCGCCTGCGCCCGGCCTATCCCGACATCGTCGCGGTGAACCGGGCCTCATGACCGCGCCGGGCGCCGGGGACGCCGGGGACGCCGGAGTCGTGGCGGACGGGGCCGGCCGGGACGGGGCCGGCCGGGACGGGGCCGGCCGGGACGCCATCTGCGACGTGCTGGTCCGCTATGCCACGGGCATCGACCGACGGGACTGGGACCTCTTCCGGTCCTGCTTCACGGACGACTGCCACATTGAGTACGAGGGGATCGGCACCTGGGACAGCGCCGACGCCGTCACCGCGTTCATGACCGAGGTGCACGCGCCGGTGGGCCACACCCTGCATCGGATGACCAATTTCGCCGTCGACGTCGAGGGTGATGGGACGCGGGGCCGGGCGCGCAGCTACGTCGACGCCATCTTGATGGCACCCGACGGCCACGACGGCATCAACGCCACCGGCTTCTACGACGACGAGCTCGTGCGGACCGAGGGCGCGTGGCGAATCGCCACGCGCCGCTTCACGATGGTGCAAAGCCGGGCCGTGGGCGGCTAACTGTCTTGGCGGAGGGGCCGCACGACCTGGGTCTGGGTGCAGCGGCCGAACATGCCCTGCTCGTCGTGCAGGGACGAGGCGGCGACGCCGGTGCCGACGTCGCCGAGGACCGCCCGCCCGGCTTCGAGCCCCACCCAGTCGCCGACCGGCCGCCGGACGAGGTTGACGGTCAGGTCGACGCTCATGAAGGTGAACCGCTTGAGCGACAGCACCATGGCGGTGCCACTCGATGTGTAGTCCGCTGCGGCGAGTGCCATCTGCAGACCGGACACCGGTCGACCCGCGACGGCCGGCACCAACAGCCGGAACCACCCTTGGACGGCTGACTCCCCGGCGCGCCGGGTGTGGAGGGCGATGGCACGGCTCTCGAACCCCGGCCAGCCGGTGCGAGCCTCCGGGAGTGGCGTGAGGTCCTCCGGCGGTCCGATGACATCGCCGCCCGCCGGCGGCAGCTCGACGGGCGGCCCCGTCACGTAGAGGGCATGGGCCTGCGCCACCACTCGTTCACCGGCGCGGAGCGCGGCGGTCCGGCGCTGCACCGTACGCCCGCCAACCTCGTCGGACACGTCGAGCCGCAGGGGCCTCAGCGGTACGGAGGCGAGCATGTCCAACGTGATGCGGGCGACTGTGCCCCCCTCGCGGTCGAGGCCAGCGGCGAACAGCGCAGCGGTGGCGGCGCCGTGCACGGCGTCGGGGCGCCAAGGGCCCACGGCGTACGTCGTGGGTACGAGATGGTCGCCTTCGGGGATGAAGAGCGCCGGGACGTCGTCGGGCCGCACCTCTCCGGGGATCGCCATGCGCCGAAACGTAGCCGACGCAGCTTTCGGGATCGACGTGGGCGCAATAGCGTCAAGAGCATGACCAAGAGCGTGGCCGACCTCGACGCGGCCTGGAGCGCCTACGCGGCGCGCATCAAGGCAGCGGGTGAGCGCATCACCGGCGAGGGCTTCCCCGACGACCCGCGCCTGCGGGCCGAGGGCTACCGCTACATCAACCGGCTGACCAACCTGGCCCACCAGATCTACGTCGAATTCGGCGACACGGCCCACCCGGTGCTCCACCGCTACGGCGACGACACCACGCCGTTCGGCGCCACCAACGTGGACAACAACCTCTACCGGGCCAACCTCGACCCGGCCGGGACCTACCGCGTGTCCGGCGACGTGGCCGGGGTCAAGGAGATCCTCTTCTCGGTCCAGGACGGGGAGTTCGTCTTCGGCAAGACGGTGGTCCTGGCCGAGCTCTCGCTCGGCGAGCTCGAGGTCGGTGACGACGGCTTCCTCGAGCTGTACCTCGGCGGTCCGGAGCGCCGGGCCAACTGGCTGCCGCTGGCGCCCGACGCGGTCTACCTCAACGTGCGCGAGTTCGTCGGCGACTGGGAGCACGACGCGCTGGCGTGCCTGTCCATTGAGCGGCTGGACGAGGTGGACCCGCTCGGCGCCCTGACCCCGGGCGATCTGGCCGCGTCCCTCGACCGGGCCGCGACCTGGGTCGAGGCCAGCGTGCGGGTCTGGAACGAGTTCGGGGCCATGCTGCGGGACGTCACCGCGGTGAACGAGTTCCCGCCGCCCCGGTGGGCCGAGGGCGGCGCGGACAACATGATGCACGGGGCGAGCCGGTGGGAGCTCGAACCCGATCAGGCGCTCGTCATCGAGCTCGACCAGCCCGAGGCGTCCTACTGGTCCTTCCAGACCTACGTGCTCGAGTGGCTCCAGCCCCTCGACTTCACCAACCGGGTGACGAGCGTGAACGACGGCCAGGCCCGGATCGACGACGACGGTCGGATCCGCCTGGTGCTCTCGCACGCCGACCCAGGTGTCCAGAACTGGCTCGACACCTCGGGCCTGCCGCTCGGGCTGGTCACCTACCGCTATGTCCGGGCCACGCACGCGCCGCACCCGGCGGCCAGGGTGGTCGACGTCGCCGACGTCCGCGCCCAGCTCCCGGTGTCGACGCCCGTGTTCTCGGCCGAGGCACGGCGGGCCCAGATCGCGGCACGCCGCCGGGGTGTGGCCCGGCGCTTTCGCCGCTGAGGAGCGCGACCCTCGACGAGCGCGCTACTTGACGAGAGGGTCCCGGGGCAGGCCCAGAATGCGCTCGCCGATCTGGTTGCGCTTGATCTCCGACGTGCCTCCGGCGATCGACATGGCCCGGTGCATGAGCACCATCGAGGCCGTGATGGCGCTCGCGTCCTCGGCGTAGGCCGTCTCGGGCCCGCCCAGGGCTGCTCTGACCGCAGCCGCCTCGTGGCCGAGCTCCGAGAGCACCAGCTTGGTCACGTTGCCCTCGGGGCCGGGACCGCCGCCCATGACGGCGCGGTTGGCGCTGCGCATGTTGAGCACGGCCATGGCATGGGTGGTCGCCAGGTAGCGACCGATCCGACCCGCGCCGCCGCCGAGGCGCTCAGGGTGGGCGTCGAAAGAACCGATCAGCAGCTCGGGGGGCAGAGAGCCGCCGCCACCCCCGGCGCCGATGGAGACGCTCTCGTTGCCGAGCGTGGCCCGAGCGACCGTCCAGCCGGCGTTGACCGGGCCCACCACGTCGTCGTCGGCCACGAACACGTCGTTGAAGAAGACCTCGTTGAACTCGGATTGGCCGGTGATCATGCGCAGGGGGCGCACCTCGACGCCCTCGGCGTGCATGTCGATGACCATGGTGGTGATGCCCTCGTGCTTGGGGACATCGGGTTCGGTGCGGATGGTGGCCAGGCCGAAGCCCGAGTAGTGGGCACCGCTGGTCCAGACCTTCTGGCCGTTGACCAGCCAGCCGCCGTCGACCCGGGTGCCGCGCGTCTTGATCCCCGCCGCGTCGCTGCCGGCGTCGGGCTCGCTGAACAGCTGGCACCAGATGACCTCCTGGCGCAGGGCAGGCGACACCCAGCGGGCCACCTGGTCCTCGGAGGCGTGCTGGATCAACGTCAGGATGACCCATGCGGTGATGCCGTACTGGGGACGGCTGATCCCGGCGGCGGCGAACTCCTGCTCGATCACGAGCTGCTCCACGGCGCCGGCATCGCGCCCGAAGGGCGGGGGCCAGTGCGGCATGACGTAGCCAGTGTCGATCATGGCGTCGCGCTGGGCGGCCGCGTCGAGCCCCTTGATCCGCTCGGCGAATGCCCGCACGTCGTCGCGCAGCGGCTCCGCCTCGGGTGGCAGGTCGATGGTGCGGACGCGCTGCACGCCGCGGCGCACCAGGTCGAGCACGTCGTGCGCGGCCGTCTCGGCGTCGACCACGGCCGCGAGCGCGGTGGCCCGGCGCAGGTACAGGTGGGCGTCGTGCTCCCAGGTGAAGCCGATGCCGCCGTGCACCTGGATGTTGAGGTTGGCGCACTCGTCCGCCGCGGCCAGGGCCAGGACGGCTGCTTCGGCCGCCGTCAAGGTGAGCTGCTCGCCGCCGTCCTCGGCCGCCCGGGCGGCGTCCCAGACGGTGGCGGTGGCCAGCTCGGCGGCTACCAGCATGTTGGCGCAGTGGTGCTTGATCGCCTGGAACATGGCGATGGGGCGGCCGAACTGGGTGCGCACCTTGGCGTACTCCGCCGCCTGCTGCGTGCATTCGGTGGCCACGCCCGTGGCCTCGGCCGCGGTGATGAGGCGACCCAGGTCGGTGAGCAGTCGCCGGCCACCAGCGATGACGTCGGCCGGGGCGCCGTCGAGCGTGACCCGGGCCGAGCGCCGCGTCGGGTCGAGGTTCATCGGGACGCTGACGGTGACCCCGTGGGCCGAGGCGTCGACCACGACCACGTCGTCACCGGCGGGCAGCACCAGAAGGTGGGCCAGACCGCCGCCGAGGACGGCCGGCGCTGTCCCTGACGCCGTGGTCCCGCGCACCGTGATGTCGGCGTCCAGGGCCACACCACCGAACGTCGAACCGTCGGCCAGGCGGGGGAGCAGGCGGGCGCGCAGGTCGTCGCCGCCGGCGGCGTCGATCACGGCGCTGGCGACGACCGTGGGGACGAAGGGCCCCGGTGTCACGGAACGGCCGAGCTCCTCGACCACGACGACGAGCTCGGGCAGGCCGAAACCCGAGCCTCCCACGTCCTCGGGCAGGTGCAGACCGAGCCAGCCGAGCCCGGCCAGGTCGCCCCAGAAGGGCGGCAGGGCCTCGGCATCGGCCTCGAGGAGCGACCGGGCGGCACCGCGCGCGTCGTGCTTGGCCAGGAAGTCCGAGACGGTCTGCCCGAGGGTGCGGTGGTCTTCAGTGATGGCGATCGACATGGGAAGACAGTAGGCCGACCGGCTCGGAACCGGCCAGCACGCGGGCACCGGAATGCGGCGCACGGCTGCCGAATCCTCTAGAGATTTTCGTCACTCGGGCGCCTATGATGCAGCCCATGGGCACCACGGCTGGCGAGGACCTCGGTTCGATCTTCGTCGACCCGTCCGCCTACGCCGACCCTCCCGCCTGGCACGCCGCCGCCGCGCGCATCAGGGCCGAGTCGCCCGTCTTGAGGGTCGCCGTCCGGGGTTTCCCCGAGTTCTGGGCCGTGACCACCCACGCCGACGTCATGGAGGTCGAGCGGCACCCCGAGATCTTCACGAACGCCCCCCTCCCGGTGCTGACCCCCTCGGCCAACGTGAAGAACGCCGCCGAGGCGCCGGTCAAGACGCTGATCCAGATGGACGGCGACGAGCACAAGGCGCACCGGAGCATCGTCAACGACTGGTTCAAGCCGGGGAGCGTGAAGAAGCTGGCGGACCGCGTCGACGAACTGGCGCGGGGCTCGGTCGACCGCATGGAGGCCATGGGTGGACGGTGCGACTTCATGGGCGACATTGCCGTCTACTTCCCGCTGCAGGTGATCCTGGCCATCCTCGGCCTGCCCGAGAGCGACTACCAGCGGATGCTGACGCTGACCCAGGAGCTGTTCGGTGCCGAGGACCCGGACATCGCGCGCCTCGGTGAAGACCAGGCCATGGCCCAGGTGATCCTGGACTTCGTGCAGTACTTCACCGACACTGACGAGCGAGCGCCGGGCACACCCCACCGGTGACCTCGCTTCGGTGATCGCCAACGCGCGCATCGACGGTGAGCCGCTACCGGACATGGACACCTTCGGGCACTACCTGATCATCGCCACGGCGGGGCACGACACGACCTCGAACGTGATCGGTGGCGCGCTCCTGGCGCTGCTCGACCACCCGGATCAGCTGGCGCTGCTGCAGTCCGAACCCGAGCTGATGGCGACCGCGGCCGACGAGCTCATCCGCTACGTCACCCCGGTGAAGCACTTCCTGCGCACCTGCCACGAGCCGTTCACGCTCGGCGACGTGACGATCGAGCCGGGCGAGCTGGTGCTGCTGTCCTTCGCCTCGGCCAACCGCGACGAGAGGGTCTTCTCGGATCCCCACCGCCTCGACGTGCGCCGGGCCGGTGAGGCCAACCACGTCGCCTTCGGGTTCGGGCGCCACTTCTGCCTCGGGGCGCACCTGGCCCGCATGGAGGTCCGGGCCATCTTCGGCGAGCTGCTGGGACGGCTCGAACACATTGAGCTGGCGGGAGAACCGACCTGGATCCGGGCCAACTTCGTGCAGGGGCCCAAGAGCATCCCCGTCAGCTACCGGTTGCGCTGAGGGGGCCCGCGCCGGCCGCCTGCGGGGCGCGCCGCGTGCAGGTGCCGCCGCCCCGGCTCAGTGGCCCGACGGGTGTCGGTCCTGGGCTTGGCGGAGCTCTCCGGCGTCGCGCGTGTCGCGCTGCGCCTCGCGGTCGGCGGCAGCCTGCGCCGCCTGCTCGGCCTGCTCCCGGAGCATGTCCGAGGCGTGGCCGGGGAGCAGGAGCTGCTCCTGGTGCAACGTGGCACCCAGGGTACCGTGGCGGTCCCGCATCGACCCGGTGTACACACCGCGTGCGCTGCGGGCCTTGACCGGGCGCAGGTCGACCAGGACCCAGTCGTCCGCTCGGATGTCGTCGTGGAACCAGACCGAGTGATCGATGGAGGGACCGCCCCGCCCGATCAGCGCCCGGTTCTGCTGGCCGAAGCCCGTGCCGAGATCGGAGAGGAAGGTGAGCGCGGCCCGGTGCAGCAGCGGGTCGTCGCCGAGCTTGGTGGTGGGGCGCACCCACAGGCAGTCGGTGAACACGCCCTTCAAGAAGTCCGTCGGCGTCACCTCGCGCACCTCGATCACGGTGTTCCACGGGAAGCGGGCCAGCCCCTCGGGCTCGGGCGCCTCCCGGCGCGGCGCGGCGTCGAACGCCGCGCCCTCGCGCTCGACGTGGAAGGAGGTGACCATGGAGAAGATCACCTCGCCGTCCTGCACGGCGATCACGTGGCGGGCCGAGAAGGATCGGCCGTCGCGGTCCCGGTCGACCTCGAGGATGACGGGGAGGTCGAGCCGGCCCGCCCGCAGGAAGTAGCCGTGGAACGAGTGGGGCAGGCGGCCGGGTTCGACCGTGGCCGCCGCCGCCAGGAGGCACTGGGCCGCCACCTGTCCGCCGTAGAGGGTCTGGCGCGGGCCGTAGTTGGCGTTGCGGGCCCGGAAGAGGTCCCGGTCGACTCGCTCCAAGGTGAGCAGCGAACCGAGGTCCTCGGCCAGCTCGGAGTCCATCATGCGTCCGCGGAGGCGGTCCGGGCGTCGTCACGCACCGCCCGCACCCACGCCGCCCACGTCTCGATCCGCCGCCAGAACAGCCGGCGCGTGCCGGCGAAGTTGTGCATGTGCGCCATGCGGGGGCACATGAAGAGGTCGACGCTCGCCGCTGACTCGTAGGCGCGCGGCTCGCCCCGAGGGTCGACCAGGACGTCGCGCTCGCCCAGAGCCACGAGGACAGGCGCGCGGATGGCCGCCGCCTCGGTCAGCGTGGCCCCGGGGGCCGCGCTCCAGAGGGCCACCGTGGTCGGGATGGTGGCCGAGCCCCAAGGCGGGAGGTCGCCGTGCCGGGCCGGGTAGTCGTCCATGTCGCGGCGCACGACGTCGGGGTCGACGTCGTCGTAGTGGAAGCCCCACGCCATCCCGGAGGCCACGCCGGCCTCCGGCCGGCCGGCGGTCTCGGTGAGCGCGATGGCGTTGGTGACGACGCCGTCGGCCAGCAGCGTGTCGCGCGGAACCCAGGGGATGGGTGCCACGGCGCCCGGACCAGTGGGTGGGTGGGTGCGCAACGGGCTGTACCCGAGCACCCCCACGCCGTCGTAGCCGTGGTACCGGCCCTGCTGGACGAGGGTGAGCGCCCCCCCCATCGACTGGCCGATGCCCACGGTCAGCGCATCGGGCACGGGGCCCAGTCCCTCGACGAGGGTGCCTTCGGCCAGCCGCTGCCGCACGTCGGCTTCGGCGGACTGGCTCGCCGCCACCACCGGCGTGAAGGACAGCCGGGTCGGGTCGTGCTGCGAGCTCTCGCCCACTCCCAGGTGGTCGACCGAGACGAAGACCCACCCCCGCGCCGCGTGCCAGGCGGCCTGGGAGCCCGACCCGGATTCGGATCCGGACGCGAACCCGGGGCCCGGCAGTTCCTGGGTGAAGTAGCCGCGCGAGTAGCCGGCGCCCGGCTTGGCGAAGCAGACGACCGGATCGTCCGGCAGCTCGTCGTCGGGCACGGTGACGGTCAGCGCCACGTGCGCAGGCTCACCGAGGCCCGCCGCACCGGTCACGTCCACGTGGAGGTCGACCGAGCGCACCGCCACGGCGGACTACTTCGGTGCGAAGCGCTGGGCGGCGTCGAGCCGGATGCAACTTCCATTCAGCATCGGGTTCTCGACGATAGCCACCGCGAGCTTGGCGTACTCCTCGGGCCGGCCCATGCGCTTGGGGAAAGCGGCATCCCTGGTCAGCGCCTGGGCGAATTCGTCGGGGATGCCCTCGGTGATGCCGGTGCTGAACAGGCTGGGCGCGATGGCCACGGTGCGGATCCCCATGCTCCCGAGGTCGCGGGCCATCGTCAGCATCATCCCCGCGATGCCGGCCTTGGCGGCGGTGTAGGCCACCTGGCCGATCTGGCCCTCGAAAGCGGCGATGGAGGCGGTGTCGATGATGACGCCGCGCTCGCCGTCCTCGGGTTCGTTCTTCGACATGTACCAGGCCTGGAGCCGGTTCAGGTTGAAGGTGCCGATCAGGTTGAGCTCAATGGTGCGGCGGAACTCGTCGAGCGGGTGTGGGCCGTCCTTGGTCAACGTCCGCTTGGCGCCGCCGCCCCCGGCGGTGTTCACCGCGATGTGCAGGGCGCCGCCGAGGGCGCTCACGGCGTCGGCCAGCGCGCTCTCGACCTGAGCGTCGTCCATCACGTTGACCTCGTGGAACGTGCCACCCAACTCCTCGGCCACGGCGGCCCCGGCGGAGGTGGGCAAGTCGAGGATGGCCACGTCGGCCCCCTTCTGGCGCAGCAGTTGGGCCGTGGCCTTGGCCATGCCCGACGCCCCGCCGACGATGACGGCCCTCTTGTCCCGGATCTCCACCGCGTGAACCTCCCTGTCCCTGGCGACGTCAGCGGCCAGCCCGTCCCGGTGGAGGGCTGACGTTCCTGTCTGCGCGTGCGTCCTGTGTGATGCTGTCCGCTCCGCGCGGCCGACCGCAAGCCGGGGCGAGGGGGACGCGGGCCCCTCCGGCCGGGCGGGCCCCTACCCGCCGTCACCTAGACCAGGAGGAACCATGGAGCGCGAAGCCATCCTCTTCGACGTCGCCGACAACGTGGCGACCATCACGCTCAACCGGCCCGACCGGCTGAACGCGTTCAACGACGCCATGGCAGCTGACCTGCAGTGGGCCTGGGAGACCGTGAGGGAGACCGACGCCATCCACGCCGTCGTACTCCAGGCCAACGGTGAACGCGCCTTTTGCACGGGCCTCGACGTGACGGGCGAGGGCATCACGAACGAGAAGACGTGGTTCATGAAGGACAACGAGTGGAACAGCTTCGATCCGGGCGTCACGCTCGGGCCCAAGCAGCACCACAAGGTCTGGAAGCCGGTCGTCACCGCCGTGCACGGGATGTGCGCGGGCGGCGCGCAGTACTTCTTGAACGAGGCCGACATCATCATCTGCTCCGAGGACGCCGTGTTCTTCGACCCCCACGCCAACGCCGGGATCGTGAGCGCGCTCGAGCCGATCGGCATGCTCCATCGCGGCGTTCCGCTGGGCGACGTGCTGCGCTGGGCGCTGATGGGCACCGAGGAGCGGATCACCGCGCCGACGGCGCTGCGCCTGGGCCTGGTCACCGAGGTGGTGCCGCGCGACTCGTTGCGTGACCGGGCGCGGGAGATCGCGCGGTCGATCGCCCAGCGCAACCCCAAGGCGGTCCAGGGCACCATCCGTGCCATCTGGGAGTCCCTCGACATGACGCGGACGACCGCCTTGCAGAACGGCTTCTCCTACACCCTGATCGGAAACTTCCCGCCTCACCTGCCCGCCCCACGAGACAGGTCCGAGCGGCAGTACCGCTGACGGTGAGACGGCGGTCAGGCCGTCAACCGGTGACCCCGGCGACGGAGGTGCCCGGGATGTCGTGGCCGCACCAAGGCTGTGAAGATACGGGGACGAACCCGCTCTTGTGGGCCTGTAGGTACCACACGCACGTCTTGGCCGGGTCGTGACCGAACACGGTCGAGTAGTTGATGCTCTGAGGCAGGAGCCCGTTGCCGTCGTATGACTTCACGTCGCGCAGCCGGTGGATCACCGCGGCGGACGTGGGGTTGGCTCCGGCCAGCCCGATGCCCTTGAGCATCAGGTCGGCGCCGAGCCACGCCTCGGCGATCCCGTAGTCGTAGAACTGAGATGCGGGCCGGTGCTCGTACTTCTGCAGCGCCGACGTCAGCTGTTTGGTGCCGGCGTTGGGGAGCTGCGCGGGCCGGACCTCCGACACGAAGTAGTTGCCCTGGACGTTGGACCAGGCCGGCGAACCGACCAGGCTCGGTGTGTACCCCGTCGGATACACCTCCACCTTCGGCTTGACGCCCGCCTGCCTCAACGCCGTGGAGAGCGCCACGTTCGAGTCGCCGTCCATCGCCGTGAAGACGGCGTTGATCCCCTTCTGCTTGGCCACGAGAGCGGTGGGGGTGAAGGCGACGCTCCCGAAGGGGATGGAGGTGTCGAGCACTCCGACGCTCCCGCCCTCGGTCTTGAAGGCGTCCGTGGCGCCGACGGCACCCTGCACCGAGGTGGGCGAGATGCCGTAGGCGTAGGAACCGAGGACGGTGCCGCCGTGCGCCTTGATGAACGAGGAGAACACGGTATTGACCGGGTACTTGGGGTTCACGCTCCCGGCGTCGGAGGCGAACATGTTCGTGTACGGCTGCTCGCCCCATTCGGGGCCGTCGAAGAACCCGCCGGTCACCGGGATCCCGGCCTGCTGGGGGTACTTGGCCGCCAGGAAGAAGACCGGGCTGACCGACACGATGCCGAGGGACCCCTTCGAGACGGCCTCCTGCACGGCTGTCGCCACCTCGCTCGGGCTCGTCTGGTCGTCGATGACCAGCGGCACGATCTTGTGGCCGTTCTCACCGCCCTGGGCGTTCTGCAGGGCCACCCGGGCGAGGAACCCCTGGGAGGCGTCGCCGTACACGGCGGCCGCCGGCCCGGTCTTCGACGTGATGAGCGCGACGGTGATCGGGCTCTTCGACGATGCCGCCGAAGCCGCGCCGGAACTCAGCGTGGTGACCGATGCCGCGCCGAGTGTGGTGACGGTGGCCGCCATGGCGAGCCGACGGAACCAGTGCCGCATGTGAGGAACCCCCCGTTGTGATGTGTGCCCACTCGGGCCCGAAGCGAACTGCACGATGGATGCGACCTCTGCGTGGCGCCGGGGAACGCTACCGGCCGGCCCCGGCGTGGAATCGTCGCCCCAGAGCGCACGGCGGCCTTCCCTTCGAGATCAGGTGTCACGTCACCGCCGGGGCCGCGAGAGCGCCATGGCGAAACCCTAGCCGATACATCTAGAGGTTTCCCAGAATCTCGGGGCCGGGGTTTGCCCGCCCCCGGCGGGCGGTGACCAAATACCTGTAGAGGTTTGCTCGTCCGGAGGCAACGCCGTAGTTCTCCGAGATCCCGCCGGGCGCGTGACGTACGCGGCTCGAGGCTTGGGGATCCTCATACCTCTATATGTTTCAGACGGACGGCGGTAGTATCGGGCCTGTGACCAGAGCCATCGACTGCCTCGTGAACGTGGACTTCGCCGACCAGAAGCAGCCCGACTGGATGATCCGGGTCAAGGAGGACACGTTCAAGGGCGGCGACTCCTTCTTCAAGAGCCCCGAGCTGGGCGAGTTGCTCGAGGACATGGACGCCAACGGTGTCGAGAAGGCCATCCTGGTCACCAAGGCCAGCGCGACCAGCGAGCACCGGGCCGTCCGTTTCGCCGAGGAGCGCCCCGACCGCTTCTCCCTCGCCTTGGGCGGGTTCAACCTGCTGCGGCCGATGAGAGCGCTGCAGGCGATCGAGTCGTTCGCCCGCGACCACCCGGTGGCCTTCGCCGTCATCGGCCCGAGCTTCTGGGGCGACGGCATGTACCCTCCGAGCGACGCGGTGTACTACCCCCTCTACACGAAGTGCTGCGAACTGGATCTTCCTCTGTGCGTGAACACGGGCCTGCCGGGGCCGCCGATCCCCGGCGAGGTCCAGAACCCGATCCACCTCGACCGGGTGTGCGTCCGGTTCCCCGAGTTACGACTCTGCATGATCCACGGCGCCGACCCGTGGTGGGACATCGCCATCAAGTTGATGATCAAGTACCGGAACCTGCGCCTCATGACCTCGGCGTGGTCGCCGAAGCGGCTCCCCGAGCCCCTGCTGCACTACATGCGGACACGGGGCAAGGACCGGATCCTCTTCGCCAGCGACTACCCCGTCTTGTCGATGGAGCGGTGCCTCGGCGAGGCGGCCGCGCTCGACCTCCCCGACGACGTGCGGGACGGGTGGCTCTACGGCAACGCCGACGCGTTCTTCTTCGGCGCGGCCGGCTAGCGCCGGCGGGGGACCAGGCGGGCCGTCGAGTCCCGGCCTACTGGCCGGTGAACTTGGGCTCGCGACGCTCGAGGAAGGCGCGGATGCCCTCGGCCATGTCGGCCGTGGTGTAGGCGATGTGCTGGGCGCGGGCCTCGCCCTCGATGGCCTCGTCGAAGCTCATGGAGAAGCTCGAGTCGAGCATCCGCTTGATCAGGCTGATGGAGGTCGTGGGGCCCGTGGCCAGCCGGCGCCCCCACTCCATGGCCTTCTCCTGGAGCTCCTCGGGGGCCACGACCTCGTTGACCAGGCCCCACTCAGAGGCCGTGGCGGCGTCGAGGGCGTCGCCGAAGAACGTCATCTGCTTGGCCCGGCGCAGGCCGACCTGTCGAGGGAGCGTCCACGAGGCGCCGCCGTCGAGGGCCAGGCCTCGTTTGACGAAGACCTCGGTGAAGCGGGCCCGGTCACTGGCCAGGACCAGGTCGCAGGCCAGGACGAGTCCGAGGGCCACGCCGACGGCGTGCCCGTCCACGGCGGCGATCGTCGGCTTGGGCAGCTTGTGGAGCCGGCCGATGATCTGGCCGACGATGCGCATCTCGTGCACGATGAGCTGCAGCCCACGGCCGGTGAGCCCCCCGGAGTCTTCGCCCGAGAGGTCGGCCCCCGAGGAGAAGTTCCCCCCGGCGCCGGTCAGCAGCAGGGCGCGGTCGGCCGGGTTGAGCTCGACCTCGGTGAAGATCTCGTCGAGGTCGTTCCAGTTCTCGGCGTTGAGCGCGTTCTTCTTGTGGGGCCGGTTCAGCGTCACGACGACGAGCCCGTCCTGGCGCTCAACGAGGGTCTTGTCGCTCACCATGGGTGCACCTTACCTTTAGATGTTTCGCAGGGCATGGCGTAGGGTGGAGGTCCTGCATTCCCGAGGAGACCAGGGGGGTCGCGTGGAGACGACGTTCATCGACTACGAGGTAGACGGGAGGATCGCCACGATCACCCTCAACCGGGCCGAGGCGGCCAACGCCCAGACGTTGCCCATGCTCGACGACCTCGACGAGGCCTGGCGGCGGGCGGCCGACGACGACGACGTGCGGGTGATCATCCTGCAGGGCAACGGCAAGCACTTCTCCGCCGGCCACGACATCAAGGCGGTGGGCGACGACAGCGACGGCCCGCCGACATGGACGCTGGCGGGGATCTACGGGCTCGAGTCCCGGCGCTTCTTGGAGTACTCGCTTCGCTGGCGCAACGTCCCGAAGCCGTCCATCGCCGCCGTCCAGGGCGTGTGCATCGCCGGCGGCCTGTTGCTGGCCTGGCCGTGCGACCTCATCATCGCGGCCGACAACGCCAAGTTCTCCGACCCGGTGGTCAACATGGGGATCGGCGGCGTCGAGTACCACGGCCACACGTGGGAGTGGGGGGCCCGCAAGGCCAAGGAGCTGCTGTTCACCGGCCGCGCCATGACGGCGGAGGAAGCGGAGCGGGTCGGCATGGTGACCAAGGTGGTCCCGCTCGAGGAGCTCCGCGCCGAGACCCGGGCGCTGGCGGAGGAGATCGCCACCAAGCACCCCTTCGCGCTCCGGCAGGCCAAGCGGGCAGTCAACCAGACCCTCGACGTGATGGGCTTCTACGCGGCGGTGCAATCGGTCTTCGACATCCACCAGACGGGGCACGGCCATGCGCTGAGCGAATCGGGCCTGCCGATCCTGATGCTGCTCGACGAGATGAAGGCCGAGGTCGGCAAGCCGTCCGGCTCGAGCAACGGCTCCTAGGCCGTGATGTCGGTCGGCGGCGGTGTCGCCGACGGCGGTGTCGTCGACGGCCCGGCCGCCTCGCCGAGGCGCGCCGGCATGTCGGGGTAGCGCAAGGTGTGGGCGCCCCGGTCGATGAGCTGGAGCGTGCCGGTGATCGACGACGACTCGTCGGAGGCGAGGAACGTGACCAGGTTGGCCACGTCGTCGGCCGAGGTGGTGGTGTCGAGCGGGGCGTTGTCGTCGAATTCCGCCACGACGCTGGGGACCAGCCACATGGCCTCGGTCAGGCCGGTCCGCACCAGGCCGGGGGCGACCGCATTGACGCGGATGCTGCTTGGGCCGAGCTCGAGCGCGGCGATCTGCGCCAGCATGGCCACCGCGGCCTTGGAGCACCCGTAGGCGCTCATGCCACGGGCGGGCTGCACCGCGTTGAGGCTGGCCGTGATGACGATCGACCCCCCGCGCCCATCCGGCGCGCCGCATGCTTCACCGTGAGCAGGGGCCCCACCAGGTTGACCTCGAGCACCCGCGTCCACTCGGGGACGTCGGTGTCCACGACGAGTGCGAAGGACCCGGTCCCCGCATTGGCGAAGGCCACGTCGAGGGCGCCGAAGCGCTCCTGCGCCTCGGAAAAGAGCGCGTCGACGTCCTCCTCCGCGCGGACGTCGCACCGGCGGCTGACCACCGCGTGGCCGAGCTCGGCCGCCACCTCGGCGGCGCGGTCACCCTCGATGTCGCCGATCATCACGCGTGCACCCTCGGTGACGAAGCGGCGCACCGTGGCGAGGCCGATCCCCGACGCGCCCCCGGTGACGACGGCCACCTTCCCGCCGAGGCGTCCCGTGGTCATGGACGAGGGACGTTAGCAAAGGCGCCCCGGAGCAGAGCGGCCCCAGGACCTCACCCGAATCGGGCGGGGTACCATCCGCACGTGGCACCCGGATCGGCAGGGCCGTGCGGGCGGCGGTAGCCGCGGAGGGCGGGACGTTCGAACTGGCCGTGGTGGCCGACCCCGAGCCGCAGGCAGGAGAGCTGTTGGTCCGCGTCAGCGCGTGCGGGCTGTGCGGTTCGGACCTCAAGGCGCGTGGCGTGTTCCCCGCGGGGACGATCATGGGCCACGAGTTCGGGGGGCGGGTCGTCGGGGTCGGCGCCGGCAACGAGGGCTGGTACGAGGGCGCGCAGGTGGCCGTCCTCCCGGTGGCGTCGTGCGGTACCTGCGCGTGGTGCCGCGCCGGGGCGGTGGCCCACTGCACCTCGGCGCAGCTGGTCGGTCTGGGCGGACGCCCGGGTGGCTTCGCCGAATTGGTGGCCGTCCCGGCGGCCTCTTCGTTCGTGGTCCCCGACGTCGTCGACCCGGTGCACGCCGCCCTGGTGGAGCCTTACGCGGTGGGCCTCCACTGCGTGGAGGCCGGCGGTGTCGGGCCCGGCGACCGGGTGCTGGTGATCGGCGCCGGGACGGTCGGTCTCACCGCCATCGCCTGGTCCCGGCTGCGCGGGGCGGGGCACATCACCGTCGCCGACCCCGTGGGCGGGCGCCGGGACAAGGCCGAGGCGTTCGGCGCCACTGACGGGTTGGCCGACCCGGCGGAGGTGTCACCGGGCGGGTACGACGTGGTCATCGAGTGCGTCGGGAAGCCGGGTCTCCTCGACGCCTCGGTGGCCGCCATCCGGCCGCAGGGGCGGATCGTCGGTGCCGGGACGTGCGTGGAGCCCGACCCCTTCTGGCCCATCGCGGCGTTGATGAAGGAGGCGTCGATCACGTACGCGGTGTACTACACCCCGGCCGAGTTCCGTGCCGTCGTCGACGCCTTCGCCGACGGCACGCTCGATCCGGGTGCGGTCGTGGGGCGCACCGTGGCGCTCGCCGAGCTGAACGACGCCTTCGCCGCGCTGGCGGCCAACTCGGCCAACGGGAAGATCCTCGTCGGACTTTCGTGAGCCGGCGTGCGGCCTCCCGCCGCACGGTCACTGATGCGCGGGCAGCTCCTGCACCCACTCGTCCCGATGCGCACGCACGTTCTCGAAGATGGCGTCCCACCGCGGCAGGCTCTCGGTGATCTCCATGGCGAACGAGCTGGTGGCGCGGAACTCGAGGATCTCGACGCCGGCGGGGCCGGCGGTGTACGCGTAGGGCGCGCCCTCGGGCACGAAGAAGCCCTCACCCTCCCGCACGACCTGCCGTCCCATGCGCAGCTCCCCCTTGGTGACGTAGTAGATGCAGTCGCCGCCGGGGTGCGAGTGCCGGGGCAGGGGGTTGTCCCCGTGCCTCCCGGTGTCCCCTGGCGTCGTGGTGTTCCCATGACGAAAGTCTTACTATTTGATCTCGACATGTGCTACTACCTCTTCGAGAAAGCCGCCTGGTCACCAGCATGGCGCCCACCGACGCGTCCGACCGGAGAGGTGTGAGCGGGATGCCCAGGAAGGCGAGCAGCGGCACGGCCCCACGCCCGGGCCCGCGAGCACGACAGAAGCCCCGGGAGAAGCCCCAGCAGATCGCCGACGAGCTGCGGCGGCTCATCATCATGGGGGAGCTCGACGAGGGCGACTCGCTCGGGCACGAGCCCGACCTCATCGCGCGCTTCGGCGTGTCCCGCCCCTCGCTGCGCGAGGCGCTGCGCATCCTCGAGGCCGAGGGGCTGATCTCGGTCGTCCGGGGGGTGCAAGGCGGCGTGGTCGTCCACCGGCCGGACCAGCGCCTGACGGCGCGCACGGCGGCCCTCGTCCTGCAGTCACGCAACGTGCCCCTGGCGGACGTCTTCGAGGCGCGCACGATCATTGAGCCGGCCGCCGTGCGGCTGGTGGCGTCGGGACGGAACCGTCGTGCGAACGCGCGGAGGCTCCGGTCGCTGATCGGCGAGGAGGAGGCGGCCATCGACGACCCCGAGGCCTTCGGGCGGGCCAACGCCCGCTTCCACGAGGAGCTCATCGAGATGGCGGGCAACCAGACGCTCACCATCGTCGCGGAGATGCTGAACGAGGTCGTCGCCCGCGCCGTGACGATCGTCAGCCAAACCGACGCGGGCGGCGGGTCGCTGGCGACGCGGCGGCGAGGGGTGCGCTCGCAGGAGCGGCTGGCCGAGCTGATCGAGGACGGTGCCGCCGATGCGGCCGAGGAGCACTGGCGCACTCACATGGGCATCGTGGGGCGGGTCATGCTCGGCCAGCGGGCGAAGACCGTGATCGACCTCTTGGACCACTTCTAGGGATTCGACGGCCCACCGTGCACGCCCCCCCGGACCAGCCGCCCGGCATCGAGCCGGTGGAGGACGCCGACGCCGACTGGCAGCGCCGGGTCGTCGGCCGATCGTTGCGAACGGCGGCCGAGCGGTCGGTCGATCGTGGCAAGAACCTCATCAGGGCCGCGGCCGCCGTGCTCGAGCGGTCACACGGGGAGGACATCACGGTGCAGGAGGTGGCCGACGAAGCCGGCCAGTCACTGCGCACCCTCTACCAGTACTTCGAGAGCAAGGACGATCTCCTCCTGGCCGTGTTCGAAGAGGCCATGCGAACCTACGCGCAGCTGATCGAGCAGTCGATCAGCGGCCTGTCGGACCCGCTGGAGCGGCTCGCCGGTGCCATGGTGGCGGCCGTGCGGATGCCCGAACTGAGCGAGAGCGGGTTCGATCGCGGCCTCGTGCGTCTCCGACTGCGGCTGTCCCAGACCAAGCCGGACATGGTCGGACGCGCACAGGGCGCGGTGACCTCCCTCGTACGCACCCTGGTCGAGGCCGCGGCGGTGGCGGGACGCATCGAGGCGGCGGACCCCGAGGCGGCGACGTTCATGATCCTCTCGCTCAACGCGGCTTTCATCACGACCCAGACCATCGGGAACGATGCCGGGGTGCGCCGTCCCGACGTGACCGGGATGGCGGCCTTCTGCCTGCGGGGCCTCGGTGCCGACGTCGGCACGGCCTGGTGCGAGGCCATCGGGTCCCGGCTCGAGCTCCCCGTCGTGCCGCCCTCCGCCGCGGTCGCGCGCGTCGGCGGCAGGGCCCGGGTCCCGGAGCGACGGCGCGCGGCCGGGGAGGCCTGACGTGGACCTCGCCCTGAGTGACGAGCAGGGGGAGCTCGTCTCCTCGTTCGCCGGCCTCCTCGGCCGAGCCTCCTCACCGCAAGAGGTGCGGTCGGCCGAGCCCGGCGGCTTCGACCACTCGCTCTGGCGGACCCTGCTCGACACCGGCGCGGTGACCATGGCCTTGCCCGAGGAGCGGGGAGGCTGGGGTGCGTCCGTGCTGGACCTGGTCCTGGTGGCCGAGCAGCTGGGACGAGCCCTCGCCCCCGCCCCGGTGATCGAAGCCCAGGTGGCGGCCCGGGTGCTCGGTGGCGTCGCCAACGCCCCGGCTCTCGAGGCGCTCGAGCAGGTCCTGACCGGCCGGCTGCTGGTCACCCTCGCGCTGCACCGGCCCCGCGACGGCCTGGCCACCCTCACCCCGGCCGGTTCGGTGTGCGACGCCGTCGTGGTGCTCGACGGTGAACGGCTCGCGCTCGTCCCGGTGCCCGCAGGCGCGTGCCGTCCGGTGGCCAACCTGGGCTCCGCCCCGTTGGCCGACCTGACGTTGGCCGGCGGCTCCGAGCTCGAGGCCGGGCCGGCGGCGGTCGAGCGCTTCGAGGTCGCCACCGACGAGTGGCTGGCGCTGACGGCGGCGGCGTTGGTTGGCATCGCCGCCGCTGCGCACGAGCAGGTCTGCGCGTACGCCGCCGAGCGCACGGCGTTCGGCGAGCGCATCGGGGCCTACCAGGGGGTCGCGCATCCGCTGGCCGACGACGCCACGCGCATCGACGGATCCCGGCTCTTGGCGCGCAAGGCGGCCTGGGCCCTCGATCGCGATCACGTCCGGGGGCGGGAGCTGGCGGCGATGGCCTTCGCCTTCGCCTCCGAGACCGCAGAGCGCGCCACCTACGACGCCGTGCACTTCCACGGGGGGTACGGGTTCATGCTCGAGCACGACGTGCAGCTTCACTTCCGGCGTGCTCGTGGTTGGGCCCGGGTCTGGGGTGATGCCGAGGCGGGCTACCGGCGCGCCGCGCTGGCGCGCTACGGCCGGACGGCGCAGGCCGGCCGTTGATGGACTTCACATGGGACGACGACGCGGAGCGCTTGCGCCAGGAGGTCCGGGACTTCTTGGCCGAGCACCTCACGCCGGAGCTCGAGGAGCATCTCTACACCACCGGCGTCTCGCACGACGACCGGTTCGCCCGTGCGCTCGGGGCACGCAACTGGATCGCACCCGAGTGGGCCCGGGACGGCTTCGACGCGCTGGACGCGTTCTCGGTGCACGTGATCACCGAGGAGCTCACGAGGGCCGACGCCCCTATCTACGCCACGTCAACCTCCATGATGGTCGCCCGGGTCATCCGGGCGGTCGGCTCCGAATGGCTCCGATCCGAGATCCTGCCCAAGGTCGTGCGCGGCGAGGTGACCATCGCCCTGGGTATGAGCGAGCCCGAGGCGGGCTCCGACGTGGCCGCGGTGCAGACGCGCGCCGCGCCCGGTCGACGCCGGGTGGGTGGTCGACGGCCAGAAGATGTTCACGACGAACGGTCACGTGTGCGACTACGTCTTCCTCCTGGCCCGTACCGACCCGGTCAGTGAGCGCCACCGCGGCCTCACCACGTTCCTGGTTCCCCTCGACTGCGAGGGGGTCGAGGTGCAAGCCGTCTTCACCGTGTCGGGTGAGCGGACGAACATCACCTTCTACGGCGGGGTGCACCTCGAAGACCGTTGGCGCATCAGCGAGGTCGGCGCCGGGTGGCAGTCCTTGATGCTGGCCCTTCAGGACGAACACTCGGCCGGTTTCAGCCCGCACCTCGACCGGCTCCTCGAGGAGACCGAACGGTGGGCCGCCGAACCCGGCCCCGACGGCGCGGCCCCGATCGGGAGCGACGACGTCCGCCGGCGCCTGGTACGGGCGGCGACCGACCTCGAAGTGGCGCAGCTCCTCGAGGTCCGCACGACGTGGATGGAGTCGACGGGGCAGGTGCCGGTCGCCGAGGGGCCGATGAGCAAGCTCTTCAGCACGGAGGCCATCGTGCGCCACGCCGAAGAGCTGAGCGCGCTCCTCGGCCCCGACGCCCTGCGCAGCCGCCTCGACCAGACGGCGGTGCGCGACGGGCGCATCGAGCACGCCCTCCGGTTCTCGCTCGGGACCACGATCTACGGCGGGACCAGCGAGGTCCAGCGCAACATCGTCGCCCAGCGCCGCTGCGGGCTGCCACGGCCGTGAGCGCGACGCATCCCGTGCTCCGGGGGCTCAACCTGCTCGACGGCGGGTGGTACGCGCAGGACCCGCACGCGGTCTGGTCGTGGATGCGCCGCGAGGCGCCCGTCTACTACGACGCGGCGGCCGACGTGTGGGGCCTGACGCGCTACGACGACATCTTCGCCGTGGAGAAGGACCCCGTGACCTTCTCGAGCCGCCGGGCGCCGCGGCCCCACGGCCAGGCGCTGCCCATGATGATCTCCATGGACAACCCCGGGCACCAGCGCCGGCGTGCCCTGGTCAACCGCGGCTTCTCACCGCGGCGCGTCGCCGAGCTCGAGCCCACGGTGGCCGGGCTGTGCCGCCGCATCGTCGACCGCGTGTGCGAGCGGGGCACCTGCGACTTTGTGTGGGACGTGGCCGCCCCGCTGCCGCTGATGGTGATCGCCGATCTCCTCGGCTTTGACGAGGAGTTCCACGACGACCTCCTCCGGTGGTCCGACGACCTGCTCCGGGCCACCACCTTGGACCCGTCGCCCGAGATCATGCAGGCCGGATTCGAGGCCATGATGGCCTTCCGCGAGCTCCAGTTGTCAGTGATCGCCGCGCGGCGGTCCCACCCCCGCGACGACCTGATCAGCACGCTGTGCGCCGCCGAGATCGACGGTCACCGGCTGGACGACGAGTCCATCGTCAACGAGACGCTGCTGATCCTCATCGGTGGCGACGAGACCACCCGTCACGTGTTGAGCGGGGGCATGCTGGCGCTCCTGGAGCACCCGGCCCAGCTCCACGCGTTGGAGGGCGCCCTCGGGCAGCTCCCGGTGGCCGTCGAGGAGATGCTCCGGTGGGTCTCCCCGGTGAAGAACATGGCGCGTACCGTGACCCGGGATCTCGAGCTCCGCGGCCAGTACCTTCGGGATGGCGACCAGGTCATGCTCTTCTACCCCTCGGCCAACCGGGACGACGCGGTCTTCGAGGACCCTGACTCGTTCGACATCGGACGCGACCCGAACCCGCACCTGGCGTTCGGCTTCGGCACGCACTTCTGCCTCGGTGCGTCCCTGGCCCGCCTGGAGTTGCGGGTCATGTTCCACGAGGTGCTCACCCGGCTCCCCGACCTCGAGGTGGCCGAGGGCGCCACGCTCGCCCGCCGGCCGTCCAACTTCGTGAGCGGCCTGGAGTCGATGCCCGTCCGTTTCACCCCGGCGCCGGCCACGTAGGGGGCATCCCTGATCCTGGTCAGGGTTCTCCCGGATACCCAGAAGCAGGACACCGTGCAAGGCTGAGACCTGGTGATCGAGGCCAGGGGGCTCTCAAAGCGGTTCGGCAACGTGGTGGCCGTGGACGACCTGTCCTTCGACGTGCGCCCGGGGACGGTGACCGGCTTCCTCGGGCCAAACGGGTCGGGCAAGTCGACCACGATGCGCATGATCATGGGCCTCGACTCGCCGGGGTCGGGATCCGTCACCGTGTTGGGCCGGCGCTACCACGACCTCCCATG
This sequence comes from uncultured Acidimicrobiaceae bacterium, assembly GCA_963781955.1. Taxonomy (GTDB): domain Bacteria; phylum Actinomycetota; class Acidimicrobiia; order Acidimicrobiales; family RAAP-2; genus Bog-473. Next base: position 664,780 of record CAWAHU010000002.1, read on the forward strand.
GCCACTGCGGGAGGTGGGCGGGCTCCTCGAAGCGAAGGCCATCCATCCCGGTCGCTCCGCGCGCGCCCACCTGCTCGCCCTGGCGCGGAGCAATTCCATCTCCCGGGCGCGAGCCGACGAGGTGCTGGAGCTCGTAGGACTCACCTCGGTGGCCGGCAAACGGGTGGGCAAGTTCTCGCTCGGGATGGGGCAACGCCTGGGCATCGCGGCCGCCCTGCTCGGCGACCCGGGAGTGCTGCTGTTCGACGAACCGGTGAACGGCCTCGATCCCGAGGGCATCCGGTGGGTGCGCACGCTGTGCAAGAGGCTCGCAGGCGAGGGTCGGACCGTGTTCGTGTCGAGTCACCTCATGGCCGAGATGGCGCTCACCGCCGACCATCTGGTGGTCATCGGCAAGGGCAAGCTGATCGCCGAGACTTCGGTGGCTGACTTCGTGGCCCGAAGCTCTCGGCAGTCGGTCAAGGTGCGGACGCGGGCGCCGCACGAATTGTCCGACGCCGTGACCAATGCAGGCGGGACCGTCATCGCCGATCCCGACGGGTCCATGACCGTGACCGGCCTGTCGGCACCCGAGGTCGGTGACCTGGCCGCCGCGATGAACGTTGCCCTGCACGAACTGACCCCGGTCGCCTCGCTGGAGGACGCCTTCATGGAGCTCACCGACCAAGCCGTCGAGTTCCGAGGTGGTTCGTGACCGCCGTGCTCGGGGCTCCCACCCCCTTCACGATCGAGCAGCCGCCGGGCCGCGTCGGGCTGCGCGGGGCCATCGCGGCCGAGTGGACCAAGCTGTGGTCGGTCCGCTCGACGATGTGGACTCTTGTGGCAACGGGGTTCGCCGTCGTGGGTTTGTGCGCCCTGAGCACGGGCACGGTGGGACCCTCGGACATCATCGAAGATCCAACCCGCCGCAGCCTGGTCGGCATCTTCCTCGGCCAGCTCATCTTCGGGGTGCTCGGTGTCTTGGTCATGAGCGCCGAGTACGGCACGGGAACGATCCGCTCCACGCTCTGTGCCGTGCCCCGCCGCCCCCTCGTGCTCACCGCCAAGGTCATCGTGTTCGGTGCCGTCGCGGTCGTGGTGAGCGAGATCCTCGCGTTCAGCGCCTTCGCCCTCGGCCAGGCCCTCTTGTCGGCCAAGCACGCGATGGGGTCGTCGGCGGTGGTGGCGCAGCGCGCCCACCAGCTCGGGCTGAAGGTCCCCCACGACGTCCAGGCCGCGCTCTCGAGCGGCTCGGCGTCCTTGGGACAGCCAGGCGTCCTGCGGGCCGTGATCGGTGGCGGTCTCTACCTGGCCGTGCTCGGACTGCTGGCCCTGGGACTGGCCACGATCATCCGGCACACCGCCGGGGCCATCTCGACCTTCGTCGGGGTGGTGCTGGTCCTGCCCCTGATCGTTCAGGCGTTGCCCACGTCGATCAGCAACGCCGTGGCCCGCTACCTGCCGGCCAACATCGGCCTGGTCCTGTTCTCCACCCATGGAGCGCCTGACCGCGTCGGGCCGGCTTTCAGCCCGTGGACGGGGTTCGCACTGCTCGTGCTGTACACCGCGGTGACCTTGGGGATCGGCTGCTGGGTCCTCGTGCGCCGCGACGCCTGAACGCCGGTCCCGCCCCGCCCGGAAAGCTCTAGACTTTTTCCGTGACGACGGGGTCGGGGAGAGACCGGGCGGCGGCGGACGGACCGGAGGGCGGGGAGCCCCGGGAGTGGTCGCTCGTCGCCGTGCACGACGTCCTGGCCCGCACGGTGCCGGACCGACCCATGGTCGTGTGCGGGGACGTGCGGCGGACCTTCGACGAGGTGGCGCGACGGAGCCGGTCGATCGCCGCCTTCCTCGGCTCGCGCGGACTCGGGCTTCACCGTGAGCGGGCCGACCTCGAGCGTTGGGAGAGCGGCCAGGATCCGGTCGCCCTCGTCCTGCACAACGCGGTGGAGTACATCGAATCCATGCTGGGCGCGCTGCGGGCCCGGGCCGTGCCCTTCAACGTCAACCAGCACTACCGGCCGCGCGAGGTGCGCGCCCTGTTCGCCGACGTCGGCGTGCGGGCCGTGGTCTACCACCGCCGCTACGGGGCGCTGGTGGCCGAGGCGTGCCCGACCGAGGACGTCGTGCTGGTCGACGTGGACGACGGCTCCGGCGTGGCGCCGCTGCCCCGCAGCACGAACTTCGAGGTCGTGGCCGGTACCCCCGTCGCGGACCCGCTGCCCGTGCCCTCACCCGACGACCTCTACATGGTGTGCACGGGAGGGACCACGGGACGGCCCAAGGCCGTGCTGTGGCGGCAGGCGGACATCTACGTGTCGGCCATGGCCGGGACCGAAGGGGCCACGGCCGAATCCATCGCCGCGGCCGCGCTGAGCGCCGCGGGCGCCGGGGGGCCCTGGTACCCGGTCCCTCCCCTCATGCACGCCGCGGCCCAGTGGACCGCCTTCTGCGGCCTGAACCAGGGCGCCACCGTCGTGCTGCACGACGACGCCGGGCCCTTCGACGCCCGGGTCGTCCTCGAGCTGGCCGAACGCGAGCGCGTGTCGCTCATGGCGATCGTCGGCGACGCGTACGCCGGGCCGATGGTCGACGAGCTGCGGCGTCGGCCCTACGACCTGTCGTCGCTGGTGATCCTGGGCACGGGCGGTGCCGCCACCGCCGAACGGCACAAGACGGCCCTGCTCGAGCTGCTGCCGCAGCTGATGATCAACGACGGCTACGGGTCGTCGGAGACCGGCGGCATGGCCTTCGGGGCCCGCACCAGGGGCAACCGCTCCGAGGGGTTCGCGCCGAGCCTGGGTGCCACCGTGGTGTCGGCCGACCGCAGGCGCGTGGTGGAACCCGGCGAGGCCGAGGTGGGCTGGACGGCGCGGCGCGGCCGGGTCCCGCTGGGGTACCTGCACGACCGGGCCGGGACCGAGGCGACCTTCCCCGTCATCGACGGCGAGCGTTTCGCCATCCCGGGCGACCGGGCCCGGATGCTCGAGGACGGCCGCATCCTGATGCTCGGGCGCGACGCCCTGGTGGTCAACACCGGAGGAGAGAAGGTGTTCGTCGAGGAGGTCGAAGAGGTGGTGCGCCGCCATCCCGACGTCGCCGACGCGCTGGTGGTCGGGCGACCCTCCGAGCGCTTCGGGCAGGAGGTGGTGGCCGTGGTGTCGCCCCGGGAGGGGACGGACCTCGACCCGGGCTCGGTCCGCGAGTTCGTGGCGGGCGAGATCGCCCGGTTCAAGGCGCCGCGGGCGGTGGCCGTGTGCGACACCGTGCAGCGCCACGCCAACGGGAAGCCGGACTACCGGTGGGCCCAGGAGGTGGCCGCGACGGCCGAGGACGTGGCCGGCGGGGCCCGGGGGGCCGGCGGGGCCCGGGGGGCCGGCGGGGACTGATGGACCTCGGCGTGGCTGGCCGCGGTTACCTGGTCATCGGGGGCTCGGCGGGCATCGGCAAGGAGGCGGCGCGCGCTCTCGCCGCCGACGGGGCGCGGGTCGCCGTCGCCGGCCGCACCCGGGCCCGGGCCGAGGCGGCCGCGGCCGAGCTCTCCGAGGTGGCCGCCACACCCGTCGCCGCCCTCACCACCGACCTCACCGAGCCCGGCGCGGCAGAGGACGTGGTCGCCCGGGCCGCCGAGGTGCTGGGCGGGTTGCGTGGCCTGGCGGTGACGACCGGGCTCGGCGTGCACGGTCAGCGTGATCTCCTCGGAGGCACCGACGAGGACTGGACGGCGACCTTCGACGACGTGCTCCTCGGGACGGTGCGGGCCTGCCGGGCCGCCGTCCCCGTCCTGGTGGCCGGCGGTGGCGGTGCCATCGTGACGACGGCCGCCTGCTCGATCCGCGCGCCCAAGGCGCACCAAGTCCCGTACGCGACGCTCAAGGCCGGCGTGGCGACGCTGACCAAGAGCCTGGCCAAGGCATTCGGGAGCGCGGGCATCCGTGCCAACTGCGTGTGCCCGAGTGCCACCGAGACAGAGATCCTGGCGTCGATGCGGGCCAGCGTCGCGGCAGAGCGCGGCTGGCCCCGCGAAGAGGCACTCGAGCGCGTGATGACCGAGGAGTGGGGCATGAAGGTCGCGCTCGGGCGGGCCGGGCGCCCCGACGAGCTGGGCGACGTGATCGCCTTCTTGCTCTCCGAGCGGGCGGGCTACCTCACCGGCGCCGTCGTGAACGTCGACGGCGGTACCGACTTCTGATCAGACCTCGGGCTCGGGCACCTCGAAGTAGGCGTCCCGCAACTCGAAGGCCTTCTTGGTGCCGTGCTCCGCACGCACCTTGACGAAGTTGAACTCGCCCTCCTCGAAGCGCAGGTTGGTCCCGTAGGCGTGAAAGAGGTAGCTGAGCACCTCCTCGCCCTGGTAGCCCTGGAGCTGCTCGACGAGGCGGAAGGCCTCCTTGGCCATCACGATCCCGTCGGCCGGCATCCGCGCCACCTTCTCGGCCCACCAGGCAGCGCGGGACTCGACGGTGTCCGGGTCGACCACCTCGGTGAACACGCCGAGGTGCGCCAGCTCGCCGGCCTCGATGGTGTCGCCCGTGAGCAGGAGGCGCCGGGCCAGCACCGGGCCGAGCCGGTGGAAGAACAGGTGGAGCGAACCGAGCGCCGGTCCGAGGAAGCGCGTCGCCGGCATGCCGACCTGCGCGTCTCGCGCCACCACCGCGATGTCGGCCATCAGCGCCAGCTCGAAGCCGCCGCCGAGCGCGAGACCCGAGACCTCGGCCACAGTGGCCTTCGGGTACCCCATGAAGAAGTGGTAGAAGTCGAACGTCTGGCGGTCGACGAGGAGACGCCGGCGCTGGCTCGGCCGGCGGCGGCCGGCTCGTGTCCCGGCCGTGCCGTTCCCCTGACTCTCGGGGCCGCGCGCTGCGCCGGCCGAACCGGCCGCTCCGGTCCCGTCGCGGTCCGGCGCGGTGCCGTCGCCGTACCAGTTGTACGCGTTGTTCATGTCGGCGCCCGCGCTGAACACGCCGCCCTCGCCCCGGAGGAGGACGACCTTGACGGCGTCGTCGAAAGCCAGGTCCTCGAGGAAGGCTCCGAGTTGCCGGCGCATCTCGGGGTCGTAGGCGTTGCGCCGCTCGGGGTTGGCCAGCGTCACCCGCGCGATGCCGGACGCGTCGTCTCGCTGCATAAGCACTCGACCGTTGCTCACGGGCATGGCCTCCTGGGGCTGCGTCTGGCGTACCGGGCCGTCACATCGTACGCTTTAATATGTAGATATTTCCAGTTACGAGAGCGGGAGGGCGAAGTGGAGCGGCCCATGAGTGAGCGGCCCGACCAGGGGGTGCTGGTCGACTCCGGCGACGGCCTCCTGCGCATCGTGATCGACCGTCCGGAGCGCAAGGGCTCCCTCGACGTCGCCGCGGTCCGCCGCCTGGTGGAGGCGCTCGAGGCGGCCGCGACCGACGACTCGCTGCGGGTGATCCTTCTGACCAGCTCCGGTCCCGACTTCTGCTCCGGGTCCGATTGGGTGGCGTCGAACGCCGGTGGCGAGAAGCCCCGGACGGGGAGCGTGCAGCGCCGCACGCCGCTGCAGGCCCACCGGCTCGTCTCGCTGCTCTTGGAGGTCCAGCTCCCGGTGGTGTGCGTCGTGCGGGGGTGGGCGGCCGGCCTGGGTTGCCAGCTGGCGCTGGCGGCGGACTTCACCGTGGCCGCCGAGGACAGCCGGTTCTGGTTCCCCTTCGTCAAGCGGGGCTTCACCCCCGACAGCGGCGCCAGCTGGCTGGTGCCGCGGCTGGTGGGCGTGGCGAGAGCCAAGGAGCTGCTGATGCTCGGACGCCCGTTGAGCGGGCGCGACGCCGCGGACTGGGGTCTCGATCCACCGGGCGGTGCCCGAGGGCGAGCTCGACGCCGCCGCCGGGGCGCTTGCCGGCGAGCTCGGCGCCAGCGCCACGGTGGCCGTAGGGCTGACCAAGCGTTGCGTCAACGGCGCCCTCGACGGCAGCATGGCCGACGCCATGGAGCACGAGTCGATGGCGCTGGAGCTCTCGTCGCGCACAGCCGACTTCCGCGAAGGCCTGCTTGCCTTCACGGAGCGCCGCGAGGCCGAATTCGAGGGCCGCTGAATTCGGGGCCGCCGGCTTCCGGGACCGGAAGCCGCAGAAGGGACACCCATGGAGTTCGAGACCATCCTCTACGACGTCGAGGACCGCATGGCCACCATCACGCTCAACCGGCCCGAGGCGCTCAACGCCTTGAGCCCGGCCATGATCGCCGAGCTGCGCCGCGCCTACGCGGCCGCCGAGGCGGACGAGGCGGTCTGGACCATCCTGGTCACCGGTGCCGGGCGCGCCTTCTGCACGGGCGCCGACGTGGGCGAGATCCCCGACGACGGCCGGGTGGTCTACGAGGAGCCGTACCTGTCCACCTATCCGCAGTGGGAGGCACCGCAGGAGGGCACGCCGCCGTTCCGCACCATGACCAAGCCGGTCATCACGGCGGTGAACGGGCTGTGCTGCGGGGCCGGCCTGGACTGGGTCACCTGCGGCGACATCACCATCTGCTCCGACCGGGCCGAGTTCTTCGACCCGCACGTGAGCATCGGGCTGGTCTCGGGGCGCGAGATGGTACGCCTGGCCCGGGTGCTGCCGACCAGCGTCGCCATGCGGATCGCCCTCACCGGCCGGCACGAGCGCATGAGCGCGCAGCGGGCCTACGAGCTCGGCCTGGTGTCCGAGGTGGTGGAGCACGACCGGCTCATGGAGCGCGCCCGCGAGGTGGCCGGCCTGGTCAACCGCAACGCCCCGCTGGCCGTGCGGGGCACGCGCCTGGCCATCCGCAAGGGTCTCGACCTGCCGCTGCACGAGGCCGAGATCCTGGCCGAGGCCTTCCGTGAGCGGGTGGTCCGCACCGACGACGCCAAGGAGGGCCCGCGCGCCTTCATGGAGAAGCGCGCGCCGGAGTGGAGCGGACGATGAGCGCGCTTCTCGACCATCCGCTACGAGACGTCGGCCGACCACGTCGCCACGATCACGCTCGACCGGCCCGAGGCGCTCAACGCCTTCGACCGTCAGATGTGCGAGGAGGTGCGCGCCGCCTGGCGCCTGGTCAAGGACGACCCCACGGTGCACGCCGTCGTGCTGCGGGCGGAGGGCGACCGGGCCTTCTGCGCCGGCCTCGACGTCAAGAAGTCCTACGGCCAACCCGACGACGTGTGGAACCACGAGGACCCGGGCGAGCTGCTCAGCCCCAAGTGGCAGAAGGTGTGGAAGCCGGTGGTCTGCGCCGTGCAGGGGATGTGCACCGCCGGCGCCTTCTACTTCTTGAACGAGGCCGACATCGTGATCTGCTCGACCGAGGCCACCTTCTTCGACTCGCACGTGAGCGCGGGCATGGTCTCCGCGCTCGAGCCGGTCGGACTCATGCGCCGCATCGGTCTGGCCGACACGCTGCGGATCGCGCTCAGCGGCAACGACGAGCGGGTGACGGCGGCCACGGCGCTGCGCATCGGGCTGGTCACCGAGGTCGTCGAGCGGGCCGAGCTGTGGGGCCGCGCGCACGAGATCGCGGCGGGCATCGCACGCTGGCCGGTGGCGGCGACCGAGGGGACGGTGCGGGCCATCTGGGAGTCACTCGACCGGCCGTACCGGGCCGCCATGGAGCAGGGGCTCATCTACACGCGGCTGGGCAACCCGATCGGGATGGCGGACGCGGCAGCGCATGCCCGCGACCGGCGCGATCCCCGCTTGCGGTGAGGAGTCCGGGGTGAGCCAGTCGCCGGCCCCGCTGCCCATCGAGGTGCCCGCCGGACTGCCGGCGCGCATCGGCGACGTCCTGGCCGTCGACCCGGACGCGCCCGCCGTCGAGTTCGAGGGCTCCTGGCGCACGTGGGGCGCAGCTGGCCGACACGGTCGCGCGGACGGCGGCGCTCGTCGAGGAGCCCGGCGTGCGAGGTCGGCATCCTCCTGCGCAACCGGCCCGCCTCGGTCGGACTCCTCCTCGGCGTCCTGCGGGCGGGCGGCTGCGTGGTCACGATCAACCCCGGCCGGGGCGAGGAGCGCACCCGCGACGACATCGCGACGCTCGACCTCCCGGTCCTGGCCGGCGAACCGGCCGACCTGGCCCAGTTCGTACCGGCCGGCTCCCGCGCCGTCACGGCGTCGGCGACCGACCTCGGGACGCCGCTCGTGGTCGGGCGCGCCGCGCCCGGCTCCGGTCGGCCCGGCGCGCCTGTGCAGGCGGGCAACACGGACAACGGGGGCAAGGGCCAACCGGGCAACGGGGCGACCGGGGACCGCCGTGCGCATGCTCACCAGCGGCACCACCGGGCCGCCCAAGCGGGTCGACCTCACCTACGAGACCCTCGAGCGGGTGCTGGTCGGGGCGAAGCACTACGAGTCCGACCGGGACGCCGACGGTCCGCCTCCGCCGCGGTGTGGCCATCGTGAATTCACCCCTGGTGCACCTCGGCGGCCTGTTCCGCGTCCTGCAATGCGTGAGCGACGGCCGGTCGTTCTGCCTCCTCGAACGGTTCAACGTCGAGGCGTGGGTCGGACGCGGTGCGCCGGCACCGGCCGGCCACGGCGAGCCTGGTGCCGGCGGCCCTGCGCATGGTGCTCGAGGCGGACCTCGATCCGGCCGACCTGCAGAGCCTGCGCTCGGTGGTCTCGGGCACCGCACCGCTCGACCCTGACGACGCCGACGCCTTCGAGGCCACGTACGGCGTGCCGGTGCTCGTCAGCTACGCCGCGACCGAGTTCGGCGGCGGCGTGGCCGGGTGGAACCTCGAGGACCACCGGAGGTTCTGGGCGACCAAGCGCGGCAGCGTCGGGCGGGCCCACGCCGGCTGCGAGCTCCGGGTGGTCGACCCAGGATCGGGCGAGCCGGTCGGCCCCGGGACCGAGGGGCTCCTCGAGGTCAAGGCGGGCCAGATCGGCGGCGACGCGTGGGTGCGCACGACGGACCTGGCCCGGCTCGACGAGGACGGCTTCTTGTGGATCCTCGGGCGGGCCGACCAGGCCATCATCCGGGGCGGGTTCAAGGTCCGCCCCGACGACATCAAGACGGCGCTCGAGCGACACCCCGCGGTGCGCGGCGCCGCGGTGGTGAGCCGCGACGACCGCCGGCTGGGCGCGGTCCCGGTGGCCGTGGTGGAGCTGCGGCCCGGGGCGGACCGGCCCAGTCCCGAGGACCTGCTGGCCTACGTGGGCACGGTGCTGGCCCGCTACGAGCTGCCGACGGAGATCCACGTCGTCGACCACTTGCCGCGCACGGACTCGGGCAAGGTCGACCTGGCCGCCATCGACGCCTTCCTCGACGCCGGGCCGGCGCGCTGAGTGATGGGCCCCAACGACCCGAACGACCCGAACCATCCGGCGGATGGCGTGCGCTGGACCTTCGGCGAAGCGCCCTTGGCGCAGACCGCCCGCGCCGCCGCCGCTGCTGCGACGCGTCACCGCGCTCGTGCTGGCCCTCGAAGGGGAAGAGGCGGTTGTCGACCACCTGGTCGTCGAGCTCGAGCGGGCCGAGCTGGCGCTCGGCGCCCTGGTCCCGCCCGAGACGGTGCCGCGGGTCGGCGCCGCGGCGCCGGGCGACGGCCGGGTGTACCTCGACCACGCCCGCGACATCGGCGCCTACAACCCGTGCTTCCCCGAGTACCGGATCGAGGTCGACGGCGAGCGGGCCCACGGATCGGTCGACCTTCCCGATCCCCTACGAGGGGCCACCGGGGATCGTGCACGGTGGCTTCCTCGCCCTCTTCTTCGACTGCGTCGTGCAGCACCACAACTGCGACGTGGGTGTGGCCGGCAAGACGACGTCCATGGTCGTGCGCTACCGGCGCCCGGTACCGCTGCTCGACGCCGATCGACTTCACGGTCGAGCGGTCGGTGACCGGCGGGCGCATCCGGTCGGTGGCCAGCTTGGTGATGGGCGAGCGCGTGCTGTGCGAGGCCGAGGTCGACGCCATCGCCGGCGACCGCGCCGCGCTGCCCGAGGTCTCCAACCGGCGGGCCGCGCCGTGACGTCGCCGGTCATCGACGCCGGCGACGACCTCCCTCTCAGCGTTCCCTCACTGCTCGCGGCCCAGGTGGCGGTCCGGCCCGAGCACGTGCTGCTGGCCGTCGACGACGAGCGTCTCACCTACGCCGAGGCGGACCGCCGCTCGGCCGAGTTGGCCCGAGCCCTGCTCGGCGCCGGCGCCGGCGCCGGCACCCGGGTCGCCATCCTCCACCCGAACGGCGCCGGCGTTCGTGGTGAGCTGGTTGGCCGCAGCGCGCATCGGCGCCGTGAGCGTGCCGCTCAGCACGTTCTCGACCAGCGCCGAGCTGGTCGGCCTGCTGCGCGGCGCCGACGTCGGCCATCCTGCTCGCCGCTCCGGGCTACCGGTCGCAGGACTACCCGGCCAGCCTGTCGGCCGGGATCGAGGGCCTCGACCTCGGCGGCACCGCCGCCCCTGTACGCCGAAGAGGTGCCCTCGCTGCGCCGCATCGTCTTCGACCCGGCGGTGCCGGGCCCAGGCGCCGACCCGGGGTGGGCGATGCCCGCGCTCTTGGCCGGGGCCGCGGCGGTGCGCCCCGAGGTGCTGGCGGCCGCCGAGGCGGCGGTGACCCCGGCCGACCGCATGGTGATCGTCCACACCTCGGGTTCGACCAGCGAGCCCAAGGGGGTGATCCACACCCACGGCGCGCTCATCCGGCACCTGGACAACCTCAACCAGCTCCGCCGCTACGGTCCCGAGGAGATCCTGTTCTCCAACTCGCCCTTCTTCTGGATCGGCGGGTTCGCCTACGCCCTGCTCGGGACGCTCGTGGCCGGGGCCACGCTGGTGTGCTCCAACGCACCCGCCGGTGCCGGCGTCCTCGACGTGCTCGAGCGCGAGCGCCCGACCATGGTCAACGGATTCGCGGCGTCCGTGGCCCACGTGGCCCAGGACCCCACCTTCGCGGTCGCGTGACCTCTCCTCCATCCGCCGGGGCAACCTCTACCCGATCATGCCGGCGGAGGTCCGGCCGGCCGATCCCGAGCTGCGCCACAACATGCTGGGCATGACCGAGGCGGGCAGCGTCTGCCTGGCCGGCGACGACGAGTCCGAACAGCCCGAGCACCGCCGCGGGTCCTTCGGCCGCCCCGTCCCGGGCTTCGAGATCGGTTCGCGCGTGGACGGGGCGTGTGCGGCCGGGCGAGTCGGCGAGCTGTGCTTCCGCGGCCCGTTCCTCATGGAGGGCTACGACGGCCGTGAGCGCCACGAGACCTTCGACGCCGACGGCTGGTACCACACGGGCGACCTCGTCACGGTGGACGACGACGGCTTCGTCTACTTCCGCGGCCGCAGCGGCGACATGATCAAGACGGCCGGGGCGAACGTGTCGCCGCGCGAGGTCGAGGCGGCCATCTTGGAGGTGACCGGTCTGGTGGCCCACGTCGTCGGCATCGACGACGCGGCGCGCGGGCAGATCGTGGCCGCGCTGATCCGCGCCCCGGCCGCCGGGGAGGGCGACGTCGACCTCGACGACCTGCAGGCCCGCCTACGCGAACCGGCTCTCGGCCTACAAGGTGCCGCGGTTGGTGGTGGTCGTCCCCGAAGCCGAGGTCCCGATGATGTCGAGCGGCAAGGTCGACCAGCGGGCGCTCAAGGAGATCCTGGCCCGGGCTGGGACGTCGCGGTGAGTCGCGACGCCGAGACCGTCCCCGGCCTCCTGGCCATGCGGCGCGCGTCGGACGGCGACCGCCAGGCCATCGTCACCGCCGAGGACGCGGCCAGCTACGCGCGAGCTCGACGAAGCCAGCGCGGCGCTGCGCGGCGCGGCTGGTCGCGGCGGGCGTGGTGAAGGGCGACCGGGTCGGCCTGCTGGCTGCCCAACGGCATCGACTGGGCCGTGACCGCCTACGCCGGCGCTGCGCATCGGTGCAGTGCTGGTGCCGCTCAGCACGCTGCTGCGCCCGCCCGAGTTCCTGGCGCAGCTCACGACGGCGACGGTCTCGCACCTCGTGACGGTCGCAGACGTTCCGCGACCGTCGCTATCTCGAGGACCTCGAGTCGACGGCACCGGGCCTGGTCGTCGACCGTCCGGTCCGGGCGCGCGCCATGCCGCCGCGCCCTCGCTGCGCGCGCTGTGGACGACCGGTGACCTCCCCGAGCCGGCGGCAGCCCCCGCGACTGGTGCGGGCGCTCGAGTCGCGCGTGCGGCCGGCCGACGACCTGGTGGTCCTGTTCACCTCGGGGAGCCGGGGATCGCCCAAGGGCGTGATCCACACCCACGGCGCGCGCCCTGCGGGCGGTGGCCTGCGGGCTCGAGGCCCGCTGCGTCGGGCCGGGGCGAGCGCCTCTACATCCCCATGCCGTTCTTCTGGACGGGCGGGTTCGGCCAGGGGCTGCTCACCGCCCTGGTGGCGGGGGCCACCTTGCTGACCGAGGCCGAGCCCGAACCCGTCGCGGACGCTCGAGCTGCTCGAGCGCGAGCGGGCCACCCTCTTCCGCGGCTGGCCGGACCAGGCGGCCCGCCTGGCCGCCATCCCGCGTTCGCCGACGCCGACCTGTCCTCGCTGCGCGACGGCAGCCTGCCGGCCGTCCTGCCACCCGAACGCCGGCCGGCGCCGGGCGCCCGGGCCAACCTCTTCGGCATGACCGAGACCTTCGGCACGTACTGCGGCGCCCGGCTCGACACCGATCTGCCACCCGGCGAAGTCCGGCAGCTGCGGACGGCCCTTCGCCGGCGTCGAGGTGCGGATCGTCGAGCCCGAGACCGGGGCCGAGCTGCCCGCCGGCCAGCAGGGCGAGATCTGGTTGCGCGGTCCCAACCTGCTGCGCGGCATCTGCGGCCGGCTGCGCTCGTCGGTGTTCACGGCGGACGGCTCCTACCGCACCGGCGACCTGGGCCGCCTCGACGCCGAGGGTTACCTCTGGTACTCGGGACGCCTCGACGACATGCTCAAGGTCAAGGGCGCCACCGTGTACCCCTCCGAGGTCGAGGCAGCCCTGCGTGCCGTCGACGACGTCCGCGCGGCCTTCGTGACCGACGTGCCGGGCGCCGACGGCCACCCCGAAGTCGGCGCCCTCGTGGTCAGTGACGCGCCGGTGGGGGAGCTGCGGGCCGCGGTGCGCGAGCGGCTGAGTGCCTTCAAGGTGCCGACCCGCTGGCTCGTCACCGGCCAGCCCGACGCAGTGCCCATGTTGGCTTCGGGCAAGGTCGACAAGGCGGCCCTGCAGCGCCTCATCGGCGACCAGGGCGCCCCTGCGCCCCCGTGAGCGACGGGGTACGGGCGTTGCCCGGGGCTCGAGGAAAGCGTTACCCTACGTAATTGGAAAACCTCACTGTACTTCCCGGCCGACGAGAGGGGCCACACCAATGGACGACACGCGGAGCACGAGGCCGGACGAGACGTCGGGCGACACCTCGGCCAGCCTGGCCGCCACCTCGGCGGCCAAGCCGATCGACGCCGACAACCACTACTACGAGCCGCTCGACGCCTTCACCCGGCACCTCGACAAGAAGTTCCGCGAACCGGGGCGTGCAGCCGGTCCAGGACGGCAAGCGCGTCGCAGATGCTCATCGGGGGCAAGGTCAACCACTTCATCCCGAACCCCACGTTCGACCCGATCATCGTGCCCGGGCTGCATCGACCCGATGTTCCGCGGCCAGATCCCCGAAGGCGTCGACCCGCGCACGCTGATGCAGGTCGAGCCGTTGCGGCCCGAGTACCACGACCGCGACGCCCGCTTGGACGTCATGGACGAGCAGGGCGTCGGCGCCGCCCTCTTCTTCCCGACCCTCGGCTGCGGCGTCGAGGAGGCGCTCCGCCACGACATCGCGGCGACCATGGCCAGCCTCTCCGCCTTCAACCGGTGGCTCGAGGAGGACTGGGGCTTCGACTACGAGGGCCGCATCCTGATCGCCGCGCCGATGCTGTCGCTGGCCGACCCGGCGGCCGCGGCCGAGGAGCTCGAGTCGCTGCTCGAGCGCGGGCGCCCGCATCGTCCACGTCCGTCCCGCCCCGGTGCCCGGCCCGAACGGGACGGGCCGCTCGCTCGGCGACAAGGCGCACGACCCGGTGTGGGCGCGCCTGGCCGAGGCGTCGGTCCCGGTGGCGTTCCACCTCGGCGACAGCGGTTACAAGCGCACCGTCGGCGCCGCCTGGGGCGGCCTCGACCACTTCGAGGGCTTCGGCAAGACGGACGTGCTCAGCCGCATCTTGGTCTCGGACCGGGCCATCCACGACACCATCGCCGTCGCTCGTCGTGCACGGGGTCTTCACCCGCCACCCCACGCTGCGGGTGGCCAGCATCGAGAACGGCTCGGACTGGATGCGGCTGCTTGGTCAAGCGGCTGCGCAAGCAGGCCAACCAGACGCCGTGGGTCTTCGCCGACGACCCGCTCGACACGCTGCGCCAGCACGTGTGGGTCACGCCGTACCTCGAGGAGGACCTCGGCGCCCTGGCCGACCTCATCGGCGTCGAGCGGATCCTCTTCGGTTCCGACTGGCCCCACGGCGAGGGCGTGCGCCAACCCGCTCGACTTCGAGAAGGAGCTCGGTGCGTTCGACGAGGAGCGAGGTGCGGCGCATCATGCACGACAACGCCTGCGAGCTCCTGGGTTCGGCTGCGTGAGCGCCGAGGAGGGAGCGGCCCGGGACGGGGCCGACGACCAGCCGGGCGCCGGGCTCCGCGACGAGGTGCGGGCAGTGGCTCGACGAGCACTGGGACCCCGACCTCCCCGTCGAGGAGTGGTGGAGGCGGTCGGCCGCGGCAGGGTGGACGGCGCCGCAGTTCTCGGCCGGAAGAGGGCGGCCGGGGCCTCGCACGCAACGCCGGGCGCGTGGTGCGCTCGTCCTTCAAGTCCTTCGGGGCGCTGCGCCCCCCGGGCGGTCTGGGCCTGCTGATGGCGGCGCCGACCATCCTCACCCACGGCACGCCCGAGCAGATCGACCGGCTCGTCCCGCCGATCCTCGACGGCCGGGTGGCCTGGTGTCAGCTGTTCAGCGAGCCCGGCGCCGGCTCGGACCTGGCCGGTCTGACCACACGGGCCACCCGGGACGGCGACCGGTGGGTGATCAACGGGCAGAAGGTGTGGTCGAGCCAGGCCGTGGACGCCGACTACGGGATGCTGCTGGCCCGCACCGACTTCGACGTACCCAAGCACAAGGGCATCTCGTGGTTCGCCTTCCGGCTCGACCAGCCCGGCGTGACCATCCGACCGCTGCGCGAGATGACCGGTGACGCCGTCTTCAACGAGATCTTCCTCGACGACGCGGTGGCCGACGACGCCGACCTCATCGGCGGCGCGGGCAACGGCTGGGCGGTGACGCAGACCACCTTGTACTTCGAGCGCACCGGCATCGGCGCCGGCGGGTCGCACGCCGGCTTCCCCGAGCCCGGGCCGACGCGGCGGCATGCTCGGCCGGCGGGCCGGCGACGCCGCGCTGATCGAGCCCGACAACGAGAAGCTGGTGCTGGGCTACCCCGACGTGGTGGAGCTCGCACGCTCGTTCGACAAGACGTCGGACCCCATGGTCCGTCAGCAGCTGGCCCGGCTCTACGCCTTCAGCCAGACCGGCCTGTGGAACGCGCAGCGGGGCCGGGCCGAGGCGAAGCGTGGCGGCGGGCAGGTGGTGGCCAGCATCGGCAAGTTGAGCCAGACCCGCATCGGCAAGCTGGCCGCCGCGCTGGCCACCGAGATCGCGGGTCCCCACGGCCTGCTCTGGGGCAACGGCGCCGTGGACGGCGGCGTGATCTCCAAGGCCATGGTGTTCTCGGCTGCCTCGTCCATCTACGGCGGCACCGACGAGATCCAGCACAACATCATCGCGCGAGCGAACCCTCGGCCTGCCCCGCGAGCCGGCTCCGGACCGGGACCGGCCGTTCGGCGAGGTGCTGAGCGACCGGTCGCCGACCAACGCCTAGCTGTCAGAGCGCGGCGAACGAGCCGATGAGCTCGGCTACGGCGAGCGGGCGCTCGACCTGTGGGACGTCGTTGGCGCCCTCGACGACGACCACCGACAGCGAGGGCAACAGACGCTGCATCTCGGTGACGTCGTCGGGGTGGATGTACGAGCAGACCTCGCCCTTGGCGAGGAGCGTGGGGACCCCGATGCGCTCGAGCTCGGCCCATGGCGCCCCTGCGTCGGCCGTACGGCTCCAGCGAGCCTTCTCGGGTTCGGCGGGGATGGCCGTGTCGAAGCGCCAGGTCCAGCGGCCGTCCTCCAGCCGGCGAGCGTTGTGCCGGATCGCCCTTCTGAGGTTCCCCTCGGACCGGTACGTGGTCAGGGGGACCACGGCGTCGACCATCTCGTCGAAGGTGGCGTACGTGGCGTGTCCCTTGAGGAGCCCGACGGCCCCGCGCTCGGTGAGGCTGGGTGGACGGGTGGGGTCGTTCATGGCCGGCGTGGCGTTGATCAGGACGACCCGGCGGCACAGGCCGGGGTGCTGGGCCGCCAGATGGATGATCGAGAGCCCGCCGAGCGCCATGCCGACGATGCACCGGGCGGCCGGGGCCCGCGACTCGATGAGCGCCGCCAGTGCCTCGGCGTTGCGCGAGGGCCGGTAGTCGTGGTCGTTCCGGTGGTCCGAGTGCCCATGCCCGGGGAGGTCCACGGCGATCGCGGGACAGTCGAGGGCCAGGAGCACGGTGTCCCAGCAGTGTGCGTTCTGGGCGTCGCCGTGGAGGAGTACGAGCTCCGGCTCGCCCTCGCCCCACTGCAGGTAGGAGATGCGCTGTCCCGAGTCCAAGGTGAACGAGTGGCGGGATACGTCCGGCGGCATCTCGAAGGGGATCTCCCACTCCGCCGCGTTGTCGGCAAGGAGCGAGAACTCGTCGTAGTCGTCCGACGCCAGCGTGTCGTGCAATGACGCCGCCACGGCTACTCCTTTCGGCCGATTCACCTCACCCGCCCCGAGCTCGCTGGTCACAGCGTAATCCCAGATTAGTCACGGGGGTTCCACGATGTTGCATCGGCCCTGCCGTCTTCTCCCGCAGAGGGCGACAGGTGGATGGCGCTCCGTCGGGAGTGGATGCGGCCGCCACCTGGATTGCGAGATGATGACGGCGCCGACATCGCAGACGTTGCGGCGCAGAGGAGCGAAGGACGGGCCGGACTGCCGGTCGGGGAGGGTGCAGGTGGCCGGCACGAGAGACACGGTGTTCCACGAGATCCCCGGCGCGGCGCCGGACTTCATGCGGGACTACGACCTGGCCACCCTCGGCTACGAGGAGACCGAGTACCTCGTCGAGGGGACGGCCGCTTCTTACCTCCTGGCGGGAGAGCGGACGTCCGACGGGCGCTGGGAGGTCACCCCGGGCGCCGACGCGGAGTACCGGACGCGCATCGTCGTGCGCCGGCCCACCGACCCGGCGCGGTTCAGTGGCACCGTGGTCCTCGAGTGGCACAACGTCTCGGCCGGCATCGATGCCGCGCCGGACTGGACGTTCACGCACCGCCACCTGGCGGCCCGGGGGCACGCCTGGGTGGGCGTCTCGGCGCAGAAGGTGGGTATCGACGGCGGAGGCTTCACCGAGGGCATGCACCTCAAGATCCTCGACGCCGCCCGCTACGGCGGGCTGGTGCACCCCGGCGACGCCTGGTCGTTCGACATCTTCACCCAGGTCGGCAGGTTGCTGCGGCGGCCCGGGTCCGAGAACCCGCTGCGGGGCCTGGAGCCGACGCAGCTGCTCGCCGTCGGCGAGTCGCAGTCCGCAGCCTGCCTGGTCACCTATGTCAACGCGGTGGACCCGCACGCCCGCACGTTCGACGGGTACCTCGTGCACGGACGGCCCGGTGCGGGCGTGGCCATCGACGGCGTGTTCACGCCCTCCCGTCTCGTCGAGGGGCTCGAGGCGACGCGTCAGGCGATCGCGTCGCGCGGTGAGCGCGTCCGCGACGACGCCCGTGTGCCCGTGCTCGTGTTGCAGAGCGAGACGGACGTGATCCTCCTCGGCGGCGGGCTGGCGGCGCAGCCGGACTCGGCGCACATCCGGGTCTGGGAGATCGCGGGCGCGGCCCACGCCGACACGTACACGGTGCGCGGCGGGCGGGCCGACGACGGGACGCTCAGCCCCGCGCACCTGGCCCATCTCCTGCGGCCGCGGACCGACCTCGTCATGGGCCAGACCGAGCGGCCCATCAACGCGGGCCCACAGCAGCACTACGTGTCCCACGCCGCGGTGGCCCACCTGGCGCGCTGGGCGGCGGGCGGAGAGCCGCCGCCCTCCGCCCCGCGGCTCGAGGTGGACGGCGAGGGGATCGGGTTCCAGCTCGATGCGCGGGGCATCGCGCGCGGCGGCGTCCGCACGCCGTGGGTGGACGTGCCGACGGCAGTGCTGGCGGGTCTCGGCCAGGACGGGGAGTACTTCTTCTCGGTCCTCTTCGGGTGCACGGATCCCTATGACGACGCCACGCTCGCTTCGCTCTACCCAGGGGGCCGGGCCGAGTACCTGGACGGATTCGCGGCGTCGCTCGACGAGTGCATCGCAGCTGGCTTCCTTCTGGCCGAGGACCGCGATGAGATCATCGGTGTGGCCGCGGCATCGTACCGGTTGGAGCCGGCCGGCTAGAAGCTGCGCACGTGCACGGTGTCGAGCCGCTGGGCCCGGGGCCTGGTGGCGATGAACACGTGCACGTTGCCGATGTCGTCGACGCTCTGCCCCTCATAGCGGCCGATCACCTCGGCCAGCAGACCGCGCTCGTTCCACATCTCGTACGCCGCCTGCGCGTGCTCAGGGTCCCAGGCGAAGTCCGACGTGCCGACGCCGGCGCCGGCGGCCGTGCCCTGCACGACCGTGGTCACCCGGATGTCGTCGTCGCGCACCTCCTGGGCGAGCACCCGCCCGAAGGCCTCGAGCGCAGCCTTGGTCGAAACGTACATCGACAGCATGGGGAACGGATGCAGCGTCGACTCACTCGAGGTGTTGATGATGTCGCCGCCGCCCGCGGCGCGCAGCAGCGGGATGGCCGCGCGCGATGCGTACACCGGCCCGAGGAAGTTGGTGGCCAGCTGTCGCTCGATGTCCTCATCGGTGATGTGCTCGACGGCGCAGGGCCGATAGACCGCGGCGTGGTTGATGAGCACGTCGATCTTGCCGAAGCGCTCGGCCACCGTTGCGAAGGCGGCGCGCACCGAGTTGGGGTCGCCCACGTCACAGGTGACCGGCACGACGGCGTCACCGAATTCGACGGCGACCTCCTCGAGGCGCTCCCTGCCGCGCGCCAGCATCACCACCGTGGCCCCCTCGGCGACGAAACGCCGGACGATGCCGACTCCCGACCCGCTCGAGGCGCCCGAGACCACCGCCACCTTGCCGTCGAGTGCACCCATTCCTTCAGCCCCCTGTCAGTGTCGTGGTTCGGTCGGAGTTCGGAGAAATACGGAGGGGTGACGATTCATTGCGATCATGTTGCGCTACCGTCATCGCCCGCAGCAGCGACGTGGCCGATCCCTTTTTGGGTCGTCGGTCCTTGGGGGAGGGTCGGCGGCCTGGTCACGGGGCTGCTGTCACACAGGGGGAACCGGGAACGGGGAGTCCTCCGGGGCTCCCCCTCCAGGCGACCAGGGACGGTCCGTCGCGCGGCGCGGCGACCGTCCCTGCGTCGCGCCACCACCGGCCTCAGGACGCGGCGCCGCCGGCCGGATTGGCCTCGGCCAGCTCTTCGCGCAGGACCCGGCGGAGCAGCTTGCCGGTGGGCGAGTAGGGGAGCTCGTCGCGGAACTCGACCACGCAGGGCGTCTTGGTGGAGCGGAGGCGCTCCTTGACCCAGGTCTGCAGCTCGGCCTCGGTGGCCTCCGCGCCCGGGTGCAGGACGACGACGGAGGCCACGGCCTCGCCCCACTCGGTGTCGGGGATGCCGATGACGGCGGCCTCGGCGACGGCGCGATGGGCCATGAGGACCTCCTCGATCTCACCCGGCGAGATGTTCTCCGCCCCGCGCACGATGACGTCGTCGAGGCGGCCCTCGACGAACAGAAAACCCTCGGCGTCGAACCAGCCGGCGTCGCGGGTGCGGAACCAGCCGTCGGGAGTCAGCACCGTGGTGCCCACGTACTCGCCGGCCACCTGTTCGCCGCGAACCCAGATCTCGCCCTTCTCGCCCGGCGCGAGCACCGAGTCGTCCTCGCCGCGCACCTCGACCTCGAGCGAGGGGAGCGGGCGGCCGACCGAGCCCAGCCGGCCGCGCACGGCCGGGTCGTCGCTGGCGAAGGCCTCGCGGTGGTCGTCGGGGGTGAGCATGGCGATGGTCGAGCTGGTCTCGGTCAGCCCGTAGGCGTTGACCAGGTCGACCTGGGGCATGTCGCGCAGCGTGCGCTCGACGAGCTCGAGCGGCATGCGCCCGCCGCCGTAGGACAGGTGGCGCAGGGCCGGCAGCTGCGTGCCCGACTCCTCGATGGCGCCCAGGATGCGCCCGAGCATGGTGGGCACCACCATGGCGTGGGTGATGTGCTCAGTCGCCGCGGTGCGGACCCACTCGGCCGCGTCGAACTGCGGCAGGTACATGATGCGCCGCCCGGCGTAGAGCGAGCTCAGGATCGCCGCCATGCCGGCGATGTGGTACGGCGGGACACAGATGAGTTGGGCCTCGTCGGGAGCGCAGCCGAGGAACTCGACGCTCGAGATGATGTAGGAGACCAGGTGGCGGTGGCGCAGAACCGCCGCCTTGGGCTCGGAGGTCGTCCCGCTGGTGAACAGCAGGACAGCGACCTCCTCGGGGTCGACGAAGGGGTGCTCGGCCTCGACCGGCTCGGCGATGGCCGCGGCCAGCTCGCCCTTGGTGATGACGTGCGCCGCCCCGCAGACGCCGAGGCGCTCCACCTCGTCGTCGTCGGCGATCATCATCCCGCCCGGCACCCGGGCCAGGATCCCCTTCAGCTGCTCGTCGGGGGCCCGGTAGTTGATGGGTGAGAACGAGATGCCGGCCAGCGCGGCCCCGAGGAGGGCGACGGGGAGCATGTCGGAGTTGACCCCGAAGTAGCCGACGACCTCGCTCCCGGTCTTCTCGAAGAACACGGCGGCCCGGCGGGCCCGCTCGAGGAGGTCGGCCGCGGCGATGCCGCCGTCGTGGGAGCCGAGGACGATGCGCTCGGGGTCACCTTCGGCCGCCATCTCCAGGAGCATGGCGATGTTCACGAGCGGGCTCCCCCGTTCAGTCCGAGGCGGGCAGCGGCTTGGCGCCCTTGATCTCGAGGACGGTCTCACCCACCGAGAGCGAGCCTTCGCCTGGCTTGGAGCACAGCAACTCGAGCCCCATCTCGTCGTCCGCGTAGCGCTTGCCCAGCTGGGTGCCGCCTTCGAACCCGGACTCGACGCTCAGGGACTCCACCTCGCCGCTGGCGGCCGCCAGGGGGTGCCCGCCGCAACGCAGGTCGACGGGGTCGGCCGGCGCCTTCACCACCACCACCTCGCAGGCGTCCGTCTGGCTCTTCAACCTCATCCCCGCCTTCAACTGGATCGCCACTGCTCGTCCTTCCTCCTGCGTGTCCCGGCCGCGCCCGGCGGCCTCCGTCGCTCTCGCTGTGAAAGAAGGATCTTACGCCGCCGACGAAACCCCCCGTCCGGGCCCGGCACCAGGGGATCCGCCGGGACGGGCCGCGTTGGACGGGCCCGGCGCGCCGGGTCAGGCCGAGGCGGTGACCACCCGGCGGGCCAGCGCGCCCCAGTTCTCGAAGGCGGCAGGGTCGCGCACGACGTCGTGCCCGGTGAAGTAGCTGACCACCCGGGTGGCCATGCCGCCGTACTTGGCCACGATGGCGTCGGGCAGATCGTCCCAGCTGCCCTCGGTGACGAAGTGCTCGAGCAGGTCGTCACCGATCACCGCCGCCATGCCGGGGATGTCCCCCACCTTCTGGCGCTCGCGGATGCGCTCCGTCGTGCCCTCCCGGTCCAGCTGCTCGAAGATGAAGGCGTAGTTGGGCGTCGAGCCGTAGAAGGCCACCTGCATGCGGGCCATCTCGCGCCACGAGTGCCGCTCGACGTCGGTGTCGCCGGCGACGATGAACGCGGGCACGATCACCTCGAAGTCGTCGAGCGTGCGCCCCGAGCGGGCCGCGCCGGCCTCCAAGTTGGGCAGCGCCGTCTCGCGCAGGTAGGTCGGCGTGTTGAGCGGGTGGACGTGCACGCCATCGGCCACCTCGCCGGCCATGCGGAGCATCCAGGGGTTGACGGCCGCGATGTCCACCGGCGGGTCGTCGACCTCGATCGGCCCGGGCGACCACATGGCCGGCAGGAGCGAGAGGTTGTAGTACTCGCCCTCGACGGCGAGGGGCGCCCCGTTGCGGAAGGACTCGAAGATCTGCTTCACGGCCAGGACGTACTCACGCAGGCGCGGGCCCGGCGGGTCGAACTCCGCCCCGTATCTCCGCTCGACGTGGGCGCGCACCTGGGCGCCGAGCCCGAGACGGAAGCGGCCGCCGCTGGCCTCGGCCAACTCCCAGGCCGTCGACGCGGTGACCATCGGGCTGCGGGGGAAGGCCACGGCGATCCCCGTCATCACGTCGATGTCCGCCGCCAGTACCAGCGCGCCGCAGGTGAGGTAGGCGGTGCGCCCGGCCTCGGTGACCACCAACCCCGACAGGCCGGCGTCCGCCGCCAGGGCCCCGAGCTCGGCGGCCCGGGGCAGGGGCTGGGCGCCGAGCATGGCGTCGAACTTCAACGCGTTGGTGACGCGGCCGGAGGGGGTGGGGTTGTCGGCGCTCACCGCATCGGCTCCGCAGGCGGGTCGGGCAGGACGCCGGCCGGCCGGGGCCAGGCGACCGGGGTGACGTCGCTGGCGATCAGCTCGCCCAGGGCGATGCCGGCGCGTTCGACCGAGGGGTGGGGGTAGGCGCCGGGACCCTTGGTGCAGCCGTCGGCGAGGTAGATGACCGTGTGCACCCGCCGGACCGTAGTGGTCGTGTTCGGCGCGGCCAAATGGAAGGTGAGCCCGTGGTGGAAGGCCACCGCGCCCGGGGGTACCTCGACGTAGACGGGCTCGATCCCAGCCAGCTCGGGACGGGCCAGGGGGTCGGGGTCGTCGTCGCCGCCGAAGAAGATGTCCACGAACTCGCGCAACCCGCTGCGGTGGCTGCCGGGCAGGTAGCCCATGGCGCCGCTCTCGAGCGTGGAGCCGTCGAAGGGGATCCACGCGGTGACCGTGTCGGTCTCGACGATGGGCCAGTACGCGTGGTCCTGGTGCGGGTCGGTGCGCCGGCCGCCCGGCTCCTTGTAGAGCGCCTGGTCGTGCCAGAGGCGCACGGCACCGACGCCCAGGAGGCGGGTCGCCGCCTCGCCGATCAGCGGGTGGAAGGTGAGGGGCCTGACCTCAGGGGAGTCCTCCCAGAGGTTCTGGCACTGCGTGAAGGACTGCTCGTATCGGGACTTCTGGGCCAAGGTGCGGCTGTCGTGGCGCGATCGCCGGGCCACGGCCTCGTCTACGGCGGCGCCGTAGCGCTCGAGCTCGGCGCCGCTCAGGAGGTCGGGCACCACCACGAAGCCGTCACGGTGAAAGGAGTCCTCCAGGGCCGGCGTCACCGTCGCGACGCCGCTCACGGCTTCGGTGCGTCTCCGTGCACCGTGTCTCCCTGAACCTCACGGATGCGGCCGACCAGCTCGTGCACGCTCGGCGCGGTGACCCACGGGGTCAGGTCGAGGTCGTAGAGCGTCGTGGGCTCGGGCCCCTGGTCGAGGAAGTGCCCCTCGGAGGCCATGAAGCGGCCGTCGAGGAGGCGCACCTCGGTGAGGAGATCGGCGTAGGGCAGCGTGGTGGCCGCCGGGGCGCCGAAGCCGAAGACGCGCTCGGAGCCCATGATGGCGCTGCAGGCGGCCCGGCCGGCGAGATACGGCCGGTAGTCGTTGCGCTCGAGCTCGCCCGCGTAGGCGTCGAGGACGTGCATGGCCCGGTCGAGCACGGACTGTTCGTAGGGGTGGAACACGTTGGGTGCGGGCAGGTCGCCCCACACGCCCCACATCCACCAACGCACCGTGTCGGGCAGCGCGTCCAGGGCCCGCTGCACGCCGCGCCCGACCGCTTCGTGCCCGTGGTGGACGTCGTGCGGGGAGGGGGAGACGACGATGGAGGCCTGGTGGGCCTCGACGACGGCCGGGAGCTCGGTGGCGACCCGGTTCGCCGCGGCCGCCAGGTCGCCGTCGAGGTCGAGGTCGAGGGGAGGGTCGAGGAAGACGGGCACGAAGCCGGCCCGGGTCGAGGCTTCCTCGGCCTCGGCCCGCCGCCGGGCCCACTGCGACTCGAAGCCCAGGCTGGCGACGACGCTGACGATGGTCCAGCCCCGGTCGAGCAGGTGGAGGAGGGCGCCGGGGCAGCCGACGGCCTCGTCGTCGGGGTGGGGGGCGACGTGGACGAGGGCCGGTGCCACGGGGTGCAGGTTAGGCCGGGTCCTTCGCCCCTGGAGCAGGGACGCGGCCAGGGGGACCATGATGAAGTCATGAGCACGGTGGCGCCCGAGGCGGCGAGGTCCTGGTACGCCGTCGAGGTCCCGGCCGTGGTGGCCGCCCTGGGCGGTGACGCCGAGCAGGGCTTGCGCGCCACCGAGGCAGCCTCCCGGCTGTCGCGCTTCGGGCCCAACGAGATCGCCGAGGAGAAGCCGCCGTCCATGTGGGCGATCGCGGCAGGCCAGCTGCGCGACCCGATGAACATCATGCTCATCGCGGTGACGGTGGTGAGCCTGCTCATCGGCCAGTTCTCCACCGCGTTCATCGTGTTCCTGCTGATCGTGCTCAACCTGACGCTGGGCACCCGCCAGGAGCTGAAGGCCCGGGCCAGCGTCGACGCGCTCTCCCGCATGCAGGTGCCCCAGGCCAAAGTGGTGCGCGACGGCGCGGTGGCGCTCGTCCCCGCCGTCGACCTGGTCCCCGGCGACCTGGTGCAGCTCGAGGCCGGCGACATCGTCCCGGCCGACGGCCGCGTCGTCTCCTCGGCCACACTCGAGACGCAGGAGGCGGCGCTCACCGGAGAGTCGGCCCCGGTGTCCAAGGACGCGCGCACGCTGCCGGCCGGTGACGTGGCCCTGGGCGACCGCACCAACATGGCCTTCCAGAACACATCGGTGACGCGGGGCACGGCGACGATCCTGGTCACGGCCACCGGCATGGAGACCCAGATGGGCCAGATCGCCACCATGCTGAGCTCGGTCACCCGGACGCGCTCGCCGCTGCAGCGCGAGCTGGACTCGCTCACCAAGGTGCTGGCCGTCATCGCCTGGTCGGCCGTGGCCTTCATCTTCGTGGTGGGCCTGGCCCGGGGCGTGCCGGCCAAGCAGCTGTTCTTCTTGGGCACGGCCATGGCGATCTCGGCCATCCCGACCGGCCTGCCCGCCTTTGTCTCGGGCCTCTTGTCGATGGGAGCCAAGCAACTCGCCGAGGCCAAGGCGGTGGTGAAGAACCTCAACGACGTCGAGACGCTGGGGGCGACGAGCGCCATCAACACCGACAAGACGGGGACACTCACGCTGAACCAGATGATGGTCTCGACCATCTACGCCGACGGCGCTTGGTTCGGGGTCGAGGGGGAGGGCTACGCCAAGACGGGCGAGATCAAGGCGGTGGCCGCCGTCCCGGTGCCCGACTTCACCCGCCTGGCCCTCGGACTCTGCCTGTGCAGCGACGCCACGGTGAGCGACGCCGGCGCCGTGGTCGGCGACCCCACCGAGGCGGCGCTGGTGGTGCTGGCGGCCAAGCTCGGCGTCGACGCCGACGAGACCCGGCGGGCCTACGCCCGACTGGCCGAGGTGCCCTTCGACTCGGACTACAAGTTCATGGCCACGTACCACCGCGTCACCGTCGACTCCGAGGAGGTCGTGATCGAGCTGGTGAAGGGGGCACCCGACGTCGTGGTCTCACGCTGCCGGGAGGCCGGGGGCCCGTTCAGCGGCGCGCAGGTCCCGATCGCCGACGCCCGGGCCGGCCTCGATGCGGCCAACGAGCGCATGGGTGAGCACGGGCTGCGTGTGCTGGCCTTCGCGGCGCGGGTGGTGGCCGACGACGAGCTGGCGACCATGCGTGACGATCCCATGGCGCTGACGACCAGGCTGGCCTTCGTCGGCATGGTGGGCATCATCGACCCTTTGCGCCCCGAGGCCAAGGACGCCGTGCACACGGCGCTCGACGCGGGCATCGACGTGCGCATGATCACCGGGGACCACGCCGTGACCGCGACGGCCATCGGCGAGTCGCTCGGCCTCGGCCCGGGTGCCATCAGCGGCGGCGAGCTGCAGGCGCTCTCCGACGAGGAGCTGGTGCGCCGGTTGCCCGCGCTGCACGTGTTCGGCCGGGTATCGCCCGAGGACAAGCTGCGGCTGGCCCGGGCCATGCAGCAGCAGGGACTGATCGTGGCCATGACGGGCGACGCCGTGAACGACGCCGCCGCGCTCAAGCAGGCCGACATCGGCGTGGCCATGGGCAGCGGCAGCGAGGTCACCAAGCAGGCGGCCCGCATGATCCTCACCGACGACAACTTCGGCACGCTGGTGCACGCGGTCGAGATCGGCCGGCGCGTGTACGAGAAGATCGTCTCCTACGTGCGCTACCAGATGACCCAGCTGCTGGCGCTGGTCATCCTCTTCGTGGTGGCCACCGCGTTCAACGTGAACGACGGCGTGGCGCTCACGCCGTCGATGGTGCTGTACCTCTTGTTCTTCATGACCAGCGCGGGCGTGGTGGTCATCGCCGTCGACCCGGGCAACCCCGACGTCATGACGCGCCCGCCGCGCGACCCGAAGGTCCCCATCACCAACCGCACCGCGGTGTTCTTGTGGATCCTCTACGGGGCGGTCCTCTTCGTGGGCGCCTTCATCCCGCTGGTGGCCGGGCCCGACAACCCGCATCCCGACCAGCCGAGCGCGGCGATGACCATGACCTTCGTGGTCATGGGCCTCGGCACCGTGTTCAACGCGCTGACCAACCGGCGCGACCCGGCCAGCGGGCTCGAGGTTCCCATCCTCAAGGCGCTTGGCCATCTCGGTGTTCCCCGTCGTGATGCTGGTGCTCGGCACGCAGCTACCCTCGCTCCAGAGCGGGCTGGCCACCCAGGCACTGACCGGGCGCCAGTGGTTGGCCTGCATCGGCCTCGCGCTTCTGCTCCCCGTCGTCGTGGAGGGGTCGAAGTGGGTCCGCCGGCGCAGAGCTCCACAGGGGCCGGCGCTGAGCATCGAGCGGGCGGTGACGGGCGTGAAGGGGGCGCGATGAGCGACGGCAAGATCGAGAAGAACGAGAAGAACCACGGGTCGAAGAACGCCCACGATCACAAGTCGGGGCCGGGCGGGCAGCCCGCGCCGTCCCGGGTGGTCGCCATGGCCCCCGAGCCGGACTCCGCCGGGGCGCCGGCGGGGCCGGACCGCTTGAAGCGCAAGGACTACGAGCGTGAGCTGCGGGTCCTCCACGGCGAGCTGGTGGCCGTGCAGGAGTGGGTGAAGGCCAGCGGGGCCAAGATCTGCATCGTCTTCGAGGGCCGGGACACCGCGGGCAAGGGTGGCACGATCAAGGCCATCACCGACCGGGTGAGCCCGCGGGTGTTCCGCGTCGTCGCGCTGCCCGCCCCGAACGAGCGCGAGAAGTCGCAGATGTTCATCCAGCGTTACATGTCGCACTTCCCGGCCGCCGGCGAGGTCGCCATCTTCGACCGCAGCTGGTACAACCGGGCGGGCATCGAGCGCGTCATGGGCTTCTGCACCGAGCAGGAGGTCCAGCGGTTCCTCGAGGGTGTGGCCCTGGTGGAGCGCACGATGGTGGAGTCGGGGATCATCCTCCTCAAGTACTGGCTCGAGGTGAGCCAGGAGGAGCAGACGCGCCGGCTCGAGAGCCGGATCAACGACCCGCGCAAGATCTGGAAGCTCTCCGACATGGACCTCAAGTCCTACAGCCGGTGGTGGGACTACGAGAAGGCCCGCGACGACATGTTCCGGGCCAGCGACACCTCGTGGGCCCCGTGGTACATCGCGCACACCGACGACAAGAAGCGGGGCCGGCTCAACATCATCACCCACCTGCTGAGCCAGATCCCCTACGAGCCGCCCGAGCGCCTGGACGTCAGCTTGCCCAAGCGCCAGAAGAAGCCGGTCGAGGACGGTCCGCGTCAGCCGATGCCACAGATGCGCGAGATCCCGACGCCGTTCGGCTGAGGCGAGCCGCGGCGGGTGCGTGTCATCCGGCGTCGCCGGCCAGCGTCCCCTCGACCAGGCCGGCCCACTCGAGATCGTCCTCGGGCTCGTAGCCGGGCATGACGTGCTGGCGCACGAACAGCGCGGTGGCAGCCGCCTTGTCGGTCCCGTGGCCCTCGGCGGCCACCTCGGTGAGCAGGCAGGCGGCCTGGACGCTGCGCATGAACGCCTCGAGCTGGCGCCGGACATGCGGGGCGCCGTCCGCACCGGCCCCTGACGCCGCGGCGTCGACCGAGCGCCACAGCCGTGAGGCGGTGGCGCCGAGCGCGGCCTCCACGGCCGCCGTGTCGGCCCCGTAGGTCCCGGCCCGTTCCAGCTCGCCGTGCACCCAGGCCAGCGTGTGGTCGAGGATGCCGAAGCGGGCGCAGTCCCGGAGCACCTGGGCGCAGAGCACGTTGTGGGTGCCCTCCCAACTCTCGAAGACCATGGCGTCGCGGTAGAGGCGTGGCAGCGGCGAGAAGTCCTCGATGGTGCCGTTGCCGCCCAGCACCTCGATGCCCCGCCGGGCCACGTCGGTGGCGCAGATCGAGGTGAGGTACTTGTTGGCGTTGACGAGGAAGCGGTAGGCGCCTCGGGTCGTCTCGCCGGCCCGTCCGTCGCCGGCCGGTCCGTCGTCCGCCTGCCCGTCGGCGACCTGCCCGTCGGCGACCTGGGCGACCAAGCGCGTGAGGGCCATGGTGGAGGAGAGGGCGGCGTACTCCTCGGCCTTCATGCGCGCCAGCTGCTCGCGCACGAGGGGGAACGAGGCCACGGGTCTCCCGAAGGCCTGGCGGTGCCGAGCGAAGGACGAGGCCTCGAGATAGGCCCGGCGCATGATGCCCGTCGAGCCCACGGCGTTCAGCCAGCGCGAGGTGTTGAGCAGCTCCTCGACCGCCACGTGGAAGCCCTCGTCGAGCGGACCGATGGGCCATCCCAGCGCGCCGTCGAAGTCGATCTCGGCCGAGGCGAGCACCCGGGTGCCCAGCTTGTCCTTGAGGCGCCGGATGGCAAAGCCGTTGGGCGTCGACCCGTCGAGGCTGCGCGGGACGGCGAAGCAGCCGAGCCCCTTGGTGCCGCCGGCCGCGCCCTCGGGACGGGCGGTGACGACGAACAGGTCGGCATCGGCCACCGAGCAGAACCACTTCTCACCGCTGATGCGCCACGCCCCGGGGTGCTCGGCGTCGGCCACCGCCCGTGCCGCGTTGGCGCCGACGTCCGAGCCGCCCTGGACCTCGGTCAGGAATTGCGAGGCGCGCAGGCACGAGTCGTAGTCGCGGTCGTGCAGTCCGGGCAGGAAGCGGTCCTGCACGTCGGCGTCGGCGCGGCGCCCCAGGGCCCGGATGGCACCTGCCGTGCACACGACCGGGCAGGCGTGTCCGCCCTCGCCGCAGTGCGAGAGCAGGTAGAAGAGCGCGGTCAGCTCGAACGGGGAGGGTCGGTCGGTCCCGCCGGCCAGCATCCCCGACGACCAGACGGCGCGGCCGGCCACCTCGTAGGCCGGGTGGAACTCGATTCGCTCAATGCGGCGGCCGACACCGTCGAAGGGGACATGGGCCGGCAGCTCCCGGTGCCCCTCGAGGACCACCACGGCGGGCTCGACCACGTTCGCCACGACGGCTCCGAACTCGCGCAGCGCGGGCTCCATCTTCTCCCGGGCCGCCTCACCGGCCCAGCGGTCGAGGACGCGGGCGAGATTGGGCGAGGCGTCGTAGTAGTTGGCCGGCCGGTCGTCCCACCAGGCGATCAGGTCGCTCCGTCCCGGTTGCTCTGCCGTCATGGTGCACCCCTCGGATTGCGCCGGACCGTCGGACGCAGTCTCGCGCCGGGGTGAGGCGACCGGTACGGCGCTCGTACACTGGCCCCGTGGCCGATCAGCGACCGCCCCACCTGGCCTCCGACGAGCGGGCCACTCTGATGGCGCTGCTGCAGTACCAGCGGGACTCGTTCGTGCGGAAGGTGAGCGGCGTCGACGAGCTGGAGGCGGCCACCTCGCCGGTCCGGTCGGGCACCAATCTCCTGTGGTTGGCCAACCATCTGGCCGACGCCGAGACCATCTGGGTCCTCGAGCGCTTCGCCGGCGAACCCGAACCGGCTATTGAGCCGCACGTGCTCAACCTGCCCGGGGCGGTCACCCGCTACCGGAACCTGTGGCCGCGCATCGACGCCGTGCTCGCCGCCACCGACCTGGACGACGAGTGCCCACCCTTCGAGGGGCGGTCCGTGGTCAACATGCGCTGGATACTCGGGCACCTCATTGAGGAGATCGCCCGTCACGACGGTCATGCCGACATCCTGCGCGAGCTCATCGACGGCGAGACCGGGCGCTGATACCACCGCCGACGGCGTCCGGTTCGGCGGCGTCCGGTTCGGCGGCGTCCGGTTCAAAGGCGTCCCGTTCTGCGGCGGCCCGTTCAGCGGCGAACCGGCGCCTCCACGGTGGCCGAGTGCTCGAGATGCCGCGTCTTGGGGCACGAGACCTTCATCCCGAGCCCGCAACGTGAACAGGCCCAGGAGCCGTCGGGGGCCTGCCAGAGGGTCGATCCGCACTCCGAGCAGCGTTCCTGCCAGTAGGCGCAGTGGTACTCGGACAGCCGGGTCGAGGTCAGCGGGCATCCCCGCGCCCCACACTCCGGCCAGGCCGGGTCGGCCACGATGGCGCCGACGGGGCACTTGACGATGCACTTCCCGCAATCGTCACACGTGTAGGGGTCGATGGTGAACAGACCGAGGAACGAGTCGGTCTTGGTCAGCGCCCCGGTCGGGCACGAGAAGTCGCACGCACCACACCCGATGCAGACGTCCTCGAGGACTTGCTTGCTCATCGACCCCCCTTTGCTCAGGCGTGCGAGACGGCCCGCACCTTGGGCTCGCCGAAGTCGTGCGGGTGGAACTCGCGCAACTCGCCCATGCACTCGTAGTGGACCCACGGCGCCGTGTCGACCCGCTTCGAGGGGCTGGTGAGCTGGTAACCGTCACCGGCCCATTCCCACCAGCCATAGGGCAGGTCGAGGGCCCGGGTCACGGGCTCACCGCAGTGGGGGCACTTGGGGGGTTCCACCGTCGCCATATCGTCCACCTCGTTTCGCTTCGTCTTCGTTCTGTCTTCGTCTTGTCTTCGTTGCGTCGAGCCAGCTCCGTACGGTCCGGTCCTGTTCCGGCTTGTGCTCCGCGCCTATGTGCCGACCGGGACCTGACGCGCCCCGTCGAGGAACTCCTGGAGGCTCTGGTTGAACCGGGAGAACTTGTCGAGTCCCATCGGGTCCTCACCCCCGCAGGTGATCTCGTTTCCGAGCAGCGCCAGGCTGTTGATGGTGTACAGACCCGTGGCCCTGCCGTTGGTGGCGATGTCCTCGAACATGGCCTGCCAGGCGACCAGCGGGCCCACCAGGCGGAAGTCGGAGTCGGGTGCACCGTCCCCCTCGACCTCGGTGACGGCACTGCAACCCAGGCCCTCGAAGACCAGCCGGACACGGAAGTCACCCTCGGGGCGGATCATGACCACCTCGGCCACCATGTCGGCGTCGCCGAGGAGCTCGTAGCGCTCGGGGTGAGTGTTCATCTCCTCGGCCAACCGGTCGAAGAACGCCAGCGAGTCCACCGGGGCGGTCATCGTGCACTCCCGGCGGCGGCCCGGATGGGCTCGACGTCGATCCCGAGCATGTCGAGCGGGATGGACGTGCGCTCCAGGCGGTTCAGCCCGGCCCGCTCGCAGCGTGCCAAGTAGGAGGTGAGCT
This sequence comes from uncultured Acidimicrobiaceae bacterium, assembly GCA_963781955.1. Lineage (GTDB taxonomy): Bacteria > Actinomycetota > Acidimicrobiia > Acidimicrobiales > RAAP-2 > Bog-473. The sequence goes on from CAWAHU010000002.1 coordinate 696,535, forward strand.
GCTTGACCGTGAGCTCCATGGACAGCGGGAATCCCTTGTCCTCCACGTGCTCGGTACCCCCGGCCAGCAGGACGGCGAGCGCGGTGGAGACGTCGGGCGCGGTGCCGAAGTCGATCAGCACCTGCTCACCGACGTCGAGGGCTTCGTGGATCTCCTCGGCCACGTCGGGGTCGTGCTCGACGGCGTAGCGCAGGTGCATGGTGCCGTAGGCGACGTGGCGGGCCTCGTCCTGCATGCACATGCGGAAGATCCGCTTCTCGACGTCGGAGGGGGCGATGAGCTCGCCCATGCGGAAGATGTCGAGGACGAAGCCCTCGCCGAGCAGGTGCATCAGGGCACTGGCCTGCGTGTAGGTCTTGGCCTCGATGATGGTCCGCAACAGGCTGGTCGGGCCGCCGCGCGACAGCAGGAGACCGCCGCCGTTGGCCAGGGCCCGCTTGCGGAAGACCTCGGCGTGGCGGGCCTCGTCCATGATCTGGGTGCAGAGGAACATCTTGGCTTCGATGAAGTCGTGGTTGAGGCGCCACATCCACTTGGCCGGCAGGTCTGCCGCGATCATCTCGACCTCGGTGAGCAACGTGCACAGCTGACAGATGGCGTGCTCGAGGTCCGAGGGCAGCTCGGTCAGCTCGCCCCAGGGGATGTCACGGGTGGCGGACCACTGGCGGGCCACCGCCTCCTCGTAGAGCTCGACCACGTTGTCGGACCACACGTCGGTCTTGCGGTTGAGGATGTAGCCCATGTCGGCCGTGTCGTCGTCCACGTCGGCACCCCGGGGCGCCATCGAGCGGTGCTTGGGGCGGTCGGGCACCTCGCCGTAGGTGCCCGTCGCGATGTCGAGCATCGTGAGGCCGCGGGCGCTCGGCTTGGGATGGATGCCCCACTCGCTGTTGGCCCCCCGGAGCCAGGCCCAGTCGAGCGGCGCTCCCATCGGCGACTCGGTCGGGAGGTCCGGATAGGTGACGTCGACGGCCATGGCACACCCCTCCTGCTCGGAGCTTCGTGTTCACCGTATGGAACATCGTTCTCAGCAAGAAGGGACCAAGGTCACATTGGACGAGGGGGACATCCTTCGCGGGCTCGCTGGCTCAGGCTCGCTGGCTCAGGCTCGCGGGGGCCTGGTCGGCACAGTCGGTGCTGGGTGTATACGCGCCGCCCGTGCCGCATATACACCTCACGACAAGTCCCGACTCCTGGCGCATACGCCCGACAACAGGATCCGGTCATCCGATCAACCCGCCACAGGGTGGCCCGGCCTCCGACCTTCTCGACTCTTTACAAAGTATTCTGAATAGAATAATCTGACTCCGATGTCACCGCGCTGGTCCCGATCCAACCCGCTCGCCCTGGCGGTGCTGGTGTGCCTGTACGAGAAGCCCATGCACCCCTACGAGGTGGCCCAGACTCTGCGGACACGGGCCAAGCAGGAGAGCGTCCGGCTGAACTACGGCTCGCTCTATGCCGTGGTGGAGTCGCTCGAGAAGAAGGGCTTCGTCAAGGCCACGGGCACGGTCCGGGAGGGCAAGCGTCCCCAGCGGACTGTCTACGAGATCACCGAGACGGGCCTGGTGGAGATGACCGACTGGCTCACCGAACTCCTCGGCACCCCGGCCAAGGAGTACCCGGCCTTCATGGCCGGCCTCTCCTTCGTCGCTGCCCTCGACCCTGACGACGCCCTGGCCGCGCTGCGCCGCCGGTCCGACGCTCTCGCCATCAAGCTGGTGGCGCTGCGCGGCACCATGCAGGCGGCCCGGGAGGCGGGCCTGCCGCGCCTCTTCGAGCTCGAGACCGAGTACGAGGAGCAACAGCTCGCCGCCGAGCTGAGGTTCGTCACCGCCCTCGTCGACGAAATGTCCTCGGGCTCCCTCGAGGGTCTCGACATGTGGCGGGTCTTCCACACCGCGGAATTCGACCCCGAGGAGGTGGACTTCAAGATCGAGTTCCCCAAGGAGTGACCCGGAGCCGCGTGTTGCAGCACGCGGCCCCGGGCCTACGGACACCGAGCCGGCCCACGAAGGACCTCTGCCCGAGTCAGCACCGAGCAGCGTAGGTCACCTTCATCGGGCGAGCTCTCACCTCACGATGAAAGGAGGCGCGCGCGTGCACGCCCTGATAGAGGCCGACGGCCTCACCAAGGATTTCGGCAAGGTCCAGGCCCTGGCCGGACTGACCCTCACCCTGCCGGTCGGCGAGCCGGTGGCGATACTCGGCCCCAACGGCGCCGGCAAGACCACCTTCGTCCGCATGGTGGCCACGCTGCTCCAGCCCGACACCGGGACCCTGCGCGTCGACGGCCACGACGTCGTGCGCGACCCGATGGCGGTGCGCCGGCGCATCGGTCTGGCCGGCCAGTCCGCAGCCGTCGAGGAGATGATGACCGGGCGCGAGAACCTGGTCATGGTGGCGCGCCTCTACGGCCAGAGCGCCGCGACGGCCAGGAGCAGCGCCGAGCGGATCCTCGAGCAGATGGAGTTGGTGGACGCCGCTGACCGCCGCGTGCGGACCTACTCGGGCGGGATGCGCCGCCGCCTCGACCTCGGGGCGAGCCTGGTCGGCTCGCCCCGTCTCCTCCTGCTCGACGAACCCACCACGGGACTCGACCCCGGCAGCCGCAACGAGGTGTGGGACACCATCCGAGCCATGAGCCAGTCCGGCACCGACATCGTGCTCACCACGCAGTACCTCGACGAGGCCGACCGCCTCGCGGCGCACATCGTCATCATCGACGCCGGACGCGTCGTGGCCCAGGGGACGCCGAACGAGCTGAAGTCGCGGGTCGGGGTCGACATGGTCGAGCTGCACACCGTCGACGTGCCGACGATGGCACGTGCGGCAGCCGTGCTGGCCTGCATCGGGCAGGGCGAGCCCGCCACCGACCCGACCACGCGCCGGTGTTCGCTCGCCGCGCCCGGCGGCCCCGCGCTCCTGCCGGTCGTGGTGCGCGCCCTCGACGAGGCCGGCGTCCCGGTCGAGGACATCGCATTGCGCCGGCCCACCCTCGACGAGGTGTTCCTGGCCCTGATCGGGCATCGCCGCGATGGCAACGGCGACGGAGACGGCTACTCGGAGCCCGCTACCGACACGCTCGCCACGGACACGCCCGGCTCCGACACGCTCGCCACCGACACGAAGGAGACCGCAGCATGACCATGGACCTGACCCTCGGAACCGCCCAAGTGGACCCTTCGCTCGGAGCATCCCTCAACCGGGGGGCGTCGTACCTGACCGCCTCGGCCCAGGTGGCGATCCGGACGCTCAAGCAGTTCGTCCGGACGCCGGCGCTCATCGTGGCGGGGACGGCGCAGGGGATCTTGTTCCTCCTCATCTTCCGCTTCGTCTTCGGCGGCGCGCTCGCCCACACCGGCGGCCTCAGCTACGTCGACTACCTGGTGCCGGGATTCGTGGTGACCGGCGTGCTCTTCCAGGGTATGAGCGCGTCCAGCGGGGTGGCTGACGACCTGGAGAGCGGCCTCTTCGACCGGCTGCGCAGCCTGCCCATCCGCCTGCTCTCGATCCTGAGCGGACGGGTCGGTGCCGACACGGCGCTCGTGGCCTGGGGCGTGGCCGTGATGACTGTCGTCGGCTTCGCCGTCGGGTTCCGTGTCAGCGGCTCGACGCTCGACGGCGTGGCGGCGCTCGGGCTCACGCTCCTCTACGGCTTTGCCTTCGTGTGGCTCTTCGTCGCCATGGGCCTGTTCGCCGGGAGCCCGCAGGCGGCGCAGGGACTGTCATTCCTGGTCTTCCCGCTCAGCTTCGTCTCGTCGGCCTACGTGCCGGTCTCGACCATGCCGGGATGGATGCAGGCCTTCGCCAACAACCAGCCGATGACGCAGATGATCAACACCGTGCGACTGCTGACGGGCGGCCCGGCGGCCGAGCAGCTCCTCGGACACTCCGTCTCCTACTACCTGGTGCCCTCATTGCTGTGGACGGCCGGCCTCGTCGCGGTGTTCGCTCCGCTGGCCGTGTGGAAGCTGAAGCGGTCGTGACGGCTCGGGTTCAGCGGTGAAGCCGGGCTCAGCGCCGCTCGAAGTCGTCGGGCGGCCGCTCGCTCGAGTGGATCACTTCGCCGATGGCCCGGTGCATGCGCTCTTGGGAGTCGATCATCCAGTCGATGTAGAAGGCGTACTCCTCGACCTTGGTGACCTCGCCCTCGCCGTAGTCGGCGATGCGGAAGGCCGAGCGGTCGGGCAGGCGCTCCCACTGCAGCGGCGCACCGTAGAGGGACTCGACCAGGCCACGCTCGCGGTGGATGGCCTCGAACTGCGCCGTGCTGGCCTCGGCCGACTCGAGGGCGATGGTGAAGTCGGAGCGCAGCCGTCCACCGGCGGCGAAGCTCAACCCGTAGTAGGTGCCCCTGATCGGTGACGGCAGCGTGATGAAGTTCTGCGCCGGCAGCGTCGTCATGCGGGTCCAGTGCGGGTGCGAGTGGCGCACCTTCTCGAGCCAGCGTGACCAATAGTCGCGGTAGAGCGCGCCCCTGCCCCCGCCGAGCGGGCCGGCCAGCTCGGCGATGCTCCAGCCGCTGGGGTCACGCCACCACTGCGTACCGAAGAAGTCCTGGCTGAGCCCGGTGGCCTGCTCCACGATGTGGTGGACCAGCGCGGCCGGCGTGTACGCCGCCTTGTCGGCGTCCCAGACGAGGGGCGCCATCATGTTGTTCTGCCAGTAGGCGGTGCGCCGGACCGGGTCCTGGTGCAGCCACTCCTCGACCTGGTTGCGCATCTCGGCGTTGAGGTCGGAGCGCGTGCTGAAGGTGAACACGGTGCCGTCGGCCACCGACTCCGAGGAGACGAGCCGGCGCGCCGTTGCAGCGTCCTGCACCCGACGCTTGGCCGCGGCCATCTCCTTGGCCAGCTGGCGCTCGGGGCTGATGGTGAACTCCTCGACCTCGCGCACCGGGTACATCTGGCTGATCGAGATCATGGGCACGCTGGACGACCCACTCTGGCTGTACACGTAGGAGCGGAAGGCGCTCACCTGCATGAGGGTGAGATCGAGGCCCATCTCGTTCAGCCACACCACGCTGGCCGTCACCACCGGCGGGAAGTCGTGAGCGAGGAGGACGATGCGGGGCTTGCGCAGCAGCTCCTGGTTCATCTCGGGGGCGTGCGCCTGCAGCTCGGCCATGGCCTCTTCGTGCGTCAAGGGCTGCTGCAGGCGGGTCTGCAGGCGCGCGTACTGTTCGGCCAGCGATTCGGGGAGCAGGCGGCTGGCCGTCGCCGCGTACTTGAGCACCGGCAGCTCCGTGTCGGGAGACCGGCCGCTCTTGAGCTCGGCCACCACCAGCCGGCCGTCGGCGCCGAGACCGAGGACGTACAGGCGGTCGCGCCCGTTGACCGAGGTGGGCAGGGCTTCGAATTCGAAGCTGATCACCTTGACCGCAGGGCCCAGGATGCTCGGGTTGGAGAGCACCCACTCCTGCAGATCGGCGCGCTCCTCCAGTCCCGCTTCCTCGAGCGAGATCTGCTGGGCCGGCATCGCGACGGAGCCGGCAACAGTGAAGAGCATTTCCTCCGCCATTTCGCCTCAGGCCAGGGTAAGGCAGGTCGTTCGGTGGGCGCAGGAACCGAAAGTCACAGAACCGCACAACGGAATCACAAAACCCGAGGCCGGAGCCCTGTGTTGTCAGGCCGTAGCGATGCAACCGGATCGCAACCGGGCGTCGGCCCGTCCGGCTCCGAATCGGGGCGGACGCCGTGGTGACAATGAACGGCCCCTGACAGTGCGTGCGGCCCGCCCGAGCCGCCATGCCGTCTGAGCCACCCGAGCCACCCGAGCCACCCGAGCAAGCCGGGCGACTACTCCGTCGTCCGCTTCCGGAAGTGAGTGCGTCGCCCACGGCGCCGCCACCACGAGGATCACGACCGACCACAGCAGCGCCGCCTGGACCGGGTGCTGCATGGGCCACACGTGGATCCGCCCCGACGGGTTCGGGTTGCCCCAGAGGTTCCGGGCGGCCGCGCACACCGCGCTCACCGGGTTCCAATCCGCGATGGTCTGCATCCAGCTCGGCATGTGGAGCGTGGGCACCATGGCGTTGGAGACGAACGTCAAGGGGAACAGCACGATGAAGCCGAAGGACGCGGCCGACTCGGGGCTCTTCGAGTTCATCCCCACGATGGCGGTGATCCAGGTGATCGAGTACGAGAAGAAGAGCACCAGCAGGAACCCGGCCACGATGCTCGGGTAGCTGGCGTCAGGGCGCCAGCCCACGATGAGCCCGGTGATGCCGACGATGATCACGCACAGGATGGACGTCAGCAGGTCGGCCACCGACCGGCCGACGAGGACGGCCGAGCGCCACATGGGCAGGGCCCGGAAACGGTCGATCATGCCCTTCGTGCAGGTCGGTGGAGAGCCCGACCGCCGTCCCCATGGTCGACGTCACCAGGTTCAGCGCCAGCAGGCCGGCCAGCAGGTAGTCGACGTAGCTGCCGCCGCCGGGGATCGGGATGGCACCGCCGAAGACGTAGGCGAAGAGGAAGGTGAAGAGCACGGGCTGGATGGTCACGTCGGAGAGCTGCATGGGCTCGCGCGAGATGTGCACCAGGTTCCGCCGCGTCATCGACCAGGTGTCGGCCAGCCGGCCCGTACCAGCCACGCGAGGCCCGGGGCCGGGCGGCGCCCACCGGGGGGATCAGGGTCGTGGTCGTCATGCTCCGCGCTCCTTCCAGCTCGCTGGCGTCCGTCGGTCCCGCGGCTCGCCGCGGCCACCGGGCTCCGCGCACCGCCTCCAGGTCCGTCGTCCAGGTCCTCGTCCTCCACCTCGTCCTCGATCTCGAGGTGCCCGCCGGTCAGCGAGAAGAACACGTCGTCGAGCGAGGGCTGGCGCACCTCGATGTTGTCCACCGTCACTCCGGCCGCATCGAGCGCCCGCACCACGGCGGTGGCCAAGCCCGTGGAGGAGTCGACGCCGGCGAGAGCCGCCGGCCGTCGTCGCTCACGTGGACCTCGCCCGGCCACCAGCGGCTGCGATCGCCCCGACCGCGGCGGGTGCGGCGCGGAGAGCGTGACTTCGAGGTGGACCGAGCGGCTGGCCTCCTTGAGCTCGAGCGGCGTGCCGTCGGCGATGACCCGTCCGTGGTCGATCACCACGATGCTGGTTGGCCAGGGCGTCGGCCTCCTCGAGGTACTGCGTGGTCAGCAGCACGGTGACGCCGTCGCCGAGCAGCTCCCGGATGGCGTCCCACACCCGCTGGCGGCTGGTGGGGTCGAGGCCGGTCGTCGGCTCGTCGAGGAACAGCACCGGCGGCCGGGTCATGAGCGAGGCGGCCAGGTCGAGCCGCCGGCGCATGCCGCCCGAGTAGCCCTTCAGCACCCGGTCGGCGGCGAAGGTCAGCTCGAACTGCTCGAGCAACTCGGCCGCCCGGTCCCGCGAGGCCCGCCCCATGCCCGAGAGCTCGCCGACGAGCACCAGGTTCTGTCGCCCGGTGAGCAGCGGGTCGAGCGTGGCGTCCTGGGCGGCCACGCCGATCTGGCGCCGCACGTCGCCGGGGTGCTTGACCACGTCGATGCCCGCCACGGTGGCCCGGCCCTCGTCGGGCACGGCCAGGGTGGTCAGCACCCGCACGGCGGTCGTCTTGCCGGCGCCGTTCGGCCCGAGCAGGCCCAAGATGGTGCCGGCCGGGACCGAGAAGTCCACGCCGGCGAGGGCCTGGGTCTCGCCGTATCGCTTCTTGAGGCCCTCGGCCTCGATCATCAGTTCTGCCTCGGGCATTCCTCTTCCTCGCTCCCCTACCTGTCTCTGTCCCGGCCGTCGTCATGCGTTCCTTACCTGTCGGTCAGTAGATTTCGTCCCAGGGTCATGGTAAGAATGAACTGACCGGTCGTCAAGTAGGTACGTGAGGACCATCGACGAGATGACGCAACCAGATGGACGACCCGGCCGACACGCCGAGGAGCTCGACGAGCTCGCGGCCACGGAGCACCTCGACCCGGCCGTCGTCGCCCCTGTCGGCTGCCTCCGCGCCGGTCGCTTCGAGCCCCGCGTCGCCCCGGACCCCGGCGACGAGGACGACGACCCGCCCCCGTCCTCCACCAAGGACACCCGGGAGCGCATCCTCGACGTGGCCCTCGACCTCTTCACCGAGCAGGGCTTCGACGGCACCAGCCTGCGGCAGATCGCCGAGCAGCTGGGCGTGACCAAGGCGGCGATCTACTACCACTTCGAGTCGAAGGACGACATCCTGCTGGCGCTCCACATGCGCCTGCACGAGTTCGGCAAGGACGCCCTGACCCAGATGGGCGACGGGCCGGTCACCCTGGCCGCAGTGGGGCGATCTGCTCGACGGCTTGCTCGACCAGATGCTGGACCAGCGCAAGCTGTTCCTCCTGCACGAGCGCAACCAGGCCGCCTTCGAGAAGTTGCACCGCCAGGACCACGACGCCGAGCACGAGGACATCCAGAACCGGTTCCGCCAGCTGCTCTCCGACACCCGGGTGCCGCTGCGGGATCGGGTGCGCATGGCGGCGCTCCTTCGGTGCCGTGTTCACCGGCCTCTTCCTCACCGGCGACGCCTTCGCGGCATCCGACGTGGCCGAGATCGGGGACATGCTCCGCGACGTCCTCCACGACGTGGTCCGGGGATGATGGAATGCCGGCGCCGGACCGCGGCCCCGCCTCCGGGCAGAATCGCGTTCTCCCTGGCTACGCTTCGTCCCGGTGACCGAGATCACCGAGACCTCGCCCGCCGTGTTCGACACGTCGCTCCCGGCGAGAGTCCGTGCCGCCGGCCCGCCCGTACACGCTGTCGATCGACATCGGCGGCACGGGGCTCAAGGCCAACGTGCTCGGCCTCGGCGGCTCGCTGGTGGCGGACCGGGTGAAGATGCCGACGACCTACCCCATGCCGCCCGAGAACATGGTCGGACGCCTGACCGCCTGGCCGCGCAAGCTGCCCGAGGCCGACCGGATCTCGGCCGGGTTCCCGGGCATGGTGCGCAAGGGGCGCATCCTGAGCGCCCCGCACTTCGTCACCGACGACCGGGCCCGGGTCCGCCGTCGACCCCGAGCCTGGTGACGGCCTGGTCCGGCTTCGACCTCGCGGCCGCCTTGAGCAAGGCGATCGGCAAGCCCTGCCGGGTGGCCAACGACGCGGACGTCCAGGGAGCGGCCGTCGTCCGGGGCGACGGATTCGAGGCCGTGATCACGCTCGGGACCGGGTTCGGGACGGCCTTCTTCATGGACGGCCGGTTGCTGCCGCACCAGGAGTTCTCGCACGTCGAGTTCCGCAAGGGCGAGACCTTCAACGAGCAGCTCGGCGAGGCGGCCCGCAAGAAGATCGGCGACAAGAAGTGGAACAAGCACGTGCGCGACGCCATCGCGTATCTCGATGCCGTGTTCTTCTTCGACCACCTCTACATCGGGGGCGGCAACTCGCCCCGGGTCGACCGCCGCGACCTCGGCGCCGTGCTCGAGCGCATCACCGTGGTCGACAATTCGGCCGGGATCCTCGGGCGGGATCAAGCTCTGGGAGGACCATCACATCGGCGTCGCGGCGGAGACACGTGAGGAGACGCGAATGAGAAGGGAGAGGACACGTGACCGCAGTCGACACCGAACCGGTGGCCTGGGACCCGTTGAACGAGAAGTACAAGGTCGACCCGCACCCGATCTGGAAGCGGCTGCGCGACGAGGCACCGCTCTACTACAACGAGGAGCTCGACTTCTACTGCGTGAGCCGCTTCGCCGACGTGGACGCCTTCAGCCGGGACAACAAGACGTTCTGCTCGTCGCACGGCACGGTGCTCGAGATGATCTCGGTCCCGACAAGATCGACATCGAGATGATGATCTTCATGGACCCGCCCGAGCACACCCGCTACCGCCGGCTGGTCTCGAAGGCCTTCACGCCGCGGCGCATGGCGCTGCTCGAGGACGACATCCGTGCGCTGTGCGTCCGGCTGCTCGACGGCCTGGTCGGCACGTCGACGTTCGACTACGTGCAGGACTTCGCGGCCCGGGTGCCGGCCTACGTCATCGCCAGCCTGCTCGGCGTGCCGCCCGAGGACCGCGACATGGTGCGGGGCTGGATCGACGAGTCCTTCCACCTCGACCCCGAGAAGGGCATGCAGAACGAGGTCTCCTTCGAGGCCATGGAGAAGGTGCTCGAGTACGTGTCGGCCAAGCGCTCGATGGACCGCGCCAGACCACGCCGCGCGACGACATGTTCACCGACCTGGTCAACGGCGAGATCGTCGACGAGGACGGCGAGCTGCGCCGGTTGACCCTCGACCAGGCGGCGAACTTCGCCCCCTGATCGGGAGCGCCGGCACCGAGACGGTGGCCCGGCTGCTGGGCTTCGCCGCGTACACCTTCGACAAGAACCCCGAGCAGCGGGCCGAGGTGGCGGCCGACCCGAGCCTGATCCCCAACGCGGTGGAGGAGCTGCTGCGCTACGAGGCGCCCTCGCCGGTGCAGAGCCGCTGGTGCACGGCCGACGTGGAGGTCCACGGCGGGAACGATCCCGGCCAACTCCAAGGTGGTCATGCTCACCGGGTCGGCCGGCCGGGACGAGCGGACCTTCCCCGACGCCGACCGCTTCGACATCCACCGCAAGATCGACCACCACCTGTCCTTCGGCTACGGGATCCACTTCTGCCTCGGCGCCGCGCTGGCCCGGACCGAGGGCCGGATCGCCCTCGAGGAGACCCTCAAGCGGTTCCCCGAGTGGTAGGTGGACCAGGACGGGGCGGTGCCGTTGTTCACCTCGACCGTCCGGGGCTACACCAAGCTGCCGATCTCGGTCTGAGCTGGTCTTTCCCGCCTCGTGGCGGGGACCACCGGTCCGGTACACTTGTCCGTCTCAACCCGGCGCTCGTAGCTCAACGGACTAGAGCATCTGACTACGGATCAGAAGGTTGGGGGTTCGAATCCCTCCGAGCGCGCATCGTGTAATCCCAGCTTAGAGGCTACAAACGGGTAACTGCGCGGACCAGGGATCCGCGCCGTATCCCTACATTCGTCCCTACTTTTGGGCGCATGGCGTGGGGACAGGGCACCATGCGCGAGCGCAGTCCGGGCGTCTGGGAGATCCGCGTCGCCGTAGGTGTCGACCCGGTCTCGGGGCGCACGGTGCAGCGTTCCTTCGCCTTCCACGGTGGTGCGGAAGCTGCCGAGCTTCGCCGCAAGGAACTGGCCGCCGAGTGGGCCGAGCGGCGCGCCATACGGCGGACAGCGCCGTTCCTCACCGTCGGCGAACTGCTCGAGCGCTGGCTCAGCGCCCACCACGACTGGCGGCCGGCCACGTGGATCGAGGCGCGCTCGAACGTCAAGGCGCTCCGTGCCGACCCTCTGGCGGTGCGTCGGGTGTCGACGCTCAAGCCCGAGCACGTCCGGGCGGCCATCGCGGCCTGGTGCGCCTCGGGGGCCTCGGTCGCCGTCGTCTCGGGGCGATTCCGCGTGCTGCGTTCGGCCATCGGCTGGGCCCACGTCGAGCGCATCGTCGACGTCAATCCGCTGAGCGGCATGCGCGGTCCGACGCGGCCCGGGACCAGGCTGCACCTCAACACCGAAGAGGTGCTCCGTCTGCTCGAGGCCGCAGACGCCCTCGTTGCCTCCACTGAGCGGCAGAATGCGGAGCGCCAACACAAGGCGGAGCAGATCCGGTTGCTAGTCCGCCTGGCCGCAGACTCGGGAGCGCGGCGTGGGGAACTGGTGGCGCTGCGCTTCGACGACCTCGAGGATCGGGTGCTCACGATCGAGCGCGGCGTCTCGGCCGACGTGCTCGGACCTACCAAGACGGGCAGGACCCGGCGGCTCACCCTCGGGCGGCAGACGGTCGAGTTGTGGCGCTCGAGTGCACAGACTTGGGCCGGCCGGCTTCTTGACGGCTCGACTCTGGGCCCTTGGTTGTTCTCTCCGGCGGCTGGCCACGACGTCCGGCTCACCGCCGGAGCCCTGGGGCACTGGTTCGCGGAACTTGCCCGCGTGGCCGAAGTCCCCGGAGCCTCCTTGTACCGCCTGCGGCACAGCGTGGCGACCTTCCTCGTCGGGCGAGGCGAACTGTTGCGGGCTCAGCAGCGCCTCGGGCACCGGGATCCCTCTACGACGCTGCGCAACTACGCCCACGCTCGCCCACTCGAGGACGAGGCGGTGGCCGACGACATTGACGAAATGCTGCTGCGCCGGAGCTCCGACTGACGGGCAGGTGGTACGGACGGGAGTCCTTTCCCTCGGTAAGGGGCGATGGCAGGCTGTGGCCGTGGACCACCTCCGAGAGCTCGCCGTGCGAGAGGCGATGTTTGCCTACCTCGATGCTCTCGTCGGTCAGTCCGCCGAGGGCAACCTCACCTGGGAGCAGACGGCCGTGTTCCCTTGCTTCGACGAGACCATCGTGCTGCGACAGACTCGGGGACGCGGTATCCACAAGCCGCGTCAGCTCGATGCTGCGCTCTCGATCACCACCGCCTTCACCGGATACGGCCGCGAACCCCGCTACCGCGACTCCGTCGGCGAGGACGGCTACCCGCGCTACAAGTACGAAGGCGACAATCCGAACTCGGCCACGAATCGATCGCTGCGCACGGCCATGAAGTGCCGCTTGCCTTTGACCTACTTCATCGGTGTCCGTCGAAGCGTGTACAAGCCCGTCTATCCCGTTTACGTCGCCGGAGAGGATGCGTCGAAGCAGGAATTCATCCTGAGTTTCTCGCGTGCCGAGGTGGGGATCGATTTCTCGTCGCTGAGCGCACCCGAGAAGGTGTACGCCGCCCGGATGACGAAGCAGCGGCTTCATCAGCCTTTGTTCCGCGAGAGGGTCCTGCACGCCTATGCCACCAGCTGCGCGGTCTGCAGGCTGCGACATGTCGAGTTGCTCGATGCCGCCCACATCATCGCTGACGGCGAAGATGGCGGGGATCCCGTCGTCCCCAATGGCATGGCTCTGCGCAAGATCCACCACGCCGCCTACGACCGGAACTTCCTCGGCATCACTCCCAAGTTGGTGGTGCACATCAACCAGCGGTTGCTCGACGAGATCGACGGTCCGATGCTCAAACACGGCCTCCAAGAGATGCACGGTTCGACCATTGCCATTCCACGTAGCTATGCGGCGAAGCCCGACCCCGATCGCTTGGGGCACCGCCACACCCGATTCCTCGAAGCGTCCTGATTGGCGTTGGAAGCAGGGTGGATCCGGTCTTCGGCTCTCTCAAGAGCGACGATCCCTGCGGCGACGAAACGATCGTTCATTTGCGTGCGGGAACGACGCGTACGGGTCGGGCGATGGCTGTGTCCGCCGCGGGCGACGCGAGACGCCGCTCGAATTGGGTGATGGCATCGAGGAGGTCAGCGACCTCGAAGACACGATTGCGTCTTCCGACAGTGCCTTGTCGCAAGACGCCGCATGCGTGGAGATGGTTCACCGCATCGTTCGTCCGCTTGCGCGATCGGCCGATGGCTTCCGCGGCTGTTTCGACCGTGAGGATGGGGATGCCAGGCAAGACCGACAAGAGCAGGTCGGCTGCAGAGCTGCGACGCACAGGCCTCGCTGCCTGCCGCCAGAGCTCCTCGAGCTGGTCGAGTTGATTGGCGAACTCTGCGGCATCGGCACAGGCACGCAGCAGCGCATTGACGAATGCGTCGATCCACTGGATCGCGGACTCGGCCCCCACAGGGTCTTCAGCCGGAGCCTCGTAGCGGAAGGAGACGAGTCCGGCGATATACGCACCTGCGTTGGTAGCGAGGACCAGGCTGACCGCAGGTACGAAGTTCGGAGCCAACCCACGGCGGCGCAGGACGAGGTGGATCAATGCCCGGCCGACTCGTCCGTTCCCGTCGACGAAGGGGTGGATCGTCTCGAACTGGGCGTGGGCCAGGGCGGCCTGCACGATGGGAGGGTGGTCGTCCCCCGAGATGTACGAGCACAGGTCCTCGAGGAGACCGCTCACATGTTCGTAGGGTGGCGGGACGTAGGCGGCGCGGCAGGGATTGACACCGCCGATCCAGTTCTGCTCCTGGCGCACCACGCCGCCCCAGTGCTCGTCTCGCGTTCCCGCCAGCAGCTCGCGGTGCAGTGCGCAGAGGTCTTCGACGGTGATCGGCCGCTCGAGATCGGCCAGCTCGAGGGCGCCGCCCATGGCGCGTACGTTCCCGAGCACCGCCCGGGCAGTGTCGTCTGAGGTGGGGAGTCCAGTTCGTTCGGCGAACTCTTCCTTGGCGAGCCGGCGTGCGCTGACCTGGAGGCCCTCGATGTAAGAGGAGCCGACCGCCTCGGCCCGCAGGAGCAGCCGTGCCACGGACTCGACACTGGCCAGGCCCGTCTGGCGGTCTTGGAGTGCACCGACCGCCCGGTCGGCGTCGGAGAGATCAGCGGCGAGGTCGGTCGGGAGCGCCAGGACGCGCTCGGCGAGGGGATCGGGCACGTAGGCACGGTAGGAGCACGGGGTGCGCTCCCTGCGGGTCTGCCCCGTGGGGCTTCCCTGCCAGGTCAGTTCCTCGTACCGTGCCACGGACGTACCTCCCTTCTTCCTATAGTACCAGTTAGAACTTAACCGACATTATGATTCCTTCTTGGTGTCGCCTGCGCGTCAACTGACCGTGCGGCGCCTCCCGAAGGACGGTTGGACGACGCCGGCCCGACGTTCGATGGGCTCGCCCTTCGGAGTGGCTGGTCCGACAGCCGGACTCATAGCATTCGCCCCGTGGTCCTTCGCTGCACCAAGAAGCTCCTCGACGTCCTCAGGCCCCCTCAGGTCTCGGCCCCCGAACCCGGTGAGGACGACTGGTACGCCAACCTGCTCGTCCTCGATCGCCGCAAGTGCCTTCTCTTTACACATGCTGCGACTCTGTTCAGCGTCCTCGAACCAGATGTTCGAGTCGGTCAGCTCCGATCGACCCGCGAGCTCGTCTCGGCGCTCGTCGAGCGGGAGCTGAGAGAGGAGCAGCTTCCGCCGGAAACGTTCGGTGACACGAGGAGCGAGGAGCTGGTCATTGCCAAGACCGCCGATCGCAGCGTCCTCGGCTGCATGAACGACATGGCCTTCCTCGTCGAGGTGGCCGTCGGCCAGATCGGCGGCCTGGCCTCACTGGACGACCGGGCGCTCAACCGCCAGCTTCGGCGCCACATCAACAGCGCCCGGGACCACCAGTGCCCCATCGACCTCGTCAGAGAGAGGCTGGTGCAGTAGCGACCGGTTGCCCAGGCAGGCCGACGCTATCGCCAGCTCGCCACCTGCTCCGACGGTGGGTCCGGGATGGGTGGCAGCGCCGCGCCAATATGGACGGATGATCGTTCTCCATGCCGCCTGGCTGACCGGATCAGGGCGCCTGGCTCTTTGGGCGGAGGGCGGAAACGGACGATCGACGCCGGGTTCCCGACGCCGTGCGGCACGCCCGATCCCGCCCCATCCCTTTGCCCTCGATCCGGAAGGTCTGCGGCTGGCCGTCTCAGACATTGCGGGGATCGCGGCGGCGGACCTGCTCGGGGAAGACGTCCAACTCACGCTCCAGCTCCCGGAAGCCGGCGGAGTTCCTATCGCCTCCGCGCCGGACGACGAACTCCCCAGCCCAACACCTGGCGGCTCCCCAACGTTCTCGAGCCCCCGGGAGGACCCCTCGTTGTGGACGGCTCCGGGCTATGTGCTCATGCCCCCTGCTGCAACCACGTTCCTCCGGTCGCTGCCCTTGCCGAGGGAAAGCGACCGGCCCTTCACCGAAGCGGGACCTTCGGATATCGAACTGGGGCCCGATATCCGCTTCGCGGCCCACGCCATCGAGATGGTGGTCGAACTCCTCGCCCGCGGCCGGTTGCTGCCCGATCTCGACTTCGTCGCCGGCCAATGGAGGGCCTGCTGGCGTCCCCTCATCGAAGGTCACGACCGCGGTCGGATCGAGGCGCTGGCGTGGGCCCTTCCTGCTTCCTTCGTGGCGGTACGCGTGCCCGAGTCGAACACCGACGACTCAGTCGGTCAGCGGGGACCCGAACCCAGCGACGAGGTCCTCCGCTCGCTGATGTGGGCCGTGACGGACGCTCTTGCCCGCGATTTGATCACGCCCGCCACGCCGAAGGCCCGGAGACAGGGTGCCGGAGCGACCGTCGTCGACGCCTGGCTGCGTGCTCTCGGTTCACCCGACGGCCGCCTCGATGATTGCGAGGACGACGAGTGCGTGCAACTGGCCGGGCGGCTTGCCATGTGGCACGCCACGAAGAGTGCGGAGGCCGCAGCGGTACGGACCTGCTTTCGGATCGTCCCTCCTCCCGACGAGGGCGCAGAGGGAGTCGGCCCGGCGAACCTGCCCGCTCGACCCAGCAGACGAAAGGACACTTCGCCAGATTCGCAGCCGGTCTGGCGCATCGATTTCGCCCTCCAGGCGGTCGATGACCCGAGCCTGGTGGTTACCGCCGAGGACGTCTGGTCCGACGGGCCCGAACTGACCGCCATCGGGCGCCACGTCGTGCACCCCGACGAGCACCTTCTGCGCGGCCTCGGTCAGGCGGCCCGTCTCGTCCCCGCGCTGGGGAAGACACTGTCCTCGGCGACCCCATGCGCCTACAACACGGACGCTGCGGGCATCCTGACCTTCCTTCGCGAGGGCGCTCCTCTCTTGGAAGAGGCCGGTTTCGGCGTGCTCGCGCCTCCGTGGTGGCGCTCGTCAAGGACCAGGCTCGGACTGCGGCTCAAGGCGCGGACCAGCTCGAAGAGTGGGACTTCTACCGGCACCATCGGTCTCGACGGACTGTGTGACATCCGTTGGGAGGCCGTGCTGGGTGACGACACCTTGAGCGTGACCGAACTCCGCCAGCTGGCTCGGCTGAAGCAGCCGCTCGTGCGTCTGCGCGGCCAATGGGTGGAGCTGCACCACGGGGAGCTTTTGGCCGCCATCACCGCGGTCGGGAAGCGCGGCGCCGCAAGTGACGTGTTGTCCGCCGGAGAGGTCCTGCGCTCGGCTCTGGGGCTCGAGTCCGGTCCGGGAGACCTGCCGGTCGTCGCTGTGACGGCGGACAACTGGCTCGGCGATCTGCTTTCTGGTGCCGAAGACCGAACGCTCGAGCCCACGCCCACGCCCGACGGTTTCGTCGGCGAGCTCCGGCCCTATCAAGAACGCGGGCTCGCCTGGCTGAGCTTCTTGGGCGAGCTCGGCCTCGGGGCCTGTCTGGCCGACGACATGGGACTGGGCAAGACGGCCCAGCTTCTGGCGCTGCTGGTTGACGAGCGGGCCCGAGCCGCCCTCGCTCCGATCGTCCGGCAGCGGTCGGGGGCGTCGGGCACGGCTCATCGAACGACGCAACGCAAACTGGGCCCGACGCTGGTGCTCTGCCCCATGTCCCTGGTGGGAAACTGGCAGCGCGAGGCTGCTCGTTTCGCTCCGAAGTTGGCCGTGTACGTCCATCACGGGCCGGATCGGCTCACGGACAAGGCCTTCACCAAGCACGCGGGCAAGGTGGACCTGGTCCTGTCGACCTACGGTCTCGCGACGCGTGACGCGGAGTTGCTGGCCAGCGTTCGCTGGCGCCGGCTGGTTCTCGACGAGGCACAACAGATCAAGAACAGCGCCGCCCGCACCACGCAGAGTGTCCGGTCGATTCCGGCCGAGCGGCGGATCGCCATGACCGGCACACCGGTCGAGAATCGACTGAGCGAGCTCTGGTCGATCATGGAGTTCCTCAACCCCGGCATCCTCGGCTCCGAGCGCAGGTTCCGGGAACGCTTCGCCGACCCGATCGAGCGCGGGGGTAATGACGAGGTGGCGACCAGGCTGCGCCAGGTCACCGGCCCCTTCATCCTCCGCCGCCTCAAGACCGATCGGACGATCATTGCCGACCTTCCGGAAAAGCTCGAGATGAAGGAGTTCTGCCCCCTCACCCGCGAGCAGGCCACGCTGTATCAGGCTGTCGTCGACGACATGCTGGCCCGGATCGACGAAGCGGAAGGAATCGAACGGCGGGGCCTGGTCCTGGCCACGATGATGAAGCTCAAGCAGGTCTGCAACCATCCGGCGCACTTTCTCGCTGACGGGTCCTCCCTTGGTGGACGCTCGGGCAAGTTGACGCGCCTGGTCGAGATCCTCGGCGAGGCGATAGCCGAGGGCGACCGCTCACTCGTCTTCACGCAGTTCACGGAGATGGGCGGCATGCTCGAGCGGCACCTGCGCCACCGACTGCGATGCGATGTCCTGTGGCTGCACGGCGGAGTGACCAAGCGGGCTCGCGACGCCATGGTCGAGCGCTTTCAGAGCAGTGACGGGCCGCCGGTGTTCCTCCTCTCCTTGAAGGCCGGCGGGACCGGCCTCAACCTGACGGCCGCAACCCAGGTCGTGCACTTCGATCGGTGGTGGAACCCGGCGGTGGAGGACCAGGCGACCGACCGGGCCTATCGGATCGGCCAGCAGCACAACGTGCAAGTCCGCAAATTCGTCTGCGGAGGGACGCTCGAGGAGCGGATCGACACGATGATCGAGGCGAAACGGGCCTTGGCGGAGCGGATAGTCGGCACCGGAGAGGGCTGGCTGACCGAGCTGTCGACCGATCAGTTGCGCGAGGTCGTCGCCTTGTCGGCCGATGCCGTGGAGGACGACTGATGCCAGCACGCCGTCGATCCCGTCGTCCGTCGAGCCCCTCCGGCCGACCTCCCGACGGCTGGTGGCCACCGGCCTCGAAGCCCATTTCGGTCGAAGGAGGGGTGACGGCCCGGAGCAAACGCGGACAGATCGGTGACACGTGGTGGTCGCAGCGCTTCATCGGTGTGTTGGAGTCGTTCGGAATCGGCAGCCGCCTACAGAGAGGCAAGCGCTATGCCCGCGCCGGGCAGGTACTGAGCCTGGAGTTCGTGCCCGGCCAGGTCCGAGCTTCTGTTCAGGGTTCGCGCTCCAAGCCGTACCGCGTCTTCATCGAAACCGAGATCTTGACCGACCTCGAGTGGGCTGGCATCGAGGACGTCATGGCGTCACGTGCAGTGTTCTTGGCCAGACTCTTGTCTGGAGAGATGCCCGAGGAGATCGAAGAGGCGTTCGTCGAGTCCGCGACCACCCTGTTCCCGGCTTCGGGCGACGACCTCGTCTCGGCGTGTTCCTGCCCCGACTGGGAGAATCCGTGCAAGCACGTGGCCGCGGTCTTCTATCTGATGGCCGAGGCCTTCGACGACGATCCCTTCCTCATCTTCGCCTGGCGAGGCCGGGACAAGGACCAATTGCTCGCCGACCTGAGGGCCCGGCGGCACGCTCCGGGTGCAGGTGAGTCCGAGGCACAAACGCCTGTCGATGGATTACATGTGGGGAAGTTCGGATGGCCTACGTTCAACTCTGAACACAGAAACGCCACTCGATCAGCTGATATTGCCTCGTTTTGGGGTAAGCCCGAGGACGTTTCGACCATTGAGCTCCGTCCACGTTCAGCAGTCGCTGCCGACCTGATCCTCCGGCAGCTCGACCCATCACCGCTCGGCGAAGCCGCCAGCATCATTGATGGACTTCGTCCGCTCTACGAGGGCATCACCGCCCACGCGATCGCACTGGCTTTGGGTGAGGAGTCGAAATCGCCCGACTCGTGAGGGCACCGCAACGCGTCCCCGGGGTGTTGCTGACAACGGACCCACGACGCACACTGCCTTGACGAAACCACCCGCTGCGGCCGAAGTCAGCTGAGCTGCACGATTGCCGGATATCAAGGTCCTTCCTGGCGCGAATAGCCGCCCGGTCTAGGCTCTATTCGCACCTATGATTTGACAAAAAGATCAGTCCCCGACCAAATGTCAAAAGAATGTAAGCAGAGAAATCTCGCCACAAGTGGAGAGTTTGAGAATCGTCGTGAGAACCATAGGGCTATGTAAAGCCGGAAACTGCTGTCACTGCGTGTCATATGCTGGCCACTTAGGCGAAGCCATCAGTCCAGTTCAGAGGGTCATAACTGGCACCTCTGGACGCTGTTGTCACCTCTCGTCATTTACCTAAATAGGCGCTACGGATCAGAAGGTTGGGGGTTCGAATCCCTCCGAGCGCGCACCGCGCTCGAATCCCGTGGGTGGAACCTTGTCGCCTTGGGCCGCGGCGTTGACCTCTCGACGGCTGCCGGGGAGTTCATGGCCAACGTCATGGCGTCCGCTGCTCAATGGGCGCCGGATCATTGGCCAACGGACACGGGAGTCCCTGGCGGCGAAGCGAGCACAGGGAGTCAAACTCGGTCGCCCTTCCACATTGCAGGAGAGCGTGGTGGATCGCATCGTGTCTGCCTGGAAGGACGGAGAGGGCTGGTCGGCCATTGCCCGTCAGTTGAATGCCGACGGTGTGCCGACGGCACGTGGTGGTGCTCGGTGGCACCGTTCGACCGTGCGGGCCGTTGCCCTAGCCAACGGGGTTGGCAGCTAGCCGCACCTTCTTCCAATCTTGGGACCCTGGAATCCTTAAGAAGAGAGGCCCTAAGCGCCGCCCTGGTCACTCCACAAGTCGCAGCTGCTCTGCCTGCGGCTTGCCTACGTCAAGCAGCTCCAGGCACCGTCCCCAAGAGAGTTGACCGAGCAACGATCTGTCAACTCAGACCCTGAGCCTTTGCGGCACTCTCAAATTGCTACCAGATCCTTCAGGATTCGAAGCATGCTGCTTCCACTTCGGCAGCGATGGCAGCGAGCATCTGGGCAACCTCGGCGGGGTGTGAGAACGCGGCAGCGTGGTCGTAGGGTACTTCGATCTTCTCGGTCGCTCGCTCGGTGGCGCACTGCTGCTGGTACGCGGGTGGACACATGCGGTCTTCGGTGCACACGATGTACGTCGAGGGGATTGCTTCCCATGCGACCGCTGGTAGCACGATGTCCATGATGTCGCTCATCAGGATCGGTTGCAGCCGAGCGAGAGCCCATTTCACGGTTTCCGGGTCGGCTTGCTGAAACGCGATGGCCGCCACTTGATCGGGATCGAAGCTGACGCGTCCGTCGTCCATCAGGACCGCAGCGGCCCTGGACTCTTCGCTCCCCGCGAGCTGATCCACGAGCGGGATGCCCGCCTCGGGCATGTCCGCGGCGATGTACACCAGCCGGGCCACCGCAGAATGGTCGACTGCGGCCGCCGAAATGATGACGCCGCCATAGGAGTTGCCGACCAAGACCACCGGACCCGCCAAGGTGTCGAGCAACTCCCGCACCATCGCGGTATCGCCCGCGACACCCGCGTCGGGCGGTGGTGTCGACCCGCACGACGGCAGATCAACTGCTCGGTGCGCAATGCCCAGTTCGTCAAGCTCGGCGGTCACAAGTTCCCACGCCCACCCACCCCCGCCCGCGCCGTGCACCAAGACAACTGTGGCACCACTCATGTCGCCCCCTCCGTTCCCCGGCTTCAGGAGCTGATGTGAGCCTACCCCCTACCAGGCATCATCCCCCAACGGTGCGAGCCCGCTCCCACGGCTCCCAAAGCTCGCCGCCACTGACCTTCCGCAAGCCGCACAGATTGCCCGTTCTGGTGCCCGCACGCGGCCGGCGGGTACACCAGCGGAAGAACGGCAGCACTGGGACTAGTCCTCACTAACGAGCGATCTTTCAACAGATCCTGACGAGGCAGGCGCCAGGAGTCGACTCGCGGGACGCTGCGCGCGAACTCGATCTCTTCGTGGTCGCCAAGCTCGTCTGGACAGCCGAGAACTCGGGCAGTCTGCGCACCTCAGATGAGGAGTCTCTACTTCTGCGTTTGGAACGTTTCTTCGGTGAGTGGGGCGTGGGTGCTTCAATCCACCTTGAGGACCTTGGCGATTCGCACCTGCTCACTGTCAAGGATGCGGTAGAACTCCAAATCCTTCCCGTACTGCTCGACCCACAGTTCGGCCTCCCGCTGCGAACCGAAGCGTTTCGCCTCCTTGGGTTGCACGGTCATGATCAACGCCGAGTGGTCATGATCGAACCCGTGCACATAGCTGATTCCCTCGTTGATCACCCACATATCCGACAGCCAGTCCCTCCTCGTTTACGGATGAGAGGCAATTCTCGGATTGTGAGAGGTTGCCATTCTGGACACTTGGCGACAGACTTTTGCCATCTGGAGACACGGAGGTGACCGTGGCCGCCATGGTCCAAGCCCAATCCCTGCGGGGCTATCGAGAGCTCGTTGGCGACTTGGGAGGCAATCCCACCCGGCTGTTGCGACAAGCGGGCATCGACCCTGCTGCCCTAAACCGACTCACCGCCTTCATCAGTTTCGAGGCCCTCATCGATCTGTTGGAACGCTCTGCGGCGGATCTAGGCTGTCCCGACTTCGGACTGCGCCTGGCCGATCGCCAAGACATCGGCATCCTGGGGACGCTCGCGGTGGCTATGCGATATGCGGCCACAGTGGGCGAGGCGATGCAGTGTGCGTCCAACTATCTCGAGGTCTACAACGCCGCCATCGCCTTCACCATCAGGACCGGGGAACCCCGGGCCCAAGCCCGGCTGGAGTTCAGGCTCCTTCCGGGGCACCACCTGCGGTGGGCACAAACCGCAGAGCACGGCATCGGTCTGACTTGGCGCATCATGACTCTCCTGTCAGAGGGGCGATGTCACCTCCAAGGGGTCTGGTTGCCCCACCCAGCGGTGGCGACCGAGGCCATGTACCGCGCCCGCTTCAACGCCCCTCTCGTCTTCCGTGCCGGCCAGGCCGCCTTGGCGGTCGCCAAGACAGACCTCACACTACCCATCAGCGAGAACATCCAGGAGCTTCACGATGTCGCCAGCCGCTATCTGGAGAGCCAGTTGTCACGTGGAAGTACGACCCTGACGGTTCAAGTCCGCCAGGCCGTCGAGGCCCTGTTAGGTACCGGCACGTGCAGCCATGGCGAAGTGGCCAGAGCGCTGTACATGCACCCTCGCACTCTGCAACGACGCGTGCGAGAAGAGGGGACCACCTTCGAAGCCATCAAGGACGAGGCCCGACGAGATCTGGCCCAGCGGTACCTGTCCCAGCCCGACCTGCCACTGACCCAGATCGCCGCGCTGCTCGGTTACAGCGAGCAGTCGGCCTTGGGTCGGAGCTGTCGCCGCTGGTTCGACATGACGCCCCGCGAGGTGCGCGCCCGTCTCTCAGTTGGTTCCCCCGAAACGTCTCTCGCGTGACCGATCGGCATGAGCCCGCGGGCAGAGGCGCGTCCCCTAATGGCCGTACATGAAGGGGCGGGGCCGGATCAGGATCCTCTTTCCGTCGATCGTTCCTGAATCACCCATCGGCGTCCTGCACGAGGACGCGCGCCGACGAGGCGCCGGGGTCAACGTCGGGCGATGCCCGCCGAAGGCTGTGGCGTTTACGCCGGCGGCGAGCGGCGTATCCTGTTCGAGGACGCCGCTATGTGGAGGTGTTGCGAGTTCCCATCACTGCTCGAGGGGTTCTGTCACGCCCCCGTGGGCAGCCAGCCATTCATTCGTCGATCTCCGCACATGATGGGGTTCGGCCACGTCCCGACGGGCTCAATCAGAAACGACGGCTGACTGAGGACCCCTTGCGCCTACCTCGGACGCTGTGGGGGCCCCTGAATGACGGAGACCGAGGCGGCCTTCGCCGAGCTGCTCGAGAAGGTCGGAGCGACGCATGCTCGCATGGTCGGACAGCTGGCGGGCGACGAGACCACCCTGCTTGAGGCGCACAAGTGGATCCTCATCCTTGATGCTGGCGAGCGCCGGAGAGCCCTCAACTTTTAGACCGAGCGTTTCGAGGTACGGTCGAGTCCTGACGGTCGCCGAACCACTTTGCTTGATCGAAACCAGCGGATCGCCAGAGGCAACCGTTGGACCATGGGTTGTCGCCGAGTCGGTCGAATCAGAGGCTGGCGCAGTCTGGAGCTGAGGAAGTCAGGCAACGGAGAGGTGACCCGGCGAATGCGATGACGCGAGCTCAGTAGGCATCGGCGTTCTCGAAGTATCGACGGGGCGTCTGCACGAGCATGGTGTCGATCTGGTCCGCGGTCACGCCCCTCTCGCGGATGTAGGGCAGGACGTCGTCGTGGATGTGCAGGTAGTTCCACTGGGTCATCATGGCCAGCACGTTGGGGTCGATCCAATCGATGTAGCAGGCGGCGTCGTGGGCCAGGACCATGCGGTCGGCATACCCGCGGCGACACATCTCGACCAGTGTGTCGGCCCGCGCCTCGAAGGTCGTCTCGATGTTGATGCCGAACCTGTCCATGCCGAGGATGAAGCCCTCGTCGGCCAGGGCGCTCAGGTGGTCGACATCGCCGGTGTCTCCGGAGTGGCCGAGCACCACACGGGTGGCATCGACGCCCTCCTCGTCGCACAGCAGAGCCTTGACGCTCAGACCGGTGTGGGTGCCCGGATGGGTGTGGACGGTGATCGGGGCACCGGTGTGGCGGTGCGCCCTGGCCACGGCCCGCATCACGCGGGCCACCCCGTCGGTCAGACCCTGGTGGTCGATGGCGCACTTCAGAAAGGCGGCCTTGACTCCCGTGCCGGCGATGCCCTCGGTGATGTCGGTGACGAACATGTCGACCATCGGGTCGGGCACGTCCATGCCGACCGCCGCGGACAGGGCCGGACCTCGGTAGTAGAAGAAGAACGGCACCTGGCCGTAGGTGTAGCAACCGGTGGCCGGGATGATGTGCAGCTCGGGCACCAGCTCGGCGATGCGTTGGATGCGCGGGATGTATCGGCCCAGGCCCACGACCGTGGGGTCGGCGATGCTGCGAATCCCCTGGGCTGCGAGCGCCTTGAGCTTGTCGACGGCGTCGGCCACGCGGTCGTCCTCGCTGCCCCACTCGGCCGGGTAGTTCTGCTGCACGTCGGCATCGAGGACGAAGACGTGCTCGTGCATGTAGGTCGGTCCGAGGTCGGCGGTGTCCACCGGTCCCCGAGCAGTCTCGACGCTTGCCATTTCCGCCCTCCTCTCGCTCGCCCGCGGAGACCCTAGGTGCCTCGTGCGGCACGCGCCCGGGAGATCGGCGTGTTGGACGCCGTGGTGCGATCAGGCGCCGGCCTCGAGCAACTCGAGCAGCTCGTCGATGGCCTCGACGATCGCCCGGAGCTGGCGCCGACCCGTCACCGAGCGTTCCCACTCGTGGAGCGCCTCATTGACGCTGACGGCCAGGTCCAGGCCTGCCGGCGTCAGCCGCAACAGCACCCGCCGGCGGTCGGAGGGGTCGGGCCCGCGGGTCAGCCAGCCCGCCGCCTGCAGCCGGTCGAGCGTGAGCGTCATCCCTCCCGACGCGCGCCGGAGCACCTCGCACACCGTGGAGGGCGCGCAGACCCCGTCGGGCGAGCGGCGGACGACGGCGAGCACGAGGTAGTCGCCCAGCGCCACGCCGTGCTCGGCCGTGACCGACTCGAGTTGTTGGCCGGCGACCAGCTGGAGCGCGACCAGCCGGGCCATGAGCCCCGACTCGCCCTCCCTGGTCCACATGTCCGGCCGCAGGACGGCCGGCTGCGTCACCGGGTGATCCGGGTCAGTGGGTGATCCGGGTCACTGGGTGATCCCGAACCGGCCCAGGCCGTAGACGTTGATGGCGTTGCCCCGCACCAACTGGTACACCTCGTGCTCGTCGAGGCCAGCCTTGGACGAGAGCTCCCAGGCCCGGCGCCGCGAATCGGGGAACGAGCCGTTCGAGTGCGGGAAGTCGCACTCGAAGAGGATGTGCTCCATGCCCACCTCCTCTCGGCTGCGCAGGCCGTGGAGGTCGTCGAAGATGCAGCCGAAGACCCGGCCCCGTACGTAGGACGACGGCGGCTCGGGCAGGTCCACCTCGCCGACCGACTCGTGCCACACGCCGTCCATCCGCTCGTACTGGAAGGGCATCCAGCCCACCTGGCTCTCGGCGTAGGCCAGCTTGAGCGTGGGGAACCGCTCGAGGGTGCGGCTGTACACCCAGTCGCACACGGATCCCTGGGCGTTGTGGGCGTTGAGCGACATCGACACCGCCAGAGGCGCTTCGGCGCACGTGGTCGGCATCGACGACGACGAGCCGATGTGCATCGAGATCGTGGTGTCCGTCTCCTCGCAGGCGTCCCACAGCACGTCCCAGTCGCCGGTGTAGAGGGAGGAGTAGCCGAGCTTGGCCGGGTTCTCGCTGAAGGCGATGGTGTAGCTGCCCTTGGCCGCGCAGCGGCGGACCTCCGCGGCGGCGGCAACCGGATCCCACAGCGGGATGAGGGTCAGCGGTACCAGGCGGCCCCGGCCCGCCCCCCCGCACCACTCGTCGATCATCCAGTCGTTGTAGATCTGCAGGCATCTCAGGGCGAGTTCCTTGTCAGAACGCTCGGCGAAGCCCTGTCCGGCGAAGCGCGGGAAGGTGTTGGGGTAATTGATGCCGATCTCCTGGTGGTTGACGTCCATGTCGGCCAGGCGAGCGGCCTGGTCGTAGGCGCCGGGCCGGAAGTCCTCGTAGATCGCCGGCACGTTCTTGTGCCACTCGATCGGCATGCCACCCGCCGCGTGGAGGCGGTTGGTGCCCATCACCAGGTCGTCGAACAGCCAGACGTCGGTCCACTGGCCGTCCTCGACGTCACGCTCCATGCTGAGCACTCCACCCTGGAAGGTGCTCTTGGTCTTCTCGCGCACGCAACGCGGGCCGCGTTCACCGCAGTGAGGCGGGGAGCTCGCGCTCCCACAGGTCGCGCGGTTCGAGGATGTGATCGTCGACCGAGATGATGAGGGGGAACTCGTCCTCGGGGGGCGTGGTGGGCATGGCATGCCTCCTCTCCACGGGGCGGACTCTTCACGGGGCGGACTCTCCACGAGGCGGACACCGCCTGGCCGAAATACCTTTGTGCAAAGATACTTTGTGCGGCGTAATCTTGCAACCGTGCCCGAGTCCGCCCCGCCGTCACCCAGCATCGAGGGCCTCGGGCCCACCTTCCGCCAGCTCGACGACCCCGACGTCCCCTGGCAGGCGGTCAAGGCCCAGCGCAACGCCGACGGCTCGGTGTCGCAGGTCTGGGAGAAGTGGCTGGCTTTCTCGCCCGATCCCCAGTACCTCACCATCTACGCCCGCTACGACCCGGGGATGGTGGTGCGGCGCCACGGCCACTTCTCGCCCCATGTGGTCTTCGTGCTCGAGGGCGAGGTCACCTTCGGGGATCGGCACTGCGGGGCCGGGACGCACATCGAGCTCCCCCTCGGCGCGGCGTTCGGCCCCGTGGTGGCCGGGCCCGAGGGCGCGGTGATGTTCGAGGTGATGATGGGCGACCCCCGCAGTTGGGGCGACGACCCCGAGGCGTTCGAGGCGGCCCTGGCCGCGCAGGGCGCGGAGCCGCTGCCCGACCCGCCGCTCGAGTTCCCCGCCTGGCTGGCCGATCTGCGCGCCCACTGGGGGACCAGGGGGTCAGGAGGAACGAGCGCGCCCGGCAAGTCGTGAGGCCACGTCGGCGATCGCATCACCGGCGTCTTGCGCCAGCCGGCGCGTCAGCTCCTCGGCCGGAAGCTCCTCGGCGAGGGCGTGCGCCTCACCCGCCCACAGGTTGACGAGGTCGGGGTCGCCGACCTCGCGGCCGTGGGCGCGGAGCGGCGATGTCAGGTGATGGACCTCGGGGTAGGCGTGCGGGGCGCTCCCGCCGTACGCGGTGTGGAAGCGGTTGGTGATGCCTCGGGCCAGGCGGCCGCTGAAGGCCCGTGTGAGCACCGTCGGCGTATCGGTGGCCGTCATGGTGCGTTGCATCGCCGAGGTGCCGGCTTCGGGCGTCCGGAGATAGGCGGTGCCGATCTGTGCCGCCCGGGCGCCGGCGACGAGTACGGCGGCGACGGCGCCGCCGGTCATGATCGACCCGGCCGCGATCAAGGGCAGCTGCTCGCGGGCGCCCACGAGCTGCAGCGCCGCCAGCAGCGACAGGTCCGACTGTGACTCATCGTCGACGAACACGCCGCGGTGCCCACCGGCCTCGACACCCTGGACGATCAGCGCGTCGGCTCCCGCCTCTGCCGCCTGGTGCGCCTCGTCCGGCGAGGTCACCGTCAGCCACACCTCGGATCCTGCCCCCTGCAGCGCTTGGATCACCTCCGCTGGGGGCATCCCGAAGGTGAACGAGACCACGGGCACCGGATCCCCGCGCAACATGTCCACCTTCTCGTGGAACTGGTCGTCGTCGAAGCGTGAGGGACCGAGCTCGACCCCGGTCCGTTCGGCTTCGGGTCGCAGGCGGGTCGCGTATCGCTGCACCGACTCGGGATCGGCGCCGGTGCCGGACCCGACGAACACGTTGACGCCGAAGCGGTCGATCTGATGGCGGGTGCTCGCGATGTCCTGGTGCAGCCGCTCGGTGGTGAGATATCCCGCGGCGAGGAACCCGAGCCCGCCGGCCCCGCTCACCGCCGCGGCCAGCGCGGGCGTGGACGGCCCGCCCGCCATCGGCGCCCCGATGATGGGCACGGACAGGCCGGCCAGGACGCTGCTCGTGCGAGGTGTCTCGTGGTTCATCTCTTCGGCTCCCATGCTGACGACGATCGGACCTGGGCCTGGTGCCAGGATCGCGCGTCAGAAGTGGCGATCACAGCGCTGGGAACTGGTGGTCGGCGGCCACGTTGCACGAGCGACGGTGACGCCCGCGGCGCGAGGATCGCGAGGATGATGACGATGCCCGACGCGGACATGCACGTCCGGTTCCTGGAGGTGGGCGGCACCAGGATCCGCTACGCCCGGAGCAGCGGCACGGGCGGCCCGTCGATCCTCTGCACGAGCCCATGGCCCGAGAGCGTGTACGCCTTCGCTCCCGTCTGGGCCCCGCTCTCGCGGCATGCTCGGCTGACCGCGGTGGACCTGCCGGGATTCGGCGGATCCGATCGAAACGACGAGCTGGCTGTCCCCGCAGGCCATGGGTGGGTTCCTGGTGCGGTTCATCGAGGAGCTGGGCCTGGGGGCGCCGCACCTCGTGGGGCCCGACATCGGGACGTCGGCCGTCTTGTTCGCCGCCGCGGCTCGCCCCGACCTGGTGTCCAGCGTCGTCGTGGGCAGTGGGGGCGCTGCCGTCCCGATCCAACTCGCCGGACCGCTCGAGGAGTGGACGCTCTCGCCGGACCTCGAACGTTTCCGGGACATGGACCCCGGCGCCGTCGTCGGCGCCGCGCTGGCCACGATCGAGGGTCGCACCCTGCCCGACGCCGTCCGCCGGGACTACCTCGAGTCCTACGAAGGCGACCGGTTCGTGGAGTCGATGCGCTACGTGCGCCGCTACCCCGAAGAGCTGCCGATCCTGGCCGAACTGCTCCCGGGCATCGAGACCGCGGTCCTCATCGTCGCCGGCCGGCGGGACCGGGTGGTCCCGCTCGCCAATGCCGAGTTCCTCCACGACTGCCTGCCGAACAGCTCACTGGTGATCGTCGAGGCCGGGCACTTCGTGTGGGAGGAAGCCGCCGACGAGTACGCGTCGATCATCTCGCGATGGGTGGCCGAGCACTCCGGCACCCCGGCCTGAGACGTCGCCGGAAGGAGGACCGTGGAGTTCCTGGTCGAGTTCGACGTGCACGTTCCCGTTCATGCCGCGGCAGCCGAGGTCGAAGAACACGAGAGGGCCGAATCGGTCGCCGCGGCCGAGCTGGTCGCCGAAGGGTGCCTGGTCAGACTGTGGCGGCCGCGGGACCGGTCGGGCGACACCAGCGCCCTCGGCCTCTACCGCGCCGCCGACGAGGCCGAGCTCAACGGCGTGATCGATGCGCTCCCGCTGCGCGAGTGGATGGGCGTGACGGTGACCCCGCTCGAGCCGCATCCCAACGACCCGGGAGCCGACCGCCAACGGCTCGACGGCCGGGCGGAGCCGGAGGCCGGCGACGAGGAGCCTGGGGCGGCGGAGCTCGACGGGCATGGGGGTGGCCGGGTCGGGCTCCCCGGTCCCCGTCTCGAGAAGATCTACCGGCTCGAGGCCACATTGGGCGACGTGGTGGACGTCGGCGACGTCGAGCGCGGCCGGCGGCGGATCGTCCCGCTGACCGGTGGCTCGTTCTCCGGACCCGAGCTCAACGGGACGCTCCTCGCGGGAGCCAGCGCGGACTGGCAGATCGTCCTCGACGACGGCACCGCGATCGGAGACGTCCGCTACACGCTGCAGACCGACGGGGGCGATGTCCTCTATGTCCGCTCGCGCGGCGTGCGCCACGGGAGCGCGGAAGTCCTGGCGCGCCTCGGCCGCGGTGAGGACGTCGATCCGGGCGAGTACACCTTCCGCACCACGACCCGGATCGAGACCGCCTCGGCCGGTCTGGACTGGCTGAACAAGGGTGTGTTCGTCGGTGTCGGGGGCCGACAGCCGGGCGGCGTGGTCTACGAGGTCTACCTGGTCGCATGACCTCCCCTGGGCACGTCGAGGGAGCCACCACGGAGGCCGGCCCGAGGAGGACGGTCATCGTGACCGGCGGGTCGCAGGGCATCGGGGCCGGGCTGGTGGCGGCGTTCCGCCGCCTGGGCTACGCGGTGGTGGCCACCTCGCGTTCGATCGCCGTCTCGGGCGAGGAGGACCTCCTCACGGTGCGGGGGGACATCGCGGACCCGACGACCGCGCATGCCGTGGTCGAGAGGGCCGTGGCCCGGTTCGGGCGGGTCGACTGCCTGGTCAACAACGCCGGGGTCTTCCTGGCGAAGCCGTTCACCGACTACACGCTCGACGACTTCGGATGGGTGAGCGCTGTGAACCTGGCCGGGTTCTTCCATGTCACGCAGCGCGCGGTACGCCAGATGCTCGATCAGGGCGGCGGCCACGTGGTCAACATCACGACGAGCCTGGTGGACCAGCCGGACAGCACGAGGCCCGCGGCGCTGACGTCCCTGACCAAGGGGGGGCTAGCCGCGGTCACGCGTTCGTTGGCCGTCGAGTACGCCTCGCGTGGCGTGCGGGTCAACGCCGTCGCTCCGGGGGTCATCCGGAACCCGGCCTACGATCCGGCCTCCTATGAGGGCATGCCCGGCCTCCCTCCCCTGGGCCGTCTGGGCGAGATCGACGACGTCGTCGACGGGGTCCTCTACCTCGAGAGGGCAACGTTCGTCACCGGCCACATCCTCCACGTCGACGGCGGCCAGGCCGCCGGGCATTGAACCCACCGGAGATCCACGGAGGTCATCATGAGCACGAACGACACCCGCAGCGAACCTTCGAGGGAACTCCGGGCGCCGAGAGCGACGGAGATGAACCTCGACACCGTCCGGCGCACCGCTCCAGTCGGAGCGCCAGCTTCGGGCAGAGCTCGACCGTCGCCCGGGCCATGTCCTCGAGATCCCGGGGGACCGCACCGTCGGCGATGATCGGGTACCCCCAGTCATCGAGCGCGATCAGCTCGGGCAGCATCTCCGCGCACGTCCCGCGACCGTCGCATGCGATCCGGTCGATGCGCAACGTCACGGGCGATCTCACCGGGGCGCCGCCGTCGGGATGGCGAGCGACGTCGGACCCCCTCGGGCCGTGCAGCGCCCGGCCAGGTGCTCAGAGACCTCGCCCTCGAAGACGTCCAGCGCGGAGCGAATGTGGCGGGAGACACCGTCAGGGTGGCCACACGCGCCGCGGCCCTCGATCTCGTCGACCCACCGGGTCAGGTCGTCGAAGCGAAGCGGCGCGCCGGCCGCGAGGAGTTCGAGCTGCTCTGCGATCGCCGGGAGCCCGAACTTGCACGGTCCGCACTGGCCGGCGGACTGCGACGCCAGATAGCGGACGAGTCGCGCCGTCTCGACCACTCCGCACCCGGTGGCCGGAAGGGCCACGATCAGACCGGCCCCGAGCCCGACCCCGAGGCCGCCTCGGCTGAAGGGGAGGGACAGCGCGGCCGGAGCCGGCACCCAGGTGCCGAAGTACCCCCCGATCAGCAGCGCCTGGAGCGGGGTGCTCGGTCCACCGCCCAGCTCGAGCACCTCGGACGTCGGCGTGCCGATCGCAACCTCGAAGACCCCCGGGGTGACGAGCGATCCGGCCAGGGTGACGAGCATCGTCCCGGGTTCGTCGGCCGTCCCCACCTGGCGGTACCACGTTGCGCCGTGGCGACCCACGAGGGCGAGGTGGGCCAGCGTCTCGACGTTCTGGACGAGAGTGGGTCGACCTCGCAGGCCGCGTTCGGTCATCCGGGGCGCCTTCCCCAGGGGGATCGGAGTCCCCCGCCCGACCCAGTTGACGACGGCGCTCGCCTCACCGGCGACGAAGCCGTCCGCCGCGGTCATGATGCGGAACGTCGCCACGTCGAGCCCGATCCGCTGGCGCTCTGCCAGCGCGGCATCGACGTTCTCGCGCACGTCGCGGTGGACGACCATGACGATCTCCCTCGCCCCGACGAGGCTGGCCGCCAGGGCGGCGCCGTCGAGGACCAGGTGAGGCGAGCGAGCGAGGAGCGCCCGGTCCTTCATGCTGGCCGGCTCGCCCTCGGTTCCGTTGCCGATGACGAACGGCCTGCCGCGGTGGCTGAGCAGCGCACGGAGCTTCTGGCCGGTCGGGAAGGCGGCCCCGCCGTGACCGACCAGGCCGGCGCGCTCGATCTCGCCCAAGGTCGCCTCCCGCCATCGGTCCGACGACGGGTGGTGCTCGAGAGGGCCGTGGCGGTCGAGGTGTGCCACCAACCCCGTCGGCGCCCACTGGTCCGGTGGCAGGAGTCTCTGGACCACTGTCGTCGGCCGGTACGGCACCATTCGATCCATCGGCCGCGGCGTCGTGATCAGGTCGGCAGTGGCGCTCATGACCGGACCCCCGGACCGGCGGTGAGCGCGTGCCGCGCCGCCGGGTTCGAACGCTCGGTCTGGATCGCCCTCTTCTTGGACTGCAAGGTGAAGAGGATCCGGTCGACGACGGCCAGGGCCACGGCGCTCGCCGAACCCCAGACCAGCGCGGCGACCCACCAGATGCCCATGTCGGTGCCGGCGCTGAGTGAGTGCAGGAAGGCCACGGGCCACGACGCGTAGGCCAGCCAGTGCACGGCCCGCCACCATCGGTGCCCGAGCCTCCGGCGGACCAAGCTGGTGATCAGGACGGCTGCCCCGAGGTCCACGGCCAGCGTGCCGAGGCCCAGCGCGAGCGGCTTGAAGTGGGAGGTGAAGGGGAGGACGGCCGCCCACCACCCGATCGAGACATAGGGATCGAGCATCGCCGTCGCCACATGGAGCGCCAGGAGGGCCACCGAGAACAGGGCCAGGGTGCGGTGGAGCTCCGCCACCGCGAAGCGGGGCACCGACCTGAGACGGGCACCGAGTCTCGTCGATATGCCCAAGACGAAGACCGTCGAGAAGAGCACGAGGAGCATCACCCCGCTCGCTCGCGACACCAGCCACATCCAGGGGAGCTGGGTGACGGCGGTTCCCGCGCTCACCGTGCACCCCTCAGCGCCATGACCCTCGACCCGAGACGGTCGACGGCGGGAGCGACGAGCTCGCCACCGTCGAGTTCGGGCCAGGATCCGATCAGGCGGACCGAACCGTCGTGCCCGACGAGCCGCGCCGGCAGTCCGGCCGAGGTGACCATGTCCAGTGCCTCGTCTCCGCCGACGATCAGCGCGGTCGACGCGGCGTTGGCGTAGGCACACGTGGGCGCGCCCACCGTCGCCGTGCGCCAGCGAGCTCGCGCCGGCTCGCCGGTGCGTGGGTCGATGAGGTGATGCAACGTGCGGTCGCCGCGGCTCCAGCGACGGCACACGACCGAAGAGGTGGCTACGCCCCCTCGCTGCATCCGCACGAAGTGACCGGAGGTCCCTTGGTCACCCGCCGGATCCTCGGCCACCAGGATCGGCCATCCACCCTGGGGGCTCTGGCCCGCCAGGGCCATGTCCCCGCCGAGGCTGACGAGGACGCCGCCGCCGCCATCCATGGCGCAGAGCGCCGCGTGGGCGGAACGGTCGGAACCCACGCCCTTGGCGGTCGCTCCGAGATCCAGCACCGTGCCGCCCGGCCGCCGGAGCAGACGACCTTCGAGCTCGATCGAGGCCCACCCGGGAGCCGGGGACGCCACCGCCGGAGCGTCGAGACGACGTTCGGGGACAGACGCGAAGTCGCGGTCGTATCCCATTGCGATGAGCGCGCCGCCCACGGTGGGATCCACCAGTCCCGCCGTCAACTCCGCCGCAGCCAGCGCGGTCGCCAGCAGCTCGGCGAGACCCTGGCTCAGGAGGAACGTGTGCGAATCCGACGAGTTCACCTGCGAGAGCTCCGAGTCCTCCCTGAACCGGCTGGCCTGTCGGTCGAGCTCGGCCAGCTCACGATCGACGGCATGGAGGGCCCGTGGGAGCTCGTGCGGCGGCCAGACGACCACCCTCGCCGTCGTCCCCAAGGCGGCCCTCTCAGCGACCGCGACACCTCGTTCGTTGAGGTCGACCTGCCGCCAGGTGGCTGCTGTCGCGGTTGGAACCAGGACCGGCATCACGAGTCACCCGATCCCGTGGAGATGACGCGAGCCGGGTTCGAGGCGCTCGGTGCGCCTCCTTGGTGGGGTGCAGCGGCGACCGTCACGCCAGAAGCGCTCGTCGTCGCCACGGGGCTCCCCACGGAAGGTCCGCCTTGGACGACGCCGGCCGCGGCAGTCGGGGTCCCGACCGGCGTCGTCACGGCGGCCGTGCCGACCGCTTTGGACTGCGTGGCGGCGGCCAGGGCGCCCGTCGTGGCTCCCATGCCGACGACCAGCGCGGCCAGCGACCAGTTGGACATCCGTCGGATCTTCCGGAGCCCGTCGTTCCGTGTCGTCTCGGCTGTCGTCTCGGCCGTCGTCTCGGCTGTCGTCTCGGCCGCGGTACCCCGGCGACCGGTGTGGCGCGCGTACCTGCTCGATCGCTCGGGGTCTGTGT
This sequence comes from uncultured Acidimicrobiaceae bacterium, assembly GCA_963781955.1. Lineage (GTDB taxonomy): Bacteria > Actinomycetota > Acidimicrobiia > Acidimicrobiales > RAAP-2 > Bog-473. The sequence goes on from CAWAHU010000002.1 coordinate 731,158, forward strand.
CATAGGGCGTCTCCATGTCTGTTCACTCTCTTCGCTCGATCTGGCCGGTTGGCCTGTCGTGAGTGTGCACTGCGCTCCATGAGTCGACCGTGAGGAGAAGATGTGAGCCTTCACATGTTGGCGACGACCGTGGCTCGGCCGTCCGACGAAGGGCTGGTGATCCCCTCTAGCCTGGACCTATGAGGGTCCTGGTGGTCGAAGACGACCAGCGGATGTCCAGCCTGCTCCAGCGGAGCCTCGAGGAAGAGGGTTACGCGGTCGATGTGGCGAACGACGGGCCGAACGGGTTGTGGATGGCCAAGGAGTTCCCATACGGGGCGATCGTCCTCGACGTCATGTTGCCGGGGTTCGACGGGTTCGAGCTGTGCCGCCAGTTGCGAGAGGCGGCGGTCTGGACTCCGGTCCTCATGCTCACCGCGCGCGACGAGATCGGTGATCGCGTACGTGGGCTGGACGTGGGCGCCGACGACTACTTGGTCAAGCCCTTCAGCCTCCTCGAGCTCGCGGCCCGGATCCGGGCGCTCTCGCGCCGTGACGATCGTGCTCGACCGACCGTCCTCTGCGTGGGGGACCTGCGGCTCGATCCGGCGGCCAAGCGGGCTTGGAGAGGCGAGGCCGAGCTGACGCTCTCTCCGAAGGAGATGGCGCTCCTGGAGCTGTTCCTGCGGCATCCCGGCACGGTGCTCTCGCGCACCCAGATCATCGATGCGGTCTGGGACTTCGCCTACCAGGGTGGTTCGAACGTCGTCGACCAGTACGTGAAGTACCTCCGAGACAAGGTCGATGCACCGTTCGGCCGCCAGGACATCGAGACCGTGCGCGGCATGGGGTACCGCCTGCGGGCGGAAGAACCTCACTAGGTCATGTCTATCCGCCTTCGGCTCACCCTCTTCTTCGCGATCGCGTCCGCGGTGGTCCTCTCTCTCGGAGCCTGGCTGTTCGTATCCGTGCTCTCGACGTCGCTCTTGAGCGCCGTCGATTCGCAGCTGGCGGCCCAGGCGTCCCACGCATCGAGCTATCTCGGGGCGGGCTCGCGGGTTCCGTTGACGACCTCGGGTGCCAACGCGCCCGAGTACGTCGTCCAGGTGGTCGACGGCTCGGGGAACGTGCGGGGGTCCAGCGCGGAAGCGCCGGCGGTGCCGATCCTGCCCGCGGCCGCCGTGGATCGAGCCAGGACGCAACAGGTCCTCGTGACCCACACGCGCAGTGATGAGCACGAGCGCGTCCTGGCGCAACCGCTTCCGGGCCGAGCGGGCTGGACCGTCATCGTCGGAGTGTCGCTGGAGACCTTCGACTCCACCATGAGCCGGGTGACGACCGAGCTGGTGATCGGGTGCAGCCTGATCGTCCTCCTCGCCGCCGGCGGGTCGTACCTGCTGGCGAGGTCCGCCCTCCGGCCGGTGGAACGACTCCGCGCGCGAAGTCTCAGACCTCTCGGTCCGGGACACCCCCGGCACGCTCGCCGTTCCGCGCACACACGACGAGATCAGCGCGCTGGCCTCCACGATGAACGAGCTGCTCGCCCGGGTGCGGTCGTCTCTCGAGCGCGAACGAAGCCTGGTCGCCGATGCCAGCCATGAGTTGAGAACCCCGCTCGCCGTCCTTCAAGGTGAGATGGAGCTGGCGGAACGACCGGGACGGACCCGCGACGAGCTCATGGCCACGGTGACTGTCGCCACCGAGGAGGTCGCCCGGCTGACCCGGATCGCCGACGATCTGCTGCTGCTGTCCCGGGGCGATCAGGGCCAGCTGCCGATCGCCCCCGTGGTGGTCGCCGTCGGTGACTACTTAGACGAGATCGTGGACCACGCACGGCCGCGGATCGCCGAGCACGAGATGACCTGCCGGGTCGATGCCCCCTCGGGTCTCGAGGCGCGCCTCGACCCGCACCGGATCAGACAGGTCGTCGACAACCTCATCGACAACTCACTGAGATACTGCCCCCGCGGTTCGGTGATCGAACTGCGTACCGGCGCAGCGGCTCAGGACCTCTGGCTCGAGGTGGCGGACGACGGCCCCGGATTCGACCCGGCCTTCCTCCCACATGCGTTCGAGCGGTTCCGGCGCTCGGACACCAGCCGGTCCCGAGACCAGGGCGGCGCGGGACTCGGTCTGGCGATCGTCCAGTCGATCGTGGGTGCCCATGGCGGCACGGTCGTGGTCGAGAACGGAGCCGCCGGCGGGGCGTGCGTCCGTCTCACACTGCCCCAGGCCGTCTCGCCGAGCCCGGCGGAGGTGGAGACATCGTGACCAGATGTGCGCCCTTCGGCATCCGCATCCGTGCCGGGCGGCGAATAGAGGCCATGAGGACGACCATCGATTCCTACAAGGCTCGGGCGGGGCGCCTCGACCTTGAGGGCATCAATTTCGATGACTTCAAGGATCAGCCCCTGGCTCCGGCCGCCCTGCGGTCACTCCGCCACATGCACGACGTGGAGCATCACACGGTCTGCTACCTACCCACTCGGACCCACAGCTGATGCAGCCCCGCCGAAACGGCCTTCTGCACGATCTCGGCGGCATCGCCACCGTCGGTGCTGTCCCACTGCCAGATCCACATGCCTTTGCCGCTGAGCGCCGCGAGGTGCGAGGTCCACGGTGCCGGCGCCTTCACCGGCGGAAGAGACGTCACGAGGACCGCTGGGTGCCACGGCGGCGGTGAGGGCGGCAGTGGCGGGTGCGGGGGCACGGGGCAGCCAGCGAGCGCGACCTGGCCGGAAATTGATGGCACCGTCGTGGTGGTCGGCGCGGGCTGTGCGGCCGGGGGCGCCCGTCGTCTTCTTGGCCGCGGCGAAGCGACTGCCGGTCGCAGAAGGCGCGAGGGTGCCGAGATGGCGACACGGCCCGAGCCACTCGAGGCCTTGGGAGGAGTGGAGCCGGACGTCGCGGCGAACGTCGCCACAGCGGCCACTGCGGTGCCGCCGAGCACAACTGACACGGCTGCCCACGAACGCTTCACCCGGCCGGACAAGAGCACGGTCCATTGTCGCGGGCCGCCTGATCACACGCTTGGCAGCCCTGCCCCGCTATGCCTCTGAGGTCCGTGGATCAAGGGAGGGAAAGCGACCAAGCCTCCTCGAACCGGCAATGTACGGGGGCAGGGCTGCTCGATGCATCGGCGCGGTCCTGATCTGCGAATCATTAGGTTCGGGTGAACCCGAACTGCCGCCAGCGGCGAGGACTAAAGCTCACGACGCCCGCCGTCTCTTGGTGGGCCGCGGTTCCTCAGTGGGTTGGCGCACAATGTCCCTGATTATCGGGTCCGTGAGCAGGTCATACACCAACCAGCTTGCGCCGTCGGCAGAGACCACCGCCTCCCGTGGGTTCACAGAACGCCGTGTCCATACGACCCCGTCGATGATGCCCTGGGATGCGCCGGATCGGGCGAATGAGACTAAATCGTTGAACGTCCTCATGGCGTTCCCTTCAATGTTAAGCGAGGAAACCCATCCCTCATGATACCTGGTCATTCCCGTAGACGACGCGAGAAATAGCCAGCGCCCACACTTGTCAGCTGCGAAGATCGGAGGCCGCCAAAGGGTCTGACGAGTAGCGCAGATTTTGCCCTAAGCGCCCCTACGTAGCCCCGTATGGCCCCGAGTCTGCGAATGAAGGTCTATGGGCCCCGGGAAGTTATTCAGGGCGGCCCCCATGCTGCCGAAGTGTCCCCACCGTCCCGATGCTCCTATGGATGATGTCAACCCCTTTCGCGAGAATTTTCGGGGGGTGAAGATGGCGGACAGACCAATGATGGGCCACTCGTTTGAGAGGGCAAGCTCTTATCAGGTCACGCGTCTTCGGGAGTCGGTGGGCCTGGACCGTGGATCGGCAAATCGGGACGAAGTCAGTCGAAGTGACGACAGGCGTTAGGTGAGCCAGGTCCACGGTCCAGGGATCTAAGCGCGAGGTAGGTAGGGGTAGACCTCGCGAGCGACGTATCGCTTGAGCATGCGGATGGCCTCGCGCTTGGAGCGGCCGTCTTTGACCCGGCGCTCCACGTAGGCCTGGGTCCTCGGGTCCGAAGCCAGCCGGGTGATCACGATGTGCCACAGCGCTCGGTTGGCCTGGCGGTCCCCACCGCGGTTGAGCCGGTGGCACGTCGTGTGACCTCCTGCTCACCCCCGCCCACCAGGACCCCGAGATCATCGGGTTCCTCTCGTGCTGGGTGTTCGAGGAGATGTGGCACGGCGAGGCCATCGGGCACGTCCTCGAGGCCCACGGCGAGCCGGCGGGAGCCCCGAGGATCGCCGCGCTGCGCCACGGGCGCCGGCGCAAGGAGGCCGTCTCGACCTTGAGCACCATCGGGTCCGCCGCGTTCGCCGGACGTGCCTTCATCGCGCTGCACATGGCCTGGGGCGCCGTCAACGAGTGGACGACCCAGGCCGGCTACAGCCGGCTCAACGAACGGGCGAGCCACCCGACGTTGCGCGAGCTGTTGAAGAGGATCATGAGACAAGAGGGCGGGCACATCGACTTCTACGCGTCGGAGGCCACCCGGCGCCTGGCCGCGAGCCCGAGGGCGCAGCGGCTCACCCGGTTCGCCCTCAAGCACCTGTGGCGACCGGTGGGATCGGGCGTGATGCCCAAGGACGAGGTCGCCTTCTTGGTCCGCTACCTCATCGACGGCGCCGACGGGGCCGACGGGGCCGCCGTGGCCTCGCGGATCGACCCGCAGGGTCGACCGTCTGCCGGGCCAGTCCGAGCTGCACCTGCTCGGCACCGCGGTCTCGAAGCACTCGGGTCAGCGCACCGCAGCCTAGGGACGCCGCCGCCTAGGGACGCCGCAGCCCAGGGACATCGCAGCTGGTCCGCAGGATCCCCTTCACCCTGACCAGCTCGACCGGCGGCGGTAGCGTGAGTCGACTCAGAGGCTTCGCTCCCATCGATCGCGGAGGCAGGGTGCTCATCAACAACGTTGTGTATGCCGACGGCCGGAGGTTGGCCAGCCCGCGAAGCCTCGACGAGACGTACGAGGCGGCGCGGGAGTGCCACGGCATGGCCTGGATCGGCCTCTACCGCCCGGATCTCGAGGAGTTCCGATCGGTCGAGAAGGAGTTCGGGCTCCACTACCTCGCCGTCGAGGACGCGATCAAGGCGCACCAGAGGCCCAAGCTGGAGCGCTACGGCACCACGCTCTTCGTAGCGCTGCGACCCGCTCGCTACCTCGACGAGACCGAGGAGGTGGAGTTCGGCGAGATCCACGTCTTCGCCGGCCCCGACTTCATCGTGACCATCCGGCACGCCGAGACCCCCGACCTCAGCACGGTCCGCCAGCGGCTCGAGCAGGCGCCCGACCTCCTGCGGCTGGGACCCGAGGCGGTGCTGTACGCCATCCTCGACCAGGTGGTCGACGAGTACGGCCCGGTCGTGGCGGGACTCGAGAACGACATCGACGAGATCGAGGACCAGCTCTTCGGAGGGGACCTGGCCGTGTCGAAGCGGATCTACGACCTCTCGCGGGAGGTGATCGAGTTCCAACGGGCGACCCATCCCCTCGTCGAGGTGCTCGGCGGCCTCGCCGCCGGGTTCGACAAGTACGGGGTCGACGTCGAACTGCAACGAAGCCTGCGCGACGTCAGCGACCATGCCCTCCGGATCGTGGAGAGGGCCGACGAGTTCCGCGCCGTCCTGGAGAACGCGCTCAGCGTCCAGACCGCCCTCGTCGGTCAGCGCCAGAACGACGAGATGCGGGCATTGACCGAAGCGAGCCTCGCCCAGAACGAGGAGGTCAAGAAGATCTCGGCCTGGGCCGCCATCCTCTTCGCGCCGACCCTGGTCGGGACGATCTACGGCATGAACTTCAAGCACATGCCCGAGCTCCACTGGTACTACGGGTACGCGATGGCTCTGGGGCTGATGGTCGTGACGTCGACCTTGCTGTACCTGGTCTTCAAACGACGCCACTGGCTCTGACCATCTGCTCGACGCTCCTCGGTACAGGCCGACGACGGACGCTCGGAGACCGCGGTCGTCGTCGCGAGTCCGATGCACAGAGTTCACCGGCACACCGCGCAATGGTCGTGCCCCCGTTACCTGGCCCCACTAGGAATCCGGGGGGAGAACCGACCGGGGATCCGGTTGTCGGCGGCGGCCCGCTCGTGTCACACCCGGCGGGCACGATGGCTCCCGAGGAGGCACGATGGCCGAGCAGCGACGAGTGCAGAGAAGAATGCTGGGAAGGGTACGGAGAAGCGCGGAGGGAGGTGCGCACCGAGGTGCGCCGACGAAGCGGATCGTCGAGGTCGGGTCGTTGGTCGCCAACCTCCCCGAGGCGCTGCTGCACGACATCTCGGTCCCCACGGAGTTGCGGTGGATCATGGTCGCCAGCCCGCCCGGCTCGTCCCGCTACGTCCAGACCCTCACCTGTGAAGGGGAGCTGCGGGTCGAGGTCTCCTCGAACCGCTTCTTGAGCCAGGAGGACCGGCTCAGCGTGTCGGAGGAGCGCGTGCTGGCCGATCTCGGCTTCGCCCCACCCGAGGACGAGGGCTGGGTGTGCAATTGGTGGTGGACGGGCGAGGGTCCCGACGGCTGCCTGGCCGCATCCTTCCTGATCGCCGAGGTCGTCTTCGAGGTCTTCGGGATCCCGCTCGGCTTCCCGCTGCTCCTCGACCGCTTCAGCAAGCTGCCGCCCGAACCACGGGCCGGGCCGGTCAGGTCTTCTTGACCAGCGGGATGTCGTAGAGCGCCGACCAGTTGGTGCTGACGATCCGGGCCTTGCCCGCATCGTCGAGCGGGAGCTTGTCGAAGCTGCTCACCGCATGGGGGTACTTGGAGTCGCCGTGGGGGTAGTCGGTCGAGAAGATCAGGCGCTCGTCGCCGAACGTCTCGACGAAGTGGGGCACCGTCACCTCGTCGGCCTCGACCGAGATCCAGCAGTTGCGCTTGAAGTACTCCGAGGGTGCCATGGTGAGCTCGGGTGCCTCGTACCAGCCCGTCCACTCCCAGTGCTCGTCGAGCCGGTACAAGAACCACGGCGCCCACGAGCAGTTGCCCTCGAGCAGGGCCACCTTGAGGTCGGGGAAGCGCTCGAGCACGCCGCCGCCGCACAGGCAGGCCGTGACGAACTGAATCCCGAGGGGCTGGCTGAAGGTGTGCCAGAGCATCAGCCGGTCGAGCACCTCGAGCCCGAAGTCCGGCGTGAGGTAGGTCTGGCCGCCGCCGTGGAAGGCCAGGGGCACGCCGAGCCGTTGGATCTCGGCCCACAGCGGGTCGTAGGCCCGGTGGTGCCACGGCCGGCGGTTCACGGCGGCGGGGGCCAAGAAGATGGCCTTGAAGCCGAGCTCCTCGACGCAGCGCCGGGCCTCGGCCACCGCGCCGGCCACGTCGTGGGGCGCCACCATCCCCGCCCCGAACATGCGGTCGGGGGCGTGGTCGCAGAAGTCCTTGAGCCAGTCGTTGTAGGCGCGGGCGATGGCGGAGGCGAACTCGGGCTCCAGGCCGTCGCCGCCGATCTGCTCCGCCGAGTCGATGCCCAGGACGAACAGGCCCCGTGAGGGGTAGAGCACCGCCAGGTCGAGGCCCTCGGCGTCCATGGCGTCGATCTGCGACTGCGCGTCCCAGCCCCGTGCCTCGGACGCCGCGTACGCGTCGTCATGGCCCTCCTGCCACCCCGTCTTGCGGCCCTGGACGCGCATGGGGCGGGTGGCGCCCAGCCGGAGCACGACGCGGTTCTTGACCCGCACCCGCATGTCGCGGGGGATCTCGGCCAGTCCCCGCGGCGCCGCGTGCGCGTAGGCGGGGTCGATGTAGCGCTCCCACAGGTCGGGCGGCTCCATCACGTGGAGATCGCTGTCGCAGATGACGTGGTCGCGCAGCCCCATGATCGGCCCCCCGGGTCCCTGACGCTCGTGTCGCTCCTGACTATACGCTTCGACCCATCGAGCGCCCCGGGGCTCTGCCCGGGGCGCTCGTGACCCGGGGAGGGACCATGCAGATCGGTGTGATCGGGCTGGGCAACATCGGCGGCGCCATCGCGTCGAACCTGGTGGCCGACGGCCACGAGGTGACCGTCCACGACCTCGACCCGTCGCTCGCCGACGCCCTGTCCGGGGCTTCGGCCGCCGGAGACGTCGGCGCGGTGGCCCGGGCCACCGGCATCACCCTGCTGTCGTTGCCTACGCCCGACGTCGTCGCCGCGGTGGCCGTCCAGTGGGCGGCCGCGGCCGAGCCCGGCTCGGTCCTCGTCGACCTGTCGACCAACAGCCCTGCCGTGGTGCGCGAGCTGGGGGAGCGCCTGGCCGGCTCGGGCCACCACCTCGTCGAGGCGCCCCTCACGGGTGGCGCCATCGGTGCCGAGCGCCGGATGCTCGTGTTCATGGTCGGCGGCGACGACGGACCCGTCGCTCGCGTCCGGCCGGTGCTCGAACCCCTCGGCCGCGCCACCTTCCACGTCGGAGCCCTGGGCCTCGGCAACACGATGAAACTGCTCAACAGCCTCATCGCCTTCACGACGACCTGGGTCAGCCTGGAGGGCCTGTCGCTGGCGGCCAAGGCGGGGATCGAGGTCCGTGACGCCGTGGAGATCCTGCGCACGGCGGGGGCGTCGAACTTCTACCTCGACCGCCAGGTCGAGGCGATCGACGGGCGGGGCCGGCCGACCCAGTTCGCGCTGGCCCTGGCGGCCAAGGACGCCGGCCTGATCGTCGACACGGGCGCCGCCCTCGGCGCTCCGACCCCGGTGGCCGCGGCGGTGCGCGGCGTCCTCGAACAAGCCGTGGCGCAGGGGCTCGGTGATGCCGACTGGAGCGAGCTCGTCGCCCTGGCCGAGCAGCAGGCCGGCGTCGAGCTGCGCTGGGGGCCTACTCCGTAGGGAGCACCTCGGCCGCCACCCGCAACGCGGCGTTGGTGGCTGGGACCCCGGCGTAGACCGAGATGTGCATGAGCACCTCGACCAGCTCCTCCCGGCTGATGCCGACGTTGAGCGCCCCGGCCAGGTGCGCCCGCAGCTCCTCGCTCTGGCCGAGCGCGGCGAGCACGGCCACGGTGATCATCGAGCGGTCCCGCACCGCCAGCCCCGGACGCGTCCAGATGTCGCCGAACGCGCTCTGCTGCACGTGGTCGAAGAAGTCCGGTGCCAGCTTGGCCGCCGGGAACTGCCCGGTCGCTCCGGTCCGCGTCGCGGGCCAGAGCTGCCCCTGGATCTCCTTGCCCGCCGCGCGGCGCTCCTCGCTCGTGGTCATGGTGCCCTCCCGTCGGTTCCCAGCAGGTTGACGGTGGCGATGCTGCCGCCACCGACGAGGTGAGCCAGGGCCACCCGGGCGCCGTCGACCTGCCGGCCCTCCGCCTCGCTCCGGAGCTGGAGCACGGCCTCGTGGACCATGGCCAGGCCGGTCGGCCCGCCGGGGTGGCCCCGGGCGAGCAGCCCGCCGTCGGTGTTGAACGGGATGCGCCCGCCCGGACCCGTCGCCCCCTCGGCCACCAGCTTTTCGCCCTCGCCCTCGGCGCAGAACCCGAGGAGCTCGTAGTACTCGAGCTCCTCGTTCACGAAGGCGTCGTGGCAGTAGGCCACGTCGACGTCCTCGGGGCCGAGCCCGGCCGCCTCGTAGCACTGCTCGGCCGTCGCCCGCGTCATGGCCGACGGGCCGACGACCGGGCCGACGAAGGTGTGCCCCGGCGTGTAGGTCTCGGACATCAGGGCGGAAGCCAGCGCTCGCACCAGCGGCCGGCCGCCCTGGCGTTCGCGCACCAGGTCCTCGCGGGCCAGGATCACGCACGCCGCCCCGTCGTCGGGCGGGCAGCACATCATGGTGGTGAGCGGCTCGGCCACCATCCGGGCCGCCAGCACCTCTTCGGGCGTGACCACGTGGTCCGAGCGCCGGTGGGCGGTCGGGCACGCCGCCCCGAAGTTCCAGTTCTTCGCCGCGATGGTGGCGAAGGTCTCGGCCGTCGTGCCCCGCTCGTACATCCGGCGCTGCGCCCACAGGGCGAAGTAGGCGGCGGGGAGGATCGGCGCGTCGATCTGGTCGCGTCCCGCGCCGCGGCCCCCGGTGGTGGTCATGTCGGTGAACTTGTCGAAGCCGAGCGCCATGGCCACGTCGGCCCGCCCCGAGGACACCGCCCAGGCCGCATCGCGGAAGGCGACCAGCCCGGTGGCCGACGCGTTCTCAATGTGGGTCACCGGGAGCCCGGTCAACCCGAACTCCTTCATGGCCTTGACGCCCAGCATCGAGCCCGGCTGGATGTAGCCGACGAACGCCTCGTCGACGTCGGCCAGGGTCATGCCGGCGTCGTGCAGCGCCAGCAGCCCGGCGTCTCGGGCCAGGTGCGCGCTCGGGACGTCGCGGAACATCCCGAAGCGCACCATGCCGATGCCGGCGACGGCCACGCCGTCGAAGCGCAGCCCGCGCGTCACGACCGGCCTCCGTCGTTCGCCGCCCCGCCCCTGGCCGCCGCCGCACCCGCCGCACCCTCCCCACCCGCGCCCTCCGGCCGGAAGCGGTAGATCACGACCTCGTTGCCCTCGTCGTCGGTGCGCAGGGTCTCGAGATCCGTCTCCACCTGCATGCCGATGGCGAAGTCGTCGGGCCCGCCCGAGAGGATCGACTGCACGCGGGGCCCCTCGGGCAGGTCGATCTGGGCCACGCCGTAGCCGGTGACCTCCGCGTCCTTCTTGCCGAACAGCGGCACGTGGCAGTAGGTCCAGGTGTAGATGGTCCCGGTGGTCGAGAGCACGGTGTCCTCGGTGCCTTCGTGCAGGCATTTGGCGCACACGAACCGCACCGGGAAGAACACCTCGCCGCAGGCCGGGCAGCGGCTCCCGAGCAGGCGTGGCTGCTCGGCCGGGTCCTCGGGGATCTCGAAGAACCCCTCCTCGATGGGGACACGGGCCATGCGCTCCTCGTTTCGGTCGGCGGGGCGTGTGAGCGGTGCTGGTGTGAGCGGAGCTGGCAGGTCGCGCTAGATGTCGCGCCCGCGCCCGTCCCAGTAAGGATCGCGGAGGCGTCGTTTGTAGAGCTTACCGTTGGGGTCCCGGGGCATGGCGTCCGTGAAGTCGATGCTGCGCGGGCACTTGTACTTGGCCAGCGCGCCGGCACAGTGCGCCAGCAGCTCGTCGGCCAACGCCGGCGACGCCGCGTACCCCGCGGCGGGCTCCACCACCGCCTTGACCTGTTCTCCCCATTCGTCGTCGGGTACCCCGAAGACCGCGGCGTCGCCCACGGCGGGATGCGAGAGCAACGCCGCCTCGATCTCGGCCGGATAGATGTTGACCCCGCCCGAGATGATCATGTCGATCTTGCGGTCCCGCAGGTAGAGGAACCCGTCCTCGTCGAGCTCCCCCATGTCGCCGACCGTGAAGTAGTCGCCCTGCCGGCTGGCCGTGGTCTTGTCGGGGTCTCCCTTGTAGCGGAAGTCGCCGCCCATGAGCTTGAGGTAGACCGTGCCCACGGTGCCGGGCGGGAGCTCGTGTCCGCTCGTCGTCGAGGACCTTGACGTCCGCGCCCGCCCAGGGCCGGCCGACGGTGCCGGGGTGGGCGAGCCAGTCGGTTGGCGTGGCGATCGTGCCGCCACCTTCGGTGGCGCCGTAGAACTCGTAGATCACCGGACCGAGCCAGTCGAACAGACGGCGCTTCAGCTCGATCGGACAGGGCGCCGCCGCGTGGATGACCTGGCGCAGCGACGACACGTCGTAGCGGGTGCGCACGTTCTCGGGCAGCTGCATCAAGCGGTGCAGCTGGGTCGGGACCATGTGCACGTCGGTGACGCGGTGACGCTCGATCAGCTGCAGGGCGAGCTCGGCGTCCCACCTGTCCATCAGGACCACGGGGTGTTCGAAGTGCGCCGAGAAGTACCCGAACGACAGGGGTGCCATGTGGTACATCGGCGACGTCACCAGGTGCACCGCGTCGCCACCCGGCTCGATGCCGTAGCGCGACAGGTTCCCGCTGAAGACGCTGACCCAGGTCTCGGGGTCGAACGAGGGGAGGGCGCGCTGCACCGCCTTGGGGCGTCCGGTCGTGCCCGACGTGTACTGCATGAACTGCCCGGCCACCCGGTGCTCCGGGGTCGTGTCGGGCTGGTCGGCCAGGGCGTCGTCGAGGGGGGTGAAGCCCCCGATCGCCCCCACCGAGATGCGGCCGGCTCCGGGCACCCCGGCCTCGGTGGCCGCGGCCGCCGCCACGTCGGCGAAGCGCTGGTCCGCCACGAGGGCCTTGGCACCCGCGTCACCCAGGATGTACGACACCTCGGCCGCGGTGAGGTTGCTGTTCAGCGGCACGTAGTTCCAGCCCGCCTGGTGCACGGCCATCAGCGTCTCGAACACTTCGGCCCGGTTGGGGAGCAGGGTGGCCACCGGATCGCCCTCCGTCAGGCCGCGCGCCCGCAGGGCGTGGACGAGGCGGTTGGCCTGCGACGCGATGTCGCCGGCCGTCCAGTGTTCTCCGGTTGGGTCGATCACGGCGATCCGGCCCGGTTCGGCCGCCGCCGCCGCCCAGAACCCTCGTGGTTGCTCTGCCACCCCTACTCCTTCGTCGGAGCCTCGCTCCATCGTTTCACGGGACCGTGGCGGCTCACCTGGGCAGCCCGAGCACGTGCTCGGCCACGATGTTGCGGTTGATCTCCGACGTCCCGCCGGCGATCGAGGCCTGCCGGACCGACAACAGGTTCGAGCCCCAGCGGTCCCCGAGCGCCTCCATGCCGATGAGGTCCACCGCCAGGTCCGCCAGCGCCTGGTCGCAGTGCGCCCAGGCCAGCTTGGCCAGGCTGCCGCCCGCTCCCGCGGCCGACGGGTCGGAGAGCGACCGCTCGGTCAGGAAGCGCATGCAGGCGATGTCGGCGTACGTGCGGGCCAGGCGGTCCCGCAGCCGCCGGTCACGCCGCCCCTCGGCACCCCGCGGGTCGGCGAGGAGGTCGTCGAGCTTGTTGGCCAGGGAGAGGTGCAGCCGGGCCACGCCGGCGCGCTCGTGGCTCAGCGTGGTCATGGCCACCGTCCAGCCTTCGTTGAGGGGGCCGAGCATGGCCGAGCGCGGGACGCGTGCGTCGGTGAAGAAGAGCTCGGCGAAAGTGTGCCCGCCGGTGATGGTCGTCAACGGCCGGGCCTCGATGCCCGGTGTCGTGAGGTCGACCAGGAAGCACGTGATCCCCCGGTGCTTCTTCGCGCCCGGGTCCGTGCGCACGTAGAGCTGGCACCAGTCGGCGAAGTGGCCCATCGAGTTCCAGGTCTTCTGGCCGTTGATCACGAAGTCGTCGCCGTCGGCGACGGCCTGGGTGCGCAGCGCGGCCAGGTCCGAGCCGGCGTCGGGCTCCGACATGCCCTGGGACCAGATCTCGTCCCCTCGCAGCATGGGGGCGAGATACCGCTCCTTCTGCTCCGCGGTGCCGAATTGCATGATGGCCGGCGCGATGTTCGAGACTCCGATCACGTTCACGGGGCCCGGGGCCCGCACCCCGTTCATCTCCTCGAGGTACACCAGCTGCTCGTCGACGCCGGCGTCGCGCCCGCCGTGCTCGGCCGGCCACGACGGAGCCGCCCACCCGCCGTCGGCCAGCGTCCGGTTCCAGGCGCGCAGCACCTCGAGGTCGGACTCCCCACCGTCGCGTCTGCCCGCGTCGACCACCTCGCGGGTCAGGTGGGCGGCCAGCCACGTGCGCAGCTCGTCGCGGAACCCCTCCGGCACCATTCCCCCCTGCTCGCTCCCCATGCGGGCCCTGTTCTAGCCCCGTGCGCCCTGGTCCCGCCCCCCGGTACCGGTCCGGCCCGGGCACCGGGGTGTCACACCCTTGGGCCACAATGCCCTCGTCAGCCATCTGCAGAGGGACGACCCGGTGGGACCGGAGGGAGGGACGTCCGTGACCGTGGAGATCACACCGAGGAACGCGTACTTCGCCAAGGACTGCCCCCAGCGCGTCCAGCTCGAGGTCCTGCGGCCCTGCGAGCCCCTGCCCGACCCGCCGTTCCTCCAGAAGCTCTTCACCGCGGGTGACGAGTACGAGGAGGACGCGTTCGCCACCCTGTTCACCGACGTCCCGGGGGCCACGGTCGTGGCGGCCGACGATCCGGGCATCCGGGAGGTGCTCACCACCCAGGCCCTGGCCGGAGGGTCCCCGGTCGTCGCCGGCGGCCGGCTCCCGGTCGACGTCGAGGCGCACCGCGTCGGCGAGCCCGACCTCCTCGTCCTCGATGCCAACGTCGAGGGCGAGGCCACCGACCCCGGCTACCTCCCGGTCGACGTCAAGTCGCACAAGGTGCTCGACGTGGCCAAAGAGCCGGGCGCCGGGTCGGCCCTGGTCTCGGAGCTGACCGCACCCGCCTACGAGGCGGCGTGCCGTGACCCCGAGCACGACGCCCGCTGGCGGACCGACGACCTGCTGCAGCTGGCCCACTACCGCCGGCTCCTGGAGCGGGCCGGCGTCGCCTCGTCGGACCGCAACCTCGGCGGCATCTACGGCTCCGAGGGCGTGATCGTCTGGTACGACCTCGACGAACCCTGCCTGGACCCTTCGGAGTACTTCGAGGCTCCATCGGAGCGGCGGCTGAGCGCCATGGAGCTCTACGACCTCGAGTTCGCCCACCGGCTGGCCGTCCATGTCGCCGCGCTCGAGCACGCCGCCGACGGGTCCGCACCGCTGCTGGCCGAGCCCGTCGCGTGCACGAAGTGCGACATGTGCCGGTGGCGGGGCTGGTGCGGTGCGCAGCTCGAGGAAGTGGCCGACCTCAGCCTCGTCTCGGGTGTCGGCGCCGCCCGGCGCCGGATGTACAAGGCGCACGGGATCGACGACCTGCACGAACTCGCCGCCCTGGACTGGACGACGGCGGAGCTGGCCCGGTGCAAGGTCGACCTCGACCACCTGCTCGACGAGGCGAAGGGCCTGCCCCCGTCGACCCCGCTGGCCGACGTCGTGGCGAACCGGAAGAAGCAGCTCGAGAACCTGGCCACCCACGGCGTGCGCACGGTGGCCGAGCTGACCGTGATCGACCAGGAGACCCTCGGCCTCTTCCGTGCCGGTGCCACGAACCTCTCCACCCAGATCGACCTGGCCCGCGCTCGCACCGGCCCGGCCCCCGCCTACCGCCGGCGGGGCCTCGAGCGGATCGAGGTTCCCCGCGCCGACGTCGAGGTCGACGTGGACATGGAGAACGCCGACGGCGGCTGCTACCTGTGGGGCGCCCTGGTCACGGACCGCCGTGGTGCCCGACCCTCCACCCGCTACGTCCCGTTCGCCACATGGGACCCCGACCTCGGCATCGGCGAGCTCGCCGCCTTCAGCGGGTTTTGGACTTGGTTCGTCAACGAGCGGTCCCTGGCCCACGAGGACGGTGCCACCTTCCGGGCCTACTGCTACAGCCGCGGCGCCGAAGAGGGACAGATGAGGCCGATCGCCGACCGCCTCGGCATCCGCGACGAGGTCGACGAGTTCCTGGCGTCCGACGAATGGGTCGACCTCTACGAGGTGACCCGCACGCAACTCGTCACCGGCCGCCGCATGGGCCTGAAGGAGACGGCGCCCCTGGCCGGCTTCGCCTGGAGGTTCGACGACGTCGGTGGGAGCCTGGCCATGGTCAAGTACGACGTGGCCGTCGACGACTCCGACCCGGAGGCGCAGGCCGAGGCGCGGCGCTGGATCCTCGAGTACAACGAGGACGACGTCCGGGCGACGGCCGCGCTGCGCGAGTGGCTCGACGGCCCGGGCCGGGATCTGCCCTCGATTGGCGACGCCGCGGCTTGAGCGAGCCGAGCGTTCCGCCGGCGATGAGAACCGCTCCTACATCACCAGGTGCTCGTAGGTCTCGGGGTTCGACATGTTCTCGGCGATGTGCGCCTTCTGCTCCTCGGGCGACTCGTCGGTGCGCAGCACGAAGGGCGCCACCACGATCGCCAGCAGCACGCAGCCGGCGGCGATGATCAGCGCCACCCGGTAGCCGTCGGCCAGCGCGCTCACCAGGCTGTGGCCGGCGGCCACCAGGGAGCGGGACCGGTTGGTGGCGATGGTGCTCAGGACGGCCAGGCCGACCGCCCCGGCCAACTGCTGCGACACGTTCACCACCCCCGAGCCCAGGCCGGCGTCGTCGTTGGGGATCTCCGACATGGCGATCTGCAGCAGCGGCATGAACGAGGCGCCGGCCCCGGCGCCGAGGAGCAGGAAGGCGATGAAGATGCGCGGGAAGTAGCCCGTGGCGGGTCCGGCCGAGGCGAACAGGAGCAGTCCGGCCGCGGCCATCCCCATGGCCGGGTACATGACCGGTTTCGGACCGAAGCGGTTGACCAGGCGGGCCGTGATGCCCGACGAGAGCGTGGCCATGACGACGGCCTGGGGGATGAAGGCCAGCCCGGTGCGCAGCGGGCTGTAGTGCAGCACGTGCTCGAAGAACAGGGCACCGATGAAGAAGGTGGCGAACATGCCGGTGATGATGAGGCCGCGGACGACGCTCGAGCCGGTGAGGGTGCGCAGCTTGAGGATGCGCAGCGGCATGATCGGGTTGCGCAGCTTGGACTCGAGGACGATGAAGGCCACGAAGAGCACGAGCGCGATGCCGCCGAAGAGGAGGGTGTGCGCGGAGGTCCAGCCGTAGGTGGTCACGGTGACCACGGCGTAGATCGCCACCATCACCGAGAGGGTGACCAGCACCGAACCCAGCCAGTCGACGCCCTGCCTGATGCCCAGGCCGACGTTCTCCACGATGAGGAACCGGCCGAGGACCAGGGTGGCGATGCCCACGGGCACGTTCACGAAGAAGATCCAGTGCCAGCTGAGTGCCTGGGTCAGCACACCGCCGGCCAGGAGCCCGACCGAACCACCGCCGACCGCCACGAAGACGTAGGCGCTCATGGCCTTGGCCCGCTCCGTCGAGCTCGGGAACTCCGTCACGATGATGGCGATGATCACCGAGGAGGACAGCGCGCCGCCGATGCCCTGGACGAAGCGCGCCGTGACGAGCATGGCCTGGCTGTTCGCCGCCCCGCAGGCGATCGAGGCCACGGTGAACAGCGCCACCCCGGCCAGGAAGACCTTCTTGCGCCCGACCAGGTCGCCCAGGCGCCCCGCCATGAGGAGGAAGCTCCCGAAGGAGATGAGGTAGGCGTCGACCACCCAGGTCAGCCCGGACTGGCTGAAGTGCAGGCTGCGCTGGATGTCCGGGAGCGCCACGTTGACGATCGAGCCGTCGAGGGCGTTCATCAGCATGGCCAGGCACACCACGACCAGGGCGATCCAACGCCGGCGGTCGGCCGGCGGGGCGGAGGTCTCCGCCGTGATGGTCCCTAATGCGCGGATAGTCATGATTTCGGGACTATCATAGGGGGATGATCGATCTGGCCGTGCGGCGGCATGCCCGGCGGCGGTTTTCCGCGCGGAGCGGCCCGGCGAACAGGAGACTGGCCCCGTGAACGCCCGGGCCGCCGGCCGCGCCCCCCGCTCGGCGTCGTCCGCCACCGGATCCTCCGCTGGGTCGGCCACCGCGTCGGCCGCCGGGTCGGCCACCGGGACAATCGTGCTCCTGACCCGGCTGGCCCGGGCCGTCTTCCTGCACAGCACGGTCGACCTGGTGGGCATGAACCTGCGCAACATGGTCGTGCTGGCCTACCTGCGCGATCACCCCGGGGCCTCCCAGCAGGCGATGACCGAGGACCTGTCCATGGACTCGAACACCGGCGTCCTCGTGCTCAACGACCTCGAGGACCTGGACTACGCCGAGCGTCGGCGGGACCCGGCAGACCGGCGGCGTCACCTCGTCGACATCACGGCGGCCGGGCTGGAGGCGCTCGAACGGGCCGAGGTCGCCCAGGGGAGCATCGAGGACGAGATCCTGGGCGGGCTGCGCCCCACCGAGCGGGCGACGCTGCGCACGTTGCTCGTCAAGGCGCTCGAGGACCATCAGCCACCCCGGACCTGACACCGGGGGCTGGGTAGTCTCTCCCGCCATGGCCCGAGCAGTGCTGATCCACGGCGCCTGGCACGGCGCCTGGTGCTGGGACGGGGTCGTCGAGGAGCTCGAGGTCCGCGGCGTGTCGGTCGTGGCGATCGACCTGCCGCTGACCGGACTCGCCGACGACGTCGCCGCCGCACGCGAGGCGATCGCCGCGTCCGGCCCCGGGACGGTCGTCGTCGGGCACTCCTATGGCGGCGAGGTCATCTCGGCCGCCGCCCGGGGACTGCCCGAGGCGTCGCACCTGATCTACCTCTGCGCGCTGATGGTCGACACCGGGGAGGACGTCGGGGCCCTCATGGCCGAGCACGGGAGCGAGATCATCGGTGCCGTCGTCCCCGAGGGCGGCCGGCTCATCATCGACCGCGCCCGGGCCCACGACCTCCTCTACGCCGACAGCGACGCCGAGACGGTGGCGTCCATCGTGCCCCGCCTGCGCCCGATGGCCTTCTCCGCGCCGCTCGACGTGCCGCCCGCCTGGCACGACATCCCCTCGACCTACGTGGTCTGCAACGCGGACCGGGCCATCGCGCCCTCGCTACAGCGGCACATGGCGACCCATGCCGGGTCCGTCGTCGAGTGGCCGACCGACCACTCGCCCTTCTTGACCCGGCCCGGCGACGTGGCCGAGCTCGTCGTCGAGCGTCTGCCGAGCTGACCAAGGACGTCGTCGCCACGTGCGTCCCCGTCGTGGCCCGAGCCACGTCACGGCTGTCGACCTACGGGGCCGAGCGCAGCAGCACGATCGAGCGGGGTCCGACGGTGACCTTCCCGCCGGCCGCCGGCGGCACCGGCGTCGGCACGGTCGACGGGTCGATGGTGTCGAGCTCACCCAGCCAGGTCTGCCCGGGGCGGGTGGCCGGCACGGTGAACTCGAGCGGCCCCCACCAGGCGTTGACCAGGAGCAGGAAGTCGTCGTCGAGCAGCGGGCCGCCGTCGGCGCCCCGGTCGGGGGCGTCGGAGCCGTCGAGGTACAGGGCCAGGCTCCGGGCGTTCGTGTCGGACCAGCCGGCCGTGGTCATGGGCGACCCCGCCGGCGTGAACCAGCTCAGCTCGGCCGCCTCGGCGCCGGCCAGGAAGCGGCGGCGCCGGAACACCGGGTGGGCCTTGCGCAGCGCGATCAGCCGCTTGGTGAAGGCCAGCAGCTCGGGGTCGATGGCCGACCAGTCGAACCAGGTGATCTCGTTGTCCTGGCAGTAGGCGTTGTTGTTGCCCAGCTGCGTGCGCCCGAACTCGTCGCCTCCCAGCAGCAGCGGGACCCCGAACGAGAGGAAGAGCGTGGTGAGGATGGCCCGGCGCTGGCGGGCCCGGAGTGCCAGGACGTCGGGCTCGTCCGTCGGCCCTTCGACGCCGCAGTTCCACGACCGGTTGTCGTCGTTGCCGTCGCGGTTCTCCTCGCCGTTGGCCTCGTTGTGCTTTCCGTCGTAGGAGACGAGGTCGTGCAAGGTGAAGCCGTCGTGGACGGTGATGAGGTTGACCGAGGCCGTGGGGCGGCGGCCCTGGGCGCCGTCCCGGCCGGCGAAGAGGTCCGACGCTGCCGGTGAGCCGCTGGGCGAACTCGGCCAAGAGCCCGTCGTGGCTGCGCCAGAAGTCGCGCATCGAGTCGCGGTACTTGCCGTTCCACTCGCGCCACAGCGGCGGGAACCGCCCGAGGTCGTAGCTGTCGCCCTGGCCGACGTCCCAGGGCTCGGCGAAGAGCTTGGCCCGGCAGACCACCGGGTCCTGCGAGACGAGGTCGAAGAAGGCCGACACCTGGTCGAAGCCGCCCTCCTGGCGGGCCAGCGCCGGTGCGAGGTCGAAGCGGAAGCCGTCGACCTGCATCTCGGTGAGCCAGTAGCGCAGCGAGTCCATGATGAGACGCAGTGCCGTCGGGTCGCCGGCGTTCAGCGTGTTGCCGCAGCCGGTGGTGTCGACGTAGTAGCGCCGATCGGCCGGGTCGAGGCGGTAGTAGGCCGGGTTGTCGAGGCCGCGGAAGCACAGGGTCGGGCCGAGGTGGTCCGCCTCGGCCGTGTGGTTGAAGACCACGTCGAGGACGACCTCGAGCCCCGCCCCGTGGAGGGCGTCGACCATGCGCCTTGAACTCGGCCACCTGGCCGCCGGGCCGCCCGGCGCTGACCTCGGCCGAGTAGCCGTTGTGGGGCGCGAAGTAGCCGATGGTGTTGTACCCCCAGTAGTTGGTCAGCCCACGGTCGACCAGGAACGGTTCGGGCACGTTCTGGTGGACCGGCAGCAACTCGATCGTCGTCACCCCGAGGTCGACCAGGTGGGCGAGCGCGGCGGGGTGGGCCAGGCCGGCGTAGGTGCCGCGCCGAGCGGGTGGCACGTCGGGGTGCGTCATGGTGAAGCCCTTCACGTGCACCTCGTAGACGACCGTGTCCGCGTACCGGTAGTGCGGGCGCTCGTGCGTGCTCCACTCGTGGGCCGGGTCCACCACCAGGCTGCGGGGCACGCAGGCGGCCGAGTCGAGGGCGACTGGGCTGGTCCTGCTCGTCCTCGGCGTGGCCGAGGATCTCGGGCCCGACGTGGACGCTGCCCGAGGTGGCCCGAGCGTAGGGATCGAGCAGCAGCTTGGCCGGGTTGCAGCGCAGGCCGCGCATCGGGTCGTACGGGCCGGTGGCCCGGTACCCGTAGGCCTGCCCCGGCCGCACCCCGGGCACGAAGGCATGCCACACCCCGGCGTCGCGCTCGAGCAGCGGGATCCGCGTCTCGGCACCGGCGTCGTCGAAGAGGCACAGCACCATCGCCTCGGCCACGCCCGAGGCCACGGCGAAGTTGGTGCCGCCGTCGACCGGCGTGGCCCCGAGGGGGAACTGGCTGCCGGGCAGGGTGCCGAGGGGCATGCCGCCGGGCACGCTCACCGGCGCTTGGCCCGGTTGGGGACGTCGCGGATGACGTCGCCGAGGGACTCCACCGCCCCGTGGTTGCGCAGGATGAGGTCCGCCACGATGCCGGTCCACCCGGTCTGGTGGGCGGCGCCGAGCCCGGCACCGTTGTCGCCGTGGAAGTACTCGTTGAAGACCAGGTTGTCCTTCCACGCCGGGTCGTGTTGGAGCTTGTCGACGCCCCCGAAGCAGGGCCGGTGCCCGTCGGGCCCGGGCAAGAAGAGCGAGACGAGGCGCTGGCGCAGGTCAGCGGCGATCTGTCCCAAGGTGAGCTCGGTGCCCGACCCGGTCGGGTACTCCACCAGGAACTCGTCGCCGAAGAAGCGGTCGTAGCGGTCCAGCGCCTCGATGACGAGGGCGTTGAGGGGGAACCAGACGGGCCCCCGCCAGTTCGAGTTGCCGCCGAACATGTCGGTGGTCGACTCGGCGGGTTCGTAGTCGATGGTCGCCCGGACGCCCTCCACGTCGAGCTGGTAGGGGTGATCCCGGTGGTAGGCCGAGATGGCGCGCAGACCGTGGGGGAGAGGAACTCGCTCTCGTCGAAGAGCTTGGTGAAGATCCGCCGCAGCCGGTCGGTGTCGACCACGCCGAGGAGCAGCGTGCGGTGGCCGGGCGCTCCGCGCAACAGGCCGGCGGTGGCCAGGTGCTCCTCGCTGTGGAGTCCCCGGTGCCGCAGCAGGCGCGGCAGCTCCTTGGCCACCGCCATGGACCGGTCGAGCATGCCCTCTTCGACAACGCCCGCCGCCACCACCGGGATGATGCCGACCATGGAGCGGACCTTGACCGGCACCACCGCCCCGTTCGGGGTGACCAGGCGGTCGTAGAACATGCCGTCGTCCTCGTCCCACAACCCCTGGTTCTCGAAGGCCTGCCGGATGGCGGCGAAGTGCTCGGCGAACTTCAGGACGAGGTCGGCGCCCGGCCGCTGGCCGCTGCGGTTGAGCACCCCGGCGATGGCCAGCATGGCCAGCGCGTAGTAGGCCATCCAGCCCGTGGCGTCCGACTGCTCCAGCGTGCCGCCGACCGGCAGGTGCGAGCGGTCGATGGGGCCGATGTTGTCCAGGCCCAGGAACCCGCCCTCGAAGCAGTTGTTGCCTTCGGCGTCCTCACGGTTGACCCACCAGGTGAAGTTGACCATCAGCTTGTCGAAGATGCGGCTGAGGAAGTCGATGTCCCGGCCGCCGTCGATGGCGAAGACCTGCAAGGCGGCCAGGGCCTGCACGGGCGGGTTGACGTCGCCGAAGTCCCACTCGTAGGCGGGGAGCGCGCCGTTGGGGTGTTGGAACCACTCGCGACACAGCAAGATCAGCTGGTACTTGGCGAACGACGGGTCGACGTGGGCCAGAGCGACGCAGTGGAAGGCCATGTCCCAGGCGGCGAACCAGGGGTACTCCCACTTGTCGGGCATCGACATGATGTCGAAGGCGTCGAAGTTGCGCCATCGCTCGTTGCGACCCGCGAGACGGGCGGCCGGCGGCGTGGGTTGGGTGGGGTCGCCCTCGAGCCAGCGGCGCACGTCGTAGTAGTAGAACTGCTTGGACCACAGCAAACCGGCCATGGCCTGGCGCAGCACCATGGCCTCGTCGGCCGAAGCGGACGCCGGGGTGAGATCGGCGTAGAACTCGTCGGCCTCCGTTTCCCGCTTGACCATCACCTTGGCGAATTCGGTCTCGAGCGCGCCGGGCATCTTCGGCTTGGCCCCGGCGGGCCGCAGCCGCAGCCGCACCTCGGCCGTCTGCCCCGGCTCGATCCGCAGCGTGTACCAGGCGGCGCACTTGGTGCCGTGCTGCTCGGGGTTCACGCTCGGCGCGCCGGCGACCACGTGGTCGTTGATGCCGTCCTTGGGGTACTGCTCGGCCGGGCCGGCGCCGTAGACGCGGGCGTAGTTGGTCTCGTTGTCGCAGAAGAGCAGCCGCGGCGCCTCGCCGTCAGGCCCGGTCCCGGCCAGCAGCTCGAGGTCGCCCAGGTGCGGGTGGTCCACCGCCACCGCGGCCGGCCCGGTGGCGCTGAGCCGGGGCTTGGGCCCGCCCACCTCCCAGGACCAGGTGTTGCGGAACCAGGCCGTCGGCAGGACGTGGACGGTGTCGGCCTCCGGTCCGGGGTTGGTCACCTGCACCGACATCAGCAGGTCGTGGGCGTCCGCTTTGGCGTAGTGGACATCGACGATCCAGTAGCGGTCGTCGCCGAAGACGCCGGTGTCGAGCAGCTCGTACTCGGGGTCGAGCTTGCCCCGCCGGCGGTTCTCCGCCAGCAGGTCCTCGTAGGGGAAGCACCGTTGGGGATAGTGGTAGCGCCAGCGGTTCCAGGCGTGGCTGGGCAGCGCATCGAGGTACCACCAGTACTCCTTGACGTCCTCGCCGTGGTTGGCCTGGGCCCCTGTCAGGCCGAAGGCGCGCTCCTTGAGGATCGGGTCCCGGCCGTTCCACAGGGCCACGGCCAGGCACAGGCGCTGCTCGATGTCGCAGAACCCGGCCAAGCCGTCCTCGCCCCAGCGGTACGCCCGTGAGCGAGCCTGGTCGTGGGGGAGGTAGTCCCAGGCGTTGCCGTCCTCGCTGTAGTCCTCGCGCACCGTGCCCCACTGGCGTTCGCTGACGTAGGGCCCCCACTGGTACCACTTGCCGGCCTGCCGCAGCCCGTCCTCCAGCCTCCCGAACTTCTTGACACGTTCGGACTCTGCGCTCATGGGTGCACCCCTTTGTGGCTTCGTCGTGTTCCCGTGCCCGTCGCGCCCGCGCCGTTGTCGGTCCCTTGTGCATCGGGTCCGTGCGCAGGCGCTGCTCTATCACGTCCGGCGGGACCCGGCCAGGGGACGATGTCGGGATGTCGGCGTGGTGTCGGCCGTCGTCCACCGGGAGGTCGCGCAGGTCACCGTGCCGTCACGCGGCGGTTTCGGCACCACCGTCGGGGGGTCACGTGCGGCATGGGTACCGTGTAGGCGCAGTGACGCCGACCCACACCGACCCGTCCGCGCCGGTCGCCTACTTCTCCATGGAGATCGCGGTGGACCAGGCCTTGCCGACCTACAGCGGCGGCCTGGGCGTGCTGGCCGGGGACCACCTGCGCGCCGCGGCCGACCTCGGACTCCCGATGCTCGGCGTGACCCTGGTGTACCACCATGGCTTCTTCCGCCAGACCCTGGCCGCGGACGGTTCCCAGCGGGAGAGCCCGGCGCGCTGGTCGCCGGCCCAACGGCTCGAGCCGCTCGACCAGCGGGTGACCGTCGACGTCGGGGGACGCCCGGTGATGGTCGGCGCCTGGCGCCACCGGATCGCCGGGGTGGGCGGTCACGAGGTGGAGGTCTACTTCCTCGACACCCGGCTGCCCGAGAACGACCCCGAAGCCCAGGCCATCACCGACACGCTCTACGCGGGGGAGCAGGCGCTGCGGCTCGCACAAGAGGCCGTGCTCGGGCTGGGCGGCACGGCCATGCTGGCTGCGCTCGGCATCGAGCCGGCCACCTTCCACCTGAACGAGGGTCACGCCGCGCTGGCGCCCGTCGGGCTCCTGGCCCTGGGCACCGGGTCCCGGGGCGGCCTCGAAGGCGTCGGTGACGCCGACCTCGACGCCGTGCGGGACCGCTGCGTGTTCACCACGCACACGCCGGTGCCGGCTGGGCACGACCGCTTCGGGCGCGAGGTGTGCACAACAGTGCTCGGGCCCGCCCTGGCACGCGAGCTCGAGCGCCTGGGGTGCCTCGAGCGCGGCCAGCTCAACATGACGAACCTCGGCATGTTCTTCGCCGGGTTCATCAACGGCGTGGCCCAGCGCCATGCGGCGGTGTCCCAGGAGATGTTCCCCCGGTACCGCGTGCGCTCGGTGACCAACGGCGTGCACGTCCGGACCTGGGCAGCGCCGAGTTCCCAACGCCTCTTCGACCGCCACGCGCCGCGCTGGCGTGAGGACAACGCGGTGCTCCACTACCTGTCCACCGTCCCGCTGGCCGAAGTCCGTGCCGCCCACGACGAAGCGAAGCAGGAGCTGCTCGACGAGGTGGCGCGCCGGAGCGGGCGCGCGCTCGACCTCGAGGCCTTCACGATCGGCGTGGCCCGCCGAGCCGCCGCCTATAAGCGCAACGACCTGCTGCTCTCCGACGAGGCCGCACTGCGCCGGCTGGTGAAGAAGGTGGGGCCCGTGCAGATCCTCTACAGCGGGAAGTCCCACCCCCGGGACGCCGCGGGCAAGGGGGTGGTGGCGCGGGTGGCCGCCGCCGCCCGCGCGCTGGGTGACACGGTGCCCGTGATCTACCTGGAGAACTACGACATGGCGCTCGGGGCCCTGCTGTGTGCCGGCGTCGACCTCTGGCTCAACACGCCGGTGGCGCCACATGAGGCGTCGGGGACGAGCGGCATGAAGGCGGCGATCAACGGCGTGCCCAGCCTGAGCGTCCTCGACGGGTGGTGGGTCGAGGGGCACATCGAGGGGGTGACCGGCTGGGCCATCGGCGAGGACCCCGGGGCGCGGGCGGTGGCGGGCGACCTCGACGGGGCCGACGACGCCGCCGACGCGGCAGAGATGTACCGCGTGCTGCGCGAGGTGGTGGTCCCCCTCTACTACGGGGATCCCGACGGGTACGCAGCTGTGGGGCGAGGCGCCATGGCGCTCAACGGCTCGTTCTTCACGACGCAGCGCATGGTCTGGGAGTACGCCGAGTCGGCGTACGGCGTCGTGCGGTCACTGCGGACGGCGTGAGCGGCACGAGCGGCGCGATGCGGAGTGGCGGTGAGGCGGCCGACATCGCCGCGGTGCCCGAGGAGTTCGGCCGGGAGCGGCCCGTCATCACCGGCGTGCGGCCGGCGGTCGACGGGGGACGGTATGCCGCCAAGGCGAGCCTGGGGGAGCTGGTGGTCGTGACCGCCGACGTGTTCGCCGACGGCCACGACGAGCTGGCCTGCGTGCTCTTCTTCCGCCCCGAAGCCCAGGAGGGGTGGTCGAGCACGCCGATGCGGCCGCTCGGCAACGACGTGTGGACGGCCGAGTTCGACCCCGAGCGCCTGGGACCCCACCGCTTCCACATCCGGGCCGCCCTCGACGGGTTCACCACGTGGCGGCGCGACCTGCGGGCGCGGGCCGAAGCGGGCCAGGTCCTGGACGTGGAGCTGCTGGTCGGCGCAGCCATGGTGGCCAAGGCAGCCGGCCGGGCCGTCGGGCCCGACGAGGCCGTGCTGCACGCCTACGCGGACGGGCTGGCGGCGGCGGCCGAGGCGGGCGCGAGGGAGGCCGGACGTGGGCTTGAGCTGGCGGCATCCCCGGGCCTGGCCGAGGCCATGGCGCGCTGGCCCGACCCGTGGACGTCGGTGACCTCGGAGTCCTTCGCCGTGGTCGTCGACCCGGAGCGGGCGCGCTGCAGCGCCTGGTACGAGCTGTTCCCCCGCTCGGCCTCGCCGGACCCGTCGCGCCCGGGCACACTGGCCGACGTCGAGGCGCGCCTCGCCTACGTGGCCGAGCTCGGCTTCGACACGCTCTACCTGTCGCCCATCCATCCCATCGGGACGACGAACCGCAAGGGCCGTGACGGCAGGTCCACCTGCGAGCCCGGCGACCCGGGCAGCCCCTGGGCCATCGGCGGCGCGGCCGGCGGGCACCTGGCCATCGAGCCGGGGCTCGGGTCGTTCGACGACTTCGACCGCCTGGTGCACACCGCCGGCGAGATGGGCATCGAGGTCGCGCTCGACCTCGCCTTCACCTGCTCCCCGGACCACCCGTGGGTGGCGGAGCACCCCGAGTGGTTCCGCCATCTTCCCGACGGCACCATCCGCTACGCCGAGAACCCACCCAAGCGCTACGAGGACGTGTACCCGTTCGACTTCTCCGCCGCGCAGTGGCGGGACCTGTGGGCGTCGCTGCGCGAGGTGGTGCTGTTCTGGATGGGCCACGGGGTGCGGGTGTTCCGGGTCGACAACCCGCACACCAAGCCCCTGCGCTTCTGGGAGTGGCTGATCGGCTCGGTGAAGGCCGAGCACCCCGACGTGCGCTTCCTCGCCGAGGCCTTCACCCGGCCTCGGGTGATGGAGCACCTGGCCAAGATCGGGTTCTCGCAATCCTACACCTACTTCACCTGGCGCAACGAGAAATGGGAGCTCGAGTCCTACCTGCGCGAGCTGATCGACACCGGCGTGGCCGACTACTTCCGGCCGAACTTCTGGCCCAACACCCCCGACATCCTGCACGAGACGCTCCAGAAGGGCGGGCGGGGCGTCTTCGTGGCCCGGTTGGTGCTGGCCGCCACCTTGTCGTCGAACTTCGGGATCTACGGCCCGGCCTTCGAGCAGATGGAGCGAATGCCGCGGTTCGAGGGCTCCGAGGAGTACCTGCACTCGGAGAAGTACGAGGTGCGCCACTGGGACGTCGGCCAGCCCGGCACCCTGGCGCCGGTGGTGGCGAAGGTCAACGCCGCCCGCCGGGCCCACCCCGCCCTCCAGCAGAACCGCACGCTGCGCCTCCACCATGTCGAGCACGACCAGCTCATCGCCTACTCCAAGACCGCCCGGGACGACATCGTCGTGGTGGTGGCCAGCCTCGACGCCAGGCGGCGCCACGAGGCGATGCTCCACCTCGACCTCGACCATCTCGGCGTGGACCCCGAGCGGCCTTACGAGATGCGCGACCTGCTCCACGGTGAGCGCTACGAGTGGCGGGGCCACTCGAATTTCGTGGCCCTCGACCCCGGGCGCCCGGCCCACGTGTTCCACCTGATCGCGCCGGGCCACTGAGCGGCGAGGCGGTCGGCCACTGATGCGCCCGCTCGACGCGCTGGCTCGGCACCACGGTGTCGAGCGGCGCTACACCGACCACCGGGGTCAACGGCGCACCGCCTCCGACGAGAGCGTGCTCGCCGTGCTACGCGCCCTCGGCCTGCCGGTGGGCCGGCCCGACGACGCCGAGGCGCTCCTCGCCGAGGACGACCGTGGTGTTGGTGGCCGGGTGCTCGAACCGGTGCTGGTGCGGCGCGCCGGGCGGACGGCGCGCCACCGCGTGCTACTGCCCAGCGCAGCGGATCCGGCCCGCGTGGGGATCACGGTGCGCCGCGAGGACGGCGGCGAGGAGCGCCGCGCCCTCTCCGAGCTGCTCGTGGGCCCCGAGCCGGAGGTCGCCGCGCCGTCCGGCCGGCGGTCCTCCAGGCGGCGGCCGCCCGTCCGCTACGCCTTGGAGCTGCCCGAGCTCCCCGACGGCTACCACCGCCTGGTGCTCGAGGGCCCACGCGGGCTCGGCGCCGACGCGCTCGTGGTGGCCGCCCCGGCGCGCTGCCCCCGGCCCGAGCGCGGCTGGGCGCGCTGGCGCCGCTCAATTCGCTGCGCACCGGCGACGACTGGGGTGTCGCGTCGTACAAGGACCTGGGCCGCTTCGGAGAGTGGCTCGGGCGGCTCGGCGGTTCCTTCGTGGCCACCCTGCCCGTGTTCGCCTCCTTCCTCGAGGGGCCCCTGGCCGACCCGAGCCCGTACCGGCCGGCCAGCCGGGTGGCCTGGAACGAGCTGTACGTGGACGTCACCGCGCTCCCCGATCTGGCGCACAGCAGGGCCGCCCGCCGCCGGCTCGGCTCGGCGCGCCTGGCGCGGGAGGTCGACGCCCTGCGCACCGCCGCGGTGGCCGATCCCGTGGCCACCATGGGGGCCAAGCGCAGCGTGCTCGAGCCGTTGGCCGCCGCCTGCGGCGAGTCCCCGGCCCACCGGCGCGCCCTCGAGCGCTTCGTCGCCGAGCGCCCCGAGGTCCTGGCCTACGCTCGCTTCCGGGCCGCCCGCGAGCTGACCGGGCCCGGCGCCCTGCCTCTCCGCCGCGGCCTGCCTGGGCGGGAGCACCCGCGGGTGCGCTACCACCTCTACGTGCAGTGGGCGGCGGACACCCAGCTGGGTGACGCCGCACGTCGGCTGGGCCTCTACCTCGACCTGCCGATCGGCGTGCACCCGGAGGGGTTCGACCCGTGGTGGCAGCCGGAAGCATTCGTGCCGCGCGCGTCGGCTGGGGCGCCCCCCGACGACTTCTTCGCCGGGGGGCAGGTGTGGGGCTTCAACCCGCCCCACCCGGCGAACTCGCGCACGGACGGCTACCGCTACCTGGTGGCTGTCATGCGCCACGCCATGCGGCACGCGTCGGTCGTGCGGATCGACCACGTGATGGGCCTGCAGCGGCTCTGGTTCGTGCCCGACGGCATGGCCGCGGCCGAGGGGGCCTACGTGCGCTATCCCGACGAGGAGTTGCGCGCCGTCGTCGTCCTCGAGGCGGCCCGGGCCGGAGTGGCCGTGGTGGGGGAGGACCTCGGGACCGTCCCGGCGTCCGTGCGCCGCGCCATGCGCCGCGACGGCATGCTGCGTTCTTCGGTGTTCCAGTTCGAGGCCACGCCGCAGTCGCCACTGCCGGACGCCCCAGCCGAGGCCGTGGCCTCGCTGGGCACCCACGACCTGCCCGCCTTCGCGGCCTGGTGGAGCGGGGACGACGTCGTCGACCGCCGGCGTCGCGGGCTGACCACGGCGGACGACGCCGGTACCGAGCTGGCGGAGCGGCGGTTGCTGCGTTCCTCGCTCGGACGGGCTCTGGCCGCCCCCGCGGCACGGCCACTCTCTCGGGCGGCGGTGCTGCGCGCCTGCCTCGGGCACCTGGCCGCGGGGCCGGCCCGACTGGTGCTGGTGGACCCGCCCGACCTGTGGGGCGAGCGCGAGCCCCACAATCGGCCCGGCGCCGGCGCGGAGGAACCGAACTTCCGGCGCCGCTGGGCCAAGATCTGGCCCAACGACCTGGACCGGGCCACCGTGGTCGGGGTGCTCCGCCTGATGGACCGCGCCCGGCGTTCAACCTCCGCCGCCGGGAGGCCGACGCGAACAGGAGGGCAGACGATGGAGCGGATCGGGACCAAGGCGAGGCAGCGCGCGTGACCACCTTCGGCGCAGGCAGCTGGGAGCTCAGCGACATGGACGTGCACCTCTTCAACCAGGGGACGCACCGACGGCTGGCTTCCAAGCTGGGGGCGCACCTCATCACCGACCCGGGCGGGAAGCCCGCCGTCGCCTGCGCCCTCTGGG
Source organism: uncultured Acidimicrobiaceae bacterium (assembly GCA_963781955.1). Classification (GTDB taxonomy): domain Bacteria; phylum Actinomycetota; class Acidimicrobiia; order Acidimicrobiales; family RAAP-2; genus Bog-473. The sequence goes on from CAWAHU010000002.1 coordinate 760,911, forward strand.
CGCCGGCCGCCCGCGCCGTCTCGGTCGTCGGCGACTTCAACGGATGGGATGCCGCGGCGAACCCGATGGCCCCGGTGGCCTCGTCGGGGATCTGGCACGCCGTGGTGGCCGAGGCGGCACCGGGCGACGTCTACAAGTACGCCGTGACCACGGCGGCCGGGGACCGGTTCGAGAAGGCCGACCCCTTCGCCTTCTACTGCGAGGTGCCGCCGCGCACGGGCTCGGTGGTGTGGGACCTCGGCTACGAGTGGGGGGATGACGCGTGGATGCGCAAGCGCGCGGCACGCTCGGCCCTCGACGCGCCGGTGTCCATCTACGAGGTGCACCTCGGGTCGTGGCGGCGCTCACCCGAGCGGCCCGACGAGCCGCTCGGGTACGCCGAGCTGGCCCCCCTCTTGGTCGCGCACGTGCTCGAGATGGGGTTCACCCACGTCGAGCTCCTCCCGGTGATGGAGCACCCGTTTTACGGGAGCTGGGGCTACCAGACAACGGGCTATTTCGCGCCCACGTCGCGCTACGGGACTCCGCAGGAGTTCATGGGCCTGGTGGACCAGCTGCACCAGGCGGGCATCGGGGTGATCCTCGACTGGGTCCCCTCCCACTTCCCGACCGACGCCTTCGCCTTGGGGGACTTCGACGGCACCCACCTCTACGAGCACGCCGACCCCCGGCAGGGCTTCCACCCGGACTGGGCGAGCTACATCTTCAACTACGGCCGCAACGAGGTGCGCAGCTTCCTCGCCTCCTCGGCCGAGCACTGGCTGTCCACGTACCACGTCGACGGGCTGCGGGTCGATGCCGTCGCCTCCATGCTCTACCTCGACTACTCGCGCCAGGAGGGGGAATGGATCCCCAACCGCCTGGGCGGGCGCGAGAACCTCGATGCCATCGATTTCCTGCTGGCCCTCAACACCGGGGTGTATGAGCGACCACCCCGGCGTGCAGACCTACGCCGAGGAGTCGACGGCGTGGCCCGGCGTCTCGAGGCCGACCCACTTCGGCGGGCTGGGCTTCGGCTACAAGTGGGACATGGGCTGGATGCACGACACGCTGGTGTATCTCCACCGGGACCCGGTGCACCGCGCCCACCACCACGGCGAGATCACGTTCCGCGCCCTGTACGCCTTCAGCGAGAACTACGTCCTGCCGCTGTCGCACGACGAGGTGGTGCACGGCAAGGCGTCCCTGCTCTCGCAGATGCCCGGGGACGACTGGCAGAAGTTCGCCAACCTGCGGCTGCTCTACGGGTGCCAGTACACCCAGCCCGGCAAGAAGCTGCTCTTCATGGGCTCCGAGATCGGACAGTGGCGCGAATGGTCGCACGAGGGCTCCCTCGACTGGCACTTGCTCGAGTACGACCGCCACCAGGAGCTGTGCCGCTGGGTGGCCGATCTGAACCAGCTCTACCGGTCGCAGCGCGCCCTGTACGAGCTCGACACCGAGCCCGCCGGATTCGAGTGGGTGCTCGCAGACGACGCCGCCGGCTCGACGTTGGCCTACCTGCGGCGGGCCCGCGGCAGCGAGACTGTGCTGGTGGTGTGCAACTTCACCCCGGTGCCCCGGCGCGGCCTGCGCCTCGCCGTCCCTGAGTCCGGCACCTGGGAGGAGCTGATCAACAGCGATGCCACGGCCTACGGGGGCAGCGGGGTGGGCAATTCGGACCCGCCGTTCGCCGAGCCGATCCCGCTGCACGGCCGACCGGCCAGCCTCGAGCTCGACGTGCCGCCGCTCGGCGTGGTCGTGCTGAAGCCGGCGCCTCTGGGGGCCCCGTGAGCCCCGTGCGCCCCGTGCGCCCGGAGGGCCCAGTGCGCCCGGGGGCACTGCAATGAGCCTCCGGGTCTGGCCCGGCTGGCCCTTCCCGCTCGGCGCCACCTGGGACGGCGAGGGCGTGAACTTCTCCTTGTTCTCGGAGCACGCCACGGGCGTCGAGCTGAGCTTCTTCGACCACCCCGGCGATGCCGAGCCCTCCGAGGTGGTGACCATGCCCGAGGCGACCGACTGGGTCTGGCACTGCTACCTGCCCGACATCCTCCCCGGGCGGTGCTACGGCTACCGGGTCGACGGCCCCTGGGCCCCCGAGGAGGGGCATCGCTTCAACCGTGACAAGCTCCTCATCGACCCCTACGCCACGGCCGTGAGCGGGATGATCCGCTGGAGCGACCGGCTGTTCGGCCACCGGCCCGACGGGGAGGACGCGGACCTGCTCTACGACCGGCGCGACTCGGCCGGCGCCATGCCCAAGTGCGTGGTGACCGACCCGTCCTTCACCTGGGACGACGACCGCCCGCCGCGCACGCCGTGGAACCACACCGTGATCTACGAGTGCCACGTGCGGGGGATGACCCTGCGCCACCCCGGGGTGCCCGAGGCGCTCCGGGGCACCTACCGCGGCCTGGCCTGCGATCCCGTCGTCGACCATCTGGTGAGCCTGGGGGTCACCGCCGTGGAGCTCATGCCGGTCCACCAGTTCCTGGCCGACCGCCACCTGGTCGACCGGGGGCTGACCAACTACTGGGGCTACAACTCGATCGCATTCTTCGCGCCCCACGTCGGCTATGCCACGGGCGGGCTCGGCCAGCAGGTCACCGAGTTCAAGTCCATGGTCAAGTCGCTGCACCGGGCCGGGCTCGAGGTGATCCTCGACGTCGTCTACAACCACACGGGCGAAGGGAACCACCTCGGGCCGACGGTGGCGCTGCGGGGGATCGACAATTCCACCTACTACCGCCTCGACCCCGAGCAGCCTCGCTACAACGTCGACTACACCGGCACGGGCAACAGCCTGAACCTGGCCCACCCGCGCACCATGGGGCTCATCATGGACAGCCTGCGCTACTGGGTCACCGACATGCACGTCGACGGGTTCCGCTTCGACCTGGCGCCTGTGCTCACCCGCGGCCTGGGCGACCTCCCGAGCGCGTTCTTCGAGGTGATCCAGCAGGACCCGGTGCTCTCGCAGGTGAAGCTGATCGCCGAGCCGTGGGACCTGGGTCCCGACGGCTACCAGTTGGGGCGCTTCCCGCGCGGCTGGGCCGAATGGAACGGTGCCTACCGCGACTGTGTGCGCCGCTTTTGGCGCGGCGACGCCGGCCAGGTACCCGAGCTGGCGTCCCGGCTGACCGGATCGAGCGACATCTACGCGCCCAGCGGCCGGCGCACCTACGCCAGCGTCAACTACGTCGCCTGTCACGACGGGTACACCCTCAACGACCTCGTGTCCTACGAGGAGCGCCACAACTGGGCCAACGCCGAAGAGAACCGGGACGGCCGCCAAGAGGAGTACAGCCGCAACTGGGGCGTCGAGGGCCTCACCGACTCGCTGCGCATCCAGCGCATGCGCGAGCGCATCAAGCGCAACATGCTGGCCACGCTCTTCTTCTCGCAGGGCGTGCGCATGATCACGGCCGGAGACGAGCTCGGGCGCAGCCAGCAGGGCAACAACAACGCCTACTGCCAGGACAACGAGATCAGCTGGCTGGATTGGGAGTTCGACGACGCCGGCCGCGACTTGCTGGAGTTCACCAAGGAGTTGGTGCGCATCTTCAAGGCCAGCCCCATCCTGCGTCGCCGCGGGTTCTTCGACGGCCGGCCCTTCACGCTGGGGGGCACCAAGGACATCACCTGGGTCCGCAGCGACGGTGAGGAGATGGAGGACGAGGACTGGCTCGACCCCGACCGGCGGGCCATCGGCATGCTCCTGTCGGGCCGAGCCACCGACGAGACCGACCAACGGGGCCGCGTCAGCTACGGGGACACGGTGCTGTTGCTGCTGAACGGGGGAACCCGGTCCCGGCTGTGGACCCTGCCGCCCATCGAGTGGCCCGGCCCCTGGGAGCAGCTCCTCAACACGGCGCACGCCCCAGGGCCGCGCCCGGTGCGCGCGGCAGACGGTCAACCTCACCGCCCACTCGGCCATCCTGCTGCGCCACAACGACCGTCTCTGAGAGGTGCCGGTGCCGCCGTGTCACCACAACTTTGCGCAATGTTCACCGGGAGCGAACCGACAGGTCCGATTGACGCCAAACGGACAGACGGTCCGGTACTACATTCGGAAGCGATGTCACACACGCCCCCCGGTCACTGAGGCGGTGGCGCGCGCATGAGGGTGGCGCTGCTCTCCCGCGAGTACCCGCCCGAGGTCTACGGCGGAGCCGGCATCCACGTCCAGTGCTTGGCGGCTGCGCTCGCCCCGCTGGTCGACCTCGAGGTGCACTGCTTCGGCGCCGAGCGGCCGCCGGACCCCTCCATGGAGATCCTCGCCTACGAGCCGTGGGACCGCCTGGCCGGGGACGCCCCGCTGCTCGGGGCGCTGCGCACCATGTCGGTCGACCTGTGCATTGCGGCCGCGCTCGAGGGTGCCGACGTGGTGCACAGCCACACGTGGTACGCCAACTGGGCCGGCTACCTGGCCCACATCCTCTATGAGATCCCCCACGTCGTGACCGTGCACAGTCTCGAGCCGCTCCGCCCGTGGAAGGCCGAGCAGCTGGGCGCCGGGTACCGCCTCTCGAGCCTGTGCGAGCGCATGGGGATCGAGGGGGCCGCCGCCATCGTCGCCGTGTCGAACGCGGTGGCCAAGGACATCGCCGCTTGTTACCCGCTGGCCGACCCCTCACGCATCACGGTGATCCCCAATGCCGTCGACCCCGACGAATTCCGGTCCGACTCGCGCACCGAGGTCCTCGAGCGCCATCGCATCGACTCACAGCGCCCCTTCGTGGTGTTCTTCGGCCGGGTGACGCGCCAGAAGGGCATCGGCCACCTGCTCAACGCCTTCCGGGACGTCGAGCCGGGCGTGCAGCTCGTCCTGCGGGCCGGCGCGGCCGACACGGCCGAGCTCGACCGCGAGATCGACGAGGGCGTGCGCCGCCTCGACGAGGAGCGTGGCGGCGTGATCTGGATCCGGGACACCATGGAGCGCCGCGAGCTGGCCCAGCTCCTCAGCCACGCCACCGTGGTGTGCGTGCCCTCGGTCTACGAGCCGTCGGGGATGGTGAACATGGAGGCCATGGCCTGCGAGACCCCCGTGGTGGCCTCGGCGGTCGGGGGCATCCCCGAGATCGTCCAGGACGGCATCACCGGCTTGCTCGTGCCCTTCGAGCCACGAAGTGCCTCAGACTCCGAGCCGGCCGACCCGGTCGCCTACGCCCGGGACCTGGCTGCCGCACTCAACCGGGTCATCGGGGACCCCGACCTGGCGAGGAGGCTCGGCGCCGCCGGCCGTCGGCGGGTGGTCGAGGAGTTCAGCTGGGCGGCCGTCGGGAAGCGGGTGGTCGAGCTATACCAGAGCTTGAGGGCTTGATAGGTCGGTTTCCCTGGTGGCCTTGGCCCCCCGTGCAGTTGCTGAGCAGCTGCCGATGAAGCGGGTCAAGAGCGGTGAGTGGCGGGACCCGGTCGTCACCATCTGAGAGTGGTCCGGGAGCCGGCGAGGCTGGTCCCCAGATCGAAGTCCGATCCGGGGAGGGGACCGGACCGATTGCAGACGCGAAACCGACCGCAAGACGCGGACCAGCCGGGCCACCGTGGCGGCGGCCCGGCTGGTTCTGGCTCGGTGGTGGCCTGAGGTGTTCAGGCCGAAGCCGTCACCCCCACCTCAGCAGAGCTGGTCCCGCACTCACCCGGCCGCCGTGGCGAAGGCCGGCTGGCCGGTCACCGCCGCGACGGGAGCCTTGAGCGGCGTCCCGCCCATGGAGCCCAGGAACTTGGCGTCGCCGTAGTTGAAGATCCCGCCGTCGCTCGCCGCCAGCCAGTAGCCACCGCCGTCGGGCGTGGCCGAGATGCCGACGACCGGCTTGTTCAGGTGGATCGAGCCGGTCGAGCCGTGGAAGCCGGCGCTCCCGTAGTTGAAGACGCCGCCGTCGCTGGCCACGAGCCAGTAGCCCGTGCCGCCGGCTGCCGCCGCCATGCCCACCACCGGCTTGTTCAGGTGGATCGAACCGGTCGAGCCGTAGAAGGTGGCGTCGCCGAAGCTGAAGACCCCGCCGTCGCTGGCCACCAGCCAGTAGCCGCCGCCGTCCGGCGTGGCCGCGATGCCCACGATCGGCCGGTTGAGCGGCTTGCCGCCCATGGAGCCCTGGAAGGCGGCGTCACCGAAGCTGAACACGCCCCCGTCGGTGGCCGCGAGCCAGTACCCGTGCCCGGTGGGCGTGGGCGCGATGCCGACCACCGGAGCGACCAAGGTGGTGCCGGCCATCGAGCCGACGTTGGCCGCGTCGCCGAAGGCGGCGATCCCGCCCTTGCTCGTCACGATCCAGTACCCGGCCGCGTCGGGCGTCCCGACGATGCCGACAGCCGGTGCGGCCGCGGTGGCGGCCGACCCCGAGGCCGAACCCCAGAAGCCCAGCGCCCCGAAGGTGAAGACGCCGCCGTCGGCGCCGCCGAGCAGGTAGCCCGAGCCCGGCGGGGGCACGGCGTACACGTTCACCGTGACGTTGCTGAAGGTGTTCCCGCTGATGCCGCTGGTGTCGACGTTCGAAGTCCAGATGCCGAAGTAATTGTCGACACCGCGTTGCCCTGGATCACGGTCCCGGTCACGTGGACGACGGTGCTGTAGACCAAGATGCCCGTCGTCGCGGGGTCTCCGGCGTCGACGTCACCGGCGCTGGCGCTCCCGGTGGCGAACACGCCCTGGCCCGGATTGGTCTCCCCGACGGCGTTCTGGCCCACGGTGTTGCCGAGGATCTGGTTGCCGTTGACGTCCTGCGCCGGCGCGTGGGCGTGGATCGTGATGCCCGCCTGGCCGTTGCCCGAGACCGTGTTGCCCTGGACGATGTTGTCGTACGAGGCGGCGCCCGGGAAGGGCGCGGCGATCAGGATCCCCGAACCTCCGCCGCCCGAGGTGCCGTTGTTCTGGGCGATGTTGCCCTTGATCGTGTTGTTGAAGACACCACCCGCCGCCGGGTTGGGCACTCCGCCCGGCGCCGCCAGCGAGTTGTGGGACGGCAAGGTGATACCGCAGTCCCAGACGTTGTTCAGCACGATGTTGTTGAGGATCTGGTTCCCCGACGTGGGCCCGAAGTAGGTGGTCGGGCCTCCGAAGGCGGTGGCGCCGATGGAGCCCGGTGGGATTCCGTCGTCGAGGGAGATCCCTCCGCTGTTGTTCTGGCTCGTGTTGTGGCTCACGGTGGAGTTGGTGACCGACTGCAGGTGGATGCCCTCGCCGCAGTCGTCGAACCCGGTCTGCGGGATGCACGCGAGGTCGTTGCCGGACACGACGTTGCTCGTGATGGTCACGTCGGTCGTGCCCTCGGCCAGCACGCCTTCACGCTGCGCGTTCTCGATGGTGAAGCCCTGGAGGGTCGAGCCCGCGGTGGCGGGCCCGGAGAACTTCACACCCTCGACCTGGCCCGTGGCGTCGATCGTCGCCGAGCTGCCGATGAGGGACAGCGCCTTGCCGGTGACCGTCACGCCTTCGTGGTACGTGCCGGCGCACACGTTGACGGTGTCGCCGCTGGACGCCGCGGTCACCGCGGCGCCGATGGTGGCGTAGGTCGGGCTGGCGCAGTTCCCGGTACCGCCGCCTGGCCCCACATAGAGGTTCGCCGCCGCGCCGGCAGGCGCCTCGGCCACGATGACCCCGACGAATCCTCCGGTCCCGATTGCCAGCGCGGCGGCAACCCCGAACCGCGCCAGTCGACCGCCTGCCTGCTTCCTTCGCATGTTTCAGTCCTCCTCGAAGTCTGACCCCGATGGCTGCCTCAATGGCCGCACCAGTGCCCGCGCTGACCCGGGAGGTTCGGCGTTGCGCGTTGTCGACATCAGTGCCTGCTCGACTCGGACGCAGCGTCGCCCCCCGGAAGCGAACGGCTGCAGTGACCGTAGGCCTGCCCGTGGAAGTAATCAAGCGCCGATCAACGGGGCCTGGGAGCGCCCTGAGACCGGCTGCCCACCACGGGCGCGGAGCTACCTCTTGACGGCGCGGTAGCGGGACACGATCAGCTGGCCGATGAGGTCGTAACCGGGCGTCTTGGCGTGGATGTCGCCCTTCTGGCAGTACCAGGCGAGCGCGCACACGCTGGCCACCGCCACCGGGACGGTGCCGTAGGCGGCGGTGTGCACGGTCCGGGTCAGCGGCACGTAGGAGCCGGTGGCCTTGGTGACGTCGACCAGCGACCCCGACGCGCTGGCGTAGGCCTTGGCGAGCGAGGGGTTGATGAGCAGCCGGAAGGCCGCCACCGACAGCGTGGCCAGGTTGACCGAAGCCGCCGAGGGCGGGACGGTCGGGTGGACGTAGGCGCCCAGGATCACGTCGGGGTAGGTGGAGCCGATGATGGGGACGCCGGGGCCGGCCGCGGCGCGCAGGTCACCCGCCAGCGTGGTCACGTCGGTCTGGATCGCGTGCACCGCGGTGCCCACACAGCCGATCGGGTTGGCCGCGACGGCGCACGCGGTCACGTCGTTGCCCCCGATCGACACCGTGATGAGGCCGATGTGTCCCTTGTGCGCGCTGATGAAGGCGTCCGCGGCGTCGATCTGGGTCTGCGTGGGGTAGGTCACGCCGCCGGCGGTGTGCGGGAGCACGTCGGGGCAGCCGAGCGACCGGAGGATCGACGTGGTGGTCGCCCCGCCGCAGCCGAAGTTCACCAAGGTGAGCCCGGTGCGCTTGGCCACGTACCCGGCGTAGCCGGGGGTGGCGCCGATACCGGGCTGGTAGCCGACGGCGTACGAGTCGCCGAGGTTCACGTCGTAGCCGGGCGACGAGGCCGTCGAGGACATCGCCGCCCCGGTCGCGCCCGAACCGGTGGTGGCGGGGAGGACGGACGCGCCGAGCACCGCGAGCGTGCCCAGCGAGGCGAGGAGGATCTTGCGCACCGCCCGATCTTGCCCGACGGTCACACCCCGGTGGCGTCGGCTGCCGCGCCGGGCGACGGCAATCGCCGTTGCGATCAGGCGCGCACGGGGTCGTGGTCGGCGGCCCGCCCGTCCCCCTCGGACCCTCCCTCGACCCGGCGCCGGTCGCCCTGGCGACGCTCGGGCACGACGGACCCCTCGAGGGCCGCCAGCATGCGCCCCGTCTCCACCGCTCCGAACGGCCGGCCCAGGTAGTAGCCCTGAGCCAGGTGGCACCCGAGCGCGCGCAGGCCGTCCTCTTGGCCCGACCGCTCGACGCCCTCGGCGATGATCTCGTACCCCAGGGTGCGGGCCAGCTGGAGCATGGCCGCGGCCATCGAGCGGGCGTCCTTCGGCCCGCCGAGGTGCTTCACGAACGACTTGTCGATCTTGACGATGTCGATCTGGAGCCGGTCGAGGTGGGACAGCGAGGCGTAGCCCGTGCCGAAGTCGTCGAGCGCGATGCGCACCCCGAGGTTGCGGAGCTCGGCCAGGTTGCGCCGGACGATCTCGTCGTCGTTGAGGATGGCGCTCTCGGTGATCTCCAAGATGAGCGAGTGCGGGTCGAAGCCCGAGTCCGACAGGCAGGCCGTGATCTCCTCGGCCAGGGTCTCCTCGGCGAGTCGCCCCGGTGAGAGGTTCACGCTCATCACGAGGTCGGGGCGGCCGAGGCCCGAATCGCGCCAGCGGCAGGCCTGCTCGCAGGCGGCGCGGAGTACGAACGAGTCGATCTCGCCCACCAGGCCCAGCTCTTGGGCCAGCGGGACGAAGAGGCGCGGGTCGACCAGCCCACCGTCGGGGTGCTTCCAGCGCACCAGTGCCTCGAAGCCGACGACCTGGTGGCTGCGCAGGTCGACGATGGGCTGGTAGTGCGCCAGGAGGTCGCCGGCGAAGATGGCTGTCCGCAGCTCGTTCTCGAGCTCGACTCTCGCCAGCACGAGTGCGTGCATCTCGTCGCGGTAGACCTCGTAGCGGTTCTTGCCCATCGACTTCGCCCGGTACATGGCGATGTCGGCGTTGCGCAGCAGTTGCTCGCTGGTGATGCCGGTCTCGTCGAAGGCGACGCCGATGCTGCCAGCCGAGTTGACCGACTTGGTCCCGAGCCTCACCGCGGGCCGGAGCGAATCGAGGATCCGCTCGGCCAGGGCGGTGATGGTGTCCCGGGCGTGGACGTCCTCGACGAGCACGGCGAACTCGTCGCCGCCGAGGCGCGCCGCGGTGTCCGAGGGGCCGAGCGCGCGCGACGATGGTCGTGGCCACCCGCTGCAGGAGCCGGTCGCCCTCGCTGTGCCCCAGGCTGTCGTTCACCGTCTTGAAGTCGTCGAGGTCGATGAACATGACGGCGAGGTGGGAACCGGTCCGCTCGATGCGCGCCAGGGCGTGCTCCAGGCGGTCCTGGAACAGCGCCTTGTTGGCCAGGCCAGTGAGGGAATCGTGGAAGGCCCGGTAGGCCAATTCGTCCTCAAGATGGGTGCGGTCGGTGATGTCACGGAAGCTGTACACGCGGCCCACGGTCTGGCCGCTCACCCGTTGGGGCCGCGAGTAGCGCTCGATGACCCGGCCGTCCTTGAACTCCAAGATGTCGAAGCTCTCGACCTCCGGTTGGGACATCAGCTCCTCGAGCCGGCTGAAGGACTCCTCGGGGTCCGAGAGCTGGTCCATGGCGAAGCCCAGTGAGGTGACGTCGACCCCCTTCATCACCGACTCCTCGGGGATCCGCCAGATCTCGATGAAGCGGTGGTTGAAGTTGGTGATCCTGTTGTCGGTGTTCACCGCCAGGATCCCGTCCGCGGTGGAGTCCAAGGTGGCGGTGAGGAGGGAGAGGGTCTCGTTGACCTCGAGCTCGGCGGCCACCTGGTCGCTGGCGTCGTGGGCTGAGATCACGAAGCCCTCGACCGTCGGGTCGTCGATCAGGTTGACGATGCTGAGCTCGAAGGGGACGGCCATGGTGCGGTCGTGGCGCAGCAGCCCGACCCGGATGGACACCGGGTGGGCCGAGGTGGCGCCTCGCGTCGCGGCCTCGATGGCGGCGCCGAGGTCGAGCCGGTCGGGCTCCGCCACGATGTCCACCAGGGGCTGCCCCTCGATCAGCTCGGGGTCGTGCCCGAGCGAGCGCGTGATGGCCCCCGACACCGACTCGATGATGCCGTCGGCTGAGACCAGCATGATGACCGAGCCGGCGTTGTGCACCAGTGACCGGAAACGCGAATCTTGACCCTGGGCCAGCTCGAAGCGCCGCCGTTCGGTCAGGTCCCGCATGCTCAGCAGGATCGCCGGCTCGCCCCGCCACTCGGTGGCGGTGCCGACCAGCTCAATGAGGCGCCACCCGGTGACGGCCTTGACCCGGATCTCGATGGGCGAGCCCACGTCCTTGTCCCGGACGGTCGACATGGCCCGCAGCACGAACTCGTGGTCATCGGGGTGGACCAGGCTGAGGCCCGACACCCCTTGCCAGTCCTCCAGCGAACGCCCGAACATCCGCTCGGAAGCCTGGTTGCCCCAGATCACGCTGCCGTCCTGGTCAACCACGAGAACGCCGTCGGGTAGGTGCACGAAGGCGTCGGCCATGGCGCGGGTCTCCTCGACGGGGAGTCGGGTCACGCGCGCCCCCAGGACCCACGGCTGAGACTCATGTCTGATATCTCGGTACATCCACCGAGGGCGTTGGTTGCTATCTGGTTGCAGACGGCACTCGCGCCGTCACTCCTGGGAGGGTCCGCCAGGTCGCCGGCCCAGGGGCGATCCCACCCGCCGGAGGCTCCGGATGGCGATGGGCCGGGCGTCGTCGGCGTGCTCGGGGGCCTCGGGGCCGAGGCGCTCGGCGTAGGCGCCGTAGCGGGCGGCCAGGGGCGAGGCGGAGACCCCGTGGAGAAGGACCGAGAGGGCCACGGTCAAGGTGACCGCGGTGAGGACGGTCTTCGACTGCCCGGGCGCCAGCGCGTCGACGGCGATGAGGCCGAACACCACCGAGGCCAACCCGCGGGGGCCGAACCACCCGACGAAGAGCACCGTCGCCCGGTCCAGGCCGGCACCGGCGAGAGCGATCGCCACCGGGACCATCCGCAGCACGGTCAGGGCCAGCACGGCGAAGACGACGTCTCGCCAACCGACGCCGTCGAGGCCCGGGACGAGCATGGTGGCGCCGAAGACGAACCAGACGAGCAGCGAGAGCAGCGTGCCACCCTCCTCGGTGAAGCGCAGGGCCGCCTCGTCGTTGTGCTGGTCCACGGCGCCGAAGGCCATTCCGGCGACGAAGGCGGCGATGAAGCCGTTGGTCCCGGCCACGACCGAGACCGAGTAGGCGAACAGAGCCAGGGCGAGGATGGCCAGGGGGCGGAACCCGGGCGAGCTCCAGCCGTGGCGCCGGGTGTAGGCGAGGAGGACGGCCCCGAAGATCCCGACGGCCACCCCGAGAGCGACCCCGCCGAGGAGCTGGACCACGGCGTCGGCCAGGTGGGCCGGTCCCTTGATCGCCTCGGTGGTCACGGCCCCGGCGATGAAGAGATTGACGAACGGCGTGGCGATGCCGTCGTTGAGGCCGCTCTCCACGTTGAGGAGCCGCCGCACGCCCGAGGGCACCCGCTCGTCCTGCGTGATCGAGGAGCCGAGTGCGGCGTCGGTCGGGGCGACGATGGCCCCGATGGCGGCGGCCACCCACAGGCCGGCGGATCCGAAGAGCAGTGCCGCGGTGAGCGCCCCCGCCGCGATGGTCAACAGCAGGCCGATGGTCAGCAGGCGCGTGGGCAGGCCGGCCGAGGCCCGCAGCAGGCGGACGTTGACGCGGGAGGCGTCCGCGAAGAGGACCAGCGCCAGGGTGATCTCGGCCAGTGAGCGGATGGTCGACGAGTGCAGATTGAAGTGGATGATCTCGGTCGGGCCGTGGGTGACCACGAGGCCCAAGACCACGAAGGCGATGGGGGCCGAGACGTCCCAGCGTTCCAGGCGGGCCGAGACCAGCCCCCAGACGACGACGCAAGCCGAGACGACGGCCAGCGCTTCGAGGTTCATGTCGTGTTCCATGGGGCCGGGTCCGGTCTCGTGTGGGGCTCAACTGCGGCTTCGGTGAGGCTCACCTGGGGGCCGGTGCCCCCGCACTCGCGAGCCCCTCCGGGTCGTGCTGAACCGGGTCTGGGCCCACATCCCAGCACGCCACCAGGGAGAACGGCTAGACATGGACCCTGTGGGAGGGGTTCTCGCCGACCACACAGACCGACCACCGACCACAAGGAGCCTCAATGCTTCTCGCCAGCTATCAGTATCCGATCCTCGACATCTTCCTGACGATGCTCTGGTTCTTCCTGTTCATCGTATGGATCTGGCTGCTCATCATGGTGTTCGTCGACATCTTCCGCAGCCATGACATCAGCGGATGGGTCAAGGCGCTGTGGGTCATCTTCATCATCATCCTGCCCTTCCTCGGCGTGTTGGTGTACCTGATCGCACGGGGCGGCAAGATGCAGGAGCGGGCGGCGAAGCAGGCGGCAGACCAACAGAAGGCCTTCGACCAGTACGTCAAGCAGACGGCAGGCTCCGCGGGCGACAGCACGGCGGACCAGCTGTCCAAGCTGGCCGACCTCAAGAGCCAGGGTGTCATCAACGACGCCGAGTTCGAGGCCCAGAAGGCCAAGATCCTGGCCAGCTAGCCGGGGTCTGCGTCCGTCACCAGGGGCGGCGCGTTGGCGGCGCACGAAGACCCAGACCTGGAGCCACCCGAGGAGCAGCACGACACCGCGGGTGGCCCGGTCAGTGCTGCAGGGGAGGCCTCGGGAGGCGCCGCCGGCGACGGCGTCTCCGAGCGCTTCGCCGAGCAGATTGAACACGATGTCGAGTCACCACTGCCGTGGCGGTCGATCGCGAAGAGGACCGTCATGGCGGTGGTGGCCGGGATCACCATCTACCTGCTCTTCCCGAGCCTGGTCGAGGTCTTCAGCTCCTACCCCAAGCTGACCCACCTCGACGCCATCTGGTTCCTCGTCGCCGTCGTCCTCCAGGTCGGTCACTTCACCTGCACGATCGCCCTCCAGCGCATCGCGCTGCGGACCAGGGCGTGGTACTCGGTGGCCACCTCGCAGCTGACCGGGAACGCCATCAGCCTGATCGTCCCCGGCGGTGCCGCCTTCGGTGCGGCCACCCAGTTCCGCATGCTGGCCGCCTCGGGCAACGACACCGCCACCACGGTGGGTGGGCTCACCGCCTTCTCGCTGCTCGGGATCGGTGGGCTGCTGGCGCTCCCGATCTTCGTCCTGCCTGCCATCCTGGCCGGCACCCCCATCGATTCGAGCCTGGAGCACGCGGCGCTGCTCGGCTTGGGCGCGTTCGTCCTGTTCGCCGGCTTCGGGGCCATCGTGCTGATGAGCGACGAACCCATCCGCTGGGCCGGCCGGGTGTTCCAGGTCGTGCGCAACCGGCTGAAGCGAAAGGCACCGCCCGTCCACGGCCTGCCCGACCGCCTGGTCAAGGAGCGCAACCGCATCCGCGACGTGCTGGGCCAGCGCTGGAAAGCGGCCACGCTGCTCTCGAGCGGTCGGCTCTTCCTCGACTTCGGCACGCTGCTGGCGTGCATCCGGGCTACGGGGGCCAAGCCCAACCCCTCCCTCGTGCTGTTGGCCTACGCGGTGGCCGGTCTGCTGGCCCTGGTCCCGATCACGCCGGGCGGGCTGGGCATCGTCGAGGCGGGGCTCTCCGCCCTGCTGATCCTGGCCAACGTGCCCACGACGGACGCCGTCGTGGCGACGTTGGCGTACCGGATCATCTCGTACTGGCTGCCCATCTTCGTGGGTCCGGTGGCGTACATCTTGTTCCGCATGCGCTACGGGCCGCCGGGGTCGGGCACGTCGGGCGGCGGCTCGGGCGGCGCCGCGCTGGCGGCGGGCTAGGCACGGGCGGGCGGTGGAGCTCTCGTTCTCCGAGGTGGCCGTGACGGTGGCCACCGCCGGCACCGCCGGGGCCGAGGTGCGCGCGCCGCTGCCCGACGACCCGACGGCAGGTACCGCGGTCGGGGTCGGCCCGGTCGAGCTCACCATCGATCGCGACGGAGGAGCTGGCGGTGCCGGCTTCGCGTGGTCCGTGGCCAACCGGGGCGACCGACCGGTCCCGCTGCGCAGGGTTGCCGTGGTGCTGCGCCTCGAGGGAGCCGCGGAGCCGTTGCGCATGTTCCGCCACGGGTATCAATCCTGGTCGCCCTCGGGCGTGGCCGTCCTCGGCGAGCACCGGGATCCGTCCCTACGGGCTGGGTTCCCTTTCATCCAGGGCGTGTACCACGCCGATGCCGTGCAGGCGCGCGACGGTGAGATCCGCTCCGAGTGGTGCACCGCGCTGGCCGACGCGTCGCCGGACGGCGCGACGCTCGTGCTCGGGTTCGACGGCGGCGAGAGCCACGACGGGACCTTCCGCTTGCGCCGCGCCGACGGTGGCGGGCTGGAGCTGGCGGTCGAGGCACACCTCGGGGGCGCCGTGCTCGGGCCGGGCCGGTCGCGACCGCTCCACGCGGTGACGTGGACGGTGGCCGCCACCGCAGGTGGCGCCGGCGTGTCCGAGCTTCTGGCGCAGTGGGCCGAGCGCGTCGGCCGGGCTGGCGGTGCACGCACGGGCTCGGGGTTCCAGGTCGGTTGGTGTAGCTGGTACCACTACTTCGATGCGGTGACCGAGGACGACCTGCGGCGCAACCTGGCGCTGGCAGCCGACTGGCCCTTCGACGTCTTCCAGCTCGACGACGGGTACCAAGCCGCCATCGGGGACTGGCGCCACACCAACGCCAAGTTCCCCTCGAGCCTCGAGGTGCTGGCCGCGGACATCGAGTCGAGCGGCCGCCGGCCCGGGCTCTGGCTGGCCCCGTTCCTGGTCGCGCCCGACTCCGAAGTGGCCCGGGCGCACCCCGACTGGATCGCCCGGGCGCCGGCCGCCGAGGGGGAGCACGGCGACGAGCCCCTCCGCAGCTGGTGGAACCCGGCCTGGGGAGGCGGCGAACAGGGCTTCATGTACGGCCTCGACACCACGCACCCCGAGGTCCTGGCCCACCTCGAGGCACTGGCCCAGGACCTGGTCGGTGCCGGCTTCGGTTACCTCAAGCTGGACTTCACCTTCGCCCCCGGGATCGACGGCCGCTGGCACGACCCGTCGCGCACGCCGGCCGAGCGGGTGCGGGCCGGGTTCGAGGCCGTCCGGCGCGGCGCGGGGGAGGATGCCTTCCTCCTCGGCTGTGGCGTGCCACTGGCCAACGTGGTCGGGTTGGTCGACGCCAACCGGATCGGGGCCGACGTGGCGCCGTGCTGGGAGCTCGATCGCTCCGAGGAGATCGTGGCCGGGTATCTCGACATCCAGCCGGCCACCCGCTC
The DNA here is from genome assembly GCA_963781955.1 of uncultured Acidimicrobiaceae bacterium. GTDB lineage: Bacteria > Actinomycetota > Acidimicrobiia > Acidimicrobiales > RAAP-2 > Bog-473. Next base: position 777,074 of record CAWAHU010000002.1, read on the forward strand.
GGCCTACGCGGCGACCGTCGCCCGTGCCTTCATGCACCGCACGCTGTGGGTCAACGACCCCGACTGCGTCATGTTGCGCACGGCGTCGACCGCCCTGAGCCCAACCGCCGCGACGACCTGGGCGCACTGCGTCGGGGTGTCGGGCGGCCTGGTGATGGTCTCCGACGACCTCTCCCTCCTCGGCGCTGATGCCTTCGGGCTCCTCGGCGAGGTGGTGGCCCTGGGACGCGACAGCGACGACGAGGCGAGCGCCGGCACGCCGCCGCGGGCCCCCGACCTCATGGACCACTCCGTGCCGACGGTGTTGGCCGGCGGCGGCCACGAACTGGTGACCGACCCCGACACCGCCACCTCGGAGCTGCGGGCGCTCTGAGCCGGCCCCGGCCCGGCCTCGGCCCTGGCCCGCCCGGCCCGGCCTTGACTCGGTCTTGGCTCGGTCTTGACTCGGTCTTGGCTCGGTCTTGGCTCCGGCGTCAGCCGGCGCCGATGCGGCCGTTGTAGTTCTGGATCGCGGTGTTCGCCTCGTTCTGCGCGAAGCTCGCCGCCGACTTGGCCGACATCCCGTTGGACGCCATCTGCTCGAGCCCGTCGGTCACCGCGTTCCGCACGCCCTGGTAGTCGCCGATCAGCGAGCCGATGTTGGCGTTGCTCAGCCGGCCGGTCGTGAGCTGGGTGAACCCGGTCTCGTAGTTCGGGTTCGATGCCCACTTGTCGGCCAGCACGGGAAGCTTGGTGGCCGAGAGCCGCGTCGGCACGCAGCCGCTCTCCGCGGCCAGGGACGCCTGCTGCTGGGGCGTCTCGAGGTACTGGATCAGCATCCATGCCGCGGCCCGCTGGGCCGGGGTGGCGTGCGCGGTGATCCAGAGCGAACCGTCGCCCACCGGCACGCCCCCGCCGACCGTGAGCGCGGGGAGCGGCGCCGTCTTGATCTCGACGCCGGGATACTGGCCCGACGCCAGCACGGCCTCGGCCGGCCCGACGACGCTCGATGCCTCGAACGTCATGGCAGCGTTCCCGGTGGCCAGGGCCACGAGGTGGTCGATGTTGTTGGGCCCCGAGCCGGTCGGCAGGGCCAGCTTCGACGCCAGCATCTGCCGCCACCATCCCCAGACCTTCAGTGCGGTGGGCCGGGTCAGACCGGCGGCGGTGGTGCGGGCGATGCGCCCGTTGCCGTTGTTCACGTACTGGCCTCCGCTCTTGGCCAACAGGTACTCGAACACGTAGGGCTTGGCCGGCAGGGCCACGCCATGGGTGGCGGCGTGCGTAGCCACGATCTTCTGTGAGGCGGCCGTGACCTGCGCGAAGGTCTGCGGCGGGTTGTTCGGGTCGAGGCCGGCCTTCTCGAAGGCCTTCGGGTTGTAGAACATGATCACGTTCGACACGTACCACGGCATCGACTGCTGCACACTGCGGTAGCGATAGAAGGCCAGCGCCCGCGTCAGGTAGTCGCGCAGCGAGTAGTGCGACGCCGCGATGCAGTCGGCCACCGGCACGGTCGAGTGAGAGTCGACCAGCTGCTGCACCGTGGTCTCCTCGAACTGGGCCAGGGTGGGCAGGTCGCCGCTGGTGAGCCCGGCCTTGTACTTCACGAACTCCGACGGGTAGTCGGGTTGTTGCACCAGCGTGACCTTCACCTTGCGCTGGGCGGCGTTGAACTGCGCGACGGAGTTCTCCAGCCAGGTGGCGTTGGTCTGCGTGAGGTTGTACCACATGGTGATCGGCACCGGCTGGCTGGACTTGGCCAGCGCGGAGAGGCCGCATGCCGAGGGGACGACCTGCGTCGACGGCGGCGCGCCGGCCGCGGCGGCCGGTCCGCTCGTGGCCACCCCCGAGCCCAGCACTGCGAGTGGCGCCACCAGCGCGGCCGTCATCGCCAGCGGTGACGCCAGGGCTGCCCAGCACCGCGGCGGCCTGCGCGCTCCGCTGCTCTGCCTGCTCTGCCTGCTCTGCCTGCTCTGCCTGCTCTGCCTGCTCTGCCTGCTCTGCCGCATGCGTTGTTGCATGGTCACTCCTCCTCTGGAGGCCTTGTCACCCCTTCACCGCCCCGGCCGTCAGCCCCCGCACCAGCTGCTTCTCGAAGAGGATCAGCAGGATGAACAGCGGGAGGGCGGCCAACACGGTGCCGGCGAACACGACGTTGAAGTTGTTCAGCTGGCTGTTGGCGAGGTACTTCAGGCCGATCTGCACCGTGCGCAGCCGGTCGTCCTTGGTGACGATGAGCGGCCACAGGTACTGCCCGAACGCGGCGAAGAAGCTGAAGATGGCGACGGCGGCGACGGCGGGGCGCGCCACGGGCAGCACGATCGAGCGCAAGAACTGCCAGTGGCTCGCCCCGTCCAGCCTGGAGGCGTCGCGTAGGTCGCCCGGCAACCCGAGGAAGGACTGGCGCAGCAAGAAGGTGCCGAAGCCGGTGGCCAGGAACGGCACCGTCAGGGCCAGGTAGGTGTTGTACCAGCCGAGGCTGACGATGGTGTTGAGGTTGGTGAGGAACGTCACCTCGAGCGGCACCATCATGGTGGCCAGGAAGACGACGAACAGCGTGCGTCGGAAGGGGAACACCAAGAAGGCGAAGGCGTAGGCGGCGGCGATGGAGGTGGCGAGCTCGCCCGCCACGATCGCCGTGGTGACGATGAAGCTGTTCAGCAGGTAGCGGCCGAGGTGTCCTTGGTTCCAAGCCGTCGAGTAGCTCGACCAGTGCGGGTGGGTCGGGAACAAGATGGGCGGCTTGGCCACCACCTGGTCGGGCCGGAGCAGCGAGTCGACCACCGTGATGTAGATGGGGAAGAGCACGATCACCGCCAGCACGCTGAGCAGCAGGTAGCGGCCGACGACGGCCGACCGGCGGCGGGCCGTGGGGCCGCCGCGGCGGCTGACCAGCATCAGCGCGATGCCGGCGACCGACGCGATGCCGGCGACGATCACGAAGGTACGGAAGCCCGGCGCCAGGGTGGCCACCGGCTCCAGCGTGGCCACCGTCCCCACCGTCGCCGGCTCAGCGCTCATAGGTCACCCGCCGTTCGAGCAGCCGGATCTGTATCAAGGTGAACACCAGCGTGATGAAGAACAGCGCCACCGTCATCACCGCGGCGCGGCCCTGGTCGTTCTGGCTGAACACCACGGTGTAGATGGCGTAGACGAGCACGTTCGTGTGTTGCAGGGGGCCACCGGCCGTGAGGATGTCGATCTGGCCGAACGCCTCGAGGGAGAGGATGGTCCCGACCACGATGGCGAAGAACAGCGTGGGGGAGAGCATGGGCAGGATGACGTGGCGCATGCGGGCCCACGAGCGGGCACCGTCGACCCGCGAGGCCTCGAGGAGGTCGTCGGGCACGGCCTGCAGACCGGCCGACATCACGATGAAGGACAGCCCGAGGTTCTGCCAGATGGTCACCGCGGACACGGCCACCAATGCCCAGCGCGGGTTGTCGAGCACCGAGAGCTGGCCGGTCGTGCCGAACCAGTAGCTGAAGAGCCCGATCTGCGGGTTCAGCAGGGTGAAGAAGATCACCGACGCCACGGCCACCGAGGTGGCCACGGTGGAGGAGAAGATCGTGCGGTAGACGCGGATGCCCGACAGCTGCTGGTGGGCCAGCACGGCGAGGAGGAGCCCCAGGACCAGGCCGATGGGCACGGTGAAGAGCACGAAGAGGAGGGTCACCCACAGGCTGTTGAGGAAGTCGTGCGAGCTGAGCACGCTGGTGATCTGCGAGAGGCCCACGTAGCGCTTGGGCTCGCCGGGGAACGGGGGCGTGACGAAGAACGACAGGTAGATCTGGCGGATCAGGGGGTAGAAGACGAACACGGCGTAGAGCACGAGTGAGGGCGCCAGGAGGGCGAACGCGAGCGCGGCCTGGTTGAGCCGGCGCCGGCGCGGCGAGCGCGGCGAACGTAGCGAGCGTTCGGGGCCGTTCTGCTCCGGTGGCGAAGGCGGTGACGTCGTATGCGTGGTCTGCGGAGCGGTCATGCGCGGATCCCCGTGGCGATCCCCTCGCCGCTCTCCGCGTCGAAGAGGTGGAGGCGCTGTGGGTCGGCGCCGAGGTGCACCGCCTCGCCCTCGTGGGGCACCGGCTCTTCGGGGGAGCGCCGAAGGATCACCTGCTGGCCGTCCTGCAGGCGGCACACGACATGGTTCTCGTAGCCGAGGGCCTCGACCACGGCGACGGTCGCGCCGATGGGTCCGTCGTCGTCGAGGAACACGTGCTCGGGCCGCAGCCCGGCCACCACCCCGGCCGCGCCGTGGCGCCGCACGGCGTCCTGCTGGCCCGGTGTGAGCCCGATGTCGCCGCCTGCGGTCTCGAGGACCAGCGTCCCGGCGCGCTCGGCCGGAGTGCCGCGCACGGTGTTCATGGGCGGGTTGCCGATGAAGCCGGCCACGAACAGGTTGACCGGGTGGTCGTAGATCTCGGCGGGTCGGCCGACCTGCTGGATCACGCCCTTCTCCATCACGGCCACCCGGTGGCCCATGGTCATGCCCTCCACTTGGTCGTGGGTGACGTAGATCACGGTGGTGGCCAGGCGCCGTTGCAGCTCGATCAACTCGGTGCGCGTCTGGGTGCGCAGCTTGGCGTCGAGGTTGGAGAGCGGCTCGTCCATGAGGAAGGCCTCGGGGCGCCGCACGATGGCCCGGGCCAGTGCCACCCGCTGGCGCTGGCCGCCCGACATCTGGGCCGGCCGGCGTTCGAGCACCTCGTCGAGCTCGAGCACGTCGGCCACCTCGCGCACCCGGCGGTCGCGCTCGTCCTTGGGCATGCGCTGGTTCTTCAGCGGGAACTCGATGTTGCGCCGGGCCGTCATCTGGGGGTACAGCGCGTAGCTCTGGAACACCATGGCGATGTCGCGCTCGTTGGGTTCCATGTCGTTGACCACGCGGCCGCCGATCTCGATCGCCCCCTCGCTGGGCGCCTCGAGGCCGGCGATGAGGCGCAGCACCGTCGACTTGCCGCAACCCGATGGGCCGAGCAGCACCAGGAACTCCTTGTCGGCGACGTCGAGCGTGACGTCGTGCACCGCCTCGACGTCGCCGAACCGCTTGGTGACGCCCCGCAGGGCGACCTCGCTCACCAGGCCACCTTGGCGGTCCGCCGGGGTCTGCTGTAGGGCCGGAGGTCCCCTCGACCTGGGCCAGGAGCCACGGCGGGCGTCCATGAGAGACTCGGCTCACATGTACGAGGGGAATTGGGACTCGCTGCGGGCCCACCGGGTGCCCGACTGGTACGACGACGCCAAGCTGGGGGTATTCCTGCACTGGGGCCCCTACTCGGTACCGGGCTGGGCGCCCCGGGTCCCCGACATCCAGGAGCTGCTCGTCACGTCGGGCCCCGAGCGGATGCTGCGGGAGAACCCCTACGCCGAGTGGTACCTCAACACCATGCAGGTCAAGGGGAGCCCGACCCAGCGGCACCACGCCGAGGTCTACGGCGAGGACTACCCCTACGAGAACTTCGCCAAGACCTTCAGTGACGCCAGCGCCGGAGCCGACCTCGACGCGCTGGCCGAGCTGTGCCGGGCGGCCGGCGCCCGCTACGTCGTCTTGACCACCAAGCACCACGACGGCTTCGCCCTGTGGCCGACGGGCGCCGCCCACCCGGTCAAGGGCCAGTACCACGCCCGGCGTGACCTGGTGGGTGACCTGACCGAGGCCGTGCGCGAGCGGCGCATGCGCATGGGGCTGTACTACTCGGGTGGCTACGACTGGCCCTACAACCGCGCCGTGCTGTCCAAGGCGGCCGACGCCGTGCTGGCCGTCCCCTACGGCGCCGAGTACGTGCGCTACGTCACGGCGCACGTGCGCGAGCTGATCGACCGCTACCAGCCCTCGGTGCTGTGGAACGACATCGGTTGGCCCAAGGACCGCCGGCTGCCCGAGCTGTTCGCTCACTACTACAACACCGTCGAAGACGGCGTCATCAACGACCGCTGGCGCCAGAACGACGTGCCGCGCAACGAGGTCACCGACGCGCTGGTGCGCGCCATGGGCGCGCTCCTCCAGGCCGCGTGGAGCAGGATCCCGGCCGACCGCAAGCGGCTCACGTTCTCCTCACCCAAACACTGCGACTTCCGCACCCCCGAGTACGAGGTCCTCCACAGCGCCTCGACGAAGAAGTGGGAGGTGGCTCGCGGCATGGGGCATTCCTTCGGCGCCAACCGCGACGAGAGGCCCGAGGACATCATCACGGACCGCGAGCTCATCCAGATGTTCTGCGACGTGGTGTCGAAGAACGGCAACTTGCTCATCGGCATCGGGCCGCGGCCCGACGGCACCGTGCCCGAGCCGCAGCAAGCGCCGCTGCGCGCGCTCGGGTCCTGGCTCGCAGAGAACGGCGAGGCCGTCTACGGGAGCCGGCCCTGGGTGGTGACCGAGTCCGTCACCTCGGAGGGCACCCCCGTCCGTTTCACCAAGAGCGGTGAAGGCGTGTACGCGCTCGTCCTCGGCATGCCGGCCTCGCGCCGGGTCACCCTGCGCGGCATCGACGGCACGCACCTGCGGCGGGTCCGCCTGGTCGGTGCGCGGGCCGAGCTCGACTGGACCGTCGAGCGCGGGGGCGACCTCACGGTCACGCTGCCCGAGCAGCTGCCGCTCGCGGCGGCCACGGTGCTCGACCTCGGGGCCGAGGTGCGGGCCCGCCTGCGCTCGCTGTCCTGAGGCGGCTGCGGCTACGTTTCTGCCACGCTCCGGCCGCGGCTGGACGGACGGGGAGGACGCATGCTGGTACTGGACCTGTTCCTGATCGGGCTGGTCATCACCCTCGAGCCCATTCCCCTGTCGGCCATGATCCTGCTGCTGGCGGCCGAGCGAGGGCTGCTCAAGGGCCTCGGGTTCACCCTGGGCTGGCTGATCACCCTGGTGGCCATCGTCTTCTTGACGGTGGCGGTCACCGGCGGCAAACCCCTCATCCCGCAGTCCACACCGTCGACCGCCGCCCTGTGCGTGAAGTTGGTCATCGGCATCGTGCTCGTGTTCCTCGGGTACCGGCGCCGCGCCAGGGCGGGGTCGGCCACCGAGCGCAAGGAGAAGAAGCAGCCCAGGTGGATGGCGTCGGTCGACCACATCAACCCGGTGGCGGCGGCCGGCCTCGGATTCCTGCTCCAGCCCTGGGTCCTGGTGGCGGCCGGAGTGTCCACCCTCGTCGAGGCCAAGGTGAACACGAGCGCCGAGTTCGTGGGCCTGGTCCTCTTCTGCCTGTGGTGCACTGCGAGCTACTTCACGCTGGAGATCTACGCTGCCCTGCGCCCGCAGACGGTCAAGGCCCGGCTCGACGCCCTGCTCCGCTGGATCAACACCCACACCGACCAGGCGATCGTGTATCTCTTCTTGGCCCTGGGCGTCTACCTCATGGTGAGGAGCATCTACGGTCTGGTGACTTGAGGCCCGACATCCAACGCGGACCCGACGCACGTCGCTAGATTTCGACCAGTCGACACCAGGAGGTACCTCGCCATGTTCGCCTACACCTGGCCGCTACTCAGCCTGTTCTGGACGTTCCTCATGTTCGCCGGGGTCGTCCTGCTGTTGTTCTTCATCATCTGGTGCTTCGTCGACAACTTCCGGCGCAAGGACCACTCCGGCTGGGCCAAGGCGGGCTGGACGGTCTTGATCCTGATCATTCCCTTCATCGGCGCGCTGATCTACATCATCGCCCGCCCGTCGGAGGCCCTCCTCGACTGACCGGCGTCCCGACGCGGCACTCCGTGGCGCCGTTGCGGTGGCACCTCAGCCCAAGAGGGCGAGTCGCCCGTCGTCACCGAGGATCACCCCGGGGATCGCGAAGCGCTCGGCCAGGAGCGCCGGCACGTCGGCGCGCGCCACGGGCGTGATGCTCGACGTGCCGCCGACCGGGCGCTCGACCACCACGGGCTCGCCGTAGTCGAACAACGACAGGCAGCGCTCAGGCGTGCGCCACCCCGTCATGATCCCGGTCACGAAGGGCGAGTCGGGGTGCGTGGCGGTGAACCAGTTGTTGACGACGATGTCGACATGCGGCACCGGCTCGGGCACGAAGCCGTACATGTCGCTCCACGCATCGTCGGCGAAGGTCTGCAGGACGAGCTCGGGGCCGTCCTCGACGAGCCGGTAGCGCCAGCCCGACTGGTCGGCCTCGGCCCCGGCGGCGAAGGGCAGCGGGTCGAGCAGCCCGCCGCCACCGAAGCCCACGTCGGCGAGCCAGCGCACGCCGTCCTGCTCGGTCACGCGGAGCAGCAGGTGGTTGAGCGGGCGGGGTGCGTCCTCGGGCCCCATGCGGACCCGGGCCAGCATCGGCTCGGCGGTCCGGCCCCCGAGCGACTCGAGGGCGGCGGCCAGCAGGAGGTTGTGCTCGAAGCAGTAGCCGCCGCGCCCGTTGGCCACGAGCTTGCGCTCCAAGTCGGCGGGGCCGAGCGAGACCGGGTTGCCGGCGTAGGAGTCGAAGTTCTCGAAGGCGATGCTCGTGGCGTGGGCCCGGTGGAGCCGGGCCAGCCCCGGGTCGCCGGCGTCCCCCAGGCCGATCCGGCCGAGGTACGTCTCGAGCGAGCCGAGCGGGGCCACCCCCGGCACGCTATCGGGCCGGCGTCAGCCCACGTCGAGCACGCTGACCCGGCAGCGCTCCGGCGCCAGGGCCCGCTCGACCGCCTCGCGCACGGCCTGGGCGTGCGGGCCGCGGCGGCGCCCCCCGGCGCCGTCTGCCCGGTCCCAGCTCCGGTCAGGCAGGGTGTGGATGGTCACGTTCACCAGGTTGCCCCAGCCTCGGCTGATGTCCACCCGGCGCACGGCGAACTCACCGTGATCGGGGTGCGACTCGGCGATGGCCAACAGCACGCGTTTGGACAGGTGGGCCTCGCTCACTGCCACATTGTCGGTAGCCCGCCGCCGGCCCAGGTAGAGAACAAAGTCCCTCGGTGGGCCGCACGGCCGTTGGTCTGCCCCATCAATAGACCGATCCGAGGCGGGGCCGGTCCCAGGTGGGTCAGTGCGAGAAGCGCACCGACCCCACCATGGCGTGCTCGGGGTCGGGGTGCGTCTCGTAGCGCTCCTTGGCGGCCGACAGCAGGAAGAGGGTGTAGTCCATGGCCACGCCGAAGACCATGGCGCCGAAGAAGATCGGGCCCCACGCGTCCACGAAGCCCTGGGACTGGGAGTTGAGCATGCCCGAGAAGAACCCGTCTTGGAAGATGAGACGGGCGATGCCGAAGGCGCCCGCCACCGAGAGGCCGGTGATGACCACGCCGGCCGCGGCGATCAACGGTGCACACAGCGCGATCAGCAGCAGCACGAACCCCATGACGACGAGGATGCCGACCACGAGCGGGGCCTCGAGGGTGAGGGCTGCCTGGAGGTCGTGGTTCTCCGCTGCCGCCCCGCCGACGAGCGAACCCGCCGGTAGCTCGGTGCGTAGTCGGTCGATGGTCGCACCCGTGGCGACGGTGGAGGGATGGCTCCTCCCTGGGCCCGTTCCCGGGCCCATTTCCCTCGGCCCATATACCCCTGAGGGTATTCTACGAGACCGGGTGATACCGGTAGGGGTATATGCTCGAGCCCGGACATTCGACGCCGGTCGTATACGCGGTCGGCGCAAGGCCGTATACGGCGCGAACGAAGTACCTCGAGGCGTGGGTAGCGCGGAACGGAGGAGAGGTGACATGCAGCTTCCCGACGAGGTGATCCGGGACGTGCGGACCCGTTTGCACCGGGTGGCGGGACAGCTCGAGGGGATCGAGCGGATGCTCGACGACCGCAGGGAGTGCCGCGACGTGGTGACGCAGATCTCGGCGGCCACCAAAGCGCTCGAGCAGGCCGGCTTCCGCCTGGTGGCGGCCGGCCTGAGCTACTGCGTGGCCAACCCTGAGCAGGCCGAGGTCGAGGGCTACCCGCTGGAAGAGGTCCAGCGGATGTTCATGAAGCTGGCGTGAGCGTGAGCGCGGCAGCGAGCGGGAAGGGGCGAGACGGCGAGGAGGGCCGGCGGATCGTCATCGTGGGGGGCGTGGCCGGCGGCATGTCGGCGGCGACGCGGTTGCGGCGCCTCGACGAGCAGGCGGAGATCGTCGTGGTCGAGCGCTCGGGCCACGTGTCCTATGCCAACTGCGGGTTGCCCTACTTCGTGGGCGGGGTGATCGAGGACGAGGAGGACCTCCTCCTACAGACGCCCGAGCGCCTCTTCGAGCGCTTCCGCCTCGACGTCCGGGTCGGCACCGAGGTCATTGCCATCGACCCGGTCGGCCACACGGTGACCGTGCGCCCGGCCGGGGGCGGAGCCGGCCCCACATCGGCGATCCCCTACGACGCGCTGGTCCTCAGTCCAGGTGCCGCGCCGATACGACCGCCCCTGCCCGGATTCGACCGCGTGCGCGTGCTGCGCACGGTCGAGGACGCCGAGCGGCTGGCCGGCGACGCCGAGGAGAGGCCGACAACCGCGGTGGTCATCGGCGCCGGCTTCGTCGGGCTCGAGACGGCCGAGAACCTGGCCCACCGGGGCATCGACACGACCGTCGTGGAGATGGCCGACCAGGTGCTCACCCCGCTCGACCCCGAGCTGGCCGTCCTGGTGGCGGCCGAGCTCGAGCGCAACGGGGTGCGGGTGCTGACGGGCACGGGCGTGGCCGAGGTCACCGGCGAGGGCGTCGTGTTGGCTGACGGGAGGACGGTGCCCGGGGAGCTCGTGGTGGCCGCCATCGGGGTCCGGCCCGACGTGCGCCTGGCCGAGATGGCGGGGCTCGCGCTCGGTCCTCATGGCGGCATCGAGGTCGACGGTGACGGACGTACCAGCGTCCCGGACATCTACGCGGTGGGCGACGCGGTGGAGAAGGCCGACGCCCTCGGCGGCAAGTCCTCGCTCATCGCCCTGGCGAACATCGCCAACCGGCAGGGACGGAGGGTGGCGGACCGCATCTGTGGCCGACCGGTGCGCCCCGTGCTCTCGCAGGGCACCGCCATCGTCAAGGTGTTCGGCCTGACGGCGGCCATGACGGGGTGGAATGAGAAGCGCCTGCGCGTCGCCGGCAGCCGTTACCGGGTCATCCGCTCCCACCCGATGAACCACGCCGGGTACTACCCGGGCGCCGAGCAGATGTCGATCAAGATGATCTTCGACCCGTCCACCGGGATGATCTGTGGCGCCCAGGCGGTGGGCGGCTCAGGCGTGGACAAGCGAATCGACGTCCTGGCCACCGCCATGGCGGCGCGGCTGCGGGCCGATGCGCTGGCCGACCTCGAGCTGGCGTACGCGCCACCGTTCTCGTCGGCCAAGGACCCGGTCAACATGCTGGGCTACATGGCCGAGAACATCATGTCGGGGGAGTGCGACGTGGTCGAGCCCGACGAGGTGGCCGGACTGGTGGCCGGCGGCTGGACGTTGCTCGATGTGCGCTCCGAGGCCGAATGCGGGCGCGGCGTCATCCCCGGCAGCGTGAACGTGCCGCTCGAATCGCTGCGCGAGCATCTCGACACCCTCGGGCCGGGACCGTTCCTGGTCTACTGCGAGGTGGGCCAGCGCGGGCACACCGCCACCATGCTCATGCACGACCTCGGCCTCAAGGCGCGCAACCTCGACGGGGGCTACCGCACCTGGCGGGCGGCGGATGCCGCGGCCGCCGCCGAGCCGGGGCGGCTCCTCAGGAGCTGACGCCGGACACCGCGTCGTGCACCGGGATCCGGCGGCCCCTCCGGAGTCGGCGCCGATGTCGGCGTACCCACAGCGGTGCGGTGAACAGCTCGCTCCACCACCGCCCGGCGTCGTTGTGGCGCGAGAACGACATCAAGAAGCACTTCAGCGCGGCGGCCGGCACCGCGAGGATCCAGCCGCCGGTCCCGAACCACAGCGCGGCGTACCGCATGGCACCGCGCCACCACAGGCGCTCCCGGTCGGTGCGGCCGGTGCGGCCGGTGCGGCTCGTGACGCCGGCGCGGCCGACGGCCGAGGGCCTGACGGCCGGGGTGGCGACGGCCGGGGTGGCGACGGCGTCCACGGCCCACATTTCGGGCGTGGCCGCCAGCCGCCAGCCGGCGGCGCGCAGCCTCCGGGACAGGTCGAGGTCTTCCCAGTGCGCGACGTACTGGGGATCGAAGCCACCCACGGCATCGAGCGCGTCGCGCCGGGCCACCAGCACCACCGCGGCCAGCGCCTCGACCTCGGCGGGCCCGTCCGCCGGCTGCGCCGAGCGCTCCGGGCGGCCGGACCCCGGGTGCCCGCGTCGGGTGCGGTCCGGTCCCGGGGAGCCGAGGACCCGTGCCCACAAGAGCCACGCCCCGGGCGCCCGGGGGTAGGTGCGCTGGTCGGCCTGGCTCTCCCGGCCGCGTACCGCGCCCTGGAGCCCGGCGACGTCGGGGTGCGCGGCCATCCACGCCACGCCCGCCGCGACGGCATCGGCGATCACGACGGCGTCCGGGCGGCAGAGGAGCACGAAGGGTGCGGTGGCGAGGGCCAGCCCGGTGTTGTGCCCGGCGGCGAGCCCCGGGTTCCGCGGGTCGGGCACGACCTTGGCCCCGAGACCCTCGACCCTGGTGCCGGCGCCATCGGTGCCGTGGTCGACGACGACGACGCGGCCGAGGCCGGGGACCTTGGCGAGCGCGCCGACGCAGGACTCGATCGTCCCGGCACTCTCGTCGGCGACGACGACGGCGTCGACGCCTAGGCCGACGGCATGGCCGTCGTGGCTGTGGTGGTCGGTCCCCCCTCCACCCGACCCGAACGCGGTATCTCGGGTCATTGGGCCGGTGTCCTCGCAGAGCGGCGCTAGCGGCTACGTCGACCCCGTTCTACCCGTTCGGCCGCTCCCGTGCCCGGATCCCGTGGAGTCCCTGGGAGGACGCCCGGTTCGCACTTGGATCACACCCGGGTCGCACCCGTGTCACACCCGGGGCGACCCCTCAGGCGGCGGGGTCCGGCGGGAAGGACGAGGACGGCGTCCCGACGAGCTTGGCCGAGAACTTGACCGCCTTCACCGCGCTGGTCACGCCCGTCTGCAGGAGGACCCCGATGACCAGCAGCGCGATGCCGACCCAGAAGAGATAGCGCCAGCCGAGCATGAGGATGCCCAGGCGCCCGATCAAGTAGGGCGGCGAGCAGATCACGGCGCCGACGGCGCCGGCGACCGCGGAGGCGGCCAACTTGTCCCGGGCGTTGGTGTTCTTCTTGGTGTCGATGCCGACGATGCGGGCCGGCACCGAGAGGTAGCAGAGCATCATGATGGCGACGACGATGCTCTGGCAGATGGCGAACGGCCAGTGGCCCCAGCGGGTGACGACGAGCGACGAGAAGGACAGCGCCAGGCCGATGGCACAACCCCAGGACAGGATGACTCTGAGGTGCTGGTTGGCCTTGGAGAAGGCGGGCCGGATCTCCGGCTTCCCGGGGACCGAGATGGCAAAGGCGAAGACGCCGTTCAGGTAGAAGCTGCCAGCGGTCAACGCGGTGACAGCCAGCACCGCGGGGATGAGGGCGGGCCCGCGGATCACGTGGAACTGCTTCCCGTGGAGGAGGTGGATCTTCAGGTCGAGCATGGCCAGCCAGATCCACATGGCGGGCAGGACCTGCACCAGCGTCAGCCGCCAGTTGGTGACGAGCAGCCTGACACCCTGGAAGAGCATGAGAAAGGCCCCGACGATGATGCCGAGCGGGGCCAGCCAGCGCTTGCGCTGGCTGAGGGCGAGGACAGCGGACTCCACCGCGGCGTCGTCGCTGGCGTTGATGGCGTCGATCAGGCGCTTGATGCCCGCCCAGACGCGGCCGCGACGGGTCGAGGGCCGAGGGTCCGGGGCCGTTGCCGCCATTGCCGCCGCCGGACCTGGTTCCGGTCGCTCGTCCTCGGTCGTCGCCGGGCCCGGGGTCACCCTCGAATTGTCGTCAGGTCCAGGTGTCAAGGAAAGTACCAAGAGTCACGCGGCCGCCGGCCGGACCTGCGCCGGGTCCTGCAGCTGCGTAGGGTTCGGGGTGGCAGGGCGGCTGCGACCCCGGTCGGCCGGGGTCCCGGGGGGCCGGGCTTCCAGGGAGGTGGACGATGGCGAAGACAGAGTCGGGCCATGAGGTGGTGCCGGTGGGGGAGAGTTCCATCCCGCCCATGGTGCCGCACCTGAGCGACGAGGACAGCAAGGCCAAGGGCAAGGAGGCCCGAGCCGCCGTGCCCCGTTCCAGCCACGCCGTCTTCGAGCCGCAGGCCGACCGTCCCGATCCGGTGTCGCTCCTCGAAGAGCAGGGGACCACCCGGGTCCCCGAGCTGGTGCCTATCCGCTACGGCCGCATGCTGGTCTCGCCCTTCACCTTCTACCGGGGGGCGGCGCTCATCATGGCCTCGGACCTCTCGACCACGCCGCGTTCGGGCCTCAAGGCCCAGATCTGCGGGGACGCGCACCTGTCGAACTTCGGCGTGTTCGGCTCGCCCGAGCGCCAGCTCATGTTCGACTGCAACGACTTCGACGAGACGAATCCCGGCCCGTGGGAGTGGGACGTCAAGCGCCTGGCCGCGAGCATCGTGGTGGCGTGCCGGCACCGTGGGTTCACCAAGGACGTGGCCAAGGAGGGGGTGCTGGCGGTGGGCCGGTCCTACCGCGACCACATGCGCATGCTGGCGGAGATGACCAACCTCGAGGTCTGGTACTCGCGCATCGAGGTCGAGCCTCTGGTCGCCGCGTTGCAAGAACAGGCGCAGACGACGGGCTCGAAGACGGACGGGCGCCTGGCGACCAACGCCGAGCGGCTCATCGAGAAGGCGATGACCAAGGACTCCATGAAGGCCCTGGACAAGCTCACCTACGTGGTGGACGGCAAGCGCCGCATCAAGAGCGACCCGCCTCTGATCGTGCCGGTCGAGGAGGTCTACCCGCAGCTCGAGAGCGAGCGCACGACCGAGTTCTTCCACAACCTGCTGCGTCGCTACCGCCAGACCCTGACCACGGACCGGCGCCACCTGCTCGAGCAGTACAAGTTCAGCCAGATGGCCCGCAAGGTGGTCGGCGTGGGCAGCGTCGGCACCCGGGTCTGGATCATCCTGCTGCACGGCCCGCGGCCCGACGACGTCCTCTTCCTGCAGGCCAAGGAGGCCGAGGCCTCGGTGCTCGAGCGCTTCACCAAGAAGAGTGCCTACGCCAACCACGGGGCGCGGGTGGTCGCCGGCCAGCGGCTCATGCAGGCCGCCAGCGACATCTTCCTCGGCTGGCAGCGCGTCGAGGCATCCCAGGCGCCCGATGGGCGCGCCCACGATTACTACCTGCGCCAGCTCCAGGACTGGAAGGGGTCGATCGATCCCGAGACCGCCCTGCCCCAGGGCGTGCAGGTCTACGCCAGCCTGTGCGCGCACGCCCTGGCCCGGGCGCACGCCCGCTCGAGCGACCGGATCGCCATCGCCGCGTATCTCGGGACCAGCGACACCTTCGAGAAGGCCCTGGTGAAGTTCTCCGAGGCCTACGCCGACCAGAACGAGCGTGACTACGAGGCCTTCGCCGCCGCGGTCAAGAGCGGCCGCCTCCAGGCCGAGACCGGGCTGTAGCGCCTACCCCGCGGCCGCCGTGCGTTTGCGGCAAGGGGGGCTCTGGCACCGCTGACGTGTGACCGAAGGGTGAACGACGCCGGAAACGGTCGCGCCGACGGTCGGAGTGGTCACGATTCCGACATCTGGACTACAACATAGGGAGTCGCGGGCAATCCCGACCCCCACGGGGGACCGGGACGACCACGACGCCGGCACGGACGGTGCCCGTTACGACGAGCCCGTTGCGACGAGAAGGAGCCCACATGCTTGCCACGACCTACCCCATCCTCGACTTCTTCTTGACGATGCTGTACTTCTTCCTCTTCGTCATCTGGATCTGGCTGCTGATCATGGTGTTCATCGACATCTTCCGCAGCCACGACTTGGGGGGCTGGGCCAAGGCGCTGTGGGTGCTCTTCATCATCATCCTGCCGTTCCTGGGCGTGTTCGTGTACCTGATCGCCCGTGGCGGCAAGATGCACGAGCGGGCGGCCCAGGAGGCGGCGCAGCAGCAGCAGGCCTTCGACCAGTACGTCAAGCAGACGGCCGGCTCGGCCGGTGGGAGCACGGCGGACCAGCTTTCCAAGCTGGCCGACCTCAAGGCTCAGGGCGTCATCACCGACGCCGAGTTCGACGCCCAGAAGGCCAAGATCCTCGCCAGCTGAGGCCCCACTGGGACCGGAACCCCAGACCACACGGAACCTCAGACGCCTGAGAACAAGGAGACACGATGACGACAGGACCGGTCAGCTACACGGTGGTGGCCTTCCCGGGCAACCAGTTCAACGGGAACGTGGCGCCCGAGATCGAGAAGCTCGTGGGCAGCGGTCTCGTGCGCGTCCTCGACCTGGTCTTCGTCATGAAGGACGAGGCGGGCGACGTGGTGTTGCTCGAGTTCGACCAGCTCGACGCCCTCGCCGCCTTCGGCGAGCTCGAGGGTGAGGTCGGCGGGTTGATCAAGGAGGAGGACCTGCTGCACGTGGCCGAGCAGCTGCCCCCCAACAACTCCGCCCTGGCCGTGGTGTGGGAGGACCTGTGGGCCAAGCCCTTGGTCGAGGCGGTGCAGGGGTCGGGCGGGGTCGTCATCGACTCGGCGCGGATCCCGGCCCTGCTGGTCGAGGAGGCCCTGGCCGAGCTGGCCGAGCACACCGAAGGCTGAACCCGCCCGTTCAGGCATAATTCAATCCAGACAGACCATCGAGGAGAAGGAGCACACGATGCCATTGAGGCGACGCCCGGTTCTACGCACGGTGGGCCGCACCGCGGTCATCGCCGGCACGGCGACCGCCGTGGCCGGCGGTGTGTCCCACCACCAGCAGCAGAAGTACGCCCAGCAGGACGCGGCAGCCCAACAGCCGGCGGCAGCGCCACAGGCGGCGGCTCCGCCGCCGGAGCCGGTCGCGGCGGCACCCGACTCCGATGAGCTCATCAACAAGCTCAAGGAGCTGGCCACCCTCAAGGATCAGGGGATCCTGACCGAAGCCGAGTTCAACGACCAGAAGGCCAAGATCCTGGCCCAGATGTCCTGACCCGCCGGATGTCTTGCGAAGAGCGGCACCCTTCGGGGTGCCGCTCTTCGCGTGCCAGGGCACCGTGGCTTGCCGCCGGCGTGCGGTCACGACACCGAGAGGTGCACGTCCTCCCCGGGCTGCACCAGTCGCCACCAGTCGGATCGAATGGGATGAGACCGGTTCGGGATCATGCGCCGCAGCCGATGGGAGGCCAGAAGCCGGCCGCCCTGCGTCACGTCGAGACGGGGACGGTCCAAGAAGACCCGGGTCCTGACCAGAAAGGACCCCTCCGCACGTCGGTGCGCATGGCCCATGTTGGGGACCACCCAGAGCAACGGGTCGGCCACCCGCACGTCGACCATGGCGTGAGGTGCCAGGTCGTGGTCACCGCGTAGCCAGGCAGCAGCGGCGCGACCGACTGAAACGGCGCGCCGGGCAGCCACATCGGCGGTCTCGGCCGGGTGGACGACGTTGCCGGCCGCGAAGACCCCGTCTGCGGTGGTCGTCCCGTCGGACCCGCAGGCCGGGCCGCGTGTGCCGGGGTCGATGGTGAGACCGGCCAGGCGGGCCAGCTCGTTGTCCGGGATGAAGTCCCCCGTGAACACGATGGTGTCGGCGGCCACGGCGCGCTCGTCGCCGTCGGGCCCCCGGATGAGCACCGTGTCCACCCGGTCGTGCCCGTACACGGCGGTCACCGACGTCTCGGTCCACACCGGCACCCTGAGGCCGACGCGCGTGAAGAGGTCGAAGAGGCGGAACGTCTGCGGGCCTGGCAGGTCGGTGACCAGGGCCAGCGGGCGGACGCCCGCTTCACGCAGGGTCAGCACGGCGGAGTAGGAGACGTGCTCGGCGCCCACGATGACAGCCCGCCGGCCTACGGGGAGGTGCTCGCGGTGGACCCACTGCTGGAGCTGTCCGGTCGTGAAGATCCCCGAGGGGCGCGTCCCGGGGACCAGCCTGGCCGCCCTCGGGCGCTCCCTGGCCCCGGTGGCCAGCACGACCGCCCGCGCCTCCATCTCGAGCAACCCGCTCGGACCCGTCACCTCGGCGCGACCCGAGGCGGCCCATCCGGTCACCATGGTGCGGGTCCGGATGTCCACGCCGCATGCGACGGCACGGTCCACCCACCGACGCGCGTACGCCGGCCCGCTCAGGACGCGCCGCAGATCGCGCACACCGAACCCGGTGTGCTCGCACAGACGGGGCGTCCCGCCGGCCTCGTCTTCCCGGTCCACGACCACGACGCCTCCCGCACCACCCGCCCTCAGCGCAGTGGCGGCGGCCAGGCCGGCGGGTCCGGCGCCGACGACGAGCGCGTCGACCGTCATGACCTTGCGACTCATGGCTTCACCGCGACGCCAACCGGGCGGTGACTGCGGCGCCGCAGAAGAAGCCCTGGCAGCGTCCGTTGGTCGCCCGGGTGCGGCGGCGCACACCACCGAGGTCGACCGCCGGGACCGCGGCGCTCAGCGCGTCCCGCAGCTCCCCCTCGGTGACCCGCTCGCAGAAGCACACGATGTGGCCGTAGGCCGGATCGCTCCCGATCATCTCGGCGTCCTCGAACGCCCGCGTCCTGCGCTCGGCCAGCACGGGCATGTGCGGGACAGCCGGTTCGTGCTCGGCCTCCGCCAACGAGAGCCCAGCGGCTCCCATCTGATCGACGACGTGCTCGGCGATGGCGAGGGACGCGGTCAGTCCCGTGGACCGGATGCCCCCGACACAGGCATAGCGCTCACGTTCGTGGATGGTGATCTGGTAGTCCCGGTGCTCGGTGGCGGCCCGCAGGCCCGCGTAGACCGCCGTCACCTCCTCGTGCACCAGGTCGGGCATGATCCGGCGACCCGCGTCGAACAGGGCGTCGAGGCCGCCGGTGGTCGTGGCCGTGTCCGCCCGATCAACGACGTCCTCGGCGGTAGGCCCGAGCAGCACGTTGCCGTAGACCGTCGGTGCCACCAGGACCCCCTTCGTCCGCTCGGTCGGCACCGGCAGCAGGATCGACGACAGGAGCGAGCCGGCCAGCTTGTCGAAGACGATGAGCTGGCCCCGGCGGGGCGTGATGGTGTACGCACCGTGCCCGAATCGCCGGTCGAGGAGGTCGGAGCCGAGGCCGGCCGCGTTGACGACCCATTCGGCCCGGACCGGGCCCGCCGTGGTGCGCAGCAGCCAGGCATCCCCGTCGCGCTCCACGTCGGTGACTTCGACGCCCAGCTGCAGCTCGGTCCCCGAGCCGACGGCTTCGGTGGCGAAGGCGATGCTGGTGCTCCAGGCGCAGATGATCGACTCGTCCGGGATGACCACGGCCCCCGTGGCCCCCGCGCCGAGGTGCGGCTCGCGCCGGTAGAGCTCCTCGAGCGTGATCCGCTCGGCCCGCGCGTACCCGTTGGCCCTGGCCTTGGCGAGCACGTCGTCGAGCCGGGCCGCCTGCTCCATGTCCCACGCCACCAGGACGGCCCCGGGGTTCTCGAGGGCGATGCCCGACGTGGCCGCGTACGCGCCGAGCAGCTCGTGACCCCTCCGGACCAGTGCCGCCTCGAGGGTCCCCGGTTGGCAGTCGAAGCCGGTGTGGAGAATGGCCGTGTTCGCCTTCGATGTCCCCGTGCCCACGTCGTTGGCGCGCTCGAGCACGGTGGTGCGCAGACGGTATCGAGCCAGCTGCCGCGCGATGGCGGTGCCGACCACGCCGGCACCGATGACGGCGACGTCGTAGGTGCGGTCGTCCGTCACGATGACGATTCACCGGTCGGACCGGCCAGGCGGGCCACGGCGCGCTCGAAGGCCGCCAGGCGCTCGGCGGCCTCGGCACCGGCGATGGCGGGCTCGTAGCGGGTGGGAGTGTCGGCCGGCGGGACCACGTCGTCCAGCGTCCGCCCGGCACCCGCGCCGAGGCGGGCCAGCGCGGCAACGCCGGCAGCGGTCGCATGAGGGGAGGACGCGACCTCGACCGGGATCTGGAGCAAGTCGGCCTGGGTCTGCATGAGGATCCGTGAGCGTGTCAGCCCGCCGTCGACTCGCAGCAGGGCCAGCGGACGACCGAGGTCGACCGCGGCGGCACGGGCCAGCAGGGTCACCTGGGCCGCGAGGCCATCGACGGTGGCCCGGACCACGTGGGCCGGCTCCGTGCCCGGGCCGATCCCCTCGATGCTGGCCAGGACGTCCGGCCGCCACCAGGGCGCGCCGAGTCCGCTCAGTGCGGGCACCACGGTGACGCCGCCGCTGTCGTGCACCGAGCCCGCAACGGTGTCGAGGTCCCGCGCCTGCGCAAGGAAACGCCATCGGCGCAGCCAGGCAACGGCGGCACCGGCCGCATAGACCTGGCCGTCGACGCAGTAGGCGACACGGTCGCCCAGCTGCCAGGCCACCGACACGGCCAGGCCGCCCGAGGACGCGACCGGGCGCGGTCCCGCGTTGGCGAGAAGGAAGGCGCCCGTGCCGTAGGTGCACTTCGATTCCCCGGGTTCGAGGCAATGCTCCCCGACGAGTGCCGCCTGCTGGTCCACGCTCAGTCCGCTCAGCAGCAGCGACGGGCCGAATGCATCGGTCCGGCCGATTTCCGCAGCGCTGTCGACGATCGTCGGGCACTCCGTCGGGTCCAGTTCGAATACGCGACAGGCCTCCTCCGACCAGGTGCGCCCGTCGAGGTCGAGGAGCAGTGTCCTCGAGGCGGTCGTGGCGTCGGTGACGTAGGCGCCGGTGAGGCGGTGCACGAGCCAGGCGTCGGTGGTGGTCACCACACCTTCGTTCGTCACGTTTCGGCGCAGCCAGGTCATCTTCGGTGCGGCGAAGTAGGGGTCGAGGGGGAGCCCCGTCGTCCGGGTCAGCCATGCGGCATGGGGCCCCATGTCGGCGCAGATGGCCGCCGCACGTCGATCCTGCCAGGAGATGGCGACGCTCAGAGGGCGCCCGGTACCGCGGTCCCAGGCCAAGACGGTCTCGCCCTGATTGGCGAAGCCGACGGCATCGACGCCACCTCCCGACCGTGCGATGGCGTCGCGTCCCGCGTGGAGGACCGAATCCCACAGTTGCTCGGGGTCCTGCTCGACGCCTCCACCTGCCACGGCACGGGGTGTCACCGCAGCCTCCACCGAGGCCAGGATCTCGCCGTCGTCGCCGAACACGACGGCCTTGGTCGCCGAGGTCCCCTGGTCGATGGCGAGGACCCTCACCGAGACCACCCGAGCCGAGGTGCGGCGGTTCTGCCCGTTCTCACGCGTGGTCATCCTGCCAGGTCGGACCGGGTGGTCGGGGTGAAGCCGCCGGCCGAGACGCGGCCGGTAACGTACAGCCGATGTGGCCGAGGGTCAGCACCGTCGGGGTCGACCCGTCGGAGCGCCCGCCGCACCGCCTCGTGTGAGTGAGTCCCCCGAGCCCGACCCGGATCCCTTGAGCGTGCACCACCCCAAGCCGTCCCCTCGGCACGCGGCGCCGCGCCATGCCGCCACGGGCGCGACGGCCGGTGCCGACGTTCCCGGCATGTCCGGGGTGCCCGGAGGCGGGCCGGCCGGGGGGCAGGCAGGGGAGCCGGCAAGGGCGGTGGACGACCGGAGCCGGCTGTGGTGGCTGCCCGGGGCCATCACCGTGGTGACCATCGCCACCGTCATCGTGGTCACCCTCTCCCAGCTGCACCCGAGCCTGCTCGTCACGACGAGCACGACGACGGGTGGCGACACCGGCGCGCACATCGCCATGCCGAAGTACCTCGAGTCGCTGATCGCCCACGGCCATCTCACCGGCTGGGACCCGGGCTGGTACGACGGCTTCCCCGTCTACACCTTCTACTTCACGCTGCCCGACCTCTTCATCGCGCTCGCGGGCTGGGTCATCCCCTACGCGCTCGCCTTCAAGATGGGCACCATTCTCGGGTCGATCCTGCTGCCCGTGTGCGCCTGGGCCTGTGGCCGCCTCTTCCGGCTGCGGCCTCCCATCCCCACGCTGCTGGCCGCAGCCACCCTGCCGTTCCTGTTCGACACCACGTTCACCATCCTGGGCGGGAACCTCTTCTCCACCCTGGCCGGCGAGTACTCGTACTCCTTCAGCCTGTCCCTCGCCATCGTGTTCCTCGGGCTGTTCGCCCGTGCCGTCCGGGAGGGCCGCTGCCGCGGCTGGGCCGCCGCCGTCCTGGCACTGTGCGTGCTCTCGCACATCGTCCCCGCCTTCTACGCACTGGGCGGGGCGTTGATCCTCACCGTGGTGGAGCTGCTGCCCGCGCACTGGGGCATCACCGACCAGCGCGTGACCGTGTGGCGGGGCGACCCGGCGGCGGTCCAGGTCCCGCGTCGGCGGATCCTGTGGTGGGCCGCCTCGACGGTGGGCGTCGGCCTCCTTCTCTCGGGCTGGTGGCTCGTCCCCTTCGGTCTGGAGCACGCCTACACGACGGCCATGGGGTACACCAACGTCGAAGGCTGGGCGCAGTACTTCCCCGAGGCGGACGCCTGGGCGCTGGTCCTGGCCGGCCTCGGTGCCGTCACGGCCGTGGTCGTCCGCAGCCGCTTCGGCGTCACCGTGACCGTGCTGGGCATCGCGGCCGCGCTGGCCACCGCCCTGGACCCTCAGGGCAGCCTGTACAACGTCCGCCTGCTGCCGCTGTGGTTCATCTCGGTGTACCTGATGGCGGCGTGGACGTTCGGCACCTGGTGCATCGCCGCCGCCACGTCGTGGCGCCGGGCCCGCGTCCGGCACTGGGAGGCGGAGCAGCGGGTCCTCCCGTGGATGGCGGAGCCCCTCGGCCATGGTCAGCCGGAGCCCGTCCGGCGCCGCCGCCCGTCCCCGCGCTGGGCGCCGGCGGCGGTGAGCGGCGCCGCCCTGGGACTGGTGGCGACGCTCGTTGCGGTCGTGCCGCCGTTCGTCTTCCCCGCGTCGTCGCTGCCGGTCGATGTCGGGTCCAACCAGGTGACGAATTGGGCGAATTACAACTACGAGGGCTACGAGGGTCAGGCGTCGTATCCGGAGTACCACGCGTTGATGCAGGCCATGACGAGCGTCGGCAAGCAGCATGGTTGTGGGCGCGCCATGTGGGAGTACAGCGAGAGCGAGAACCGCTTCGGCACGCCCGAGGCGCTGATGCTCCTGCCCTACTGGACCAACGGGTGCATCGACTCGATGGAGGGGCTGCTCTTCGAGTCGTCCACGACCACGCCCTACCACTTCGTCAATCAGGCCGAGCTCTCGCAGGGGCCGTCCGAGCCGGAGGTCGGTCTGCCGTACGGCCCGGTGGACGTGTCACTCGGCGTGCAGCACCTGCAGCTGCTGGGCGTGCGCTACTTCATCGCCGAGACCCCCGAGATCCAGCGGCAGGCCGACGCCGATCCCGAACTGCAGCTGGTGGCGCGGACCGGGCCGTGGACCTACGACTACAACGGCCTCGTCTCGCACACCACGTGGAGCATCTATCGGGTCAAGGACTCACCCATCGTGACGCCCCTGGCCAACGAGCCGGCCGTCCTCTCTGGCGTCAAGCCGGCGCCCTCGAGCTGGCTGGCCCCGTCCCTCGCCTGGTACGACCACCCGGACCGCTGGAACGTGGAGCTGGCGCAGGACGGCCCGTCGTCATGGCCGCGCGTGGCCGTGGGGAGCACTCGTCCGCCCGTGGTGAAGGCCGGCACCACCGAGGTCAGCGGCGTGCGGCAGGGCGACACGTCGGTCCGCTTCCACGTGTCACGGGTCGGGACGCCCGTATTGGTCAAGGTCTCCTACTTCCCCAACTGGCACGTCAGTGGTGCCGACGGTCCGTGGCGTGTCACCCCCAACCTGATGGTGGTGGTCCCGACCAGCCACGACGTGACGCTGACCTATGGAACCACCTCGGCCGACAGCCTCGGTCTGCTGGCCACGTTGATCGGCGTGCTGGGCCTGGTGGCGCTCGTCGCGGTCCCCGTCGTGCGCCGGCGCCGGCGCACGCCGGGATCGGGCTGACCGGCCGGCGCCCGGTCGTCCTCAGGTGCCTCCCAGGTCCGGCTCCACACCGTGGAGCGGCCGCGGCGAACGCTCGTCCGCTCCCCTCCGTGACACCCGGACGGCGCGTGAAGGGGGAGAGGTAACTCGTCCCGCTGAGTTGGCTAGCTTCTCAGCGTGACCCGCCGAGCCGAGGAGTTGGTGCTGCACCTGTTCGCGCAGGTCCGCGAGGCCTTGGCCCGCGCCACCTGGGCGCTGCTGAACGGCGATCCGGCACTGGCCCAGGCGGTCGTCGACGGCGACCAGGAGATCGACGAGCTGACGTCGCAGATCGAGATGATCATCTGGTCGCTCATCGATGCCGACAACTTCGAGCAGCGGAGCCTGCGCGAGCTCGTCGGCACCCTGCTGCTGCTGCCCGAGCTCGAGCGCAGCGCGGACTTGGCCGAGCACATCGCGCAACGCGCCCTCACGAACACCGGAGCCGACATGACCCCGATGGCGCGGGGCGTCGTGCAGCGGATGTCCGAGGTGGCGGCCGAGATGTGGCAGGCGGTGGCCGGCTCCTACGTGCACGGCGGTGCGCCCGGCCTCGAGCTCCACGAGGAGGACGAGGAGCTCGACATCCTCCACGACCGGCTGACCAACGAGATCGCCAAGGGCGAGATGCCCGCCGACGTGGCGGCGCAGGTCACGCTCATCTCGCGCTTCTACGAGCGCATCGGCGACCACGCAGTGAACCTGAGCCGGCGCATCGCCGTCCTGCAGACCGTGGCGCCCTGAGGCCGACTCCGGGCCTGCCCGCGGCCGCCCTCGTCCCTCGGGATCCGTTCGCTCCTCTCCAGACCTCGTCTCGCCTGACCTTGCCCCTCCGGACCCCGGCGAGACAGACAGGACAGAAAGTGTCTAATATGTCCGACAATGACGGCGACGTTGCCGGCGGTGGGAGGCGGGACCACAGCCACCACAGCCACCACAGCCACCGCCCACAGCCGGGCCGGACACCTTCGAGGAGCACGTCTTCAGTCCCACTGAGGAGCGCATCCTGACCGCCGCCCTCGGCGTCATCGGCCGCCGCGGGGTGCGCCGCCTGGGCATGCTGGAAGTGGCCGAGGCGGCGGGCGTGTCACGCGGCACTCTCTACCGGTACTTCCCGAGCAAGGACCACGTGCTGGCCGCGGCAGCCGAGTACGACGGGGAGCGCTTCCGGATCGGGCTCGACGAGGTGCTGGCCGCAGTGCAGCGGCCCGCGGAGCGGGTGGCCGCCTTCATGGCCTACTCGTTCGACTTCATCCGGACCCACCCCTGCCGGCCGCTCTTCGAGTCCGAGCCTGGGTTCGTCATGTCGTACCTGCTCGACCACCTGCCGTCGCTGCGCGAGGAGCTCCTGGCCCGGCTCGGCGACGCGCTCGACTCCGTGCCTGCCGTCGCCTCCGGGGCGCTCGGGCGCGACCAGCTGGCCGACGTGATCGTCCGCGTGTTCGCCGCCAGCTGGATCATCCCGCAGACCGACGACGACTCACTCGTGCATTCGCTCAACCAAATCCTGCAACTCACGGGGGGAACCTGATGACGAACACCACCGAGACCACCGAGATCACTGACGCCGAAGCTGCGACCGGCGAGGTCGACGGCCAGGATCCGTTCGCCAGCATGGACCCGGCGATGGCCGCCGACCCGCAGCCCGTGTTCAAGGCGTTGCGCGACGACATGCCGGTGATGGAGGTCGCCATGCCGTCGGGCGCGCGCGGCGTGCTGCTCACGCGCAAGGAGGACATCGACTACACCCTGCGCCACGCCGAGCTCTTCTCCTCGAACATGGATGCGGTCGACCTGAAGAACAAGCGGCCGATGATCCCGCTGCAGATCGACCCCCCCGAGCACAAGAAGTACCGTCGCCTGCTCGACCCCCTGTTCTCGCCGCGCAAGACGGCCGAGATGGAGTCCGAGGTCCGCAAGCTGGTCAACCACCTGATCGACGGGTTCGTCGACCGGCGCGAGGTGGATTTCGCCAAGGAATTCTCCGTCCCGTTCCCCTCCCAGGTGTTCCTCACGCTCCTGGGGCTCCCCATGGAGGAGCTCGACCGTTTCCTGGCCATGAAGGACGGCATCATCCGCCCGGACCACGTCGTGGGGAAGCGCTACGGGTCACCCGACGTCGACGCCCACCAGCAGAAGACGGCCGACTCGGTGTACGAGTACTTCAACGAGGTCCTCGACCAGCGCGAGGTCGAGCGCCGTGACGACCTGCTCTCGCACTTCCTCGACGTCGAGGTCGAGGGTGACCGGCTCACCCGCGAGGACATCCTCGACATCTGCTTCCTGTTCCTCATCGCCGGCCTCGACACCGTCACGGCCACACTCGACTGCATGTTCGCCTATCTGGCCCAGCACCCCGAGCAGCGGCGCCTGCTCGTCGACGACCCGGGGCTGATCCCCAACGCCGTGGAGGAGCTGCTCCGCTGGGAGACGCCGGTGATGGGCGTGGCCCGCGTTGCGGTCGAGGAGATCGAGCTCGGTGGGTGCCCCGTCCATCCCGGTGACCAGGTCATGGTCATGATCGGCTCGGCCAACACCGACGAGGCGGAATTCGAAGACGCCGACCAGGTGCGCTTCGACCGCGAGGTGAACCGCCACATCGCCTTCGGAGGTGGCATCCACCGGTGCTTGGGTTCGAACCTGGCGCGGTTGGAGCTGCGCACGGCGCTGCGCGAGTGGCACCGACGGATCCCCGACTACGAGGTCGAGCCGGGCCATACGCTCCTCTACACCGGGGGCATCCGCTCCATCGACTACTTCCCGATGCGGTTCCCGGCCTCGGCGTAGCGGTCCTGCCGGGCCGAGCGGCTGCACGCCGTCAACTCGGCGACCAGCCGGTCCGCGTCCTCGACGGTCCGGTCCCGGAACTCCCCGCGGGTCCGCCGCCCCGCCACGTCGACGTGGACGGTGGCCAGGCCCAGCGGGCGTTGCAGCGGACCCTGCACCCGCCGGACGCTCTGCGTCTTCTCGAGCGGGACCCAGGTGGTGGTCCGGTTGATGCGCCCGGTGACGCACATGGCGTGGGTGCCGTCGTGGCCGGCCGAGAGGAAGTGGAAGCTCAGCGGCGCCTTCCAGCGTGCCCGGCGCGGCGGCGCGGTGCGCAGGGGATCGGGCGCGCCGAGCAGGCGGTCGAGGAGGTGGTGGGCGGCCGCGGCCGAGCCCACCGGCAGGAGCGCCTTGCGGACGACGCTCGTCCCCTCGCCGCGCTGGTTGCGCGCCGTGGCGCCGGCGACGTCCACCTCGAGGCGGCACCAGCCGAAGGGGCGCCACAGGAACGGCTGGACCTGCCGCACTGCCTGGATCCTCGAGTAGGGAACCGTCTCGGAGATCGTCTGGAGCAGGCCCCGGCTGATGCGGACACCTTCGGGCCCCTCGACGGCGACGAAGCCGTACTGGCCCGAGAGCCGTCGCCAGACCACACCGGCGAAGCTGAGCAGGTAGACGGCCAGGAACCCCCCCACCGTGCTCGCCGTCCGGGGCTCGAACTGGTCCAGCGCGCCCAACGTGGCCACGGTGCCGACGAGCACGATGCTGACGAGCGACAGGAGCACCGAGCCGATCAACGGCCCGAGGGTCACCGCCGCCATCGGGAGCCCGCCGTCGGCCTCGCTGAGGGCCTCGGGGTCGTGGCGCCGGGCGAGCAGCCGGAGGCGCAGCTCGGTGGCCTGGGCCGCCGTGAGGTAGGCCAGACGCCCGTCGGTCGATCCCGAACCGGCCAGGCGCACGCGCAGTTCGGACAACCCGAGGAGGCGGGCCAGCAGTGGCCGGACGATGTCGACGGCCTGGATCCGGGCGAGCGGCAGGCGCCGCGAGTCCTTGCGGATGAGGCCGGTCTCGATGCGCAGGGTCTCCGCCTCGAAGCGCCAGTGCGTCACCATCCAGTGGATGTAGCCGTAGAGTGCAGAGCCCAACGTGATGACCACGAGGTAGTCGGTCTCCGCCGTCTGGTTCTCCACCTTCGAGTGAACGGTCGAGATGAGCAGGAGGAAGAAGAGCGCGGGGGCAAGGCGGCCGATCCGCGCCAGCGGCGTCAGGGGGTGGAGCCGCTGCCACCCCTCGTGCGCCGCTTCCCCGTCCGCTGCGTTCCCGTCCACCGTCCCCCAGGACGGCGCCCCCTCCGACGACGCCCGTGTCACATGCCCGCCGCCATGGACTCGCCCAGCTCGGTCAGCCGGTCCCGGAGCCGGGCCGCCTCGGCGGTCTCCAGGCCGGGGATGCGGGCGTCACTCGCGGCCGCCGCCGTGTGGAGCTTGACCGTCGAGAGCTGGAAGAGGCGCTCCACCGGCCCGGCCGTCACCTCGACGAACTGCATGCGCCCATAGGGGACGACCGAGAGCCGCCGCACCATGACCCCACGGGCGACGATGAGGTCCTCGTAGCGCTCCTGGTAGCGCCAGGCGCGGAAGCGGCGGTGGAGGAACCAGGCCTCGAGGGAGCCGAGCAGCGCGACGCCGAGGAAGCTCAGCAGGCCGGCTGTGGGCCCCGAGCGCGCCCAGGAACACGAGTCCGACGAAGGCGGCGACCACGGTGGTGACGACCGCCACCTCGGCGCGTCGCATCCGCCACAGCCGGGGTGAGGGGCGAAGCCACGCCTGCGGCGCCTGCGTGTGGTCGGCGGTCACGGTCATCCCTCACACGTTACGGGGATCCCCCGGCGCGTCGACATGCAATTGTGCCCGCGTTGGCCCACGTCGATTGTGCCTGCCTTGGCCATGTCGATTGTGCCTGCCTTGGCCATGTCGATTGTGCCTGCCTTGGCCATGTCGATTGTGCCGGTTGGGACGGGGCGCGGCCGGTGTCAACCGTTGAGGGTCAGTGCAGCGGCGACCACGAGGCGCTGCGCAGGATCCGACTCTCCCAGCGGTCGCGCACGGCAAGGGCGTCGTGCATCCAGGTGCCGGGCGCCGTTGCCGACGGCGGCAGGTCATTGGCCAGCAGCCAGAGCAGTGCCTTGTGGTTCACGATCCGCTGCCACAGGACGACCTCGGTGGTGCGGTGCGACCCGTACGCGGGCTGGAAGGCGGCCACGAGGTCGAGGATCCCTGTTCCCTCCTCCCTCTGGGCCCGCAGCGTGTCGTCCGCGTAGAGCGTGCCGGCCTTGGCCAGGTACGCGCCGAGCCCGCCGGGGTAGGGCCATGCCGTGTCCTCCATGAAGAGGGTGTTGTCCTGCGTGGCGCCGTCGGTGGGAACCGAGGCAAGGTCGATGTCCTGCAGCGGCGACCAGGGGACCGTGGTCAGGATCTTGGCCTCGTAGGCGTGGCGCATCGAGTCGACCTCCGCCCACCACTCGGCCAGATCACCCAACCGGACTCGTTCGGCGAGCTCGTGCCACGCCGCCGCGTCGCGGCAGCCGGTGATCGAGACCACGGTGTACGCCGGGCCGCTGCCGTGGGCCACCCGGAGGTACCACAGCAGCCTGCTCGCAGCCGACGAGGCCAGCGCGGGGATCAGCCGGTCCCGGTACGCGGCGTCGAACGCTTCCTCCTTGGCCCCGGCGACCGTGTGGACCTCGTGGAGGAAGAGCATGTCGAGCGCGTCGTGGCGATGCCGCCGTCGACGGGGATCACGGCGCCGGTGAGATAGGCGCCGGCGCGCGAGGACAGGTAGATGGCGGCGCCGGCCATGTCATCGGGCCGGCCGATGCGCTTCAGCGGGGCGTTGGCCGCGATCTGCTCTCCGAAGGCCTCGAGGGTGGCCGCCATCATCTTGGACTCGAAGGGCCCGGGTGCGATGGCATTCACCGTGATCTCGGGGGCCAGCCGCTTGGCGAGGTGGCGGGTCAAGTGGTGCACCGCGGCCTTGGAGGCGGAGTACGAGTAGGTCTCGAGCGCCGGCACCGTGATCCCGTCGATGGAGCCGATGTTGATGACACGGGCCGGGGCGTCCTGCGTACCCGCCGCGCGCAGCAGCGGTACCAGGAACTTGGTCAGGTGGAACACGCCCTTCACGTTGAGGGCCAGCACCCGCTCGAAGGCCGCCTCGTCGAACTCCTCGAGCGGCGTGCCCCAGGTGGCGCCAGCATTGTTCACCAGGATGTCGAGTGAGTCGACGCGGCCGGCGATCTCGTCGGCCAGGGTACGGCAGCCCTCCTCGGTGGAGAGGTTGGCAGGGATCCCGACGCAGGTCCCCTTCTTCGACAGCTCGTCGGCCACCTCGGCGCAGGTGTCGGCCTTGCGCGAGGAGATGTACACGGTGGCGCCAGCGTCGACGAACCCCTCGGCGATCATCTTGCCGATGCCGCGGGTCCCGCCGGTGACGAGGGCGGCCTTGCCCTCAACGGAGAAGAGGTCGGATGCGCTCACGGGCGACATTCTGCCCGATCACCGGGTGCCCGCGGGTGGGGTGGTGGGTTGGCCGCTGGTCAGGACGACCGGGCCGACATCGTCACGAAGTCGCGGGCCCACGCCGGGTTGAAGAAGGTGGCGGGGCCCTGCACGCTGCTCGGGTGGAGGCTGACCCCGTTCAAGGGGGACGCCGGCACACCCAATGGAGGGTCGTACGTCGCGAAGACCGGCCAATTCGGGTTGATGTCGAGCTCCATGGCGCGCACGGTGCCCGCGTGGACCAGGAGATCGGCCAGTTGCGCGGGGCTCAGCGACGGCCCGACCGCGTAGACGAGCGCACCCTGCGCGGTGACGCCGACGCCCGAGCGCCACTGGTACTCGATCCCGGGCACCGACGGGGCGCACGACGTCGCGCCGCACGTGTTGCCCCAGGACTGCCAGTCGGGGCTCGTCGCCTGCGCTGTCGGCTGGCCGCCCTCGACCAGCGGCACCAGGTTCTGGCGGACCGCCACCAGTCCGGGTGTCATCGTCACGTCGCTGCCCCAGGCGCCGACGGTGACCGTCCCGTCGGCCTCGATCACCAGCGAAGCCGCTCCGTCCACCAGCGGCACCACCGTCTTGCCCTCGGTGTAGTACCCGCCGCCGGCGTCCTTCATCAGGAAGCCACCGTTGAAGGCGGCGACCACGGTGGCGGCCTGCGCCGGCTCGATGGGAGCCGTGAGCTGGTACGGACCACCGCCGGGGCTCTTGGAGCCCGAGTACAAGAGTCCCGACAAGAGGCGCGTGTCCATCCAGGCGACGCCCGCCTCCTGCGTGCCACCCGGGGGCATCAGCTCGGTCTCGAACACGGCGGGGACACCGCCGACCGGGCGCCCGGCCGCGCTCCAGGTGCCGTCGCCGGGCGGTGCCGGAGCGGTGAGGGGGGTCAACGGCGCTGGCGCGGCGAGATGCGGGGGGACCGTCGTCGTGGTCGTGGGCGGCAACGTCGTCGTCGACGCCGTGGTCGTGGTGCTGAGGGAGGTCGTCGTCGTCGGCGTACGGCCGCCCCCGGTACTGCGCCTCGCGTTGGTCCCGCCGGAGCACGCGGCGAGCAGCAGGCAGAGGCAGCAGGAGGCAGCGCCGCGCGCCCCGCCGCGCCGGCTCACTTCGCGAGGCCGGCCAAGTGCCAGGACCCGATCTTGGGCGCGACGGCGACGGCGAGCAGGATGCCGGCGACGAGCGACGCGACGAGGAGCCACTGCCGCGCGCCGGCGCCGCGCACCTGGGCCCGTGTCCGGCGGGAGAAGTCCGCTGGCGCCAGGCGGCCGGTGTCGAGCAGGTGGCCGAGTACGTGGAGGGTCATGGCCCCGAACCAGAGCACGAACGTCGCCTTGTGCAGGAAGAGCCACGTGGAGCCCTGGCTCGCCGGCAGGAGCAGGAGGGCGATCCCGGTCCCGAGCACGGCGAACGTCAGTACGACCACGAAGGGGCCGAGGAGCCGGAGGACGAGTGACGGCGGCCCCTTGCGCCGGTACTCGGCGTCTCCCCGGTAGTAGCGGGCAAACCGCCACAGCGTCGACCCGGTCTTCACGACCACGACCGGGACGAGCACCATGCCGATCAGCACGTGCGGCCCGAGCAGCCCGTGCACGCCGAGGACCGTGACCCCCTCGGCGGCCAGCAGGACCAGGAGCAGTGCCGCCGTCATTCCGGTCAACCGGGCATTGGCCTCGGGGGAGTGACGCCGGCGGGTGCGCTGAGCCCCGTGCTCGCCGTCGGGTCGCGGCTGCACGGCCGGGTCCTGGTCGGCGCGGGTCATTTCGCGAGAGCGTACCCAGCGGCACCAGCGGGTACGCGGTCAGCGGGTCCTCCCGACGTGGAATCCATCTCCACCCTGAGGCGGATCCGGCGCGCCGCCGTCGCTACGGTGCGGCCAGCGCAAGGGCGCTGCGCGCCATGACGTCCGCCCCCACCCGGAGCGCCCCGTCCTCGACGAAGAACGAAGGGCTGTGGTGGTGCCCGCTCGACCCGTCGGCCGCCGCCCCGCCCACGAAGAAGTAGCAGCCGGGCAGGTGGTGGAGGAACTCACTCACGTCGTCGCTCGGCGTGGTCGGCGGGATCCGCGCGACCCGCTGCTTGCCGCCCAGAACGCTTTGGGCTTCGCGCTCGACCAGGTCGGTGACAGCCGGGTCGTTGGCGACGGCGGAGGTGCGCGCCGGCAGGTCCAGGTCGACCTCGACACCGTGCTCGGTGGCCACTGCCGCGCACAGCGCCCGCAGGCGGCTCAGCGCCTCCTCACGCTGGGCGTCGGTGAAGGTCCGCAGCGTCCCGGTGAGGACGGCCGAGGTCGGCACAACGTTGACCGCCGTGCCCGCATGCAGCGTGCCGGCGCTGCAGACGCAGTCGGACTCCTCGTAGCGGAGTCCTTCGACGACCTGGCCCAGTCGGCCGACGAGCTCGGCCGCCGCCCGGATGA
Source organism: uncultured Acidimicrobiaceae bacterium (assembly GCA_963781955.1). Taxonomy (GTDB): domain Bacteria; phylum Actinomycetota; class Acidimicrobiia; order Acidimicrobiales; family RAAP-2; genus Bog-473. The sequence goes on from CAWAHU010000002.1 coordinate 809,683, forward strand.
CGTCACCCTTGGCCCTGGGCGTGGCCCCGTGCCCGCCCGGGCCGTGCAGCGAGATGCGCAGCGAGTGGGCCTCGGACATGGCGATGCCGCCGCGCAGGGCCACGATTCCCGTCGGCGCCTCGGAGGTCACGTGGAAGCCGATCAGGTGCGACCCTGCCATGAGGTCGAGCGCCCCGGCGTCGAGCATGGCTTGGGCCCCGTTGAGCGACTCCTCCCCGGGCTGGAAGACGAAGACGTACCGGCCCGGGAGGTCCTCGAGGCGCGAGGCGAGCAGCGACGCGGTGCCCAGCAGGGATGCGACGTGCACGTCGTGGCCGCAGGCGTGCATGACGCCCTCGACCTCCGAGTGGCAGGCCCGTGCCGGATCCTCCTGCACGGGCAGCGCGTCGATGTCGGCCCGCAGCACCACGCTGCGTCCCGGGCGGCCGCCTTCCATCACGTAGATGCCGCCCGTCACCGCCGACCCGAGCGACTCCTCGACGCCGAGGGCACGCATGTTGTCCCGGATGAGGGCGGTGGTGGAGTGCTCCTCCATGGAGAGTTCGGGGTGCCGGTGGACCTCCCGGCGCAGGTCGACCATGTGGTCGAAGACGCGGTCGGCCGGCGCCGGCCCGAGCAGCTCGCTGGCGGTCACCGACCCAGCAGGTCGCGCGCGATGTGCGTCACCTGGATCTCGTCGGTGCCGGCGTAGATCTGGAAGACCTTGGCGTCACGGGCCAGCTGCTCGACGCGGTACTCGGCCATGTAGCCGTTCCCGCCGAAGAGCTGGACCGCCTCCATGGCCACCTCCGAGGCGGCCTGGGCCGAGTAGAGCTTCATGGCCGAGGCCTCGGCCAGAGTCAGGCTCTTGCCCGCCGCACTCATCTCGATGTGGCGGAAGACCAGGTTCTGCACGTTGAGGCGAGCCACCTCCATCTTGGCCAGCTTGAGCTGGATGAGCTGGAACTCGGAGATGGGGCGCTCCCACAGCATCCGGTCCCGTGCGTAGCCCACCGAGAGCTTGATGCACTCCTCGATCAACCCCAGCGACATGGCGGCGACGCCGGCCCGCTCGGTCACGAAATTCCCCTTGGCGCTCTCGCGGCCTTCCTTGCCACCGGGGCTGCCCTCGGTCTCCCCGAGGAGACGGTCCCGCCCGGCTCGGACATCGGTGAGGAAGAGCTGGCCGGTGGGTGAGGAGTGCAGGCCCATCTTGCGCAGGGGCTTGGTCTGGTCGAGGCCCGGCATGCCCCGGTCGAGGATGAAGGTCAGCACGGGGCGCTGCCGCGCCGGGGTGCCGCTGCCGTCGTCGAGCTTGGCGTAGAAGACGATGGTGTCGGCGTAGGGCCCGTTGGTGATGAAGGTCTTCTGGCCGTTGAGGACGTACCCCTCGCCGTCGCGCACCGCGGTCGACTTCATGCCGCCGAGGGCGTCGGAGCCCGAGTCCGGCTCTGTGATGGCCCAGGCGCCGATCTTGTCCAGGGTCATCAGGTCGAGGCCCCAGCGCTCCATCTGGGCCGGCGTGCCGCTCTTCATGATGGTGCCGCCGGCGAGGCCGGTGCTCACCCCCATGGCGGTGACGATCCCCGGGCAGTAGTGGCAGAGCTCGATGATGGGGATCATCGTCATGGCCGCGTTGGAACCGCGCTCGGCGCGCTCGGCGGCCTCGTGGTCGGACGTCTTGCGCTCGAGCGCCCGCTTGAAGGACTCGCGGGCCATGGTGTCGAGCCCGAAGGTCCGGTACAGACTGCGCATCACGTCGTAGGGGGGCGTCTCGCCGTGTTCGAGCTCCTCGACGTTCGGCGCCACCTCCTCCTCGACGAAGCGCTGCACGGCGTCTCGGATGGCCAGGTGCTCTTCGGACCACTCGTACATTGCAGACCTCCCTGTGCGTGCCCGGCGTCGGTGCCGAGGGCTTACGCGTCCCCTATCCGCTTGAGCGTGTTGCGGTCGGTATGGACTATGTGCTCGGGGTTCTTGGCATGCTGGATCACCGTCGTCTCGGTGTAGCTGAACTGGTCGTCCTCGCTGAGGTCGATCGCCACCTCGTAGCTGACCGAACGGGCGTTCTTGTCCAGCCAGTTGTTGGCCAGGATCCCGTAGGTCTGGCTGCCCACCGTCGCCTTCAGGGTGAACGTAGTGGCGTCGGCGGTGACGATCCCGCCGGCCACGACCGCCGAACCGCGCGGGATCAAGAAGCACCGCACAACCTCGTTGTCGCGGGCGTCCCACATCCAGTAGCCCACCTCGGTGTGGAACGGGTTCTCCTCGTCGCCCCGCCAGGCCGCCATGCGGTAGTCCAGCCCGTAGAGCACCTGCGAGCCGTTCTCGACCGGTCCGAAGGGCTTGAACTCGGTGTGCTCGCGGAAGGGGGTGAGCCCGACCTTGCCGGTCTCATTGGCGTAGGCGACGTCCTCGCCCTGATCGCCCTCCCAGATGCCCGCCAGGCGGGTCAGGGGACCCCACTCAGGTCCTGCGCTCACTGCTCCTCCTCGTCCGTCGCTCTCGTCCGTCGTTCTCGTCCATCGTCCTGCATCGTGCGTGTGGTACCCGGCCGGCGTGTCGTCTCGTGGTCGGCCGCCACGCGGTCCGGGACCACCGGGGTGCGCGCCTAGGTGGTCGGCAGGTCGTCGACGGCGGGCCCGATGGTCGGGTCGGCCCGGTTCGGGTCGTTGCGGAAGCGGCCGAAGATCCGGCGCTGGCCTGCCGACCCCGTGCTCTCCGAGTGCCGCTGGGTGCGCGAGACGACGATGCGGCTGGACACGAGCAGGACCAGCACGATCACGATCAGGATCAGCGCGGCGTCGTAGGAGAGGTAGTGCTTCTGAACCGACGGGTCGTTGTAGTACTGGAACACGACGTAGGTCAGGTAGGGGAACTGTGCGTGGGTGAGCGAGTGCGGCAGCGTGTTCGAGAAGCCCGCCGTGTAGATGAGCGGCGCCGTCTCGCCGCACGCGATGGCGAGCGCCAGCAGCAGGCCGGTGACGATGCCCGGCAGGGCGCTCTTGAGCACCACCTTGCGCAGGCTGTAGCCCGATGACATCCCGAGGGCCTCGGCGCCCTCGCGGTAGCCCGTGGGTACCTGGCGCAACGAGTTCTCGGTGGTCTTGGCGATGTAGGGGATCACCATGATGGAGAGGATGATGAGGGCGGAGGCCAGCGAGAAGCCCCAGTGGAGGCCGACGACGAGGGCCACGTAGCCCACGTAGCCCAGGACGATGGAGGGGAACCCCGAGAGGATGTCCGAGGCCGTGCGCAGGGGGGCGCTCAGCCTCTTGCCGGGCCGGCTGGTGCCGGCGAACTCCGCCAAGTGGATGCCGGCGAGCACACCGATGACACCGGCGATGAGGAACACGCCCACCATGAGGATCAAGGTGCCCAGGATCTGGTCGCGCAGGCCGCCGCCGGTCGGGGTGAGCGTGGTCCACAGCACGCTCCACTGCCAGTGGGACCAGGCCCGGCCGATCACGCCGAGGAGCAGCCAGGCGGCCGGAGCCATGATGAGGAACAGGGCCAGGTATGTCAGGCCGCGCCACGTGATGGTGGCCGCGTTGCGGCGTCGCACGGACCGGGCGGTGCTCATCAGGCCCCGCCGATCGGCGCGTGCACCCGCCCGGTCCGGTTGACGATGACCCGGGCCACCAGGTTGACGGCCACCGAGATCACCGCCAGCACCAGGGCCAGCTCCGCCAGCGTGGCCACGGCGAAGCCGGTGCCGTCGGTCAGCGCTCCGTCGAGCTGGGTGAGGATGGTGGCCGCCACCGTGGTGAACGGCAGGTAGACGGTCGGTGGGATGTGGAGCGACGCGCCACCGATCATGGCCACGGCGATCGTCTCGCCGAGCGCCCGCCCGAGGCCGAGCACGGTCGCTCCGATGATGCCCGAGCGCACCCACGGGAGGGTGACCTTGTTGGCCACCTCCCAGTCGGTCATGCCCAGGGCCGAGGCACCCTCCTTGGGGAGAGGTGGCACCTGTGCGAACAGGTCACGCGTGGTCGACGCGATGATGGGGATGATCATGAGGGCGAGCACGATGCCCGCCGAGAGCAGGCCTTCACCGGTGCCCACCGGGTTGCGGAAGTAGCGCAGCACGGGCACGTCGGGCATGTGGTCGGCGATGACCGGGTACACGTGGTGGGCCAGCCAGGGCCCGAAGGTCAAGATGCCCCAGAGGCCGATGACGACGCTCGGGATGCCGGCCAGGATCTCAATGGTGAACCCGAGCGGGCGCGAGATCCAGGTGGGCATGCGCTCGGTGAGCGCGAAGGCCGCCCCGACGGAGAGCGGGAGCGCGATGACGATGGCGATGACCGAGGACACCAGGGTCCCCCAGATGATCGCCCAGGCGCCGAACTGGGAGCCCTGCGGGTGCGCCACCCCGTCGGTGTGCACGACAGCGCCGTAGCCGCTGCCATAGGTCCAGTTGCGGCCGGTGAGGAAGTACCAACCGTTGACCCGCACGGCGGGCCATGCCTTCACGGCGAGCACCGAGACGGCGAAGACCAGGGCCGCCAGGGGCAGCAGCACGGCGATCCACGCCACGGTCCGCCAGCCCGACTCCTCGTTGCGGCGGAGGAACGCCCGGGCCCGTTTGTGCCAGGGCGACTTGCCGACGGACTCCGTGTGCGGCGTGGCGGGGACGCTCCCCGCCACGCCGCCAACGGTTGTCATCTATTGGATGCCCAGGATCTGCTTGGTCGACTGGGCGACAACCTTCTTCGGGAGCGGCTGGAAGGCGACCTGCGAGAGGTACGACGAGGCCGAACCCTGCTTGGGGTTGATGGCCCACTCGAGCACCGAGCGGATGTTCTTGGCCGTCGACGAGGACGACTGCGAGTTCGACACGATGGCGTACTCGTAGTTGACGATCGGGTAGCCCCCCTTGGCCGCGCCGTAGATCATCGAGATCGTGCCGTTGGCCGGGGTCTTCTTCACGAAGTAGGCCGCCTCGGCCTGGATAGCCGAGGAGTTCGGCAGGACGTACTGGCCCTTGCCGTTCCCCAGCGCGGCGTAGTTCAGGCCGGCCTGGAGCACCTGCGTCTGGTAGCTGATGCCGATGTAGGCGACGCAGCCGACCGTGGCCTTGCAGCCCGACACCATGCCCGAGTTGCCGTTCTCGCCGAGGGCGCCCGGGGCGTTCGGCCACGGCACCGTGGTGTTGTAGCCGACCTTGGTGCCCCAGCCCGAGGGGTCGGCCTTGGACAGGTAGCTGGTGAACAAGAACGTGTCGCCGCTGCTGTCGGAGCGGTGCAGAGTCACGATCGGGGTGCTCGGCAGCGTGACGCCCGGGTTGGCGCTGGCGATCGCCGAGTTGTTCCACGTCGTGATCTGACCCTGGTAGATCTCCGAGAGCACCTTGCCGCTCAGCTTGAGGTGGGCGGTGACGCCTGGCACGTTGTAAGCGACCAGCTGGGCCGAGATGGTCAGGGGGATGTTCTTCAGGTGCGGGTTGGACTGCGACACGCTGGGCGACAGGTAGGCGTCGGATGCCCCGATGTCGATGGTGCCGTTCTCCGCCTCGGAGATGCCGGTGCCCGACCCCGTGGCGGCGGTCTGGATCGTGCTATTGGAGTACTTCTCGTTGTACCCGCTGGCCCACAGGTTGAAGAGCGGGTAGAGCAGGGTGCTCCCGGTCTCCGTCACCTGGCCGCCGGCCGGCTTCTCGACGCCTCCCGAGGGCAGCTTGACCGAGGCCGACGCGGGCGAGGCCAACGCAACCGAGCCGAGGGTCAGCCCGGACGCCGCCACGACGAACAGCCCCCGCTTGAGGCCTGCCGCGCGCATGGATGTTCTCACAGGAATCTCTCCTTACTTGGTTTCTTCTGCTTGTTTGCTTTGGGGATTGGTGTCGATCTGCCGGCGTGGTGGACGGAGCGGATCCCTGTCGGGACCAGGCGCTCTTAGCCCATCCGTCCCGTGACGTACCGCTCGGTGTCGGGGTGCTTGGGGTTGTTGAAGAGATCGTCGGTCGACCCGTGCTCAGTGAGCTTGCCCTGGTAGAAGAAGATCGTCTGGTGCGAGACGCGCATGGCCTGGCCGAGGTTGTGCGTCACCACGATGAGGGTCAGGGCCGGCGTCAGTTTCTTGAGCAGCTCCTCGATCGCCTCGGTCGTGATCGGGTCCAGCGCCGACGTCGGCTCGTCGAGCAGGAGCACCTCGGGGCCGACGGCGAGCGCCCGGGCGAGGCAGAGCAGCTGTTGCTGGCCGCCCGAAAGGCGGAAGGGCGAGTCGTTGAGGCGGTCCTTGACGGCGTCCCAGAGGCCGACCTCGCGGAGGCGCTGCTCGCACACGACGTCGAGCTGCTTCCCCTTGGCGATCCGGTGGGCCTTCACCCCGGCCACGACGTTGTCCTTGATGGACATCGGGAACGGGTTCGGCCGCTGGAAGAGCATGCCGATGCGCCTGCGCAGGGTCAGCAGGTCGACGCCCGGGTCCCACAGGCTCTCCTCGTCGAGCGTGACATCACCGAGGCGGGTGAAGCCGGGCACCCGGTCGTTCATCCGGTTCAAGGTGCGCAGGAACGTGGACTTGCCCGACCCGGTCGGCCCGATGAGCGCCGTGATGGACCCACGCTTCATCGAGACGTTGACGTCCTCGAGCACGGTGCGTCCCGAGAAGCCGAGCGTGAGCTTGAGCGACTGCATCACGCACTCAGGCCGTGATGCGTCGGGATCGAGCGCCTCGAGCGCCTTGTCGACCGCGGATTGGGCCTCGGTCGTGAGGGGAGGGTGGGTGATCTCGCCTTCAGCCACGACAAGGACCGTAGCCAGGCCAGATGAACGGTCGGCAACAGGAGTGCAATCTGCGAGTGAACGTTTCTGACTGTTCGGTTTTACGGCCGGAGTGCGTCCCCGAAGGACGTGTCGGGGCGGCCCGAGAGGGGGGCGTTCCGGGCCATGGCCTCGTGGTGGGCGGCCGCGATGGCGGTCACGATGCCGGGCGCCAGGGCGATCACGACGACGTCGGCCACGGCGGCCGGGATCGACAGGGCGAGGGCTGTCCCGCTCGAGAACGGGGCGGCGAAGGAAACCGAGGCGCCGAGCACGAGTGACGCCAGCCAGGCGATCCACCACTGCAGCACCCGGAGGCGGTGCGGGTCCTGTGGGGGGAGGCAGTCGCGCACGGCGAGAAACGGCATCCAGAGGTTGACGATCGGAACGAACCAGCAGCCGACCCCCCACGCCGGCGACATACCCGAGGGGATGCCCAGCGCCCGTCCGGCGGAGGCCGCCCGGTGCTGCCAGATCAGCGCCGTGACCGCGCCGGCGACGAACACCAACGTGACAATGAGGTTGGCCGGCGTGACCGTGCTCGGGCCGGTGTACGCGGGCGGGGTGATGTGGTGCTGGGCGTCATGCCAGATGACCCGGAACTGCCGGCCGAAGGCCAGTAGCCGGTCCTCGTTGAACCGCGTGATCACCAGGTTGGCGATGGCGCAGGCCGCGGGCACGGCCACGGCGATGCGCCCGACGCGGACCATGCGCAACTCGGCGTCGACCTGGCTGCCGATGTTGAACATGCTGAGCCGCTCCGACGCCACGGCCCAGGGAGCCACCTCAGCCGCCTGCCCCATCGGGGGCGGAGGCGCCGTCGTCCACGGTGGTGGTGGCGCCGCGGTCCACGGCGGCGGTGGCGGCTGCTCCGGCAGGACGGTGGCCTCGGTCCACGCGTAGCCGTCCCACCAGCGCTGCCCCGGGCCGCCGGCGGGGTCGGGGTACCAGCCGGGGGGTGCGCCGGGATACCCGGTGTGCTCGGTCACTCCCTCATCCTGCCAAAGGCGCTCACGCCAACCGGACACTCCTGGTCATTCCCGCGCGCTCTCGGGCAGTTCCCCGGAGAACGCGGGCACAATTTGCGGGTGCGACGCGCCGCCCCGTGGCGCCTGCTCGGCCTGTCACCCGTAGGCGGCCCGGCGGCCAGATCCCGAACGTCAGCCCCCGAACGTCAGCCCCGAAAGTCAGATCCCGACCGGGAGCCCGAGTCCGGCGCCGATCGCCCCGACGACGCCGGCGACGACGAGTGTGAGCACCACGCTGCGGCGCAGGCCCACCACCACGACCGGTGCAGCTCCGAGGATCACCACTTGCCACCACTGGGTGATGGCGAGAGCCAGGGGGATGGCCGAGCCGGCGATGGCGCCGATCGCGGCCGGACCCGCCCCGCCCAAGAACGACTGCGCCAGCCGGTTGGTGCGCAGGGCGCCGAAGTGCCGGCTGAGGATGAGGATGAACGCGAACGACGGCGCGAGGGCCAGCGCAGCCGCCAACAGCGCGCCACCCACGCCGGCGGCCGCATCGCCGACGACTGAGACGGTCTGCACCACCGGGCCGGGTGTGACTTGTCCCAGGGCGACGGCGTTGAGGAACTGGGCGTTCGTCATCCAGTGGTAGCGGTGGACGGCATCGGCCTGCATCAGCGGGATGATCACAAAGCCCCCACCGAACGAGAGCGCCCCGACCTTGAGGGCGACCCAGCTCAGCGCACCCAGGCCACCCGTGACGACGACGCCGAGCGGCACGGCCACCACGGCCTGCAGACGCGTCGGTGGCCGCAGCGCACCGCTCACCAATGACTCGATCAGCCCGCAGGCCACGAGCACGAGTACGAGGTACGGGCCCACGGTCGCCGCCGCCACGGCTCCGCTCAGCGCGTAGACGACCCAACGTGTCCGGCGGGCCACCGCTCCGCCGGCCCGGCGCCAGCTAGCGGGGACCAACCCGATGGCGGCGTTGAGGGCCACTGCGGCCACCGCTGCGCCGGCGCCGAGGGCGGCCCCCTTCACCCACACGGGCGGGTTGGAGGCCAGGAACAGGATCGAGAGGGCGATGATCAATATGAGGCCCGGGACGATGAAGCAGGCACCGCCCACCAGCGCGCCGCGCACGCCGCGCAATCTCCAGGCGCAGAAGATGGCCAGCTGCGTCGATGCCGGTCCGGGGAGCAGGTTGGTGGTGGCGATGGCGTCCTCGAACTCGGCCTCGTCGATCCAGGCCTCCCGTTCGACGACCAGCCGGCGAAACATGGCGATGTGGGTGGGTGGCCCCCCGAAGCCCGTGCAGCCGATTCGGCCCCACTGCGTGGCCACGGTGGTCAACGAGACGTCGGGCCGGGAGTCAGGGGTCGGCTCGGGCACCGCATCGTCGGGCAGCGCGTCGTCGGGCACCGCGTCGTCAGGCACCGGTCCATGTTCGCGTGGTCCGGACGCCTGTGGTCGGAGTCCCGCCGCGACAAGGAGTCCCGTCGCTACAACAGCACCGGCGCCATCTCCTCGAGCGCCGCGATGTGTGCGTCGGTGCTTTGCAGCCCGGCGTGCATGGTGTTCAGCGACAGATGGCTCGCCCCGGCGTCGCGCCATCGCCGCGTGTGCTCGGCGATGGCGTCGTGGTCGCGGACGCTGTACTCGAGCCGCCCCTCGAACTGGAAACCCGACATGTCACGCCCAGCCTCAGCCGCTCCTTCGTGGACGATCTCGAGTGCCTCTTCGAGGCCGCCGTGCGGCCGCGACATCGGGAACCACCCGTCGGCCACCCGCCCGACGCGCCGCAGGGCCGGGGGGGCAAACGCCCCGAGCCAGATCGGGATGGGCCGCTGCACGGGCAACGGGTGGATGCCGGCAGCCATGATGCGGTGGAAGCGGCCCTCGAGCGTGACGCTCCTGGTGGTCCACAGCGCCCGCAACACGGCAATCTGCTCTTCGAGGATGGCGGCACGCTGGTCGAAGGGCACCCCGAGCGCGTCGTACTCCAATTTGTTCCACCCGATGCCGAGCCCCAGCCGGAGGCGCCCGCCGCAGAGGATGTCGACCTCGGCCGCCTGCTTCGCCAGCAATGCCGTCTGGCGTTGGGGGCCGATGAGGATGGAGGTGGCGAAGGCCAGGTTGGTGCACCCAGCCAGGTAGGCGAAGACCGTCAGGGGTTCGCGGAACGGGTCGTCGATGTCGTAGGGGCCGCCGAGGTCGCCCAGCACGTCGGTGTCACCCCCGAGCACATGGTCGTAGGCGGCCAGGTGGCCGTAACCGAGGTCCTCGACGGCCTGGCCGACGGCACGGACCGCGCCGTGGTCGCCGCCGACCTCGGTCTGGGGGAAGATGACGCCGATCTCCATGGGCCCAGTCTGCCTCGGTCGGAGGGCGCGGCCCGGCCCGCCGGTGGCGCCCGCCGGCAGAGACGCTTACGGACGTGGCCGCTCGGAGGCCCACACGGAGAGGAGGGTCCCCGCAGACGCTTCGGGCGTATGCGCAGGCTCGGGGGACTTGTCTCGCGCCGTATAGGCGCGCCGCCGAGTCGCGTATACGGCGCGCACCAGTTCCTCCGACGCGGCCTCCTCGCCCGGGCGCGCAGTGCCCGGGGCGCCGGGGGAGCCCGGCCGCTACCTTGGCCACGATGAACTTCCGCATCTTCACCGAACCCCAGTTCGGCGCCACGTACGACCAGCAAGTCACTCTGGCCAAGGCGGCGGAGGCGGCGGGCTTCGACGCCTACTTCCGCTCGGACCACTTCCTCACCTTCCACGGCGAGGGATTGCCCGGGCCGACGGACTCGTGGATCACGCTCGGTGCGATCGCCCGGGAGACCCAGCGGATCCGGTTGGGCACGCTCCTCACTTCCGCCACGTTCCGTCTGCCCGGGATGCTCGCCATCCAGGTCGCACAGGCGGACGTCATGAGCGGCGGCCGCGTCGAACTCGGGCTCGGGGCCGGATGGCACGACGGTGAGCACACGGCCTACGGCGTGCCCTTCCCACCCCTGGGGGAGCGCTTCGAGCGCCTCGAGGAGCAGTTCGCCATCGTCAAGGGGCTGTGGGAGACGCCGGTGGGGTCGACCTTCGACTTCCACGGCCGCCACTATGAGCTCGAGGGAAGCCCGGCGCTGCCCAAGCCGGTGCAGCGGCCGCACCCGCCGCTCATCGCAGGAGGATTCGGGCCGAAGAGGACGCCGCGCCTCGCCGCGGCCTACGCCGACGAGTACAACGTCCCCTTCGGCTCGGTGACCGACACCGAGGCCCAATTCGCCCGGGTGCGGGCCGCGTGCGAGGACCGGGGCCGCGACCCGGGCTCGTTGCGGTACTCGGCCGCACAGACGGTCTGCTGCGGTGCTGACGAGTCCGAGGTGCAACGGCGCGCCGCCGCCATCGGGCGCAAGGCCGACGAGCTGCGAGTCAACGGCATCGCCGGGACTCCCGCCGAGGTCGTCACCAAGGTGGCAGCGCTCGCCGCTGCCGGCGCCGAGACGATCTATCTCCAGGTGCTCGACTTCGACGACCTCGACCACCTCGCGCTGCTGGCGGCCGATGTCCTCCCGCACCTGTCCTGAGCAGGGTCGGCCACCCCCGGCCCGCACGCCCACCCTCCCCGTTACGCTTGAGCCCGGTCGGGGAGGGGTCGGGCCCCGGTCCGGGGCGGAACCGGATGGCGAGGGGAGGACGAGATGACCATCGCGAGCCGTGGAGCGGTCCCGCCGGCGAGTGGCGCCGCGGGGCCGGCGGGTGCGGCCGGCGTGCCCTCACCAGCCGAGGCAGCGGCGCTCGACGCGGTGGTCCACGAGGTAGCCGACCACGCCGGCCTTTGGGCCCGCACCGGTGCGGCCGCCCGGGCCGGCCTCCTCCAGGAGGTGATCGCGGCCACCATGTCGGCCCAGGACGACTGGCTGGCCGCCGCCTGTGAGGCCAAGGGCCTGAAGCCCGGCAGCACGGAGGCGGGCGAGGAGCTCTTCGCCGGGCTGGGCACCTTCGTCCGCATGGCCAGACTCTTCCGTGACGCCCTGCGCGACATCGCGAAGGACGGCAAGCCTGCATTCCCCGGACCGGTGCGTCAGGCGCCCGACGGTCGCCTTCGGGTCCAGGTCTTCCCCGACGGCGCCTTCGATCGCATCACGTTCGCCCAGACCACCGCCGAGGTCTGGATGCAGCCTGGCGTCACCCGCGACTCGATCGTCCCCGAGCAGGCCGCCGCCTACGTCGATCCGCTGGCGCACGCGGGCACGGCGCTCGTCCTCGCCGCCGGCAACGTGGCGTCGCTCGGCCCACGTGACGCGCTCTCGAAGCTGTTCGCCGAGGGCAAAGTCGTCGTGATGAAGGCCAACCCGGTCAACGAGTATCTCGTCCCGCACTGGAACCGCGCCCTGGCACCGCTCGTCGACGCCGGCGTGCTCCGGATCGTGCGTGGTGACGCCGCGCTCGGGCAGTTCCTGACCGCGCACGACCGCATCGACGAGGTGCACATCACGGGGTCGGACAAGACCCACGACGCGGTCGTGTTCGGCACCGGGGAGGATGGGGCGCGTCGCAAGGCGGCCGACGAGCCACTGCTCGACAAGCCGGTCACCGCCGAGCTGGGCAACGTTTCGCCGGTGATCGTGGTGCCGGGCAGGTGGTCCATCGGCGAGCTGCGCTACCAGGCGGAGCACGTCGCCACCATGTTGGTGAACAACGCCGGGTTCAACTGCATCGCGGCCCGGGTGGTCGTGACGCATGCGCAATGGCCCCAGCGCGACGCGTTCCTCGGGGCCCTGACACAGACGTTGGCCGAGGTCCGAACCCGGCGCGCCTACTACCCCGGCGCCCACGACCGCCACGACGCCTTCGTGGCCGCCCACCCCGAGGCCGAGGAGCTCGGGACGGGTCCCGAGGACGCCCTGCCGTGGACGTTCATCAGGGGCGTCCCCCCGGGTCTCCTCGACGACATCTGCTTCAACGTGGAGTCGTTCTGCGGCGAGGTCGCCGAGACGGCGCTCAGCGCCCCCGACCCGGCCGCCTTCGTCGACGCCGCCACCGCCTTCTGCAACGAGGTGGTCTGGGGCACCCTCGGTGCCACCGTCATCGTGAGCCCGGCCTCCACCAAGGACCCGGGAGTGGCCGCCGCCGTCGAGCGGGCCGTGGCCGACCTGCGCTACGGCTCCATCGGGGTGAATCTGTGGCACGGGCTTTCCTTCGCCATGGGCTCGACCACGTGGGGTGCCTACCCGGGGCACCCGCGCACCGACATCCAGTCGGGGACCGGTGTGGTAGGGAACGCGTTCATGTTCGGCCGCACGCAGAAGTCCGTCGTGCGGGGCCCGTTCCGCTCGCGGCCCAAGCCTCCGTGGTTCGCCACGGCGAGCGACGGCTACGACGTCATGCGACGCTTCGTCGCCTTCGAAGCTGAGCCGTCAGCGGCCAAGATCCCCGGCCTGCTGCTCGCCGCAATGCGGAGCTGAGGCCTGCGGAGCCGAGGCATGCGGAGCTGAACGCCGCCACCGTCAGGGACCGGCGAGGGGCAACTGCGTCACATCGTCCTCTCGCGCAGCTGCGGGATGGTGTAGGGCGCCGCGGCGACGATCGCAGCCAGCAGGGCCAGCACGGCGCCGATGCTCCAACCGACCCCCGAACCGTAGGGCTTGTCGAAGAAGCCGATCAGCACGATCACGAGGTTCACCACCGTCGCGATGACCATGACGATGTGGTGCGGCAGGTCGATGCCACCGGGGAGCTCGTCCCACCCGGCGCGCAGCACCAGGTACGCGATCTCGATGATGCAGATGATCATCACGATGTACAAGTAGCCGTGCGCGTCCACGCCGCTCCACGAGTAAGAGAGGATCTCGAGGCTCACGCTGAACCAGGACATGAACAGCGAGACGAACAGGACGATTGAGGCGACGCCGGCGACCCGGTCAGCCACCGACCAGTGGGACGCGTCGAACTTGTAGGCCGGCGTGGATGAGCCGGATGAGCCGGATGAGCCGGATGAGCCGGATGAGCCGGATGAGCCGGATGAGCCGGATGAGCCGGATGAGTCGGATGAGCCGGAGGCATCCGCTGGAGGTGGTGCAGTAGCCGCCGGCCCGGCCACCGCGGCGGTGTCGAGGCGCGCGCCACAGCTCGGGCAGAAGGCGGAGTCGTCGGCCGTTTCCTTCTGACACTGAGGGCAGTTCTTCGGCATGGGTGATCCTCCCGGGGCGACCGGGTAATCCTACGATGAGGTCGTTGTGGTGGTGCTCGTGGTGGTGGACGCCCCACCGGCGGTGGTGCTGGGCGCTGCCCGACGCGGGGCCACGAGCTTGATGCGGGCGACGGTGCCACCGCCCACCGCGACGCAGGTGGAGTTGCCGGGGCACGAGATCCCCTCGAGCGTCGTGGGGGTGTAGGCCGCGGTCGAGGGGCTGAAGTCCGTCCCGCCGTCCGGGCTCTGGGCGACGGCACCGGTGCCGACCGCGGGGATCCCCACCCACTTCGTCCCGACCATGGCGCACAGCCGGACCGTTGGGCAGGCGAGTCCGTAGACGTCGTTGACCGGGACCGGTGCGCCCGACGCCGCCCACGTCCTGCCGCCGTCGCCACTGCGCAGCAGCTCGCCCTCGGCCGGGACGACGTCGCTCACCGTGGTGCTGGTCGTGCCGGCGGCCAGGCACTCGGAGGTGGAGATGCACGTGGCGGCCCGCAGGATGCCGGTGCCCGTGGGGACCGTCGCCAGCGCCCACGTCTGGCCACCGTCGCCGCTGGCTGCGAGGGCGCCTTGGCCGTGACCGTTGCTGGTGGGGACGTACCCGGCGACGAGGCAGGTTTCGCCCGCACAGAAGATGTCGTCGCCAGGCTGGAAGGAGGCAGGCAACGAGCCCTCCTGCTGCCAGGTGGCGCCGAAGTCGGTGCTGCGGGCCGTCCACGTCGATGTCCCGCCGTTGACGACCGCGGTGCAGTCGCGCCCTCGTGTGCACCACACGCTGACGATGGAAAGCACGTTGGGGGGTGCGCTTACCGGTGCCCAGGTCCTGCCGGCGTCGGTCGTCGTCACCACGACGCCGCTCCCGGGCAGTGACGACCCGTTGGAGCCGACGGCCATGCAGCGGGTGCTGGTGGGGCACGCGACCCCGCTCAGCTGCGGGGTGCTCCCGCCGGTCACGTGCTCGGCGGTCCACGACGAGCCGCCGTCGGAGGTGGCGACGATCACGGCCGCGCCGCCCGGTGAGGCCGAGGGATTGGGTCCGGCCACGCCCACAGCCCAGCAGCGCCGCTCAGAGGCGCACGACACGGCCCCCAGCTCGCCGACGCCGGCGGGTGCCGGTTTGCCGACCACCAGGGGGGTCCCCTTCGGCTGGCCGAGGACGTGAGGCGACGCGGTCCTCGTCCCGTGCGACGTGAGCCCGCAGGACGCCGCGGTCACGGTCACGACGGCGAGGACGGGCAGGGCGACGAGGAGTCGGCGTCCACCCCCTCGCCGGACACGCAGGTGTCGAGGCACGGAGCGTGGGACCACGGCAGCCAGACAATAGCGGTGGGGGCCGTATCTTCCTGGGCATCGTTGGGTACCCTCGCAGGCGGTGGATTGGGTCGACCTGCTGATCATCGGGTTCATGCTGCTGGCAGCAGTTCACGGGCTCCATGTGGGCGCCCTGGTCCAGCTCTTCACGTTCGGCGGGTTCTTCCTGGGCCTCGTCCTCGGAGCGCTCGTCTGGGTGCCGCTGTTCGGGCATGACCACAACAGCCTCACCCACCTGGTGATCGTGGTCTCCCTCGTGATGTTCACGGCGTGCCTTTTCGCCACGATGGGCCACCTTCTCGGCTCGTGGAGCAACGTCGCCGCGCGGCGCCATCACCTGGGCAACGTCGACTCCGTCCTGGGTGTGGGGGTGGCGGTGGTCGCGGTGCTGCTCTCGGCCTGGCTCGTGGCAGCCGCCATCGCGTCCCCGAACAGCCGCTTCACCTCCCTCGACCAAGCGGTGGCGCGCTCGGACATCCTCCACTCGATCCAGCAGCTGCTCCCGCGGGCACCGTCTGTCTTCAACGACCTGCAGAACTTCTTGAACGACCAAGGGTTCCCACAGGTCTTCAGCACGCTCACTCCGCCGACCAGCCCTTCTGTCGCGGTGCCGTCGAACGCGCAGGCGCAGGCGCTGGCCGCACCGGCGGCCTTCTCGACGGTCAAGATCGTCGGCGCCGCCTGCAACAACGAACAAGAGGGATCCGGTTTCGTGGTCGGCAAGGGCCTGGTCGCCACGAACGCGCACGTCGTCGCCGGTGAGAGCGGTCCCAACACACAGGTGGTGGTCGGCAACACCGCGTATCCGGCCACGCCGGTCCTCTTCGATCCCGAGTTCGACCTCGCGGTGCTGCGCACGAACGCACCGCTCGGCCCCCCGCTCACCATCAGCTCGACCCTGGTGTCGCGTGGCACGCCGGCGGCCTTGCTCGGGTACCCCGAGAACGGCCCCCTCACCGTCGGCCCAGCGGGCGTCACCGAAGAGGTGACCGCGATCGGGAAGGACATCTACAACGGGGGCTCGGTCACCCGCGGCGTGTACGCCCTGAACGCCAACGTGCAGCCGGGGAACTCTGGCGGGCCGCTGGTCGGGCCCCGGGGACAGGTGATCGGGGTGGTCTTCTCCCGCTCGACCGCCTACCACGACGTCGGGTACGCCCTGACCTCGCCCGGGGTCCTGGCCCGGGTGACGCAGGCGGAGCAGCACCACGCGGCGGTGAACACGGGGGCCTGCATCTCGGGGTGAGCATCTCGGCTGGGTGGCGCCATGGCGGCAAGAATGAGGCCGTGAGCCCGGGCACGCTGCCGTGAACCAGCGGATCGAGGACTACGCCGTCATCGGCGACCTGCACACGGCGGCGCTGGTGGGCATCGACGGCTCGGTCGACTGGCTCTGCCTCCCCCACTTCGACTCGGCGTCGTGCTTCTCGCGGCTGCTCGGCTCCGAGGATCACGGGTTCTGGCGACTGGCGCCCGTTGGAGGCCCCTCTTCCATCCTCGCCATACGCCGCTGGTACCGCCCCGACACGCTGGTGCTCGAGACGGAGTTCGACACGCCGACGGGCACGGTGCGCATCACCGACTGCATGCCGGTGCGCGAGGGCTATCCGCACCTGGTGCGCTCCGTGCAGGGCGTGAGCGGCAGCGTCGACATGCACATGGAGCTCGTGGTGCGCTTCGACTACGGCGAGGTCGTCCCCTGGGTCACCTCGCACGACGGCTTGATCCGCCTGACTGCCGGCCCCGACTCGGTGGCGCTGTGGCACCATGTCGAAGCTGTCGGCAAGGACATGCGCACGGTGTCCGACTTCACCGTCTCCACGAACGAGCGCTACCCCTTCACGCTCGTCTGGTACCCCTCGCACGAGGAGCCACCACCACCCCTCGACAGCTACTACGCCGTCCACCTGACGGAGGCCTACTGGAGCGAGTGGGCCGCGATTTGCGCGTACGAGGGCCCCTACAAGGAGGCCGTGGTGCGCTCGCTCATCACCCTCAAGGCGCTGACCTACCTGCCGACGGGCGGCATCGTGGCCGCCGCCACCACCTCGTTGCCCGAGGCGCTCGGCGGCAACAGGAACTGGGACTACCGCTACTGCTGGTTGCGCGACGCCACCCTCACGCTCGAGTCGCTGATGCGCGGTGGATACCAGTCCGAGGCCCTGGCCTGGCGCAATTGGCTGCTGCGGGCCGTGGCCGGCGACGTCTCCAAGCTGCAGATCATGTACGGCCCGGCCGGCGAGCGCCGGCTCGAGGAGTGGGAGGCGTCGTGGCTCCCTGGTTACGAGGGGTCGGTGCCCGTGCGCATCGGGAACGCTGCCTCCGAGCAGTACCAGCTCGACGTCTACGGCGAGGTGATGTCGGCGCTCTACTCCTCGGCGCGCAGTGAGGGGGTGCACAGCCGGGCGGCCTGGGACCTCCAGGTGCAGCTGATCGAGTTCATAGAGAAGGGGTGGAAGGAACCCGATGACGGCATCTGGGAGGTGCGCGGCCCCCGCCGGCACTTCACGCACTCCAAGGTCATGGCCTGGGTCGCGGTCGACCGTGCCGTGCGCACGCTCGAGGAGTGGGCCGACCTCAAGGGGCCGCTCAAGCGCTGGCGCACGCTCCGCGACCGGATCTTCGAGGAGGTCTGCGACAAGGGGTACAACGAGGAGGTCGGTGCCTTCACCCAGTACTACGGCTCGGACACCCTCGACGCCAGCGTGTTGATGATCCCCCTGGTCGGCTTCCTGGCGCCGAGCGATCCCAGGGTCGTCAGCACGGTGGAGGCGATCCAGCGCGACCTGATGGACCACGGGTTCGTGTTGCGGTACCGCACGTCCGTCGACGGGGCGGTGGACGGCCTGACGGGGCGGGAGGGCGCGTTCTTGGCCTGCTCCTTCTGGCTCGTCGACTGCCTGCACATGATCGGCCGGGAAGAGGACGCCGAAGAGCTCTTCGAGCGCCTGCTGGCCCTGCGCAACGACCTCGGTCTGCTCTCCGAGGAGTACGACCCCCTGGCCGGGCGCCAGGTGGGCAACTTCCCACAGGCCTTTTCCCACGTGTCGCTGGTCAACTCGGCTTTCCGGCTGAGCGGCGCCGACCCGTTGTCGGTCGCTCCCGAGGGAGTCCGTCTCCTGGTGGACACCACCATCACCTCGGCCACCGTCGGCCGGATGCGGCGGCTGGGTCGGGTGCCGCGGAGTCGCGGCGGTGCAGCTCGGCGATGAGCGGCTCGCACTCGCACGGCGGCTGGACGCACCGGCACCCCGACGCCGGGCTGCACGTCCACGACCCCGAGAGCGGCGAGGCCCTGCCCGCGGTGCCACCGCCGCGCCGGATCGCCACCGGCGTCCTCGAGATCGACACCCTGCTCGGCGGGTGGGAGCGCGTGACCGCGGGCTACCTGATTGAGGGGTCGGCGCCGGTGCTGGTCGAGACGGGGAGTCAGACCTCGGTCCCGGTGCTCCTGGCCGCGCTGGACCAGATCGGCGTTGGGCCCTCCGAACTGGCCGGGGTGGCCGTCACGCACATCCACCTCGACCACGCCGGCGGCGTGGGCGACGTGGCCCAGGCCTTCCCGGCGGCCACCGTGTACGTGCACGAGAAGGGGGCGCGCCACCTGGCCGACCCGACCAAGCTCATCAACTCCGCGGCTCGCGTCTACGGCCCGCTCCTCGACTCGCTCTACGGGCGCCTCGACCCTACGCCGGCCGAGCGGCTCCACGTGCTCGACGACGGCGAGGAGATCGAGGTGGGCCCTGACCGCGCCCTGACGGCGATCGACTCGCCCGGGCACGCCAAGCACCACGTGGGGTTGCACGACTCCTTGAGCGGGGTGCTGTTTGCCGGCGACGCGGTCGGCGTCAAACTGCCCGACGGCGGGGTGCTGCGCCCGTCGACGCCTCCGCCGGACTTCGACCTCGACCTGGCCCTCGGCTCGCTGGCCAAGTTCGCCGCCCGCCGGCCCTCAGGGATCGCGCTGGCCCACTACGGCCTGCTCGAGCAGCCCCAGGAGCTTCTGGCCGAGGCCGAAGAGACCCTGCGTCAATGGGCCGAGACGGCAGAGCGGGCGTTCCGGGAGGGTGCCGACATCGCCGACGCGCTCAGTGCCCGCTTCGACCCGCTCCTCGGTGACATCGATGCCGCCCACAAGGAGAAACTCGACATCATGAACGGTGTCCACTCCAACGCAGCGGGCTTCCGCCGCTGGCTTGAAGGGCGGGACGCCGCCCAGGGCTGAGTCCCGCTCAGACCACGAGCTTCGCCCGCAACTCCTCTTGCCGAACCTCGAAGTCGTCGAGCGAGATGCGGCCCTCAGCCAGGTCCTCGTGCAGCGCCGCGAACTCCTCGAGCAGGACCGTCTGGTCCACCTCGTTGGCCGATGGACTCTTGGATTCGTGCCCGGTAGCGGCAGCCTTGTCCTCACGACGGGAGAGGCGGTCGTCCATCTTGGCCTTGGCGCGCTCCTTCTTGGCCTGGTCGCGCTGCAATTTGCCGAATGTCGAACGTGCGCGTGCCAACGTTCACTCCTTTCCGGCCGCTGGGGGAGCGACCAGCCTGCGTGGCAAGGCGTCCCGCCCTGCCGATGTACTCCCGCACCCGCCTGTGTGCGGTGGGCCTCTCGGGCCCCGAGCGGAGGAGGTGGGATTTGAACCCACGGTACCCAGGGGGCACAACGGTTTTCGAGACCGTCCGATTCGGCCGCTCTCGCACTCCTCCGTGGACGATCCTAGTCGCTCCGACCTGGTCCGGAGGCCTCGGGGGCGGCACCCCCGGGGCGCTTCTCGGCGAAGAACGAGGTGAGCAGCTCCGCACACTCCCTGGCCCGCACCCCGGCGGTCACCGGGAGCTCGTGGTTGAGGCGGGGGTCGCCACAGAGGTTGTAGAGGGTCCCGCAGGCGCCGGCCCGCGGGTCCGCCGCCCCGTAGACGAGCCGGCCCGCCCGGCCCGCCACCAGCGCCCCGGCGCACATGGGGCACGGTTCGAGGGTCACCACCACCGTGGCATCCGTCAGCCTCCAGCTGCCCGCCGCGGTGGCGGCGTCCCGCACGGCCAAGAGCTCGGCGTGGGCCGTCGGGTCCCCGGTTCGTTCGCGCTCGTTGTGCCGGGCCGCCACGACCCGCCCGCCGACCAGGACCACGGCGCCGACCGGGACCTCGCCGGCCGCCGCCGCCGTGCGCGCCTCGGCCAGCGCCAGCTCCATGGCGTCCTCGTCGTTGAGCGGGTTCGTCGGTTCTCCTGGCGTGGCGATGCCCAAGTATGCGGGCTGGCCCATGGGCCGGAAAAGTCGCCGGACCGGGGTTCAGGAGTTGCCGGACGTGGCCAGGGTGTGCTCGACCGTCCCGAGCATGGCCTGGATCTGCGCGGCGTCGGCCTGGAACTGCCGGATGTAGGTGCCGAGCTGGACCGACGGGAGCCCGTTGATGGTGTTGAAGACGGTCAGATCGTCCCGGATCTGGTTGGACGCGGCCGTCACGGCCGACTGCGCTGCGGCCGGGACCGCGGCCCCCGACAGGAAGGACTGGTAGAGCAGCAGCGACGCCACGTAGGGGTTGACCACAGCGCCCACGGTGGACGGGGTCGGGAAGCCTGGCAGGGCTGACAGCCCGGCCAGGGCTGTGGTCGTGGCCGAGTCGGCCTCGTCCGTGGCGGTCTGCAGGCGCGCGGCGTCGGCGGCAGTCGCGGCCGGCGGGGCGGTGCTCGCCGGCGTGTGAGCCGCCGGCTTGTGCGCCTTGTGCGTCGCCGGCGGCGAGGCAGCCTGATGCGAGTTGGGGTGGAGGGCGCGCTGCGCGACGAGCACGCCGCCGAGCGCCACGGCGGCGCAGGCCAGCGCGACGAGGACGACCCGGGCGCGCCCCCGCCTCTTGGGTTGGGCGGGCGCGGGGACCTGCCCCGCCCCTCCCTCGTCCGCCCCGGCGAGCTCCCAGGCAGGCGCGGGCGCCTCGTCGATGGTGGGGGGCGGCGCGTACTCCTGTACCAGGTCGGCGCCAACGACTGCCGGTACCTGGTCGGTGGGCAGCCCGACGTCGAGGCTGTCATCCAGGTCGAGGTCCAGGCCGTCATCCAGGTCGAGGTCCAGGCCGTCATCGAGGTCGAGGTCCAGGCCGTCATCCAGGTCGAGATCCAGGGCCTCGTTCACGACCTCGTCATCGTCGAGCTCGAGATCGGCGGCCACCGCCGAAACGAGCTCCTCGTGGAGGTCCAGCTCGTCGTGGAGGTCCAGCTCGTCGTGGAGGTCCAGCTCGTCGTCGACCTCGAGCCCGCGATCGGACTCACTCTCGGTCTCCCAATCGAAGACCCAGGCGCGCTCGATCACCGGTTCGGCGACTACCGCGGCATCGCCGCGCTCCGAATGGACGTCGTCGAGCAGCACGAGCTCGGGCTCCTCGACGTCGGACGCCACCACGTCGGCCTCGGGTGCGTCCACGCGGTCGGCGTCCAGCCCGCCCGGGAACGAGTCGTCGGGCAGGATGACCAGCTCGGGCTCGAGTTCGCCGTCGATCCCGTCCCGGTCGAGATCGATGCCGGGACCGCCGTCCGGGTCGACTTCGAGTGCCGACGGTGCGTCGAAGGTCCGCCCGACGTCGACCTCCATGCGGGCGAAGGCGGCCTCGATCCGCGCCGCGTTCTCCTGTGCCTCGACCCCCACCGCGGGGTCGTCCGCTTCGAGGGCAGCGTCCCAGGCGAACTCCGAGTCGTCGATGTCGAGCTGGCCCTCGTCCCCCTCGGGGCCGTCACCCTCCGGGTCGTCTCCGTCGGGGAGGAAGTGGTCCCACTCGAAATCGGCGTCGAGGTCAGTGCCGGTGGTGTCCAGCTCGGGATCGCCGAAGAGGTCCGTGCTCACGGTGTGGTCCTGGCCACGGGGCGACGGGGACCGACGTTGTTGCTCCCTGGGGTGGCCGGGCGGACATAGCGGATCGCGCGCGTCGACGGGCACGCCGCGTCAGGCGCACCCGCTCCCTGCGCCGGCATCCCGGCTGGGCGTTCTCCGGCCGCCGGGCCGAACGTCGGGACCACCACGCTCTCGTATCGGCTCGAAGGCCGGTGGCTTGAGCGCCTTCTGGGGTGTTGAGGTTCTCTTGGAGCAGGGACTTTCGGCCCTCTCGCGCCCCCGGGGGCTCGATCAGACTGACCGTGCCACGGCACCGGTGCGACACGCCCGGGACGGAGGGAGGACGGCGCCATGACAACAGTCGCACCACGCGTGGGTGAGGGTGGCCCTGCGGCGGACGGGGTCGAGACCTTCGACGTCGTCATCGTGGGCGCGGGAATCTCGGGGGTCGATGCCGCGTACCACCTGACCCACCACCGGCCGGATACGAGTTACGTCGTGCTCGAGGGCCTGGAGAGCTTCGGCGGGACCTGGTTCATGCACCGCTACCCGGGCATCCGCTCGGACAGCGATCTCTACACGTTCGGCTACCGCTTCAAGCCATGGACGGGGCCACCGATCGCCACGGCCGAGGAGATCCTGCGCTACATGGGCGAGGTCATCGACGAGAACGGGCTGGACGAGCACATCCGCTACCGGCACCGGATCAGCTCGGCCGAGTGGTCCAGCGAGGATCGGTGCTGGACGATCGAGGCCACCGACCAGGCGGGGCACAGCAAGCGGTTCCGGGCCGGGTTCCTCTGGATGTGCCAGGGCTACTACCGCCACTCCGAGGGCTACACCCCCGAATGGTCGGGCATGGACGAGTACGAAGGCCGGATCGTCCATCCCCAGACCTGGCCCGACGACCTCGACCTCGCCGGCAAGCAGGTGGTGGTGATCGGTTCGGGGGCCACGGCGGCCACGCTGGTGCCGGCGATCGCCGGCGACAGTGCCCACGTCACCGTGGTCCAACGCTCGCCCACCTACTTCTTCTCGGGGCCCAACACCAACGAGGTCGCGGACATGCTGCGGGCGCTCGACATCGACGAGACGTGGATCCACGAGATCGTGCGGCGCAAGATCCTCTTCGACCAGGGCGAGATCACGCGGCTCGCGTTCGAGCAGCCCGAGTTCCTGCGCGACGTCCTCATCGACATGGCAAGGGAACGCCTTCCCGATGGCTACGACGTGGCCACTCATTTCACGCCGAAGTACCTGCCGTGGCGCCAGCGCATCGCCTACCTCCCCGACGGGGACCTGTTCGCCGGGATCTCCGCCGGCCTGGCCACGATGGTCACCGGTGAGATCGAGTGCTTCACCCCAAAGGGGTTGCGCATGCGCTCGGGCGAGGAGATCGCGGCGGACATCGTCATCACGGCCACCGGATTCAACTTGAGCATCCTGGGCGACATCGCGTTCAGCGTCGACGGCGAACCCGTGGACTTCTCGAAGACCGTGACCTACCGGGGGATGATGTTCACGGGCGTGCCCAACCTGGTCTGGATCATGGGGTACTTCCGGGCCAGTTGGACGCTGCGGGCCGATCTGGTGTGCGAGTTCTTCTGCCGGCTCCTCGACCACATGGAAGCGCGTGGGGTGACAAAGGTGACGCCGCAACTGCGCCCCCAGGACGAGGAACTCGAGCCACTCGACTGGATGGCGCCCGACAACTTCAACCCGGGCTACCTGATGCGCTCAATGGAGCAGATGCCCCGTCGGCTCGACGTGCCCGAGTGGCAACACACCCAGGACTACTGGACCGAGAGGGAGATGTTCCCGGCTATCGACCTCGACGACGGCTGCCTCGTCTACGAGTAGGGCGACGAGCGGCGCGATCGCCCGCCGAGGGCGGCCCGCGCCGCGCGATCAGTTGGCCTCGAAGTGAGCCGTGGCCACGTGCTTGGCGTGGCGCCGGTTCTTGTAAGGGCCACGGAGGAGCCGTGCCGGTTCGGGTTGGAGGTCGAAGGGCCCGCCGGTGTCGCCGCACTCCGCGCACACGACTTCCCAGCGATGCGCGTCCTCGCCCCGGTGCTCCCACGTCCCGTCGGCGCTCTGGTGCCAGCCCGTGCGCTCCGGCCTGGCGTAGGGGAAGTGGCGGTGCTCCGCCGCCCCCGCCGCGGCCTTGCGCACGGCATCGGCCGCGCCCATGCGGAACCCCATGGCGAAGTCGCCGCCGGCGCCGATGACCACAGTGGCAACGTACCGCCACGGCCCCGCGGGCCGTGTGAGCCCCGATGGCCGGCTCATTGGCGGAGGAGGTGGGATTTGAACCCACGGTTGGTTGCCCAACACACGATTTCCAGTCGTGCCGATTCGGCCGCTCTCGCACTCCTCCTGGCACCGCAGCAGGGTGAGGATCCCTGACCGCAGCCAGGTCAGGCTAACGGCCCGTGGCTCTCCGGGCGCGACGACCCCGACCCTCCTGCCCGGGTCAATCACAGGCGGAGCTGCCCAGGTCAATCACGTGCGGACCTGCCCAGGTCAATCAGTGCGGACACCCGATGGGTCAAGCGCCTCCCGTCGGGCGCCGATGCTGTCAAGACCGGGCGGTACGGCGACAGGCGGCGGTGCGGACGGAACGGAAGCGAGGGACTCGCGTGCTCCGAGGGATTCATGTGGTGGCGACCGACTCCGAGGGGCGAGCGCGTGTTTGAGAACGTGGTCGTCGGGGCCACTGACGCCGAGGGCGCGGCACGGGCCGTCCGCAGCGCCATCGAGGTGACGCGAGCCTCGGGTGGCACCCTGCACCTGGTGATGGCCACACGCCGCCGGCGCCGGACGTCGGTGTCCGAGGAACGACGCGCCGGGGGCGCAGGTCTGGACCCCACCGAGTCGCTGCTCAACGAGCTCCGCCGGATGGCCGCCGCGGAGTCGGTGCGGGTGGAGACCCACCCGCTGTTCACCGACCCCGTCGAGGGCATGACCAAGGTGGCGGCAGCCGAGAGTGCCGACCTGATCGTCGTGGCTGCCCGGACCCCGCACGGCGGTCACCTGTCGTCGGTCTCCCGGGCGGTCATGGACGCGGTCGACTGTGCCGTCATGGTGGTCTAGCGCCTCCGGCCTGGTCGAAAGCCCGGTGGGCAGCCGAGCCCGCTAGCCTGGGACCTCACATCGCCCCGGTGCCCCGCGCGGCGGCTGGGTCCTGCGCAACGGCCGCTCGTGAATCGAGTCAGGGTCGGAAGGCAGCAGCTCTCAGCGGGTTTGGCCGGGTGCCGTAGTCAACCTGGCCGCCGCGCCGGGCACCGGGCGGCGGTGTCCGAGCCTCTCGATAGGCTCAGCCGACATGGCCGACACTCCCTTCGTCTCGCTCTACCGCCGCTTCCGGCCGGGGCGCTTCGACGAGATCCGGGGCCAGGACCACGTGGTGCGGGCGCTCCGCAGCGCCGTACGCGACGACCGGGTGTCGCATGCCTACCTGTTCAGCGGGCCCCGCGGCACGGGCAAGACGTCGTCGGCGAGGATCCTGGCCAAGGCGCTCAACTGCGAGGCCCCCGTCGACGGCGAGCCGTGTGGTGAGTGCACGTCGTGCCGCGAGATCACGCGGGGCAGCTCCATGAACGTGCACGAGCTCGACGCCGCCTCCAACAACGGCGTGGACGCCATGCGGGACTTGGTGGCCCATGCCGGCCTGGGCACCCCCGGCCGCTGGAAGGTGTACATCGTCGACGAGGTCCACATGCTGTCGACCGCGGCGGCCAACGCGTTGTTGAAGACGCTCGAGGAGCCGCCGAGCCACGTCGTGTTCGTGCTGGCCACCACGGACCCGCAGAAGGTGCCTCCGACCATCCGCAGCCGGACGCAGCACCTCGAGTTCCGATTGCTCGCCGCTGACACGCTGCAAGACCTCCTCGAGTCGGTCAACGCCGAGGCCGGCCTCGCCCTCGGCCCCGACGCGCTGGAGGCCGCGGTGCGCCGTGGGCGAGGCTCGGCGCGTGACGCACTGTCGGCCCTCGACCAGGTCGTGGCCTCAGGCTCGGCCGACGCCGCCCGCCCCGAGCTCTCAGCCGTGGTCGATGCCCTGGCCGAGGGGGACGCCAGCGCCGTGCTCGTCGCCCTCAGCGCCCTACTGGCCGGCGGCTGGGGGCCCCAGCAGCTCGCCACCGAGCTCATCGACGACCTGCGCCAGGTCTTCCTGTCCGCGCTGGCGCCGGAGCTGTGCTCCGTGTCCGGGCGCTCGCTCGAGCGGTACCGGTCCCTGGGCGAGTCCATGGGCCTGGCCCGCGCCGTGCGCAGCATGGAGATCCTCGGGCACGCGCTGGTGGACATGCGCGAGGCGCCCGACGCGCAGGTCGTGCTCGAGGTCGCGCTCGTGCGCGCCGTGCGCCCCGACCTCGACTCGGGGGTGGAGGCACTCTCCGAGCGGTTGAGCGTGCTCGAGCGGTCCCTGTCGGGGGACGCCGCTTTCCCCCGCCCGGGCGCCCCGCTGCCGGGTCGGGCCGCGGCGGAACGGTCGGCGGTGGTGCCGACCGAGGCCACTGCGCCCGCCGCGACCCCCGACAGCGGCGCGGCGCGAGCGCCCGGAGGGGACGTGAGCAGGCGTCCTTCCATCGGCGCGGTGCAACGCAGCAAGCAGGCCGCCGCGTCGCGGGTCGACGCGTCGCCGCCCGACGAGTCGCCGGCCCCGGGCGCGCCCGGACCAGACGTCGGTCCGCTGCCCGCCGAGCCGGCGCCGAGCGCGCCGGCCGCGGTGGCCCGAGCGCCGCGTGCCGTCGACCGTGACAGCCTCACCGAGGCCTGGGGCGACGGCATCCTCCAGGCTCTTCCGGCGCGAGCGAAGGCACGTTACGCCTCGGGCCGATTCGTCGATGTCCAAGACGACGGCGCCCACTTCGCCTTGCCGAACGCGGCGCACCGCGACCAGTGCGCCGAGCACAAGGACCTCGTCGAGAAGGCGCTGTCGGCGCACTTCGGCACCCAGGTGCGGCTGGTCCTGGTCGTCGACGCCGACGCCGCCCCGGAGCGCCCGCCCGCACAGCCGGCGCCGGCGCGTCCCGCGGCGCCGGAACCCGACCAGGTCGAACCGCCGCCCGACGCGCTCGAGGACGTGGACCCCGGGGAATTCGTGGCGGCCGGCTCCCCAGCGGAGGAGACGGCGGCCGCCGAGGCGAGGCTCCTCGAGGCGTTCCCCGGCGCCAGCGAGGTGGCGGGCTAGGTGTACACGGGTCCCCTCCGCTCTCTGATCGACGAGCTGGGCCGGCTGCCGGGCATCGGGCCCAAGTCCGCCCAGCGGATCGCGTTCCACATCTTGAAGGTGCCGGCCGAGGACGCCCGCCGGCTGGCCGAGGCGGTGATCGCGGTGAAGGAGCGCACCACCTTGTGCGCTGTCTGCTTCAACGTGGCCGAGGGGGGCGAGCTGTGCGCCGTGTGCGGTGACGACCGGCGCGATCCCGAGGTGCTCTGCGTGGTCGAAGACCCGCGCGACATCGTGGCGGTGGAGCGGACCGGCTTCAAGGGCCGCTACCACGTCCTGGGCGGCGCGCTCAGCCCGCTCGACGGCATCGGGCGCGAGCAGTTGCGCCTGCGCGAGCTGCTCGACCGCGTCAAAGAGGGCACGGTGCGCGAGGCCATCGTGTGCACCAACCCGACCATCGAGGGCGAGGCCACCGCCATGCTCGTGGCTCGGGAGCTGGTCCCCATGGGTGTGGTCGTCTCGCGTCTGGCCAGCGGGCTCCCCGTGGGCGGGGACCTCGAGTACGCCGACGAGCTCACGCTGGGCCGGGCGCTCGAGGGTCGCCGCCCGCTCGAGGTCTGAGCGGGGCGCCGGTCGCCCGGCGGCGAGAGGCGCGCATGTGACGTTGGTCCCTGGTCGTCCGTCGTGTAGACCGGGACCATGGACGGCGACCGCCAGGAGGCCGCAGTGAGTCATCCGTCCAATCCGCGCCGCGGCGTTCGCCGGCCCGGCACTTCCCGCCTGGCGCGGGTCGGCCTCCTGGTGGTCGCTGTTCTCACCGTTACCGGTGGTTCCGTGCTCGCGGTACCCGCCGGGGCCGCGACGCCCACAGGCCTCCCCGTGCAGCTGGGCTACCGGATGCTTGCGGCCGACGGCGGCGTCTTCTCCTTCGGCACCCCCTTCCTCGGGGCGCCGTCCTCCGACCCCACCCGCTGCGTGCGCAACCCCGACGCTCGCATGATGCCCAACGGCTCGTGCTGGTCGATGGCGTCCACGCCCGACGGTGCCGGCTACTACGTCCTCGACGCGTTCAGCGGGAAGATCTTCACGTACGGGGACGCGGTCTCGTACGGCCAGCCGGCGGACACCGGGGCGTACCAGGGTGGTGCGGACCTGTGGCCCAACGCCATCGGGATCACGGTGACGCCCGACGGCAAGGGGTACTGGGTGCTCGAGTTCGGCCTGTCGGGCATGGCCTCTGTCCAGGCGTTCGGGGACGCCGTCTTCCACGGTGACCCGTTGACGTCCCGACTCGCGGCAGCAGCAGCGCCCGTTGGCATCGTCGCCACGGCGGACGGCGGGGGCTACTGGATCGCCTTCGCCGACGGTGGCGTCTTCTCCTACGGGGATGCCGCCTTCGAAGGCTCCATGGGCGGGCGGACCCTGGTGGCCGGCGTGGTCGGCATGGCCCGCACGCCCGACGGCAACGGCTACTGGCTGGCCGGGGCCGACGGCGGGATCTTCGCCTTCGGCGATGCCGCCTACCAGGGGTCAGTGGCCACCCTCCGGCTGGCCGCGCCGGTGGTGGGCATCGCCGCCAACCCGACCGGGACGGGCTACTGGCTCGGGGCGGCCGACGGCGGGGTCTTCGCCCTAGGCGGGGCCCCCTTCGAGGGATCCATGGCCGGTCATTGGCTGGCTTCGCCGGTCTACGCCATCTCGGCGCCCGCTGCCGCCCCGGCCGGCTAGGTCGTCCGGCGGCCACGGGCCGAGCGCCGGCGGGGTCCGACACCCCGGGCTGGCCGTAGAATCTGGCGATGCGGATCGCCATCGTCGGCGCGACGGGACAGGTGGGTGTGGTGCTCCGCTCCATCCTGGCCGAGCGTCGCTTCCCCGTTGACTCGATGCGTTACCTCGCCTCGTCGCGCTCCGCCGGCCAGACGCTGCCCTGGGCCGAGAACGACGTGGTGGTCGAGGACGCGGAGACCGCCGACCTGTCGGGGATCGACCTGGCGCTCTGTTCGGCGCCGTCCTCGGTCTCGCGCCGGGTTGCGCCCCGCCTGGCCCAGGCCGGCGCCATCGTCATCGACAACTCGTCGGCCTGGCGCCGGGACCCCGACGTCCCGCTCGTGGTCCCCGAGGCCAACGCCGACGCGCTGCGGTCCATCCCCAAAGGAATCGTGGCCAACCCCAACTGCACCACCATGGTGGCCATCCCGGTGCTGAAGCCGCTGCACGACGCGGCGGGCCTGCGCCGGGTGGTGGTCTCGACGTACCAGGCCGTGTCGGGGGGAGGCGTCGAGGCGGTGCGAGAGCTGGCCGAGCAGCTGGCCAAGACGGTCGACCGTGCGCAGGAGCTCACCTACGACGGCGGCGCGGTCGAGTACCCACCGCGCAGCGTCTACCCGGTGCCCATCGCGCACAACGTGATCCCGCTGCAGTTCAAGCTGGTCGATGACGGCTCGCTCGAGACCGACGAGGAGCAGAAGTGGACCTTCGAGTCCCGCAAGATCCTCGATCTCCCCGATCTGGCCGTGACCGCCACCTGCGTGCGCGTCCCGGTGTTCACCGGGCACTCGCAGTCGATCCTGTGCGAGTTTGAACGGGCCCTGACCCCCGAGACGGCCACCCACCTGTTG
The DNA here is from genome assembly GCA_963781955.1 of uncultured Acidimicrobiaceae bacterium. Classification (GTDB taxonomy): domain Bacteria; phylum Actinomycetota; class Acidimicrobiia; order Acidimicrobiales; family RAAP-2; genus Bog-473. Next base: position 839,502 of record CAWAHU010000002.1, read on the forward strand.
CGCACGGCCCCGGGGGTCGAGCTGGCCGAGATCCCCACGCCCCTCATGGCGGCCGGGCGCGACGCGTCCTACGTCGGGCGCATCCGCCGGGCCGCGGGCGCGCCGCACGCGCTGGCCTTCTTCGTGTCGGGTGACAACCTCCGCAAGGGCGCCGCCCTCAACGTGGTGCAGATCGCCGAGGAGCTGCTGGCCCTCCGCAGCTGAGGCTGACCAGGTCCGGTCCGGGCCCGTCGGGGACCACGCCAGTCCGGGGACCAGGTCAGTCCGGCCCGGTCAGTCCGGGGACCAGGTCAGTCCGGCCCGGCCGAGACGGGTTCGGGCGTGCCGACGACCAGGGTGGCCATGCGGCGCACCAGGTTCACTGCGTGGTCGCCGAAGCGCTCGTAGAAGCGGGCCACCATGGCCAGCTCGATGGCCACGGGGAGCGGCATGGTGCCCGCCACCAGCTCGGCCGTCAGGCTCACGTGGAGATCGTCGAGCTCGTCGTCCAGGTCGTCGATCGAGGTCGCCGCCTCGGGGGCGCGCTCGGCGAAGGCGTCGGCCGTCTCCCGCCAGATGGTGGTGGCCACCTCGCCCATGCGCTCGACGAGCCCTCGGCTGCGGGCCGACATCTCGGCGCCCAGCCCGCGGGCGGCCCGCCGAGCGATGTGCTCAGCCAGGTCGCCGTTGCGTTCGAGGTCGGGGAGCATGCGCAGGATGGCGACGTACTCGCGGCGCTCGTCGGCCGTCGTGTCACCCTCCACCAGCTGCCAGGTCACCGTGCCCAGGATCTGCCCGATCAGCTTGTCGATCACCTCGTCCCGCTTCACCAGCTCCTTGGCGGCGCCACGGTCACCGGCCAGCAGGGCGTGGGTGGCGCCGGCGATGCCCTCGCCGACCAAGGCGAAGACGTGGGCGAAGAGGCGATCGATCTCGCCGGGCTCGGGCAAGGTGCTCGGCCACACGGGCTGCTCCATGACCAGTGGGCCGGTCGGGAGCCGCTCGTCGGGTGGCTGCTCGTCGGGCCGCTGCTCATCGGGCGGCTGCTCGTCCGGCCCGCCCTCCGCGGACACCTCTTGGCTGCGCCGGGTGCTGCCACCGAGCTTGAACCCCATCGTTCCACGGTACCGGCTCCGTCGCTGCCCTTCGACCCCGCGTCGCGTGCCGGCCCTGGTCCTGGGGGCCGGGGCCGTGAGGTGGTGGCGGCATCCCCGACGGTGTCACACCCCACCGGTACCGTGGCTCTCGTGGTCGTTGGAGTGATGATCGGGCTGGTCGTCGGGCTCGTCGCGGGCCTGGCCATCGCCGTTGCATGGCACCTGGTGCGCGAGGCGCAGCGAGCGGGCGCGGCGCGCCTCGACGCCGCCCGGCTGGCCGACGCGCAGTCCGCGCTCGCAGCGCAGGCGGCCCAGGTGGCCCAGGCCACGGACACGACGGCGGCGGCCGAGGCGGCCCGGGCGGCGGCCGAGACGGCGCGTGCCGTGGCGGAGGCCGAGCTCGACCTCCTCAGATCGTCCCAGGACGAGGCCGTCCGGCGGGCCCAAGAGGACCGGGCCCGGCTGGTCGGCGCGTTCGCCGAGCTCTCGGCGGAGGCGCTGGCCAAGAACAACGAACAGTTCCTGGCCCTCGCCGACACCCGCCTGAGCGAGGCGCGGGCTCAGGCGCAGGGCGACCTGGCGCAGCGCCAGCAGGCCATCGCCCAGCTGCTCGACCCGCTCCACGAGACGCTGTCGCGCTACCAGCGTGGTCTCCAGGAGATGGAGCTCGAGCGGCGGGGTGCGTACGAGGGCCTGACCGAGAAGGTGGCGCAGCTGCACCTCGGCCACGAGCAGTTGCGCCGGGAGACCCGCAACCTGGTCACCGCGCTGCGCTCGCCCCAGACCCGGGGCCGTTGGGGCGAGATGCAGTTGCGCCGGGTGGCGGAGATGGCAGGGATGGTCGCCCACTGCGACTTTGACGAGCAGGTCTCGGCCCAGTCCGACGAGGGCCGGCTCCGGCCCGACATGGTCGTGCACATGCCCGGTGGTGGCGAGGTGGTGGTGGACGCCAAGGTGCCTCTGGAGGCCTTCCTCGAGCTGCTCGATGCCGAGGACGACGAGGACCGCGCGCGCTGCCAGGCCAAGCACGCACGCCAGCTGCGCACGCACATCGACCAGTTGGCCAAGAAGGAGTACTGGAAGCAGTTCGACCGCTCGCCGCAGATGGTCGTGGCCTTCATCCCCGGCGACCAGCTCCTGGCCGCGGCGTTCGAGGCCGATCCAGGCCTGCAGGAGCACGCCATGGCCAACGGTGTCCTGGTGACGACGCCGGTCACGCTCATCGCGCTGCTCCGCACGGTGGCCCTGGGCTGGCAGCAGGAGACGCTTGCCGAGAACGCCCGCGAGGTCCAGAAGCTCGGGGCCGAGCTCTTCGACCGCCTCCGCGTGATGAGTGGGCACATGCAGTCCCTCCAGCGGAGCCTCTCGGCGACCGTCGAGGCGTACAACAAGGCCGTCGGCTCCTTCGAGTCGCGGGTGCTGGTGTCGGCCCGCAAGTTCCCCGGCCTCGGCGTGGGCCGCGAGTCGGTCGGGATCGGCGAGCTGGCTCCCGTCGAGTCGGCGCCGCGTCATCTCCAGGCCGTCGAGCCGGCGCCCGACGAGGACGAGGACGCGCCGGCGACGCTGCTGGCGCTCCCCGACGGCAGCGCCAGCAGCGGCACGCCGGCCTGAGGACGCCGAACACCCACGACCTACTCTGCGGACGTGCTCCACGTTCACCGCTCCGACCGGGCCGAGGCGCTGGTCGGCGCCCTGGCCCGACTGGTGGCCGACCCGCTCGACCCCATGACGCCCGAGGTGGTGTCGGTGCCCACGCGCGGCATCGAGCGGTGGCTGACCCAGCAGCTGTCGTCGCACCTGGGGACCTCGCCCGGCCGCCACGACGGCGTGTGCGCCAACATCGAGTTCCCGTTCCCCGGTTCGTTGGTCAACGGGGCCCTGGCCCGCGCCGCCGGCACCGACCCCGACACGGACCCGTGGGTGCCCGAGCGCGCCGTCTGGCCGCTCATGGAGGTGGTCGAGGAGCATTTCGGCGATCCGTGGCTGGCGCCGCTGGCGCAGCACATGGACAACTCCGTGTCGGTGGAGGGCTCGAAGCGGTTCTCGAGCGTCCGCCACGTGGCGGACCTCTTCGACCGCTACGCCGTGCACAGGCCCGACATGGTGCAGCGGTGGTCCGACGGGGTGTGCCGCGACGGGGAGACGCTGTGGCAGTACGAGCTCTGGCGGCTGTTGCGGGAGCGCATCGGCCAGGCCAGCCCGGCCGAACGCCTGCTCAGCGCGTGCGGCCGGCTGCGCGCCGACCCGGGGCTGATCGACGAGCCCTCGCGGGTGTCGCTGTTCGGCCTGACCCGCCTGCCGGCGAGCTACCTCGACGTGCTCGACGCCGTTGCGGCCGGCCGCGAGGTGCACCTCTTCCTGCTCCATCCGTCGCCGGCGCTGTGGGACCGCCTCGCGCCGCAGATCGGGCCGGAGTCTCGTCACACACCGCGCCGTCAGGACCCGACCGCGCTGGCGCCCCGGAACCCGCTGTTGTCGTCGTGGGGACGCGACGCCCGCGAGATGCAGCTGGTGCTCGGCGCCGCGTTGGCCCACGGCGACGACGCGTCGGCTCCGGTGCCGGCGGGCGTCCCGACGGTGCTGCGCCGGATCCAGGACGACGTCCGTGCCGACCGCGCGCCCTGGGCCCGGGTGGGCGTGGAGCCGACGGACGCCCGCTGCTCGCCCCGGGGGACGAGAGCATCCGGATCCACTCGTGTCACGGGCGGGGGCGTCAGGTCGAGGTGCTCCGCGACGCTCTCCTGCACATGTTCGAGGCGGACCCTGATCTCGAGGCGCGCGACGTGATCGTCATGTGCCCGGACATCGAGAGCTTCGCCCCACTGATCCAGGCCAGCTTCGGGGCGCACGACCGCGCCGAGGTGCAACGGAGCGGCCCGTCGCAGCTCGAGATCAGGCTGGCCGACCGCTCGCTGCGCCAGACCAACCCCATCATGGGCGTGGTGGCCGAGGTGCTCGAGCTGGCCACGGCGCGCCTCACGGCCACCCAGGTCCTCGACCTCGCCGGGCGGGAGCCGGTGCGGCGCCGCTTCCGCTTCAGCGACGACGACCTGTCCCGCATTGAGGAATGGGTCCGTGAGGCGCGGGTCCGCTGGGGGTTCGACGCCGGGCACCGCGAGGCGTTCCGACTGGGCGGCGTGACCGCCAACACGTGGCGATCGGGTCTCGACCGGGTCCTGCTCGGCGTGGCCATGGCCGAGGAGCGCGAGCGCCTGTTCGGCGGCACCCTGCCCCTCGACGACGTCGAGAGTGGGGACATCGACCTGGCCGGCCGGCTGGCCGAGCTGGTCGACCGGCTCGGCCGTTCCGTCGACCTGCTCTCGGAGGACCGCACGGTGGACGGGTGGGCGCGTGCGCTCTCCTGGATCGCCGACGCGCTCACGGCCGCCCCGCGGCAGGAGGGCTGGCAGCGGGCGGAGCTCACGACCCTGCTCGGCAAGCTCGTCGGCGAGGCCACCGAGGGGGATCGGGTGAGCCCGGTGCTGCTGGGCAACGACGACGTGCGGTCGCTCCTGAGCGACCGCCTCCGGGGTCGGCCGACGCGCGCCAACTTCCGGACCGGGCACGTGACGGTGTGCACCTTGGTCCCCATGCGCTCGATCCCGCACCGTGTCGTGTGCCTCCTCGGGCTCGACGACGGCAGCTTCCCGAGGCACATTGAGCGCGACGGCGACGACCTGACTGCGCAGGAACCGCGAGTGGGCGACCGCGACGCGCGCAGTGAGGATCGCCAGCTGCTGCTCGACGCCCTCCTGGCGGCTCGCGACCGCCTGGTGATCACCTACACCGGCCACGACGAGCGTTCGAACCTGCCCCGGCCACCGGCCGTGCCGGTCGGGGAGCTCCTCGACGTGATCGACCGGACGGTGCGATCCGATGCCGGAGCGGTGCGTCGCGGCGTCGTGGTCACACATCCCCTCCAACCGTTCGACCCGAGGAACTACGAACCCGGCCGCCTCGTGCCGGACGGACCGTGGAGCTTCGACCGCCTGCACCTGGCCGGGGCGCGCGCCGCGCTGGCGCGCCGCGACGAGGCCCCGAGCTTCCTCGCCCACCCGCTCGCCGAGCGTGAGCAGGACGCGGCCCTCGTGCCCGTTGGCCTCGACGGGCTCGACCGCTTCGTCCGGCACCCGGTCCGGGCCTTCCTGCGCGAGAGGCTCGGCGTGTCCCTGTGGGACAGGACCCGGGAGCCCGAGGACGCCATCCCCATCGACCTCGACGGGCTGGCCAAGTGGGAGATGGGCGAGCGGGTCCTGGCGGCGCGGCTGGCCGGGACGACGTGGGAGGAGTGCGAGGCGGCCGAGATCGCCCGCGGCGGGTTGCCGCCCGGTGCCCTGGCCAACCCGCTGCTCGACGAGATGTACGGCGCCATCGAGGCGCTCCGGCACGGCGCCGGCGGGGCACCGGCCGGCGGCACCGCCGCGCCCCCGTCGCTCGTCGACGTGCGGGCGGAGCTGCCCGGACTGCCGGCCGTCGTGGGGACGGTGAGCGGTGTACGGGGCGATGTCCTGCAGACCGTCACCTACCGGAGGATCCAGCCCGGGCTGCGCCTGGCCGCGTGGGTCAGGCTCTTGGCGCTCGGCGTGACGGATCCCGCCCGGCCGTACCAGGCCGTGACGGTGTGCCGGTCCGAGAGCGGGGCCACGCGACCCGTCACCGTGGCCCGGCTGGGCCCGCTCGGCGACGACGCGCCGGCCAGGAAGGCCGTTGCGGGCCTCCACCTCCGCCAGCTCGTCGGGCTCTACCGGCAGGGCATGCGCGAGCCCCTCCCACTGTTCTGCCGCACCTCGGCCGCCTACGCGTCGGCCCGTCGTGCCGGGGCGGACGACGCGCTCGTGATCGCCGCCCGGGAGTGGGAGACCAGCTTCCGGCGGACCAACGAGGACCGCGATCCCGAGCACTTGGTGGTGTTCGGCGGTCAGCTCCCGTTCGCCGAGGTGCTGCGGCGCACGGGGGAGCCGGCGCCCGGGGCAGCCGGCGACGGCGGGGCTGGCGAGGGCGGGGCTGGCGAGGGCGGGGCTGGCGAGCGGTGGCGATTCGGGCTCTATGCCCAGCGGTTGTGGGACGGACTGCTCGAGTTCGAGAAGGTCACCAAGCAGTGACGGGCACGCCCGACACCTTGCCCTTCGACGTCTGCGGCCCGTTGCCGCGGGGCATGACGCTGCTCGAGGCGAGCGCGGGGACGGGCAAGACGTTCACCATCGCCGCGCTCACGACGCGCTACGTGGCGGAGCGGGGCCTGCCCGTCGACCGCCTCCTCGTCATCACCTTCACGCGCATGGCCACGGGTGAGCTGCGCGAGCGGGTCCGCGAGCGCCTGGTACGGGCGCACGACGGGCTGGACCAGATCATCGAGGGCCGGGCCGAGCCCGGCTCCGACGAGCTCGTCGACCACCTCGCCGCGGTCGACCGTTCCGAGCTGTTGGTCCGGCGCGCCCGGTTGGCCGCCGCAGTCGCCGAGTTCGACGCGGCGACCATCGAGACCACGCACGGATTCTGCCTCCAGGTGCTCTACGGCCTGGGCACCGCGGGCGACGTCGACCGCGAGGTGACCCTGGTCGAGGACGTGCGTGACCTGCTGGAGGAGGTCGTCGACGATCTCTACCTCCGGAAGTTCGCCCACCGCGGCAACGACGTCGGCTTCTCGCGTCAGGAGGCCCTCGCCATCGCCGGGAAGGTGCTCGACCATCCCGACGCCATCGTGCTCCCGGTCGCCGCAGACGGCGACGACGACCCTGGAATCCGGAGCCGGTTCGCCGGCGCCGTGCGCACCGAGGTCGAGCGCCGCAAGCGCGCCCGGCGGATCCTCACCTACGACGATGTGCTGATCCGGCTGCGCAACACGCTGCAGGACCCCGGGCGTGGGCCCGTGGCCCGCGCCCGGCTGCGCGACCGCTACGACGTGGTGCTGGTCGACGAGTTCCAGGACACCGACCCGGTCCAATGGCGGATCATGGACGAGGCGTTCGGAAAGCCGAGGAGCCCCGAGGACTCCCCGACGAGCCTCGTCCTCATCGGCGACCCCAAGCAGGCGATCTACGCCTTCCGCGGCGCCGACGTGCAGGCCTACCTCGAGGCGAAGCAGGCCGTCGAGGCCGAGTGGACGCTCGACGTCAACTGGCGGAGCGACGGCGGTCTCCTGGCTGCGTTCGACGCCCTCTTCGCCGGTGCGCAGCTCGGTCAGGCGGGGATCTCGTACCGGAACGTGCGACCGGCCGCGGCCAACGCCGAGCCGCGCCTGGAGGGTGCGCCGGTGGCGGCTCCGCTGCGCGTGCGCATCGTGCGCGCCGCGGACCGCCTGGTGCCACAGACGCAGAGCGGGCACGTGCGGGCAGGCGAGGCCCGCGACTTCATTGCCCGTGACGTGGCTGCGGTCACCGTCGAGCTGTTGCACGAGAAGCCCGAGCTCGTCACCCGCCGGCCGGACGGCGGCGAGTCCGAGCGCCGCACGCTGCATCCGGGTGACATCGCCGTGCTGGTGCGCTCCAACGGGCAGGCCAACACGGTGCGTGACGCCCTGCACTCGCTCGGGGTGCCCGCGGTCATCGGCGGGGCCGGGTCGGTGTTCCTCTCCGACGCGGCGCGGGAGTGGCTGCGGCTGCTCGAGGCGCTCGAGCGTCCCACGGCACGAGACCGAGCCTCGCTCGTCGCGCTGTCCCACTTCGTGGGTTGGTCAGCCGCCGAGGTGGCCCAGGCCGGGGAAGCGGAGTGGGACGAGCTCCACCTCTCGCTCCACGAGTGGTCCCGGTGCCTGCGCGACCGGGGCGTGGCCTCGCTCTACGAGGCGGTCAGCGCCGGGCGCGGCGTGCCGGCCCGCGTACTCGGGCGCCCCGACGGGGAGCGGTTCATGACCGATCTCCGCCACGTGGTCCAGCTCCTGCACGAGGCAGCGGTGAGCGAGGGCGTGGGCCCGACCGCCCTGGCCAACTGGCTCGGCCGGCGGATCGCGGAGGCCGACCGCGACTCGGAGAACGAGGAGCGCACGCGCCGCCTCGAGTCCGACTCGCAGGCCGTGCAGGTGATCACCATCCACCGGAGCAAGGGCCTCGAGTTCCCTGTCGTGCTGTGCCCGTACGCCTGGGACGGGTGGATCCACACGGTGAGCGTGCCCGTGTTCCACGACCCGGCACGGGCGCACGAGCGCGCCATCGACGTGGGGTGCCCCGCGCCCGAGTTCGACGCGCACAAGCGGCTCGACGAGGAGGAGAGCCAGGGCGAGGGCCTGCGCCTGCTCTACGTCGCGCTCACGCGGGCTCAGCACCAGGCCGTGCTCTGGTGGGCCGGCAGCCAGGACACCAAGAACTCGCCGCTGTCGCGTCTGCTCTTCGCCCGGCGTCCCGACGGCAGCGTCGCCTCGCACGATCGGCGCACGCCGCCCGACGCACGTGTGGAGGCCGCGTTCGGTGCGCTGGGCCCCGGCGTCTCGGTCGAGCGCGTGGCCACGCCGGCCGAGGTCCGCTGGCAGCCCGAGCTCGGGCTGCCGCTGCAGCTCGACGCGGCCACGTTCGACCGTGTGCTCGACGCCGGTTGGCGCCGCGTGTCGTACTCGGGCATCACCCGCCCCCTGCACGAGCAGCCGCCCGTCGTGGCGAGCGAGCCCGAGGTGCCGCTGAAGACCGACGATGAGGGTCCGGTGACCGCATGGAGCCTGGTCGGATCCTCGCCCGAGGAGTCGGCGCTGCGCTCCGTTCCGCTCGGCCTGGGCGCCATGCCCGGCGGGACGCTGGTCGGCACCGTCGTGCACAGCGCCCTGGAGCGCATCGACTTCGAGGCACCGGACCTGCTGGCGTCGGTGGCGGACGCGCTGCGCCACGAAGCGGCGTGGCGCGACGTGGACCTGGGCGACACCGATGCCGTGGTGGCCGGGCTGCGCACCGCCATCGAGTCGCCGCTCGGGCCCGACGTCGACGACTGGCGGCTGCGCGACGTCGCACGCGCAGACCGCCTCGACGAGCTCGGCTTCGAGCTCCCGCTGGTGGGGGGCGACGAGCCCACCGCCGCGCTGCACGTGAAGGACATCGCCGACCTGCTGTCGGCTCATCTGAGCCGGGGTGACCCGTTGCGGTCCTACGCCGCGGCGCTACGGGACGGGGCGCTCGACGGCGTGCTGCGCGGCTACCTCAACGGGAGCCTCGACCTGGTCTTCCGGCTGCCCGACGGCCGCTACGTGCTGGCCGACTACAAGACGAACCGCCTGGCGGCGCCCGACGAGCCGCCCACGGCGTGGCACTACCGGCGCGTGGCCCTCGACAGCGCGATGGCCGAGGCTCACTATCCGCTGCAGGCGCTGCTCTACGCCGTCGCGCTCCACCGCTACCTGCGGTGGCGCCTGCCGGGCTACGACCCCGAGCGGAACCTCGGCGGGATCCTCTACTTGTTCTTGCGGGGCATGAGCGCCGCCGAACCGGTGCCGTCGGACGGGCCGCCCTGCGGGGTCTGGTCCTGGCGCCCGCCCGCCGCGCTGGTGACCTCGCTGAGCGACCTGTTCGACCGGGGCCCGGCATGAGTGAGGCCGACGTCCGCGACCCGTTCGACCCTGCGCTGGCCGCCGGGGCCAGCGGCACGTTGAAGGCGTTCAACGAGGCCGGGGTGCTCGCGGCGTCGGATCTCCACGCCGCGCAGCGCCTGGCCGCGCTCGGCGGCGTGACCGACGACCTGGTCCGGCTGGCCGCCGCCTTCGCCGTGCGGGCACCGCGCCTCGGTCATGTCTGCGTGGACCTCGCCACCATCGGTCACACGGCGAGCACCGAGGTCGACGCGCAGAGCGACGCGGACGTCGGTGCGCTCCCGTGGCCGGCGCCGGCGGCATGGCTCGCCGCCGTGGCGGGCAGCGCCCTCGTGGGTGACGACCGCCCGCTCTTCTTGTCGGGCTCGAACCTCTACCTGAACCGGCTCTGGCTCGACGAGGTGCACGTGGCCGCCGACCTGGAGCGGCGCGGGTCGGCCCCTCCTCCGGGGGTCGACGACGGCCTCCTGGCCGCCGGCCTGGGCGAGATGTTCCGTGAGGACTCCGACGACCCCGACCCCGAGCACCTCCAGGCCGTGGCGGCGGCCACGGCCGTCGTGCGGCGGGTGGCGGTGATCGCCGGGGGCCCGGGCACGGGGAAGACCACCACGGTGGCGCGGCTGTTGGCCCTGCTCGACCAGCAGGCCGTCGCGGCGGGCGGTCCGCCTCCGCTCACCGCGTTGGCCGCGCCCACGGGGAAGGCCGCGGCGCGACTCGAGGAGGCGGTCCATGCCGAGGCCGCGCGCATGGGCCTCGACGCCGAGTCACAGCAGCGCCTGCGGGCGCTCAAGGGCACGACGCTGCACCGGCTGCTCGGCTTCAACCCCGGGAACCGGACTCGCTTCCGGCATGGCGCGTCCGATCCGCTGCGCCACGACGTGGTGGTGGTCGACGAGACCTCGATGGTCTCGCTCTCGCTGATGGCACGCCTCCTCGAAGCAGTGCGCCCCGATGCCCGCCTCGTCCTCGTCGGCGACCCCGAGCAGCTGGCCTCCGTCGAGGCGGGCGCGGTGTTGGGCGACATCGTCGGCCCCGCCTCGCGGCGGCTGTGCCTGGGGGAGGCGGCGCGCTCCCGCCTGGCCGCGCTGACCGGCCACGACCCAGCCGGCCCCGCCGGATCGTTCCCGGCCGCCATCGCCGACGGCGTGGTGGCGTTGCGCCACGTGCGCCGGCACAAGGGGGCGATCGCCCGGTTGGCCCGGGCCATCGAGCACGGTGACGCTGACGGGGCGGTGGCCGTCCTGCGTGACGGCACCTCGAACGTTGACTCGAACGTTGAGTGGATCCCCTCCGACCCCCACGGACCCGACGCGACGCAACTCGACGCGGTGCGAGCCGTCGCGGTGGAGAGCGGGCGCGACGCCATCGAGGCGGCCCGGGCGGGCGACGCCGCATCGGCACTGGGCGCGCTGGGCCGGTTCCGCCTGCTGTGCGCGCACCGCCGCGGGCCCGAGGGAGTCGAGACCTGGACCACGCAGATCGAGCGGTGGCTCCAGGCCGAGGTCGGGGACTTCTCCGCCCGCGACGACTGGTACGTGGGCCAGCCGCTGATCGTCACGGAGAACGACTACGCGCTGCAGCTCTTCAACGGGGACATCGGCGTGGTCGTCAAGGGGCGGGACCGCCCGATGGAGGCGGCGTTCGAGCGGGGGGGCGAAGTGGTGCCGGTCAGCACCACGCGGCTCGCCGCCGTCGACACCGTGTACGCGATGACGGTCCACAAGAGCCAGGGGTCGCAGTTCAGGGTCGTCGCCTTCCTGCTGCCCGGCGCCGACTCGAGGATCCTGACCCGGGAGCTGCTCTACACGGCGGTCACGCGGGCCCAGGAGCGCCTGATCGTCGTCGGGCCCGAGGAGGCGGTCCGGGCCGCGGTCGAGCGGCCGATCGCCCGGGCCTCGGGCCTGCGCCGGATCCTCTGGGGGGACGGGGCGTGAACGCGCGGATCCGTCGCCGGCGCCCCATCCACCGCGGAGCGTTTGCGGTTCCCTAGGCTGCTGGGGATCGGGAAATCCCCTGTTCACACACGCTTTGCAGAGCCTGCACAGCTGGCGTTCAGGGTCGTGGCGGAAGATTGGGCCCGACACGGTTCCGTAACATGTGCGGGACGGGCGTCACCACGCTGACAACGACACAGGGGTGAGAATGAGAATCCTGGTTCTCGGAGGAGACGGCTACCTTGGCTGGCCGACGGCGCTGCACCTCTCGGCACGCGGCCACGACGTGACGGTCGTCGACAACCTCGTCCGCCGGGAGTACGACCGCGAGATGGGCGTCGACAGCCTCGTGCCCATCGCCCCCCTCGAGGACCGGGTCGCCCGTTGGGCGGAGCTCTCGGGGCGCACCGTCGAGGTCCGCATCGGCAACCTCACCGACGCCGCGTTCACGTACCGACTCATCGCCGAGGCCGAGCCGCACGCCATCGTGCACTTCGGCGAGCAGCGCTCCGCGCCCTACTCGATGATCGACCGCGAGCACGCCGTCTACACACAGGTCAACAACGTCGTCGGGAACCTGAACGTCATGTACGCCATTCAGGAGACGGACCCCGACATCCACCTGGTGAAGCTCGGGACCATGGGGGAGTACGGCTACCCGAACATCGACATCGAGGAAGGGTTCATCGAGATCACGCACAAGGGGCGCACCGACGTCCTGCCCTACCCCAAGCAGCCGGGCTCCTTCTACCACCTGTCCAAGGTGCACGACAGCCACAACATCATGTTCGGCTGCAAGATCTGGGGGTTGCGCGCTACCGACCTCAACCAGGGGATCGTGTACGGCCAGTCGACCGACGAGACCGACCTCGACCCCGTGCTCGCCACGAGGTTCGACTACGACGGGGTGTTCGGGACGGTCCTCAACCGGTTCTGCGTGCAGGCGGTCACGGGGCACCCGCTCACCGTCTACGGCGCCGGCGGGCAGACCCGCGGCATGCTCAACATCCGCGACACCCTGGCCTGCGTGATGCTGGCCCTCGAGAACCCCGCCGAGCGTGGCGAGTTCCGCGTGTTCAACCAGTTCACCGAGTCCTTCTCGGTGCGGGACATGGCGCTCATGGTCAAGAAGGTCTGCCCGCAGCGGGTCGACATCGCCGAGGGCCTGGCCAACCCCCGGGTGGAGAACGAGGAGCACTACTTCAACGCCGCCAACACCAAGCTCCTCGATCTCGGCCTGGAGCCGCACCTGCTCACCGATGAGGTGATCGCAAGCATGCTCGACCTCGTCGAGCGCCACCGCGACCGTGTCGACGTCCGCGCCATCGCACCGACCGTGCAGTGGCGCTCGAGCGCCAGCACCCTGGTCACGGCCGGGGACAGCGCCACGGCGTCCTTCCTCGCCGTCTAGGGGCGACCACGGCCGGGTCGCGGCGACCCTCGGTAAGAGAGTCCTGGCCTCCCCGCGGTGTCGCGGTGCGACACCCGAACTAGGTTGCCGTGTCGATGTCGCCTCGCTGGCCAACCCGCCGCGCGCGCCGTCGCAGACCGACCAGGATGGTGGTGCTCGTCGCCGCCGCGGCGATCGTGCTCGTCCTGCTCGTGGGCGGGCTGACCCAGGTGTCGAGCCAATCAAAGGGTTACGACACGAGTTCCGACCGGACCCTGGCCGCGCAGGGCGCCGTGCTGGCCGACCGGTCCAACGCCACGTCCAAGTCGGTGCAGGCGCTCATGGGCGACCTGCCCACGCAGACCCGCCAGGGGCTGCAGGCCGGGCTCGACGACGCGGTCCGGCAGACGGAGGCGCAGTCGCAGCAGGCCACCTTGGCCTCCGGTTCGGTGCCGGCCGGATCGCCCGGGGCCGCGCTGGCCGCCGTCTTCGCGGAACGGGCACAATCGATGCAGGAGCTGCGCGCCACCCTCGACGGGCTGCTCGGGATCGGGCCCATGTCCACGCCCGGCGCGCCGATCACCGCTGCGAGCACCGTCCCGGGCCACGGCGCGCTGCTCACTTCGTCCCAGGCTACCGACCGGATCACGGCCGCCGGCGCGCTGCTGTCGCACTCCGACGCCCTCTACCGCTCGGTGCGACGCACCCTGGTCTCCGCGGGCGCCGGCGCGCGGCTCCCCCGTTCGGTGTGGGTCACCGACCCGCTGGCGTGGCAGTCGGCCCACGTGGCGGCACAGGTCGACGCCGTCGCCACGTCGCCCACACTGGTGTCGTCGCACTACGTGGTGCTCCGCACCGTCCGCCTGACCCCGCCGGCGCTGCCGACGCCGCAGGGCGGTTCGTCCGACATGGCCGTGTTGAGCCCGGTGACGCAGATCGGTGTGACGGCCGTGCTGGCCAATCAGGGATCCGAGGCGCAGTCCGAGGTGCACACGACGTTCACGTTGGCGGACCAGGGGGCCGGGACCACCACCACGCGGACCGAGGTAGCGTCCATCGGCCTCGACGGCTCGGTGACCCTGCCCACGGTCGCGTTCGCCGTGCGGCCTGGGACGACCTACGTGCTCACGGTGCAGATCGTCCTGCCGCCGGGACAGACCCTCACGAACGGCACCGTGTACCAGCAGGCGCTGCGGGTGTCGCCGGCCACCTGAGGGGCGGCGAGGGGAGGGGAGGTGGGACGCCGCAGCCCGCGTGTCGACCTTCATCGTTCCCGGTCATAGGATCGAGGCGTCGATACAGGGAACTGGAGGGCGCCACACGTGGCCGAGAGCATCACGATCACGGACAACCGCACCGGCGAGTCGATTGAGATTCCGCTCGTCAACGGCGGGGTCTCGGCCGAGGAGTGGGTCAAGCTCCTCCCGGGCATCTGGTACTACGACCCGGGATTCATGTCGACGGCGGCCTGCGAGAGTGCCGTCACCTACCTCGACGGCGACGCCGGGATCTTGCGGTACCGGGGCTACCCGATCGAGCAATTGGCCGAGCATTCGAGCTACCTCGAGGTGGCCTACCTGCTGCTCCACGGGGAACTGCCCACCGAGGCGCAGTTCGACGAGTGGAAGCACGACATCACGTACCACACGTTCATCCACGAGAACGTCCGCAAGCGCTTCCTCGAGGGGTTCCACTACGACGCCCACCCGATGGGGATGCTGGTCTCGGCCGTGGCGGCCCTCTCGACCTTCTACCTCGACGCCAAGGAGATCTTCGACGCCGACGCGCGCAACAAGCAGATCATCCGGCTGATCGCCAAGATGCCCACGCTGGCCGCGGCGGCGCACCGCTTCAGTGTCGGCATGCCCTTCGTCTACCCCGACAACACGCTGGAGTTCGCGCCGAACTTCCTCTCCATGATGTGGAAGGTCGCCGAGCCCCGCTTCGAGGCGGACCCGGTGCTGGCCCGCGCCCTCGACATCCTCTTCATCCTGCACGCCGACCACGAGCAGAACTGCTCGACGACCGCCATGCGGGTGGTCGGGTCTTCCCATGCCGACCCGTACTCGGCCACGGCGGCCGCGGCGGCCGCGCTGTACGGGCCCCGGCACGGCGGCGCCAACGAGGCCGTCATCCGCATGCTCACCGAGATCGGCAGCATCGAGAACGTGCCCGACTTCATCGCGACGGTCAAGGCGGGGACCGGGGGCCAGCGCCTCCAGGGCTTCGGACACCGGGTCTACAAGAGCTACGACCCGCGGGCGACGATCATCAAGCGGACGGCGGACGAGGTCTTCGCCGTCACCGGGAAGAACCCGCTCCTCGACATCGCGCTGAAGCTCGAGGAGATCGCGCTCAACGACGAGTACTTCACGTCACGGCGCCTCTACCCCAACGTCGACTTCTACTCGGGCCTCATCTACCAGGCCATGGGATTCCCGCTCGAGATGTTCCCGGTGCTCTTCGCCATCCCGCGCACGTCGGGCTGGCTGGCGCACTGGCAGGAGATGCTCGACCAGGGCTCGAAGATCTCGCGTCCGCGCCAGCTCTACATCGGCCCAGACGAGCGGGACTACACGCCCATGGGGGCGCGCTAGGCGCTACGCGCTGCACGGTCGCCCGGCGCATCCTCTCCCTTGGGCTGGAGGATGCGGGTCAGGCCCTCTTGGGCCATCGACACGCACAGCCTGCCCTGGCGGTCGAAGAGGAAGCCACGGGCGAGGCCGCGCCCCCGGGACGCCACGGGTGAGTCGGTGTCGTAGAGGAGCCACTCGTCGGCTCGGAACGGCTGGTGGAACCACATGCAGTGGTCGAGGCTGGCACTCATGAACCCGTCGTCGCCCCACCGCACCTCGTGCGGCGCGAGGATCGTGTCGATGAGCGACATGTCCGACGCGTAGGTGGCCACGCAGGCGTGCAGCAGCGGGTCGTCGGGCAGCGTGCCGTCGGCCCGGATCCAGAGCCGGGCGTAGGGCCCGACGTGCTCGCGGGCATGCCAGGGCAGCGGCCCGATGTGGCGCTGGTCGATCGGGTGCGGCCGTTCGAACCACTCGGCCAGCTCCTTCTTGTAGGGCTCCAGGCGCTCGAAGAGGGTCGGCAGTGACTCGGGCTCGGGCACGTCGGGCATGGGGAACTGGTGCTCGGGCCCAGCGTCGTTGCCGTGGAACGACGCCTCCATGTTGTAGATGGCCCGGCCGTGCTGGATCGCCACGACGCGGCGGGTGGTGAAGGAGCGGCCGTCGCGGATGCGGTCGACCTCGTAGAGGATCGGGATCGTGGGGTCGCCCGGGCGCAGGAAGTAAGAGTGCAGCGAGTGGACCCGTCCGTGCTCGACGGTCCGCCCCGCCGCCATGAGGGCCTGGCTCGCCACCTGCCCCCCGAAGACCCGTTGGGCCTCGTCGCGCGGCTGGGTGCCGCGGAAGATGTTGACCTCAATCGGCTCCAGGTCGAGGAGGTCGACGAGGAACTCGAGGGACTCGCTCATGGGCCCATGTTCGCAGGCGGTGCACCGAGCCGCTCCCGCCGCTACCCTGCGGCGGCGTGACGCAGACGCCAGACCAGCGCAAGGCGGACGCGCTCGAATTCCCGGCCGGCTTCCTCTGGGGGGTGGCCACGGCCGCCCACCAGATCGAGGGCGGGAACGTGAACAACGACTGGTGGGACTGGGAGCACGACCCGGCGTCGGGAACGGCCGAACCCAGTGGGGATGCCTGCGATTCGTTCCACCGATGGCGCGAGGACGTGGGCCTGGTGGCCGACATGGGCCTGGGCGCCTACCGCTTCTCCCTCGAGTGGAGCCGCATCGAGCCCGAGGAGGGCGAGTTCTCCCGGGCCGCGCTCGATCACTACCGGCGCATCTGCGCCGCCTGCCACGGGGCGGGGATCGTCCCGGTGGTGACGTTCCACCACTTCACGACGCCGCGGTGGCTGGCCGCGCGCGGCGGGTGGGAGGCGCCCGACGCGCCGGAGCGCTTCGCTCGCTTCGTCACCAAGGCCACGGCCCACCTGGGGGACCTCATCGGCTGGGCCTGCACCATCAACGAGCCGAACGTGGTGTCGGTGATGGGCTACTTCCAAGGCGAGTACCCGCCCGGGGTCAAGGACGACTTTGCTCGTTACGGCGTGGTCAACGACGCCATGGTCCGTGCCCACCGGCTGGCCGTCGAGGCGCTGCGGTCGGGCCCGGGCGAGTTCCCGGTGGGCCTGACCCTCTCCATGGCCGAGATCGTGGCCGAGGAAGGAGGTGAGGGGCTGCGCGACGCCGCGGAGGAGATGCTCGAGAACGTCTTCCTGCGGGGCACCGAGGGCGACGACTTCGTCGGCGTGCAGTGCTACACGCGCATGCACTTCGACGCGGGCGGCCTGGCGCCCAACGACCCGACGGTCCCGGTCACCCAGATGGGCGACGAGCTGTGGCCCCGGGCCGTGGAGCACACCGTGCGCCGGGCGGCCGCCGTGAGCGGTCGGCCCGTGGTGGTCACGGAGAACGGGATCGCCACCGCGGACGACACCGAGCGGATCGCGTTCCTCGCCGAGGCCTTGCGCAGCGCCCATCGGTGCCTGGCCGAGGGCGTCGACCTACGCGGCTACTTCGTGTGGAGCCTGCTCGACAACTTCGAGTGGCACCTGGGCTATGGGCCCAAATTCGGCCTCGTCGCCGTCGACCCGGCCACCTTCGAGCGGCGGCCGAAGCCGAGCGCCCACTGGTTCGGACAGGTGGCCCGAACCAACCGGCTGCTCACAGCGGGCTCCGAGCCGGCTGGCAGGGGGTGAACGGACGGCCAGGGTAGGGTCTTCCCCGTGGCGAGGTTGCCCCGCAGAGTCGAGCGTGCGACGAGGACGGCCCCATGACCGGAAGCGGGGACCCGACCCGGACGCGCCCGCCCGCAGCGAACGACGACCAGCATCAGCACCACGAGCACCCGACCCTGGCGCACATCTGGGCGTCGGACCAGCCGCTGATCGTCCGGGTCCGGCAGATGGTCGCCCATCCGTCGAGCGTGAAGTTGATCAAGTACGCCGGCGTCTCGGTGATCTCGACGGTGGTCTCCCAGGTCACGTTGTTCCTGACCTTCGGCGTGCTGCAGCTGATGTCAGAGGTGCCGGCCAACATCTTCGCCAACGCCGTGGCGACCGTCCCCTCGTACACGCTGAACCGGCGCTGGGTCTGGGGCAAGGGCGGGAAGTCGCATCTGTGGCGTGAGGTGATGCCCTTCTGGGTGCTGTCGTTCCTGGGGCTCGCCATCTCGAGCGTGGCCGTGTGGGCCGCCGGTCAGTTCGCCCGCAACCACCACCTGAGCCACGGTGCCACGACGCTGCTCGTCAACGCGGCCAACCTGATGTCCTTCGCCTTGCTGTGGGTGGTGAAGTTCGTGATCTACAACAAGCTCTTCCACGTGGCGCCGGTCGAGTACGAGGAGCACCACGCCGAGAAGGTGGCCGCCACCTCCGAGGGGAACCCGGCCGACTGAACCCGGCCGACTGAACCCGGCCGACTGAACCCGGCCGACTGACCCCGGCCGGCGGCGCCGGAGGACGGCCGACGGACGGGACCCAGGGTCAGTCCCGGAAGTTGTTGAACTGCAGGGGGATCCCGAAGTCCTCCGCCTTGCACTTCGCGATCACCTCTTGGAGGTCGTCGCGCTTCTTGCCCGAGACCCGCACCTGATCGCCCTGGGTCTGGGACGACACACCCTTGAGGCCGAGGTCCTTGATGAACTTGTTGAGCCGCTTCGCGTGGTCCGACGAGATCCCGGCCTGGATTGCCACGCGCTGGCGGGCGGTGCCCTTCTGCGCTTCCTCGACCCTTGCGTCCTCGAAGGCCTTCAGGGAGACCTGCCGTTTGACCAGCTTCTCGTCGAGCACCTGGTGCAGGGCGCGGAGCCGGTCCTCGGTCGAGGAGCGCAGGACGAGCTCGTTGTCCCCCAGTTCGATCTCCGAGTCGGTGTTCTTGAAGTCGAAACGTGTGGCCGCCTCGCGGTTGGCCTGGTCGACCGCGTTTCGCACTTCTTGCATGTCGACTTCGGAGACGATGTCAAACGTGGGCATGCCCAGAGCGTACCGGCGCTCGCCCGGCCCGTCCGGGGTGGCGGGCCCGGCTAATCTCGCTCGCTGCGGGTCGGTGTCCGAGTGGCCAAAGGAAACAGGCTGTAAACCTGTCGGGGTAACCCTACGGAGGTTCGAATCCTTCCCGGCCCACGCAATCGGTGACGGAGCGCATCGGGGCTCCCGGGCCTTGCCGGGCCCCGGTCGGCCGTTACAATGGCGTTTCAGATCGATTGCGGGTCCCGTGCCGCCCCCGGCGTGACCCCGTTCCCCCGCCCGGGTCGCTCCCCGCCCCGGCACGACAAGACCGAGACCGAGCTCGTGGACCAGCCTCCCATGGACGACAGCACGAAAGCCGCTGGAGCGGTGCTGGAACGGGCGGGCTCGCGCATCGGGAGCCTCTCGCTGCAGGCCGACGCGCTGCGCATCCGGCTCACGCGCCGCGCCACGCTCACCGAGCGGGTCCAGGCCACGACGAGCGACCCCGGCGACTGGTCCTGGCTCCGGCGCCCGGCGCTGCTCGGCTTCCTCGCCGTGGTCGCCATCTGCGTGGGGGCCTCGTTGCCGAGCTCGCCGTTCAAGCTCGAGATGGGCGGCACCTGGTTCTTCGGCGAGAGCAACTGGCCGACCGATGCCTACATGTTGCAGGGGGTCGTGCTCGTCTACGGCGGCATGATCCTGTTCGTCCGCGTGTGGTTCGGTCTCTACCAGGCCCTGCGGGACCGCCCCGAAGTCCCCATCCGCCAGCTCTGGTGGGTCCTCGCCCTGTGGCTGGTGCCACTCCTCGTGGTGGCGCCGCTCTTCAGCCGGGACGTGTTCTCCTACGCCGCCCAGGGCGAGCTGATGAGCCATCACATCAACCCGTACCACTACGGGCCCGGGACCATCGGGTCGGGGCCCTACGTGTCGGGCGTCGACCCCTTGTGGGCGAACACGCCCGCGCCCTACGGCCCGCTCTTCCTGATCCTGGCCGGCTGGTCGGCCTCCCTCACCTTCCACCATGCGCTGGCCACCATCGAGCTGCTCCGGCTGCAGTCGGTGGTCGGGGTGGCTCTCATCGCCTACTGCACGCCCCGGCTGGCTCGCTCGTTCGGACGGAAGCCCGGTCCCGCCTTCGTACTGGCCGTGCTCAACCCGCTGACCTTGTTGGCGCTCGTCGGGGGAGCGCACAACGACGCCATCATGGTCGGCCTGTTGCTGGCCGGCGTCACGGCGGCCCGCTCGTTCCACCCGGTGTGGGGCGTGGTGCTCTGCGCGCTAGCGGCCTCCATCAAGGTGCCGGCGGCCATCGGGATCGTCTACGTGGCGTGGGACTGGGCCGGGCCGTTCGCCGACTGGCGGCGGCGGGCGGTCGCGCTGGCCCGCGCCGGCGTCGTGACCGTGGCGGTGATGGGCGGTCTCTCACTCGTGTCGGGCCTCGGATGGGGCTGGCTCGCCAACCTCGGGACGCCCGGTACCGTCCGCTCGTGGATGGCCCCGGCCACCGCGGTGGGGCTCCTCTTCAGCGGCACGGCCCACGTCCTCGGCATCGGGGTGGGCCTCGGCGGGATCCTGACGCTGACCCGGGCCATCGGTCTGGTGTCGGCCGCGTGCATCGCGGTGTGGTGCCTGCGTCACCGCGAGCGCATCGGGATCCTGGGCGCCCTGGGTGCCACCATGATGGCGTTCGTCCTGCTCGGCCCCGTCGTGCAGCCCTGGTACCTGACCTGGGGCATCATCATGGCGGCCTCGGTCGTCAGCGGGCGCTGGCTCTACGCCGTGCTCGGGCTCTCCATCGTCACCCCCTTCATTGGGCTCACCGGTGGCACCGAGCTGCTCAACGAGCTCGTGCGCACCGACCCGACGCGCATGGTCCTCGCCGTGATGGTCCTGTGGGCCGTGGTCATCGTGCCCCTCGGCACCTGGACCACGTCGTGGCGCATCGACCGGTCGCGCCTGGCCGGGATGCCGGGGCTCGGCCCGCGGGGCGCCGCCCTCGAGTCGTCCTCCTGAGCGCCTGACCGTTCAGAGCAGGCGCTGGAGCTCGACCACGTCGAGCCACTGGCGGTGCTTGCGCCCCACCTCGCGCTCCACGCCCACCAGCTCGAACCCGGCGGCCTGGTGGAGGCCGATGGAGCCCTCGTTGTGCCCGGCGATGCGGGCGATCACCGAGTGGAACCCGTGCGCGGAGGCCAAGGTGAGCAGCTCGGCCAGCAGGGCCTTCCCGACGCCGTGACCCCGCTGGGCCCGGTCGACGTAGACCGAGTCCTCGGCCGTGGCCGAGTAGCCCGACCGGTCCCGGAAAGGGGAGAGGGACCCGAAGCCGAGAAGGATCTCGCCCCGGGCCCCGGCCGGGCCCGTCGTGCCCGCCCCCGGGTCGGCCACGGCGACGACGGCCGGGTGCACCCCGCGGTGCTCGAGGACCCAGGCCTCCTGTTCGGGCAGGGTGCGCGGCACCATGTCGAAGGTGTTGGTGGTCTCGAGGATCTCCACGTTGTAGATGGTCCGGATGGCGTCGGCGTCGGGAAGCTCGGCCAGTCGGATCCGCATCCGGCGATGGTACGTTGACCCGCGCGAACCAGGTGCCACCCAGGGGCCCGGCGAGCAGCCCGGGTCGAGCCCTGGCTATCATTGACGGTTCGCGGAACCAGCCGCGGCGCCCCCTTAGCTCAGTCGGCAGAGCACAGCCATGGTAAGGCTGGTGTCGTCGGTTCGATTCCGACAGGGGGCTCGCCCATGGCGGCGTAGCTCAGTTGGTCAGAGCACACGGCTCATAATCGTGTTGTCGCGGGTTCGAGTCCCGCCGCCGCTACCAGTCCCGGGCCGGGTGCCCAGGGTGAGAACGACCAGGAAGGATCGGAGATGGCCAAGAACGAGAAGCGGGTCCAGGTCACGCTGGCCTGCGAGGTCTGCAAGCGGCGTAACTACATCACGACCAAGAACAAGCTGAACGACCGCGAGCGGATCGAGATGAAGAAGTACTGCCGCTGGGATCGCCAGCACACCCTCCACAAGGAGACCCGCTGAGCCAGGCCCAGCCCGCCGGTGCTACTCTGGCGGGCCGATCCCCAGGTCAGGGGGAAGAACCACCTGCGTGAGGGAAACCGAAGGCACCCCACCGAGGGCAGTAGCTCAACTGGAAGAGCACCGGTCTCCAAAACCGGCGGTTGGGGGTTCGAGTCCCTCCTGCCCTGCCCGGACCGATTCACCCGAGAGACGAACGTTGTGAGACGAGAGCCGTGAACCGCGAGACGAAGCGCATGATGCAGCGCCAGGGCCAGATGGAGGCCGACGGGTCCCCGTCCTCCCGGCGCGCGCCCGCAGGAGCGGCCGCCAGGACGCCGCGGCAGCAGAAGGGCGGCGCCCCGGTGCGCCGGCGGTCGACGCCGGTGCAGTTCATGCGGGAGGTGCGCGACGAGATGCGCCAGGTCGCCTGGCCGTCCCGCGCCGAGCTCATCAACTACACGTCGGTCGTCCTCACCACACTGGTGCTGATGATCGGCCTGATCTTCGTCCTCAACCTCGCCTTCGGGAAGCTGATCACGCTTCTCTTCACGAAGTAGGCCCTTATGAGCGACATGACGCACACACAGGCAGAGTCCGCCCTCGCGGGTGGCGACGAGGAAGACGTGGCCGAAGCGGTCGAGGCCGAACGCGGCGAGACCGAGGCTGCACCCGAGGAGGCGGCAATGACCACGGCGTCGGTGGACGACGTGCTCGACGAGGCTGCGGCCGAGGACGAGGCCGCGCTCGAGGCCCTCGCCGAGGACGCCGTCGTCGAGGAGGTGGCGGCGGAGATCGCCGAAGTGGTGGCCGAGGAAGTCGCACAGGAGATCGTCGAGGAGATTGTGGAAGAGATCGTCGAGGAAGCCGTGCTCGATGCCATCGACGAGGCCGTCGCCGAGGAGGCCGCCGAGGAGGTCGAGCTCGGCGGCTGGGTGAAGGGCGAGGGGGACGAGGAGGAGGAGATCGTCCCCGTCGAGAGCCCCTACGACCGCCCCGGTCGCTGGTACGTGGTGCACACCTACTCGGGCTACGAGAACAAGGTGCGCTCGAACATGGGCAACGTGGTCGCCTCGCGGGGCATCGAGGACCGCGTCTTCGAGGTCGTCATCCCGATGGAGGACGTCGACGAGTTCAAGGGCGGCAAGAAGGTCACGGTCCAGAAGAAGGTGTTCCCGGGCTACCTCCTCGTGCGCTGTGAGCTCGACGACGACACGTGGGGCGCCATCCGCAACACCCCGGGTGTGACCGGCTTCGTCGGCCCGGGCACCAAGCCGACGCCACTGTCGCGCCGCGAGGTCGAGAACATCCTGCAGGTGAAGCCCGAGGGCGGGACTGGCGGCGCCCCCAAGCGCACCCGGGCCCGCCTCGAGTACGAGGTCAACGAGACGGTCCGGGTCAAGGAAGGTCCCTTCGCCGACTTCTCGGGCCAGATCTCGGAGATCAACGAGGACCAGCTCAAGCTCAAGGTGCTGGTCAACATCTTCGGCCGGGAGACGCCGGTCGAGCTCGAGTTCAGCCAGGTGGCCAAGCTCTAACAGGGCGCCCCACCCCGAAGAAGACGAAACAAGGAGACCTGAGAATGGCGCCGAAGAAGAAGGTGCTCGTCGTGGTGAAGATCCAGCTCGAAGCCGGGTCCGCCACGCCCGCGCCCCCGGTCGGTACGGCACTGGGCCCCCACGGGGTCCAGACCATGGAGTTCTGCAAGCAGTACAACGCGGCCACCGAGAGCATGCGGGGCCAGGTGGTGCCGGTGGACATCACCATCTACGAGGACCGCAGCTTCAGCTTCGTGCTGAAGACGTCGCCCACGCCCGTCCTGCTCCGTCAGGCGGCGGGGCTCGACAAGGGTGCCGCGACCACCGGTCGCGAGCAGGTCGGGACCATCACCGAGGCCCAGCTGGCCGAGATCGCCACGGCCAAGCTCAAGGATCTCAACACGAGGGACCTCGAGGCGGCCAAGAAGCAGGTGGCCGGCACGGCGCGCTCGATGGGCATCAAGGTCGCCGGCTAGTCCGGCGACCGAGGGCATCAAGGTCGCCGGCGAGCCCGGCGCAGAGGAGAGACGAATGGCCCAGCACGGCAAGAAGTACAAGGAGAGCCTGAACCAGGTCGACCGCGAGGCGCTCTACGGCGTCCCCGAGGCCGTCGACCTGGCCAAGTCGCTGGCGCGCGCCAAGTTCGACGAGACCGTCGAGCTGGCCGTCCGCCTGGGCGTCGACCCCCGCAAGGCCGACCAGATCGTCCGGGGCACGCTGTCGCTGCCCGAGGGCACCGGGCGCACCGAGCGCGTGGCCGTGTTCGCCGCGGGTGAGGCCGCGGCCGAGGCCCGTGCCGCGGGCGCCGACGTGGTGGGCGCGGACGACCTGGTGGCCAAGGTCAACGGCGGGTTCCTGGAGTTCGACGTGGCCATCGCCACGCCCGACCTCATGGGCCAGGTGGGAACGCTGGGCCGGGTGCTCGGCCCCCGCGGCCTCATGCCCAACCCCAAGACGGGCACGGTGACCACCGACGTCGGCAAGGCCGTGTCGGAGTTCAAGGGCGGCCGGGTGGAGTACCGCACCGACAAGGTGGGCAACGTGCACATCCGGGTCGGCAAGGCGTCCTTCACCCGTGACCAGCTGGTGACCAACATCCGGGCCGTCGTCGACGAGCTCCAGCGGGCCAAGCCGGCGGCCGCCAAGGGGCGGTACTTCAACTCCATCACGGTGTCGACGACGATGGGCCCCGGGATCCGCATCGACCCGGCCAGGGCTCGCTTGGTCGACGAGGAGCTCGCCGTCTCGGCCTGAGCCGCTCGGGCCCGGTGGGACCTGGACCACGAGCCGTACTACGCTGTCCCGCACAGCCCGCCACCCCGGTGGTCGGGCACCGAATCCGATTCGCCAGAGACCTCCGGTGCACCCCAAGGGTGCCGAAGCGGCCCACCGGGCCGGCCTGACGAGGCGACACCGTGCACGCCGGACGTCTCCGGCCTGCGCCGTCGCACGCCAGAGGTTCCTGGCCCGCACCCGGGCCGGACGCCCGGTGGAGGCAACCGATGGCATCGCAGAACGCAGCACGGGCGCACAAGGTCGAGGTGGTGGAGGAGGTCAAGACGCGCATCGGCGCCGCCTCGGCCTCCATCGTCACCGAGTACCGCGGCCTCACCGTGACCGAACTCGCCGAGCTGCGTGCTGCTCTGGCCGCGGCCGGCGGCGACTACAAGATCTTCAAGAACACCCTGGTCCGGCGGGCCATCGACGGCGGGGAGTACCAGCCGTTGTCGGAGTACCTGACCGGCCCGACCGCGCTCACCTTCGTCGAGGGCGACATCAGCGGCGTGGCCAAGGCGCTGCGCGACTTCGCCCGCTCCAACCCGCTCCTCGTGATCAAGGGCGGGCTGGCCGACGGGTCGCTCCTGTCCACATCGGATCTCGAGGCACTGGCCGACCTGCCGCCGCGCGATGTCCTCCTGGCTCGACTGGCCGGTGCCATGGCCGCCCCCATGCAACAGATGGCCGGCCTGCTCCAGGCGCTGCCGCGCAACTTGGCCTACGGCATCGCGGCACTGCGCGACCAGCGCGTGGCGGCGGGTGAGGGCGACGAAGCGCCAGCAGAGATCGGGGCCCTGCCCGAGGCAGAGGCACAGACCGAGGCCCCGGCCGAGGCAGAAGTACAGACCGCGGCCCCGGCCGAGGCAGAAGTACAGACCGAGGTCCCGGCCGAGGCAGCCGGGGAGCAGCCGGCGGAGGCCGCCGCGGAGACCGAGGGCGGTACCGAGGCGGCGGCAGCCGACTGACCCCTCCGGCGACCGCACCGGCAGAGACCAGAACACCCACGAAGACCTCAGGAAAGACCGAAGGAAGAGAAAGGAAGGCCAGGCAGATGGCAACCCTGACCAAGGAAGAGATCCTCGACGGCATCGCCGAGCTCTCGGTGATCCAGCTGAGCGAGCTGCTCAAGGAGTTCGAGGAGCGCTTCGGCGTGACGGCGGCGGCTCCGGTGGCGGTGGCCGCCGCGGCGGCCCCCGCGGCAGGTGGCGGCGAGGCCGGCGGCGCGGAGGAGGAGAAGTCGGAGTTCGACGTCATCCTGACCGCCGCCGGCGACAAGAAGATCCAGGTCATCAAGGAGGTTCGGGCCCTGACGAGCCTCGGGCTCAAGGAGGCCAAGGACCTCGTCGAGTCGGCGCCCAAGCCGGTGATCGAGAAGGCGAGCAAGGAGGACGCGGAGAAGGCGAAGGCCGCCCTCGAGGAGGCCGGAGCCAGCGTCGAGGTCAAGTAGTCCCGGCTCGGGGCCGGGTGGGCGTCTGTCGCCCCCCGGCCTGCCGGCAGGATCCTTGACGTGGGGGGACGGCTTCCCTACCCTGTCGGGGCACCCCGGGCGGAGCCCGTCGGGCCGTCGCGGCCGAGGGGTTGTAACCAGGCACGTCCCACGATAAGATACCTGGTTGCCGTGCGTCCCCCTGTGTCTGATCCCGTAATTCCGGCGGGTCAGCGCGCGCCCTCGCGACCTTGAACACCCGTTTCACCCGTCCCGTCCCGACCCGTCCAGTCCGTCCGTCCCGACCACAAAACGTCCTGATCGCAGTACCCGCCCCACCGCCCCTGCTCGCCGTATTCTCACCTGGGAGGAGTTGACCGTTGCCCTCACGGTCCCGCAGCCCCGAGCGCGTCTCGTTCGCCAACATTGACGAGGCGTTGCCGCTTCCTGACCTCATCGCCATCCAGCGCGATTCGTTCCAGTGGTTCCTCGACAAGGGCCTGGCCGAGGCCTTCAACGACATCAGTCCCATCGAGGACTTCACGGGGCAGCTGAGCCTGGAGCTCGAGTTCGACCCGACCGACGCCGACCTGCGCCCACCGCCGAAGTTCTCGGTGGAGGAGTGCAAGGAGAAGGACATGACGTACGCGGCGCCCGTCTTCGTGCGGGCCCGCTTCCTCAACGCGTCCACCGGCGAGATCAAGGAGCAGACGGTCTTCATGGGGGACTTCCCGATGATGACCGACCGGGGCACCTTCATCGTCAACGGCACCGAGCGCGTGGTGGTGAGCCAGCTGGTGCGCTCGCCGGGCGTCATCTTCCAGCCCGGCCGTGACGCCAAGACGGTGTTCACCGGGACCATCCACCCGTACCGGGGCGAGTGGATCGAACTCGACATCGAGGCCAAGCCGGGCAAGGACGTCACCGCCGGCTGCCGCGTGGCCCGCAAGCGCCGCCTGTCGCTCTTTGTGCTCCTGCGCGCGCTCGGCTACGGCGACGAGGCCTTCCTGGACCGCTTCGTGCGCCACTTCGACTTCCTCGAGGGCCAGTGGGAGAAAGAGCGCACCCTGGCGCCGTCGCGCGAGGAGGCCCTGCTCGAGATCTACAAGCGGGCCCGGCCCGGCGAGCCGCTCTCGGCGGAGGCCGCCCGCGTCTACTTCGAGAACGCCTTCTTCAACCCCAAGCGCTACGACCTGACGCGGGTCGGCCGCTACAAGCTCAACCGCAAGCTCGGCCCCGAGATCGACCGCCTGAGCGACCTGTTCGGCATCGACATCGAGAAGCCGGTGCCCGGCCAGAGCGTGCTGAGCCCGTCGGAGATCCTGGCCTCGGCCACCTACATGCTGCACCTGGCCCTGCACATGGCCGACGGCGAGTCGACCTACCGCATCGACGACCAGGACCACTTCGCCAACCGGCGCATCCGCTCGGTGGGCGAGCTGATCCAGAACCAGGTCCGGGTGGGCCTGAGCCGCATGGAGCGGGTCGTGCGCGAGCGCATGACCACCCAGGACGTCGAGGCCATCACCCCGCAGACCCTCATCAACATCCGCCCCGTGGTGGCCGCGGTGAAGGAGTTCTTCGGGACCTCGCAGCTGAGCCAGTTCATGGACCAGAACAACCCGCTCTCGGGCCTGGCCCACAAGCGCCGCCTCTCGGCGCTCGGACCGGGCGGCCTCTCTCGTGAGCGGGCCGGGTTCGAGGTCCGTGACGTCCACACCTCGCACTACGGGCGCATGTGCCCGATCGAGACGCCCGAGGGCCCGAACATCGGCCTCATCGGTGCCCTGGCCACCTACGCCCGGGTCAACGAGTACGGCTTCATCGAGACGCCGTACCGCACCGTCAAGGACGGCAAGGTGACCGACGAGGTGAGCTACCTGGCCGCCGACGAGGAGGAGGAGCACGTCATCGCCCAGGCCAACGCCTCGGTCGACGCCTCCGGGCGCCTCACCGAGGACCGGGTCCTGGTGCGCCGTGGCCCGCAGGGCACGGGCGTGCGCGTGGGCGCCGTGGGCGGCTCCTATGGGACCACCTCGGAGATCGACTTCGTGCCGCCGTCCGAGGTCGACCTCATGGACGTCTCGCCGAAGCAGATCGTCTCGGTCTCGACCGCACTCATCCCCTTCGTCGAGCACGACGACGCCAACCGCGCCCTCATGGGCGCCAACATGCAGAAGCAGGCCGTCCCGCTCGTCGTCCCCGAGGCCCCCTACATCGGGACCGGGGTCGAGGCCCGGGCGGCGCGCGACGCCGGCGACGTGATCGTGGCCGAGGGCAGCGGCACCGTGACCGAGATCAGCGGCGACGGCATCACGGTCGAGTACGCCTCGGGCCAGAAGGACCGCCTCGGCACCGCGCTGGGGCGCAAGGTGTACCGCCTGTCCAAGTTCCGCCGGTCCAACCAGAACACGTGCATCAACCACCGCACGCTGGTCTCCGAGGGCCAGGGCGTCTCGGCCGGCGACCTGCTGGCCGACGGCCCCTCGACCCACAACGGAGAGCTGGCGCTGGGCAAGAACCTGCTGGTGGCGTTCATGCCCTGGGAGGGCTACAACTACGAGGACGCCATCATCCTCTCGGAGCGCCTGGTGCGCGACGACGTGCTGACCTCCATCCACATCGAGGAGCACGAGGTCGACGCCCGCGACACCAAGCTGGGCGCCGAGGAGATCACCCGGGACATCCCGAACCTCTCCGAGGAGATCCTGGCCGACCTCGACGATCGCGGCATCATCCGCGTCGGCGCCGAGGTCGAGCCGGGCGACGTCCTGGTCGGCAAGGTCACCCCCAAGGGTGAGACCGAGCAGACCCCCGAGGAGCGACTGCTGCGCGCCATCTTCGGCGAGAAGGCCCGTGAGGTGCGCGACACCTCCCTCAAGGTGCCCCACGGCGAGTACGGCAAGGTCATCGACGTCCGCGTGTTCTCCCGCGAGGCGTCCGACGAGCTCCCGCCCGGCGTCAACCAGCTGGTGCGGGTCTACGTGGCCCAGAAGCGCAAGATCTCCGAGGGCGACAAGCTGGCCGGCCGCCACGGCAACAAGGGCGTGATCTCCAAGATCCTCCCGGTCGAGGACATGCCGTACCTGGCCGACGGCACCCCGGTCGACATCATCTTGAACCCGCTCGGCGTGCCGAGCCGGATGAACGTCGGCCAGGTGCTCGAGTCGCACTTGGGGTACGCGGCGCGCCATGGCTGGAAGGACGTGGTGGTCAACGAGGGGGTGGGCACCAGCGCCAAGGGCGACGGAGCGGAGCGCAAGACGCGGCCGCGCACCGAGCCGGCCGCTTGGGTGTCCACGCCTGTATTCGACGGCGCCCACTGGGACGAGGCCGAGGACGCGGGGGCGCACCCGACGATCAAGCGGATCTTCGGCGAGCTCAACTCGGACTCGGCCAACGGCGACGTGCTGATCGGCGACGACGGCAAGGCGATGCTCTACAACGGGCGCACCGGCGAGGCCTACGACAACCCGATCTCGGTCGGCTACGTGTACATCTTGAAGCTGGCCCACCTGGTGGACGACAAGATCCACGCCCGCTCCACCGGCCCGTACTCCATGATCACCCAGCAGCCGCTGGGTGGGAAGGCCCAGTTCGGTGGCCAGCGCTTCGGCGAGATGGAGGTCTGGGCCCTGGAGGCCTTCGGCGCCGCCTACGCGCTGCAGGAGCTGCTGACGATCAAGTCCGACGACGTGCTCGGCCGCGTGAAGGTCTACGAGGCCATCGTCAAGGGCGAGAACATCCCCGAGCCCGGCATCCCCGAGAGCTTCAAGGTGCTCATCAAGGAGATGCAGTCCCTCTGCCTCGACGTCGAGGTCCTGGCCGAGGACGGCCGGGAGATCGAGATGCACGAGCTGGATGAGGACGTGTTCCGCACCGCCGAGGAGCTGGGCATCGACATCAGTCGCAACGAGCGCGGCTCAGACGAGGAAGACGAGCGGCGCGCCGCAGAGAGGAGCTTTTCCTGATGGCCCTGGACGTCAATACCTTCGACCAACTGCGCATCGGCCTGGCCACGGGTGACTCCATCCGGGGGTGGTCGAACGGAGAGGTCAAGAAGCCCGAGACGATCAACTACCGCACGCTACGTCCCGAGAAGGACGGCCTGTTCTGCGAGAAGATCTTCGGTCCCACCAAGGACTGGGAGTGCTACTGCGGCAAGTACAAGCGCGTGCGCTTCAAGGGGATCATCTGTGAGCGCTGCGGCGTGGAGGTCACGCGCAGCAAGGTCCGCCGTGACCGCATGGGGCACATCGAGCTGGCCGCCCCGGTCGTCCACATCTGGTACCTGCGGGGCACCCGCTCCTGGCTCGCCTACCTGCTCATGGGCACCGAGCCGCGTGAGGAGCTCAAGGCCAAGCAACTCGAGAAGGTCATCTACTTCGCCGCCAACCTGGTCACCTGGGTGGACGAGGAGAAGCGCCACCAGGACCTGCCCTCCCTCGAGAACGAGTTGGCCGAAGAGGTCGCCGACATCGAGAAGAAGCGTGACCTCGACATCGACCGACGCTTCAAGGCGCTCGAGGACGAGCTGAAGGAGCTCGAGGGCGAAGGCGCGCCGCGAGGCCGAGATCAAGGCGCGCCAGCGCGCGGTGGAGAAGGAGATCCAGTCCGTCCGCGAGCGGGCCCAAGAGGAGATCGAGATCGCCCAGCGCGGCTTCGACGAGTTCCGGAGCCTCCACGGCCGCAAGATCATCGAGGACGAGATGCTCTGGCGCGAGCTGCGGCTCCGCTACGACGAGTACTTCGAGGGCGGCATGGGCGCCGAGTACATCCTCAAGCTCATCGATCGCATCGACCTCGACGCCGAAGAGATCAAGCTGCGCGACATGATCGACGCCAAGGACGGCCGCCGGCCGCTCTCGGCGCAGCGTCGTCAGAAGACGATCAAGCGACTCAAGATCGTCACCGCCTTCAACCGGCGTGACGAGCACGGGCGCCGCATCAACGACCCCCGGGCCATGATCCTCGAGGCCGTGCCGGTGATCCCGCCGGACCTGCGCCCGATGGTGCAGCTCGACGGCGGCCGCTTCGCCACCTCGGACCTCAACGACCTGTACCGCCGGGTCATCAACCGCAACAACCGCCTCAAGCGGCTGCTCGACCTCGGCGCGCCCGAGATCATCATCAACAACGAGAAGCGCATGCTCCAAGAGGCCGTCGACGCGTTGTTCGACAACGGCCGCCGCGGCCGGCCCGTCACGGGCCCGGGCAACCGCCCGCTCAAGTCGCTCTCCGACATGCTCAAGGGCAAGCAGGGCCGGTTCCGCCAGAACCTGCTCGGCAAGCGCGTCGACTACTCGGGACGGTCGGTCATCGTCATCGGCCCGAACCTCAAGCTCCACCAGTGCGGCCTGCCCAAGCTGATGGCGCTCGAGCTCTTCAAGCCCTTCGTCATGAAGCGGCTGGTCGACGCCGAGCTGGCCCAGAACATCAAGTCGGCCAAGCGCATGGTCGAGCGGCGCCGTCCCCAGGTGTGGGACGTGCTCGAGGGCGTGATCCGCGAGCACCCGGTGCTCCTCAACCGTGCGCCCACCCTGCACCGACTCGGGATCCAGGCCTTCGAGCCGGTCCTGGTCGAGGGTAAGGCCATCCAGGTCCACCCGCTCGTGTGCACCGCCTTCAACGCCGACTTCGACGGCGACCAGATGGCCGTCCACCTGCCGCTGTCCGCCGAGGCCCAGGCCGAGGCCCGGGTGCTCATGCTCTCGGCCAACAACATCCTGTCGCCCGCCACCGGCCGCCCCATCACCGTGCCCACCCAGGACATGGTGTTCGGCGCCTACTACCTGACCCTGCGGGTCGAGGACGGCAAGGGTGCCGGCCGGGTCTTCCGGCACATCCACGAGCTGGAGGCCGCCTTCGACGCCGGCGACGTGGAGTTGCAGGTGCCCATCACGCTGCGTCCCGCCCCGGGCTCCGGCCTGGCCGGCCGCCTCGAGGCGGCAGGTATCCAGCTGGCCGGCGCCGAGGGCAACGGTGACGGGTCCGTTGCGTCCAGCGACGGCGCGGCCTCGAGCGGCTTCGAGACCACGCCCGGCCGCGTCTTCTTCAACGAAGCGCTGCCCGAGGGCTTCGCCTTCGTCAACGACGTGGTGGGCAAGCGCAACACGCCCATCGGCTCGATCGTCGAGGAGCTGTCGGCTTCCTACCCCAAGAACGTGGTGGCGCAGAGCCTGGACCGCATCAAGGCACTGGGCTTCCGCTTCGCGGCGCAGTCGGGGCTGACCATCTCCATCGACGACGTGCAGACGCCGCCGGACAAGCAGGCCATCCTCGACCGCTACGAGAAGGAGGCCGAGAAGGCCGAGACGCAGTTCAAGCGGGGCATCATCACCGACGACGAGCGGCGCCAGAAGGAGATCGAGATCTGGACGTCGGCCAACTCCGAGGTCGGTCGGGCCATGGAGTCCGCGCTGGCCACGATCGCTTTCAACCCGCTCGACATGATGGTCGACTCGGGTGCCCGAGGGAACTCGCAGCAGATCCGCCAGATCGCCGGCATGAAGGGCCTGGTGTCCAACCCGCGCGGCGAGATGATCCCGCGGCCGATCAAGTCCTCCTTCCGTGAGGGCCTCTCGGTCCTGGAGTACTTCATCTCCACCCACGGCGCCCGCAAGGGCCTGGCCGACACCGCCTTGCGCACGGCCGACTCGGGTTACCTGACCCGGCGTCTGGTCGACGTCGCCCAGGAGCTGATCATCCGGATCGAGGACTGCGGCTCGAACCGTGGCATCTGGATCGAGGGTGTGGCACCCGACGGTCCGGGCCACCGCAACTACCTCGAGACCCGCGCCTTCGGCCGGTTGCTCTCCGAGGACGTGACGCTGTCCGACGGCCGGGTCCTCGCGGCGGGCACACTCCTCGACGACGAGGCCATCTCGGCCCTGCGCGACGACGAGTCGATCACCCGCATCCGGACGCGCTCGGTCCTCACCTGCGAGTCGCCCCAGGGTGTGTGTGCGGCCTGCTACGGCCTGTCGCTGGCCACCGGGTCGATGATCGAGCTCGGCGAGGCGGTCGGCGTCATCGCGGCGCAGTCCATCGGCGAGCCGGGCACGCAGCTGACCATGCGGACGTTCCACACCGGTGGTGTAGTGGGTGAGGACATCACCCACGGCCTGCCCCGTGTCGTGGAGCTCTTCGAGGCCCGGACCCCGAAGGGTGCCGCCGTGCTCGCCCACCACTCCGGCGTGGTCCGGGTGGAGGACGACGAGTCGGGCCGCCGCATCACCGTGGTGGCCGACGACGGCACCGAGGACTCCGCGGTGGTGGGCACGCGGGCCCACCTCGAGGTGGGCGACGGCCAGGAGGTCGCCGCCGGCGACGCCCTGGTTGAAGGGCCCAAGGACCCCAAGGAGCTGCTCGAGGTCAAGGGCATCCGCGAGACCCAGCAGTACCTCGTCGAAGAGGTGCAGAAGGTGTACCGGGACCAGGGAGTGTCGATCCACGACAAGCACATCGAGCTGATCGTGCGCCAGATGCTGCGCCGGGTGCTCGTGGCCGAGCCGGGTGACGCCCCGTTCCTTCCGGGCGAGCGGGTCGACAACCAGCTCTACGCCGAGGTGAACCGGACGCTGGTCGAGGAGGGCAAGAAGGCCGCCGAGGGCCGGCCCGAGCTCATGGGCATCACCAAGGCCTCACTGGCCACCGACAGCTGGCTCTCGGCCGCCTCCTTCCAGGAGACGACCCGGGTGCTGACCGAGGCCGCCATCGAGGGTCGCAGCGACCCGCTCTTCGGCCTGAAGGAGAACATCATCATCGGCAAGCTCATCCCGGCCGGCTCGGGGATGGAGAGCTACCGGAACATCCGCCTCGAGATGCCCGATGCCGAGGCCCTGCCCTTCTGGGCCATGGGCGCAGGCGAGGGCTCCGACACCGAGGACCTGGCCAACTGGCTGCGCGACATGGGCGGCGAGGGGATCAGCGAGGACCCCTTCGACTCCTCCATCGACGCCAGCTGGCTGGGTGCCGCCCCGACAGCCGAGGAGCTCTACGGGGCCCCGGCGGAGGCCAACGGACGCACAACGGACCAGCAGGACCCAGGGGCCGCCCCTGGCGTTTTGGGGGCCGGCGCGTAGACTGACGGCCGGACCCGGGGACACGAAGGAGCGTCCGTTGGCGAACCGGAATCTGGTTGCTCAGCCCGGCGGCGGGGACTCCATCGCGCCTGGTTCCGGTCACTACCGCCTGTCGCACCTGGGCGCCCTCGAGGCGCAGTCCATCCATGTCTTCCGCGAGGTGGCGGCGGAGTTCGAGCGCCCCGTGCTCTTGTTCTCGGGGGGCAAGGACTCCATCGTGATGCTCCACCTGGCCCACAAGGCCTTCTGGCCTGCCCCGTTGCCGTTCCCGGTGCTCCACGTGGACACCGGCCGCAATTTCTCCGAGGTCCTCGAGTACCGGGACCGCCACACCGGCCAACTCGGGGTGCGGCTCCTGGTGGCCAAGGTACAGGACGACATCGACGCCGGCCGCACGGTGGAGACCCCCGGGGAGAGCCGCAACCGCCTGCAGACGCCGACGCTGCTGCGGGCCATCGCCGAGGGCCGCCACGACGCCGTGTTCGGTGGGGCACGCCGCGACGAGGAGAAGGCCCGGGCCAAGGAGCGGATCTTCAGCTTCCGGGACCAGTTCGGCCAGTGGGACCCGAAGAACCAGCGCCCCGAGCTGTGGAACATCTACAACGGCCGGCATAACAAGGGCGAGCACATCCGGGTCTTCCCGCTGTCGAACTGGACCGAGCTCGACGTGTGGAACTACATCCGCGAGGAGCAGATCGACGTGCCGGGCATCTACTACGCCCACCGGCGCCAGGTGTTCGAGCGCGACGGCATGCTGATGGCGGTCACCGAGCACCTCGCTCCCAACGGCGACGAGCAGGTCCTCGAGACGGTCGTCCGGTTCCGCACGGTGGGGGACGCCGACTGCACCGGGTGTGTCGAGTCGATGGCCGAGACCATCGACCTGGTGATCGAGGAGGTGGCCGGCACCCGCCTCACGGAGCGGGGCGCCACCCGGGCCGACGACCGGATCTCGGAGGCCGGCATGGAGGACCGCAAGAGGGAGGGGTACTTCTAGTGACCGAGCTCCTCCGGCTGGCCACCGCGGGCTCCGTCGACGACGGGAAGTCGACCCTGATCGGGCGACTGCTCTACGACGCCAAGGGCATCTTCGAGGACCAGCTCGAGGCCATCCGCCGCACGAGCGAGCAGCGCGGCAATCCCGAGACGGACCTGGCGCTGCTCACCGACGGCCTGCGGGCCGAGCGCGAGCAGGGCATCACCATCGACGTGGCCTACCGCTACTTCGCCACCCCGAAGCGCAAGTTCATCATCGCCGACACCCCCGGGCACACCGAGTACACGCGCAACATGGTGACCGGGGCGTCGAACGCCCACGTGTCGCTCATCTTGATCGACGCCCGCAAGGGCGTGATCGAACAGACCCGCCGCCACGCCTTCCTCTCGTCCATGCTCGGCGTCCCGCACATGGTCGTGTGCGTCAACAAGATGGACATGATCGATTGGGACCAGCAGCGCTTCGAGCAGATCAAGTCGGACTTCATGGAGTTCGCAGCCCGGCTCAACGTCCACGACATCACGTTCATCCCGATCTCGGCTCTCAGGGGTGACAACGTCGTCCAGCGCTCGGAGAACATGTGGTGGTACGAGGGCTCGCCGCTGCTGAACCACATCGAGTCCGTCTACATCGCCAGCGACGAGAACTTCATCGACCCCCGCTTCCCCGTGCAGTACGTCATCAGGAGCCAGACCCCCCAAAACCCCGACTTCCGGGGCTATGCCGGGACGGTGGCGAGCGGCGTCTTCCGGCCCGGCGACGACATTCTGGTCCTGCCCTCGGGCGTCACCTCGCGCATCGCCACGATCGAGACGGCCGACGGCGAGGTGGCCGAGGCCTTCCCACCCATGGCCGTGGTCATCACCCTCGAGGACGACATCGCGGTCTCCCGGGGCGACGTCCTGTGCCGTCCCAACAACCGGCCCACCGTCTTGCACGACATTGAGGCGACCGTCTGCTGGATGGACGAGCGATCCGCGCTGACGCCCGGCCGCAGCTACCTGCTCAAGCACAGCACGCGGTCGGTGCGGGTGACGGCGGAGTCGCTGCAGTACCGGCTCGACATCAACGGGCTGCACCGCGAGGAGGACGCGACGTCGCTCGGGCTCAACGAGATCGGCCGTGTGTCGTTCCGCTCGACCGAGCCCCTGATGGTCGACGACTACACGGCGAACCGATCCACGGGCAGCTTCATCATCATCGACCCCGTCACCAACGGCACGGTGGGTGCCGGGGTGATCCGGGTCATCGCCTCGACGCACGCCAGCCCGAACGTGGTGCGCCACGGCGGGCGCCTGACCCGCCAGGAGCGCTTCTCCGCGCTCGGGACCACGGGGGCGACGCTGCTGTTCACGGGCCTGTCCGGTGCGGGCAAGTCCACCTTGGCCGCCGGCGTGGAAGAGGCGTTCGTGCGCGGGGGGCGGCCGGCCTTCCTTCTCGACGGCGACAACCTGCGCCACGGGCTGAGCGGCGACCTGGGCTTCTCGGACCGCGACCGCACCGAGAACGTGCGTCGTGCCGGCGAGGTGGCCTGCATGTTCGCGGAGTCCGGGGCCCTGGCGCTGATCGCGCTGATCGCTCCGTTCGAGGACGACCGCCGGCTCATCCGGGTCCTCCACGAGGAGGCGGGACTGGCCTACGCCGAGATCTACGTGGACACCACGCTGGCCGAGTGCGAGCGGCGCGACCCCAAGGGACTCTACGCCCGGGCACGTTCGGGCCAGCTGCCCGGGTTCACCGGCGTCGACGGGGCGTTCGAGGTCCCGGCCAAACCGGACCTGGTGGTGGGGCCGGGCTGCGGTTCGCTGCCCGAGCAGGTGTCGGCCGTCGTCGACCTGGTAGAGAGGATCCTCCGGTAGCCATGGCGGACAACACGCCAGAGAGCCGGACCGACGGCGGATCGGTCAGGCAGCAGCCCGACCATCCTCCCCGGAAGGCCGCCAAGCAGTCGGTGGGGTCCAACGGCGCCTCCGGTACCACCACGCAGGCGGCACCGCCCCGGAGGGCTACCTCGGCACCGGCACCGGCACCGACGGCCGCGACCGTCCAGGCCGAAGCGACCGCTCAGGCCGAAGCGACCGCTCAGGCCGAAGCGACTGCGGCGGCCGAGCGTGCCACTTCGCTGGCCCGCATCCACCCGAAGCGAGAGCTCCGGCGGCGCCGGGTCGCCTGGACGATCGCGATCATCGTGGCGGTCGCGCTCGTCGTCGCGGGGGTCACGCGGACGAACAAGACCACGACGACGAACAAGGCCACGACGTCGAGCGCCCCCACGGCCCTCACCGCGCAGACCGTTCTGCAGCTCCCGGCCACGTCGGTGGTGACTGCCTTGGCGGCGGGGGACGGGGCGGCCTTCGCCGCCGACGCCCAACGGAACCTGGTGCTGCGCTTCGACCCGGCCACCGGCAAGGTGGAGAAGTCGGTCTCCGTCGGGGGCCGGCCCACGGCGATGCTGCTCCACGGCAACGACCTCTGGGTGGCCGACGCCACCAAGGACCGCCTGCTCCAGCTCGATGCCAGGAGCCTGCACGTCGTGGGCACCCTGTCGCTGCCGGACAGCCCGACCAGCATGGCGGTCCTGGGTGACATCCTCTGGGTGACGTCGAGCAACGTGACCCAGCTCACGCCGGTCCAGCTGCAGACCGCGGTGATCAACACCCAGGTCTACGTGCTGTCAGGCGCCGTGCGGGCCATCGCCGACAACGGCGCGCTGTGGACGACGGGCACGGTCAACCGGCTGACCAGGATCGTCCCGTCCGACACGGCCGGGGTGGCACCGACGCAGAGCGCGGTCATCGTGGGCAGCGGGCCCACGGCCCTCGCCACGGGCCTCGGCTCGGTCTGGGTCGCCAACACGCAGAGCGGGACCGTGTCCGAGGTCAGCGAGAGCACCATGGCGGTGACCGCCACCTACAAGGTCGGGGGCAACCCGGACGCGGTCGCCGTCGAGCCAGACGGCCGGGTCCTGGTCGGCTTCTCCTCGGGGACCAAGGTCGTCGAGATCGGGGTCAAGACGAAGTCCCAGACGCTGGACCTCGGCACGCACCCGCAGCAGATGCAGACGGTCGGAACCCGCGTGTGGGTCGGGGGCGGCCACCCCGGCCGCGTCATCTCGGTCGCGGGCTGACGCACCTGACCGGGGCCTCCCGGTCAGTTCTCCTGGACCAGCTCGATCAGAGTCCCGAACGAGGTCTTCGGGTGCACGAAGGCGACCGTGGTGCCCCGGGAGCCCGGACGCGGCTCGTCGTCGATCACCCGCCCGCCGGCGTCCTTGATCGCCTGGAGTGCCGCGGCGCAATCGTCGACCCGGTACCCGACGTGGTGGATGCCCTCGCCCTTGGAGGCCAGGAACTTGGCCACCGTCGAGTCGTCCCGGGTGGGTGTGAGCAGTTGGACGTAGGACTGGGCCACCTTGAGCAGGGCCTCCTCGACCCCGTCGCGCTCCACGCGCTCGCGGTGGTCGACGGTGGCGCCGAACACCTCGCCGTACCAGGCGATGGCCGCCTCGAGGTCGTTGACCGCGATGGCGACATGGTCGATCTCGGTCAGCAGGTGCTCGCTCATGCTTCGTGCCTCCGGAAGAGCGTGATGCGGTCCTCGCCCACCTTGGCCCGCAGCTCGGGGTCGTCGATGCCGAGGCCCTCGGCGGGGGCGAGGCACAGGACGCCGATCTTGCCCTCGTGCAGGTTGTGGTGGACCTGGTATGCCGCCTCGCCCACCTCGTCGAGCGGGTAGACGGCCGAGAGGGGCGGGACCACCTTGCCCTCGCAGATCAGCTGGTTGGCGTCCCACGCCTCGCGGTAGTTGGCGAAGTGCGATCCCTTGATGGTCTTGAGCTTCATCCACAGATGGCGGTTGTCGTACTCGATCATGTAGCCCGACGTCGCCGCGCAGGTGACGATGGTGCCGGCCCGCTTGCACACGAACACCGAGGCCCCCATGGTCTGGCGGCCCGGGTGCTCGAAGACGATGTCGGGCTCGGTGCCCACGAGGGACCGGATGTCCTTGCCGAAGCGCCGCCACTCGGACTCGTCCTGGGTGTGCTCGTCGGCCCAGAAGCGGTAGTTCGCCGCCTTGCGGTCGATGACCGCCTCGACGCCGAGGTCGTTGAGCAGCTTGACCTTGTCGGGGGACGAGACGACACCGACGGGCGTGCCGCCCCCGTTGAGCACGTGCTGCACCGCGTAGCTGCCGATGCCGCCGCTCGCCCCCCACACCAGCACCGTGTCGCCTTGGGTCATGCGTGCGCCGTTGGGCGAGACGAGCATGCGGTAGGCCGTCGAGTTGCACAAAGCGTTGATGGCGGCCTCCTCCCAGCTGAGGTGGGCCGCCTTGGGCATGAGCTGGTTGGCCTTCACCACGGCGACGTCCGCCAGGCCGCCGAAGTTGGACTCGAAGCCCCAGATGCGCTGGTTGGCGGCCAGCATCGAATCGTCGTGCGCCGAGGGGTCCTGGTCGTCGACGTAGTTGCAGTGGACCGTGACCTTGTCGCCCACCCTCCAATTGCGCACGGCCGAGCCCGTGCGCAGCACGATGCCCGAGGCGTCCGACCCGACCACGTGGTAGTCGAGGGCGTGGCGCGCGGCCCACGGCCCCTCCTTGGCCAGGCGGTCCAGGAACCCGAAGGTGGGCAGCGGCTCGAAGATCGAGGACCAGACCGTGTTGAAGTTGATGGACGAGGCCATCACCGCCACGTAGGCCTCGTCGGGGGCCAGCTCGGGCAGCGCCACCTCCTCGACGTGGAGGGACCGCCGTGGGTCCTTCTCGGAGGACTCCATGCCCTCGAACATGGTCATCTCGTCCCGTTTGACCAAGGCGGCCCGGTAGGACTCGGGCAGGGGGAGTCCGGCCAGGTCATCGGCAGTCGCGCCGTCCACGGCAGCACTGAGGATCTCGCTCATGTGCCCCGACGATAGTTGGCCCGTACAATGAGGTTTCCGGCCGGTAACCAGACCGGGCGTTGAGCGGAGGTGGACGCAATGGCCGAGGCCGTCATCGTTG
The DNA here is from genome assembly GCA_963781955.1 of uncultured Acidimicrobiaceae bacterium. Taxonomy (GTDB): domain Bacteria; phylum Actinomycetota; class Acidimicrobiia; order Acidimicrobiales; family RAAP-2; genus Bog-473. The sequence continues at coordinate 879,759 of CAWAHU010000002.1, forward strand.
CAGGGGCTCGGACCCCGATCGGGAAGCTGTCGGGTGCTCTGGCCGGTTTCAGCGCCATGGACCTGGGCGGGTTCGCCATCGCCGAGGCGCTGACGCGGGCCGGCGTGGCTCCCGAGCAGGTCGACTACGTGCTCATGGGGCAGGTGGTCCTGGCCGGCCAGGGGCAGATCACGGCCCGGCAGGCCGCGGTCAAGGGCGGGATCCCCATGTCGGTGCCCGCCAACACCATCAACAAGGTCTGCCTGTCGGGCCTCAACACGATCTACCTGGCCGACCAGATGATCCGGGCCGGGGACGCCGAGATCGTCGTGGCCGGTGGCATGGAGTCCATGACCCAGGCCCCGCACCTGTTGCCGGGCGCCCGCGCTGGCTTCCGCCTGGGTGACGCCGAGCTGATCGACTCGATGATGTACGACGGCCTCACGGACTCCTTCGACCACATCGCCATGGGCCTCTCCACCGAGCAGCACAACAAGTTGGTGGGCGTATCGCGTGAGCGCCAGGATGCGTTCTCCGCGGCCAGCCACGAGAAGGCTGCCGCCGCCATCAAGGAAGGCCGCCTGGCTGAGGAGATCGTCCCGGTGCAGGTGCCCCAGCGCAAGGGTGACCCGATCACGGTGGACACCGACGAGGGGGTACGCCCGGGTACGACGGCCGAGTCGCTCGGCGCCCTGAAGCCCGCCTTCGACAAGGAGGGGACCATCACGGCCGGCAACGCCTCGCAGATCTCCGACGGCGGCTGTGCGCTCGTCGTGATGTCGGCCGACAAGGCCAAGGAGCTCGGCGTCAGCCCGCTCGGCCACCTGGTCGGCTACGGCATGGTGGCCGGCCCCGACAACTCGCTGCTGACCCAGCCCTCACGCGCCATCGCCAAGGCGGCCGGCAAGGCTGGCATCGATCTCGGCGCCATCGACCTGTTCGAGATCAACGAGGCCTTCGCGGCCGTCGGCTTGGCCTCGGTCGACGAACTCGGCATCGACGAGGAGAAGGTCAACGTGAACGGCGGCGCCATCGCCCTCGGCCACCCGGTCGGCATGTCGGGGGCCCGGCTCGCGCTGACGGCCCTGCTCGAGCTGCGCCGCCGCGGCGCCTCCACGGCTGCCGTGGCCCTCTGCGGCGGTGGCGGGCAGGGCGACGCCGCCATGCTGCGCGTGCTCTGAGCCGGCTGCCCGGCTCGGGCTCCCGCCCCGCCACTCGTCCCGGCGTCACTTCGCCCCCGCCGTCCCGGCCGGATTGACTCTGGTTGACCACAGCCCGGCGCGTCCCGACACGTGCCACCGCTGCGTCCCGGCCCTCTTGCCGGACCCCGTCCCCCCCGCTCCGGGGCACATGCACCTCGCGCCGTATACGCGTGCGCCGCCCGCCCATATACAGCGCGAATTGGGCGGATTCAGCCGGTGTCCGCAAGGATCTCGGCGAGCTTCTCTGATGGTTTCAGATATCCGAGGGTCTTGCGAGGCCGAGTTGTTGAGGCTGTCGGCGAAGCGCTGGAGGTCTTCGGGGCTGTGGACCGAGAGGTCGGTGCCCTTGGGCATGTATTGGCGCAGCAGCCCGTTGGTGTTCTCGTTGGATCCTCGCTGCCACGGGCTGTGGGGATCGCAGAAGTAGATCTCGATGCCGGTGTCGATGCGGAAGACCTCGTGGCGGGCCATCTCTTTGCCTTGGTCCCAGGTGATGGAACGCCAGAGGCGCTCGGGGAGCTGGGCGATGGCCTTTCGCATGGCCGCGTCGACCTTCTCGGCCGTGCGGCCCTGGCCTAAGTGCAAGAGCATGACGTAGCGCGTCGAGCGCTCGACGAGGGTGCCCACCGCCGAGCGCTGGTTCGCTCCGATGATGAGATCGCCCTCCCAGTGCCCAGGGACGGCCCGGTCGTCGGCCTCGGCGGGGCGCTCGGAGATCATGACCATGCCCGGGATCCGTCCGTCGTTGACGACCCGAGTGCGGGGCCTGCGTCGGGCCCGGCCACTGCGCAGGCATCGGTGCAGCTCACGGCGCAGTTCACCGCGACCTTGGACGAAGAGGCTCTGATAGATCGTCTCGTGGCTCACCTGCATCATCGGATCGTCGGCGAACTCGAGGCGCAAGCGTCGGGCGATCTCTTGGGGGGACCACAGCTCGGCCAGCCACTCGCTCACCAGCTCGGCGAGAGCACCGTGCCTGAGCTTGAAGGGCTTGGGCCGCCTGGCCCGGGCAAAGGCCCGCTCGTGGGCCTTCCAGGCGAAGTACCGCTCGCGTCCGCCGTTGGCCGCCACCTCTCGTGAGATGGTCGAGACCGCCCGGCCGAGGACCGCCGCGATCGCGCTCATGCTCTGGCCCCGGGCCAGCCCCGCCCGGATCTCCTCACGCTCAGAGGCACCGAGGCGCCCAGGTCCCGGCGCCCAGTGCACCAACGTCAACGGAGCAGGCTGGCGGGCCAAGATGTTGACCACCGAACGGTGGCAGCACCCCACCGCCCACGCGATCTCACGCAGGGAACAACCCTGGGCGTCGAGTCGATAGACCTCCCGCTCGAGCTCGGGAGATAACCGCTTGTCGTTCACTTCGACCTCCTCAGTGAGCTTCAACAACCCTCGTTCGCTCACTGAGGCGTTGCGCGGACCGGCTGAATCCGCCCCAAGTCCCCCGAGGCGCCGTATACAGCGCGAGACAACACCCCCGGCCACCCCTTGACAAAGCTCTAACACTGTAAGAAAATACGAACAGTGTTAGAACAAACTGCGACAGCGGCCGCTGGGACCACCTCGGGCCGGCCGGCACCCCGCAACGGGCGACGGGCGGCCCGGCACGAGGCGACCAAGGCCGAGATCCTCGCGTCCGCCTGGGCCATGGTCCGGGCCGAAGGGCTGGCGTCGCTCTCGATGCGTGACCTGGCCGCGGCCGTCGGGATGCGGGCGCCCTCGCTGTACCAGTACTTCGACTCGAAGCTCGCCATCTACGACGCCATGTTCGGCCAGGGATTTGGTGAGGCGCTGGCGGTCGTCCGAGCCGCCCAGGAAGGGCGGGACGGGCTCGAGGCGCTGCGCGAGACCGGCCGCGCCGTGCTTGCCTTCGCCACGAGCGACCCCGTGCGTAACCAACTGCTCTTCCAGCGCACCATCCCGGGCTTCGAACCATCGCCCGACTCGTACGCACCCGCGGTCGAGATGTCGCGGACAGTCCGGGGGCTCATCGCCGGAGCGGGGATCACCGATACCGATGCCCTGGACCTGTGGACGGCGCTGATCAGTGGCCTGTCCAACCAGGAGTTGGCCAACGATCCGGGTGGCGCGCGCTGGTCCCGGCTGTGGGACCGGGCCGTCGACATGTTCCTCGCCGAGGTGCACCGCGCTCCTCGGCCGGCGGACCAGGAGTGCTGACCGTGGAGACACGCATCGGCGAGATCACCGACGGGATCTTCCGTCTGTCGACGTTTGTGCCCGACGTGGAGCCGAGGCTCGCCCGGCCGACGCCGACCGGGGCCTCGCCCCCGTGGCAACGTGAGCACCGGGTCGGACCGTCAAGGCTTGACGTATTGGAGCACACCACGAAAGGAACACAACCATGAGCGCCCAGCCTCTCGACCACGACTCGGTGACCACGCACATGGCGGCGCCCCCGGCCGCCGTCTACGACCTGGTGGCCGACGTCACCCGAATGGCGGAGTTCAGCCCCGAGATCTTGAGCTGCGAGTGGCTCGACGGCGCAGCAGGTCCGAAGGTGGGGGCCAGGTTCCGGGCTCGCAACAAGGTGCCGAACCGACCGTCGTGGACCAACAAGCCCATCGTCACCGTGGTGGACCCGGGCCGCTGCTTCGCCTTCGCACGGACGGAGGCGTTCGCCGGCACGGTGGAGTGGCGCTATGACTTCGAGCCCGACGCCGCGGGGACACGGGTCACCGAGTCCTACACCGTGACCCGCCCGCTCGGGCGCATCGGATGGATCATCATCGGCACCCTCTTCGCCCGGAAGGACCGGAGGACCGATCTGCGCCGCGGCATGGAGGAGACCCTCGAGCGCATGCGGCACACCGCCGAGAGCGCCACCGCGGCACCGGGGGCCGAGGGAAGCCCGAGGGCCGGCCGCAACTGACCTGGGGTCGCGCCGGCGGCGGGCCGAGAGCCTCGCTCAGTAGGGCGGCGTCATGAGCGCCACCAGCGTGGCCGTGCCGGCGCCGATCCCTTCCCACCCCTCGGTCTCGAACCGGAAGACGCCCAGGGCGCAGGTGGGGAACCCGACTCGGGCCGCCAGCGCGCGGCCCTCGGCGTCACCGGGCGTCAGCAGCCCGTGCGCCAGGGCACTGGCCGTCGGGTTGTGCCCCACGACCATGGCCGCGCCGACGTGGTCGGGGAGCGCCCGCAGCAGGTCGAGCACCTCCTCGGGCTCGGCGCCGTAGAGGTCCTCCACCAGTCGCAGCTCGGGCGGCTCGGGCATGTCGGCCACGACCAGCTCGGCCGTGGCCGCCGTCCGGGCCGCCGCCGAGACCAGGGCCACCGTGGGCCGGGGTACGCCGTCGAGCTCGGGCCCGAGGCCCTCGCCCCGCCCGGCGAAACGAGTGGCCAGCGCCGCGGCGTCCCGGCGGCCACGCGGCGCCAGGACCCGGTCGAAGTCGGAGCCGCCGGGCGGCGGGTCGGTCACCGTCTTGGCGTGACGGAGCAACCACAAGGTGCGGGCGCGGCGGGCCCGGGCCGCCGTCACCCCAGCTCGAACGCTTCGTGCAGGCTGCGCACCGCTCGCTCGACGTCGTCCTTGGCCACGATGCACGACGTGCGGATGGTCGAGGTCGAGATCATGTCGATGTTGATGCCCTCGTCGGCCAGGGTCTCGAACATGGTGGCGGCGATGCCCGGGTGCGACTTCATGCCCACGCCGACCATGGACACCCGGGCCACGTCGGCGTCGGAGGCCACACCGGTGGCCCCGAGCTCGTCGGCGTGCGACTGGGCCGTCTCCACCGCCACGGCCAGGTCGGTCGCCGGGACGGTGAACGAGATATCGGTCGTCCCGTGCGCGGAGGTGTTCTGCACGATCATGTCGACGTTGATCGACTTGTCGGCCAGGGCGCGGAACAGGTTCGCGGCCACGCCGGGGCGGTCCGGTACGCCGCTCACGGTGACCTTGGCCTCCGAGGTGTCGTGGGTCACGGCGGTGACGACGGCCTCTTCCATGTCTGCATCCTCCTCGACCACCCAGGTGCCCGGCTCCCAGGTGAAGCTGCTGCGCACGTGCAGCGGGACGTTGTGGTTCCGGGCGAACTCGACGGCGCGGAGCATCAGGACCCGCCCGCCCGTCGCTGCCATCTCGAGCATCTCGTCGAACGAGATCCGGTTGATGCGGTGCGCCTCGGGCACGATCCGCGGGTCGGCGGTGAAGACGCCGGTGACGTCGGTGTAGATCTCGCAGACGTCGGCGTCGAGCACGGCAGCGAGGGCTACGGCGGTCGCGTCCGACCCACCCCGGCCCAAAGTGGTGATCTCCCGGGACTCCGAGACTCCTTGGAACCCGGCCACGACCGGCACCTTGCCGGCGGCCAGGGCCTCGCGGCAGGCGGTCGCCCCGGACCTCCTTGATCTTGGCCCGGGTGTGGTCCTGGTCGGTGATGATGCCGACCTGGCTCCCGGTGAAGGAGGCCGCATCGACCCCGAGATCGGCCAGGGCCATGACCAGCAGCGACATCGAGATGCGCTCGCCCGTGCTCACGAGCATGTCGTACTCGCGGGGCGGCTGTGTCGAGCTCACCGAGTTGGCCAGGTGGATCAGCTCGTCGGTCGTCTTCCCCATGGCGCTCACCACGGCTACCACGTCGTTGCCCTGGCGGCGGGTGCGCGCGATGTGGTCGGCGACGGCTCGGATCCGGTCCGCGTCGCCGACGGAGGTGCCACCGAACTTCTGGACGACCAACGGCATCCGGACGAGGCTACCGACTGCGCACGGGGGTGCGGACCCGGCCGGGCCGCCGGCCCGCCCGTCACCGAAGGTTTCACCGGGGTTCACCGGCCGCCGAGGCGGCTGTCCCTTCGATCGTCATCCCGCCCGGGCTCCGGGCGACCCAGGGGACCCCCTCAATTTGGGTAGGGTCTCGGGCCGTGCCCAGCGAGAAGAGAGCCCGCCAGCGCGCGGCACGCGAAGCCCGCCTCGCGGAAGAGGCCCGGCGCAAGAAGCAGCGTCAGCGCATCCGCAACATCGTCATCGTCGCCGTGGTGGCCGCGGCCATCGTCGGCATCGCCTTCGCCGTCTCGAGCGGGAACAACAAGCCAGTGTCCTCGCAGTCCTCGGTGAGCTCGACGACCTCGACGACCACGGCCACGAAGGCCCAGAACGCCAAGCTGCAGGCGGCGGCGGACGCGGCGGCGGTGAAGGCCGGGTGCCCGGCCAGCACCAAGAAGCGGGTCAACACCCAGACCTATTCCTCAGCGCCTGCGATGGCCATCGACACCTCGAAGACCTACACCGCCACCGTGGCCACCACCACCGGCACCTTCGTGATCACGCTCGATGCAAAGAGCGCCCCGCAGACTGTGAACAACTTCGTGTTCCTGGCCCAGAAGGGCTTTTACCACTGCGTGCTCTTCCACCGGGTCATCCCGAACTTCATGGATCAGACCGGCGACCCGACCGGCACGGGCACGGGCGGTCCCGGTTACACCATTCCCGACGAGAATCCGCCCAAGGCCTCGAACCCGGCACAGCAGTACCCGCTCGGCTCGGTGGCCATGGCGAACACCGGCACCGCCAACTCGGGAGGGAGCCAGTGGTTCGTCGTGGCCGGGCCCGAGGGCGAGGGCCTGCCCAACAGCTACGCCCTCTTTGGCCAGGTGACCTCGGGCATGAACGTGGTGAACACCATCAACCAGCAGGGGTCGGCCCAGGGCGTGCCACCCGACGTCACCCAGCGCATCCTCTCGGTCACCATCAGCAGCGCATAGCCGGCTGGCCGGGCCGTGGCCTGCCGGCCCGTAGCCTGCATCAAGAACCCACCACCGCCCGGATCGCCCAGTCACCCAGACAGTCAGGACACTGCATGCCCACCCCCACGCCCCCCAACGCCGACGGTTCGAGCCCGCAGCAGCGGAAGTTCGACGGCGAGCCTCCGATGCTCATCGACTCCGACAAGCGTTACGTGGCCACGATGGTCACCTCGCACGGCACGATGGTCTTCGCCCTCGACCCCCTGGCCGCCCCCAAGACGGTGAACAGCTTCGTGTTCCTGGCCCGGTACCACTACTTCGACGGCATCGTCTTCCACCGCATCATCCCGGGCTTCGTCCTCCAGGGCGGTGACCCCACCGGGAGCGGGTCGGGCGGGCCCGGTTACCGCTTCGAGGACGAGCTCCCGGCCCCGGGGCGCTACCAGGTCGGCTCCCTGGCCATGGCCAACGCCGGCCCCAACACGAACGGCAGCCAGTTCTTCGTCATCAGTGGGCCCGACGGGGTCGGCCTGCCGCCGCTCTACTCGCTCTTCGGCGATGCGGTGACGGGGCACGACGTGATCGAGCGGATCAACGCCGTGGGCACCCGGTCGGGATCGCCCACCGAGCGCGTCGTCATCGAGAGCGTCACCATCGAAGAGAAGGACTGACCTGCGCAGTTCCGGCTGAAGCAGCGCTGACCGGGTCAGCCGCCCAGTGCGCCGAGGCCCTCGGTCTGGGCGCCGCCCACGAACACCACAGGTGTGCCGACGCCCTCGGAACGCCACGTTCCACCGGGATCGCGGATGAGTGCAGTGCGCGCTGGAAGGGCCACCACGGGGAGCGCGGCCGGTGCCATGGCCACCGTTCGGTGGAGCTTCTGGCCGTGCGCGTCGTCGTGCTCGTCGCCGAAGTGGGGGACGACGGCCAGGTTGTCCACCAGCCCGAGTCCGAGGGTCAGCGCCCCGCCCCGGGGGTCGACCATGGGGTCGGTCAGAACCATGGCCCCCGCCCCGGCCCCGGCGATCACGGCGCCTCTGACGTAGGCCCGGCGTAGCGCCTCGAAGACGGCGGACCTCTTGAGCACGGCGCGTAGGTGGAGGGGGGAGCCGCCGGAGATGTACACGAAATGCGCCGCGGCCACGGTAGCGGCCATGCCGGGGTCCTCGGCCGAGGCCCGATCGACCACCATCAGGCCCTCCACCTGGCCCCCGAGCGGCCCGAACCACTCGGCCGCCCGCAGCACCTCACGCTCGGGATGCTGGTAGGCAGCCGCGGTCGGGAGCACCAGCACGTCGGGACCCCCCGAGGCGGCCAGCAGGCGGGCGTCGAACGTGCAGCCGTCGGTCCATTCGTCGCCACCGACCAGGGCCAGCGTGCCGGACGAGTCCATGCGCCACTCTTGCACGTCTCCTGCCGGCCGAGGGGCGGACGGGGCGCTGGGGCTGGCCCCTTCGACGTGTTGGTTACTCCTCGGTAAGCTGACGCCATGTCAATTGCGAGGGTGGGAATCGTCGGCTCGGGCATCATGGGCTCGGGTATCGCAGAGGTGGCTGCGGCCACCGGGCACGAGGTCGTGTTGCGCAGCCGGAGCCAGGACGGCGCCGATGCCATGATGACCGGGCTGTCCAAGTCGCTGGCCAAGCAGGTCGAGAAGGGCAAGCGCACCGAGGAGGAGGCGGCCGAGATCTCGGGCCGGGTCCGCGCCACGACGCACCTCGGCGAGCTGGTCGATGTGGACCTGGTGATCGAGTCGGTGGTGGAGGACCTGGCGGTCAAGAAGGACCTCTTCGCCGAACTGGATTCCATCTGTAAGCCGGGAACCATGCTGGCCACCAACACCTCGACGCTGCCGGTGGTCGAGATGGCCATGGCGACCGGCCGACCCGACCAGGTGTGCGGCATCCACTTCTTCAACCCGGCACCGGCCATGTCGCTCGTCGAAGTGGTGCGGCCCATCACGGCCAGCGACGAGACGGTGAACGCCGCCGTGGCTTTCGCCGCCGACTGCGGAAAGGAGCCGGTCGAGGTCAAGGACCAGGCCGGGTTCATCGTCAACGCGCTGCTGTTCCCGTACCTCAACAACGCGGTGCGCCTGCTCGAGGGGGGCGTGGCCACCAAGGAGGGCATCGACGCCGCCATGAAGGGCGGGTGCGGGTTCCCCATGGGGCCGTTCGCGTTGCTCGACCTGGTCGGTCTCGACACCTCGTTGGCCATCCTCGATGCCCTCTACGAGGAGTACCGTGACCCCAACTACGCCGCCGTGCCGCTGCTGCGCCGCCTGGTGACCTCGGGCCAGCTCGGCCGCAAGACCAAGAAGGGTTTCTACGACTACAACCGGTAGACCCGCCGGTCAGGCCGGTCAGGCCGGCCAGGCCGGCCACGCCTCGGGCGCCTCCGGTGGCGACCCCGAGGGTGGTCGGGTGCGGTCCGGCGGCTTCGGGCAGGCAGAATGGTGGTGCACCCCGCCCGCCCGGTGGGTCCCACCTGTCTGGAGGTGAACCGAATGGCGACCGAGCCGCAGCGTGACGCGCCGTGGCTGATGCGCACCTACTCGGGCCACTCGACCGCCCGGGCCTCCAACGAGCTGTACCGCACCAACCTGTCCAAGGGGCAGACGGGGTTGTCGATCGCCTTCGACCTCCCGACGCAGACGGGCTACGACCCCGATGCCCCCGAGGCGGCGGGCGAGGTGGGCAAGGTGGGCGTCCCCGTCGCGCACATCGGTCACATGCGCGAGCTCCTCGACGGGATCCCGGTCGCCGAGATGAACACCTCCATGACGATCAATGCCACGGCGGCGTGGTTGCTCGGGCTCTACGCGGCCCATGCCGAGGAGCAGGGCGCCGACCCGGCGACGCTGGCCGGCACCACGCAGAACGACATCGTCAAGGAGTACCTGAGCCGCGGCACCTACATCTTCCCGCCGGGGCCGAGCCTCCGCCTCACGGTCGACACCATCGCCTATACGGTGCGCCACGTCCCCAAGTGGAACCCGATCAACGTGTGCAGCTACCACCTTCAGGAGGCCGGCGCCACGCCGGTGCAGGAGATCGCCTACGCGCTGGCCACCGCCATCGGCGTGCTCGACGGCGTGCGGGAGTCGGGCAAGATCGACGCCTCGGAGCTGCCAGCCGTGGTGGGCCGCATCAGCTTCTTCGTGAACTCGAGCGTCCGCTTCGTCGAGGAAACCTGCAAGATGCGGGCTTTCACCGCGCTGTGGGACCGCATCTGTCGCGAGCGCTACGGCGTAGAGGAGTCCAAGCTGCGCCGCTTCCGATACGGCGTGCAGGTCAACTCGCTCGGCCTGACCGAGCAGCAGCCGGAGAACAACGTGCAGCGCATCGTGCTCGAGAGCCTCGGTGTGACGCTCTCCAAGAGCGCGCGGGCCCGGGCCATGCAGCTGCCAGCGTGGAACGAGGCGCTGGGTCTGCCTCGCCCGTGGGACCAGCAGTGGTCGTTGCGCATGCAGCAGGTGCTGGCGTTCGAGTCGGATCTCCTCGAGTACGGCGACATCTTCGAGGGCTCCAAGGTGATCGAGGCCAGGACGTCCGAGCTCATCGAGGCCGCGGCGGCGGAGCTGGGCGACGTGGAGGCGCTCGGCGGGGCCTTCGAGGCCATCGACGAGCTGAAGCGGCGGCTCGTGCGCAGCCAGGCCGAGCGCGTGCGTCGGATCGAGACCGGCGAGCAGAAGGTGGTCGGGGTGAACTGCTTCACCGAGACCGCCCCGTCACCGCTGCTCGGCGACGGCGAGATCGACAACATCTTGAAGGTCGACCACCACGTCGAAGCGGAGCAGATCGCGGACGTGACCCGCTGGCGGGCCGCGCGCGACGGGGCCGCCGTACGCCGGGCGCTCGACGACCTGCGTCGGGTGGCCTCCGACGAGGGCCCGGGTGGCAACGTCATGCCGGCCACCATCGCCCTGGCCCACGCGGGGGGCACCACCGGCGAGTGGGCCGGCGCCTTGCGCGAGGTGTTCGGCGAATTCCGGGCGCCCACGGGCGTGGGGGCCGTGGCAGGTCGGCGGGGTGAGGACCTCGAGCGGATCCGCCTGCGGACGAGGACCCTGGCCGAGCGCACCGGCGGGCCGCCTCGCCTGTTGGTGGCCAAGCCGGGCCTCGACGGCCACTCCAACGGCGCCGAGCAGATCGCGGTGGCCGCCCGCGACGCCGGCTTCGAGGTGGTCTACCAAGGCATCCGGCTCACCCCGGCCCAGATCACCGCGGCGGCCCTCGACGAGGACGTGGACATCGTGGGTCTGTCAATCCTCTCGGGTTCCCACCTCGAACTTGTGCCCGACGTGCTCGACCGCCTCCGGGCGGCGGGCAGCACGGCGGCGGTGGTGGTGGGCGGCATCATTCCGCCCGACGACGCCGAGATCCTGCTCGGCAAGGGCGTCGAGTCCGTCTACACCCCCAAGGACTACGCCATAACCCACATCATGGAGGACCTGGTGGCGCTGGCCGAGCGTCAGCGCGGCGCCACTCCCGGGTGAGGCGGGCCATCTCGCGCCAGGTCACCGCGACGGCGCCGAGCTCGATGGCCCGGAGCCGGAGGAACTCGGGCAGGTCGTAGTGGTCGAGGACGGCCGAGCGGCGGTGGCGCTGGAAGCCGCGGCGAGGGATGCCCAGCGCGGCGGCCATGGCGTGCAGCTCGTCGGGGTCGTCCGCCAGCATGTGCGACCAGCGGTCGGCTCGGTCTCGGATCGTCGCGCGTTGGCGCCAGTCGTCGACGTAGACGGTCAGTGGGCTACCAGGGTCGGTCGCGCCGCAACGGCAGCGGCTTGTGCCACCAGCGCCCGCTGAAGCGCCACGCCATGTGCACCGGGTCATGTTGGTCGGCGGGAGCGGGACGGGGCCAGGCCATCTCCACCGCGGCGGCGATGGCGGCCAGGACGGCGGGCTCGGGCGGCGCCGCCGCTCGCAGCTCGAGCTGCGCGCGGTCGACCTCGAGCGTCACGTCGCCTCCCGCACCGTCGCTGGCATCACAGCGGCACGTTGCCGTGCTTGCGCTTCGGCAGCTCCTCCCGCTTCGAGGCGAGGATGTCGAGGCTGCGGTTGATGACGGCGCGCGTGTCGGCCGGCGAGATCACGTCGTCGATGTAGCCGCGCTCCGCCGCGATGTACGGGTTGGCGTAGCGCTCGGTGTACTCGTCGATCAGCTCGGCGCGTCGGCGAGCCGGGTCGGCCGCCTCCGCCAGCTCACGCCGGTAGACGATCTCCACCGCGCCGTTGGGGCCCATGACGGCGAGCTCGGCCGAGGGCCAGGCGAAGGCCAGGTCGGCACCGATCGACTTGGAGTTCATGACCACGTACGCGCCGCCGTAGGCCTTGCGGGTGATGATCTGGATGCGCGGCACCGTGGCCTCGCAGTAGGCGTAGAGCAGCTTGGCGCCGTGGCGGATGATGCCGCCGTACTCCTGGTCGGTGCCCGGCATGAAGCCCGGAACGTCGACGAAGGTGAGCAATGGGATGTTGAAGGCGTCGCACGTGCGCACGAAGCGCGAGGCCTTCTCGGACGAGTCGATGTCGAGCACCCCGGCCAGCACGGCGGGCTGGTTGCCCACGATGCCGACCACGCGGCCGTTCATGCGGCCGAAGCCGCACGTGATCGACATGGCCCAGTGGCTGTGCACCTCGAGGTACTCGCCGTCGTCCACGACGGCCGTGATGACGCGCTTCATGTCGTAGGGCTGGTTGGGCGACGTCGGGAGGAAGTCGATGAGCTCGGGCGTCGACCGCTCGGGGTCGTCGTCGCTCGCCTCGACCGGTGGCACCTCGAGGTTGTTCGGCGGGAGGAACGAGAGCAGGTGGCGCACCTCGTCGAGGCAAGCCTTCTCGTCGGGGGCGACGAAGGTGGCCACGCCCGACTTGGTGGCGTGGCTCATGGCGCCGCCGAGCTCCTCGAGCGTGACGTCCTCGCCGGTCACCGTCTTCACCACGTCGGGACCGGTGATGAACATGTGCGAGGTGCCCTGGACCATGAAGATGAAGTCGGTCATGGCCGGGGAGTACACGGCGCCGCCGGCGCACGGGCCCAGGATCACGCTGATCTGGGGGATCACGCCCGAGGCCGCCACGTTGCGGTGGAAGATGCCGCCGTAGGAGTGCAGGGAGACCACGCCTTCCTGGATGCGGGCCCCGGCGCCGTCGTTCAGTCCGATCATGGGGACGCCGGTCGAGGCGGCCAGGTCCATGACCTTGTGGATCTTCTCGGCGAACACCTCGCCCAGGGCACCGCCGAAGACGGTGAAGTCCTGGCTGAACACGCACACCCGGCGCCCGTCGATGGTGCCGAAGCCGGTGATCACGCCGTCGGTGTAGGGGCGGTTCTCCTCGAGGCCCATGCCGTGGGCCCGGTGCCGGGCCAGCATGTCGAGCTCCTGGAAGGACCCCTCGTCGAGCAGGTACTCGATCCGCTCCCGAGCCGTCAGCTTGCCCTTGGCGTGGTGCTTCTCGACGGCGTGGGGGCTGCCGGCATTGAGCGCCTGGTTCTTGCGCTCGGCCAGGTCGGCGAGGCGTTCGGCCATGGAGTGTTCCATCCGGCCGAGAGTACCGGGCCTGGGCGGGGGCCCGAAATCCGCCCTCTGGGCCGGACCCTGGGGCGCCCGATCCGGGGAGCGGCCGGGCGGGTCCCGCCGGACCGCGTCCCGCGGCCGGGGCGCGATTGTCGGAGGCCCAGGCAGCGGCTATCATCTCCTACCTGCCATGTGCGGCTCCGGCCGGCGCGCCAGCGCCTTGCACATGGGCATCAAATTCTTCACAGCGAGAGGGAACGTGTGCCCACAATCGCCCAGCTCGTCCGCAAGGGGCGGCAGGCCAAGGTGACCAAGACCAAGACCCCGGCCCTGAAGGGCGCGCCCCAACGGCGGGGGGTATGCACCCGCGTCTACACGACGACCCCCAAGAAGCCGAATTCCGCCCTGCGCAAGGTGGCCCGCGTCCGCCTGTCCTCGGGCGTCGAGGTCACGGCGTACATCCCGGGTGTCGGGCACAACCTCCAGGAGCACTCGATCGTCCTCGTCCGCGGCGGCCGTGTGAAGGACCTGCCGGGCGTCCGCTACAAGGTGGTCCGTGGCGCCCTCGACACCTCGGGCGTGCGCGAGCGCAGCCAGGCCCGCAGCCGCTACGGCGCGAAGAAGGAGTCCTGAGATGCCCCGGAACGGACCCGCTACTCGTCGCGAGCTCGCCCCGGACCCGGTCTACCGCTCGGTCCTGGTCACCCAGGTCGTCAACAAGATCCTCTCGCGCGGCAAGCGCACGCTGGCCGAGCGGATCGTCTACAGCGCCCTCGACCAGGTGCAGGAGAAGTCCGGGGGCGACCCCGTCACCCTGCTCAAGCGGGCCGTCGAGAACACCCGCCCCGAGGTCGAGGTCAAGTCGCGCCGGGTCGGCGGCGCCACCTACCAGGTGCCCGTCGAGGTCCGGCCCCGCCGGGCCACCACGTTGGCCATCCGGTGGCTGACCACCTTCTCCCGCCAGCGGCGCGAGAAGACCATGGCCGAGCGCCTCGCCGGCGAGATCCTCGACGCCGCCAACAACGTGGGCGCCTCGGTGAAGCGGCGCGAGGACATGCACAAGATGGCCGAGTCCAACCGCGCCTTCGCCCACTACCGCTGGTAGTGGACCACGCCCCGCCGCCGCACGCCGCCACGAGCCCCCAGCACCCGACCCCCGAGCACCCGACCCCCCTCCTGAGACATGGCTGATTCCCCCACCCGCGACTTCCCCCTGGCCCGCACCCGCAACATCGGGATCATGGCCCACATCGACGCGGGCAAGACCACCACGACCGAGCGAATCCTCTACTACACCGGCCGCAACTACAAGATCGGCGAGGTGCACGAGGGCGCGGCGACCATGGACTGGATGGTCCAGGAGCAGGAGCGCGGCATCACGATCACGTCGGCCGCGACAACGTGTTCGTGGCGGGACAACTGGATCAACATCATCGACACCCCGGGCCACGTCGACTTCACGGTCGAGGTGGAGCGCTCGCTACGCGTTCTCGACGGCGCCGTGGCCGTGTTCGACGCCGTGGCCGGCGTGGAGCCCCAGACCGAGACGGTGTGGCGTCAGGCCAACAAGTACAACGTCCCGCGGATCTGCTTCGTCAACAAGATGGACCGCATCGGCGCCGACTTCGAGCGCACGGTGCAGATGATCCGGGACCGCCTCGATGCCCTGCCGGCGGTGATCCAGCTGCCGATCGGCGCCGAGTCGGAATTCAAGGGTGTCATCGACCTGCTCACCGAGAAGGCCCTGGTCTGGAGCTCGGACATGGGTGAGGAGTGGGAGACCCTCGACATCCCGGCCGGCCTGGAGTCCGAGGCCGAGGACGCCCGCCACCAGCTCATCGACGTCGTCTCCAACTTCGACGACACCATCATGGAGAAGTACCTGGCCGAGGAGCCCATCACGGCCGACGACCTGCGCCGCGCCCTGCGCACGGCCACGCTGGCCGCCGCCGTGGTGCCCGTCCTGTGCGGCTCGGCCTTCAAGAACAAGGGCGTGCAGCCCATGCTCGACGCCGTGGTCGACTACCTGCCCAGCCCGCTGGACCTGCCGCCGACCGAGGGCCACAAGCCGAACAAGCCCGAGGACCTCGAGGAGCGCAAGGCCGACGACTCGGAGCCCTTCTCCGCCCTGGCCTTCAAGATCATGACGGACCCCTACGTCGGCAAGCTGACCTACATCCGGGTGTACTCGGGCACCTTGGAGAAGGGCGGCACGATCACGAACTCGACCAAGGACAAGAAGGAGCGTGTCGGCCGCATCCTCCAGATGCACGCCAACCACCGGGAGGACAAGGACGCCGTCTTCGCGGGCGACATCGTGGCCGTGGTCGGCCTGAAGAACACCACCACCGGCGACACCCTGTGCAACCCGGGCCACCCGATCGTCCTCGAGGCCCTCGAGTTCCCCGAGCCGGTCATCCACGTGGCCGTCGAGCCCAAGACCAAGGCCGACCAGGACAAGCTGTCCCGGGCCCTCTACGCGCTGAGCGAGGAGGACCCCACCTTCCGGGTGCGCTCCGACGAAGAGACGGGCCAGACCGTGATCTCGGGCATGGGCGAGCTGCACCTCGAGGTGCTGGTCGACCGCATGCTGCGCGAGTTCTCGGTGGACGCCAACGTGGGCAAGCCCCAGGTGGCCTACCGCGAGACCATCCGCAAGCCGGTCGAGAAGATCGAGGAGAAGTACGTCCGCCAGACCGGTGGCCGGGGCCAGTACGGCCACGTGGTCATCGGCGCCGAGCCCACCGGCCCCGGCGGCGGCTACGAGTTCATCGACAAGATCACCGGTGGCGTCATCCCCAAGGAGTACATCCCCTCGGTCGACGCGGGGATCCAAGAGGCCCTGACCTCGGGCGTGCTAGCCGGGTACCCAACGGTCGACGTCAGGGTCACCCTCACCTACGGCTCCTACCACGACGTGGACTCCTCGGAGATGGCTTTCAAGATCGCCGGTTCCATGGCCATCAAGAAGGCGCTCCGCGCCGCCAGCCCGGTCATCCTCGAGCCGGTGATGGCCGTCACCGTGACCACGCCCGACGATTTCGTGGGCGACGTCATGGGGGACCTGTCCTCCCGGCGGGGCCGGGTGGGCCAGATGGACCAGCAGGGTTCCAGCCAAGTGATCAACGCGCAGGTCCCGCTGGCCGAGATGTTCGGCTACGCTACCGACCTGCGGTCGCGCACCCAGGGTCGCGCCACGTACACGATGCAGTTCGAGGCGTACAACGAGGTGCCCGAGTCGATTTCCAAGGAGATCGTGGCCCGGGCCACCGGCGAGTAGCCCGGCTCGGGAACGGCGCCGGGCCGGGAGCCCGGTCACCGCAGTACCGCCAACAGGACCCGATCACCAATACGCAGCACGGATCGCAGCAGGAGACAAAAACCAGATCACCGGGGCCGAGGGGTTCCGGCAAGGAGCAGGGAGTAGCGAGGCCATGGCCAAGCAGAAGTTCGAGCGCACCAAGCCCCACGTGAACGTCGGGACCATGGGTCACATCGACCATGGCAAGACGACGCTGACGGCGGCCATCACCAAGGTGCTGTCCGAGCGCAACCCCAACACCTCGTTCACCAAGTTCGAAGACATCGACAAGGCGCCCGAGGAGAAGCAGCGCGGCATCACCATCACGATCGCCCATGTCGAGTACGAGACCGAGAACCGGCACTACGCGCACGTCGACATGCCGGGCCACGCCGACTACATCAAGAACATGATCACCGGCGCCGCCCAGATCGACGGCGCCATCTTGGTGGTCTCGGCCGCCGACGGCCCCATGCCCCAGACGCGCGAGCACGTGCTGCTGGCCCGCCAGGTGGGCGTGCCCTACATCGTGGTGGCCTTGAACAAGGCCGACATGGTCGACGACGAGGAGCTCCTCGAGCTGGTCGAGATGGAGGTGCGTGAGCTCCTGACCTCCTACGAGTTCCCCGGCGACGACGTGCCGGTGGTGCGCGTCTCCGCGCTCAAGGCCCTCGAGGGCGACCCGGAGTGGAGCGAGAAGATCGTCGAGCTCATGGCAGCCGTCGACGAGTACATCCCCGAGCCCGAGCGTGACATCGACAGGCCCTTCCTCATGCCGGTCGAGGACGTCATGTCGATTACCGGCCGCGGCACCGTGGTGACGGGCAAGGTCGAGCAGGGCGTGGTCAAGGTGGGCGAGGAAGTCGAGATCGTGGGCCTGCGCGACACCCAGAAGACCACGGTGACCGGCGTCGAGATGTTCCGCAAGCTCCTCGACCAGGGCCAGGCGGGCGACAACATCGGCGCCCTCCTGCGTGGCACGAAGAAGGAAGAGGTTGAGCGCGGCCAGGTGCTGTGCAAGCCCGGGTCCATCACCCCGCACACGCAGTTCACTGCCGAGGTCTACGTGCTGAACAAGGAGGAGGGCGGCCGCCACAAGCCGTTCTTCACCAACTACCGGCCGCAGTTCTACTTCCGGACCACCGACGTGACGGGCACCATCTCCCTGCCCGAGGGCACCGAGATGGTCATGCCGGGCGACAACACGAAGATGACGGTGGAGCTGGGCAAGCCCATCGCCATGGACAAGGGTCTGCGCTTCGCCATCCGCGAGGGTGGCCGGACCGTGGCCTCCGGCGTGGTCGACGAGATCATCAAGTAGTCCCGGCGCGAGCGAGAGCAGGCACCACGACCATGGCCGACGGCCCGAAGCAGAAGATCCGCATCAGGCTCAAGGCCTACGACCACGAGATCCTGGACCAGTCCACCGAGAAGATCGTTCAGACGGTCCTGCGGACGCAGGCCAAGGTGCTCGGGCCGGTGCCCCTGCCGACCGACAAGCACCGCTACACGGTGATCCGCTCGCCCCACAAGTACAAGGACTCACGGGAGCACTTCGAGATGCGGGTCCACAAGCGCCTGGTCGACATCGTCGAGCACACGCCCAAGACGGTTGACTCGCTCCAGCGCCTCGACCTGCCCGCCGGCGTGGACATCGAGATCAAGATCCAGACCGCCTGACGACACCTGGGCAGGCGGGACCCGCCTAGGGCTGCCGGGACCCGCCTGGCGAGCGGTGCGGCCGATGGTGTAACCTCGTGGGCCGCCCGACCGGGCTGCAGCGAGCCTAAACCCGCGGCATTCCGGTGGTGCGGGCAGCGGCACCCAAGGTGTTGCGAGGACAGCAGACGTGCGTGACCGCCGGCTCCGGCCGGGACATCACGCCCAACCATTCGAGCGCTCCGCTCGGGATTCCCGGGCGGAGCGTTGGCGTGCGCAGGGGAATTGCGCCCGGCCACGACGGCGCAGGACAGCAGACACGGCATAGGCAGCAGACACGGCATTCGGAAGCACAGGAACAGGACCACAGGAAGAGGACACGTGGCACGCAAGGCCATCGTCGGCGAGAAGGTCGGCATGACCCAGGTCTGGGACGACCAGAACCGCGCCATCCCGGTGACGGTGCTGAAGGTCGCGCCCGTGCGCGTGGTGCAGGTGAAGACGCCTGCGACCGACGGGTACTCGGCGCTGCAGGTGACCTGGGGCTTCCGACGCAACTCCACCCTGACCAAGCCCCAGGCCGGGCACTACTCCAAGGCCGGGGTGAACCCGGGCCGCAAGCTCGTGGAGCTGCGGCTCGACGACGTCGCCGAGTACAGCGTGGGTCAGGAGCTCTCGGCCGACTTGTGGGAGGCGGGCGAGCGCGTCGACGCCATCTCGGTCTCCAAGGGCAAGGGCTTCGCCGGCGGCATGAAGCGGCACAACTTCAAGGGCCAGGGCGCCGCACACGGCAACCACGGCAACCACCGCACGCCCGGTTCCATCGGGGCATGCGCCACCCCGTCCCGGGTCTTCAAGGGCACCCGCATGGCCGGGCAGCTCGGCGGAAACCAGGTGACGGCGATGAACCTCGAGGTGGTCCAGGCCGACCCCGCCCGCGAGCTGGTGCTGGTCAAGGGCGCTGTGCCCGGCGCCCGGGGCAGCGTGGTCGTCCTGCGCGACTCGGTCAAGACTCCGACCAAGGCCGGGAGGTCCCGATGACGGCGGCGGAGACGGCGACCGCGCCGCGCACCGGTACGGTGCTGCGCCACACGGTCAAGAAGCAGCGCCCGGCGCCGGTGACCCGCACCGCCCCGCGGCGCAATGCCGCCGGCCACGACCTGGGCACGGTGGACCTGGCACCGAACGTCTTCGGCCTCGAGCCGAACCGGGCCGTGCTGCACCAGGTGGTGACGGCCCAGTTGGCCGGCATCCGGGCCGGGACGCAGTCGACCAAGACGCGCGCCGAGGCGCGCGGGGGTGGCGCCAAGCCCTTCCGCCAGAAGGGGACCGGCCGGGCCCGCCAGGGCTCCAGCCGCTCGCCCTCCATGAGCGGCGGTGGTGTGGCGCTCGGGCCGAAGCCCCGCAGCTACGCCCAGCGCACCCCCAAGAAGATGGTCCGCCTGGCCCTGCTCTCGGCGCTCAGCGACCGGGCCGACATCGGGCGCGTGCTGGTGATCGACGACTGGGCGATCACCGAGCCCAAGACCAAAGACGCTGCCACCATCCTGCGCAAGCTCAAGATCAAGGGCTCGGCGGTGATCGTGCTGGCCCGCGACGAGGTCAACGTGGCGCTCTCGTTCCGCAACCTGCCCGGGGTCCACTTCACCACCGTCGGCGAGCTCTCGGCCCACGACGTGATCAAAGCCGACTGGATTGTCTTCTCCGACGCCACCCTGCCCACGGACGATGCCGACTTCTCCGGGACCCACGTGGTCGACGAGGTCGAGGTCGAGGTCGAGGTGGAGGTCGAAGTCGAGGTCGACGTGGAGGACGCGGAGAGCGAGGAGGCCGACGCCGATGCGTGACGCCATGTCCGTGCTGATCCGCCCGGTCGTCTCCGAGAAGAGCTATGCCCTCATGGACAAGAACGTCTACGTGTTCATCGTGGACCCCGGGGCCACCAAGATCGACGTGCGCCGTGCGGTCGAGCAGGCCTTCGGCGTCCGCGTGACCAAGGTCAACACCCTGAACCGCAAGGGCAAGGCGACGCGCAACCGGCGCACCAACGTTCGGGGGAAGCGAGCCGACACCAAGCGCGCCATCGTGACGCTGCACCCCGACGACTCCATCGACCTCTTCGAGCGCTGATCAGGAAGCCGACATGCCACTTCGTTCCCGCAAACCCACCAGCCCCGGCCGCCGCTTCCAGACCGTCTCGGACTTCTCCGAGATCACTCGCTCGCGCCCGGAGAAGTCGCTGCTGGCGCCCAAGCCCAAGAGCGGCGGCCGAAACAGCTACGGCCGCAAGACGTCGCGCCACCGCGGCGGCGGCCACAAGCAGCAGTACCGCATGGTCGACTTCCGCCGGGACAAGGACGGGATCCCGGCCAAGGTGGCCAGCATCGAGTACGACCCGAACCGCAACGCCCGCATCGCCCTCCTGCACTACGTGGATGGCGAGAAGCGCTACATCCTGGCCCCGGCCGGGGTGAAGGTGGGCGACACGCTGCAGAGCGGCCAGGGCGCAGACATCCGCCCCGGCAACGCCCTGCCGTTGCGCTACATCCCGGTCGGCTCGACCATCCACAACGTCGAGCTGCGCCCCGGTGGGGGCGGCAAGATGGCCCGGGGTGCCGGCATGAGCGTCCAGCTGGTGGCCAAGGAGGGGGCGTTCGCCACCCTGCGGCTGCCCTCCACCGAGATGCGCCGGGTCTCCATCGACTGCCGGGGCACGCTCGGTGTGGTCGGGAACTCCGAGGCCGAGCTGGTCAAGGTCGGCAAGGCCGGCCGGAACCGCTGGAAAGGCAAGCGTCCCCAGACGCGCGGTGTGGCCATGAACCCGGTCGACCACCCGCTCGGCGGCGGTGAGGGCAAGTCCTCGGGTGGTCGTCACCCGGTGTCCCCGTGGGGCAAGCCCGAGGGCCGCACCCGTTCCCGCAACAAGAAGTCCAACTCGATGATCGTGCGCCGCCGCCGTACCCGCGGCGCGCGGCGCTAGGCGAAGGGTGAGGAACCATGCCGCGTAGCCTGAAGAAGGGCCCCTTCGTCGACGACCACCTGCTCAAGAAGGTGGACGTCCTCAACTCCAGCGGGGACAAGAAGGTCATCAAGACCTGGTCCCGGCGTTCGACGATCATCCCCGACATGGTCGGTCACACCATCGCCGTGCACGACGGCCGGCGCCACGTCCCGGTCTACGTGACCGAGTCGATGGTCGGACACAAGCTCGGTGAGTTCGCCCCCACGCGCACGTTCCGCTACCACGCGGGCCAGGAACGGGGAGCGCGCCGATGACGGCCACGAAGACCAACGAGCGTCCCGGGACGCGGGCCGTGCACCGCTACTGCGGCATGTCGGCCTCCAAGGCGCGCCAGGTGCTCGACCTCATCCGCGGCGAAGACGTCCAGCGGGCGGCGGAGATCCTCAACGGCACCGAGCGCGAGGCGGCTGAGATCATCGGCAAGGTGCTGACGTCGGCCGTGGCCAACGCGGCGCACAACGACTCGCAGAACCCCGAGGAGCTCTTCGTGTCGGCCTGCTACGCCGACGAGGGCGCCACCTTGAAGCGCTGGCGGCCGCGGGCACGGGGCCGGGCGACGAGGATCCGCAAGCGGACCTGCCACATCACCATCATCGTGAGCCGCCTGCCCGCCGACCGGCTCGAGCAGCGCCGCCGCCGCATGGAGGCTGTCAGCGCCAACCGCTCGCGCCGGGTCGAGAGCTCGCGCCGGCGGGCCGACCTCTCGGGCCGGCTGTCGCGCCGCCGGGCGAACCAGGCCGCGGCGGCGGAAGCGGCTGCGGCCGCGGCGGAAGCCGAAGAGGCCGAGGCGCAGGAGGCGGCCACCGAGGCCGCAGCGGAGTCGGACGTGGTCGAGACCGAAGCGACCGAGACCGAGGCGACGAGCGAAGAGACCGAACTCGAGGCGACGGCCGCCGGCGAGGAGACGGCCGCGGTCGACGCGGACGAGAAGAGCGAGGACGAGTAGATGGGCCAGAAGGTCAACCCCTACGGCTTCCGTCTCGGGATCACGACGGACTGGAAGTCCCGCTGGTTCGAGGAGCGCCACTACCGCGAGTTCGTGGTCGAGGACTGGAAGATCCGCGACTACCTGATGAAGCAGCTCGAGGCGGCCGCCGTGAGCCGGATCGAGGTGGAACGGACCCGGGACCGCCTGCGCGTGGACATCCACACGGCGCGCCCCGGCATCGTCATCGGCCGCCGCGGCGCCGAGGCAGACCGCCTGAAGAAGCACCTCGAAGAGATCACCGGCCTGCAGAACCGGATCCAGCTCAACATTCAGGAGATCAAGCAACCCGAGCTCGACGCCGCCCTCATCGCTCAGGGCATCTGCGACCAACTCGTGCGTCGTGTCGCCTTCCGCCGGGCCATGAAGCGCGCCATCCAGACGGTGCAGAAGGCCGGCGCCCAGGGGATCAAGGTGCAGTGCTCGGGCCGCCTCGGCGGCTCGGAGATGTCGCGCAAGGAGCAGTACCGCGAGGGCCGGGTGCCGCTGCACACGCTGCGGGCCGACATCGACTACGGCTTCCGTGAGGCCCGGA
Source organism: uncultured Acidimicrobiaceae bacterium (assembly GCA_963781955.1). GTDB lineage: Bacteria > Actinomycetota > Acidimicrobiia > Acidimicrobiales > RAAP-2 > Bog-473. The sequence continues at coordinate 902,665 of CAWAHU010000002.1, forward strand.
CCACTTCCGGGCGAGTCGGCGTGAAGGTGTGGATCTACAAGGGCGACATCCTGCCCTACAAGGTCTCCATCGAGGACAAGATCACCCGCGAGGCCGCCATGGCCGTCGGCGAGACGTCGGGCCAGTCCACGCCGGGCCCACGCCGGCTGATCACCGCCGGTGGCGGCCGGCGCCGGGCCGAGGGCTTCTCGGGCGGCACGGACGCGGCCGAGGCTGAAGCGGCCGAGGCTGAAGCGGCCGAGGCTGAAGCCGCCGAGGCTGAAGCGGCCGGGGCGGTCGTGACCGAGGAAGTCGTGGCCGAGGCGGGCGCGACCGAGGAGGTCGTCGTCGAGGCAGTAGTGATCGACGCGGGCACGGCCGACGTGGGCGCGGCCGAAGTGGGCGCGGCCGAAGTGGGCGCGGCCGACGCGGGCGCGGCCGAGGCGGCGGCCGTTGTCGAGGAGGCCGACGAGGAGACTGAGCCGGCGGTGACCGACCTCCTCCCGCAGCCCACGGAGCCCGACGAGCTCGAACGCCAGCTGAACCGGGACGAGGAGCTGGAGCGCCAGAACCGCCACCAGCACCACGAGGCTCCTCACTTCCGCAAGGAGTCCGACTGAGATGTTGATGCCGAAGAAGGTCAAGCACCGCAAGACGCAGCGGGGACGGCTCACCGGGGCCGCCAAGGGCGGCACCTCGGTGGCGTTCGGCGACTTCGGGATCCAGGCCACCGAGCCCGGCTGGCTCACGGCGCGCCAGATCGAGGCCGCCCGTATCGCCATGACCCGCCACGTCAAGCGTGGCGGCAAGGTGTGGATCCGCGTCTTCCCGGACAAGCCCGTCACCCAGAAGCCGGCCGAGACCCGCATGGGCTCGGGCAAGGGCAACCCCGAGTTCTGGGTTGCCGTCGTGCACCCCGGGCGCGTGCTCTTCGAGCTGGCCGGTGTGGACGAGGAGCTGGCCCGTGCCGCCATGGAGCGGGCCATCCAGAAGCTGCCCTTCAAGGCGCGCTTCGTCGTGCGCCCCGGGACCCACGGGCACGCCGAGGTGGCGATCTGATGCCGACCGCCCATGATCTCGCGATGCTCGACGGCGACGAGCTGGCCGCCCGACTGGGCGAGTCCCGCCGGGAGCTGTTCAACCTTCGCTTCCAGCTCGCCACCGGCCAGCTGGACAACCCGGCACGGATGGGGCAGGTGCGCCGCGAGGTGGCGCGCATGCTGACCGTGCTGCGGGCCCGGGAGATCCAGGAGGCCGAGGGCACGTACGTGGCCCCGACCGAGGCCGAGCACGAGGCGGCCCGGGCCAAGCTGGCCCAGGAGGACGCCGAGCGCGAGGAGAAGGCGGCCGCCCGGGTGGCCGCAGCGGAGGCCGAGGGGCAGGTGCTCGAGCACCACGAACACGATGACGACCACGTGTACGACGACGAAGAGGATGAGGCCTGATGGCCGACGAGACCGCAGAGAACGAGACCACAGCGGCGGACGAGGCTGCCACCGAGCAGGCCAAGGCCGCCGCGGCCGACGCCGAGAAGGCGCTCCGGGCCGTCGAGGCCGAGGCGGCGTCCGAGCTGCCGGCTGCCGGCGCGCCGGCCACGGAGACGGGCCGGACCGCTATCGCCGGCACCGCCGACGAGGCCGGCTCCGGGGAGCGCTCGAACCGCCGCAAGGTGCGCGAGGGCATCGTCGTGTCCGACGCCATGACCTCGACGGTGGTGGTGGCGGTCGTCGAGCGTGTGCGTCACCCCAAGTACGGCAAGACCGTCCAACGCACCAAGAAGCTCTACGTGCACGACGCCGAGGACAGCGCCAAGGTGGGTGACCGGGTCCGGGTGCAAGAGACCCGCCCCCTGTCCAAGCTGAAGCGCTGGCGCCTCACCGAGGTCGTGGAGCGGGCTCGATGATCCAGCAGGAGTCCCGACTGCGGGTGGCCGACAACTCCGGTGCACGCGAAGTGCTCTGCATCCGCGTGCTGGGCGGGTCGCGGCGTCGCTACGCGAGCATCGGCGACGTCTTCGTGGCCACCGTCAAGGACGCCATCCCCGGCGCCGCCGTGAAGAAGGGTGACGTCGTCAAGTGCGTGGTCGTGCGCACCAAGAAGGAGAAGCGTCGGCCTGACGGCAGTTACATCCGCTTCGACGAGAACGCGGCGGTGCTCATCAACGACCAGCAGCAGCCGCGCGGCACGCGCATCTTCGGCCCGGTGGGCCGGGAGCTGCGTGACAAGCGGTTCATGCGGATCGTCTCGCTCGCCCCGGAGGTGCTGTGATGCGGATCCACAAAGGAGACACGGTCCTCGTCCTGGCAGGCAAGGACAAGGGCAAGAAGGCCGAGGTGGTGCGCGCCATCCCCTCGCGCCAGAAGGTGATCCTCGAAGGCGTCAACGTGGCCAAGCGGCACCAGAAGCCGACGCGGGCCACCCAGCAGGGTGGCGTCATCGACAAGTTCATGCCGGTGCACGTGTCCATCGTGGCCCTGGTCTGCAAGAGCTGCGACAAGCCGACGCGGGTGGGCTACAAGTTCGAGGACGACGGCGAGAAGGTGCGCGTCTGTGCGAAGTGCGGGAGCGAGCTGTGAGCACGACGAGCACGCCGGCGCGCCCCCGACTCAAGGAGCGCTACCTCGCCGAGGTGCGCGACACGCTCAAGACGGACCTCGGGCTGGCCAACATCATGGAAGTGCCACGCCTGGAGAAGATCGTGGTCAACATGGGGGTCGGCCGGGCCACCCAGCAGGCCTCGCTGATCGAGGGGGCCCAGCGCGACCTCGAGGTGATCACCGGGCAGAAGCCCGTGGTGACCCGGGCCAAGAAGTCCATCGCAGGCTTCAAGCTGCGCGAGGGACAGGCGATCGGCGTCAAGGCGACGCTGCGGGGCGATCGAGCCTGGGAGTTCTTCGACCGGCTCCTCAGCCTGGCCATCCCACGGATCCGCGACTTCCGCGGGCTTTCGCCGAGGGCCTTCGACGGGCACGGCAACTACACGTTCGGCGTGACCGAGCAACTGATCTTCCCCGAGATCGACTACGACAAGATCGACACGACCCGCGGCATGGACATCACCATCGTGACCACCGCACGCACCAACGAGGAGGGACGGGCGTTCCTGGCAGCGTTCGGCTTCCCATTCCGACAGGAGACCCGGTAGCACATGGCCAAGAAGGCACTGATCGAGAAGCAGCAGCGGACCCCCAAGTTCAAGGTCCGCGGGTACACCCGTTGCCAGCGGTGCGGGCGGCCGAAGGCCGTCTTCCGCAAGTTCGGGTTGTGCCGTATCTGCTTGCGCGTCATGGTTCACGCAGGCGAGATTCCCGGCGTCACGAAGGCAAGCTGGTAGGCCGCCATGACGATGACTGACCCCATCGCGGACATGCTCACCCGGATCCGCAACGCCAACTCCGCCATGTTCGACACCGTGCGCATGCCGGGCTCGAAGCTCAAGGAGTCCCTGGCATCCATACTCGAACGCGAGGGCTTCATCGCCGGGTACTCGGTTGAGCCCAACACCGGCAAGCCCGGTACCACACTGGAGATCACCTTGAAGTACTCCGGCGACCGCACCCGTACCATCGCGGGGATCAAGCGCGTCTCGAAGCCGGGCTTGCGCATCTACGCCCGCGCCGACGGGATGCCGCGGGTCCTCGGCGGCATGGGCGTCGCCGTGGTCTCCACCAGTCAGGGGCTGCTGACCGACACCGAGGCGCGCCGCCGACACCTGGGCGGGGAGGTGCTCTGCCATGTCTGGTAGCGCCGCGCAGCGAGGGGAGGCCTGATGTCACGCGTCGGACGCTCGCCCATCCCGGTGCCCTCCAGCGTGACCGTGACCCTCAGCGGGTCGACCGTCAACGTCAAGGGCCCCCAGGGCGCCCTCGAGCGCCAGCTGCCCGAGGGCATCACCATCACCCAGGAGGGCGACACCCTCGTCGTGAGCCGGCCCGACGACGAGCGCCGGCATCGGGCCCTGCACGGGCTGTCGCGCTCGCTGGTGGCCAACATGGTCTCGGGCGTCACCGAAGGCTTCTCCAAGGAGCTCGAGATCGTGGGCGTGGGGTACCGCGCCACCGCCAAGGGCCCCAGCGCCCTCGAGCTCGCGCTGGGCTTCTCGCACCCCGTGTTGGTCGACGCCCCTGAGGGCGTCACCTTCGAGGTGCCCGTCCCGACGCGGATCATCGTCAAGGGCATCGACAAGGAGAAGGTGGGCCAGGTGGCCGCCGACATCCGCAAGCTGCGCAAGCCCGAGCCCTACAAGGGGAAGGGCGTGCGCTACGCCGACGAACGGGTGCTCCGCAAGGCAGGAAAGGCGGCGAAGTAGATGGCACGCACGAGCGACCGAGCCCGGCTGCGCCGCCGGCGACACGAGCGGGTCCGCACCAGGGTGCGGGGCACCGCCGAATGCCCGCGCCTGGCCGTCCACCGGTCCAACCGGCACATCTCGGCCCAACTCATCGACGACGCCACCGGCCGCACCCTGGCTGCGGCCTCCTCGGTCGATCCGGACCTGCGTGCGTCCCTGGGGACCAACGGTGGCGGTAACGTCTCGGGCGCACAATCGGTCGGGCGCCTGCTCGGGACCCGGGCCAAGGCGGCCGGGATCACCAAGGTGGTGTTCGACCGTGGGGGCTTCGCGTACCACGGGCGTGTCGCCGTCCTGGCAGACGCGGCACGGGCCGAGGGACTGGAGTTCTGAGCATGGTCGAGCAGCAGTACGAAGAGCGCACCATCAAGGTGAACCGCGTGGCCAAGGTGGTCAAGGGCGGCCGCCGCTTCTCCTTCGCCGCCCTCATGGTGGTCGGTGACGGGAACGGCAAGGTCGGCCTGGGCTACGGGAAGGCCAAGGAGGCCGGGCTGGCCGTCCAGAAGGGCATCGAAGAGGCGCGCAAGAACATTTTCGAGGTGCCCCTGGCCGGGAGCACCATCGTCCACCCCATCATCGGGGAGAGCGGCGCCGGGCGCGTCCTGCTCAAGCCGGCCGCACCGGGTACCGGCGTCATTGCCGGCGGCGCGGCACGCCACATCCTCGAGATGGCAGGGATTCGCGACATCCTGTGCAAGTCCCTCGGCTCCTCGAACGGGATCAATGTGGCCCACGCCACCATCGCCGGCCTCAAGCAGTTGCGGCGCCCCGACGAGGTGGCGGCGCTGCGCGGCAAGGCGGCCGACGAGGTGACGCCCGGCGGCGTCCTGCGGGCCTACCGCGAGCGCAAGCGCGAGACCGACCTGTACGCGACGGAGGCGCGCTGACCATGGCGGCTGCCACCACCAAGAAGGCCAGCGACGGGCCGAGCCTGCGGGTCACCCAGACGCGTTCGGGAATCGGCACCAAGCCCAAGCACCGGGGCACGCTGCGGGCGCTGGGCCTGCGCGGCATCGGCCAGTCCAACGAACTGCCTGACCGCCCCGAGATCCGGGGCATGCTGGCCCGGGTCCCGCACCTGGTCAGCGTCGAGGAGGTGTCCAAGTGAAGCTCCACGATCTGGCGCCGCCCAAGGGCGCGACCACGGCCAAGCGCCGGGTCGGCCGTGGCATCGGGGGCAAGGGCGGCAAGACGGCCGGCCGCGGCACCAAGGGCCAAAAGGCGCGCAACAACATGCCGGCCGGGTTCGAAGGTGGCCAGCTCCCACTCATGCAGCGCATCCCGAAGCTCAAGGGGTTCAACAACCCCTTCCGGGTGGAGTACACCCCGGTGAACCTGGGTGCGCTCGACGCGCTCGGCGCCGACGAGGTGACACCCGAGACGCTCGTCGAGGCCGGCCTGCTCCGTCCCAAGGGCCTGGTGAAGATCCTCGGCCAGGGGTCGCTGCAGCGGCCGGTGCGAGTCTCCGCCCATGCGTTCTCCAAGTCGGCCGAGGCGGCCATCACCGCCGCCGGCGGAACCGTCGAACGGGTGCCGCTGCCCTTCGCCAACGGGCGCCCACCCGCCTCGGGCAACGCCCTGATGAACCGCTAGTGGTGGTCGCCCCGGGGCCCTGCTGACAGGAACGGCCATGTTCTCCCGGCTCGCCAACATCTTCAGAGTTCCCGACCTTCGCAACAAGGTCGTCTTCACTCTGGCCATCATCGCCCTGTACCAGATCGGGGCGAACATCCCCGTGCCCGGTGTCAACTGGGGCAAGCTGCAGTCGCTGGAGAGCCAGGCCTCGTCCGCAGGCGTCCTCGGGTTCCTCAACCTCTTCAGCGGTGGTGCCCTGGTGCGCCTGGCCGTCTTCGGCCTGGGTGTCATGCCCTACATCACGAGCTCCATCATCATCCAGCTGCTCTCGACGGTCATCCCCAAGCTCGAGGAATGGCGCGACCAGGGCGCGGTCGGGCAGAAGAAGATCACCCAGACCACCCGCTATCTGACCGTCGCTCTGGCCGTGATGCAGTCGGCCGGCCTCGTCTACGCCTTCCACGGCCACGACTCGGCCCTGCTGGGCACCAACATCGACCTCATCCCGTCCTTCAACTGGCCCCTGGCCCTCTTCATGGTGCTGATCCTCACGGCGGGAACGGCCATGGTCATGTGGCTGGCCGAGCTCATCACCCAGCGCGGCATCGGCCAGGGCATGTCGATCCTGATCTTCGCCAACGTGGTGGCGGCCATCCCTACCGGGTTCAAGGCGATCTACGAGGAGGGCGGGAGGGCGAAGTTCCTGATCATCCTTCTCGTCTCGCTGGCGCTGCTCGTGTTCATCGTCTTCATGGACCAGGGCCAGCGACGGATCCCGGTGACGTTCGCCCGCCGCGTGGTGGGCCGGCGCATGTACGGGGGCAGCTCGACGTACATCCCTCTCAAAGTGAACCAGTCGGGTGTGATCCCGATCATCTTCGCCAGCTCGGTGCTCTACATCCCGGTGTTGCTCTCGAACGTGATCCCGTGGAACTGGTTCCAGAACTTCGTACGCAACAGCCTGACGCCGACCAGCCTGTTCTACATCGCGGCGTACTTCATCCTGATCGTCCTGTTCACGTTCTTCTATGTGTACGTCGCCTTCGACCCGCACCAGCAGGCGGACATGATCCGCAAGCAGGGCGGGTTCGTCCCGGGCATCCGCCCCGGGCCCCCGACCGAGCGCTACTTCGCCCATATCCTGAGCCGGATCACCGTGGTGGGGGCCCTGTTCCTGGCCTCGGTGGCGGTCGTGCCCTCCTTGCTCATGGCGGCCTGGCACCTGAACCGCTTCCCGTTCTACGGCACGACCCTGCTGATCTCGGTGGGCGTCGCGCTCGAGACCATGCGCCAGATCGACAGCCAGTTGATGATGCGCAACTACGAAGGTTTCCTCAAGTAGGCCGCTCGTGATACCCGGGGTCAGGCTCGTGGTCCTCGGCAAGCAGGGGGCCGGCAAGGGGACGCAATGCGTCCGCCTCTCGCACCACTACGTGGTGCCGCACGTCTCGACGGGCGACATGCTGCGCAGCGAGGTCAAGTCGCGCTCGGAGCTCGGCCAGCGTGCCTCGAGGCTGATGGAGCAGGGGGACCTGATCCCCGACGATCTCGTGATGGAAATGGTCGGCGGCCGCCTGAGCGAGCGGGACACCCAGGGCCGGGGGTTCGTGCTCGACGGCTGCCCCCGCACCATCGTGCAGGCCGAGGCGCTGGCGGAGATCGTCGACCCATTCGGGCTCGACCTGGTCATCGACCTGCAGGTACCGACCAACCTCGTCATGAAGCGCCTGGCCTCGCGGCGGGTGTGCGTCGACTGTGGCTCCAACTACTCGACCGCCGTCCCGCCGCTGGTCAACTGGACCTGCGACGTCTGTGGCGGCGAGGTCGTCCAGCGTGAGGACGACACCGAGGATGCGATCGGGCGCCGGCTCAACCTCTACGAGGTCGAGACCGCCCCGCTCCTCGACTACTACGAGGAGCGCGGCCTGCTGGTCGAGGTCAACGGCACGGGCAACCCCGACGCGGTGACGAGGCGTGTAGTGAGCGCGATCGACCGCGTACGCCAACAGGTAAAACGAGGGTCGGAATGAGGCGGACCGAGGCCGAGCTGGACAAGATGCGCAGGGCGGGCAAGGTCGTCGCAGAGATGCACGAGAAGACCCGTCAGGCGGTCAAGCCCGGCGTGACCACGGCCGAGCTGGACAAGGTGGCCCGCGAGGTCCTCGATCGCCGTGGCGCCACGTCCAACTTCCTCGGCTACCACGGCTTCCCCGCCGTCATCTGCACATCGCCCAACTCCATGATCGTGCACGGCATCCCCGGCGACTACGTGCTCGAGGAGGGGGACGTCATCTCCATCGACTGCGGGGCGATCATTGAGGGCTACCACGGCGATGCGGCCTTCACCACAGGCGTCGGCACCATCGACAAGGAGGCGCAGCGGCTCCTCGACGTAACCGAGCGCAGCCTGTGGGCCGGCATCGACCAGATGGTCAAGGGCAACCACCTGCACGAGATCGGGCGGGCCGTCCAGCAGGTGGCCGAGGCGGCCGGCTTCAGCGTGGTGCGCGAGTACGTCGGCCACGCCATCGGGACGGCCATGCACGAGCAGCCCCAGGTGCCCAACTACTGGCCGGGGAACAAGGGCCCGGTCCTCAAGACGGGCAACGTGTTCGCCATCGAGCCGATGGTGAACGCCGGGTCGCCCGAGACCCTCCAACTCGACGACGGCTGGAGCGTGGTCACAGCCGACGGAAGCCTGTCGGCCCACTTCGAGCACACCATCGCCGTCACCCCCGACGGCCCCGAGGTGTTCACCGTGCCCTGAGGGGGCGGGCCCCGGGACTTAGGACCCTTCCGTCGACGCGCCGTGCCGGCGCACGATGAGTCCGAGGAAGTGGAGATGAGTCCGAGGATTGGAGTCGTCATGCACCGGATCGTTGTACTGGGCGCGGGGACGGGCGGGACACTCGCCGCCAACCGGCTCCGGCGCGCCTACAGCGAGGCCGAGGCGACGATCACGGTGGTGGACCAGGACGACCAGCACGTCTACCAGCCCGGGTTGCTCTTCGTCCCCTTCGGGCTGGCCCACCCTGAGGACATCGTGCGCCCACGGGGCCGCCAGGTGCATCGCGGCATTGAGTACGTCGTGGACCCGATCGAGCGGGTCGAGCTGGGGGAGCGCCGCGTGCACTTGGCCGGTGGCCGTGCCCTGGCCTACGACGTGCTCATTGTGGCGACCGGTGCCACGTTGGCGCCGGAGGAGACCGAGGGGCTGACCGGCGTGGGTTGGAAAGAGTCCGTCTTCACCTTCTACGACCTCGAGGGCGCCGAGGCGCTGGCTCGCCGGCTCGAGTGGTTCGACCAGGGCCGGCTGGTGGTGAACGTGGTCGAGATGCCGATCAAGTGCCCGGTCGCACCGCTCGAGTTCTGCTTCTTGGCCGACTGGGTCTTCCGTGAGCGCGGAGTGCGAGACCGCGTCGAGCTCAGCTTCGTGACCCCTCTCGACGGTGCCTTCACCAAGCCGGTGGCCAGCGAGCGGCTGGGCGGGATGCTGGCCGACCGCGGGATCGAGCTGGTGACCGAGTTCAACACCGGCGAGGTCGACGGGGCCGCGGGGCGCCTGATCTCCTACGACGAGCGCGAGGTCCCCTTCGACCTCGCCGTCGTGGTCCCGGTCCACAACGGCGCCTCGTATGTCGCCAACTCGCCGGGCCTGGGCGATGCGCTCGGATTCGTGCTCACCGACGAGCACACCCTGCAGTCGAAGGCCTCCCCGAACGTGTTCGCGTTGGGCGATGCGGCCTCGGTGCCGACCTCCAAGGCCGGATCGGTGACGCACTTCGAGGGTGAGGTCGTGGTGGAGAACGTCCGCCGGTTCCTGGCCGGGCTCACACCCGACGCGTCCTACGACGGGCACGCCAACTGCTTCATCGAGACCGGCTTCTCCAAGGCCATGCTCATCGACTTCAACTACGACACCGAGCCGTTGCCGGGCCGCTTCCCAACATCGGTCGGGCTGCCGCTGATGAAGGAGTCCCACCTCAACCATCTCGGGAAGCTGCTGTTCCAATGGTTCTACTGGCACAGCCTCCTGCCCGGGCGTGACATCCCTGGCGTGCACAGCACCATGCCCGAGCACGGCAAGGACAGGGGAGTGGGGACAGGCCAGACCAAGGAGGAGGCAACGACATGACCACCGACACCATCGCCGGCGCCGTCGTCGAGCTGAACGAGGAGGGGTTCCTGAAGGATCCGTCCCAGTGGACCGAGGAGATGGCGGTGGAGCTGGCCCGCCGCGAGGGCATCGACCCGCTCACCGACCGCCACTGGCAGGTCATCCACTTCATGCGTGAGCAGTACGAGACCACCGGCACCGGGCCGACGGTCCGGGTCCTCGGCAAGACGTCGGGGGTGCCGGTCAAGGAGCTGTACCAGCTCTTCCCGAAGGGCCCGGCGAAGCTGGCGGCCAAGATCGCCGGCATCCCCAAGCCCCGCGGCTGCATCTGAGCCGGCGGCTTCCGAGACCGACCACCGAAAGGAGCACCTCATGGGCGAGACGATCGAGAAGGTGTCCATCATCATCTCGAAGGGTTCCCTCGAGGGCGTCTACCCGGGCTTGATCATGGCCAACGGCGCCCGGGCCGAGGGCATCGAGGCCAACCTGTTCTTCACCTTCTTCGGGCTCGACGCCATCCACAAGGAGCGGCTCGAGCACCTCAAGGTGGCGGCCGTCGGCAACCCCGGGTTGCACATGGCCAGCCTGATCGGGGTCCTGCCGGGGATGTCGGCCATCGCCACCCACATGATGGAGAAGAAGATGGCCGAGCAGGACATCCCGGGCGTGCCCGAGTTCATGGAGCTGATCAGCGACAGCGGGTGCGGCCTCTACGCCTGCAAGGCGTCGGTCGACCTCTTCGGGTTCGCCAAGGACGACTTCATCGACGGGGTCGAGGACATCATCACGGTGGGCGAGTTCTACGACCGGGCCGCGGGCGGGGAGATCATCTTCACCTGAGAGTCGAAGACCCCACGCCGCAGGCCGTATACGCCGCCTCGGGGCACTTGTCTCGCGCCGTATATGCGGGGTGCGGAGGGACCGTATACACCCCGCGGGAAGTCCCCCGGGGGAGGCCGCCGGACCACCTCTGAGCTGCAATTGCGATTGCACACCGGCGGCAGGACGGAGGGTCCGCTGGGCCGCCCTAGGGGCGGGCCAGCTGGCCCCGGGTGCCCGGGTGGATTTCCCCTGGAGATCGGGTACAATGGTCCGCTGCCTCTGGGCCCTGCCCCCTCCGGGGAGCTGTCGGCCCGGCGGCCAAGTCTTGATTCCGCCCGTATCGGCCACGCGCCACCGGGGCGGTGCGAGGCAGACAAAGAACGACGATCAGGAGGGAGTCACCTGCCCAAGCCCAAGGAAGACGCCATCGTGCTCGAAGGCACGGTGGTCGAGCCGTTGCCCAATGCCATGTTCCGGGTCGAGCTCGAGAACGGTCACAAGGTGCTGGCGCACAGCTCGGGGAAGATGAGGATGCACCGCATCCGGATCCTCCCGGGGGACAAGGTGCAGGTGGAGCTCACTCCGTACGACCTCACGCGGGGTCGGATCACTTATCGGTACAAGTAGTCGGAAGTCGGACAGACGTTGTCGGTACAAGCAGGACGAGGAGTCAAGTGAAGGTTCGGCCGAGCGTGAAGCCGATCTGCGAGAAGTGCAAGGTCATCCGGCGCCGCGGCGTGGTCCGGGTGATCTGCGACAACCCGCGCCACAAGCAGCGGCAGGGCTGAGGAGAGGAACGAGCAATGGCCCGCATTTCCGGAGTCGACATCCCGCGCGAGAAGCGTCTGGAGATCTCGCTCACGTACATCTACGGCGTCGGCCCCACGCTGTCGTCGCAGATCTGCCAGGCGGTCGACGTGAACCCGTCCACCCGCGTCCGCGACCTGACGGACGAGGAGGTGGCCCGCCTCCGCGCCTACATCGACACCAACTTCCGGGTCGAGGGTGACCTGCGCCGCGATGTCTCCCAGGACATCAAGCGCAAGATGGAGATCAACTGCTACCAGGGGGTCCGCCACCGCAAGGGGCTCCCGGTCCACGGCCAGCGCACCCACACCAACGCCCGGACCCGCAAGGGACCCAAGAAGACCGTGGCCGGCAAGAAGAAGGTGAGGAAGTAGTGGCCAAGCCAGCCAAGCCCGGAGTGCGGCGGCCCCGCCGCAAGGAGCGCAAGAACATCTCCTACGGCGTCGCCCACATCAAGAGCTCGTTCAACAACACGATCGTGTCGATCGCCGACCCCGAGGGCAACGTCCTCGCCTGGGCGTCGGCCGGGAACGTCGGCTTCAAGGGCTCCCGCAAGTCCACCCCCTTCGCCGCCCAGCTCGCGGCCGAGGCCTGCGCCAAGCGGGCCATGGAGCACGGCGTGCGCAAGGTCGACGTCCTGGTGCGGGGCCCGGGCTCAGGCCGCGAGACCGCCATCCGCTCGTTGGCCGCTGCCGGCATCGAGGTGGTCGGCATCAAGGACGTCACACCCATCCCGCACAACGGCTGCCGCCCCAAGAAGCGGCGCCGGGTCTAGGCCGAAGAAGAAGAGGATCACCACCCCATGGCTCGATACACCGGTCCCGTCTGCCGCCTCTGCCGGCGTGAGCGGACCAAGCTGTTCTTGAAGGGCGAGCGCTGCTACTCGCTCAAGTGCCCGGTCTCCGAGGCGGTGACCGACCGGCACAGCCGCGCCTACCCGCCGGGCGAGCACGGCCGCGACCGCATGCGCCAGGGCTCCGAGTACCTGGCCCAGCTGCGCGAGAAGCAGAAGGCCCGCCGGATCTACGGCATCCTCGAGAAGCAGTTCCGCAACATGTACGAGGAGGCCACCCGCCAGGGCGGCATCACCGGCGAGAACCTGCTGCGCAACCTCGAGCTGCGCCTCGACAACGTCGTGTTCCGGATCGGCTGGGGAGCCAGCCGCCGCCAGGCCCGCCAGTTCGTGCGCCACGGCCACGTCACGGTGAACGGCAAGCGCGTCACCATCCCGAGCTACCGGGTGCGCAAGGGCGACGTCGTGGCCCTGCGCGAGTCGACCCGGGGCAACTTCTTGGTCCGGCGCAACATGGACACCCTCGAGCGCCAGACCCCGGCCTGGCTCGAGACCGCCGACTCGGGCTTCTCGGCGAACGTCCTCAACCCTCCGCAGCGCGAGCACATCGACGAGCCGATCCAAGAACAGTTGATCGTCGAGCTCTACTCGAAGTAGCGAAACCCGCCCCCCACGTCCCCCCCGCCGCACGACCAGGAGTACCCACCATGCTGATCATCCAACGGCCGACCGTCGAAGTCGTCGACGAGGAGCAGAACAACCGGCAGCGCTTCGCCATCGGCCCCCTCGACCCGGGGTTCGGCACCACGCTCGGCAACTCGCTGCGCCGCACCCTCCTGTCGTCGATCCCCGGCGGGGCGGTGACCCAGCTCCGCTTCGACGAGGCTCTGCACGAGTTCACGACGCTTCCCGGGGTCAAGGAGGACGTCACCGACATCATCCTCAACCTCAAGGACCTGCTGGTCCGGGTGAACTCCGACGAGCCGGTGACCCTGCGCCTCGACGTGCGCGGCCCGGCCGACGCCACGGCAGCCGACCTCCAGCTCACCCCCGACGTCGAGGTGCTCAACCCCGACCTGCACATCGCCTCCATCAACGCCAAGGGCCGCCTGGCTGTCGACGTGACGGTGGAGCGGGGCCGCGGCTACGCCTCGGCGGACAAGAACAAGAAGTCCTCGACCATCGGCGTGATCCCGATCGACTCCATCTTCTCGCCCGTGCACCGCGTCACCTTCGACGTGGAGCCGGTCCGGGTGGAGCAGTCGACCAACTACGACCGCCTGGTGCTCGACATCGAGACCGACGGGACGATCTCGCCCCGTGAGGCACTGGCCTCGGCCGGTGACACCCTGCGCAACCTGGTGTCGCTGGTGGCCGACCTCGAGGAGGCGCCCCAAGGCCTGGAGCTCGGGGACACCGGGACCACCTCGAGCGGTTCGCCCGACCTGGACCTGCGCATCGAGGAGCTGGACCTCTCGGAGCGGCCGCGCAACTGCCTCAAGCGCGCCCAGATCAACACGATCGGCGAGCTGGTGGAGCGCACCATGGAGGACTTGCTGGCCATCACCAACTTCGGCCAGAAGTCGGCCGACGAGGTCGTGGCCCGTCTCGACGAGCGCGGCCTGTCGCTGCGCACGCGGGACTGAGCACCGGGGACCGAGGAGGAGAGAGGAAGCCATGCAGGCAACCCCACGACGCGGCCGCCGGCTCGGCGGGTCGTCGGCTCACCAGAAGGCCATGCTCGGCAACCTGGTGGCGTCGCTCATCGCCGCCGAGTCCATCGTCACCACCGAGGCCAAGGCGAAGGCGCTGCGGCCGGTGGCCGAGAAGTGCGTGACCGCGGCCCGCAAGGGCGGCGTGGCCAACCATCGCAACGTGGTGGCCATCATCCGCGACAAGGACATGGCCCACAAGCTCTTCGAGGAGATCGGGCCTCGCTACTCGGAACGTCCCGGCGGCTACACGCGCATCCTCAAGCTGGGCCCGCGCCCCGGTGACAACGCACCGATGGCGCGGATCGAGTTCGTCTAGGGGGCGGGCCGAGAGGTGACGCACCCCACCGGCGCTGCCACGCAGCGCTGGCGGCTGTTGCTCGCCTACGACGGTGCGTCCTTCCGGGGCTTCGCGGTCCAGCCCGAGGTGCCGACCGTCGCCGGAGCGCTGCGCGAGGCGCTGACGCGCACGGCCCGGCTCGGCGAGCCGCCCTTGGTGACCTGCGCCGGGCGCACCGACGCCGGAGTGCACGCCCGGGGCCAGGTGGTCCACGTGGACCTGCCGCCGATCAGCCAGGACGGCCCAGGCCTGGCCCGGGCGCTGAACAGCCAGCTGGCGCCGGCGATCGTGGTGCTTGCGGGCCGACCAGGTCGGCGCGGACTTCGACGCGCGCCGCTCGGCCACGGCACGCTCGTACCGCTACCTGATCTGGAACGCGCCCGACCCGGACCCGCTGCTGGCCCCGGTCGCCTGGCACGTGCCTCACGCGCTCGACCTGGCCTCCATGCGGACGGCCTCCGACGTCCTGCTCGGCAGTCACGACTTCCGTTCTTTCTGCCGGCGCCCGCCAGGCAGCGACGCGTCGGAGCCGATCATCCGGCGCGTCACGGCGGCCCGCTGGAGCATCGACGAGGGCCCCGAGGCGCTCGACGCCGCCCACGGCGTCGTGGGTGACCCGGGCACCGCCGGTGAGGGTGCCGGACCCCGCCTGCTGCGTTTCGAGATCTCCGCGAGCTCGTTCTGCCACCAGATGGTGCGCTCCCTGGTGGGTGCCCTGGTCGACGTGGGCCGCGGCCGCCAGAACGCGGCGGGCCTCCTGGCCCGCCTGCGGGAGGCCTCGCGCCAGGCCATGCCCGAGCCCGCGCCGGCGCAGGGGCTGTGCCTGGTCTCGGTGGACTATGGCCCGTAGCGCCCCGGCGCAGCCGCCGGCGTGCCCCGGCGAGGAGACCCAGCAGCACCGGCGTGAGGCCGCGGCCCGGTCCGTCCTGCTCGGGACGATCGGGTTCGTGGCGGTCGCGGTCCTGGTGGGCCTGGTCGTGGGGCTCGCCGCGGGAAGCGCCGGCTGGGGCGTCGTGGGCGGGGTGCTCTTCGGAGTCTTCGAGGTGGCTGCGGCCGTGGTGACCCTGGCCGCCCAGGGGCAGCTCCGGGGGGCCGGGCGCCTCTACGCCCAGGCTCTGCACCAAGCCGTCTCGGGCGGCCGGTGACCCGGCTTGCCGCGCCCGTCCATCGGCCCTATCCTGGTACGTCGGCTCTCGGCGACTCCGGGAGCCGCGAGCCGCCCCGGGACCCGGTCCTGGGGGGCGGTTTCGCCCACCACGCGAAAGCGAAAGTAAGTCTTGTGCGCACATATTCACCGAAGGTCACCGAGATCCAGCGAACCTGGTACGTCGTCGACGCCGATGGCCTCGTGCTCGGGCGCCTGGCGTCCGCCGTGGCGGCCATCCTGCGCGGGAAGCACCGCCCGTACTTCGCGCCTCACGTCGACACGGGCGACCACGTGATCGTCGTCAACGCGGACAAGGTGGTCCTGACCTCCGACAAGGCCGAGGCCAAGATGGCCTACCGCCACAGCGGCTACCCCGGCGGCCTCCGCTCGACCAGCTACGCCGAGCTGCTGGCCGACCACCCCGACGAGCTCGTCCGCCGCGCCGTTCGGGGCATGCTGCCCAAGAACTCCCTCGGCCGCCAGATGCTGAGCAAGCTCCAGGTCTACGCCGGCCCCGAGCACCCCCACGCGGCACAGAAGCCCGAGCCGCTCGAGTTGCCCGAGGCCCGTCGGGCCGGCTGACCCACCATTCGCAGGCTGAACACCCGCAGGAAGGACACACCCACCCGATGCCCGCACCACTGAGCCAGACCACAGGACGCCGGAAGCAAGCGGTGGCGCGCGTGCGCTTCCGTCCGGGTCAGGGCACCATCACCATCAACAAGCTCCCCTTCGAGCAGTACTTCACGTCGGCGACCCACCGCATGCTGGTGACCGAGCCGCTGCGGGTCACCAGCACCGCCGAGTCCTACGACATCGACGCCACCATCGACGGCGGCGGGATCTCGGGCCAGGCCGGCGCCATGCGCCTCGGCATCGCCCGCAGCCTGTGCGCGGTGGACCCCGAGCTGCGCGGCACGCTGAAGCGCTCCGGTCTCCTCACCCGTGACGCACGGGAGAAGGAGTCGAAGAAGTACGGCCTGAAGAAGGCCCGCAAGGCGCCGCAGTACTCCAAGCGGTAAGCGGAGCACCCATGACGCCGGCCCGCTTCGGCACCGACGGGGTGCGGGGCGTCGCCAACGAGGACCTGACGGCCGAACTGGCCCTGGCCCTCGGACGCGCCGCCGCCCGCGTGCTCCCCGCCCCCGCCTTCGTCGTCGGCCGCGACACGCGGCGGTCCGGGCCGCTGCTGCAGGCCGCGTTCTCGGCCGGCCTGGCCACCGAGGGAGCCGACGTGGTCGACCTCGGCGTCCTGCCGACACCGGGCGTCGCCGCGGTGGCCGAGCACCGCCAGCTGCCCGGCGCCGTGATCTCGGCGTCGCACAACCCCTTCGGGGACAACGGGATCAAGCTGTTCAGCCTCCTCGGCACCAAGCTGCCCACGGAGGTCGAGGCCGAGATCGAGCGCGAGCTCGCCGCGGTCGTGGCCGACCCGGACCGCCCACCCCGCCGGCCCACCGGGCACGGCGTGGGAGTGATCAGTACCGACGCCTCGGCGGCCGACCTCTACGCGGCGCACCTCGAGGCCACCACCGAGGGCCGCCGCCTCGACGGGCTGCGCATCGTGCTCGACTGTGCCAACGGTGCCGCCAGCGAGCTGGCGCCGCGCGTCCTGGCCGAGCTCGGGGCCCGGGTCACCACACTGCACAGCACACCCGACGGGGCCAACATCAACGACCACTGCGGCTCGACGGATCCGGGCCAGCTCTCCTTGGCCGTGGTGGAGCACCAGGCCGACCTCGGCCTGGCCTTCGACGGGGATGCCGACCGGGTCATCGCGGTGGACCACACGGGCGCCATCGTCGACGGGGACGTGCTGCTGGCCCTGTTCGCCCTCGACCTGGCCGGGCGCGACCGCCTGGCCGGCAACACGGTGGCCGTCACGGTGATGACCAACCTCGGGTTCCGCCTGGCCATGGAGGCACGCGGCATCGCGGTCCGGGAGACCGACGTGGGGGACCGCCATGTCCTCGCCGCGCTCGACGCCGACGGGCTCAGCCTGGGCGGCGAGCAGTCGGGCCACATCATCTTCCGGTCGTTGTCGACCACTGGCGACGGGACCCTGACCGGCATCGCGCTGGCCGACCTCGTGCTGCGCACCGGGCGCTCGCTGGCCGACCTGTCCGCCGGTCTGGTGGAGCGGGTGCCCCAGCGCCTGGTGAACGTGCCCATCCCCAAGCCCGAGCGCCTGGCCGACTGCGCCGAGGTCTGGGAGGCGGTGGTCGAGGCCGAGGCCGAGCTCGGGCATGAAGGCCGCGTGCTGCTGCGGCCGAGCGGCACCGAGCCGCTGGTGCGGGTGATGGTCGAGGCGCGCGCCGAGGAGCAGGCCGACACCGTCGCGGCGCGGCTGGCGTCCGTGGTCGAGGCGGCCCTGGGCCAGGTCGAGCGCCAGGTCCCACGCTAGGCCCAGGTAGCCTGGGCCTCCATGTGCGGGATCATCGGCGTCACCGGCGAGGCCGACGCCGTCCCTCTCCTCCTGGGTGCGCTGCACCAGCTGGAGTACCGGGGCTACGACTCGGCCGGGGTGGCCATGGTGGTCGACGGCGGCATCTGGCGGGCCCGGGCCGCCGGCGGCACCACCTCGGTGGCCGCACTGGCGGAGCTGACGCGGGACGCCCCCACCGGGCACGCCGCGGCCATCGGCCACACCCGCTGGGCCACCCACGGCAGCCCCACCCCCGAGAACGCCCACCCGCACACGGACTGCACGGGGCGGCTGGCCATCATCCACAACGGCATCATCGAGAACCACGCCGAGCTGCGGGCCGAGCTCGAGGCGGCCGGCCACACCATCATCTCGGGCACCGACACCGAGGTCATGGTCCACCTCATTGAGCAGGCGATGGCGGGGGGCACCTCCCTCGCCGAGGCCACCCGCACCACGTTGCGCCGGGTACGGGGCGCCTTCTCCATCGCCGTGATCTCGGCGGACGAGCCCGACACCATCGTGGCGGCCTGCCGCCTGACGCCGCTCGTGCTGGGCTTGCACGACCACATGACGCTGCTGGCTTCCGACATCCCCGCTCTCATCGGCTACACCCGCCGCGTGTACACGCTGGCCGACGACCAGCTGGCCGTCCTCACGCCCGGTGCGCTGGCCGTCACCACCTTGGAGGGGGAGGAGGTCGAGCCCGAGGAGCGCACCATCACGTGGGACCTCGAGGCAGCGCAGCGGGGCGGGTACCCGGACTACATGTCCAAGGAGATGCACGAGCAGCCCCAGGCCGTGGCCGACACGCTGCTCGACCGGCGCGGCGGCCGCGGCGAGCTGATCCTCGACGAGATGCGCCTGGGCGCCGAGGAGCTGCGTGGCATCGACAAGGTGTTCATCGTCGCCTGCGGCTCGAGCTACCACGCCGCGCTGGTGGCCAAGTACGCCATCGAGCACTGGGTCAAGCTGCCGGTCGAGGTCGACATCGCCAGCGAGTTCCGCTACCGCGATCCGGTCCTCAACGGGCGCACGCTGTGCGTCGGGGTGTCCCAGTCGGGTGAGACGCTCGACACCGCCGAGGCGCTGCGCGAGGCCAAGCGGCTCGGTGCCCGGGTGCTCACCGTCACCAACGTGGTCGACTCGTCGATGGCCCGCGCCGCGGACGGGGTCCTCTACACGCGGGCGGGGCCCGAGATCGGCGTGGCCTCGACCAAGTGCCACCTGGCGCAGATCGTGGCGCTCGAGGTGCTCGGGCTCTACCTGGCACAGATCCTCGGCACCCAGCCAACCTCGGCGATCGACGAGATCCTCGACGCCATGGAGGTGCTGCCGTCGCTGGTGACCCAGGCCCTGGCCCGGGCCGGCGACGTCGACGACGTGGCGGCCAAGCTGACCGACGCCCGCGACTTCTTCTACCTGGGGCGCCACGTGGGCTACCCGGTGGCGCTCGAGGGCGCGCTCAAGCTGAAGGAGCTCGCCTACCTGCGCGCCGAGGGCTACCCGGCCGGCGAGCTCAAGCACGGCCCCATCGCGCTGATCGAGCCCGGTGCGATCGTCGTCGGCGTGGCCACGCGCAACGTGCTGTGGGAGAAGATGCTCTCGAACATCGCCGAGGTGCGCAGCCGGGGCGCCACCGTGGTGCTGCTGGCCGACGACGGCGACGAGGAGACGGCCGCCGTGGCCGACCACGTCCTGTGGGTGCCGCCGACGTACGCGCTGATCTCCCCCGTCGTCGACGTCGTGCCCCTCCAGCAGCTGGCCTACCGGCTGGCCCGCCTGCACGGCCACGACCCGGACCGGCCCCGCAACCTGGCCAAGACGGTGACGGTCGAGTGAGCGGGGGCATCGTCGGCGTCGGCGTGGACGCGGTCGACGTGGCCCGCTTCCGCCGTGTCCTCGAGCGCCGGCCCCGCTTCGCCGCACGATGCTTCACCGAGACCGAGCAGTCGGACGCCGGGCGGTCCACCGACCGGGCCCAGAGCCTGGCGGCGCGCTTCGCGGCCAAGGAAGCGGTCATGAAGGCCCTCGGCACCGGCATCGGCGCCTTCGCCCTGACCGACGTCGAGGTGCGGCGGGCCACCGGCACCGGTGCCACACGGAACGCCCCGTCGCTGGTGCTGCACGGCACCGCGGCCGAGGTGGCCGGCGCGCAGGGGGCCGGCCGCTTCCACCTCGCGCTGACCCACACCGACAACGTGGCCATCGCCTTCGTCGTCGCCGAGCACTCCTTGGACCGGGCCGGGCCGTGCGCGGCGTCCTGACCCGCGACGAGATGCGGGCCGCGGACGCCGCCGCGCTCACCACCGTGTCGCACGAGACCCTGGTGACCCGGGCCGGCACGGCGACGGCGCATGCCGCGCTGCGCCTCCTCGGCGGCGCCTACGGGCGCCGGGTGGTCGTGGTGGCCGGCAAGGGGAGCAACGGGGCCGACGGGCGCGTGGCCGCCGCCGTGCTGGCCCGGCGCGGCGCCCGGGTGCGGGTGCTCGAGGCCGGCGACCCCGCGGCGGCGCCGGGCGTGGTGCTGCCGGCGTGCGACCTGGTGGTCGACGGGGCCTACGGCACCGGGTTCCGAGGCTCCTACGACGCGCCGCGGCCGCCGGCCGGCACCCGGGTGCTCGCCATCGACATCCCCTCGGGCGTGGACGCGGACACCGGTGAGGCCCCGGGTGACGCCGTGTGGGCGGACGCCACGGTGACCTTCGCCGCCCACAAGCCCGGCCTCCTGCAGGGGGACGGGCCGCGGCTGAGCGGCGACGTCGAGGTGGCCGACATCGGGATCGCGTTCCCCACCCCCCAGGCGTTGCTGGTCGAGGACGACGACGTCGGCGCGCTCCTCCCGGTGCGAGGGCGCGGTGTGAACAAGTGGACCAACGCGGTCGGGGTGGCCGCCGGGTCGGCCGGCATGGAGGGCGCCGCCGCGCTGTGCACGCGCGGCGCCATGGCCGCCGGCGCCGGCATGGTCCGCCTGGCCCCGCCCGGCGACCCCGCCGCGCCCTGGCCGAGCGAGGCGGTGCGCCTGCACCTGCCGGCCGAGGGCTGGGCCGGCGCCTTCCTCGAGGGGATCGCCAAGTGCCGGGCGGCGGTCGTGGGCCCGGGCCTCGGCACTGCCGAGGCGTCGGCGGCCGAGATCCGGACCGTGATCGCCGGGGCGACCGTCCCCCTGGTCGTCGACGCCGACGCGCTCAGCGCCGTGGGCGCCCTCGGAGACCCGGCGGCGGTGCGCGCGCTGATCGATCGGCGCGCCGCGCCCTGCGTGCTCACGCCGCACGACGGCGAGTTCGCCCGCCTGGCCGGCCACGCGCCGGGTCCCGACCGCTTGGCGGCGGCGCGGCACCTGGCCGCGCTCACCGGGGCGGTCGTCTTGCTGAAGGGCCCGCTGACCGCGGTCGCCTCGCCCGACCCGGCGGCCACGCCCGACGTGCTGCTGGCCGCGTCGGGTGGCCCCGCCCTGGCCACCGCCGGCAGCGGCGACGTGCTCGCGGGCATGATCGGCGCCTTCCTGGCCCGGGGGGTGGGCGCGCTCGAGGCGGCGGCGCTGGCCGCCCACGTGCACGGGCGGGCGGCCGCTCTCGGGCCGGCGGAGGGGCTGGTGGCCGGCGACCTGCCTGACCTGGTGTCCCGGGTGCTCAGCGAGTCACGCCACGACTCGGGTCACGGAGGCCGTGACGATGACTGACCCGGCACCGGTCCCGCTGGTGCCCCCGGTGCCCGACGAGGACCCGGTGACGATGGCCCAGGGCCGCTCGCGTCCGGCCTGGGCGGAGATCGACCTGGCCGCCGTCGCGCACAACGCCGGCGTGCTGGCTCGCCTGGCCGAGCCGGCCGAGCTGTGCGCCGTGGTCAAGGCACACGGATACGGGCACGGCGGCCCGGCCGTGGCGCGCGCCGCCCTGGCCGGGGGCGCACGGCGCCTGGCCGTGGCCCTGGTGGACGAGGGCGTGGAGCTGCGCGACCACGGCGTGACCGCCCCGGTGCTGCTGCTCAGCGAGTGCGGGCCCGAGGCGGCGGCCACTGCGCTGGCCTACGGGCTCACGCCCACCATCTACACGCCAGGGGGGATCGAAGCCTTCGCTGACGCGGCGCGCGGCGTCGGCCACCGCGTGGCTGTCCACGTCAAGGTCGACACCGGCATGCACCGCGTCGGCACCGCGCCCGAGGACCTGCCGGCGGTGGCGGCAGCGGTGGCCGGGCAGCCGCTGCTGCAGCTCGAGGGCGTGTGGACCCACCTGCCGGTGGCCGACGGGGAGGACCCCGATGACCGCGCCTACACCGAGTGGCAGCTCGACCTCTTCGACACGTTGGTGGCCGCGCTGCGCGAGGCCGGGCTCGGCGTGCCGCTCCTGCACGCCGCCAACACGGCCGGCGCCGTCGTGTTCCCGCGGGCGCGCTTGGGCATGGTGCGCTGCGGCCTGGGCGTCTACGGCTACCTGCCCACTCCGGCCGTGCACGCGGCGTTCGACATGCAGGCCGGCGGCGAGCGGCTGGTGCCCGCCATGTCGCTCAAGGCACGCGTCACCGCCGTGCGCACGCTCGGCGCCGGTGAGCGTCCCTCCTACGGCCGCCTGCGCCCCCTGCCGCGACGGTCGCTGGTGGCCACCGTGCCCATCGGCTACGCCGACGGGGTGCCGCGCGCGCTCTTCGGCGCCGGCTACGAGGTGCTCATCGGCGGCGTGCGCCGACCCCTGGCCGGGATGGTGACCATGGACCAGATCGTGGTCGACTGCGGCGCCGACGAGTCGGTGCGCCCGGGCGACGAGGTCGTGCTGCTCGGCCGGCAGGGGGGCGAGGTGGTCACGGCCGACGACTGGGCGACCATGCTCGGGACGATCAGCTACGAGGTGGTGTGCGGCGTCGGTCCGCGCATGCCGCGCGTGCTGGTGAACCGGCCCGACGCCGCCGACCCCGGAGCCTGAGTGCCCGGAGGGCACGGCGCGGGCGCCGGGGAGCTCGAGCGGTTGCGCATCACCGCCTCGGCCTGCACCCGGTGCCCGCTGGCCGGCGGCCGGACCCAGGTGGTCTTCGGCGTGGGCGACCCGTCGGCCGACCTTCTCTTCGTGGGCGAGGGTCCCGGGCGCGAGGAGGACCTGGCCGGCGAGCCCTTCGTCGGGCGCTCGGGCAAGCTGCTCGACAAGCTGATGTGGGAGGAGATCGGGCTGACCCGGGCCGAGTGCTACATCGCCAACGTGGTCAAGTGCCGACCGCCCAACAACCGCGACCCGGCGCCGGCCGAGATCGCGGCCTGCCGCCCCTACCTGGAGGAGCAGGTTCGGCTGATCGCCCCGGTGGTCATCATCACCCTGGGCAACTTCGCCACCAAGCTGCTCCTCGAGAGCACGCACGGCATCCGCGCGCTGCGCGGCCAGGTCTTCGAGCGAGGCGGCGTCCGCCTCGTCCCGACCTACCACCCGGCCTACGTGCTGCGGGCCGGGGGTGAGGCCATGGCCGAGATGCGCGCCGACCTGGTCCGGGCCAAGCGGCTGCTGGCCGCGGGAGGCGCGTGAGCACACGGTGGCCCGTCGCGGCCGAGAGCGCGTCCCCCGAGGACACCCGGGAGCTGGCTGGGCGGCTGGCCCGACTCTGCCGCAGCGGCGACGTGGTGCTGCTGGTCGGCGACCTCGGTGCCGGCAAGACGGTCTTCGCCCAGGGCTTCGCGGCCGCGCTGGGTGTGGAGGGGCCGGTGACGAGCCCGACCTTCGCCCTGGTGCGCCACTACCGCAGCGGCGAGGGCGCGGCGGTGCGCACGCTGATCCACGCCGACGTGTACCGGACCGGCTCGCTCGACGAGGTGGCGGACCTCGCCCTGGCCGAGTTGGTCGAGGAGGACGCGGTGGCGCTCGTCGAGTGGGGTGACGTCGCCGCGCCTGCGCTGGGGGAGAGCGCGCTCGAGGTGCGGATCGAGGCACCCGACCCGGGCACGGCCGGCGACGCCGGCCGGCGGGTCCTGTCGGTCAGCGGGCGCGGGGGCTGGGCGGGGAGGGCCGAGGAGGTGGCAGCCGCGCTGGAGCGGACCCGGCGGTGAGCGCCGTCGTGGCGATCGAGACGGCGACCGAGACGGTCGGGGTCGCCGTGCGCACCACCGACGGCGTGCAGGCCGAGTTCGCGCTCACGGGCCGGCGCCGGCACGTCGAGACGCTGACCCCGGCCATCGAGCACCTCCTGGCCCAGGTGGGACTGACCCCGGCCGCCCTCGACCTGGTGGCGGTGGACGTCGGTCCCGGTCTCTTCACCGGGTTGCGGGTCGGCGTGGCCGCGGCCAAGGCGCTGGCGCTGGCCCGCGGCATCGGGGTCGTGGGCGCCACCAGCCTCGACATCCTGGTCGCCGGGGCCGCCGCCCACGGGCACCGCGGGCCGGTCCTGGCCTGTGTCGACGCCCGACGGGGCGAGGTGTTCGCCGCGGTGCACGAAGTCGGTGACGGCGGCGGGGCCGGGCCGGCCGTCCTCGGGCCCGGCCTGTTCGCACCGCCGGCGCTGGCCGAGGCGCTCGGAGGGTTCGCCGGCGGGCGGCTGACCGCGGTGGGCGACGGGGCGCAGCGCTACGCAGCGCAGCTGGCCGGCGCCGGCCCGATCGCGGTCGTCGCGCCCGGGCTGGCCTTCCCGCCCCCGACGGCGCTGGCCGACTTGGCCCTGGCGCGCCTGGCCGCCGGCGAGGCGCCGACCGACCCGGGGCTGGTGCTGCCCCTCTACCTGCGCGAGGCCGACGCCCGGGTCAACTTCGCCGCGCGCCGACCGCCCGGCGCCCGGGGGCGCGGCGCCGTGGCGCTGACGCTCCGCCTGGAGAAGCTGCGCCGGCGCGACCTGCGCGCGCTGATGCGGATCGAGAACGCTGTGTTCCCCGAGCCGTGGTCGCCCACCGTGTTCAGCTCCGAGCTGGCGCTGCGCACCGGGCGCCTCTACCGCGGCGCCTGGGCCGGCGGGGAGCTGGCCGGTTACATCGGGTTCATGATCGTCGACGACGAGGCCCACGTCACGACGATCGCCACCGCGCCGGACTTCCAGCGCGCCGGGGTGGCCTCGGCCATGCTGGTCGCCACCTTCGCCACGTTGCGCGTGCAGGGCGTGCGGCACGTCTCGCTCGAGGTGGCGGCGAACAACGAGCCGGCCCAGGCGCTCTACCGGCGCTTCGGCTTCGCCCCCGTCGGGGTGCGCAGGAACTACTACCCGGTCACGGGCCAGGACGCGCTCGTCATGTGGGTGCACGACATCGACGCGCCGGCGTACGCCGCCCGGCTGGCGGACCTGGCGGCAAGCGGCGCCGCTGTGGAGGGCGAGTAGACCGTACAGTGGACCCATGGACACGATCGCCCTCGGGAGCCAGGGACTGCTTGTGTCGCGCCAAGGCCTGGGCTGCATGGGCATGTCCGACTTCTACGGCCCGCGTGACGACGAGGAGTCCGTCGCCACCATCCACCGCGCCCTCGAGCTCGGTGTGACCTTCTTCGACACCTCCGACATGTACGGGCCCTACATCAACGAGGAGCTGGTGGGCCGGGCGCTGGCCGGCCGCCGTGACCAGGCCGTGATCGCGACGAAGTTCGGCATCGTGCGCGACCCCGACTACCCGGCCAAGCGCAGCATCAACGGGCGCCCCGAGTACGTGCGCCAGAGCTGCGAGGGGTCGCTCAGCCGCCTCGGCGTCGATCACATCGACCTGTACTACCTGCACCGGGTCGACCCGGCCACGCCGATCGAGGAGACGGTCGGCGCCATGGCCGAGCTGGTGCGCGAGGGCAAGGTGCGTTGGCTCGGCCTGTCGGAGGCCGCGCCGGCCACCATCAGGCGGGCGCACGCCGTGCACCCGATCTCGGCCCTGCAGACCGAGTACTCGGTCTGGTCGCGCGAACCCGAAGCCGAGATCCTGCCCACGCTGCGCGAGCTCGGCATCGGCTTCGTGCCCTACAGCCCGCTCGGCCGGGGCTTCCTCACCGGCACCCTGCGCTCGATCGACCAGCTGGCCGAGGACGACTTCCGCCGCTACCAGCCTCGTTTCGGGGGCGACAACCTGGCCGCGAACATCGGCATCGTCGAGGTGGTCGACGAGCTGGCCACGGTCAAGGGGTGCACGCCGGCGCAGGTGGCGCTGGCCTTCGTGCACGCCGCGGGCCGTGACGTCGCCCCCATCCCGGGCACCAAGCGGCGCCGCTACCTCGAGGAGAACGTGGCCGCGCTCGACGTGGAGCTCACCGACGAGGACCTGGCCGTGCTCGACACCGTGGCCCCGGCCCGGGGCGACCGCTACGCCGACATGTCGTCGGTCAATCGCTAGTCAGCGCAGGAAGCGGCGGGAGAAGCGCACGGCGCGCCGCGGCATCCTGTCGGGGCCGGCGACCTTCCAGGTGGCCCGGTCGACCAGCGTGCGCACCGTGGGCCGGCGGGGCCGCCGGCAGACGTAGGCCAGCAGGTAGCACGCGTCGACGTCGTCGAAGAGGCCCCGCTTGGTGGCCAGCTCGACGGGGTCGAACGTGCCGCGGGCGAGGGACTCGCCCCCGTAGTTGATGCCCTGGGCCCGCTCGATCACGAAGCCGTTGCCTCGCACCATGGCGGCCAGCTCGGCGTGCGTGTACTCGTACTTGTGGTCCGGATCGATGTACGCCTCCTGCTGCAACCTGGTCATGGTGGCGTTCGGCGTGTCGAGCGCGAACACGCCGCCGGGCTTGAGCACCCGGTGCACCTCGGCGAGCACGTGCTCGGCCTGGCGCCGGGTGACGTGCTCGATGCTCTCCCCGCTGTAGACCATGTCGAAGGACCCCGAGGCGTACCCGCTGAGGTCGGCCATGGAGTGGTAGCGGTAGGTGACCCGGCCCCCGGGCGTGTCGACGGACCGGGGCTCCTCGGCCGTCCGGTAGAGCTCGTGGCGGTCTTCGCTCGGGAGGTCCACGATCACCAGCTCGTCGAACCGGTAGGGATAGCCCATGAGCACCAGTGCGCCATGCGGTACGCCGACCGCGACACCACCAATGTCGAGGATGCGCCGGGCCCTGGGCAGGCTCCGGATGAACATGCCGCGCCCGAAGTGCAACGAAGGGCCGAACTCCGTCATCGCCGCCGAGTGGCTCCACTCGGCGGAGTCGACGAGCCACTCGACCACCTGGCGCGGTCGCATCGTGCCCCGCTCGAGCTCGGTCGCCAGCGGGTCGTCGCCGGGCGGTTCGCGGCCGAAGAGGAGACGGAACAGTTGGCGGTACACGATGCGCCCCGGCACGCCCTCGGGCCACTGCGCCGCGGCGTCGGCCCCGGCCACCTCGCCGCGGCTCATCGGACCGGTCCGGGGGCGACGACAGCGGCGCTCCACCCGGGCAGCGCCAACGTGCCGTGCGCGGTCGACCCCTCTCGGGTGTGGTCGGTGCAGACCGCCACGGTGCCCGACACCTCGAAGGTGGCGTCGCCGTCCGACATGTTGAGCAGCACGGCGGTCCCCTCGC
Source organism: uncultured Acidimicrobiaceae bacterium (assembly GCA_963781955.1). Lineage (GTDB taxonomy): Bacteria > Actinomycetota > Acidimicrobiia > Acidimicrobiales > RAAP-2 > Bog-473. Next base: position 930,158 of record CAWAHU010000002.1, read on the forward strand.
CCCGGGCCCACGCCCACGTGGCATCGGGCGAGGCCAGCGTGCGGTAGGGCCCGACGGCGAGGTCGTCGTTGGCCCGGCGGGCCGCGATCACCCGCCGGCACAGCTCGAGCACCGAGGCCGGGTCCCCTTCCTGGTCAGCCACGTTGCAGGCCGCCGGGTCGGTCATGGGCAGCCAGGTCCGCACACCGGGCTCGCTGAAGCCGCCGCCGGGTCCGCCGTGCCAGGGCATGGGCGTGCGCTCGGCGTCGCGCCCCTTGTAGTACGGCCAGAATCGCGCCCCCACGGCGTCGAGCACATCCTCGCGCTCGACGACCCCGTCGACCAGGCCGATCTCGTCGCCCTGGTACAAGAACGGCGTCCCCCGCAAGGTGAGCAGCATGAGCAAGGCCACCTTCGCCCGGGCGGCATCGCCGCCCGCCCAGCGGGTGGCCAGGCGCGACACGTCGTGATTGGAGCCGGTCCACACCGGCCAGGCGTAGTCGGGCAGCAGCGCCTCGGTCCGCTCGACCACCGTGCGCAGCGCGTCGGCCTCGAAAGGGGCCTCGATGAAGACGAAGTTGAAGCCGCCGTGCAGCTCGTCGCACCCGTCGCCGTAGTACTCGGCCATGTGCTCCACCGTGGGTACGTTGGTCTCGCCGATGAGCAGCCGTTCGGGCTCGTAGGTGCGCGCGACGGCCCGCCAGCGCCGCAGGATGTCGTGCGTCTCGGGCCGGTCCGAGTTGTAGACGCTGCGCACGCCCATCATCTGCATCTCGAGCGGGTCGTCCTCGGTGGCCGGCGGGTTGTCGCGCAGCTCGGCGTCCTTGATCATCATGTTGCAGACGTCGATGCGGAAGCCGGCGATGCCGCGGTCCCACCACCAGCGGACGATGTCGTCGAACTCGCGGCGGACGTCCTCGCTCCACCAGTCGAGGTCGGGCTGGGCCGCCTCGAAGTTGTGCAGGAAGTACTGGCCGCTGGCCTCGTCGAGCTCCCAAGCGCTCCCGCCGAAGATGCTCATCCAATTGTTCGGCGGGCTCCCGTCGGGCTTGGGGTCGGCCCACACGTAGTAGCCGCGGTGCGCGGCGTCGCGCCCGCTGAGCGCGTCGACGAACCACGGGTGCTGGTCGCTGGTGTGGTTGGGCACCAGGTCCAAGAGGATGCGGATCCCCCGGGCCCCGGCCTCGCGCACCAGCGTGTCGAGGTCCGCCAGCGTCCCGAGCGACGGGTCGACGTCGCGGTAGTCCGACACGTCGTAGCCCCAGTCGCGGTTGGGCGACCGGGTGACGGGGGAGAGCCACACCCCGTCGATCCCGAGGCGTGCCAGGTGGTCGAGCTTGGACACGATGCCGGGGACGTCGCCGACGCCGTCCCCGTCGGAGTCGGCGAAGGACCGGGGGTAGACCTGGTAGAAGACGCCCCCGTGCCACCAGCGGTCGGGGTCTGGTGTCATTGGCCCTCCCTCTCCCCGGCCGTTCCGGGATCCCCGGCGCCGGGGATCCCGGGGGAGCGTACCGGCCCCGCGGGGCGCCGACCCGGGCCTCGGAGGCCGACCCGGTCCTCCGAGGTTGCCAGCCCCCGCGCCGGACGCTATCGTTGGCACTCACAACACGAGAGTGCTAACGAGTGCCAAGGAGGCCCTTTCACCATGAAGCTGCACCCGCTCGATGACCGGATCGTCGTCCGTCCCGGCGAGTCCGAGGAGACCACCGCGTCGGGCCTCGTGATCCCCGACACGGCCAAGGAGAAGCCCCAGCAGGGCGAAGTGATCGCCGTGGGCCCGGGCCGCCGCTCCGAGGACTCCGGTGAGGTCATCCCCATGGACGTCGCCGTCGGTGACACCGTCGTGTACTCCAAGTACGGCGGCACCGAGATCACCGTCGAGGGCGAGGACCTGCTCATCCTCTCCAGCCGCGACGTCCTGGCCAAGCTGGCCTGATCCCCCGGGTTCCCGCCGCCCCGGCCCGATCCGGCCGGGGGCGGCGGCGCCCGTCCCTTCTGCCACAACACACGAGCCCCTGAGGTCAGCGGGCCCGAGAGGAGTTCCACACAGTCATGTCCAAGATTCTGAAGTTCGACGAGGCCGCCCGGCGCGGGCTCGAGGCCGGCGTCAACAAGCTGGCCGACACGGTGAAGGTCACCTTGGGGCCCAAGGGCCGCAACGTGGTGATCGAGAAGAAGTTCGGCGCCCCCACCATCACCAACGACGGCGTGTCCATCGCCCGCGAGGTCGAGCTCGACGACCCCTTCGAGAACATGGGTGCCCAGCTGGTCAAGGAGGTGGCCACCAAGACCAACGACGTGGCCGGTGACGGCACCACCACCGCCACCGTCCTGGCCCAGTCCCTCATCACCGAGGGCCTGCGCAACGTGGCCGCCGGCGCCAGCCCGACCGGCCTGAAGAGGGGCATCGAGAAGGCGGTGAACGCCGCCGTCGACAGCATCGCCAAGCAGTCCAAGGACGTCGGTGGCAAGACCGAGATCTCCCAGGTGGCCTCCATCTCGGCCGCCGACACCGCCATCGGCGACGTGCTGGCCGACGCCATCGACAAGGTGGGCAAGGACGGCACGGTGACCGTCGAGGAGTCCAACACCTTCGGCATCGAGCTCGAGCTCACCGAGGGCATGCAGTTCGACAAGGGCTTCCTCTCGCCCTACTTCGTGACCGACCCCGAGCGCCAGGAGGCCGTGCTCGACGAGCCCTCGATCCTGTTCTTCAATTCCAAGATCTCGGCCGTGCACGACCTGGTGCCGGTGCTCGAGAAGGTCATGCAGAGCGGCAAGCCGCTGCTGATCGTGGCCGAGGACGTCGAAGGCGAGGCCCTGGCCACCCTGGTGGTCAACAAGATCCGCGGCACCTTCACCTCCGTCGCCGTCAAGGCGCCGGGCTTCGGCGAGCGCCGCAAGGAGATGCTGCAGGACATGGCCGTCCTCACCGGCGCCCAGGTCATCAGCGAGGAGATCGGCCTCAAGCTGGAGAACGCCACCATCGACCTGCTCGGCACCGCCCGCCGGGTCATCGTGACCAAGGACGACACCACGATCGTCGAGGGTGCCGGCCGGACGGACGACGTCAAGGGCCGGGTGGCGCAGATCAAGAGGCAGATCGACGAGACCGACTCGGACTGGGACCGCGAGAAGCTCCAGGAGCGCCTGGCCAAGCTGGCCGGCGGCGTGGCCGTGGTCAAGGTCGGCGCGGCCACCGAGGTGGAGCTCAAGGAGAAGAAGCACCGGATCGAGGACGCGCTGTCGGCCACCCGTGCCGCGGTGGAGGAGGGCATCGTGGCCGGCGGCGGGACCGCGCTGGTGCGGGCCCGCAAGGAGGTCAACGACCTGGCCGCCACGCTCGAGGGTGACGAGGCCACGGGCGCCCGCATCGTGGCGCACGCCCTCGAGGCGCCGCTGCGCTGGATCGCCTTCAACGCCGGACTCGAGGGCGCCGTCCTGGTCAGCCAGGTGGAGTCGGCCAAGGGCAACATCGGCCTCAACGCCGCCACCGGCGAGCTCGAGGACCTCGTGAAGGCGGGCATCATCGACCCGGCCAAGGTGACGCGCTCGGCCCTGCAGAACGCGGCCTCCATCGCGGCGCTGCTGCTGACCACCGAGGCGCTCGTCGCCGACAAGCCCGAGAAGGTGGACGCCGCCGCGGCCGCCGCCGCCATGGCCGGCGGCATGGGCGGGATGGGTGGCATGGGCGGGATGATGTAGCTCGCGGGTGTTCCGATCGGCACCCCGCAGCGGTACGCTGGTGGGCGTGTCGGGCATCGCGGCCGGGCCCTTGGGCCCGGCTGCGGCGCGTCCGGGGGCGGGTGCTGGTCTAATCTGCGCTCGATGGGCGGACAACGGTGACGCATGTCGCGGCTGAGGACGCGGACCAGATGGCAACGGACCCCGAGGCCGATGCCGTCGTGGCGGACCCCGACGAGGGCGCCACGACGGCGCCGTGGGGACGCCGCCTGCAGTTCTGGCGCTCACCGGAGGGCCAACCGGGCTGGGCCCGCCCGGCGCTCCTGATCGTCACGGTCCTGGCCGGCCTCGCCTACGGCTGGCGGATCGGCTCGACGATCGAGATCTACTACGGCGCGGCCGTGCGGAGCATGGCGCACAGCTGGCACAACTTCGCGTACGGCGCGCTCGACCCGGCCGGCACCATGACGCTCGACAAGCTGCCCGGCGCGCTATGGGTCCAGGCCCTCTCGGTCAAGCTGTTCGGCTTCAACGTCTGGTCGCAGATCCTGCCCCAGGCGGTCGAGGGCGCGCTGACGGTGCTCGTCTTGTACCACGCCGTGCGCCGGCTGGCCGGGCCGCTGGCGGCCATCGGCGCCGCGGTGGTGCTGGCCATCAGCCCGGCCACCGTGACGCTGAACCGGGGCAACATCCCCGACACCCTGATGATCCTGCTGCTCGTGCTGGCCGCCGACTCGACGGTGACCGCGGTGCGCACGGGCCGCTGGCGCAGCATCGTCATGGCCGGCGTGTGGACCGCGCTGGCCTTCGAGGCGAAGATGCTCGAGGCCTGGCTGATCCTGCCCGCCCTCGGCCTGGTCTACCTGATCGCCGGCCGCGAGAAGATCTGGCCGCGCCTCGGCAAGATCGTCGTCCTCGGTCTCGTCGTCCTGGTCGTCTCCATGTCCTACCTGGTGTTCGTGCAGCTCACCCCGGCCTCCAGCCGTCCCCACGTCGACGGCGGCGGAGCGTCGAACTCCGTCTTCCACATGGTCTTCTCGTACAACGGGGTCGGCCGGGTCGGCCAGACCCCGCCCAACGTCGAGGCCGAGCGGACGCTCGCCACCCCGCTCTTCGGCCAGGTGGAGTCGCCGACGTCGCCCACGCGACTCTTGAAGGGGGGTTACGGCCGCGACATCGGGTGGCTCCTGCCGGCGGCGACCATCGCGGGCGTGGCCGTCCTCGTGGCCCGCCGGCGCGAGCGGCGCACCGACCTGGTGCGCACCGCCGCCGTGCTCTTCTTGACCTGGCTGGTCGTCTTCGCGGTCATGCTCAGCTTCGCCAAGGCGATCAACGCCTACTACACGGCCGCGCTCTCACCACCGGTCGCGGGATTGCTCGGGGTGGGCGGCGCCATGGTCTGGGCGTACCGGCGCCGCCCCGCCGCGGTGCTGACCGCGGCGGGGACCGTGCTGGTGACGGTGGTCTACGCCGCCGTGCTGCTGCCCAAGTCGGGCACCGGCGTGCTGCCCTGGCTCCGGTACCTGGTGATCCTGCTCGGGCTGGTCGCCGCCGCGGTGCTCTGCTGGTCGGCCTGGCGAGACTGGCAGCCCTCGACGTCGGCCTCGAGGTCGGGCGGGCACGTGTCGAGGAGGACGCGGACCAAGGCCACGAACACGGCGACGGTGGGCTGCGTGCTCGGCGCCGTGGCCATCGTGCTCGCACCCGTGGCGGCCAGCGTCTCGGTGGTGGTCGAGACCCTCGGTCCCTTCGACTCCGCCTTCCAGTCGAACTCGGGCACGGCCTACATCAAGGACCACTTCGACCCGCAGACCTCGCCCGCCGGCCTGGCCGCGCTGCAGGCGCTGCGCGGGGGGTCGCCCTACCTGGCGGCGGCCCAGACCTCCATTGTGGCCTCGCCGTACATCTACGCCACCGGCGAGGAGACGGTGCCGCTGGGCGGGTACACCGGCGTCGAGCCCTCGCCGACCGTCGCGGCCGTCCGCGCCATGGTGGCGGCGGGCGACTTCCACCCGGTGCTCATCGCGACGCCCTCGGCCTCGGCTGCCAGCGCCTACCTGGCCCAGCACTGCCGACCGGCGGCGGTCCCGGCGGGGACGAGGTTCGCCTGGACCTCGACGCTCAAGCTCTACGTGTGCACGCCTTAGGCGTAGGCGTGCACGACGGCGCGGTAATTGGCCGTCGGTGCCGAGGGGGGAGGGAGCCGGACGTCGGCCAGCCGCCGGCCCAGACGCTCGGTGAACGACCCGCGTACGGCCGGAGGCGGGGCGGGTGGGCCGACGACGGTGCGCACGTCGGAGAAGCCGGCGGCCCGGCACAGGTTGTGCAGCGCCCAGATGGTGGGGACGTACCAGTTTCCGAAGTCGGTGCGCAGCGAGCTGCCGGCGTAGAACTCGACGAGGGCCGCGTCGTCGAGCCCCTGGACGTGGACGGCCTCGGTCTCGACGACCGCCACCTCGCGGGTGACCCGGCGCAACCGCTCGAGGCAGGTGAGCGGCTCCTTCATGTGGTACAGCACACCGAGGTAGAGGACCACGTCGAATTGCCCGAGCTCGTCGAGGTCGACCGTCTGGAAGTCGGCCACCACCACCTCGACCTTCGAGCCGAGGGCGGCGGCGGCGAAGTCGAAGCTGCGCCGGCCCGGCAGGTCGGGCAGCCAGAAGTCGGTCTCGTCGCGCGACTGGTCGGGCAGCGTGCCGTTGTGGATGCACTCGGCCCAGTAGGCCCCGCGGGCGTCGAAGTCGACGCCCCAGGCGTAGTGGTCGAGGGCCACCACCCGCGTCCGCCCCGGCCTGCTCGGCCAGGAACGAGTACTTGCCGTCCCAGGCACCGATGTCGAGCACGGTCTTGCCCGCCACCTCGGGGAGCACGGCGATCGAGGTCTCCTGGACGCTGTCCCCCTTGGTCACGACGCCGTGGCCCAGGTCGATCGTGTGGTACCAGTGCAGGGCGTCGGCCTGCGCCTGCAGTGCCGCGGGATCCGCCGCCGGATCTGCCGCCGAGGTCGAGGTCATCGGCCGAGAGCGTAGCGAGCCGGGGCGAGCCGGCGAGACCAGTACCTCGGCCTGCAGGAACGAACGAGGGAACTCTCCCGGTCCGCGTGGGTGGACGACTACGCGTCGACCCGGGTGCCTGCCCGGCGCCTACGCACGAACACCAGCGCACCGCCGCCGACGACCAGGCCGGCCAGGGGGAAGAGCAGGGCCATCGGCGCTTCGGGGGCCTGGGCCGCCAGGATCGAGTAGCAGAGGACGGCGCTCCTCTCGGTGTTGTCGTCGTGTCCCCACCCCTCGCCGTGGCCGGATGCCCACGTGTTGCTGCGGTCGTCGCGGCCCCACGCCACGCCGCGGTCGCAGATCTGCTGGCCGCCCGTGCCACCCGCGGGCACGACGTAGGTGAACGTGAAGGTCCCCGTGGTCGGTCCCGGCCCGTATGCCTCGCTGAGGGTCGGCGAGATCGTCGATCCGATCTCCACGCAGTCGGCGATCCGGGACGGCGCCGTCCACACGAACTCGCTCGGCTTCCACGTCAGGGTCACCGTGATCAGCTGGCCGGGGAGGACCGTGCTGCCGTCCGGCCCGGCCGAGGTCGTCTTCACCAGCGACCCTGCCGCGGGCCCGTGGAACACTTCGTGGCAGAGCTCGCCGAGCTCCGACCCCGACGGTCCCCGCCCGGTCGCGCCCGGCGCGCCGTCCGCACCCGGAGCCCGATGGTCTTCCGACCGTGTCGCGGTGCCGGCCCAGGCGTTGCTCGCGGTGCCCAGCACGAGCGCGGTGGCGACGATCGCGGTGAGTTGTGCATGGCGCCACGAGCGGCGCCATGCAAGGTGGTCCCCGCTCCCGAGATCGGCGATGAGCCTCCGCCTGCCCACGAGTTGCGAACCTACGGGAACCCACGTGGCAGCGGTAGGACTTACCGGTGAACCTTGCGCGACCGTTGCGTGATGCCCCGGTGACGGGACACCGAACCCACGGTTCCAGCCGGAGTGCCCACCGACTCAGCCGGTGGGCAGCGACCCCCCTGTCGCATCGCGATCCGCCGGTGCGAGCCGGAGTCCGGGTCGGCGCCGCCGCTCGTACGCCAGGGCCACGCCACCGAGGGCGAGCGCGGCGCCCGGCAACATCAGCGGGAGGGGGACCTCAGGTGCACCGGCGCTGGGCTGGCCCGGGCCCCAGTCGGGTTGGTCGTTCACGATCCCATTGCCCTGGGTCGAGAGGCTGACGACCTCGGCGTTCGAGAGCGACTGCCCCGTGCCCACGATCCCGCCGGTCCACGTGTTGACGCCCTGCCCGGGCTGGACGAAGGCCACGAAGGTGCCGTCCGGCGAGTAGACCGGCTGGGTCGTCGACTTGCGTCCTCCTCCGGTCCCGACCTGGCCCGGCCAGAGGGGTATGACCGTCGTGGTGCCCGAGCAGATGCTGGTCATCTGCCACAGGGTGTGGTTGGCGCCGCCCCTGGTCGAGTCGAAGACGATCGTGGTGCCGTCGGGGCTCCAGTCGGGGTTCTCATCCTGGAAGCTGTCCGTGGTGTCGTGATCGTTGGTTACCGAGTCGATCGCCCGCGCTGACAGGTCCGTGTCGGTCACTCCGTTCTGCCCGGCCACCGCACCGCACGGGTTGGTCGGCGACGTGGCCGACGGGGCGGGGAGTCCCGTCACGAGGTGCAGGTGGTTGTCGCCGCCCACGTAGAGGAGTTGGGTCGGGTCGACCGGACAGAAGAGGGGCCGGCGGGAGCCGCCGTCGGTGTTGACCGACGCCAGGCCGACAGCCGGGGTGTAGAGGACGCACACCGTTCTCGACGGGATCGGCGCCCCGGCGTCGAGGGTGTCGAGTGACACGTCGTTGCGGTTGAATACGACGGTACGTCCGTCCATGGCGACCGAGGGCGCGTAGTCGTCGTTCGACTCGCTGCCCGAGATCTGCGAGAGCTCGGCAGCGGATGCCGGCGGTTCGGGCGACGCGCCGGCGGGATGTCGTAGACGACCCATTGCCCCGCCGTGTCGCGGTTGCTCGAGAAGAACACCGTGGCCCCGCCGGGGGAGTAGAACGGTTCGGCGTCGATGCCGCTGCCCGTGCCGCCGTTGCTCAGTCCCGTCGTGGCACTCTGGTCGCCGCTCGCCGTCCCGAGTCCGGAAGCCTGGCTGTCGACCTGGAAGATCCCACCGAACGCGCTGCCGTTGGCCGGGTCGACACGAAGGCGATGGGACCGTTGGATCCCGTGTACGCCGCGTGCGCAGCCGGAGCGGTGGTGATCACGGCCCCGGCCGCCAGCGCCACCAGGCCGGTCGCGACGATGGCTCGCTCAGTCCACCGTCGTGACGCACTCCGGCGGGACGGCGCGGGCCCGGTGGGTCGGACCTCCGCACCGGTTCGTGCTGATTTGACTGAGGGCCATGTGGAGGCGCACTCCCGCTTGCTCGTGTGGCGTTCGATCGACGCGATCGCATGCTCCGAATCGCCGAAGGCCCCGACACGGGCAACCTCGATGGAGACGTTCCGAAGTATGTGCGCGGGTGCGCACCACCGTCAACGCTCGGTGCAATGGATCTCACAAACCATCTCGTCAACCGTTACGCGTCCAACGTCACGACTCGTCGACCAATTGACACGGCAACCCCTGCAGTAGGTGACGAAGCCGCGAAGAGAGCGCGACGTCAACGTGAAGATGCTGATCGCTAACCCGCGTTCGCAGTCCGAAAGAATTTCTCGGCAACCGCCTAGACGGAACCGACAGGCTCGGACGAGGCGTGACGGCTGGGACCCGGAGGACTAGGGAAACGAGGACGAAACGGTCAGCCCGATGTCCTGGCGCACCTGGTTGTCGGCGGCCTGCGTCGTGCCGGTCCGGTTGTGCACCTGGGAAAGCCAGGCGCTCACGCCCGTCGGGCTGACGGTGTCGAACGCTCCCAGGAAGCTAATGAGAGCCTGGAGTTGCGCTTGGTCGGTCTCGACGGCGGTCTGCATGGAGGCAGGCCAGTGGATGAAGTGCAGCTGGAAGTAGTAGAGGTTGAGCGCGGCACGGTATGGGGTGACCGCCGCGGCGACAGAGGTCGGCGTGGGCGTGCTGCCGGCGCTGACGAACCCCTTGGTCGCCGCCGCGTTGGCCTTCTGGAGTGCCTCGGCATAGCCCTCGAACTGAGCCAGCTCTGCAGCGCTGATCGGCGCGGAGCCGTGGTGGGCGAGACTCGATGCGGGCCGGGTGGTCGTGGTCGGCGTCGACTGAGCCGAACCGGAGCCGTCTGCGACTAGCCGGATGCTCGAAATGATGATCACGACGCCGAGGATGGCGGCCAGCCCCAGCACCGCAGGCCTGACCCATGGGTGTGACCACAGGCGACGGACGGGGTCGTCGGGCGTGAGTTCGGATGCCCGCTCCGTTCCGATCCAAAGGCCCGTCTCGTCGGACGTCTCCGCAGATGTCTCCTCGAGTTCGGAGCCCAATCGTGGCTGTGGTTCGATTAACCCCGGTGGTTCGATTAACCCCGGTGGCTCGGTCGACGTCGGTGGATCGGGTCGGACGTGTCGAGGTCTCGCCTCGACAATCGACGGGGTGACGTCCGCCGTTGTGTCATGCGGGACCGGATCGCTGGCCAGCAGCCTCGCATCCTCGCGAACCTCGGTGATCGCTGTCGCTGTGAGGTGTGACGGCGCCGATCCCGCCGCGTCGGCTTGCGGTGCAGCTACTGCCTCGATCGGCTGCGGATCCGCGTCAGCGGAAGCCGTCCGCCAGTCCCATGTCTGTATGGTCTGCCGCAACGCAGACAGCCGCTCGTCCGTGGATCCTGCCGCCGAGTCATCGACTCGGGACAGCGTCGTTCCATCGATCGGCTCCGACCGCTCCGCATTGGCTGCCCTCCGTGTGCCGTTGGCGCTCACCGTGATCGGCTCCAGTGGCACGACCAGGTGATGGTTGTGCCGCGCTCGTGTGCGATGAATAGGTCCCCGCCCGCGCCCCCACACAGGTGGAGCAACGATCGGTCGCTGCGGACTGTGGCCGGCACTCGCGTCAATGTAGCGGCCGTGGAAATCGATCAATTCGCGCTTCACCTGAAGTTTGGGCGGTGATTACGCGGCGGTTACTCGGATGTCACTCGCGCCCGGGAGATTCCCGCCGGCGTCACGAAAGAGGGCGGTGAACCGGGAAAGTTTGATGTAACGACCTCGAGAACGGCGGCTCTCACTGTTAGAGTTCGGCCGTGCAACCGGTCCCGATGAGTGAGGCCGAAGCTCATCTGCGACTCGAGGCGAGTGTCTCCGGCCTGGCAAACCGGGTTCCCCAGATGTCTGCGCGTAGCACCATCTCTCTGGGACAGCGGAACGTCGTCATCGCACTCATGATCGTGGTCCTCATCGGGCTAGTGATCGACGCCCAGCTGACGGCCATTCTGATCATCGCCGAATTCACCCTGGCCTACCTGGTCGCGGTGATCTACCGCGCCTACCTCTTCACGCGGTCCTCGAAGAGCGATGCTCTCGAGGTGGTGACCGACGAGGAGGCCCTGGCCTTCCCGGACGACGAGCTGCCCTTCTACACGGTCATGATCGCCGCCTACAACGAGGCGTCGGTGATCGTGAAGCTGATCCAAAACGTTGCCGAGCTGGACTATCCGGCCGACCGGCTCGAGGTGCTCATGCTGGTCGAGGAGGACGACGAGGAGACGCTCCGTGCGCTCCGCGCCGCGAACCCCCCGCAGCAGTTCAAGCTGGTCCTGATACCGGCGGCAGACCCTCGCACCAAACCGAAAGCGCTCAACTTCGGCCTGACGCTCGCCCGGGGGGAGATCGTCGCCGTCTACGACGTCGAGGATGCGCCGGACGTCCTCCAGCTGCGTCGAGCAGCCGTGGCGCTCAGTCGGTTCGGCCCCGAGGTGGGCTGCGTGCAGGCGCAGCTCACGTACAGCAACGACTCTCAGAACATCATCACCAAGTGGTTCACCATCGAGTACGTCATGTGGTTCTCGTTCTTCCTGCCCGGCCTGTCGTCGCTCGGTGCACCGATCCCGCTCGGCGGCACCTCGAACCACTTCCGTCGCAGCGCCCTGCGAAGGCTAGGTGCGTGGGATCCATACAATGTGACCGAGGACTGTGACCTCGGGATCCGGATGTTTCGCGAGCACTACCAGATCAAGGTGCTCGCATCGCCCACGCTGGAAGAGGCCAACAGCGACTTCGTCAACTGGGTCAAGCAGCGCTCCCGCTGGTACAAGGGGTACCTGCAGACCTTCCTCATCCACCTCCGGTCTCCGCGCAGGCTCGTCCGGGAGATCGGCGCCAAGGGTTCGCTCCACCTGTGCGCCTTCGTGGGCGGTACGCCCGTCCTTGCCGCGTTGAACCCGGTCTTCTGGATCCTCACCATCATGTGGTTCGTCGGGCAGCCTCATTTCGTAAGAGAGATCTTCCCGGCACCGGTGTACTACGTCAGCCTGCTGCTGTGGGCCTTCGGCAACTTCCTGCTGTGGTACCTGACCGTGCTGACGGCCCGCCATACCAAGCCGGAAGGGTTGGTCCTGGCGGCGATGCTCGTGCCCGTCTACTGGGTGATGATGTCCGTGGCCGCGTTGAAGGCCATGTGGCAATTGGTGATGACCCCGTCTTTTTGGGAGAAGACGACCCATGGGCTCAACTCCGACTCCGATCAGTCTCACACTGGGAGGACGAAGGAATTGCTCCGCGATTCTCGTGAGCCGATAGCTGTGTCCTCGGGTGGGCCTCAATGAACCCAGCGGGTGGTCTTGCGGCCCCGTTCGGCCCGGGGGTACGGAATTTGACTCGCACGCCGGTGCCTACGGCGAAGCACACGTGCTCAGTCGTAGGGTGAACGGGCAGGCCAAGGCCTTCTCATGTGACTCGGTTTGAGTGACCGAGCACGCGGAAGAGACGGAGCTCGGGGCACGTGCCGCCCGCCGGGAATTGGTGTACCAGCTTGGTGAAGCCGTCTCCCGTGCTCCACAGGCTGGGGTACTCGGAGTTCGTGGCAGTGAGGTTGCCAAGGTAATGCGCAGGGTCGGCCTCCAAGATGTAGTGGGTATGAAACGTGATCGGATCGGCCAGGATGCGCTGGAAGTCCCGGTCGTTCGGGATCACGAAGAGCTTGGGCTGGCTGATCGTCGTGAGAATTTCGGGTACACACGGCGAAAAGTTGTCGACGACGATGTCTCCGTCGGGGAGGCGCAGGCCGGCGAAGTAGCTGCTCAGCGTCAGGATATGAGGGTAGAATTCCTCATATCCTCGATCGGAGGCGCTCAGAGGCGGCGAATGGAAGATGAATCCGAGCTGATGGGTCTCTTCGTTGCCGAGATGCGGGTTGAACATGGCGGCCGTAGTGGTCACGGTCGCCGGGATCATGACTACCAGAACGAGGCCGACTGCAGCCAGAGAGCGAGTGGCGCGACCGCCCGGGCGCGATGGTCGTGTTCCCACACGCTGTCTGATCAGGGCCTGACCAGAGGTCTGCATGGCCGTCACGAGGCTGCCGATCAGCAGGACTTCGAGGGGAACGGTCATGATGTAGAACCGGAACCAGGGAAAGACGGTGTTGTCCAGGTATGCCAGGATGTCGAACCCCATCGCTCCCCCGAGCACGGCCAGGGGAGCCAACACCCTCAGATCCCGTCTGACCAAAGCCACTGCCAAAGAAGCCATGAGCACGATGGGTAGCAATGGTCCGTACGCGCCGATGGCGTGGGCCTCAAAGAGCACCCGGTCGTAGAGCGTCAGCGCTCTTAGGTGTGCGTCATGCAATTGGCTCGTGTTGCCGTAGGCCGACGAGAACTGCCCGGCGAAGGCTCCGGTGATCACGTAGCTCGTGATGGCCCAGCCTGCTGCGGCGGTCAAGGCCGGGGCAGCAAAGATGGTCACGTCTGACATGGCCGTTCTCAGCCGTGACGGTCGGCGTCCGTCGGCACGCGAATAGCTGACCGCCGCCACGGCGAAGGTTCCCGCCATGACGGCCCCTGCGGCCTCGTTACGGGCCAGGTAGGAGACGCCCAGCACGACCGCGGCATAGGCCAGCGACCGGAGATCGCCTCTGCGTACCCATCGCAACAGGTAGCGGGTGGACGCGACCAGTGTGAAGATGTAGAGGCCTTCGCTCATCCCGTTGCCGGCGTAATAGAGGATCATCGGGTTCAGGGCGAAGCACGTTGTGAGGACCAGACGGAGTGTTCCGCTCACCCCCCATTCGCGCAACGCAGCGCAGATCTGGTAGACGGCGCCGGCCATGGCGAGCGCACTGACCAGGCTCCCGGCCATGTCGTTATGGGAGAGGGCCGGCCAGAGGTGGTTCCCGAGCAGGAACACCAGATCGGCGATCGATTGCAGCGGCGTCCAAACGAACCCGACTGCAGCCAGATGGGGGTCGCGGGAATAGAGGACGTAGAAGCCGTTGGCCATCCGGGAGAAGGCATCGCCGGCGAAGGTCCGGTACTTGAAATCGAGCAGGAAGGCGACGACCAGGTAGATGCCGACGGCAAGGAGAAAGACGATGCGTCCTTCTCTGACCAGACGACGGCCCGGGACGCGCTCCTCGCCCGGGCCAACCGGGCGCGCATCAGGACGTTGGGGGACCCCCGTCCACTCGCCGGAGGTCTGGACCGGGGCTTCCGGTTCACGAATCAGGGTCGACCCGGCGCTGTGCTCCATGCACTCGCCCAGCTCTCGGTTTGGATCGGTGGTCTACGACGCGAGGGCCGGAGTCATCTCCGTCCATCGCGTTCCGAGGACTCCGGCCACCCTTTTCGCAATCCTCGAACGATGGCTCTCGTCGCCGAAATCCGGGATAGCATCCGCCACGCTGAAGGAGAAGAAGGGTTCCTCCTCGTGGATGGTTGCGGAAGTGCCGTCGTCGCCAAAGGCAACAGAATGGTCTTCTGTGGACATGGACGACGTTTCTGCAACGCGCAGGTCATCATCCTCGAAGACTCCGCCGCACTTCCGAGTCGCAATGACGACGGCCCGTCCAATTGCCCGTTCAATGGGGCGAATGCCGGCGACGGATGTCACAAGCGCTTCCCAGTCGATGGCCTCGTGGCCCCGACGATCGACCCCTGGCACGTCCGCATGTGCGGCTGCCAGGTGCGTCACGAAATCGCGAACCAGGTCGAATGATCGGAGCTTACGAGACTGGTTGGAGAATGCGGCTGCTTCCCTCGTCGCCGACGCAGAATGGCTCGACTGACCGAGGTGATATTCCTTCGGCACACCGGTAGTTCCAGGGCGCGTTGTCAGCGTATTCAAAGCGCTCTTCACCCATTGCCGGTGCTTGTCGTCTGACGCGCACCTCCCGCGTTCACATATTCTTGCCGTACGTCCCTCGACCCCACTGGGAATGGGTCGATGCCGCTCACCAGTGTTTCTTTGGCCGGAGTGAGCGTCGCATTCAGGGCGCCCAATTCCTGGAGCAGTGCAGCGTTGACGGTGGTGAAGCCCGCGATGGCCGACTGCAGATCCTGGGCAGCCTGCGTTGATGCGTGCTCCGAATGCTGGGCCAGTCGGCGCATCTCCTGGGCCTCCGCTGTTGCTTCGGCCAGGATCTGTTTGGCTTTCGACTCAGCTTCACGAAGGATCTCGTGGACTTGGACCTCGAGTCTCGCCAGTGCGTCGTCGGAGAATTGCTGCGCCTCGACGAACAGCCGCCCGATTTCGATTTCCGTCGTCTCCACCTTCGTCGCGCTGCTGAGACGGGCGTTGGCCTGCGCAAGCCGGCCCTGCAGCTCCTCGATCGTGCTGGCGATCGTGTGCAGTTCGGAATTGGCCCATTCCACGTCCGTGTCCGGCGCCCCCCCCAGTCCTGTCGCGTCGCCGTCCGTGGCGAAGGCAGGGCTCGGAGGTGGTGTGCTCTGGTGGACGTCGCGAGGAGTATCCGGAACCCCGAAATCGGAATCGACAAGGCTGGTGCCCACGCCCACCTTTGTTATCCGCGTCCGGTCCATTCGACAAGGCGGAACTCGAAGGTTTTCCTTCCCGTTCACGGTCACGTAAGGTGGGAAACGCCCACGTCACTCTCAGGATGTGTCCTCGGCGGATGTCGTCGCGCTCGACGGGCGAAACTGCGCGCTTCTGCGGCGAAGCTCGTCACTGGTTCTCCGGCTTGATCTCAAGGTCTTTCGGCGGCACGCTGAGCGATCGTCATGCCGAATCAGACCACTGGTTGGAGATCCGATCCCTACGGTGCCCACGAGCTCCGATTCTTCGCCGCAGACGGCACGCCGACCCTGCTCGTCATGGACGGAGGGGAGACCTCGTACCACCGACCTCCGATGGCCGAGCCATCACCGGCTTCCGAGCCTGTGACATCACCGCCTGAGGAGGAACCATCGGCGCCCGGCCCAACGTCTAGTCCCGCCCCATCACCAACAGGAGCCGACTCGGGCCCGGTGGAGTCCGCACGTGTTGGATCGGACGGAGGATCCGAGCACGGCCGCCCGAAATCGCCCATCCGACCCCGCAAGCTCGCGTACGCGGCGGTGGTCACCGCGTTGGTCTTGAGCGGGTTGGGTCTGGCGTACGTCCAATTCCTCCGCACCGGTACACGGCATTCGGGACCCGCCCTGGGTGCGACGACCACGGCGCCGGCTCGTCGGACGACGACGACGACCACGATCATCGTGCCTGTGCCCTCCGCGCTAAAGCCCGATGCCGAGTCTGCGGCCACCGCTCTAGTGTCGAGTTGGTCTACGGGGAACAGAGCCGAGGCGCTCACCGTGGCGACCCCATCGGCTGTCGCCGCCCTCTTCGCCGTGCGTTACCCGACTGGGTTGGCAGAAGATCGCGGGTGCAGCACCTCGTTCATGCCGATCGTGTGCACGTTTGGGCCTCCCGGGGGTGCAGATCCCAATGACCCGATCTACGAGATCTACGTCTTGCAAGCCCCCGGAGGCTGGTACGTGAGTTCGGTCAAGGTCTAGGAGAGCCGGCGGTTCCCCGGGAGTTCCCCGACCGTTCACCAGTACGACACGCAGGTTCACGTGACCGCTCGGCTCCCACGCTCATGCGGACATGTCGTGACGTGGCCGCCTTGACGGAGAAGAGAATTCCGGCCACCGTTTACCCATGCCGCCACTGAATCCCTCCAGTAACGGTACGGGCTCCGATCCGGGTCCGTCGGGACTCGCATCGAACGGCGATGACCCCATGCCCAACCCGGGCGAGTTGAATATCAAGGAGAAGCGAGCCTGGAAGACGTGGCAGCTCGGTGCCGGGATGGTGGCGGCCGCCCTCTTCGGGATGGCATTGAACTACCACGCTGTCGGAGCGTCGTCGTCGTCTTCCTCGTCGAGTGCTCCGGCGTACAAGCTGCCGACCTCGGGGTCGACCACGACGACGGCACCGTCTTCCGCCAGTGGCGCGAGTGGCTCAACCACTACGACGGCTGCAGGCGGATCCACCACGACGACGGCGGCTGGCGGCTCGACGACGGCAACGAGCTCACCGTCGACGCCGACGACGGCCGCAACCGGACAAGCACGCGTGCTCCTGGGCCCGACGCAGTTGCAGGGCAATTGGACCAGCCCAACGTTCACAACGACCGCGGCCAATTGGAACATCGGCTGGGCGTTCAGGTGCGCCCCTGCTCCAGCGGCTGGGGCGTCGTTCCAGGTGTTCGTCACGCCCGCCGGATCTTCTCCGACCGGGACTCCCGCAATCAGCGAAACCGGGCCGACAGGGCAGTCGGTGACGGCACAGTCCTCAACGGGATCCCAGACATTGGTGGTGCAAGCCCCGCCAAGCTGCACCTGGGTCGTCAAGATCACCGGTTCGTAGTCGTACCCGGCCCGCGGCACTCGATGTTCAATCCGCGGCTTTCCTCGGATCGCCGGAGCGGAGCGACATTGTCGACGTGCCTGCGTTCGAGCGAGCCCGGGCAGTTAGCGTTCCCCGGAGCCGGTAGCTGGAGGCTCGAGGTGGGCCAGTCTGGTATCGAGGTCATCGAAAAAGTTGTAGTTCCGGTCCGGTGAATCGCCCTCGGTAGGTTCGGGGTGCCGCACCTCGCCGACAACATCCTGCATTGCTGGCTCCCTAACAGTGTCCGCGTCCATCTCCGGAGTGCCCGTGTCCATCCCCTCGGCTGCACGCGCCTGAGGTGCGACTGACGTGATGTGGGGACCGGGATGCGCCGGCAGACGTTGATCCGGGATCTCGAGGAACTCGACGTGTGGAGACACCTCGCCCGTCGTGCCAACAGCGTCGGGGTGCTCCCGTCGCACATCGCGCACCTTGGACATCAGCAACTCGTTACACCCGGTCAGTGCGTGGAGCACATCAGTGAGATCGGGAATCGATTCGCTACTGGGATTCTCCATAACGGATGCCCCATCTCCGAGACCGGACAGCGGATGCGGACACGGTCTCAAACTCGGAAACCGCCCGGCTCTTCTCCGGGTGGGCAATCGAAAGGTGGGGAATGTAGGCCATTCCTGAAGGGGAGGCAATTCGGGTGAACAGTTCGTGACGGGCTCGGGACGAGCGCGCAATCAGTAGGTGTTTTGTTTGTGTCACCAGGGGTGTTTGCTTGAGCACGCCTCGCAGACGTGGCAAAAAGCACGTGGTGAGTAACGAACCCGCCAGCCGTCCCGCTTCGCACGTCCACCCTCAGATGAGCCGCACGTCCACCGCCAGCGTAAGGAGCCGCTAGATGTCCATTCGTCACGTAGCGAGGCGAGTCGTCGCTTCTGCCGCCGTCACCGCGACGGCAGGGATCGCCGTCCTCGCGTTCACCGCCCCAGCCGGCGCAACCGGGCCCGGCAGCGGCTCGATCGTCCCGGGTTCCGCTGTCGCCGTAGCGCCCTTCACCCCTGGCGTGCCGTTCGACAGCGGTCAGAACATCAACGTCGACATTCCGGCCAACTCGGCCTTCGCCGGCTCCTTCAGCAACATCAACATCGTCGAGTGCGCGGCCCCCAACGGCGTGATCCCCGCACTGCCCTCGTCTTGCGACGGGAACACCATCCAGGGCAGTTCGATCCTGCCCAACGCCGACGGCTCCTTCAGCTACCAGGGCTACCAGGCGTTCGCACTGCCGGACTCGCCCACGCTGGGCGAGAGCCCGGGGGGTGTGACCTGTGGGAGCACCTCGGCCACCGAGTGCATTCTCTACATCGGGAACAACCAGGGGGACTTCACAGCTCCCCACCTGTGGTCGCAGCCGTTCTTCGTCAAGGCGAACGGCAATGACCTCGGGGCCAACCCCGGTGACGGTACACCTGAGGTGCCGTTTGCCGTCATCCTCCCGCTGGCAGCCATGGGCCTGCTCGGTGGCGTCGTTCTGATCCGTCGCCGTCGCGCCGCCCATACAGCGTGACTCGGCTATCCCGCGACCGCATCTCTCACGAAACTCAACAAGACAAAAAAGGAGTATTCAGAACCATGAGAACGCACAAGCTGCGCAGCAGCGTGGCGAGAGCAGCAGCTGTCGGTGCTGCCTCGCTCTCCGCAGCGCTGTTGCTGGGGGCGGGGGTGGCTTCGGCCGCTCCCGCGGATCCCACGGGGGGCGCCACGCCGGTAGCTCCGCACTTCTACAACGGAAACGCGACAGCGATCCGGGAATCCGGCTCTGACACCACGTTCTTCGTGATGCAGAAGATCAGCGACCTCTTCACCGGGGCAGGTCTGTACGGCTGCACGTTGAACACGAGTGCTGGGCAGACTCTTTACAACTCGTCCGACCCTGCGTCGAGCACATCCAACTTGGAGTACTTCTGCCAGTCCGGGCAGAACATCGACACGACCGACATCAACGACAACTGGGATCGCACTGAGGTCGCTCAGGGTACCGACCTGGTGGGATCCGGCGGTGGCCAAAACCAGCTCTGCGGAGCGGTTTCCTCACCGCTGCCTGTCGATCTTGCTCGTTCGTCGAAGACCGCAGGTTCCGCGTGTTCGACCATGGTCCAGACCGGGTTCGCCAAGGATGGCGTGGCAGTCGTCACCTACCCGGTGAACCCGACCACATTGGGGACCTCGACCACTGCCCCGTTCTCTGGGATCAACGGTGGAGTGGTGGGCCCGGTGTCACAGGGCTGGCTTCCTGGTGATCCCAACACGGGTCCCTATACCGGTACGCCATTCACGAACGTCTCCAACGTCGACAACGGCGGCGGGGCGGGTAGCACGGCCTACCGGCTGTGGTGCGCGACGAACGCCACGCGGATCACCGACTGGGGTGCGCTGACGAACCTCGGCCCGAACCTCGAGGTCCAAGGGGTCTCGCTGACCAGCGGTTCGCCCACGGCCACCATCACGGGCACCTTCCCGTCCACGGTCGCGTCGGGCCAGAGCATCACCGGACCGGGCATCCCCTCGGGGACGACCATCTCGTCGGTCTCCAGCGGGACGATCACCCTGTCCCAGAATGCGTCGAGCACGGCCGCCGCCACGGTGCGGATCACCACGAGCAGCGCGCTGCCCGTGGGCCAGGGCATGCCGATCGGCGTTCCGATCCTCCTCATGGGGGTGAACACGGCTTCGGGCACTGAGGCCACCTTCTCCAGCTACGCCGAGTCCGGGGTCTCCAGCGGCGGGTGCTCATCGAACATGAACACCAACGCCTTCATCGACCCCAACCCGGTCACGGCCACCGGTGTCAACGCCTCGGCTCACGTCGCACTCGAGAACAACTCGGCCCAGCTGGCGCAGTTCACCGCGGGGGACTTCCCCTCACCCGACTACGTCGACCAGGCGATCGAGTTGTCGACCGAGCTCTACATCATGTCCAACGGTGTCTACAACACCAGCCCATTCTCAGCGGCTGCAGGCATCAACGGGGTCCAGTACTCCGCGGTCAAGGTCGGCGAGAACGGGAAGACGACGACGACCGGAAACCTGCTGTCAAACCAGTACCCGACCGCACGCACCCTCTTCAACATCTACCGATCGGACACCGTGCGAGCATCGACCGGTGGTTTCGTCAACTGGATCTGCGACGGGAACACCAACTTCAACAAGAACCAGGACAACTCGACGGGACTGAACTTCGACGCCGAACTGACGAACGTGATCGGCTCGGTCTACGGGTTCCCCCGCCTGACGGACACCTCGGCGGCCCCGGCTATCGGGACTCCGGCTGACAACCAGGCGGCACCGAACAACTCCTGTGCGGCAAGCCTGCAGGTGAACACCACGTCCGGGTCGAATCAAATCACGCTGACCGCTGGCGGCAACTTCGCACCGGACATCGTGAACGCCGGCGGACTTGCCAACAGCTCGTACAACGGTGGAAGCGTCCTTGTCACCGGTGCCAACTTCCCCTCGGGGACGACGGTGGTCTCCGGTTCTGGGACCAACACGCTGACTCTGTCGGCCCCTGCGACCGCTACCGGCAGCGTGGCGGCGGTCTTCGGCGGTGTTCCGGCAGTCACGTCGGTGGCTAACAGCCAGAGTTGACGTGGCACAGGCCAGGGCGCTGACTCAGTCGGCGGCTTGGCGTACGAAGTGCAGGCCCGGCCCGGGGCCCAGCGAGCAATCGCGGGCCCCGGGCCTTGGGCGTGCTACGGGCAATCGCAAGAACCGAGTAGGGCAAGAGGGGAGAAGGGAACGAGTGTGGCGGCCCAGGGGTAGGCAAGCGTGATGTCCAAGTTCGAACACGAGGCCCCGTGGCGTGGGTGCTGGACGCTCTTGCAGCGTGGTGGCATCGGCCTGCTTGTGGCCGCCCTGGTCATGGTGGGCCTGGTCGTCAGCGCCGGTGCCACCGTGCCAGCTAGCGGCGACACCATCTCGACAGCCGCCCAACCGGTGCAGCCGTCTACTGCGGGCATCCCGTTCGCGAGCGGACAGAGCATCGACGTCGTCATTCCTGCCAACTCGGCCTTCGCCGGCTCGTTCAGCAACATCAACATCATCGAGTGCGCGGCGCCCAACGGTACGATCCCGACGCTGCCCTCCGCTTGTGACGGCAGCACCGTCCAGGGCAGCACGATCCTGCCCAACGCCGACGGCTCATTCACCTATACGGGCTATCAGCTGTTTGCGCTGCCGGATTCCGTCACGCTGGGCGAAGCCTCGGGCGGTCCAGCGTGCGGGAAAACCGCGGCGACAGAGTGCATCCTTTACATCGGCAACAACCAGCTTGACTTCACGGCGCCCCATCTGTGGTCGGCTCCGTTCTTCATTGCGCCGAACGCCACCGACAGCGGGACTCCTGCTGGCGACGGTTCTCCACCGGCTACGGCGACGTTGCCAGACGCCGCCAAGTCGACCGCGGTGGCTTCGCCGCTGACGGCGACAGCCAACGGCGTCGAACAGTCGACTGTGACCGTGTCCTTGCTCGACGCGACCAGTTTGCCCGTGGCAGGGAAGACAGTCAGCCTGGCCGTGTCCTGCAGCTCACCGCCATGTACGGCCGAGGTCACGGGACCTTCGCCGGCCCAGGCAGATACCAACGGGCAAATCAGCTTCACGGTGACCGACACCGTTGCAGAAGCCGTGACACTCACAGCAACCGACACTTCGGACACTCCAACCGTGACGGTCAGCCAGAAACCCGTCGTAACCTTTCAAGCTCCTGCCGTGAGCGCGGCGCATTCGACAGTAGCTGCCAATCCGACGAGCGTCGGTGCCAGCAGTGCTACCACCATCACGGTGACGCTCCGGGACCAGGCTGCCAATCCTCAACCCGTGGCGGGTCATGCGGTGACACTCAGTGGCACCGGCAGCGCGGTCATCACCCCCGCAGCGACTCCCAATACCACGGATGCTCATGGAGTCGCCACGTTCACCGCCACTGACGCCGCGGCCGAAACGGTGACCTTCACGGCGACGGACACGACCGCCAGCACCGTGATTTCGGGCACCGCGCAAGTGACATTCGGCACGCTGGTCGTGTCGGCGTCGAAGTCGACGGTCACCGTGTCGTCACCCGCCCCCGTCGGCGCGGCGGGCACAGAAGCAGTGGTCACACTGCTCACCTCAAGCGGGAGCCCGGTTGCCGGCAAGGCGCTCAGCCTCCAGACATCACCGGGGTCTGTGGTGGTCGGCGCGTCCAGCCCGGCCACAACTGGAGCGGACGGCAAAGCGACGTTCAAGCTGACGGACTCGGTGGCGGAAAGCACCACCCTGACGGCCACGGACACCACTGATGGAATCCAGCTGACGTCGCAGCCGACCGTGACGTTCGCGACGGGGTCACCCTCGGCGACCGTCTCGACCGTGGTGGCTGCGGCATCAACGTCGCCGGCCGACGGTGAGACGCAGACATTGATCAATGTGACTGTGAAGGATCAGTTCGGCAATCCTCAGTCGGGGAAGTCCGTCACCTTGCAGGGCGCACCGTCCGGCAATATCCAGATGCATCCCATCGCAGTCGGGAGCACGCAACCGGGGGTGACGAACGGCTCGGGCATCGCTCAGTTCGAAGCGAGCGACAGCTTGGCGGAGACGGTCATCATCACGGCGACCGACACCACAGACAACCTGGTGTTGAGCAAGACGGTGTCGATCGCGTACCAAGCAGGACCTGCTGACCCCGCCGCACTCGGAACCACGGTCATTGCGGATCCGACGAATCCTCCGGCAGATGGCTCCACTTCGTCGACGATCACGGTGACCCTGACGGACTACTTCTCCAATCCGGTTGCGGGCAAGACCATCGCGCTCAAGGCGTTGAACGGGAGCTCCACGGTAAGCGCGGATTCCGTGACCAATGAGGCCGGACAGGCAACCTTCAGCGTGACCGATTCAAAGCAGGAGATAGTTGCCTATCAAGCGACCGACGTCACCGACGGCAACGCGGTCATCGAAGCCCAGGCGGTGGTGACGTTCGGCAATCCGCCTGCCCCTCCTCCCGTCGCTGCGTACTGTTCTGTCGTCGCCAACCCGAGCAGCGTCACCGCCGATGGAACCCACACGGCCACGGTCTCGGTCCTGCTCTATGACGGCAACGGCGATCCCGTGAGCGGGAAGACCGTCACGTTGACGGCGGCTGGCGGTGCCTCCAAGGTGACGGCGACGAACGCCACGAGCGACAACAGCGGATTGGCCACGTTCGCGGTCACCGATGCAACGCCTGAGTCGGTGAAGTACACAGCGCACGACTCATCAGATGGCATCGATCTGACGGCACTGACGGTGACGGTCACGTTCACCGCTGCCTCGAGCTCGACCACGACCACCACCACCACAACAACAACCATCCCGGCCAGCACAGCTGGCGCGGCGACATCGGCGGTCACTTCGGGTGGTGGATCTTCCCCGTACATCGGTCCCACTGGGAACTCGGGAGCCACGTACGGAACGACCACGGCTTCCCTGGCCTCTACCGGTGCGCCGACGATGTTGCCATGGCTCGTCGGGGTCGGTGCCGCGTTCTTGGGGGTCGGGACCGTCGGCCGCCGCCGGATCAATCGAAGGGAATCCAATGAGGTATGACAAGGCGGGTCTGCGTTGGCGACGCGTCGCTCTCTCCCTCTTCGGGAGCACGGCAGCGGCTGTCCTCGCGGTCGGACCGGCAGGAGCTGCGGGAGCGGCCAGCCCGCCTGCTCTGACCATCACGTCCGGCCCGTACGTCAACGGACAGAGCATCAACCTCTCGGTGGGACCGAACAAGTTCTTCAAGCCCTACTCGCGCGTCAACGTCATCGAATGCGCCGATCCCGGTGGAAAGTCGAAGAGCCTGCCGACCAGCGTCTTGGCGTGTGACGGGAACACGATTCAGGGCAACACCATTCTCGTGAAGCCGGACGGAAGCTTCTCCGAACGCAGCTATCAGGTGTACGCCCTACCCAACGCCTTGCAGCTGGGCGAGGCATCGGACTCACGGCCGATCTGCGACCGGAAGCGTGACTGCGTGCTTTACATCGGACAGAACCAAGAGAAGTTCACCGCCCCGAAGATCTTCTCCCCGCCGTTCACCGTTTCAAAGGCGAGCAGGCATTCATGAGCAAGGTGGCGAGTGTTCTGAGCGGCCGATCCGCCGGCTGGATCGTCGTCGCCTTGATCGCGTCCTCGGCTGCTGGGGTCGCGGTCGCATCAGGTGCTGGAGCGAGTCCCGCCCCTCCACCACTGAACATCTCGCCGCACGGCAGTTACCACGACGCCCAGACGATCACCGTCGGGGTCGGACCGAACGGCTACTTCACCCCGCATGCGCGCGTCAACGTCATCGAGTGCGCCGACCCGGGCGGGTCAGCTGCGAACCTCCCAAAGGACATCACGACGTGTGACGGCAACACGATTCAGGGGAACAGCATCCTGGTCGGCAATGACGGAAGCTTCTCCGTCTCCGCCTATCCCGTATACCTGCTGCCGAGCCCGGGGCTGGGTGAGCAGAGCAACGCCATGCCCATCTGCAACCAGGCGACCTACTGCGTGCTCTACGTAGGTCAGGACCAGAACGACTTCACGGCCCCCAAGGTCTTCTCCGCCCCCTTTGTGGTAACGCCCAGCTCGGGCGGCAGCACAACGACGGCGGGGAGCACTGGCTCGAGTGGTTCTGGCACGGTGAGCTCGACCGCGGCACCAGTGACATCGTCAACGACGACCGGAGCGGGGACCGTAGGCGTCCCGACGACGTCCACGGCCAGTTCGTCGGCCGCTCTGGCCAGCACCGGCTCACCCCCGGGGACCGTGTGGATGGCGACATCGGCGATGGCACTGCTCCTCACTGGGGTGGTCGGCCGGCGGCTCGCACTCAAGGGTGTGCGGCGGTGAGCACGCTGGCGCCCGAGTCGAGCGTGTCGAACTCCGTCGCGTACGACGACATCCCGATCGACTTGATCAAGAAGCCCGTCGGTGCCGACCGGGTGTTCAACGGAGTGCTGGCCGGCAGCAGCGCACTCGTGCTCGTGCTTCTGGCCGCCGCGGTGGCGTTCCTATGCTCCTACGGTTTCTCAGCTGCCCACCAGGCCGGCATCGGTCTCTTCACGGATCAGACGTGGTCACCTGATGCGCATCACTTCGGCATGCTGTCGCTGCTGATGGGTTCCATCGCCATCGCCCTCCTCGCCGTCGCGATCGCCACTCCGGTCTCCCTGTGCCTGGCGCTGATGATCAACGAATACGCGCCGCGTCCCCTAAAGCCCTGGCTGACCGGCACCATCGACATGCTGGCCACCGTGCCCAGCATCGTGTACGGCTTCTGGGGGCTGCTGGTGATCTCGAACATCCAGGCGGCCCCGGCCCGGTGGCTGGTGACCCATGCCAGCTTCGTCCCCATCTTCCGGACCGCAAGCCCCGATCAGTACGTGAAGTCGATCTTCGCCTGCGGGTTGATCTGCACCGTCACGATCATCCCGATCATCACCTCGGTCAGCCGCGAAGTGATGGCACAGACACCCCGCGATGTCTGCGAAGCAGCGCTGGCGCTCGGTGCCACCCGCTGGGGAATGGTCACCGACGTCATCCTGCCCTTCTCGCGCAACGGCATTCTGGGTGCGGTCCTGCTTGGAATCGGGCGGGGCCTCGGGGAGACGATGATCGTGGTGCTCGTCCTCTCGCAGGGCAACCACCTGACGTCCGCACTCATGGGACCCGGTGGCCTGGGATCGATCGCGGCGCAGATCACAGAGAACTTCGTAGCCTCCTCCTACATCACCAAGAGCGCACTGATCCTGCTGGGACTGGTCCTGTTCATGACCACCTTGGCCATCAACATCGTGGCCCGTCTGGTGGTCGAACGATCGAACAAGGGTTCGCTGTGACCCAGACGCTCGAGCCACCGACGTCCTCGATGCCCGGAGGGGCGGGGACGCGGATCCCCGACCGGCCGAGACGCCAGCGTTCCCTCCACCGCTCGACGGTCATAGAGATGGCCGGATCGGGCGTGGCCGCCGTGGCCCTGGTGTGGCTCTGCTTCACCGTCGCGGGCGTCACGGGTCCCCTCGGGTTCGCAGTCTGCGCGATCGCCGCCTTCATGTTCATCTACGGGATCATCTGCTGGCAGCTGCACGGTGTGCTGGCCATGAAGGACCGGTTGGCCACGCTGTCGATCTGGACGGGTGCCCTCGTGGCGTTCATCCCGCTCGCCGCTGTGATCATCTACGTCTTCATCAGAGGTGCCGCGGTGGTGTTCGCACACTTCCCACACTTCTTCATCGCCGACATGTCCAACCTGACAGCTACCTCTCCCGTCACTGCCGTCGGCGCGGGGGCGGCCATCGTGGGCACCGTCGAGCAAGTCGGCCTGGCCACCCTGTTCACCGTTCCCCTGGGCGTTCTCACTGCCACCTATCTGGTCAACAACCGGAACGCATTCTCCAAGGTGGTCAGCAACGTCGTGGACGCCATGACCGGGGCACCGGCCATCATCGCCGGACTCTTCATCTACCTCCTCTGGGTGGTGCCGCAGAAGCAGGCCGGTCAGACCGGATTTGCCGCGGCGCTGTCGCTCTCGGTGATGATGCTGCCGATCGTCACCCGTGCCTCCCAGGAGGTGATCTCCATCGTCCCGGGTTCGCTCAGGGAGGCGGCGCTCGCGCTGGGATCTCCCCAGTGGCGTGCCGTGGTCCGCGTGCTGCTTCCGGCTGCCCGCGTGGGACTGATCACCGCCATGATCCTCGGTATCGCCCGCGTGGCCGGAGAGACCGCCCCCGTGCTCTTCACGGCGGGAGGGAGTGCCCGGTACAACTGGAATCCCTTCAGCGGGAAGCAGGACGACCTGCCTCTGCGCGTGTACGAGCTGATCTTCCAGCCTGGGGTCAACACGACCCGGGTCGCCTGGGGCGTCGCCTTCGTCCTGGTCCTGGTGGTCCTGACGCTGTTCGTCCTGGCGCGCCTCATCGGCGCGAAGAAGCCGGGCCCGAGCGGCTTCACAGTCCCGTGGCGCACCCGACGTTCTCCGGAGGAAATCGAAGAGTGAGTGAACCAATGCAAGAGACCACAGCCATCCCGCGGCGCGGGTTCCTTCAGAGCAAGAACAAGGAGTTGGCGAAGATGCGAATCGCCCAGCGTGCCCCGCGGACCACCCGCGTCACGAACATCTCCAGGTGGCGCCGCGGTACCGTCGGCATGGCCGCGCTCTCTGCGCTGGCGGTGGCGGCCATGCCCGCCACGGCAGGGGCGCTGAAATCGAACATCATCCAAGCACCCTCCGCCGGGGCGGAGCGGGCGAACGTTTCCCCGGCGCCCATCAGCGGCACGGGGTCGTCGTTCGCCTCCCCGGCCATACAAACCTGGTCTCACGACGTCAGCCAGGCGCCCTACAACCTGGCAGTCAACTGGGCTCCCTCCAACTCGGGCCAAGGGCGATACGAGTTCACCAACCAGACGACGGACTGGGCCGTGAGTGACATCGGCTACGTGGGGAACACCGACACCACGCCACCCAGCTTCCCCTTCAACTTCATCCCCATCACCGCTGGCGGGATCGCGTTCATGTACCACATCCCCGGGCTGAACAAGCAGCTCCAGCTCAGCGGCCTGACGGCGTGCGGGCTCCTGACCGGAGGAATCAAGAACTGGAATGATCCCAACATCGCCGCCGACAACCCTGGTGTGAGCCTCCCCAATCTGCCGGTCGTCCCCGTGACCGAGAGCGACTCTGCCGGGACGAATTACGTCCTCGAGGAGTGGTGCATCACCGAGCAGCCAGCACTGTGGGCAGCCTTCGTGCAGGCGCAAAATGCGCAATCAGGCGGGCCCACCGACGGCGTCGCTATCTCCGCGACGTCTCCCAATTCGAACTGGCCGGGGATCAAGGGGGGGCTCGACGACCAGACCACCACGGCAGTCGCGAGTGACGTCGCCAACAACGCCGGGGCGATCGGGGCGGTTCAGGTCAAGTACGCCGAGGACTCCGGTTTCGGCGGATCCGACCCAACGAGGAACATCGCGCTGATCAAGAACGCGAGCGGCGACTACACCGCTCCCACCGCGGTCGATGTGGCCTCGGCATTGGCATACGCCACGCAGCTGCCCAACGGCACGCACCAGCTGAACTTCAACGGGGCCGGTCCGCACGTCTACAACCCTTCGACGTACAGCTACCTCTTGACGCCCACCACGGGATGGTCGACCGCCAAGGGCAACACCATGAGCCAGTTCGTCAACTACGTCCTCACGTTGGGGCAGCAGAAGGCGCCGTCGTTCGGCTATGCCAGCCTGGGACTCTCACTCGAGCAGTACGGCATCAATGCCGTCCAGAAGAACGTCCCCGGTGCCGTCCCGCCAACGGCTGCCGAGCAGAAGGCGTACTCCTGTGGTGACCTCACCCCGTCCGAGGTGGCAGCGGGGCAGACCACCCCGACCTGTGGCGTGGTGAACGCCACCGCAGCGCCGGCGGGCGCCAACTCGGGTACCGCCACGGGTTCCGCCGTGGCTGCCGGCAGTCACAGCGTGACCACGGGAGGAACTTCGAGCAGTGGGGGGAGCAGCGGAAGCGGAAGCGGCGCCGATCCGAGCGTGTCGCTCGCTGGGACTTCGGCCATGGCGGGTACGGGGATCAACCCCATCCCGCTCACCGTTCTCGGCCTGAGCCTTCTCTTCATCGGGATCATGGGCCGCCGACGCTTCTTGAAGCGGCGCGTTGGTCGAGCCTCATGAGAACGGCGCCCGTCCGACGAGCGCTGCTGGCGGGACTCGCCTTGCTCGTGACCGCCTGCGTCTGGGCCGTGCCCGCGCCGAGCATGGAGGCTGCGACCGTCGACGGCACGATCATCGGTGAGGGCAGCGACGGCGTCACTCCGCTCATGGTCAAGTTGCTGCACGACGATGCTGCCGGCCTCAAACCCGACTTCGGTTCCTACACCGGAACCGTGGGCGTCGACCAGGGGACCGCCGACTTCGTCGGCTCCGCCCCCGGCACGTTCGGTAGCGATTACTTGGTGACCGAACGTCCGTTGACGACGGCCGAGGCAGCCGCCGCTGCGGCCAATGGCCGTTCGTTCGCCTACGTGCCGTTCGCGGCGAGCCCCGTCGCCCTGATGACCCTGGTACCCAACTCCAGCTACACGGGATCCACGACGATCCTTCCGTCGCAGTTCTGCCAGCACGTGCCGCTGTCGCTCGACCAGTTGGACGGCATCTTCGGTGCGGTCAACCCGCCGTACTCGAGTTGGGGCGACAGCCGGCTGAGCTGTACGGCGAGCCCCAGCGCGCCGGCGGACGCCGTGCCATTCGGTCGCTGGGCCAATCTCGACCCGACCATGGAGAATTTCGCGCTCATGACATTGCTCGACAGCACCCCGACATCGAAAAGTGCGTTCGGGGACGGCCTGACGAACGCCCAGAAGAACGGGCAGGCGACGACCGGCGACCCATCGGCGAGCGAGCACTGGCCGTATTCGGGCACGGCGGTGGCCGGAGGTGACCAGACCACACTCGGGAAGCTCATCGGGCTGGACGCTCGGACGGGAGCACCCAGCTCGACGGCGGCACAGCTCATGTTCGGCGCCACCATGCCGGTCGAATCGGACTGGACAGGTGATCCGTTGGGGGTGAGATGGGACCTGCCGACGGCGGCCGTCGAGAACGCCGCGGGTGGCTTCGTCGCACCGTCTGCGGCCTCGGCCAAGGCGGCCGAGGGTGACGCGACACTGGCGTCGACCTCAGACCCCACCACGGACAACCTGGTCACCTTCAACGCGAATGCCGCTGATGCCACGGCTTACAACAACTACCTGATGCTCCCGGCCTACCTGGTCGTACCCACGAACGGACTGTCGGGCGACAAGGCGAGAGCGCTGGCGCAGCTCATCCGCTTCGCTGTGGGCGGCACCGGGCAGGCGGATATCACCGCGCTGGGGGCGGCACCGGCCACGGTAGCCATGGTGACTGCCGACCTCGCCGTGGCGCAGGAGCTCAACGCCGAAGCCGCGGCGACATCGGGTGCCACGACGACCACGACGACGACGGCGAGCACCGCGTCCTCGACGTCGGGCATTGACGCATCTTCGAGCGGCGGCACGTCGACGGCCTCCACCGTCGCGACCGACGGGTCGACCTCTGGCGGAACGCTGGCTTCGACGGGCGGGAACTCGGTGCCACTCCTCGGTCTGGGCGTCGTTCTCTTGGCCTGCGGCGAGACGGCACGACAGATCCTGCGACGACGAAAGGCGAGATCGTGAGCGCACCGGGCTCCGTCGAGGGAAGGCGGTTCTTCGGCGACCTCACCGTGCCGGGACGGTCCAGCTTCGACTGGGCCGTGCTGTTCGCGGCCCTAGCGCTGGCCTTTCCGGTGTCGGCCGTCGTCGGAGTGCTCTTCGCGGACCGGAGCCGCAGGAAGGGTTACGGACGTTGGAGGTCCGCCCTCGCGGTCAGCATCTGGTGCGCGTTCGTCGGCATCGTCCTGCGGGGGTTCGTACGTATGGAGGTGTTCCCTTGAGCACGATCGGCACACGGGCGCCCGCACCCGCCCGAGGGCAACCGGGTGCAGGCGCGGCCGACGTGGGACCGGCGTCATTGCGGGCGACGGATGTCAGCGCCTGGTTCGGGAGCAACAAGGTCCTCGAGCGGGTCAGCCTCGAAATGGAGCCCCGGAAGGTGACCGCGCTGATCGGACCGTCGGGCTGCGGGAAGTCCACGTTCCTGAGGATCCTCAATCGGATGCACGAGCTCATTCCGATTGCCGCGCTCTCGGGGTCCGTCATGCTCGACGGCACCGACATCTACTCGACCGCGGTGCCCGTGACGCAGACCCGCCTCCGGATCGGCATGGTGTTCCAGCGCCCCAATCCGTTCCCGTCGATGACGATCGC
Source organism: uncultured Acidimicrobiaceae bacterium (assembly GCA_963781955.1). Lineage (GTDB taxonomy): Bacteria > Actinomycetota > Acidimicrobiia > Acidimicrobiales > RAAP-2 > Bog-473. Next base: position 961,443 of record CAWAHU010000002.1, read on the forward strand.
CCAGAACGTGCTCTCCGGGCTCCGTCTCTCGGGGCTGAAGGTCGCGAACCCTGACGCGCTCGTACGTGAGTGCCTGGAACGAGCCGGGTTGTGGAAAGAGACGCGCACTCGCCTGAACGAGTCCGGTGCCGCCCTTTCCGGTGGTCAGCTCCAACGCCTGTGCATCGCCCGGGCACTCGCAGTGCGGCCACGGGTCCTCTTGATGGACGAACCTTGTTCGGCGCTGGATCCGATCTCGACGAGCGTGATCGAGGACACGATCAGGGAGCTCAGCCAGGACATCACCATCGTGATCGTCACCCACAACATGCAGCAGGCGAGCCGCGTCTCGGACAACTGCGCGCTGTTCCTGGTGGACGGTGAAGGTCAACCCGGCCGGATCGTCGAGGCGGGTCCCACTGAGGATGTCTTTAACAACCCGATCGACCCCCGCACCTCTGACTACGTCCACGGGAGGTTCGGCTGATGGCTCACGTGATGCCCACCATCACGAGCCGTCCGCAGCGGTTGACTTCGAGAGGCCGGGAGTTGCGTGACCAGGCGAGGCTCCTGTGGAGCGATGCCCAGCCGAGAACGCGGACAGTAGTGCAGATGGGTGCGTTGATCGCCGTGGTGGTCATCGCGTACAGCTACTCCCTGACCACATTGGTCCAGTTGGCGGGTCTGAACACGCCCCTGGCATACGTGAGCCTCGTTCCGCTGATCTCCTTGCTCCTGGCGGCGGTGTACTGCCGCCCGAACCAGTCGGAGCCGTCCATCCATGACCGCCAGACCGACTACATCATCGGCTTGCCGCTCATGGTGGCTGCCCTGTGCGTCAACCGGTTCCTTCCGACCAAGTTGTCCGCGTTGTTCTGGGTGTGGAGGATCGACCTCCTGACGTTGCCGTTCTTCGTGGCCGGAGCGGTCGCCGTCATCTTCGGTGTGCGGGTGCTGTGGCGGCAGAAGGTGGCGGTGGCGTTCCTCTTCTTGGCTTGGCCCTACCCCTACACCTCGGCGCTGCTCAGCGTGCTGAACGCCTTCACGACCGCCACCCTGCTCGTCATGACCCGGATCGTCCGCTTCCTCCATTTGGCGACGCCGGTCGGGGGACAGAACGGCAGCGTGTTCACGGTCGTCCACCATGGTCGCGCCTTCAACCTGAGCGTGATCTCGGCCTGCTCGGGTGTCAGCAGCGTGGTCGGGTTTCTCCTGGTCGGAACGGCCTTCCTCACCATCATCCGCGGACCGTGGATCCGCAAGCTGCTGTGGCTAGCCGGAGGAATGCTCCTGCTCTGGGTGTTGAACCTGGGCCGGCTCACCCTCGTCTTCTGGGCGGGCCGGCAGTTCGGCGAGCATTTCGCTATCAACGTGCTCCACCCTTTTATCGGGCTCGTCGCGTTCACTCTCGGGGTCATCGCAATGATCCTGTGCATTCGACCCATGGGGCTGCGCATCGCAAATGTCGACGGGCTGCTGGCTGTGGGCAAGAAGGCACCCGGGGCGCCAGAACACGAAGGAGCCCCGGGGCACCGGCACGTCCTGCCGGTCCCGAAGTTCTACCTGGCGGTGTCGCTGGTGCTGATGTTCGCCATCATCGTCGGCTTTACCAACGTGGGATTGCGCTCGTACAACCTGGTGGCCGACGTGTCGGGCTCGCCCAAGGTCGTCTCGTTCATCGACGACCCCGTGACGCCGACCGGATGGACGAGCAGGTACGAGGCGACGTTCAATTGGGCTGCGCCGCTGTTCGGCGAGCAGTCGATCTGGAATCGGTACGAGCTCTTTCCGGGCATCGGGGGTGATCTGCAGGCCCGGACGCAGATAGTCGCCGACGTCATCGACACCCCGGACCTCCAGGCCTTTGCCGCCTTCGGCGTCGAACAGTGCTACCAGTTCCACGGCTACTCGCTGGCCAATGTCTCTCAGGTCCAATTGGCCGGGGGTGTGAACGGCCAGACACTGGCGTACACGTCCCAGCAGTTCGGGAGTTGGTCGATCGTGTACTGGATCCTTCCCGTCAAGCGCGCCACAAGCACCGTCTACGAGCGTGTGGTCCTCTACGTGCAGAACCAGCACGCGGCCATCGCGGCGGCAAAGACCGGATCGCCGCCGTCCCAGCAGAGCGTCGTGCAGCAGAACACGGCGTTCCTGACGGCATACGCCCGTGAGATGATCCGCGACCAAGCCACCCGGGGTGCGGCCCTCCTGGCCGGCCACACCGCGTAGGCCCGAACGCCCTCGAACCCATGGCAGTCACGACCCATCTCGAGGACTCGAACGGTACGAGCGGTGGCCTTGAGGACCCCGGCATCGATGCGTGGGTCCTCTGTGCGGAGTTCGTCGAAAAGATCGTGTCCGATGCCCTGTCCGAGGCGGCCCGGCAAGGCGGAGGTCGTTTTGTTCCCGAAGTCGACCGGGTTGCGATCTGGCGGGCTGGGGACGGTGCACCGTCCGACGAGGCGGCGATCGGCCGAATCGTCCGAGCCGCTTCGGAGGCGGCCCGCGGGATCGCGCCCGGGACGGCGGAATCCTTCACGCCGCCCCTGGTGGTGGGCCGAACAAGGGGCGCGTCCGTTCCAGAGTCGGATCTGATCTCTCGCTCACCCGCGGGGGACGACCCGTTCGCTCTCATGGCGCCGTTCGCCGCCTCGGTCGCGGCGCTGAACCGCCCGTTCGAACCCTCGGCCCCCCGGGTGGAGCCCGATGCCGCCGCGGTGGCGCCGAACGCGGGCCTGCTGGAGCCGATCACGGCGCCGGTGCCGGTGATCCTCGCACCGGAACGACGAGTCCTGGACGACACGGATCAGCACCGGGTATCAGTCGGAAGTGCCACGCGGACGCATGCCGGCTGGGTCACCGTTTTCACGTGGATCCGCAACGTGGGCGCCATCATGCTGCTGTTCGTGGTCTGGCAGCTCTGGGGCACCGCCATCTCCCAGCATCACGACCAGAGCGAGCTGCAGTCGGCATTCGAGGCCACCGTCCGTGCGCACCACGTGCCCAAGACGACGAAGCCCACTCTGATTCCCGCCAGCGCCTTCGTCGCGTCCGGGGGGGACGGATCCGTCGTCGCCCACCTCCAGATCCCTGCCATCGGAGTGGACCAGTACGTGGTGGAGGGGACCAGCTCCACCGACTTGGCCAAGGGTCCGGGGCATTACGTGGGGACGGCGATGCCGGGACAGGCGGGCAACGTTGCCATCGCCGGCCACCGCACGACGCACGGGGCACCGTTCAACCGTCTCGGGCAGCTGGTCTCGGGAGACCGGATCTCCGTGACCACGACGTCGGGCCAGAACTGGACGTATGTCGTGTCGGGTCCACCGTCGGTCGTATCGCCACACGACGTCACCGTGCTCAACTACTTCGGAGACAACCGGATCACGCTGACCACGTGCAACCCGGAGTACTCGGCGTCGCAACGGCTCGTGGTCGTTGGGACACTCAAGCAGACACTCGCCACCCCCGCCGCGCGCCCCAAACACCTCACCTACCACGTGGTGAGCCCGGCCACAGCGAGCTGGGACTGGTCGTTGCTCCCCGCGGTCGGTCTCGAGGTCTGCCTCCTGGCGCTGCTCGGGCTCTCCTATCGCCGGTTCCGGGACTGGTTCGGGCCGACCGGCAGGTGGCTCATCCTCGTGCCCCTGTGGGCGGCCGGCCTGTTCCTGTTGTTCACCACCCTGACGTCCTTCCTTCCCGCCGCCTACTGAGCACGAGCGCGGCGACCGGACGCCTCAGTGTCAGCCGGAGGGAGCCGATGCCATGACACCGCTGAGCGCACCATCGCCCGGACCGGTGTTGTAGCTGCACGGTCCGAGCGGGTCGAGCAGCCAGTCCCAGACCAGGAACGCGCTGTCTCCGGCAGCGAATTGGGCGCTCATCTTGGCCGCCATGTCCTGGCTGCGCTGCTGGAGGCTCTCGCACCCGCTCTGGCCGTTCCCGGCGACGATCCCGGCCTCACCGGTGATGATGGGTTTGTTGAGGGCCTTGGCCTGGGCGAACCGCTCCGCCATGCCGTTCCACCGATCCCCGCCGAGCGGCACCGATCCGTAGTAGTCGTGGACGCTCAAGACGTCGATTCCCGACGACGCCCCGACGCTCTGGTAGTCGTTTCCTGAGGACCCGCACTGTCCCGAGCCCAGCAGGCCGTCCTCGACCAGGTGCGCCGGGTCGAGGCGGTGGATCTGCGTGCCCACGGTGGTGAAGAAGTACTCCAGCGCTGCGGCGGCGGCGGTCTCGTTGGGACAGGTCTGGTGGCCCTCACAGTTGGTCGGCTCGTACGCCGGCGCGCACGTGGAGACCTCGGCTTCGCTCATCGGCTCCCACATGCCGAGGGCGGGCGAGTCCGCGTACCGGCTCACGATGCCGTTCATGTAATCCCAGTAGGACAGGGGCGTGAGGCCGCGACCATTGGAGTTGGTGGGTGAGTTGTACACGTTCCGGAAGCCGCCCGAGTACCAGGGTGGATCCTGCCAGGTTCCGCCGTCGCAGGAGCTCCCCTGACCACCGATCACCGGGATCAGGTAGACGTGGTACTTGGCCGCCTCGTAGAAGATGTCGTCGAGCGGCTGCCAGTCGACCTGACCGGTGTGGACGTTGGTCGCCATCGTGCCCTGCAGGGCCCAGAACCGCACGAGGGAGTTGGGACGCAGGGAGGCGAAGAACGCGTCGATCTGTGAGGTGGTGGCCATGCCCCCGCACCCGGCATTGATGCCCCAGTGGGTGGCCAGCTGGTAGGCGTTGTAGCCGGTGAAAGCCGTCCGCACCCCGCCGACGGCGAGGCTCTGACCCTGGGCCGTGATGGGGAGCTGCCCGGTGGGGACGTAGGTGAACCGGTCCGCGCTTGTCTGGTTCGACGTTCCCGCCGGGGTCACGACGCTGACATCGACCGTGCCCGCTCCCACCGGGGCCACGGCCGTGATGGTCGTGGTCGAGGTGACGGTGAAGTCGGACGAGGCATTGCTGCCGAAGTCGACCGCGGTGGCTCCGGCAAAGTCCGAACCCGAGATCTCGACGGTCGCACCTCCTCCGACCGTCCCGCTCGAAGGGATGAGCGCCCGCACGGAAACCGGCGAAGTGCCGCCGCCTCCCGACGCCCCTGCGGTCGCCGAGGGTGCGGTCGGCCTCGAAGTCGTGCTCGTGCTCGTGGTCGTGGGCGGCTTCGCCACCGACGTCGTTGTGGCCGGGGCAGCGGTCGCCGAGACGGTGACGACCGCACCGGTCGCCGGCGAGCCGTAGTTCTTGGCGTCGCCGAAGGGGTGAACGGCACCGTCCGCGGTCAGGACCCAGTAGCCGCCCGAGGGTGTCGCCGCCATCGAGGTGGCGGGGGCTGGCCACCTGGTGACCGAGCCCCGGTTGACAGCATCGCCGAACGCGTAGACGGTGCCGTCCCGGCTCAACAGCCAGTAGCCGTTGTTGTCGGGTGTGGGAGCCATGTAGGTGATCGGAGAGCTCGGTGGACTGCCTCCGAGCGAGCCCTTGAAGGACGCATCGCCGTAGGCGAAGATCCCGCCGTCGGAAGCCACCATCCAGTACCCGCCCCCGTCGTGGGTGCGGGCCATGCCCACGATGGGCTGGTTGAGGTGCATCCCCCCCGCGGACCCGTAGAACCCTGCGTCCCCGTAGGCGAAGATCCCGCCGTCGGCCGCCACCATCCAGTACCCGCCCCCGTCATGGGTCGGGGCCATGCCGACCACGGGTTGGTTGAGGTGCAAGGAGCCCGTCGAGCCGAAGTAGCCGGCATCGCCGAACGTGAAGACGCCACCGTCGGCCGCAACGAGCCAGTACCCCCTGCCGTCGGTGGTGGGGGCCATGCCGACCATGCTCTGGTTGAGGACGGCGTTCGACATGTCACCGAATGACACGGCGTCACCGAACGACTGCACGGCACCACCGTTGGACACGACCCAGTAGCCCGTGACCGTCAGCGGTCGCGGCAGATGCCGAACCACTTCGGTTGCACGCCGCCCACCGGGCTGGCGTGCACGACCCAGCCGGCAATGCCGAGGACGAGCGCGACCGCGAGCAGCAGGTTGAGCACCACCACACGGCGACCCTCGACTGTGTCCTGTCCGTCCCGCCGACGCAGTCGGTTCACCAAGTCCCCCAAGTCGTGCGGGGGGTGGCGCGCTCGGACACTCGCCGGACAGCCGGTGGACGGTTCCTCGTGACGTTCACCGCTCGTGCTCGCGCGCGAGCGTCCCTCCGAAGTCGACCGCCTGAGTCAGCCCAGCCAGTGCTGCGTGATAGCTCCGGATCCCCCGTCGTGCGTCCCGCACTTACGGGACGTTGAATTGGTCGGGTCGGACGTCAGTCGTGGTGAGTTTCGATCCGTTGACCGCGCCGGAATTGGGCGTGTGTTGTCTCTGAGAACGTCGCGGCACTGGCAGCGGGATGCGCGCCCCCACGAGTCGGGGCGATACCCATGGCGGTGGGTCTTACACGGCCTGGCCCAGAGTCGGCACCAACGCCGGGGGCGCCCTACCCCGAGGCCGAGGAGGCGGCTCGGAGCCTGGTGATCGGGATCGCTCCGGTTGGGGTGGCCACATGGACAGGCTCGCCCCATTTGGAGAAATTCACGATCTCGCCCTTCGCCGAGCGGCCGGTCCCGCTGGACTCGACCGCCTCGACCGGGAGCGGCCGCCCGGCGGCCGCCACGAAGAGGGCAATACGCCCTGTCCCACCCGGTGCGGCTCCCGAGATGCTCTTCACCCACTGCCCGTGAACTTTGATCCGCTTGCCCACGGCCAACGCGCCCGACGGGGTCACGTTGGCCATGGCCGAAGGCAGGGCCAGGTTCGCCGCGACGGATTGGAACGCGGAGTCGGAGGATGGAACGGACACCCACTTGTCCGAGAGGGTGGGTACCAGGGCGCTCGGGAGCCCGAAGTACGTCGTCATCCCCTTGGCGTTCCCCGAGAAGTACGCCACACCGCCGACCAGGAGGGTCGCTGCCAGTGCCTTCTTGATGGCGACGGTCTGCTTGCCCGAGTCCTTCGAGGAGTCCTGGACGACCCTGCCCGTCGTCGAGCCGGAGAAGAACCGCACGGTGATACGTGCCGAGCCGGCGTTGGTCGCCGCCGCGAGCGACTGCGCGAGCGTCTTGTTCGCCGCACCCGATGACCCCGCCGCCGGGGCGGCCGAGGCCTCGGCGGACGCGGTCAGGGCGAGCACGCAGGCGACGACGGCGACCCCGCACCGTGCTGTCCTCGACGTGATGGCCGCGGGGATCTTCATGACTGAAGCACCGTAGTGAGCCGCAGAGGCCATGCCACCGCGTCCAGAAGGGAAGGGCCCGCCCGGCGGAGGATTTCACCCGGGCGTCGTGCATGTGCCCCCCGGAGTTCGCGGTCCTGTCACGCGTCCCCCCCCAACGCGGCCTCGCGGGTCGAGGCCGCACGCCGGGACCCCCGTCCAGTACGTCGTCCGACTCGCAGGGCGCGCCGGTAGCGTGACGGGCCATGACCCGTCCGGACCCGCCCCAGGTCATCCCGCGCCCGCCGAGCTGGCGGCCAGGCGCGTCGGCGCCCTGGGCCGAGGTACCCGAACCCGAGCGCACCGGCATCGGCGTGGACCGGGTCCTGGCCGCGATGGCCGCGCTGGGCCAGCTCGGCCCGGTGCCCGACGCCGTGGGCTCGGACCGCCTCTTCGGGCCGGCCGTCCTGGTCGACGAGGGCTGGGCGGCCGACGGTCAGGCCGCGGCGCTGCGCCGGGTCAACGCCGGCGTCCTGGCCATCTTCTTCGAGGAGGACGGCGAGGCCCGGGTCGTCCTGACCAGGCGTTCCTCGGGGCTTCGGACGCACAAGGGGGAGGTGAGCTTCCCCGGTGGGCGCCTCGACCCTGGGGAGGGCCCGGCCGAGGCGGCGTTGCGCGAGGCGCACGAGGAGGTCGGGCTCGACCCGGGCCAGGTCACGACGGTGGGCTGGCTCCACCCCCTGATGACCATGGTCTCCTCTTCATTCATCATGCCGGTGGTGGGGACCGTGCCGGCCCGGCCGAACCTGGTGGCCAACCCTCACGAGGTGGAGCGGGTCTTCGACGTTGCGCTGGCCGAGCTGGCCGACCCCGCCGTCTTCCACGAGGAGCGGTGGCGGGTCCCGGGGCGGACCATCCCGGGCAGCCGCGACGGCTCCTTTCCCGTGTGGTTCTTCGAGGTCGCCGGAGAGATCGTCTGGGGCGCCACCGCCCGCATGCTGCACGAAGTGCTCAGCATCGTCCTGACCGGGACCAACGGGGCCTGAGGCCTGCACGCCTCGGAGGCGGGAAAGCAAGACTCCGGTGGTCAGTCGCTGAAGCGCAAGGACAGGTGGCCGAGCAGCCCGAACGAGACGTCGAGGGCGTCGCCCGGCGCCACCGGGAGGGGCGCCACCACCGAGCCCCCGAATTATGCGGTCACCGGGTTCGAGCGCGGCACCGTGCTCGGCCAGGAAGGTCCGGACGAAGATCACGGTCGCCGCCGGGTCCTCCACGATCCGTCCCTCGCCCAGGACCTGCCCGCCCTTCGTGACCGTGGCCACCATCGCCCAGGGATCGGCTCCCGCCACCTCGGGGCCGAAGACGACGCCGCGCTGGAAGATGTTGGCGGCCAGGATCGGCTCGATGTCGTCGTAGGGGAGGTCCAGGTCGACGAGCTCGAGGGCGGGGGCGAGCCCGGCCACGCCTCCGTCCTCACCCACGCGGATGGCCACCTCGACCTCGACGGCCGGTGCGGTCCAGCCCCCGATGGCCACGGTGGCGCCGTCCGGCAGCACGCCGGACTCGAGCAGGTACCCCACCACGGCGGTGCGCAGCCCGAAGTGGGCCTGGATGGCGGGGGAATTGAAGCCGATCTTCCAGCCCACGGCCCGGTCACCCGATTCCACGGCCGCCTGCCGGCGCCGCAGCATGGCCCGCATGCCGCGGGTGACCACGCCGGTCGCGTCGGCGGTTTCGGCAGGGGTGCCGGGATCGCCGGGGGTCTCGGGCGGGGCCATCGGCACGAGTCTCGCGCGGCGACGGAATTCGCACCCAGGCCCGGCCGGAGGGGCACGACACGCAGAGTAGGATGAGGGATCGTCGGCGTGTCGGCCCGGCGTTCGCACAGAACAACATGCCGGTGTGGTGGTCGTGCCGTACCGGTCGACCAGTGCCGGAGGGCGAGCAGAGTGGCTGAGATCGAGATCGGCATCTTCAAGTCGGGACGTCAGGCCTACGGGTTCGATGACATCGCCATCGTCCCGAGCCGCCGGACCCGGGATCCCGAGGACGTCGACATCTCGTGGGAGATCGACGCCTACAAGTTCGAGCTGCCGGTGATGGGCGCGGCGATGGACGGGGTGATCAGTCCGGCCACGGCGATCGAGCTCGGGCGGTTCGGTGGCCTCGGCGTCTTGAACCTCGAGGGCCTGTGGACCCGCTACGAGGACCCGACGCCGCTCTTCGACGAGATCCGCGAGCTCGACGACGAGAAGGCTACGGCCCGCATGCAGCAGATGTACCAGGAGCCGATCGTCCCCGAGCTCGTGACGGCGCGCATCCGCCAGATGAAGGAGGCCGGCATCACGACCGCCGCCTCGGTCACGCCCCAGCGCACCGAGGCGCTGGCGCCGGCCATCCTGGCCGCCGAGCTCGACCTCCTGGTCATCCAGGGCACGGTTGTCTCCGCCGAGCACGTCTCGAAGACCAGTGAGCCGCTCAACCTCAAGCGCTTCATCCGTGAGTTCGAGATCCCCGTCATCGTGGGTGGCTGCGCCTCGTACCAGGCCGGCCTCCACCTCATGCGCACCGGCGCGGTCGGCGTGCTCGTCGGTGTCGGCCCGGGCAACGCCTGCACCACCCGTGGCGTGCTCGGCCTCGGGGTCCCGCAGGCCACGGCCATCGCGGACGTGGCCGGCGCCCGCATGCGCCACCTCGACGAGACCGGCGTCTACGTGCACGTCATCGCCGACGGCGGGATGTCCAAGGGCGGGGACATCGCCAAGGCCATCGCCTGCGGTGCCGACGCCGTGATGCTCGGTTCGCCGCTCTCTTCCGCCTTCGAGGCGCCCGCACGGGGCTTCCACTGGGGCATGGCCACCTTCCACCCGACCCTCCCGCGGGGCGCCCGTGTCCGCACGTCGGTGCGGGGCAGCCTGCGCGAGATCCTCCTCGGCCCCGCCCACGAGAACGACGGCCGCATGAACCTCTTCGGGGCGCTCAAGACCGCCATGGCCACCTGCGGCTACGAGACGGTCAAGGAGTTCCAGAAGGCCGAGGTCATGGTGGCGCCGTCGCTGCAGACCGAAGGGAAGTTCTTCCAGCGCACCCAGGGCGTGGGGATGGGGCACTGACCGACACCGTCCTCGTCGTCGACTTCGGGGCCCAGTACGCCCGGCTCATCGCCCGGCGGGTCCGCGAGGCGCACGTCTACTCCGAGATCGTCCCGGCTTCCATCTCCGTCGAGGAGGTCCGCGCCCGGGCGCCCAAGGGCATCATCTTCAGCGGTGGGCCGAAGTCCGTCTACGAGACGCCGGCCCCGACCATCGACCCCGGCCTCTACGAGCTGGGCATCCCGATCCTCGGCCTCTGCTACGGCGCCCAGCTCATGGCGCTGCAGCTCGGCGGCACGGTGTCGCGCACGGGCCAGGGCGAGTACGGGCGCACCGAGCTCGCCCTGACCGCACCCTCGCCGCTGTGCCCGGACTGGCCGGCCACGGCGAGCGTATGGATGAGCCACGGCGACGCCATCACCGAGGCACCGCCGGGGTTCGTGGCCACGGCGACCAGCGCCGGCGCGCCGGTGGCGGCCATGCACGACCCCGAGCGCCGGCTCTTCGGGCTCCAGTTCCACCCTGAGGTGGTGCACACCGACCGGGGCAGCGAGGTCTTCGACCACTTCCTCATCGACGCCTGCGGGTGCCTGCCCGAGTGGACCCACGTGTCGATCATCGAGCAGCAGGTGGCTGCGGTGCGGGCCCAGGTGGGGACCGACCGCGTCCTGTGCGCGCTGAGCGGCGGCGTGGACTCGGCTGTGGCCGCGGCGCTGGTGCACAAGGCCATCGGCGACCAGCTCACCTGCGTGTTCGTCGACACCGGCCTCATGCGTGCCGGCGAGGCCGACCAGGTCGAGGACACCTTCCGCCGCCAGTTCCACGTGGACCTGATCCACGTGAAGGCGGCCGACCGCTACTTCGCCGCGCTGGCCGGGGTGACCGACCCCGAGCGCAAGCGCAAGATCATCGGCGAGCTGTTCATCCGCATCTTCGAGGAAGTGGCGCGCGACCTCGGTGCCGGCGGCAGCGGGACGGGCGGCGCGGGCGACGCGGCAGGGGGCACCGGAGCGGGCGACCACGCGGCAGCGGGCGCGGACATGGGCGCGCGCACGGGCGAGGGACCGAAGTTCTTGGTGCAGGGCACCTTGTACCCCGACGTGATCGAGTCCGGCAGCGACACGGCGGCGAACATCAAGTCGCACCACAACGTGGGCGGCCTGCCCGAGGACCTCGACTTCGAGCTGGTGGAGCCGCTGCGGCTCTTGTTCAAGGACGAGGTGCGCGCGGTGGGCGAGGAGCTCGGCCTGCCCCACGAGATCGTGTGGCGCCAGCCCTTCCCGGGCCCGGGACTCGGCGTGCGCATCATCGGCGAGGTCACCCCCGAGCGGGCCGAGATCCTGCGCAACGCGGACGCCGTCGTGGTCGAGGAGATCCGCCGGGCCGGCCTGTACCGCGAGCTGTGGCAGAGCTTCGCCGTCCTTCCGGCCGTGCGGACGGTCGGGGTCATGGGCGACGGCCGCACCTACGCCTATCCGATCGTGATCCGGGCCGTCACCAGTGACGACGCCATGACGGCCGACTGGGCGCGGTTGCCCTACGACCTGGTCGAGCGCATCGCGTCGCGGATCATCAACGAGGTGGAGGGCGTCAACCGGGTGGCACTCGACGTCACGTCGAAGCCGCCCGGGACCATCGAGTGGGAGTGACCACCACCACCGGGGGCAGTGGCGGGGCGAGCGGCCGGAGCGGGTACGTGCACGGGCAGCTGTTCGACACGTCCGACGAAGGCGTGGGCGCGGCCGCGGCTGCCGAGTCCGTCCCGCCCGACGACGACCGCACGCCGGCCGCGACACTGGCACCGGCGGCCGACCGCGCGGCCAACGGTGCGGTCGAGGGCGCGGACGACGGCCGGCGGCGCCGCAAGCGGTCGGCGATCGCCACCGGCGCCTTCTCGGGGAATCCGAGCGCGCTCGTCGACGACCTGACGCTGCCCCAGCGCGCGGCGGTGGAACACCGTGGCGGTCCGCTGCTCATCATCGCCGGCGCCGGGTCGGGCAAGACGCGCGTGCTGACACGGCGCATCGCCCACCTGATGGCCACCGGGGACGCCGCGCCCTGGGGGATCCTTGCCATCACGTTCACCAACAAGGCGGCCGACGAGATGCGCTTCGCCGCGTCGCGGAGCTGGTCGGCCCGGCGGCCGAGAAGATGTGGGTCTCGACCTTCCACTCGGCGTGCCTGCGCATCTTGCGCACGAACGCCGACCGGCTCGGCTACCGGTCTGGCTTCACGGTCTACGACGACACCGACTCGCGGCGGATGATCGAGGTCATCACCGCCGAGATGGGCTTCGACCAGAAGCGCCTGCCGTCGCGCGCCGTGCAGGGGGTGATCAGCCAGGCCAAGTCCGAGCTGGTCGACTTCGAGGCCTTCCGCGACGAGGCCCTTGAGGGTCCTGACCCGTTCCGCAAGCGCATCGCAGAGGTCTACACGCAGTACCAGCAGCGACTGCTCGCGGCCAATGCCTTCGACTTCGACGACCTGCTGATGGTCACCGCCAACCTGCTCCAGGCGTGCGACGACGTGCGCCAGGCTTACCAGGAGAGGTTCCGGCACATCCTGGTCGACGAGTTCCAGGACACCAACCACGCCCAGAACGAGATCGTCAAGCTCCTCGGCGAGGCCCACGGGAACGTCTGCGTGGTCGGGGATTCGGACCAGTCGGTCTACCGGTGGCGCGGGGCGGACATCCGCAACATCTTGGAGTTCGAGCGGGCCTTCCCCAACGTCACGACCATCTTGTTGGAGCAGAACTTCCGCTCGACGCAGACCATCCTCGACGCCGCCAACGCGGTGATCGCCAACAACCTCGGCCGCCAGCCCAAGGAGCTCTTCACGGTCGGGGACACCGGTGGCCCGATCAAGCGCTACCGCGCCGAGGACGAGCGCGACGAGGCAGCGTGGGTCTCGAGCGAGATCCTCCGGCTGCACGCGTCGGAAGGCCTCACGTGGGGCGACGTGGCCGTCTTCTACCGCACCAACGCGCAGAGCCTCCCGCTCGAGACGTCCATGAAGTTCACCGGCATCCCCTACAAGGTCGTCGGCGGCGCGCGCTTCTACGACCGCCGCGAGATCAAGGACGTGCTGGCCTACATCCGCGTGCTAGCCAACCCCGACGACGAGGTCTCGGCGCGCCGGATCGTCAACGTGCCCAAGCGCGGCATCGGCGACACCTCGGTGGCCCGGATGGCGGCCTGGGCCCAGGTCGAGGGCGTGACGTTCAGCGCGGCCATCGACCGCGCGGCCGAGGCGGGGTTGAGCGCCAAGGCCCTGAAGGGCGCCGAGCGCCTCTCCGCCACGCTGGCCGAGCTGCGCCCGCTGGTCCAGACGGTCAACCCGGCTGACTTCGTCCAGCTGGTGGCCGAGCGCACCGGGTACCTGGCCGAACTGGTGGCCGAGCACACCCACGAGGCGGACGGGCGGATCGAGAACCTGGCCGAGCTGGCCACCCAGGCGGCCGACTTCGACGACGTGGCCGGGTTCCTCGAGACGGTGGCCCTGGTGGCCGACTCCGACGAGATCGACAGCGACGGGACCCGGGTCTCGCTCATGACCCTGCACACGGCCAAGGGTCTCGAGTACCCGGCCGTCTTCGTGGTGGGTCTCGAGGAGGGCATCTTTCCCCACTTCCGCTCGCTGTCCGAGCCGAGCGAGCTCGAGGAGGAGCGCCGGCTGTTCTACGTGGGCATCACCCGGGCCCGGCGACACCTGGCCATCTCCCATGCCTGGTCCCGCACGACCTGGGGGCGCACGCAGCCGGCCATGCCCAGCCGCTTCGCCACCGAGGTGCCGGCGCACCTGGTCGAAGAGATCGGCCTCGGCTCGCCCCGGCGGGGCACGGGGTACGACACCCTCTCGGGCGAGGAGCACCTGCCCGGCGCCACCTTCGCACCGGCCGTGCCGCTGGCCGTCCAGGCAGCCGGCCAGACCCGTGGTGGCCGCGGCGGCGGGCCCGCCGCGACGCGGGGGAGCACCGGGGCCGAGGACCTGGGCCTCGAACCGGGTGACGAGGTGGTGCACGACCACTGGGGCCGCGGGGTGGTGCGGGCCACCAAGGGCGAGGGGTCCCGCGCCCAGGCCACAGTCGACTTCGATTCGGTCGGGCGGAAGAACCTGCTGCTCTCGGCGACGCCGCTGCGGCGGGCCTGAGCCCCGCCGCAGCCCCGCGACACGGGGCGACCCCTCCGGGACACGGTCTGGCGTATCGACTAGGGCTTCCGTATCCTGAATGCTGCATGAAACGTCCCTACAGGGTGGTCGTGGCCAAGCCGGGCCTGGACGGTCATGACCGGGGGGCCAAGGTCATCGCCCGGGCGCTGCGCGACAGCGGGTTCGAGGTCGTCTACACCGGCCTGCACCAGACGCCGGACCAGGTCGTCCAGGCCGTGGTCCAAGAGGACGCCGACGCGGTGGGGCTGTCGCTGCTGTCGGGTGCGCACCTCACGCTCGTGCCCAAGGTGGTGCAGCTCCTGTCCGAAGCCGGACGGGACGACGTCCTGGTCATCGTGGGCGGGATCATCCCCGAGGCCGACATCCCGGTGCTGAAGGAGCAGGGTGTCGCCGCCGTGTTCACCCCCGGCACGCCGCTCGACTCCATCGGGTCGTGGCTCGGTGAGGCGCTCGACCAGCGCGAGGAGGCGCTCCAGGCCTGAGCCCCCTCGCGGGACGCACCGTCCGCCCGGCGCGCCGCGCCGGAGGTCGACGCAGGGCACCGGAGCGCCGGCCGGGGAGGGCCCGCGCCGGCGTCACGATCGGCACGGAGCGACCACGAGACGACCAAACCGACACCGAGAGTCCCGACTCCGAGCACGACGCACGACAGAGAACACGACACAGAGAACAAGGAGGCAGCACCCAAGTGGACCTCTACGAGTACCAGGGCAAGCAGTACTTCGCCCGTTTCGGCATCCCCACGTCCCCGGGCGGGGTGGCCGACACCGTGGACGATGCCGTCGAGCAGGCCGAGGCGGCCGGTTACCCCGTCGTGGTCAAGGCACAGGTGAAGGTGGGCGGCCGGGGCAAGGCCGGCGGGGTGAAGCTCGCGGCCGACGCCGACGAGGTGCGCCTCCACGCCTCGAACATCCTCGGCCTCGACATCAAGGGCCACGTGGTCAAGCGCCTCTGGATCGAGCACGCCTCGGACATCGACAAGGAGTACTACGCCAGCTTCACCCTGGACCGGCCGGCCAAGCTCCATCTCGGCATGCTCTCGGCCGAGGGCGGGGTCGAGATCGAGGAGGTGGCCAAGACCAACCCCGACGCCATCGCCATGATCCACATCAACCCCGTAGAGGGGATCACCGAGGCGGCCGCACGCGAGTGGGTCGACCGGGCCAACCTCGACTCCGAGGCCCGCGACCAGGCGGCCACCCTGCTGGTGCGGCTCTACCACTGCTACGTCGAGGGCGACTGCGACCTGGCCGAGATCAACCCGCTCATCCTCACCCCCGGGGGCAAGGTCCACGCCCTCGACGCCAAGGTGACGCTCGACGAGAACGCCTCCTTCCGGCACCCCGAGTGGGAGGAGTACGAGGACGACTCCGGCATCGACCCGCGGGAGAAGATGGCCAAGGAGAAGGGACTGAACTACATCGGCCTGGAGGGCTCGGTCGGCATCATCGCCAACGGCGCCGGCCTGGCCATGAGCACGCTCGACGTGGTGAACCAGGTGGGCGGCCGGGCGGCCAACTTCCTCGACATCGGAGGTGGCGCCAACGCCGACGTGATGGCGGCCGCGCTCGAGGTGATCAACGCCGACCCTTCGGTCAAGGCCATCTTCGTCAACATCTTCGGCGGCATCACCCGGGTGGACGAGGTGGCCAAGGGGATCATCGAGGCCACCAGCCGGGTGAAGCTGAGCTCGCCGGTGGTCATGCGGCTCGACGGCACCAACGCCGAGGCCGGCCGGGCGCTGCTGGCAGCCCACCTCTCCGACGGGCTCATCGCCGAGCCCACCATGCTCGAGGCGGCACGGCGCGCCGTGTCGTTGGCCTCCGCGTAGGCCCCGGCAGACCACAGACCACCCACCGCGCACAGCAGAGAGAACAGGATCGAACGTGAGCATCTTCGTCGACGAGACGACCAAGGTCGTGATCCAGGGCATCAGCCCGACGAGCCAGGGGCTCTTCCACGGCCTGCGCAACCGGGCCTACGGCACCAAGGTCGTGGGCGGGACCAACCCCAAGCGGGGCGGGGAGGAGATCGAGGGCATCCCGGTCTTCGCCTCGGTGGCCGAGGCGGTGCGCGAAACCGGGGCGGTGGCCTCGTTCATCTCGGTGCCACCTCGGGGCGCGGCCGACGCCATCGTCGAGGCGGCCGAGGCCGGCATCGGCTTCATCGTGTGCATCACCGAGGGCATCCCGGCCCAGGACGAGGCGGTGGCCTACAACCGCCTGGTCGACGAGTTCCCCGGGACCCGCCTGCTCGGTCCCAACTGTCCGGGGATCATCAGCCCGGGGAAGACCAACATCGGCATCACGTCGGGTGACATCGCGCTCCCCGGCGGCCCGGTGGGGATCGTGTCGCGGTCGGGCACCTTGACCTACCAAGCCCTTCACGAGCTCTCCCAGCAGGGCATCGGCCAGACCACCTGTGTCGGCATCGGCGGCGACCCCGTGCCGGGTACCAACTTCATCGACTGCCTGGCCGCCTTCGAGGGCGATCCCGAGACGAAGGCCGTGATGCTGATCGGCGAGATCGGGGGCTCCGAGGAGGAGCGGGCGGCGGAGTTCATCAAGGAGAACATGACCAAGCCGGTGGCGGCCTACATCGCCGGCGTGACCGCCCCGCCGGGGCGCAAGATGGGCCACGCCGGCGCCATCATCTCGGGTTCCCAGGGCACGGCCCAGGCCAAGATGGACGCGCTGTCGGCCGCGGGCGTGGCCGTGGCCCGCAACCCGACCGAGTGTGGGGAGAAGATGGTCGAGATCGTGCGGGGTCTCAGCTAGGCCAGTACGGACCCCGGGGCCGGGAGGACCCCGGCCCCGGTGGGGTACCCCATCGCGGCCGGGCACCTCGTTAGCGTCGGGGGCGATGACGCCACCGGACGAAGCGGACCCAGCGGGCGACCCCGGAAGCGGGGAGGGCGCGCGCCGCCTGCCCGCCCGGCGCCGACGGGAGACGGTGTCCGCCGAGCCGCTGCGCCTGGCCGACCTCGACACGCGCCAGCGCCGGTTGGCCCTCATCCGGGCCGGGGCCACCATCGTGGTGGCCTGGGTGGTGATCTTCGGCGCCTACTACGTGCTGCCCTTCGGCGACCGCTCGGGCCCGCGTGTGGTGCTCCGGGCGTGCGCCGACGTGGCCCTGATCGCCGCGGTGTTCATGTGGCAGGTGCGGCGCATCTCGGTGGCCGAGCTGCCCGAGCTGCGCGCCGTCGAGGCACTGGGCATCGTCGTCGCACTGTTCCTGGCCTCGTTCTCGGGCATCTACCTCACCATGGAGCACCACTCGGCGACGACGTTCTCGCAGACGCTCGACCAGACCCAGGCGCTGTACTTCACCATCACCGTCTTCTCGACCGTCGGCTTCGGCGACATCACACCCAAGACCGACCCGGCCCGCCTGGTGGTGGCCGGCCAGATGCTGCTGGACCTGGTCATCATCGGCGCGGTCGTGCGCGTCCTGCTCAACGCGGCGAAGAGCCGGGTGGCCGCGGGAGCGGAGGTCGACCCGGGCTAAGGCCACGGCGACGAGGTCAGGCGACAGGACCAGGCGACGGGACTGGGCGACGGGACTGCGGCGAAGCGACCTCCGACGCCCCACTAGATTGACCCCGTGCGCCTCGCGGTCCTTGTCTCGGGTTCCGGGACGATCCTGCGGGCGATGTTCGAGGCGGGGCTGCCCGTCACCCTCGTCCTCTCGGACCGGCCCTGCGCCGCCCTGGCGCTCAGCGAGGAGCGGGGCGTCGACGCCGAGCTGGTCGACCGTGAGCGCTTCGGCGGCTTCGGCCCCGAGTTCGACCGGCCGGCCTTCACCGAGGCAGTGTCCACCGCGCTCGTGGCCCACGGCACCGACCTGGTGGCCATGGCCGGGTTCGGCACCGTCATGACCGAAGGGGTCCACGCGGCCTTCCCGAACCGGATCCTCAACACGCACCCGGCGCTCCTACCGGCCTTCCCGGGCTGGCACGGGGTGCGCGACGCGCTGGCGGCCGGCGTGGCCGAGACCGGGTGCACGGTCCACCTGGCCACCGTCGAGATGGACGCCGGCCCCATCCTGGCCCAAGAGGTCGTCCCGGTCCTGGCCGGTGACACCGAGGAGACGCTGCACGAGCGGATCAAGGTGGCGGAGCGGGCGCTGTACCCGGCCACGGTGCGCTGGGCCCTGGGCGAGCTGGCGGCCGGTCGGGAGATCGAGCCGCCGGCACGAGTGGAGAGCGACGCCGCGACGAGCGCGGTGCGAGCGGAAGGAGCAGAAGCGGAGATGACGTCGTGAGGGCCCTTTTGTCCGTCTACGACAAGGAGGGGCTGGTCGAGCTGGCCCAGGGCCTCACTGACCTGGGGTGGGAGCTCGTGGCCAGCGGCAACACCGCGGCGCGGTTGAGCGGGGCGGGCGTCGCCCACCTCGAGGTGGCCGAGGTGACGGGGTCGCCCGAGATGCTGGGCGGGCGCGTCAAGACGCTCCACCCCAAGATCCACGGCGGCATCCTGGCCGACCGCTCCAAGCCCGAGCACCTGGCCGATCTGGAGGCGAACGGGATCGGCCCCATCGACCTGGTGGTCTCCAACCTCTACCCGTTCTCCTCGGACCCCTCGGTGGAGCTCATCGACATCGGCGGGCCGGCCATGGTGCGCGCCGCAGCCAAGAACCACGAGCACGTCGGGATCGTCACCTCGCCGGCGGACTACCCGGTCGTGCTGGGCGAGCTGCGCGCCTCGGGCTCGCTGTCGCCGGCCACGCGCCGGCGCCTGGCCCGGGCCGCCTTCGCCCACACGGCGGCCTACGACGCCGCCATCGTGGCCTGGCTCGACGCCGGCGGGCCGGCGCCGCTGAACGGGCTCGAGGGGTCGACCGAGGCCGACGCCGAGGAGGCGGCCCTCGCCGCGGTCCTCCCCCCGACGCTCCACCTGACGCTCGAGCGCACCGAGGTGCTGCGCTACGGCGAGAACCCCCACCAGCGCGGCTCGCGCTACCGGGTGGCCGGCGCCCCCAGCTGGTGGGACCAGATGGCCCAGCACAGCGGCACCCCGCTCTCGTACCTGAACATCTTCGACGGTGATGCCGCCTGGCGCCTGGTGCACGAGCTGGCGGCCGACGCCGGCGTGGGGCAGGCGGCGGTGGCCATCATCAAGCACGCCAACCCGTGCGGGGCGGCCGTGGCACCGGACCTGGTGACGGCATTCGAGCGGGCGCTCGAGTGCGACCCGCTGAGCGCCTTCGGGGGCGTGGTGGCCATCGGCGGCGAGGTCACGCGCGAGGTGGCCGACGCCATCGCGGCGGGGCCCCAGGCCGACGTCATCATCGCCTCGTCCTACGCGCCCGAGGCCCTCGAGACCCTGCGGGGCCGGCGCAAGGCCACGCGGATCCTCTCGGGGCCCGCACCCGAGCGGGCGGCGCGCCAGCTGCGCAGCCTGGGCGCCAGCGTGCTGGTGCAGGACGTCGACGACTTCGTCTCCCCGCGCACCGAGTGGCGGGCAGTGACGTCGCGCCGGCCCACCGACGACGAGTGGCGCGACCTGGTGCTGGCCTGGCGGGTGTGCGGCCGCACGACGTCCAACGCCATCGCGGTGGTGACCGGAGGGCAGGCGGTCGGTGTCGGCGCCGGCCAACAGTCGCCGCGTGGTGGCGGCCGAGATCGCCGTCGAGAAGGCTGGCGAGCGGGCCAAGGGCGGAGCCGGCGCGAGCGACGCCTTCTTCCCCTTCCCCGACGGGTTGCTGGTGCTGGCCGACGCCGGGGTCACCGCGGTCGTCCAGCCGGGCGGCTCGGTGAGGGACGAAGAGGTCATCGCGGCGGCCGACGCGGCCGGTCTGGCCATGGTCATGACCGGCGAGCGCCACTTCCGGCACTGATGAGCGCCATCCTGCTTGACGGCGAGGCGGTGGCCGCCCGCATCCGCGGTGAGGTGGCCGACCGCACGGCGCGGCTGCGCAGCGAGGGCGTCCGGGTGGGGCTGGGCACGGTACTGGTGGGCGACGACGCGCCCAGCGCGCGTTACGTGGCGCTCAAGCACGAGGACTGTGCCTCGGTCGGGATCCACTCGGTCGGCGAGCACCTGCCGGCCACGGCCACCCAGGCCGAGGTGCTGGCCGTGATCGAGCGCTTCAATGCCGATGCCGCGGTGAGCGCCTACCTGGTGCAGCTCCCGCTGCCGGCCGGGCTGGACGAGGAGCGCGCCCTGCTCGCGGTGGAGCCGGGCAAGGACGTCGACGGCCTGCACCCGGTGAACCTCGGCCGTCTCGTGCTGGGGACGCCGGGGCCGTTGCCGTGCACCCCGGCGGGGATCGTCGAGCTGCTGCACGCCTACGACGTCCCGGTCGAGGGGCGCCACGTCGTGATCATCGGCCGCGGGGTGACCATCGGTCGCCCGCTGGCCATGCTGCTGTCCATGAAGCGGCCGGGGTGCAACGCGGCGGTGACCGTGCTCCACACCGGCGTCGATCCGGAGGACATAGCCGCCATCACGCGGACGGCCGACATCGTGGTGGCGGCCGCCGGCCGCCCCTACTTGCTCACGGCGGACATGGTGAAGCCGGGCGCGGCGGTCGTGTCGGCCGGCACCACATTCGAGGGGAAGAAGCTGATCCCCGACGCGCACCCCGACGTGGCCGGGGTGGCCGGGTGGATCACGCCCAGGCTCGGTGGAGTGGGCCCCATGACGCGTGCCATGCTGTTACGCAACGCGGTGCGGGCGGCGGAGATGTCGGCCCGGTGAACCGGGGCCGCCGCGCCGGATCCCCGGCAGGTCCAGGCGCCAGGGAGGGACGCAGGTGAGCGCGAGCGAGCGGGAGTACGACGAGCGGCCGTGGGGCAACTACACGGTCCTCGACGACGATGCGCCCGACCACAAGGTCAAGCGCATCGTGGTGCACCCGGGGAAGCGGCTCAGCTACCAGCGGCACGCCCAGCGGGCCGAGCACTGGTTCATCGTCTCGGGCACAGCCAAGGTGACGCTCGACGGATCGGTGATGGAGCTCGGGCCCGGGGAGTCGATCGACATCCCGCGCCAGGGCGCCCACCGCATCGCCAACGAGGGCGGTACCGACCTGGTGTTCATTGAGGTGCAGCACGGCAGCTACTTCGGCGAGGACGACATCGTGCGGCTGGAGGACGACTTCGGCCGCGTCGACGCCGGGCAGGCGTCATGACGCGCATCACCGAGCTCCTGGCCGCCGGGCCCACGTACTCGTTCGAGTTCTTCCCGCCGAAGAACGACAAGGAGCTGGCGACGCTGGCCCGCACCATCGGCGAGCTGCAGCCGCTGGAGCCCTCGTTCGTGTCGGTGACATACCGGGGTGGGGCGGCGTCCCGCCAGCGCACCTTCGACCTCGTGTCGGGCATGCTGCACACGACCAAGCTCAATCCGATGGCGCACCTCATCTGTGTGGCGCACACCCGGCTCGAGCTGGCCGACATCCTCGTGTCGCTGCGCAAGGCCGGGGTCGAGAACCTGATGGCGCTCGGCGGCGACCCGCCCGAGGACCCCGAGGCGGGGCCGGGCGAGCTGGCCTACGCCTGCGACCTGGTCGAGCTGGCCCGGGCCATCGGGGGGTTCTCCGTCGGCGTGGCCGCCCACCCGGCGGGACACCCGCGTTCGTCGGACATGACGAGCGACCGCGACCACCTGGCGGCCAAGCTGGAGATGGCCGACTTCGGCGTGACGCAGTTCTTCTTCGAGGCGGCCGAGTACGAGGGCCTGGTGGCCGACCTCGAGGCGCGCGGCGTGACCAAACCCGTTCTGCCCGGGATCCTCCCGGTGACCTCGCTCTCGACCATGGGTCGCCTCGGCGCCATGGGCGCCGCCGCCCCGGACTGGATGCAGCAGCGGCTGCGAGCCGCCGCCGAGCGGGGCGGCCCCGACGCCGTGCGCAAGGAGGGCGTGGAGCTCGCCACCGAGCTGTGCTCCGGGCTGCTCGCCTCGGGCGTGCCCGGCCTGCACTTCTACACCTTCAACACCTCGAGCGCGACCCGCGAGATCTACGCCGCGCTGGGGCTCGGCCCGCTGGGCACGGCTTCGAGGTAGCGCCGGGCGCCGGGTCGAGAGACACCGGCGGGGCGAGCGCCACGGCGATCATTCGAGAGGCTGCAGGAGGTCGGCCGGTCTCGATCGCGTCGCCACGAGAGCCGGCGCGATCGCGATGATGTTGGCGCCAATGAGGACCGCCACCGTGATCGCGGCGACAAGCAGGATCGGTACCACCGTGACCGGGACCACTCCGAGGTTGTTGGCGAACGTGTCCCACACCGTCCTCCCAACGACCAACCCGAGCGGGACACCCACGACGACCCCGACGAGGGCCAGCGTCGTCGCCTGCCAGGAGACCGTCGAGACGACCTGGCCGTTGACGAAGCCCAGGACCTTCAAGAGCCCGACCTCTCGGCGGCGGCGGGACACGCTCGCGATGAGCAGGTGCGCCAGGGTGGCGGCGCCGAACACGGCCAGCATGACACCGAAGATGAGCGGGAAGTCGACCGCCTCGCCGAAGTTGACCAGGGAGGTCGGGGCGAGGGGCTCCGAGGCAATCGGAGCGTACGCCGCCAGATAGCGGTCCATCGCGGCCTTTCCTCGCGGACCCGACGCGAACCTCACGCGGATCCCGCCTTTGCCGCTGCCTGGCCCCACCTTCTGTCGGCACAGAGCCAGCTGGGGACCCGGAGGGCACATGGCGCGTTCGAGGCCAGCCGACGTCATCAGGACGCCGGTGCCGAGGCTGACGAACCCGCCGCGCTGGGGGAACGAGTTCTGGGCGACCACCCGGTACGGCTCGGTCCGCCGGGCACCCGAATGCGTCGTCACCGTGACGTCGACGTCCGACCCGATCTGTGCGCCCACCTGGCGCATGGTCGAGACGCCGAGGCCGATCTGGTCGTCGCCGACCGGAAGATGGCCGGTGACGGTCGAGAAGAGAAGCGGGCCCTTGACGGCCGTCCCGGCGATGCTCCCGACCACCTTCCCGTTGACCGTGAGGTACCCCGCGCCGACGCCCTCGGTGATCCCGGTGACGGCCTTGTTGCCCTCCAGGCTCGCGAGGAGGGCGCCGTTGGCCGGATCGAATTCGACCTGCTCCGGGTCGCCCCAGAGGCGGGGTGTCGCCGTCAGATGGGTGAGGCTGGCGCCGAAGACCCCCGTCCCACACAGCGCGATGACCGCCAGCACCATGCCCAGCAGGGCGGAGCCGAGGGGGACGGTGGAGGTGGTCCCGCCGGATCGGCGCTCCAGGGCATTGCGGACGCCGATCACCGCGGTCGGTGGCGCCCCCAAGGTGACCAGGTGCCTGACCACCGTCGAGGGGCGCGTGTGCGCAGCCCGGTCGTCGGTCCGCCCGGTGCGCGCCGCCCGCAACGCCGGCCAGATGCCGAGGGCCAGCACGACCGCCACGGTGGCGAGTGCCCCGAGAGGGAGCACGAGGGGGTCGAACGCCGGTCCGGTCGTGGTCTCGGCCAGGCGTGCCTCGCCGAGGGGTGCGATCGGGGACAACGCGGTGGCGATCACGACGGCGCCGACCGCGCCGGCCGGGCCCACCACCAGGTTCCGTGCCATGTCGAGCGCGAAGAGCTGGCGTCGGGACACGCCGATGGCGACCAATGTCGGGTGGTCCTCGCTCTCGACGGCGCTCTGACGGGCCAGTGCCTGGCCCACGACGGCCAGCCCGACGAGCGCGGCGAGCGCGGCGAGGATCCACCACCCGACGGCCTGGGGGTGGATGGAGGCCTCGATCGTGGCGGCGACCCCGTCCTCGCTCGAGGCACCCACATTGCCCGTGCCCAGGTCCAGCTTGCTGACGTGCGGGTCGAACGCAAGGAGGTTGGAGGCAGGATCGTGAAGACGGACGAGGTACTGGTACTGCACCGCCGTGTGGGGGAGCACCGAGCGCGCGAACCCCGGGCCGCCGTAGAGGAGGTAGAGAGGGCTGGTCCCCGAGGGGAACTCCACTTCGCTGGCTTCGATCCCGACGACTCGGAGGGCCAGGCGCGGACCTCTCGGGGTGGGGAGCCCCGTGTTGGGGTTGTTGTAGTCGGCGGCCTGCGAGGGTGCCTCGAACGGGACGTGGATCACCGTGCCAACCTGCACCCCGTCGTCCTGTTGCAGGGTGAACGATGCCAGCACCTGGTCGGGTTGCGACGGGTCGGGCAGGTGGCCGGAGACCAGCGTGAAGGGCGACGGGCCCCGGCCCGACACGACCCCCATGCCGAAGTCGTTCCCGTTGATGGGGTGCACGCAGACGTCGCAGGTTGGATTCCCCGTGTCGGGGATGATGAGCTCGGTGGCCGAGGCAACCCCGGGGATGCGGGCGACGGCGGGCACCGGTTTGGTGGCGTAGACGACGGCGTCGAACCCGTGGGCCGCCACGAACCGCGGGAACGCGGATTCGGTCCGGCGACCAGCGGCAGCGGCGGCCAACACGAGCCCACCCACCACACTGATCAAGAGCGCGATGGCCAGCCAGGACCGCCAGCGGCGGCGTAGCCCGGCGTGGAACACCAACCTCACTGCTCCCAAGGCACGCTCCTCGCGTCCACGTCCACGTCCACGTCCACGTCCACGTCCACGTCCACGTCCACGTCAGCTTGGTCCTTCCGATGGAGGTGACCAAGGTGGTCACCCTTCAGGCCCTCTGGTGGTGGCACCACCCATCGGCGTCGGGCAGGCTCCCAGGGGCCTGTTCGGTGCCACCAATCATCACCGCCGACCCAGTGGACTGATAGTGGGTAACATAGTGGGTATGGCGTACGTTGTGGCACGTCCCGGGGGCCGCTTCGAGATCAGGGAGTCGGTCCACACCCCCAATGGCCCCCGGGCGCGCTCCCTGGCCAACTTCGCCCAGCTGAGCGACGAGGTGCTGGCCACCGCCCGCCGCCGGGCGACCAGGCCGTTCGACGCCGACGCCGTCCGGGCTTCGGCCCGCCGCCGCGGTGTCCCCGTCGGGCATGGGCGCCGCAACGACATGCGGCACTTCGTCGAGTCGTCGCGTCGAATGGCGGCGTCCCTCGAGACCCGGCCGCCCGACACGGCCGCCGCAGGGCGCCGGGATCCTGGCGAGGCACTCATTGACCTCTTGAACTTCGCCGAGCAGATCGCGCCGTTCACCCCCCGCCGTCCACTCGAGGGCCTCGCCTTTCCGCCCCTCGGGCAGGTCCGGCAGCAGACCCGGGAACGCCAGGCGGAGCCCACATGACGGACGCGATCGCCCCGGTCCCACTGGGCGCGCTCGCCTCGCGGATCGTCGCCCTCCACGAGATGCTCGACTCGCTCGGCGTGCCCCACCAGTTCGGCGGCGCGCTCGCACTGGCCTGGTACCGCAACCCGCGGGCCACAACGGACATCGACGTCAACCTCACCCTGCCGCCAGAGGCGGCGGCGCCGGTCCTCGGCGCCCTGGTCACGATCGGGGTCACCGTCTCCGCCACCGACCGCGACCTCATCGCCCGGGACGGCCAGGCCCGCCTGGACTGGGATGGCTCCTACCTCGACGTCTTCTTCGCCACCCTCGACTTCCACCACGAGATGGCCCAGCGCGCACGCCGGGTCGGCTTCGGCCCGGTGGAGATTCCCATCCTGGCGCCCGAGCACCTCGTTGTCTGCAAGGCGATCTTCGACCGACCAAAGGACTGGCTCGACATCGAAGAGATGCTCCGGTGGGGCACCCACATCGACGCTGACCACACCCTGGGGTGGGTCGGGACGCTCCTGGGCGACGACACCGAGCAGTACGCCCGCCTCACCGGTCTGCTCCGGACCTGAGCAGCGGCCCGGCCACACCACGGCCGGCCGCCCCGATTGGGACCCCGCCGTCCCGGCCCCTAGCATCCGTCCCATGGCAGACCTCATCCGCATGGGCGACGACGGCACCCTGGTCGTCCCCGACGAGCCCATCATCCCTTTCATCGAGGGCGACGGCACGGGCGTCGACATCTGGCCGGCCGCCAAGCTGGTCCTCGACGCGGCCGCCGCCAAGCACGGGCACACGGTGGCGTGGAAGGAGGTGCTGGCCGGGCAGAAGGCGTTCGACGAGACGGGGAACTGGCTGCCCGACGACACGGTGGAGGCCTTCCGCGAGCACCTGATCGGGATCAAGGGCCCGCTGACCACCCCGGTGGGCGGGGGCATCCGGTCCCTCAACGTCGCCCTGCGCCAGATCCTCGACCTCTACGTCTGCCTGCGCCCGGTGCGCTGGTTCACCGGGGTGCCCTCGCCCGTCGTCCACCCCGAGCTGGTCGACATGGTGATCTTCCGGGAGAACACCGAGGACGTCTACGCCGGCTACGAGGTGCAGTCGGGCACCCCGGAGGCGGAGAAGCTGGCCGCCTACCTGCGCGAAGAGATGGGCTGGCCCATCCGGGAGGAGTCGGGCATCGGGATCAAGCCGATCTCGCCCATGGGGTCCAAGCGCCTCGTCCGGGCCGCCATCACCTACGCACTCGAGCGCAAGCGCAGCTCGGTCACCCTGGTCCACAAGGGGAACATCCAGAAGTTCACCGAGGGGGCCTTCCGCGAGTGGGGTTACGAGCTCGTGCGCGAGGAGTTCGCCGACGTGGCCGTCGGCTGGGACGACTGCGACGGCGACGCGGGCGACAAGCTGCTCGTGAAGGACACCATCGCCGACATCACCCTGCAGCAGGTCCTGACCCGGCCCTCGGACTTCGACGTCATCGCGACGACGAACCTCAACGGCGACTACCTCTCCGACGCGCTGGCCGCCCAGGTCGGGGGCATCGGGATCGCCCCGGGGGCCAACATCAACTACGTGACCGGTCACGGGATCTTCGAGGCCACGCACGGCACGGCGCCCAAGTACGCCGGCCAGGACAAGGTCAACCCGGGGTCCGTGCTGCTGTCGGGCGTGCTGATGTTCGAGCACATCGGCTGGAACAACGCGGCGGCCGACATCGTCCAGGCGCTCGAGGCCACCATCGCGGACAAGGTCGTGACCTATGACTTCGCCCGCCTCATGGAGGGTGCCACCGAGGTCAAGTGCTCCGAGTTCGCCTCGGCCATCGTCGACCGCCTCTGAAAGGAGCCCTCCCCATGGCCAAGACCCCCGTCCACGTCACCGTCACCGGCGCCGGTGGCCAGATCGGCTACTCCATCCTCTTCCGCATCGCCTCGGGCCAGCTGCTCGGCCCCGACCAGCCGATCGTGCTGCGCCTGCTCGAGATCGAGCCGGCCATGAAGGTGCTCGAGGGCGTCGTGATGGAGATCGACGACTGCGCCTTCCCTCTCGTGCACGACATCGTGGCCACCTCCGACCTGAAGATGGCCTTCGACGGCACCTCGTGGGCGCTGCTCGTCGGCTCGGTCCCACGCAAGGCGGGCATGGAGCGCGGCGACCTGCTCAGCGTCAACGGCGGCATCTTCAAGCCGCAGGGCCGCGCCATCGCCGAGAACGCCGCCTCCGACGTCCAGGTGCTCGTCGTCGGGAACCCCTGCAACACGAACTGCCTCATCGCCCGCTCGAACGCGCCCGAGGTGCCCGACGACCGCTGGTTCGCCATGACCAGGCTGGACGAGAACCGGGCCAAGGCGCAGCTGGCGGCCAAGGCGGGTGCCCCCGTGGCCGAGGTCACCAACGTGGCCATCTGGGGCAACCACTCGGCCACTCAGTTCCCCGACTTCGCCAACGCCAAGGTCGGTGGCAAGCCGGCGACCGAGGTGATCGGCGACGCCGGGTGGCTCCAGGGCGACTTCATCACGACGGTGCAGAAGCGCGGGGCGGCCATCATCGACGCCCGGGGCAGCTCCTCGGCCGCCTCGGCCGCCGCGGCGGCCATCGACACCGTGGTGAGCCTGCGCGCGGCCACCCCGGCCGGCGACAGCTTCTCGGTCGCCGTGGCCAGCTCGGGCCAGTACGGGGCGCCCGAGGGCCTCCAGTTCGGCTTCCCGGTGGTGGCCGACGGCGACGGCGGCTGGTCCGTCGCCGAGGGGTTCGCCCACGACGAGTTCGCCCAGGAACGGATCCGCATCACCACCGAGGAGCTGCTGGCGGAACGCAACGACGTCAAGGAGCTGGGCCTCATCCCGTAGGAGCCCTGGTGGGAGGGCCGGACCGGTCGCCCGCCGACGCCCCCGGCGGGTTCGTCACCGGCTGTTCGCGACCATGAAACGGGGGCGAAACACATGCCTGGCACCGTGAGGCACGTGGGAGACCTCTTCGAGGGCTACGGCGCGTCCGCTCGAGGGCTGACCGGCGCCGCCTTCGACGAGATGGTCGACCCGGAGGGGGCCACCCGGACCCCCTACGCCGCCGTGGCGTCCTCGCTGGCCCAGATGGGACCCGACGACGTCTCGGCCCGGGGATCACGGCTGGCCCGGGCCTTCATGGACCAGGGGGTCACCTTCGACCTCGACGGCGAGGAGCGCCCCTTCCCCCTCGACGTGGTGCCCCGCATCTTCACGGCGGCGGAGTGGCAGCAGGTGGCCGACGGCGTGACCCAGCGGGTGCGCGCCCTCGAGCTCTTCCTCGCTGACGTCTACGGCGCGGCGCGGATCGTGAGCGACGGCCTCGTGCCCCACGAGGTGATCACGAGCTCACCGGGGTTCGTGCGGGCCGCCTACGGATACTCGCCGCCCAACGGGGTGCGCATCCACGTGGCCGGGATCGACGTGATCCGCGACGAGGACGGCGAGTTCCGCGTGCTCGAGGACAACCTGCGCAGCCCGTCGGGGGTGAGCTACGTGCTGGCCAACCGGGCGGCCATGGCGCGCGTGCTCCCCGAGCTCTTCTGGGGCCAGCCGATCCAGATGGTGACCGACTACCCGGCCCGGCTCGTCCACGCCCTGCGCCGTGCTGCACCGGCGTCGGTGCAGGACCAGGACCCGACCGTGGTCGTGCTCACCCCCGGGGTGCACAACTCCGCCTTCTACGAGCACGCGCTGCTGGCCCGCCTGATGGGCGTCCACCTGGTGGAGGGGCGTGACCTGGTGTGCCACGGCACCGACGTGTTCCTGCGCACCACCGAGGGCGAGGTGCCGGTGCACGTGATCTACCGGCGCATCGACGACGACTACCTCGACCCGCTGCAGTTCCGCCCCGAGTCGCTCGTGGGTTGCCCCGGGGTGGCCAACGCGGCGCGCGCCGGGCGGGTCACCATCGCCAACGGCGTGGGCAACGGCGTGGCCGACGACAAGCTCGTGTACACCTACGTGCCGGCCATGATCCGCTACTACCTGGGTGAGGACCCCATCCTGCAGAACGTGGAGACGATGCACCTGGTCGACGACCGCGTGCGCAAGGATGCGCTGGCCCGCCGGGGCGACCTGGTCTTCAAGCGGGTCGACGGGTCCGGCGGCAAGGGCCTGGTCATCGGCCCGGCCGCCACCGGGCCCGAGCTCGACGAGCTGGCGGTCGAGGTGGAGAGCGACCCGCGCCACTGGATCGCCCAGCGCGTGGTGGCGCTGTCCACCTCGCCCACCTGGGTCGACCAGTCCATGGTGCGGCGCCACGTCGACCTGCGCCCCTTCGCCGTCAACGACGGCGAGGACGTCTGGGTCCTCCCGGGAGGCCTGACCCGGGTGGCCCTCCAGGAGGGCGGCCTGGTGGTCAACTCGAGCCAGGGCGGTGGCTCGAAGGACACCTGGGTGGTGGGCGGCGGCCCGTCGATGCCCGTCCTGCCACCCCGGCAGACGGCCCCGCGCATGGCCGGCCCGCCCATGGACGTGGGGCCGCTGGTCGAAGGGGAGCTCGGCGTCCAACAACAACAACAACAACAACAACAACAACAACAACAACAACAACAACAACAACAAAACAACGGCAGCAGCAACATCGAGGGCAGCAGCGAGCGGCGCGGGGATCCCGGTGACCCGGGCCCTGCTCAGCCGGGTGGCCGAGTCGATCTTCTGGGTCGGTCGCTACGTCGAGCGCGCCGAGGGCACGGCGCGCATCTTGGACGTCTCGGTGTACCAGGCGCTCGAGCAGAGCGATGTGGAAGGTTCGCACGCCGCCCGCCGGCTGCTCGCCGTCATGGGCCTGCCCGACTCGGGGACCGAGACGCTCTGGCAGGCGACCGAGCGCCTGGCCACCGACCCCGACAGCCGCTCGTCCATCGCCGGCGCACTGGCGGCGGCGCGCGAGAACACGCGCGCCGTGCGCCACGTGGTGCCGGTCGAGTTCTGGGAGCACATCAACGCCACCTGGTCGCAGCTGCCGGCGGAGTGGCAGGCCGGCCGCAGCGCCGGCCCGGCCCCGTACCTCTCGTTCGTCAAGACGCAGTGCGCCGGCATGATGGGCCTGGCCGACACCATGATGAGTCGCGACCAGACGTGGCTCTTCTTCACCCTCGGGCGGTGCCTCGAGCGCACCGACGTGGTGGCCCGGCAGCTGGCCACGGTCGCCTTCGACGAGGTCTTCGACACCGGCCTGGTGATGCTGCTGCGCTCGTGCGGCGGTTACGAGCCGTACCTGCGGCTGTCCCAGGGGGTGGTGGAGCCCGGGCGCGTGCTCGACTTCCTGCTGCGCGACCGGCTGTTCCCCCGCTCGGCCTTCGCATCGCTCACGCTGGCCGAGGACTGCCTGGACCAGATCAACGCCGGGCGCGAGGGGACCTGGGACGACGCCCGCGGACTGATCGGCCTGGCCCGGGCCGAGCTCGAGTACTCGGCGCCGGCCACGCTGTCGCGGGGCCTCGAGGCCCGCCTGGAGCGGTTGCAGGCCTCGATCTCGGCCGTGAGCGACGCCGTCACCCGGCGCTACTTCGCCCAGGACCTGCCGGTGCAGTGGCGCCAAGGGGGTGGGGGCGGATGATCCGGGGCGAGGGCTGGCGGCTGCGCGTCGCCCACGAGACGCGGTTCGACTACGACGGGCGGGCCCGGGCGTCGTACAACGAGTTGCGGGTGACCCCGCGCACCGAGCAGCGCCAGACGGCGCTCGAGACCCGGGTGGTCACCGTGCCCGCGGCGCCGCAGTACTCCTACGTCGACTACTGGGGCACCCAGGTGGTGGCCTTCAACGTGGATCGGGCGCACGAGGTCCTTACCATCCTCGGCCACGCGCTGGTCGACACGCAGCGGGCCGCAGAACCGGCCGACGGCACCTGGGAGGAGGTAGCCGACGCGTCGACGACCATGGCCGACCACCTCACCCACCACCTGTACACCGCGCCGGACTCCGAGCTGCGCGAGCTGGCCGCCGGGCTGCGGGCGGACCGGCCGCTGGCCACGGCGCGCCGCATCATCGCCGCCACCCACGACGCGCTCCGCTATGTGCGCGGTGTGACGTCGGTGCACACGTCGGCCAACGAGGCGTACGCCGACGGCGCGGGGGTCTGCCAGGACTTCGCCCACCTTGCCTTGGCGTTGTCCAGGGCGTGCGGGCTGCCCTCGCGCTACGTCTCGGGCTACTTCCACCCCGACGCGGACGCCACCATCGGCGAGGAGATCTCGGGCGAGAGCCATGCCTGGATCGAGATGTGGACCGGCAAGTGGTGGGGCTACGACCCCACCAACGACTGCGTGGTCGGGGAGCGGCACGTGGCCGTCGGGCGCGGGCGAGACTACGGCGACGTGCCGCCGGTCAAGGGCATCTATGCCGGGAACGCGGAGAACACCATGCGCGTGGTGGTGCGGATGACGAGGACCCACTGAGCAGGTGAGGCCGTGCTGACGCGCGTCCGCATCTGGGTCCCCGACGCCCCCGGCGTACTCGGCGCGGTGGCGGCCGAGATCGGCGTCGCCAAGGGCAACGTGGTCGGCCTCGAGGTGCTCGAGCGCGAGGCCGGGGTGGCCATCGACGAATTGGTGGTCGAGCTGCCCGACGACCCGGGCGCGGTCGACGCCATGTGCCGGGGGGTGCGCAACGTGCCCGGCGTCGGGGTCGAGGTGGTCACCGAGATGGTGGCCGACGCCGCCCCGGACCGGGAGGGCACCGTGCTCACCGCGGCGGCGGGCATCTTGCAAGCGGGGACCCCCGACGCCGTGCTGCGCGCGCTGACCGGCTCCCTGCGCTCGCTCTTCGAGCTCTCCTGGCTGGGCCTGGCCGACGCCGAGCTGGCACGCTACCTCGAGGTGCGCGGCGACGCCCCCTCGGTCCAGTGGGTGGCCGCCTTCGCCGAAGGGGCGCGCAGCGGGGCCGACCCGGCCAACGACACCACCGGATCCGGCGTGTTCGTCGAGGCGGTCCCCGACACCGGCCTGGTGGTGTGCGGCGGGCGGCCCACGCCCATCCGGCGCCGCGAGCGCTCCGAGATCGGACTGCTGGTGGTGGTGGCGGCCCGCTTCATGGACGCGCTGGGCGGCGGGCGCGGTGGGGCACCGGGCACACTCCGGTAGCCCGGCACACTCCGGTAGCCCGGCACACTCCGGTAGCCCGGCACACTCCGGCAGCCCGGCCGGCCTCGGTCCTCGTTAGTGTCCGGGTCATGCGCATCGGCTTCGTCGGATCGGGACTCATCGCATGGGCCCACGGGCTCGCCCTGAAGGCCATGATCGACGGTGGCGTCGTGGACGCGTCCATCACCGCCGTGCACGACGTGCGCGAGCGCCGGGCCGCTGCGTTCGCGGGCGCCGTGGGTGGGCCCGGCACCGAGGTGGTGGCCGACCCGGCCGAGGTGGCCCGGCGCAGCGACGCCGTGTGGGTCTGCACGCCGACGGTGGCCCACCGGGCCGCCGTGGACGCAGCCCTCCCCGCGGGGTGCGCCGTGTTCTGCGAGAAACCCCTGGACCGGGACCTGCCCGCCGCCCGCGCCATGGTCGAGGCCGTGGCGGCCGCCGGGGTGCCGAGCCAGAGCGGCCTGGTGCTGCGCAGCGCGCCCGTCTTCGTGGCCCTGCGCGACCTCGTCGCCGGCGGGTCGCTCGGCGAGCCCATGGCCGCCGTGTTCCGGGACGACCAGTACTTCCCGATCCGGGGGACCTACGCGTCGCAGTGGCGGGCCGACGTGTCCCAGGCCGGCGGCGGGTGCCTGATCGAGCACTCGATCCACGACGTCGACATCCTGCGCTTCTGCTTCGGCGAGGTCGACGGCGTCACGGCGCGCACGGCCAATCACGCCGGCCACGAGGGCGTCGAGGACCTGGCGGCCGTCGCGCTGTCGTTCGCCTCGGGGTTCGAGGCCCAGCTCACCAGCGTCTGGCACGACATCATGAGCCGCGGCTCGACGCGCCGGGTCGAGGTGTTCTGCCGCGAGGGGATGGTGTGGCTCGACGACGAGTTCCGCGGCCCGCTGCACGTGCAGACGAGCGCCGGCACCGAGGTGCGCGCCTGCCCGTCGCCGCCCTGGGTCGACGCGCTGCCCTTGGCCGACGACGAGGTCGGGCTGGCCGTCCGGGCCTACGCGGAGGCGGACCGGGACTTCGTCGACGCCGTGGACGAGGGCCGCGCTCCCGCCCCGGGCCTGGCCGAGGCGCTCGAGGCACACCGGCTGGTCGACGCCGCCTACCGCTCGGCGGAGGGCGGCGGGGTGCGCGTCTCGTTGTCAGACCGTTGACTTCGCGCCGATCGGGTTGTCACGCCGTTGTGGGTGCACCCGGCGCGCGCTACACCCACGGGATGATTTCGAGGAGCGCCCGCCTCATCCCCTGGTCGAGTCGATGGCGGTGAAAACACACCCTGGCTAGGGAAAACGGGTGCCAGACGGGTCACCGGCCGCGCTCAGGGGCCACGGTACGATGCGCTGAGGCGAGGCGACAAGGAGGCCCACAGCGTGCGCTCGCTGCTCAGAGTGTTCAACCAGCAGCCGCTGGCGGCCAAGGTGCCCGAGGTGACGGTCCTGTTCTGGGTCATCAAGATCTCGACGACGGCCGCCGGCGAGGCCATCTCAGACATGTTCGTGAACAACAAGAAGCTCGGCGTCGTCGTCGAGGTTTCGATGTTCGTGGCCGCGCTGATCCTGCAGTTCGCCTCGCACCGCTACGCGGCCATCCCGTACTGGTTCCTGGCGCTGGCCATCGCCACGGCGGGGACCGGCGTGGCCGACACCATGCATCTGGTCTTCGGCCTGCCCTACGGCGTCACGTCCCTCTTCTGGATCGTCGTGCTGGGCGCGGTCTTCTACGTGTGGAACCGCAGCGAGCACACGCTCGACATCCACTCCATCACGACCAATCGGCGGGAGAAGTACTACTGGTCCGTGGTCTTCGCCACCTTCTGCCTCGGGACCGCACTGGGCGACTTCGTGGCCAGCTCGCTGGGTCTGGGGTACCTGGCCACCGGCATCCTCTTCTCGTTCGTGATCCTGGTCCCGTGGGCCGGCTGGAAGTTCCTGCACTGGGACGCCGTGTTCTCGTTCTGGTTCGCCTACGTCATCACCCGCCCCGTCGGCGCATCGTTCGCCGACTACTTCTCCAAGGGTCACGACGTGAGCGGCATCGCCTTCGGTGACTGGCAGACGGCGCTCGTGCTGACCCTGCTCGTCGTGGGCCTGGTGGGCTACACGGCCAAGACCCGCTACGACATCCAGCGGCCGAGTGTGGAGCCCGCCGCCGGCGTCTGAGGGCTCTGCCGCTGCTCGCGGTGAGGCCGATCGCGCCCGATCTGTCGGGCACGGCGGAGCCCGCACGTCGCCAGGAGGCCGGAGAAGGCGAGGTGCGCGACGAACGCCGCCCGCGTGGCACGCGTCCACGTGGTGCGGTGATAGGAGTTGGGCTCGATCAGCAACCCGACGATCGCCGCCGTGCCGATCGCGGCGCACGCCAGCGCAGGTGCCGCACCGCGATCCGGATCCTTCGCCCGGGTCGCCGCGACCAGACCACCGACGGGGAGGGGCCACGGAGCGGCGACCGCGCCACCCCAGCCGACCAGGATGGCGGCGGGAACCGACAGCGGGATCCCGATGCCGAAGGGGCGCCCAGGCAGGTGGTCGCGCACGGTGACCACCGAGGTGAATCCCGTAGCGAGCGCGAACGCGGCCGCCGCGATCGAAAGGGCGGAGTCACCCCGAGCTGAGTCCCGACGCGTCGCCTGGGTTGCTTCCGCCGGCTTGGGGCGCGCGAGGTCTGTTCTGCCCATGGCCCCAGTGGGCCACGACGGCGGGGCGCGCACAATGGTGGTGGCCACCCTGCAGCCCGCTCGTACCACCTTCTGGGCCTAAGGTCGGGGCATGGACGTGGCCCCGCTGTTGCTCGACCTCTACGGACGGATCCCTCCCCTGGCCGCCGATGCGGTCGACGGCCTCAATGCGGAGGAGCTCACCCGGTCGCCCGCTCCGGGCACCAATCCGATCGGCTGGCTGGTCTGGCACATCGCCCGGGTCCAGGACCACCATGTGGCCGAGCTGCTCGGGACCGGGCAGGTCTGGGTCGGCGGCGACTGGGCGCGGCGCGTGGGGCTCGAAGCGGACCCGGACAACGTCGGCTACGGCCACACCGAGGACGACGTGCGCGCCGTGCGCCCCGAGGGCCCCGAGCTGCTGCTCGGGTACCTGGCCGAAGTCGACGCCCGCACGAGAGGCCTGCTCGAGGAGCTGCGGCCCGAGGACCTCGACCGCGTGGTGGACCGCCGCTGGGACCCTCCGGTGACCATGGGAGTGCGGCTGGTCAGCATCGCCGACGACGGCCTGCAGCACGCCGGTCAGGCCGCCTATGTGCGCGGACTGCTCGGCCTCTGAGCCGGCCGCCGGGGCCAGCGGGCGTACTCGGCCCACTGGTAGAGGGTCTCGTAGCCCAGCCGCCGGTACACCGGCTCGCCCATGACCGAGGCCTGCAGGGTGCACGAGACCGCGCCGCGGGAGAAGGCCAGGTTGGTCGCCGCGGTGGTCACGAGGGCGCCCAGGCCGGCGCCGCGCGCGGCCGGTACGGTGCCCACCCACTGCAGGCCGGCCACGCCGTCGCTCTCGTAGACCATCGCCGTGGCGACGGGCTCGTCGCCACGGCGGGCCAGCACGATGTGCACCGAGGCGTCGCCGAGCAGTGCCGCCGGCTGGTCGAAGAGGTCGCCGAGGACCTCGGCGGGCATCCCGTATGTGCCGTAGGCCGCGGCGTTCACCGCCTGAAAGCCGCGCAGACCGTCCTCGTCGTCGACCACGCTCACGTGCACACCGGGGGGGACGGGCAGGTCGGGGAGCGGCCGGCGGCGGATCATCTCGGGAGCGGGCTCGCCGAAGGCCTCCAGCCCGGCCGCCGTGCAGGAGGACCGCAGGTCTTCGTCCGCGCCGGTGTCGCGGACCTTGACGGTGAAGCCGCGGGCGAGCGAGGCGAAGAACGAGTCGGCCCGGGACACCAACTCCGCCCCGTCCACCGCGTCGCGGGTGCGGAACGCGTTGTTGGCGATCACCGGGATCCAGGTGCCCCCGGCGCACAGGACGACGTCAGCATCCTCCTCGAGCGCACCCTGACTGGCCCAGCGGGTCACCGCCCGGTTGAACGCGACGAGGTTGCGCCGCCCGAGCTCCGTCGCCGTGTCGTCGCGATGTGCGTCCACGAGGCCATCATGCCAACCGAGGGTCAGTCCAGGGCGAACACCGGGTGTCGGGCCGCCTCGGCCGCCCATTCGGCGTCGCTGGACTCGGGGGTGACGCCGTCGAAGAACATCTTGGTCTCGAAGCCCCACTTGCGCAGGTAGGCGCGCAGGACGGTCACGCGCTCGTCGACGGGTACCTCGTGGGCGTGGCACTGGCGCCGGCGCCGCCCCAGGATCAGCACGAAGCGACCCCCGGAGTGCCGCAGGTTGCGGACCCACTGGGTCTCGCCCCGGGGGGCGACCAGGAACTCGGTGCCGTCGAGCAGGAGCAGGTTCACCGGGACGTGGTGGAGCTCGCCGGTGGTGCGGCCCCGGTGCTCGAGCACGCGAGATCCGCGCACGCTCACCCCCAGGCGGGTGAGCCCCTTCATCAGCCGGTTCATGACGTTCCGGGTGAACCAGTCGGGCTCGAGGTAGTGAGGGGCGGCGTTGGCGTGCTGCAAGTCGCTCGGCTGCTGGGGCTCGAGTGTGGTGCTCATGGGTCCTTCCTCCGTCTCAGTAGGCACGAACAATGATACTAAGAGTGAACGATGTTCTTGTCAAGTACTTGTGTTCACGCTCCGAAAGGGTCAGACTTGGTCCATGCCCGAGCTCGACAC
This sequence comes from uncultured Acidimicrobiaceae bacterium, assembly GCA_963781955.1. GTDB lineage: Bacteria > Actinomycetota > Acidimicrobiia > Acidimicrobiales > RAAP-2 > Bog-473. Next base: position 998,857 of record CAWAHU010000002.1, read on the forward strand.
CGCGGCGGAGACGGCGGAGACGGCCGGCGGGAAACGGCGGAGAGGGCGGTGGTGCCCCGGTCCCGGACGGCCCGGGAGCGGGTGCACGAGGAGATGTCGGGCGAGATCCTGGCCGTCGCCCGTGACCACCTGGCCCGGGAGGGCGCTGCCGCGATGTCGCTCCGCTCGGTGGCGCGGGACCTCGGGATGGCGCCCTCGGCGCTCTACCGGTACTTCGCCGGGCGGGACGCACTGCTGAGCGCCCTCATCATTGAGGCGTTCGAGTCGCTCGCCGACGTGGCCGAGCGGGCGGCCGACGAAGCGGTGGCCGGCTGGCCGGGCGACGCCGAGCGCTGGCTGGCGGTGCCGCGGGCGCTGCGGAGCTGGGCCCTGGCGCACCCGCACGAGTGGGGGTTGGTCTTCGGCACCCCGGTACCGGGCTACGAGGCCCCCGAGGCCACGGTGGCGCCCTACACCCGGGTGGCCAGGGCCATGGCCCGGCCCGTCGTCGACGCGCACCGGGCCGGCCGTCTGCGCGCCGCCGGTGATCAGCCCTCGGGGGTCCCCGCCCGGCTCCGCGATGCGGTGGCGCCGGTGGCTGAGGGGTTGTTCGACGACGTGCCGACGGGGAACGTGGTGGCCGCGGTCGGGGCGTGGTCGACGATCGTGGGCACCCTTAGCCTCGAGGTGTTCGGCCACTGGCGCAACACGATCCTCGACCCCGAGGCGTTCTTCGACGCCGCCATGCGTGAGGTGGCCCGCTCGGTCGGCTTGGCCTGAGGCGCGCTCAGCGCAGGTGAGCCCGCCGGGCGCTCAGCGCAGGCTCTCGTAGATCGCCTGGGCCCGGGCGCGCAGATCCTCCAGGCGGTCCTCGGGGATCCACTCGGCCATGGCGGCCACCAGGTCGACGAGGACGGCAGCCAGGTCCATCAGCTCCTTGCTGGGTTCCTGGAGCTTGATCTGCGAGAAGGGGAACGCCACGTTCACCCGGCTCGACGGGGCCACGACCCCGGGTGCCCCGTCGCGTGCGCGCTTCTTGCCGCCGTCGCTCAGGCCCGGCAGGGACTTCTCGGATGACTTCGCCACGTCAGCATTCTCGCACTGCCGACGGCAGGGCGGGGTGACGTGGCGCCGCCTCCTAGCCCAGAACGGGCAATTTCAGATCAATTCCTGCGTTGGCGAGGAAGATGAGCTTGTGCTCGAGGGCTCGCTGCCAATCGACCATGTCTTTATCGAACTGCATGCGATCTCCGTCCTCGCACGCATGCTCGAGCTCGTCGAACGCCACGTCTTCGGCGTCCAGCAGGGCCCGGTACCTCGAGAGGAAGTGGTCGTCGATCGGCTGGTGCACGTCGTCCCTCCTGCCATCGGCCCGGCGGTCGCGAGCCGGTACCCGCGACCATATCCCGGTCGCGCTCAGTTCGCCCAGGCGACGCGTCGGGGACGGCCTCCGGGCCTGGCTACCAGCTCCGGCGCAGGCGGTGGTAGGCGCGCGGCATGAGGGCCCGGAACACCATGGCGGCGTCGATGAGCCCCGAGACGCTGATCTCGAGCGAAGGCCCCCCGGCCCGAGCCAAGATCCGGCGTGAGACCTGCTCGACGCTTCGGGTGGTCATCCGCGGCGGCGTGCGCAGCCCCCGTCCGAGCGCACCCAGCCCAAGCTCGGTGGCCATGAAGGCGGGGTACACCACGTGGAGGTGGACCCCCTTGGGCTCGAGCCGGAAGGACGCGGACTCGGTGAAGGCCGAGAGGGCCGCCTTCGAGGAGGGATAGGCACCGGGTCCCGGTGAGGGCAGCCGGCCACCGTCCGACGAGATGTTGATGACGGTGCCCCGGCCCCGCTCGGTCATCGACGGCAGCACGGCCAGGGTGGCCGCCACCGGCGCGAAGAAGTTCACGTCGAAGGTGCGGCGGAAGTCTTCCTCGGTGATGTCGACCAGCCGCACGGCGGGGTCCTGGGCCGCGTTGTTGACGAGCAGGTCGACCGGGCCCTGCGCGTCCGCCACCTCGGTGAGCACCCGGCACAGGGCGCCGGTGTCCGCGACGTCGCACACCGCGGTGGACGAGGCCGGGGTCAGGGCTCGTAGCGCCTGTTCGAGCTCGGCGAGGCGCGTCGCGTCGCGGGCCACGCCGACCACCGTGGCCCCGGCGCGGGCCAGGTCACGGCTGAGCTGGGCGCCCAGCCCGGCCGAGGCGCCGGTGACGACGGCCACCTGTCCCCGGTAGCGGCCGTCGAACCACGGCGGCCGGGCCGCCGCCGAGAAGCGGGTGATCGCCATGGCGCCCGTCGGAGGCAGTCCGTCCCGTCCGCCCGCTCAGGACGGCCGGTCGTGGCCCGGGTCGACGGCGGGGTCGGTCAGCCCCTCGAGCGCGCCCCCCAGCCGGGCCGCCGCGGCGGCCAGGACGTCCTGCCCCGCCACCAGTGCGGCCAGGTCGCCTCGCACCCGGACCTGGCCGGCGGCCAGCGCGTCGGCCGGGTCGAGCTCGCCCCGCGCCAGGGCCAGCGCCTGGGGGTAGCCGAGCACGATGGTGGCGGTGCCGGTCACGGTGCCAGCGGGATCGAGCTGCAGGCCGGCGCGGCCGTCCTCGACGGTGAGGACGAGCCGCACCTCGCCGCCGGACCCGTCACTGCGGACGCCGGCCGGCGCGCCGGTGACCACCTGGACGACGCTGAAGGAGCCGTCGGCGGCGGCCAGGGATCCCTCGGCCGCGGTGGCGAGGACGTCCGAGAGGTCGAGGGCGCGCAGGGCGGTGTCGAAGGACTCGACCCACTCGGGTGAGAGGTAGTGGGCCATGCGCAGAGTGTGGGTCGCCGGCGCGGTTCAGCCGGCCGACGCCTCGTCGGCCGACTTCTTCGAGCGCCCGAGGATCTTGCGGCCCAGCCAGGCCACCGGGTCGTAGCGGGCGTCGACCACGCGCTCCTTCATCGGGATGATGCCGTTGTCGGTGATCTTGATGTGCTCGGGGCACACCTCGGTGCAGCACTTGGTGATGTTGCACATGCCCAGACCGCGTTGTTGGGCCAGCTCGCGCCGGTCGTTCACGTCGAGCGGGTGCATCTCGAGCTCGGCGAAGCGGATGAAGAACCGGGGGCCGGCGTACTTGGGCTTGTTCTCCTCGTGGTCGCGGATGACGTGGCAGACGTCCTGGCACATGAAGCACTCGATGCACTTGCGGAATTCCTGGCCCCGCTCCACGTCGATCTGCTGCATGCGGTAGCCGCCCTCGGGCTCGGGGCCCGGCTTGAACGCCGGCACCGTCTTGGCCACCTCGAAGTTGAACGACACGTCGGTCACGAGGTCCTTGATGATGGGGAACGTCTTCATGGGCGCAACGGTGACCGGCTCGCCCTCGGGCAAGGTGTCCATCCGCGTCATGCACAGGAGGCGGGGGAGGCCGTTGATCTCGGCCGAGCACGACCCGCACTTGCCCGCCTTGCAGTTCCAGCGGCAGGCCAGGTCCGGCGCTTCGGAGGCCTGGACGCGGTGGATCACGTCGAGCACCACCTCGCCGTCGACCGCCGGCATCACGTAGTCGGTGAACTCGCCGCCGTTCTCGTCGCCCCGCCAGACCCGCATGGTGACCGTGCCGCCGCTCGATGCCGGTGCTGTCGTGGTGCCACCCGCGGCACCGGTCGTTTTGCTCGCGTCAGTGTCGGCCATGGCTCACTTCCCTTCTTCGAAGAGCGCGCGCAGCTCGGCCGGCATCTCCGGGAGCGGCTCGGGGGCGATGTCGATCGGGGCCAGGAAGCCGTGCTCGGCCGTCTGGCGCTGGACGAAGTTGACCTTGCCCATGTCGGGGTCCGGCCCCGGGTGGTCCTCTCGGGTGTGCCCACCGCGCGACTCGGTGCGGTGCAAGGCACCCTGCGCCACCCCGATCGACGTCGTGATCATCGACGGCAGGTCGGTGGCCAGGTTCCAGCCGGGGTTGTAGATCGGCGATCCGTCGATCTTCAGGCTGGCCGTCTGCTGCTTGAGGTCTTCGAGTTTGGACAGCGCCTGCTCGAGCTCCGGTCCGTTGCGGATGATGCCGACGAGCGACTGCATGGTCTCCTGCAGCTCTTGATGCACGTCGTAGGGGTTGGGCCCGCTCTGCCGCGTGAAGGGCGCCAAGGCCGCGTCGATCACCGACTGCACCTCGGCCACGTCGACGCTCGGTAGGCCGCCGCGGCCCTCAGCGAAGTCAGCGGCGCCGAGGCCGGCCCGGCGGCCGAAGACGATGAGGTCCGAGAGCGAGTTGCCACCCAGGCGGTTCGACCCGTGCATGCCGCCCGCCACCTCGCCGGCGGCGAAGAGGCCGGGCACGGTGGCCGCCTGCGTCTCGGGATCCACGCGCACGCCGCCCATCATGTAGTGGCAGGTGGGTCCCACCTCCATGGGCTCAGCAGTGATGTCGACGCCGGCCAGCTCCATGAACTGGTGGTACATCGAGGGGAGTCGGCGGCGGATGTATTCGGCGGGGCGTCGCGAGGCGATGTCGAGGAACACGCCACCGTGTGGGCTGCCCCGGCCGGCCTTCACCTCCGAGTTGATGGCCCGGGCCACCTCGTCGCGGGGGAGCAGGTCGGGGGTGCGCCGGTTGTTGATGTGGTCGTCGTACCAGGCGTCGGCTTCCTCTTCGGTATCCGCCGTCTCGGCCCGGAACATGTCGGCGACGTAGTTGAACATGAAGCGGGTGCCCTCCGAGTTGCGCAGCACCCCGCCGTCGCCGCGCACACCCTCGGTGACCAGGATGCCGCGCACCGACAGGGGCCACACCATCCCGGTCGGGTGGAACTGCACGCATTCCATGTCGATGACGTCGGCGCCGGCCCAGATCGCCATGGCGTGACCGTCACCGACCGACTCCCAGGAGTTGGACGTGTACTTCCAGGCCTTGCCGATCGACCCGGTCGCCAGCACGAAGGCCTTGGCGGTGAACAGCGCCATCTTGCCCGTAGGGCGGTGGTACCCGACCGCGCCCGAGATGCGTCCCTGGTCGTCGGAGAGCAATCGCAGGATCTTGGTCTCCATGAACACATCGGTGCCCATCGAGACGACCTTCTGCTGGAGCGTGCGGATCAGCTCGAGGCCGGTCCGGTCACCCACGTGTGCCAGGCGGGCGTAGCGGTGGCCGCCGAAGTCACGCTGCGAGATGCGCCCGTCCTTGGTGCGGTCGAACAGTGCACCCCAGCGCTCGAGCTCGTAGACGCGGTCGGGGGCCTCCTGGGCGTGGATCTGGGCCATGCGCCAGTTGTTGAGCATCTTGCCGCCGCGCATGGTGTCGCGGAAGTGGACCTGCCAGTTGTCCTCCTGCCACACGTTGCCCATGGCGGCGGCCATGCCGCCTTCCGCCATGACGGTGTGCGCCTTGCCCAGCAGGGACTTGCAGATGACAGCCGTGCGAAGGCCGCGCTCTTTGGCCTCGATGGTGGCGCGCAGGCCGGCGCCGCCGGCCCCGATGATGATGACGTCGTAATCGTGGGTTTCGTAGTCGGGCATGCTCGTCCCCGCGGCCTAGAAGTGGAAGCCGGGGTCGGTGATCGTCCCGCTGGCTACGAGGCGCACGTAGAGGTCGGCGAGTGCCACCACGACCAAGCTGGCCCAGGCGAAGCGCATGTGGTGGGCGTTGAGCGGTGTCACCGCCTTCCAGAACTTGTGGCGGAGCGGGTGCTTGGCGAAGGAGCGCACCTGCCCGCCGCAGAAGTGACGGCAGGCGTGGCACGAGAGGCTGTAGAGCCACAGGAAGAGGGCGTTGAACGTGAGGACGATCGCTCCCAAGCTGACGCCCCAGCCGTACCCGGGTTGGCGGTAGGCGATGACAGCGTCGTAGGTCAGGATGCAGTTGAAGATGAGCAGGATCCAGAAGAAGTAGCGGTGGATGTTCTGGAAGATGAGGGGGAACTTGGTCTCACCGCTGTAGCTCCCGTGCGCGTCGGCGACGGCGCAGGCCGGGGGTGACCACCAGAAGGAGCGGTAGTACGCCTTGCGGTAGTAGTAGCAGGTGAGGCGGAACCCCAGCGGGAAGATGAGGATCAGCAGCGCGGGCGAGAGGTTCCAGAACGGCAGCGTCCCGAAGGAGTGGCTGCCCGGGACACAGCTGTGTGCGATGCACGGCGAGTAGAAGGGCGAGATCAGGTCACGGTGCAGGTCGGCACCGGCGTAGTAGTTCTTGCCCACGAAGGCGGCCCAGGTCGAGTAGACGACGAAGGCGGCGAGGATCACGACGGTGATCACGGGCTCGACCCACCAGCCGTCCTTGCGCAGGGTCGGCTTGTCGGGCCCACCCCGTTCCCCGATGGCAACCGGTGTCCCGGTCACGCTTCCGGCCGTGGTCGTCACGTGCTCCTCCTCGGTACCCATCCCGGACCGCACGCGCACGGTCAACGACGACGCCGGCTCCGGGGGATGTTCGCCTCACGGCCCAGCACAGCCTCAGGCCGGGCACAGCGGTCGTACCCTACGGCCAGCACCGGGGCACGTCAAAGACATAAATCGCATCAAGTTCAGAGCGATAGACTCTTAACTCATGCAGCTTCACCAACTGGCGTACGCGGTCGCAGTGGCCGAGGAGGGGAGCTTCACCCGTGCGGCGGAGCGGCTTCACCTCGCCCAGCCTTCGCTGTCCCGGCAGGTCCGGCTGCTCGAGCAGGAGTTGGGGGTCTCGCTCTTCCACCGTGGCCCGGGCCAGGGCCCCGTCACGATGACCCCTGATGGCAGCGCGCTCCTCCCGTTCATGCAGCGGGTCCTGGCCGACGTGGCGGCCACGGGTGCCGAAGCCCGGGCGTTGGCGGGCATGGCCCGGGGGCGCGTCGCCGTGGGCGCCACCCCGAGCCTGATCACCAGCGTGTTGGCGCCGGCACTGGTCGCCTTCCATCAGAGCCACCCGGGCATCGACCTCGCGGTGGTCGAGGCCGGGTCGCACCAGCTCGTACCCCAAGTGGCGGCGGGGGAGGTCGACCTGGCCCTGGTCGTCCTGCCGGTGGCGGATCCGCTGGTGGACACCACGGCGCTCTTCGACGACCCGCTGGTGCTGGCCACGTCGCCGGACCATCCGCTGGCCGGCCGCGCCGAGGTCGGCGTTCGCGACCTCGGCGGTCTCGACCTGGTCATGTTCCGGGAGGGCTACGACCTCCGCGCCGCGACGCTCGCCGCCTGCGCCCAGGCAGGCGTAGAGCCGCACCTCGTCAGCGAGGGCTGCGAGATGGCCGGCGTCCTCTCCTTCGTGGCCGCCGGCCTCGGGGCGGCGGTCGTGCCCGCCATCGCTCTGCCCGGCGACGGGTCTCTGGTGGGCATCCCCTTTGCCGCCCCCACCCTCACCCGCACGGTGGCGTTGGCCCAGCGCGGCGGGCGGGCCCTGGCCCGCCCGGCCCGTGCCCTGGCCGATCAGTTGCTGGTGCGCCACGGGGTGCGGCTGCCGGCGACGGCCGGGCAGTAGCCGGGCACGAGCCGCGCTGGAGCCGCGCCGTGTCCGCCGGTGGACGCGCCGGCCCCGGGGACATCTGTTCGGGCGTTTACGCGCCGTCCGCGGACATCTGCGGCGTATACGCCGGGTCCGGGCACTGGTGCGCGGCGTATAGGGACCGGCGCATCCCGCGTATACGGCGCGTCGGGTATGCCCCGTTCTGACGACCAAACCCCGGTGTCCCGTCGTGGCGGACTCGGGCTGCGAGCCGGGCGCGCCGCACGGGGGGTGAGGGGTTTAGGCTTCGTCCATGGACGGCGCCGCGCACTTCGACCCGTCGGCCACGCCCAACCCGGTGCGGGTCCGACCCCCCGAGGAGCTGCCGAGGGCGCTGGCGGACCTGCGCGCCTCTGGGTGGGAGTCGGTGTCGGTGTCCGAGGAGATGCGCCGCAACACGGCCAAGGCCATCGCGGCGGGCCGGTCACTCGTCCCGGGTGTTCTGGGCTTCGAGGACACCGTGGTGCCGCAGCTGGAGAACGCCGTCCTGGCCGGGCACGACATGATCCTCCTGGGTGAGCGCGGCCAGGCGAAGACCCGCGTCATCCGGTCCATGGTCGGTCTGCTCGACGAGTGGATGCCCGTCGTCGCCGGCTCCGAGATCAACGACGACCCCTACAACCCGGTCTCGCGCTACGCCATCGACCGGGTGGACGAGCTGGGCGAGGCCACGCCGATCGACTGGGTGCACCGCTCGCAGCGCTACGGCGAGAAGTTGGCCACGCCCGACACGTCCATCGCCGACCTCATCGGCGAGGTCGACCCCATCAAGATCGCCGAGGGCCGCTACCTCAGTGACGAGCTGGCGCTGCACTACGGGCTGATCCCGCGCGTGAACCGCGGCATCTTCGCCATCAACGAGCTGCCCGACCTCTCCGAGCGCATCCAGGTCGGCCTGCTCAACATCCTCGAAGAGCGCGACGTGCAGATCCGGGGCCACCGCATCCGGCTCCCGCTCGACATCATGCTGGTGGCCACGGCCAACCCGGAGGACTACACCAATCGCGGCCGCATCATCACCCCGCTGAAGGACCGGTTCGGCGCGCAGATCCGCACCCACTACCCGTTCGAGACCATGACCGAGGTCCGGATCATGGAAGGCGAGGCCGACCTGCCGACGGCCGGGGTGCCGGTCCAGGTTCCCCCGTTCATGAAGGAGATCGTGGCCGAGGTCAGCCAGCTGGCCCGGCGCAGCACCCACCTCAACCAGCGCAGCGGGGTGTCGGTCCGCCTCTCCATCGCCAACTACGAGACCCTGGTGGCGTCGGCCGTGCGACGCGCCCTGCGCACCGGTGAGCCCGTGGCTGTGCCCCGGGTGAGCGACCTCTCGGCGCTGGTCCCCTCGACCCAGGGCAAGATCGAGGTCGAGGCCATGGAGGAGGGCCACGAGGACGAGGTTGTGGCCCAGCTCGTCGCCGCGGCGACCCTGTCGGTGTTCCGGCGGCGGGTCACCCTCGAGGACCCGCAGTCGATCGCGGCGGCCTTCCACGACCAGGTGGTCGTCCACGTGGGTGACGACCTCGCCTCCGCGGCCTACCTCGAGGTGCTGGCCGACATCCCCGAGCTCGAGCCGCCCACGCGGGCGCTGGCCGGTCCGGAAGCGGCCGAGTCCGAGTCGCCCGCACTCATGGCCAGCGCGCTGGAGTTCCTGCTCGAGGGACTGCACCTCACCAAGCGGCTGAACAAGGACGCGTCGGGCGCCCGGGCCCTGTACCGAGGGCGCAAGTAGCCCGGTGGCCGTGACCCCGAGGACCGCCACGCCGGGGACCATGACGCGGACGGTGAGCGGCCGGTGAGCGTCCGCTACGACTACTCCGAGTGGGACGGCACGCAGCAGTTCTCGGACCTCGACCCTGACGACCTGCTGGCCGGCCTGACCGACGACCTCCTGGCCGGCGGTGACCTGGACGACGCGCTGCGACGCATGCTGCGCAGCGGCTTCCGCACGGCCGACGGCGATCAGGTGCCCGGCCTGCGCGACCTGCTCGACCAGCTCCGCCGCCGCCGGGCCGAGATGCTGGCCGAGGGAGACCCCGACGGCCGCATGGCCGAGCTCACGCGTCAGCTCGACGAGATCGAGCAAGACGAGCGGGCAGCCATCGACGAGCTCGTCGAGGAGGCGCAGGCTTCGGGTGACCAGCGCCGGGCCGAAGTGACCGACGACGTGGCCACCGAGCGCCGGATGGCCCTCGACCTGCAGCCCGACGACCCGGCGGGCCGTATCAGCAGCATGCAGCACTACGACTTCGTCTCGAGCGAGGCGCGCGAGCGATTCGAGGAACTGGTCGAGGAGCTCCGCCGGGAGATGGCCGACACCTTCTTCGAGGGCGCATCCGAGGCGCTCTCGAACATGAGCCCCGAGCAGATGGCGCGCATGCGCGACGCGTATGACGCCTTGAACAAGATGCTCGAGCAGCGCGAGGCCGGCGAGGAGCTCGACCCCAGCTTCGAGGACTTCATGGACAAGTACGGGGACATGTTCCCCGGCGACCCCGAGAACCTCGACGAGCTCCTCGAGCAGCTGGCCCAGCGCATGGCGGCCGCGCAGGCAGTGTGGAACTCGCTCAGCCCCGAGCAGCAGGCGCAGCTGAGCCAGCTCATGGGGGCGGTGCTCGAGGACATGGACCTGCGTTGGCAGGTGGAGCGCCTGGCACAGAATCTCCAGCGGGCCTTCCCCGACGCCGGTTGGCAGCAGTCCTACGACTTCAATGGCGAAGGCTCGATGAGCCTCAACCGCGCCACCGACCTGGCCACGCAGCTGGGCCAGCTGGACCGCATGGAGGAGGTGCTCCAGTCGGCTTCCTCGCCGGCAGCGCTGGGGGAGATCGACCTCGACCAGGTCAGGGCGAACATGGGCGACGACGCCGCCCGGGCCCTAGACCGTCTGGCCAACCTCACCAAGTCGCTGGCCGACGCCGGGCTCATCGAGCAGCAGGGCGGACGCATCGAGCTCACGCCCCGCGGTGTGCGTCGCCTGGGCCAGAAGGCGCTGGCCGACCTGTTCGGGCAGATCAACAAGGACCGCATCGGCGACCACTCCGCCATGCGCACCGGCTCGGGCCACGACCGCGAAGAGACGACGAAGCAGTACGAGTACGGCGACCCGCTCAACCTGCACCTGACCAGCACGGTGCACAACGCCGTGCGCCGCAGTGGTTCTGGTGTACCGGTGCACCTGCACCCAGACGACTTCGAGGTGGTCGAGGTCGAGGCGCTGTCCCGCTCGGCCACTGTGCTCGCGCTGGACCTGTCCATGTCGATGCCCATGCGCGACAACTTCGTGCCGGCCAAGCGCATGGCCATGGCGTTGCAGACGCTCATCTCGACCAAGTTCCCCCGCGACTACCTCGGCATGGTGGGCTTCTCGGAGGTGGCCCGAGAGATACGCCCCGACGAGATCCCCACCGCCATGTGGGACTACGTCTACGGCACCAACCTGCAGCACGCGCTGGCGCTGTCCCGGCGCATGCTGGCCCACCAGCACGGCACCAAGCAGATCATCGTGGTCACCGACGGCGAGCCCACCGCGCACATCGACGATGCGGGCGAAGTCTGGTTCAACTACCCGCCGGTCGCCGAGACGCTGCGGCGCACCATGGCCGAGGTCATCCGCTGCACCCGGGCAGGCATCACCATCAACACGTTCGCCCTCGACCTCCAGCGCACCCACTACCCCTTTGTGGAGCAGATCGCCCGCGTCAACGGCGGCCGCACCTTCTACACGACGCCCGACGCGCTGGGCGGCTACGTGCTGGTCGACTTCCTCAAGCACCGTCGGGTCCTGCGCCCAGCGGGGTAGCGCCTTCGCCCGGCGCGCCCGGTCAGTCGACCTGGAGGTCGCGGCGGGCGAAACAGGCCAGGCCGATCGACCCGGCGACCACGCCCAAGGCCACCAGCACGCCGTCGGCGACCCAGTCGACGGGAACGGCCGGAGCCGCCGCGACATGGTGGAACACCGAGGTGTCGAGCAACCAATGGCTGACCGCCCCGATGCCGCCCACGAGCTCGACGAACAGGGACCAGCCCAGCACCGCGTAGGACCCGGCCAGCGCCGCCCTCGGCCAGAGCCCGAGGAGCAGCGCGCCGATCCCGAGCACGAAGACGGCCGGCACCGCGGCGTTGACCCCGGCCGCCAGCAGCTGCGTCGGGTCACCGGCGCCCGGCTGCGTGGCCGTCCCCAGCCACGTGCAGACCCCGGCCACCACCCCGCCGGCCGCGACGAGGGCGAGGGCGAGCGCCAGGCGCCCCGACAACCAGTGCGACCGCGACACGGGCTGCACCATGAGGTTGTCGAGCCGTCCTTCGGACTCCTCGGCGCGTGCGGCGCCGATCTGGCCCGCCGCGATGAACCCGATGAGGACAGCCACCATGAGGAAGGTCACGCCCAGGTACGCGCCGGCGCCGCCGCCGGTGGCACCGAGCTTGTCGAGGACCTCCTTGACCGAAGAGCCCGAGAAGGTCGTGCCTGCGCTGTGCGCCACCATCCCGAAGAGGAAGCCGACGACGGCGAGGGTGACCAACCAGCTGACAGCGAGGCCCCGCAGCAGCCGCACGCTGAGCCCGAGCTGCCCACCGAGCAGCCCCAGCCGGGCCGGGGCGTGCGAGTGGTCGCGCACCAGGCTGGACCCGGCGTCACGCGCACCGGCGATGATCACGCTCACCGCGCCGAGTGCGACCGTGAAGAGGGCGATCAGCGCCAGCGGAGCCGGGTTGTCCGCGGTGAGCGGGGCCAGCTGCTCGACCCAGCCCAACGGCGAGATCCAGGTCAGCCAATGGAGGCCGAGGCCGGCGTCGCCCACCATGCGCAGCGCGTAGGCGACCCCGAGCACGACGGCGGCGTAGCCGGCCGCCAGGCGACGGGTCGGGGCCAGCTGGCTGGTGAGAGCGCCCACGGACAGGAACATGACAGCCGTGCTCACGAGTGCCAGGGCGAGGAAGCACGCGTCCCCGGCGCCGATACCGACCCTCGACCAGGCGCCGGCGACGGCGATGATCGCGGCGGTGACCGCCCACATGACCGCAGCCGCTGCACCCAGGCCGACCAGCGCCTCGGTGGTGGCTCCCCGCGGGGTGGCCTGGCCGCTGAGCAGCAGGTCCCAGCGCCCGGCGTCCTCCTCGCCCCGCAACAGGCGCGTCGCGGTGAGCAGGCCCCAGACGGCCCCGATGAGCATGACGGTCATGGAGACCTTGAGCACCGTGAAGCCGCCAGTCGTCTCGAGCGCGGGGGCCGGACCGAACAGCGCCTTCGTCGCGTTGTTGGCTCCGAAGGCGGCCGCCAGCGCGTGCCGTGCCGCTTGCGTCGCGTAGATGCTGGAGTAGCTCCAGGCCGACGAGACGACGAAAGCGCCGAACACGTAGCCCCACAGCACACCTGAACGGGCGGCGGCGCGGGCCGTGCGGCGCGCGACTACCGCCGGTGCCCGCAGCGCGGGGGGAGCGATCGGGCGGGTCAGCTCAGCGACCGTCACCGGGCCCATTCCCGTAATGGCTGAGGAAGAGCTCCTCGAGGGAGGGCTCACGGCTCACGAACCCCGAGACCCCGGTGCCGGCGAGCGCCTGCACCAGGGCGGTCACGGGGCCGCGCAGCTCCAGGCTGACGCCCTGCCCGTGGACGCGGACGTTGCCGACACCGGGCACGCGCGAGAGGTCGGGGACCGCTCCGGCGAAGGTCAGGTCGACCGACAGGGCGGACAGGTGGCGCAGCTGGTCGAGCGTCCCGAGCTCGGCCAGCCGGCCCTCGCGCAAGATGGCCACGCGGTCGCAGACCGCCTCGACTTCGCTCAGGATGTGCGACGACAGGAATACGGTCTGGCCGCGCTCCGTGGCCTCACGCACGCACTCTCGGAAGACCTGCTCCATGAGCGGGTCGAGCCCGCCCGTCGGCTCGTCGAGCACGAGGAGCTCGGCCCGGGTCATCAGCGCGGCGACGAGCAGGACCTTCTGTCGGTTCCCGTGCGAGTACGCCCGCACCCGGGTGGAGGGGTCGAGCTCGAAGCGCTCCACCAGCTCGTCGCGGTAGGCCGCGTCGACCGCCCCGTGCACTTCGCCCAGGAGGTGGAGGGTCTCGGCCCCGGTGAGCCGGGGCCACAGGTCGGCCTCGGCGGGGACGTAGGCCAGCAGCCGGTGAGCCTCGACACGATCGCTCTGGGCGTCGAGGCCGAAGATCTCGCAGCCTCCCGAGCTGGGGCGCAGGAGGCCGAGCAGCAGGCGGATCGTGGTGGTCTTGCCGGCCCCGTTGGGCCCGAGGTAGCCCATGACCTCGCCCGGCCTGACCTCGAGGTTCAGCTCGCTGAGCGCGCAGACCCGCCCGAAGTGCTTGGTCAGGCCGTGCGTGCGGATCGCGCTGGTCGTCATCTCGCACTCCTTCGCGACACGGTGGTGGCCCCGCTCAGCCTGCTGGATCACGGGTCGGGAGATCCAGGGGCGGAGGTCACGGTCCTGCCATTCTGCGGAAGAGCAGCTCGCAACGCTCGAAACCTTCCCCACAGGGGATCACGCGCGCCGTTTCCCTCCAGTTCGGGAGTCGCACGCACGATTCCACACCGAATCACGGACCGGCTCCACATGAATCGTGCCCGAATCCCGCATTGGGTCTTGCGCCGGGCACCGGACAGGCACCAAGATGACTACAACGTTGTAACTACACCGATGACACCACAGGTGAGAAGGGGGGCGAACCAAGTGCCTGTCGACATCGTCGCCGCACTCTACGGTCGCCAAGAACGAAGCTGGCAGCTGCAGGCGAACTGCATGGGCGTCGACCCTGATCTGTTCTTCCCTGAGCGGGGAGCTTCGACCCGTGAGGCCAAAGAGGTCTGCCGCGGGTGCGTGGTGCGTGAGGACTGCCTCGAGTACGCCCTCGCCAACGGCGAGAAGTTCGGCATCTGGGGCGGCATGAGCGAGCGTGAACGCCGGCGCCTGCGCCGCGCCCGTGCCTTGGCGCGCCGCGACATCGCCAGCGCCTCCTAGCACCTAGCGAGCCGGCAACTCCCCGGGGGGACCGGCGAGGCGCGCCTCGACCGTCACGTCCTTGGAGAGCCCCAGCGCCGACCAACGGGAGCGCGGCACCGTCCGGAGCACCGCATCGGGGACGAGCCCGACCAGCTCGGCCCCCTCGACGCTGCCGCCGGCCTCGCTGACCAGCGCCGACACCGCGTCGAAGACCGCAGCCGGCCCGATCATGCTCGGGTCGACCAGGTTGCACGAGACCTGGGCGCGGGTGCCGACGGCCAAGCCCAGGGCGCGCACCTCGGGCGAGCGCACCCGGGGCGCCACCTGCCGGGCCACCTCGGCCGAAGAGACCCACACGTTGTAGGCCACCAGGACACGGCGTGCCCCGACGGCGGTGGCCCCGGCGCGGGGGTCGGGACGGGGCGGCCCGTAGTCGGGAGCCAGGCCGCCTTCGGCGGGATCCCCGAAGGCGTGGCGCCTTACGTCGGGCAGGTGGCGCGTGCCACCTCCGTGAAGGGGCCCGTAGAGGAAGGCAGGCACTCCCAGCTCGGCCCCCAGCCAGCGGGCGAAGGTGTCCCTGAGGGCGACCGCGCCGCTGAGGTCGTCCGGGGCGTTCCGGCCGGGTTCGAAGGGTACGAACGGCACCACGTCGAGGACGCCGAGGCGAGGGTGGACGCCGGTGTGGCGCCCCAGGTCCAGGGCGTCCACCGCGGCGGCGGCCAGGGCCTGCGCTCCGGACGTCACGGAGTCGGCCGGGCCGGCAAGGGTGAGCACGGCCCGGTGGTGGTGCGGGTCACGGTGCAGGTCGATCAGGGTCTCGCCGGCGGCGGCGGCGAGACGCTCTAGGGTGAGGAGGTCACGACCCTCGCTGATGTTGACGACGCACTCGAAGACCCTGGGGTCCATCAGCCCAGCGTGCCATGGCCGGAACGCAAGGGTGGCCTCCAGTGGAACGTGGCGGCGTGGAACGTGGCGGCGTGGAGTGCGGCGGCGTGGAGTGCGGCGGGGCCGGCGCTAGCCGGCGGCGACGGCGTGGGAGAGGCGGCGTCGGCGCAGGATCCGTCGACGCTCACGCTCCGAGGCACCACCCCAGACCCCATGGTCGATGTGGTGCTCGAGCGCGTACTCCAGGCAGGATTCGGCGACCGGGCACTCGGCGCAGATGCGCTGCGCGACCAGCACGCCCATCCCGTCGTTCGGGAAGAACACGTCGGGCGCAACTTCCTTGCACTTGCCCCGAGCCATCCAATCGGTAGTCATTATCTCGCTCCCCTTTCACGCATCATCGTAAGGGATATGACAGTCGTGTTACAGGGTCTGCGCATAGGAAGTTCGTAAGAATCGCGGCCCAATATGCCCGCTCTACCAGGGAGAACGCCTGACTGCCGCCTGGGGCTACGCTGGCGCCGACCACCGAAGGCAGGAGGTGCCATGTCCCCGGACACCGAGGACGACGTCGTCGAAGAGGGTGAAGTCATCGAGCCCATCGGGCACGTCCGCATCGTGTACCTCGGACCTGTCGCGCCCCACTGGGAGGTGCAGTCCGACTACGGGTCGCCGGAGGTGATCGATCAGTTCCGCGACCGCGTGCTGGCCCGGCTCGTGCTGCTCCCCCCGCACGATCCGCAGTTCCGGCGCAACAGCGAGCGGGTCGTGCGCGACGCCGAGCGGGAGAACCTGGCGCTCGAGTGGGTGCTCGACTTCGGCGAGGCCGCCGAGGCCTGAGCCGCCCTCGGGAGCCCGCGCGGCCCCACCGCACAGCAGCCCGCCGGGGCTGCCCACTGCACAGCAGGGAGACAACTGCACCCGGATTGCCCCCGGGCGGCCACGTTGCGGAGACCCTGGCGTTGAATGCTTGGCGCCAGTGGCGGTCCACAACGTTGAGCGGAGAGGTCCGCTCGAGGGGGAAGACATCATGGGCGACACCTACACGATGGACGACGCTCCTGTCGTGCGGCTCATCACCGGGCTGATCGGCGAGCTGACGGAGGACGAGGCCGCGCTGGTGCGCACGCTGAGCCCGCCGCAGGAGGAGCGCTCGTCGACGGTCGAGCACCTCTTCGACCTCGTCGACGTGCTCTCGACGATCCGTTACGAAGAGGCCATGGCGGATTACGTCTACGCCATCGCACCCGGGTGGGACGGCGCCATCGAGTCGCTGCTGCTCGCCGCGCGGGTCACCACGTCGCTGAACCGCTACGAGCTCGAGCACTCGATGGTCCGCCAGCCGATGCAGGTGGGCTGAACCACCGCGAGCAGCCCCGCCGTTTGGCCGCGGGGTAGCCGACTCTCAGTCCATGAGGCCGATGCGGGCCAGCCACAGGCCGGGCGCGTCGACTTCGGCCGGCGTGGGGAGGTCCATCTCGTCGCGCCACAGCCGCGTCAGCGCGTCCTCGCCGGCGCGCTCGACCACTCCCGAGACGAACGACCGGCCCCGGTCCACCTCCGCCTGCCCCACGTTGAGGCCGAAGAGACCGGCGAAGGCCTGCTCGCCCTTGCCCTCCTCGATCCGGTAGCGGTACCACGCCTCGCGCAACGCAGCGGGGGAGGAGGTCAGCGACTCGGCGATCCCAGCCGTCACGTGGTCGGCGTAGGCGCCCAGGGCAGTGGTCTGCGCGGTGAGCGCGCCCGAGATGTTGCGTTGCTCGGGACTGATGAGATCCGAGAGCAGGGCTTCGGGGTCGCCGAGTGCGTCCTCGAGCGCCGCCGGGTCGCCCAGACCGTCTCCGAGGCGCTCGACGATGGAGCGCTGCGCGGCTGCGGCGGCGGCGGACGCGTCCCCGAGGAGGGTGGCGAGCGACGAGCGCACGCCGGGACGGGTGAGCACGCCGTGCATGGCCAGCTCGCGCACGCACACCCACAGCTGCACCTCCTGCAGCGGGAGGCTCCAGTCGTCGGCGAAGCGTGCCACGTTCCCCGGCACCAGCAACAGGGTCGACGACTCCGGCCACGGGAGCGGCAACGCGTACTGGCCGAAGGCGCGCTGGGCGAGGTGCCCGGCGGCCGATCCGAACTGCATGCCCAGGAACACCGGGCCCAAGGTGAGCGCGAACTGCGAGAGCAACCCGCTCAGACCTTCGGGTGCGTCCGGTCCGATCTCGCCCAGGTCCATCGAGGTCGGCACCGCCGTAGCGGCCTGCTGCTGCGCCTCGACCATCGACTTGAGCACGGGCCGGTAGGCCTCGAGGAGGCGGTAGCTGAACTGCCCCGGGCCCACCGCGTCGAACGAGACCCCACCTGACCCGGCGTGCGGCGCGATCCCCATTGCCTCGGTGACGTGCAGCTCGGCCACCCGGGCCAGGTCCTCGAAGGCGATGCGCACCAGCGGGTCGGGGTTCTCGTCCTGCCCTCCGTCGGTGGCCACGCCGTAGGCGAGGGTGCGGGCGGCCTCGAACCAGTTGTCAGCCGCCCCGGGCCCTGACCCGATCACCTTGAGCAGATCGCCGAGGAGCCCCCCCATGGGGTTCTCGGGGTCGCCGGCACCGAACATGCTCATGACCGCATGCTAGGAGGACGTGCCCAGCTTCACGTCGACGACCTTGGGCCCGCCCGTGTCGGCGACCGACAGGGCCACCGATGCGCCGGGCGACAGCACGTAGAGACGGGCCCGCAGCTCGGCCATCGTGCGGACCGGCTTGGCGTTGACGGCCACGATGACCTGGCCGCTCTGGAGGCGCCCCCCGGCCGGCCCTCCGGTCGTCACCGACTCGATCCGGGCGCCGCCGCCCACCCCGGCGTCGGCGCCGGAGATCCCGAGCCAACCGTGCGCCACCTTGTCGCTCGAGCGCAGGTCGGAGGCCACGCCCACCACCAGGCTGCTGGGTAGGAACGTCGGCGTCGATGCCGTCCCGGGAAGATAGAGGAGGCCGACGACCGCCCCTTGCGCATTGAGCAGAGGCTCGCCGGCGGCCACGCTGGGCGCCGCGGGCGACGAGGTGATCGCCGGCATGCCGCCGGCCGGCCCGGTGGCGAGCGCGCCGCCGACCCCCGTGACCGAACCCGGGGTGCAGTGCACGACGTGGGAGGAGCCGCCGGCGCCGACGAAGCTGAGCGTCAGGTCGGGGGCACCCTGGGCCAGGGTGGCGTCGTCGGCGAACGGTGCCACCGGCAGGTCCTCGGGCACCTCGACCAGCGCCACGTCCGAGGCGCGGTCGGTGGCGACCAGCGAGGCGGCGTGTGTGGCGCCCGCCGGGTCCACGACCACGATGTGCTGGAGGCCCCCGAGGGCATCGGCCGACGTGGCCACCAGGCCCCCCTCGGCCACGGCGACGCCGATCAGCGTGACCTCGCCGTGCGCCGTGGTGGCCCGGAGCTCGACCATGGCGTGGCCGGCGGCTTGGGCCTGCTCAGGCACCGTGTTCTGCGTTCCCGCGAGGGTGGGGAGGGGCGCGTCGGCCTCCGTGGCGTGGGTGGCCTGCTCGAATGGCCGCTGCGAACCGGGAGAGAGGAGGACGACGACCCACGCCAGCGCGGCCATGACGGCGCCCACGCCTACGGCGATCATGAGGGCGGTGCGGGCCGAGTGCCGGGGCGGTGACTCGAGGCGCAGCGGCGGGGTGGCGGACGAGCCGGCCACCTCGCTCGGGTGACGCCACAGCCGGTCGTCGGGGTCGATCCAGCCGCGGAGGGGCGCGTCGCCATCCTCCCGTCCTCCGCCACCCTCCTCAGGGCCCGGCTGTGCATCCTCGGGCTCCTCAGGCGTGCGGTTCACCGGGGTGACGATACCGACAAAGGCCCCCGAAATGCGGTCGCCGGACGGCGTCGCCGTACCATGAGTCCCCATGTCGCGCGACCTGGCCATCGACCTCGGCACGGCCAACACGTTGGTCTACGCCAAGGGGAAGGGCGTCGTGCTCAACGAGCCCACGGTGGTGGCGCTCGACTCGCGCAGCCGCGAGGTGCTGGCCATCGGGACCGACGCCTGGCAGATGATCGGCCGCACGCCGGGCTACATCGTGGCCGAGCGCCCCCTGCGCGGCGGCGCCATCACCGACTTCGAAGTCACCGAGCGGATGCTCAGCGTGCTGCTGCGCCGCGTCGGGGTGGGCCGTCTCAACCGCCCCAAGGTGCTCATCTGCGTCCCGTCGGCCATCACGGCGGTGGAGCGACGAGCGGTCAAGGAGGCGGCGCGGCGCGCCGGCGCGTCCGCCAGCTTCCTGATCGAGCAGCCCATGGCCGCCGCCATCGGCGCCGGCCTGCCCATCTCGGAGCCGGTCGGCAACATGGTGGTCGACGTCGGTGGCGGCACCGCGGAGACGGCGGTGATCTCGCTCGGGGGTGTCGTGGCCGTCCAGGCGCTCCGCTGCGGCGGGTTCGACTTCGACGCGGCGATCCAGGCCTACGTGCGCCACAGCTACGGGGTGGCCATCGGCGAGCGCACGGCGGAAGCGGTCAAGCTGGCCATCGGCTCGGCGGCCCCCTACGAGGGGGAGCAGCAGGCGGAGATCCGCGGCCGGGAGATCGCGACGGGCCGCCCGCAGACGGTGATCCTGTCCCCGGCGGAGATCCGGGGCGCGCTCGAGGACAACATCGCCTCCATCGTGAAGGCGGCGGCGGAGTGCCTCGGCGAGGCCCCGCCCGAGTTGGCGCAGGACATCATCTTCCAGGGCGTGCACCTCACCGGCGGCGGCGCATTGCTCCGCGGCATGACCCAACGCCTGGCGGACGCCACCGCGGTGCCCGTCCACCTCGTCGACACACCCCTGGAGTGTGTGGTCCAGGGCGCGGGGCAGTGCCTCGAGTCCTTCGACAAGCTGAAGCGGCTCTTCACCCAGGACTTCTGAGCCGCCCGCTGACCACTCCGGGCTAGGCCTCGTCGAGGAGCTCCTCGGCGGCCTGGCGCACCTGCCAGTCGCGGTCCCCGGCCGCGGCCCGGAGCGCCGTCTCGACCCGGGGATCGTCGAAGCCCGCCAGCGCCACCGTCGCCCGCCGCCGCACCGTCGGCTTGTCCCCGAGCGCGGCCAGCACCGCGGGGAGCCCGGCGGGGTCACCCACGGCCCCGAGCGACGCCACCGCCGCCTCACGGCAGCGGGCGTCGGGATGCTCGACCGCCGTGGCAGCGAGCGCGGGCACGGCGGGCCGGTGCCGGCGCTCCCCGAGGAACCAGGCGGCGCCGACCACCACGAGGGGATCGGGGTCGCCCAGGGCCGCGGTCACCGCGGCAGGGAGCCCCGAGCGCGATCCGCGGCCGCGCACGTGCGTGGCCAGCTCCACGGCGCGCCGGCGCAGCACGGCCACGTCGTCGCACAGAGCCGACTCGATGTCGCCGGTCGTCAGCTCTCCGACCCGGGCCAGCGCCCCGAGCGCCGCCACCCTGACGCGGGCGTCGGCGTCGGCGAGGCCGGCGCGTGCCGTGCGTGCGTCCCCGCGGTGCCCGGCCAGCACGACCCGGCGCCGCCGCAGTTCGGCGCGGCGGTTCCGGGCGGCATCCGTGGCAACATCGTCGCTCACCGAGAACGAGTATGTCCGACCCCGACGATCCCAACGACGACGAAGCCAACGCCCCCCCACCTCCGGCGTCCCATGGCGTGCCCGCGCCCGCCGGCGGGCGCTCGAGGCGGGCGAGCCTGTGGCTGAGCATCGTCGCCGTGGCGCTCGCCCTGGTGGTCGTGGCGGGCCTCGTCGCCTCCCGGGTATCGGTCAACTACTACGTGCTGACGCCGGGAGACGCCACGCCGGTCTCCAAGTACATCGAGGTGCCGTCCTCGGACAACCACCCGGTGACCGGCACGATCCTCCTCACCGACGTCTTCGTCACGTCCCTCAACGCTCTGAGCTACCTGCGCTACAAGTTCCTCGACTCCAACAACGAGATCGTCCCGGGCCCCGAACTGCTCGGTCCGACGCCCAACGAGAACCAGTACCTCGACCAGGGGTACATCCAGATGGCCCAGGCGCAGGACAACGCCACGGCCTCGGCGCTGCGCCGCCTCGGCTACGTCGTGACCTCCACGCATGCCGGCACCCTGGTCTACGGGGTGGAGCCCCGCTCGCCTGCCACCCGGTCGCTCAAGGTGGGCCAGGTGATCACCGCGGTGAACACCACGCCGACCCCCACGGCGTGCGACCTCGTCCGCACCCTCCACGGCATGACGCCCGGGACGACGGTCTCGCTCACCGTCGAGCAGAACTCCATCAGCAACTCCGGACAGATCGTCCCAGGGCCGACGGTCAGTGAACCGATGCGGCTGGCCGCCCCACCCAGGGGGCTGTCCGACTCGGGCTGCGGCCTCAGCGGCGGGCCGACCGCCTACATGGGCATCGACCCCCAGACGCAGCTGGACTGGCACTTCCCGGTCGCCGTCACCGTGCACACCCAGGACATCGGCGGGCCGTCCGCCGGCCTGGCCATGACGCTCGGGATCATGGACAAGCTGAGCACCGGGCGCCTCACCGGGGACCGCGTCGTGGCGGCGACCGGCGAGATCGACCAGTACGGCAACGTCGGTGACGTGGGGGGCGTGGCCGAGAAGACCGTGGCCGTCGAGCGGGCCGGCGCCACGGTGTTCTTCGTGCCGAGCGTCGAGCTCGGCGTGGCGCGGTCCAAGGCCGGGCCCCAACTCCACGTGTACGGCGTCAAGAACCTGAACCAGACGTTGCGGATCCTCGAGCGCCTCGGGGGCCGCGTGCCGAACAAACCCGTGCCGGCCCAGGCGGCGCCGTAGGCTCTGGCCCATGCCAGAAGGCCGCCCTCCCATCTCCTCATCTCGGATCGCGACCGGCGACATCGCTCGCCACACCTTCGCCGTCGTCCGACGGGGGTTCGACCCCGACGAGGTCCGCTCATATCTCCAGTCGGTGTCCCGCAGCATCGA
Organism: uncultured Acidimicrobiaceae bacterium; assembly: GCA_963781955.1. Classification (GTDB taxonomy): domain Bacteria; phylum Actinomycetota; class Acidimicrobiia; order Acidimicrobiales; family RAAP-2; genus Bog-473. The sequence continues at coordinate 1,021,041 of CAWAHU010000002.1, forward strand.
GGCGCTCGAGCAGCGCGAGCAGGAGCTGCAGGCCGCCGTGGTCGAAGCCGACGAGCGGGCGGCCCACCCGGTCATCGACGAGGCCACGCTCACGGCCTCGCTCGGGCAGCACAGCGCACAGATCCTCCGGCACGCGCACGAAGAGGCGGCCCGCATCGTCGCGCAGGCGCAGGACAGCGCGGCCACGTTGCTGCGCGACTCCCAGGCACATGCCGACGACCTGCAGGCCCGGGCCGAGGCGTCGTCGGCCGAGCGCGTGGTCGAGGTCGAGCTCATGGTGGCCAACGCCGAGCAGGAGTCGCGCAACGAGAGCGAGCGCATCCTGGCCGACGCGGTCGCCGAAGCCGAGGCGATCATCGCCCGCGCCAAGGAAGAGGGCAAGGCGTTGCTCGAGCAGGTCCAAGAAGCGCGCCGCCGGGTGCTGGCCGACCTGGCGGCACGCCGGCGCACGCTCGGGATCCAGATCGAGCAGCTCCGTGCTGCCCGCGACGAGATGACCGCGTCCGTGCACGGGGTGCGCGAACGGGTCGATTCGATCCTGGCTCATCTCGAGCGTACGGACGACCGGGCCCGGGCGGCGGCGCACGGCGTGGGCGACCAGCTCCGCCCACACGCCGAGGAGCCGCACGACCAGGACGCCGTGGAGGGCGCGGTCGGCGAGGGCCTCGAGGGCGCGCCCCCGGTGGGCGACGTCCAAGAAGCGGTGCACGGCTCCGCGGAGGACACCGGAAGCACGCCCGCGGTGATGCCGTCGGTCGACGAGCTCTTCGCCCGCATCCGCGCCGGCACCAAGACGGGGGGTGGCGGTGCGGACACCCCAGCGTCGGAGCCGGCCAAGCGTGGGAAGGCCTCTTCGCCGGCCGCACCCGCCACGGCAGCGGCCGCGGCCATCGCAGCCGATGCAGCAACAGACGCCGCCCCGCGCAACGGACCGGCGGAGCCGGTGACGGCCGAGACGGTGGTGATCGACGTCGTGGACGATGACGTGTCGCCCGCGGCGGAAGAGGAGGAGGTCGAGCCCGACCCGCTGGTCAGGCGGCGCGACGAGCTGATCACCCCGGTGGTGTCGCGCCTGAGCCGCAACATCAAGCGGGCGCTCGGTGACGACCAGAACCGGCTGCTGGACCAGCTGCGCAACGCGCCCGCCATGACCTCCGACGAGCTGCTCGGCCCGGAGGAGGAGCACGTTGCCGTCTTCGCCCGCGCCGCCCGCAAGCAGCTGGGCGAGGCGTTCGCCGCCGGCACGGTGTTCGCCGGAGCCGGGGCGGCCTCGGTGGATGCCGGCGACGTGGTGGACCAGACCGCGGTGGGGATGGCCCGCTCGATCGTCGCCATGCTGCGCCGGCAGGTGACCGAGAGCAGCGTGGGCGCCGCGGACCTCGGCGACCGCGTGGGCGCGGCCTTCCGCGAGTGGCGCGGCGAGCGGGTGGAACGCCTGAGTGGGGACTCGGCCACACTCGCCTTCTCGGCCGGCGTGACGGCTGCGTTGGCGGGCTCCCCGGTGCGCTGGGTGGTGACCTCCACCGACGGGTGCTCGGACTGCGAGGACAACGCGCTGGCCGGCGCGCTGGAGGCGGGGGAGACGTTCCCGACCGGGCACGGCCATCCCCCGGCGCACTCCGGGTGCCGCTGCCTGCTTGCACCCGGAGAGGCCTGAACAGGACTTCCGCCGACCGCTCGCCTGAGCGGCCTGGCTCATGGGCCGGCGGCGGTGGACGTTAGGCTCCCTCCGTGCGCATCCCCAGCGACCTGACCGCGGACCCTTCGCCGCGCCGCCGCCACCGGGCCCGTTTCTGGCTCATCGCGCTGATCGTGGTCCTGGTGATCCTCCTGGTGTCGCTGCGTTCGCTGGCGGGCCTGTACACCGACAGCCTCTGGTTCTCCTCAGTGAACCTGCACAACGTCTTCTCGACCCTGCTGGCGGTCAAGATCGGCCTGTTCGGGGTGTTCGGCGCCATCTTCTTCGCCGTCCTGTGGGCCAACCTCGTGGTCTGCGACCGGATCGCGGGTCACGACGTCGTCCTCAGCCAGGAGGACGAGCTGGTGCGCCGCTACCAGCAGCACGTGCGGCCCTACGCAGGGCGCATCTACGTCGGGCTCGCCCTGGTGCTGGCCGTCATCGGCGCGTCGGGGACGATCGGCCAGTGGCAGAACTGGATCCTGTTCCGTCACGGCGGCAATTTCGGGGTTACCGACCCGCTGTTCCACAAGGACATCGGGTTCTACGTCTTCGACCTCCCGTTCCTCACCTTCGTCGTGGACTGGACCTTGGCCATCCTGATCGTGACACTGGCGGTCACCCTCGTCTTCCACTACTTCAACGGCGGTATCCAGCCCCAGCGGGGGCTGCCCCGGGTGCGGCCGCCGGTCAAGGCTCACATCTCGGTGCTGTTGGCCCTCATCGCCCTGGACAAAGCGGCGGGTTACGTGCTCCAGCGCTGGTCGTTGGTGAACGGGACCGACGGCTACGTCGACGGAGCCGGCTACACCGATGTTCACGCGCGCCTCCCGGCCGAGACGCTGCTCATCTTCGTGTCGATCTTCGCCGCACTCATTCTCCTGTTCAACATCCGGCGCCAGGGCTGGACGCTCCCGGTGTTGGCCATCGGGATCTGGGCCTTCGTGGCGCTCGTCGTCGGCATCGTGTACCCGGCCTTGCTGCAGGCGCTCAAGGTGACCCCGGCACAGAGCTCGCTCGAGGCCCCCTACATCCATCGCAACATCGATGCCACCCGTGACGCCTACAAGGTGACGAGTGTCCGCGTGCACAACTTCCCTGCCTCGACGAACATCACGGCCAGCCAGACGGTTGCAGCCGCACCGACCATCACCAACATCCGGCAGTGGGACCCGGACCCGACGATCTCGCTGCAGACGTTCCAACGCCTGCAGGGCATCAAGAGCTACTACGTCTTCCCGTCGCTCGGCGTCGACCGCTACACGCTTTCGGGCCAGCTCACCCCGGTCCTCCTCGGCGTGCGCGACATCTCGGCCGGCAACGTCCCGTCACCCTCGTGGGTCAACACCCACCTGCAGTACACGCACGGGAACGGGGTGGCGGTCGCCCTGGCCAACCAGACCAGTAACGCCAACCCGGTCTTCGCCGTCTCGCAAGTGCCGCCGACGTCGTCGAATGGCATGCCGGCCGTCACCCAACCCAACATCTACTTCGGACTGAACGAGGCGGGCTACGTGGTGGCCAACTCGAAGCAGCTCGAGGTGGACTACCAGAAGCCCAACGCCAACGTCGAGAGCCACTACCACGGCAGCGGCGGCGTCCAGCTCTCGTCCCTTCTCAGGCGGGCGGCCTTCGCGCTTCGACTGAGCGACTTCAACCTGCTGATCTCGAGCCAGATCACCGACCAGTCGCGGATCATCTTCGTGCGAGACCCCGTGGCCATGGCGCAGAAGGCGGCTCCGTTCCTCACCTTCGACCATGACCCCTACGCGGTCATCAACGACGGCCGCATCCAGTGGGTGGTCGACGGCTACACGACGACGTCGGGATATGCGTACTCCCAGAACGCCAACACGCAGCAGGTGGCGATCGGCAGCAACCTGCCGGGCAGCTACAACTACGTGCGCAACTCGGTCAAGGTCGTGATCGACGCCTACTCGGGGAAGATGACGTTCTACGACGCCGACCCGAGTGACCCGATCATCCAGGCCTACGCGGCGGCGTTCCCCAACATGTTCGAGCCGCTCTCCAAGATGCCGGCCACGCTGCAGGCCCACCTGCGCTACCCGCCGGACATCTTCTCCATCCAGTCCGCCATATACGGGCGGTACCACCTGACCAACCCGCAGTCGTTCTACTCGGCGAGCAGCGCCTGGCAGATCTCGCCGACCGCCGGAGCGGGGCCGCAGTCCCAGGCCTTGCTGGCCCAGAACACTTACAACAGCCAGGGTCAGCTGATCTCGTCCAACCCGGCCCGCATGGCGCCCCAGTACCAGGTGTACTCGCTGCCGAATGCGACCAATCAGGTCTTCACCGCGTCGGACGGCTTCGTGCCCGCGTCGCAATCGAGCCCGTCGGGCTCCAACCAGAACTTCAACCTGACGGCATGGATGGTGGCCCAGTCCGACCCGTCCCACTACGGGCAGCTGGACCTCTACCAGACGCCCGAGGGCACGCTGGGCCCGGCCAACGCCGACGCGCAGATCTCGGCCGACCCCAAGGTGTCGTCGCAGATCTCGCTGCTCGATCAGCGCGGCTCGGAGGTGCTGCTGGGGGAGACGCTCATGGTGCCGATCGCCGACTCCATGGTCTACATCCGCCCCCTCTACGTCTCGCCCACCACCAACCCCCAGCCGCAACTGGCCGAGGTGGTGGCCGTGCTGGGCAAGACGGTGAAGATCGACACCTCCCTGTCCGCCGTGCTCTCAGACCTGTTCCAGACCAACGTTTCCCTGCCGTCGGAATCCGGTACGCCGTCGAGCGGGACGGTGCCGTCTGCCGTGTCGAGCTATCTCCAGCAGGCGCAGGTGGACTACGCCAACGCGCTGGCCGCGCTCAAGGCGGGCAACCTGGGGGACTTCCAGACCGACATCCAGGCCATGCAGCAGCAGATCAGTCAAGCTCAGCAGCTCCTCAAGCCCACGGGGCAGGGCGCGACCACGACCACGACCGCGCCCGCGACCACCACGACGGCGGCCAAGGCGACCAAGACTTCTGAGCCGGGGTCCAAGACGGGGACGACCCAACCCACCAGCACCGAGCCCAAGGGCGGCTCCACCACGAAGTCGTCGACGACGGCGTCGGCCGCGGCGGGTACCTGACCGACCAACCCAGAAAGGGGAAAGAAACATGGGACTGCTCGACAAGGTCAAGGCCACGACGGCCGCCGCCACCGAGGTGGCGAAGGACGCCGCGGCCAAGGGTCAAGCCAAATACGACGAGGTCCAGTCCAAGAAGGTCGCGGACGGGATGCTTCGAGACCTGGGCGCCGCGCTCTACGCCACCAGGACCGACCGGGCCACTCCCGACACGGACTCGGAGATCGAGCGCCTGGTTGCGGCCCTGCAGGACCATGAGGCTGAGCACGGGCAGATCACGCTGGCGCCCGAGTCCCCGGCCGGCGGCCCCACGGCGGCCGAGGCCCCGACAGCCGACGAGGAGTAGGCGCCGCCGGCGGTGGCGCCGTGGTGACGCGGCCCGGGGGCGTGTACAGTGTCTGCTTCCGCCGCGGGGTGGAGCAGTCTGGTAGCTCGTCGGGCTCATAACCCGAAGGTCGGAGGTTCAAATCCTCCCCCCGCCACTAGAGAAGACGCAGGTCAGGGCCGACCCGAGAGGGTCGGCCCTTCTGCTGCCCGGCGATATTGACAGCGTATTGACAGCGTGGGGGGAGGCACAGCACGCGTCCCAGGGGCGCTGAAAAGCATGGGCCTTCCTCCAAGGACTTGACTTTGGTCTCTATGGGATCGCCCACCCTCAGATTTACCGTGAGGATGAGGCCATCCGATCCGACCTGAGGGGAGGAAGCACCGTGGATACCGAACCGGCGCGAACAGTGAAATGTCCCTGGTGCGCAGAAGAGATCCTTGCCGAAGCGAAGAAGTGCAAGCACTGCGGCGAATTCCTGACTGATGATGTGCCACGCCGCAATGAACCAGCTTCAGAACCAATACTGATCGCGGAGGATGCCCCCGTGCCGGAGCAGGGCGCGGCCGTTTGGGAGTACGTGGCTACTCATGGGCTTATGAAGGGCCATTGGAGGTGTATCGCTCACGGCAAGTCAGGATGCGCGTTCTGCTACAAGGTTTGCAAGCATCCACCGCAGAACCAAGGCGAACCCGGTGAAGTGTTTGGCGAGATGCCTCAAGTCCCTTCATTGTCCGCTGACATGTGGGTGAAGGACGGCGCCCTTACATACCGATGCACAGCACACGGCATCAAGATGTGCCCAGTGTGCAAGCAGGTCATGACGCCGCAAGACCAGTTCCGTCTGGATCATGGAAGACCTGTGCGTCATGTACCCGCCTACAGCGATTCGCTTGGTCAGCGCCAGCAGTTAAGCCAGGCGGGGGTCCATACGGAGCAAGGGATCAGGTGTCCAAACTGTGGCGGGACCTCGTTCTCGCAGAAGCGATCCAAGAAGGGCAAGTCGCTCTGGGTGGTTGCGGCCCCCTTGGTGCTGATTGCCCCCAAGTCGCAAATCAGATGCGACACTTGCGGAACGATGTTCAAGCGAGGCTGATTTGTTTGCTCCTGAACACGAGCCCGGCGACGGCGGCCGCGGCCTCGGCCTGCATACCGGGCAGGACGTGCGCGTACTTGTCCAGCGTGAACGCCGTCGTGGCGTGCCCCAGCCTCTCGCTGACGACCTTGGGATTGACCCCGGCCTGCAGAGCCATCGTCGCCCAGCCGTGTCGCAGGTCGTGAAACCTGACGGTCGGAACCTTGGCTCGGCGCACTGACGCGTCGAAGGCGTCGGCAACCTGGTGCGGGTGCAGAGGCTCGCCGTCCTCACGCGTGAACACATAGCCCGAGTCGACCCGGCCAGGGCCGAACGCAATGCGCTCCTGGCGCTGGCGCTGACGCCAGTCCTTGAGCACCTCCACCGTCGGGGCGTCGAGGGCGACCGTGCGCGCCTTGCCGTTCTTTGGCGTCGACTCGACCACCTCGTAGCCGACGGCGGTGCGGCTGCGCCGGACAGCGAGTTGACCGCCAGTCAGGTCGATGTCGTCCCAGCGCAGCCCGAGCAGTTCGCCGCGGCGAGCGCCGGTCGTGGCCGCGGTGAACCACAGCGGCCAGAGCCGGTCGTTCTTCACTGAATCGATCCATACGCCGAGCTGCTCGAGCGTCCAGGTGGTCATCTCGACGTGGCCGCGCTTGGGCTTGATGACGTCGTCGGCCGGGTTGCGGGCGATCAGCCGGGACCTGACGGCGTGCTCCAATGCCGCGTGCAGGCAGCGGTGCGTGTGCTCGATACTCGTCTCGCTCAGGCCACCGTTGCCATCCCGGCGCCCGCTGGTGCGTAGCTCGGCGTAGCACCGGCTGATGGCCGCAGGCCGTAGCTGTGTGAGCCGCTCGTCGCCAAGGGACGGGTTGAGGCGGTGCTCGATAATGTCGGAGTACGACCGTACGGTCCCGGCCTTGAGGCGCGGCGACACCTCGGCCAGCCAGTCGGCGAGGTAGTCACGCACTGTTGCCCGCGACGGGTCGAGTCCCTCGCCCTTGGCGTGCTTCGCCAGGGAATCGGTCAGAGCGGCCTGCGCCTCCTTCTTCGTCGCGTCGCGTGCCAGTGGCGTATGCCCTCTTGCCGTTGCGGGTGACCTCGTGCTGAAACGTCCACGTCTCGCCGCGGCGTCTGATGGTGCCTTTCATTGGTTGCTCTCCTTCGTGGGATCGGTGATGAAGTCGCGGTCTTTGGCGGCGCGCACCCAACGGGAAGCCGTCGGTCGCGCCACGCCGTAGGCCCGCTGGACCGCCGCTGTCGGCTTCGACGGCGCCGTCATGTAGACGACGGCCACCTCCCGCGAGAATTCGTTGGTCATCTTGCGGTTCCGCCTCTCGACGGTCCCTGCCGCCGTGGCGGTGATCGACGTGGTCTGCGCTGCCAGGGGTCCGGCCTGCATGACCATCTCGTTGTTGATCTCTTGCAGGGTCCAGGCGAAGCGGTCGGCGGCTTCGCGTAGGTAGCGGCTCAGGGCGAGCTTGCGGAGGCCGGTGTTCGTCACCGGCGGACCGCCGGGACGTCGGTGGCAGCGGAGGCTGTCGCACACCGGCTGGCCGTCGAGCATGACGATCTCGATTTCGAGCAGCCAGTCACAGGCCGGCTGACCGCACGTCGGCAGTCGATTCGAGGCTCACCGAGGTGTTCGAGTGTCTGCGGTCATATCTGCATCTCGAGACCGTCGACCACGTGCTATTCGTCCTTGCGGTGGCGGTCGCCTCCCGCATCGACCGGGGGGACCCCCTCTGGGGCCTCCTCATCGGCCCCGCTTCGTCGGGCAAGACCGAGATCATCCGCATGTTGGACCGGGTGGCCGATGAACACCCCGACGAGATCACGGCTCCATCGCTGCTGTCGTGGTCCAAGGGCAAGGATGCCAAAGCTGTCGGCATCCTTGCCCGGCTCCCAAGCCCCGGACTTCTCACGGTGGCCGACTTCTCGACGGTCCTCGCCACCAGTGACCGCGGGGGGCGAGATCAGCTCTTCGCCCTCCTGCGCCGCGCGTATGACGGCGCCGTCTCCCGTGATCTGGGTAACACGCCCCGACCGCTGACATGGCAGGGCCGGCTCACCCTTCTGGCCGGCTGTACCCCGATTATCGACAGCTACTCCTCGCACGCCGATGCCCTCGGACCGCGGTGGCTCTACTGCCGGATCGACGCCCAGGACACTGAGACGAAGCGCGAGACAGGGCGAAGGGCGCTCAGCGCCGGCCAACTCGCCGACCACCGCGCCCGGGCCGCCGACCTCGCCGAGGCCATTGTTCACGCAGCCGAGCGGCACCTACCCGATGCGCTCGACCCCGCTCTCGCGGAGGCGCTGCTCGACGCTGCCATCGTGGCCTGTTACGGCCGGGCCGCCGTCGAGCGCGACGGCTACGGACGCCGTGAGATTAGTTCCATGGCACAGATCGAGGAGCCGCCCCGGCTCGCCGGGCAACTCGCCCTCTTGGCACGATCCCTGCTCGCCCTGGGCCTCGACTCAGAACAGGTCGCTTCGATGTGCCGGCGCTGCGCTCTCGACTCCATCCCCCAGGCCCGCCGCGGTGCCCTGAATGTGCTCGCCGGCATGGACCCCACCGCGTCAGCCGTCGGTCGCCTTGCCGGTTGCCATCGCCACGTGGCGACCATGGCCCTCGAGGAACCCGAGCAGTTGACCGAGCGCCTGCGCGCGGCGGGGGTCCGTACCGAGGAGTTCAAGTTCACCGATGCCGGCGTCAACCGTCTGGCCCGCACGCTCTACGGCGCTCTGAGGGACCGGGCCATCCTGCTGCCCGACGTCGAGGAACTGGTCGCCGAGTTGGGCAGCGTTCGCCTTGTCGAGAAGGGCCCTGGCCTCGTGCGGCTCGACCACCGTGCCGGCCAGCACGACGACCAGTCGGTTTGCTGCGCGATGGTGGCCGCCTCACTGCTCGAGCGGCCGACCGGCACCCTGTCGCTCTCGGTGGCCGAGGGCACCATCCCCACCGCCCCCATCGGGCGCCCCCACGTAGCGCCGCACGAGCCTGCCGTCGAGGTCGTCAAGCCCGGCCAGCCCCGGCCCGTCGAGGCCAAGCTGCGTTTCCGTAACGCTCGCCGTGACCCCAAATATCAGCCTCCGGGGTCGTGGCGATGACCGTCACGGAGGGCATGCCCTACTTCGTCGCCACCCTGTTCGAGCCGCGCCCCGCCTGGTACGACGAGGCCGCGTGCCGGGGCGTCGATCCGGCCCTGTTCCATCCTGCCCGCGGCGACTCGACCCGCGAGGCCAAGGCCGTGTGCGAGCGGTGCCCCATCTCTGAGCAGTGCCTCGAGTACGCCCTCGCCAACGTCGAGAAGTTCGGCATCTGGGGCGGCAAGTCCGAGCGGGAGCGCCGGATCATCCGCCGTGAACGTGCCAGGGTGGCCCGCCGTGGGTAGTGGCCTCGGACCCCAACAGCGCCGCCTGCTCCGCTTCGCCGAACGCTGGCGCGGTGAGCCCGTCGGTTACGTAGCCGAGCACCTCGGGGTCTCCGAGCGCCGAGCGCGCAAAGTGGTGCAAAGCCTCGTGGACCGTGGCTTGATCGTCGTCGTCACCGACCCGCTGGTCGGTCGCCGCATCTGGACGCCCGAGGGCCACAAAGCCTGGGTGCGCGTCCAGCGTCGGGCGGCAAACGTCGCCGAATCGGCACAGCTCGGACCTATCCGTACCGTTATCGAGCGCGAACCGGCCCGTTGAGCGCAAGCGACTGCACCGTCACGATGGACCTCATGAGCACTACCGAAGAGAAGATCGCCGTCCTCGAGGCCCAGCAGCGCCATTTCGAGCGCGGCCTACGCCGCCATCACCGAGGCCGACGCCGCCATCGCAACGCAGAAGGCGGCAGTGACCGCCTCAGCCGGTACGGCACCCACGCGCGGCTCGCATGGCCGCCGCCCACGGGCGCGCTCAGCCCTCACCCGACGCCCAGCCGACCACGCGCAGCCCGGCCCCGTTGATAGCCGCCGTCGGTGGCCCGTCGGTCAACCCCGGCGACCCCATCCCCGACCCCCAAGCACTCGCCCGCGTCATGGGCGACCAGCTGCAGTCGATGAACAAGACGGACCCGCCACGCGGCCCGGTCGTCGTGGCGCGCGCCAGGTGGGGTGACCGCTACCCCGAGGAGCGCAGGCTCGGCCAACACGACGCCTACGCCAATACGCAGAAGATCAACGCCGTGTGCAGTCCCGAAGCGATGACCGCATCTGGTGGCGTGGCGTTGCCCGTCGCGGCTGATTTCAGTGTGCCGACTTGGGCAACTAGCGCGAGGCCCCTGCGCGACGGCCTGCCGAGTTTTCAAGCGGATCGCGGCGGGTTGAGGTACATGAAGCCCCCGGACATCGGTGTCCCCGACCTTCAGGACACCGCGAGCGGTCTCGGTGCAGCCGTCAGCGTGTGGACCGAAGCCACCGATGCGTCCCCAGCTGGGGTGACCAAGCCCGTCGTCGCCATCACCGCACCGCAAGAGCAACTGGTCTACGTCGACGCCATCCCCGTCAGGATTGCGGCGGGCAACATGATGGGCCGCTTCGCCCCGGAGTTGCTCGCAGCCAACAACGAGTTGGCGTTGTCAGTCGCGACGCGTGAAGCCGAGTTGAATCTCTTGACGAAAATGTACGACGCCAGTAAGCAGGTCGTGCCCGAGCAGTACCTCGGAGCGTCGCGGCGACATACTCGCAACGGTCGATTTGCTGGTGCAGCAATATCGCTATTCGCACCGGATTCCCGAGAGCGTCGGCTTCACGCTCGTCGCTCCCGAATGGGCGAAGGCGGTCATCCGCTCGGATGTTGTTCGGGAAGTTGCGCACGACAACGCCGGTGAGTTCAACGCCTGGGCCGTCACCGATGCGCAGTTGGAGTCGTGGTTGCGCGTCCGCGGCGTGACGCACTGCATCTGGACCCTCGACGGCGTGAAGGCGGGAACATACGGAACCGGTGGGCAGGCCGTTACGGACCAGTGGTTCCCCGTGCGCACTGGTGGGGCTGGTGAGCTGGTGTGGCCGGGACAGTCGGCGGACGCAGCGTTCAAGCTCAGCTATCTGTTGTATCCCGAAGGCTCGTACCAATTCCTCGACGGGGGCAGGCTCGATTTGGGTGTGGTTCGCGACTCGACCCTCGACGCAACAAACGATTTTGAGATCATGGTCGAGACGTTCGAATCCGTATGTCTCAGGGGCCTGGAGTGCTACCAGGTCCAACAGCCGGTCATCCCCCACGGCGGCTCGGCCGGCACCGTCGCGACCACGTCGTACGAGGCGTAGATGATCTCCCACACCGGCGCGATCCGTCGAAGGCTCCTCGGGTCGCACCGGCGTGGGGCACACCGCCCCCGTCCCTCAACGGCCCGCGTGGTCGAGCGGCAAGCCCACTGCTCCTACGGGCGTAACGCGCGCCGAGGGGCGGGGGCGTGATCTGAAATGGCCATCGCCGACACGATCGCCGTCGACGACCAGCCGTGGGCACCGTGGCTGATCGCGCAGTTCATCAAAGGGCATGCAATCGGGACGGTCGAGATGATGGCAGGCGCTCCGCACATCACCACATTCACCGCCAACGCCACCGCCGTCGTCGTCGTGAGAGGACCTGATCATGCCCATCCGTGACACCGACGGCAACGAGATCCCCGACGAGGAGATCGAGGAGTGGATTGACTACCAACGGATGCGCGACAAGCCGCAGGCGGCCTTCTGCAACGTGGCCGAGAGCTTGATTACCGCCCACGGCTTCAGCGACGGAGAGATTGTCGAGCTCGAGCGCCAGCACCGGCAGACCAAGTCGACACCTCTGCGGCCTCCTGGCCCACACGCTGCCTGAGACGGCCCCGCCCCCGTAGAGAAGTGGCACCCCAGGGGGACGGGGCCTGTCTCTCCTGCCCCTTAGGCTCACTGGAGCAGCGACGAGTCAGGTAGATACCTGCGCCCGTTCACCCGCCTCGCCGATCCGCTCTGCTCGGGTCTGCACTGGACAGGCCGGGTGCGGTGAACGCTGCACTATCTGCCGAGCGGCCCCACCCCCCGAGCGTTCCGGGCTTCGCGGGCTTCGCGCATCGGTGCCACCTCCCCGGCCCGTCCAGCTTGGCGTCGGGGGTGCCGGGCGAGACGGCCTTTCGCCGAAAGGCGTTAGGGCGTCGGACCGCTCGCCCAGCAGGTCGGAGAAGACACGCAGTGCGTTGGCGTCGCCTGCGCCCGCCTGGCCCCAACCGTCTGACCCCCGAACAGGCAAAATCGTAAGCCGATTGTTCGTACATGTCCCGAAGAGTTGTGGCTGTGTTGCTCAACTGTGAGGCGGTGCAGTCCGATAAGGGGCGCCCGCCACCCGACAAGAAGAGGCCCCGCCCCCCGGCAGGCGGTGCGGCACAGGGGACGGGGCCGTGCTCCACCCCCAACCTGTGGGGAGGCGCGCCGGGCGTCGGGAGATACCTAGGACCCCCCGGGGGCGCAAGTGGTGGTCACCCTGGTTGCAGCCCTACGACTCAAGCAGCTAAGAACTGCGGTTGTAGGTCTATGACGAGGACGAGGGGGCTGGGCGAGCATGAGCGACACATCGCAAGGCGAGGGCTGGTGGTTGGCGAGCGATGGCAAGTGGTATCCACCCGAATCAGCCCCGCCCCCTCCGATTAACGCATATGGCACCTCGCCACAGGTGCCTCTGACAACCCCACAGACTGCGCTGAGTCCGAAAGAGCAGGCCCGTCTCGACAAGGCCCAACGCAAGGCCCTGCGCCCCTGGTACAAGAAGAAGCGGTGGTACTTCTTGGGGGCGATTCTGCTCTTTGTCGTCCTCATCATCGTGATCATCTCGTCGGCAGCGAACAAGGTCAATCAAGAGGCGACGACGAAGCACACTGTCGTCTACTCAGCCACTGGCAACAACACCAGCACTGCTACGGATATCACCTACTACACGATCCAGCAGGGCAGTGGGCAGAGCGGCGAAGCACAGGACACAAACGCTGCGTTGCCGTGGTCGAAGACCATCACAGCTTCGGGACTCTTCACGGCCTACTCGGTGAGCGTGACGAACGCCATCGACGCCCCTGGCCTGAGTGGCGTCACCTGCACCATCACGGTAGACGGCAAGGTCGTGAATACGAACACGGCTAACGGACCCGGTGCCACCGCGTCATGCACGTCGTAACGAGAGCTAGTCACACGACCCTTAGCGGCTGATCGTGATGGCGTCAGCGGCCAGCGGTGGCGGCTCGGGAGGCTGGCGGCGTGATCTCTTGAACAGGGTCATCGGTGTCGGTCCCTTCGGTCGGGCCGAAGCGTAGATTCACTACGCCCGCAGGTCGCCTGCCTGTGAAAGGAGCGGCGTCGTGAAGGACCGTCGGTGGATCGGGAGTGGTTTTTGGGCGGGGGCGTCGGTGGTGTTCTACCTCGCCCTGCTTGCCTTCGCTGTCGTGGTTGTCTGGCAGACGGTCAAAGCGCTGAACCCGTATCTCCAGCACGGTTACGGCTGGCTGACGCTAGTGATCGGCGCAGTCATCGGGTTCGTCATCGGGGCCTTCGCCGTCGAGCGGTGGCGGCACCGATGACAGCCATTTGACAGCGCAACTTCGACCAACGGGGTCCGGTGGCGACCAACCAGGACCAACGACGGGACGGGATTGGCGCAGGTCAGAGGCACTCCGACCAACTGCGACCAACTCTGACCAACCCGAAGGTCCAGGCTCATAACCCGAAGGTCGGAGGTTCAAATCCTCCCCCCGCCACCAAAGAAGTCGCAGGTCAGGGCCGGTCTTCGGGACCGGCCCTGCTGCTACCCCGAGATCTATCCCACGCGTCGATCGAGTCGGCTAGAGCGTCAGCCTGTGTGAAATTCCGGTTCATGCTTGACAGCGTGGCTCCGGCACCTGCCTGACACTTCCGGACGCGGCTCCGGCACCTAGGCGACACTGGCTCCGGTACCTGCTTGACACTTCGTGCCTGAGAGGGTCCACCGCGTGGCGGTTGCCACCTTCTTCGCTGTTGACGCAGTCGTCGACAGGTGCGAAGGAGGCCGACCGTGTTGGTGGAGCTCAAGCTGGTGGAACAGCGCTATCGGGCGGTCATCGACGTCCTCGACGGAATGAGCGTGACCGACGTGGCACGCCGCAACGGAGTGAGTCGTCAGACGTTGCATACGTGGCTTCGTCGGTATGCCGAGGGCGGCATGGCCGCACTGGCCGACAAGAGCTCGAGGCCTGTGAGCTGCCCGCACCAGATGGCCCCACTCATAGAGGCCAAGGTGGTCGAGCTGCGCCGAGCGCACCCGAGATGGGGACCACGAACGATTCGCACCCAGCTGGCCAAGGAGGGGTTCAGCCCGGTGCCTGGACGCTCCTCGATCTATCGCACCTTGGTTCGCCACCACCTCTTAGAGCCGACCCAGCGCAAGCGATCCCGTTCTGACTACAAGCGCTGGGAGCGCTCTCGCTCCATGGAGCTGTGGCAGATGGACATCGTCGGGCGGTTCCATCTCGCTGATGACACTGAGGTCAAGGTTGTCACCGGCGTCGACGACCACTCACGCTTTTGCATCTGTGCCCGGGTGGTGGCCCGGGCGACGGCGAGGCCAGTGTGCGAGGCGTTGCAGTGGGCGCTGCGCACCCATGGGGTGCCCGACCAGATCCTCACGGACAACGGCAAGGTCTTCACGGCCCGCTTCGGCCAAGGTCCCGGACCAGTCCTTTTCGACCGGATCTGCGCCAACAACGGCATCCGCCATCTCCTGACCGCTCCGTATTCACCGACAACGACGGGCAAAGTGGAGCGCTTCCACAAGACCATGCGCTCGGACTTCTTGGTCGATCACGACCGGGTGCATCCGAGCATCGAGGCGCTTCAGGGTGCTCTCGACGAATGGGTGGGCGAATACAACACGCAGCGCCCGCACCAGTCGCTGGGCGATCGACCACCCGCCGAGCGCTTCGCCCTGGCCGCTGCGCATCGAGCAGCCGACCTCGAGATGCCAGAGGTTCCCGATGAGGTTCCACTCTCAGCGCGTCCGCCAGGGGTCAGCCGCTGGGTCGACCAGCGCGGTTCGATCGGCCTTGGGGGACTGCGCTATCGGGTAGGAGCGACCTTCGCCGGGGAGTCTGTCGAGGTCGTGGTCCGCTCAGGGCTCGTCGAGATCCTCCACGCCGGAGTCCTCGTGGCCACCCACGCCGAGCGACGGCGAGCGGACAAGGGGTCCGAGCCCCAACGCGCGCAGCGTGCGGGCCGGTCGCGGCCGCCCACCTCGGGCATGAGCGTGACCCGCCGGGTCGATGGCGGCGGCACGGTCTCATTCGCCGGAGCTGGCTATCGGGTCGGACGCAGCTGGGCCCGTCAGCTCGTCGAGGTGGCCATCGTGGCCGGCTCGGTCCAGATCTCGGCCCAGGGCAAGGTGATCAGGGTCCACGCCATCCGCCACGACCGCTCCAAGGAGCACGGAGCCTTCGCCACCCCTCAAGGTCGCCCCCGTAAGGCCCAGGTGGCCTGACGGGTTCGAGTGTCAAGCAGGTGCCGGAGCCAGACTGTCAAACGGGTACCGGGTCTTGACATAGAGCGTCAGCCTGGTCGTAGGTGGCCCAGGCGTCGACGAGGATCGCGACTCGCGCAGCGTCTTACGGGGTCACGGCTCTCCAGCCATTGCTTGTCGGTGGAACCGACCGGTGGAACCTGGGTCTAGCTGCAGGACATCCGT
>CAWAHU010000003.1:0-829250 GCA_963781955.1 uncultured Acidimicrobiaceae bacterium
GCGCCACCCTGGTCGTGGCCGAGTCGATGGGCGGTCGGCTCACCGCCTTCGACCGGGCACCGGACGGGACGCTGTCGAACCGGCGGGTCTGGGCAACGCTCGAGGGCATCGCCCCGGACGGCATCTGCCTGTGCGCCGACGGCTCCATCTGGGTGGCCAACGCCTTCGGGACCGAGTGCGTCCGGGTGGCCGAGGGGGGCGCCGTCATCGAGCGGGTCGTGACCTCCCTGCGCTGCTTCGCCTGCATGCTCGGCGACGAGGACCGGCGCACGCTCTACCTCGTCACCGCGGCCGACAGCCACGCCGCCCGAGCGAGCGCTTCGCGCAACGGCGCCATCGAGAAGGTGCGCAGCACGGTGCCCGGGGCCGGACTCCCCTGACCCTCGATGTCCGCCTGGCATTGCCCACGCACTCAGCGATCCCCTTGGGAAGTTCACGCCGATCACCAAGGACGTCGAAACCGACGACGAGGACCTCGACCCACATCGCTGAGGCGTCCCGGGTCCTTCGCCGGGCGGTCTATCTCGAGGGTCGGGGACCCATCCGACCCCGCGCGGCATCAGCCAGTCCCTGAACGTATGCACGGGCGACTGCGGGACTTCGCGCCTGCACGGTTCTCCACGCGTTGAAGGCCGCGTATACCGTGAGGAGGCCGACAACGCGCGTGATCCTGCGGGTCACACCCTCCGTGTCGAGAGCAAACCGCATTGGATTACGAGCGAGATAGTAGGCCATGTTCTCCGTCAGACCGAGGCTCCCGCGACGCCCACCACTGGCACTGACGGCATGGACACAGAGAACTTCTCCGAGGTAGCGACACCTCCAGCCGGCAGCTCGAGCTCGCTGACACCATTCCGTTTCGTCGTAGTACATGAAGTAGTCCCCGCGGACACCACCAACGGATCGCCAAGCAGCGGACGAAACCAATGCACAGCATGTCGACACATAGCCAACATCTGAGGTTGGTGGCACCGAAGCCGCAGAAAGTCCCAGTCCGCGATGCCGTGGAAAGGCGAACCAGTCGCTTACGTCACCTCCAGCGAACCAAAGCACATCTGGCCGATCAGCGAACGTTACGGCCGGACCAACCACGGCGATGCGTTCCTCAGATACCGCTTCGATCATGCACCGTTTCAGACATTCTGGATCGACTGCTGCATCGTTATTCAGGAAGAGTGTCCAATCGACGTCATGCGCGAGGGCGTATTCCATCCCTACATTGTTGGCATTCGCGACACCCGTGTTCTCGCCCAGCTCAATGAGGACAGTGTCCCTTGGCGCGCCCATACGCAACTCAGAGACGTGTTCGGCCGAGGATCCATTGTCCACGCAGATGATCAGATCGGGCGGCATCGTCATATTTGCGAGACTGTGCAGCGCTACGACCGTGTCCTTCGGCGAGCCCCAATTGATCGTGAGACTTGCCGTCTTCACTTGTCCCCGCGATCAAGTGCTTGCCACTTGTGGCGCACAATCCAACTGATCAAAGTGCCGACGCGATCGATCAACCACTCTTAGTCCGCTGCCCTGGACTCTTCGTCCCCGACCTAAGTCCCAGACTCGACGACTTCACGGAAGACTCGCTCCCATCTTTCGACAAACACATTCGCAGTGTAGGCCTCTGCCCTCCTGCGTCCCTCAGCGCCCATTCTGCCGCGCAGAAAGGGGTCGTCAAGGATCAGTTGCATCGCGCTTCGCAACGCTCCCGCATCCCCTGGCGGCACCAGAATCCCAGTGACGCCGTCGACAACGAGGTCGGCAAGTCCACCCACCGCCGAGGCGATCACGGGCCGGCCGGCAGCCATCGCCTCCAATGCCACCAGACCAAAAGGCTCGGGCCAGACCGACGGCACGACGGCTGCGACGCAATGACCCCAGGCGCGGAGCACGTCCTCGTGAGGAACGTCCTCAGCGACGATGACGCCGGCTGGAAAGCTCCGTGGCGTGTCCATCCGCCTTATCCCCGCTAGGACCAGTGGCACCCTCAGATCGAGTCCTGCCCACGCCTCCAAGAGGACATCGAGACCCTTGTGTGGACCGAGCGCACCTGCGAACATGAGATAGTCCCCCTCCGCTGGTACGAAGGCAGGCCGATCCGCCCTGTCGCTCGCAAACGCCTCGTCCGGCACAAACGGCGGAATTACGCTCTATCGATCCCCTTCCACGTCGAGATCAGCCCGGCTGATGCTCGCGCCGTTGCTTCACTGCATGCGATGTAGCGGTCTACACGACCGCGCCACGGCCTCATCGCGGTAAGACCACTCGTGAGTGCGATCGACCGCACGGCTCCGTATTGCTCCCTCGCGCATCCGAGTGCACTTCGTGTACTTCGGGCCCGTGCACGTGCCGCCACGGTAGACAAAGGTGGTCTTCGGGCAGATCAAGCTGTAATCGTGAAGCATGACCACAAGTCTCGTCTCATGTGTGGGCAGTAGAGGTAGCAGCGAGTAGAGCAGCCATGAATGTGCATGGACGATCTGGGGTCGGAACTCCCTCAGGATTTTGGCGAGCACGCGAACGATCCCTGGGTCCGGCACAGTCGGGTGGAATGGCTTCTCGGGATTGACGTAATGACGTCCAAGGATCCGGCTCCACCCCGCGACTCGATGCACCCGCACTTCCCCGTCGAACTCCGTGCGTGGTCCCTTCGGCCCAGCGAGAGACACGACCTCCACTTCGTGACCACGGCGAATCAACTGGTGCGAAAGCATCTTCACCACGAGGTCGCGCCCGCCGAGGAGTGGGGGCGGATAGCAGTCGGTGACCTCGAGAATCCTCAATTCAGATCATCTCGATCCGAGGCGCCCGACCCGCGAGTAGGGCTTGCCCAGGACGGTCGATTTTGACGTCTCACGATGGACCCGACACCTCCGTGTCCACGAAACGGTAGAAGCTGCATAAGACCACGTCCGAGTCCATTTCTGGGGCTCGTGACGACAGGGCGCCGCAAATCCTGATTTCGCCGGCGCCGCGTATCGGATGAATGGCGTCGTACCGATGATTCATCAGTGGGAGTCCGGCTGAAGGGTTGACAGTAGTGCCGGGATCGACCCAGGCCAAATGCCCGGCGCCACCTGCCTAACGGGCGACCTCGGCATCGGACCGGGTACAAGTCCCTCGGCTTGCAATGCAAGTTTCTCGAGACCGTCCGGCCGACGGAGTCCGACCGGACGGGTTATCGCAGGGGACGTCCACCGAGTCGGTCAACCTAAGGGCTAAAGAAGCCAGGGGCGTTCGCCGACGCATAGGGGGATCATTGCGTCGAAACGGAGGCTGGGGTGGCGACGTACGAGGGGGCCGCGTCCAAATGTGCCGACGCGCCAGAGCTCATTGGTTCAATCTGGGCCGACAAACGATTCACTCCTTGGCAGATCGATCCAAGTCTTCATCATGTCGTTCGGGGAACGGATCCAACTTCTCGTCCTTGCCGGCTGACACTCTCACGCGACGCACTCAGCAAGGCACGACAGCGTCATCCCAACGATGCAGGGTGCCACAGTTGGGCAGACCTTCCCGGTGCCGGGCTTCAGCCAGGCTCCCACTCGAAACAGTTCCCATCGTCGACATCCCTTGCTCTGCGAGGGGCTAAGGGGTGTCTCACTTTCCACATTGGATTCACGCCCCCGTCTCTCACGTCGCGTTCATCATTCGCAGTCTTCTTCTGCTCTTCGCATTCACAGGACTCACCGCACTGCCCGCCGGCTCCGGCGCCACGAAGGTCACCCCACACCAGACCTCTGCCTGCGCGCTCGGTTGCTGCGACAACTTCGACGTCGTCAGGAGCCGCGACTTCAAGAGCAACTCCAACCGGAGCAGAACGAACGCCAATTGCACTCCAATGGTCGGTGGGTGGACTTCAACCATGGCTCAAGTTGCTGTTCCTGGCTGAGCATTCAACTTCGAGTTCAACTCATGGCGTTGCTTCAAGCGCCCCATCGGAACCGTCGTCGCCCACCTCGGCACCGTCATCGCCCACCTCGACTGCGAATTCAGATTTCGTGCAGCAAAACGGTACGACCCTGTCGCTGAATGGACAGCCATACCGCTTCACCGGCATCAACATCTACATGGCCGCCAGTGGCGGCACCCCAGCTGCGGCGGTGAGCTTTACCCCGATGTTGGGGTCCCGTTGTCAGATATGCCAAACGGCATCGTCTTTCGCTTCTGGGCGTTTCAGAACTTCTTCGTATCCAATGGATCCTTCGACTGGACAAACCTCGACCAGGTTCTTGCGATCGCAGCCGCTCACGGTGACAAGGTCATCCCGGTGTTGGCCAATCAAGACAGCTATTGCGACAGCGCAAAGGATCTCGCCTGGTACCAGGGCGGATACGCAGACACGGTCGAACCCGGTGATCTCGTCACCTATCGACAATACGTGGCGGCCGTGGTCAGCCGCTACGCAGACAATCCCACCATCGCCATGTGGCAGTTGGTGAATGAGGGTGAGGCAGTCAACAGCGACGGCAGCTGCGACGAATCGGCCGCGTTCGAGCGCTCTGCTCGCGTTTTCGAACGATGTCGGGGGCATGGTTCACGGTCTTGACCCCAATCACCTGGTGAGCCTGGGCGTTATGGCGGGGTACTCCGGATCGGGAGGCGCAATGGTGCGGTGCGGCCAATGGCGACTACCAGACGTTGATGGCGTCGCCCGGCAACGATGTGTGTGACTTCCACGACTACGGCTACCCGACCGAACCCGATGGGTAATCCTGTCGCCCCCGACCTTGCTACGGCGACTCAGATGTGTCATGCCGACGGCAAGCCGATCATGGTAGGGGAGACAGGTGTCTACGCAGATAGCTCGGCAGGATTGGCGCCGCGTGCAGCAGAGTTCAGTGCCAAGTTCGCTGCCCAGTTCCAGGCTGGGGTAGTCGGCGAACTCTGTGGTGTTGGGCGGTGGGGCCAGCATACGTTCTCCCCGACGCTGACCCGGACTATGGGATCTTTCCCGGCGACCCGTCACTCGGCGTGCTCGGGACGTTTTGACCGGTTATGGAGGATCCAAGCAGCAAACTAGTCCCGCATGGCCACGTTCTGCCGCTTGAGCTGCGGCGCACGTGTTGCCTCGGAGGCGAATTGTTGAAACTCGATTAGCCCCGTGGGCAAAGTCCTCATAACCGGTGCTCATAACCGGCCAATGGTCGCCGGCGACTCATCGGGACTGGTTACTCCCCAGCACTATGTCAGTTCCGAAGGTGTGGGCGCTCAGGTGCCCCGGGTGCTGTCTCTGTGAAACCGCGTCAACTAGTCATGACCGGTCGCTGCAGTGAGAGCTTGGTAGAGCCCGCAGTATGTAGATGGATTTGTGTTCTATCTCCTTTCCCTTAGTATTTGGCAAAGCTGGCTGCGCTGATCCGTGGCTACAATCTGCGCGAATGGCAGCGCCCCCTCGAGAGCGCCATCGAAATGACTGACAGGGCAGCGGAAACGACTCGTCAAGGCATCTCAACGCCGGTTCTCGCGAGCGGGGAAAGCGATCACGTAGGCCGCTGGCCACGACCCGCGTTTTGGCTTACGGCAGGTACTGCTCTCGCTCTCGGTCTCGTCTTGGCCTACCAAGGGATCCATTTGGGATTCTTCCACGGTCAGAACGAAATCGACGACGGCGTCTACTACGGCGAAGGTGTGATGCTGGCGCACGGGATTCTTCCGTATCGGTCCTACGTCGACGTCCAACCTCCGGGCATGGCGCTCCTTATGGCCCCGTTCGGACTGTTGGGACGCTTGACAAGCAACCGCACCGCATTTGAGGTGGCTCGCGTATTCGTCGTGATCGTGAGCATGGCAAACGTCGTGCTGTTAGGTCGACTGATGAGTCGCCGTCACTGGGTCGGCGTCCTGGTCGGAGTTGTCGCGCTCGCATTCTATGGTGACTCGATCACGGCTGACCACACAATATTGCTCGAGCCGTTCCTCGTCTTTGGCACTTTGTTGGGGCTCTTGTTCGCCTTTGACGATACCGAGTTTGCGACGTCTTCCGCGACGCGATGGCTGGCAGCCGGTGCGATATTGGGCTTGACCACATCAATCAAACTCTGGGGAGCTTTCCCTCTCCTTGTCCTTCTCGCCTTCGCAGCCATAAGAGGCCGACGTTGTGTCATGCACTATGTCGCGGGAATACTCGCGGCAATTGTTATCGTGTGTGGGCCCTTCTTCGTCCTCGCACCCGCGACGTTTGTTCGAGAAGTCATCGTCGTCCAATTCACGAGATCGCACGCCGGATACCCATCCGAGGCGTTTCGACTCATGAATCTTCTCGGAGCACCGGGACACGCTCCGGGCGTGGCCCTCTGGCTCCCAATATCTCTCTGGTCCGCCACTGCCGTCGTCATCTTGGCCTCGATCATTCTCCAGAGGAGAGTCGATGCCGAGCCGAGCGACCACAAACCTGGACATCGCTGCGATGACATGTCTTGTGCTCGTTGGGGCTTCGTTTCTCGTCGTGTCGGAGTTCGATACCCACTACGGAGGCTTTCTAGCTCTCTTCATCGCGCTCGTTCTTCAGCGCGACGGCGGTTCGACTGTTGCTCCTTGCGAAACGTCTCATGACGATCGCGGTAGTTGTTGCGACGCTGGCTGTGTTCCTACTCTCCGTGTATCACGTGGCCCACTTCGCGAAAGAACCCCTCCCAACCTCAGCGCTTAACCGAATCTTCCCACCGACTGCATGCGTTGTGAGCGCTGACTATGCACCGCTAATTCTTGCTAACCGATACAATCTCTTTGAGCAGCAATGCCCACATGTTCTCGATACGTACGGAACTGAACTGACAGACGGGAATGGCATCGCCCTTTCCGCTTCTGATGCCCGTGCTCCAAAAGTGCAGGCCGACTGGCTGGACTGGCTCCATCGTGCAGATGGGTTCGTTCTCCCCACTCCTGCGTCGAAATATGTCGTCTTCGGGCCTTCAACTCGGGCATACATCTACTCTCACTTCTCCCTCTCTGCCGTCTCGGACGGCCTCTTCATCTACTCCCGTGCCCATTCTTCGTAGCAACTCCACCGTAACTGGCGTCTTGGTCGGCCAACGTCGAGGACGGCTTGGAGCGGATCGACCAGGCCCCTTGCGCCGGTCTCTTGATTGCGACTCCACCACTCAGGCGCCGTCCAAGCGGGAACTCCGGAAGGACTCGGCTACCGAGGCGATGGTCCAGCCGTTCTCGATCAGACGGCACAGCTGGAGTCGACCTTCAGGTACAACTGGACACCGTTACCTAAGCTCTCCTGGCAAATGGGTATGTGTACAGCTCCACGCTGCCTTAAGGGCTCGCCTCATCAGCAATCATCGCATGATCGACCAAGCCATTTACGAAGCATGTGCCCCGCGCCCAGAAGGATCAACGCTTCGCGGTCTTCAACGTCGATCCTGATAGACAGACATGCCGATCGGCTGTGACGATATCCAATCTGGTGGCCGCTACCGTAGACGCATCCATGTTGGCTGAGGGCTCGGGGTACGCGCTCGCACGGCCCGGTATCACGGGCCGACGACGGTCTGAAGCGGCCCAACTCCACATCCGTTACTAAGTACTTGCATCCTCCGGGCTTCTTCAGAACGCCAGAGCGGGATGGAAGAATGGGATCCTATGCTCCCCTCTCGCTCATACAAGGTGACTAGTGATGGCGGATGGCCATTGTGAGTGCTGTCTCGAAGGTGTCCGCGACGGTGGACGGCGCAAACACAGTGTCGGCATGCCTGATGCGTTCCATCCGCCGTTCGAGTGTGTCATTCCGCCAAGCTGTAATCATTGCCCTTGCGACCGCGGAGGGCTCGTGATCCTCGAACAGCTCGGAATGTTCGTCGATGTAATCGGCTGTACCGTTGGTTGGACCCACCACGACGGGTAGGCCGGTGCATAGTCCTTCCGGCACGGCCGTACCGAAGTTCTCGTTTTGGCTCGTCTGCACAAGGACATGAGCGCTCCTCAGAACGTCGGGTATCTCTCGATGAGGTAACTGTGGGGTGTACTCCACACCACGTTCCCCGTCGAACAGTTGCAGAATTCGAGGGAAGTATCCCGGGTTCCCGATCATCCTCAGTTGCGCTCCGGGTAGCTGTGAACGGACCAACCGGAAGGCAGCGACGAGGAGATCTAGTCGCTTGCGGGGATCGCACCGTCCGAGGTGGACGAACAAGGGGGGTTCGGACGCTGGCTCCGACGAAGCTGGAGCGAACAGAGCTGTGTCAACTGGATAAGGCACTGTCCAGATTGTGTCCGGTCTGTACCCAACTCTTACAAACCGCTCTTTCGCCCAGGTAGAGCCACACAAGAGGACGTCGGGGGTGACGTGGCTACGTGTGCGAATAGAAGTGCTCATGGACTGGTAGGCACGCATCATTGCATAGCGCGAGCGACCCCCCAGTTCGATCATTAGGTTCCGAATGCTCTTCAGCGCGTCAACCTCGCCACCGGGAGCTTCTTGCTCCCATGCCAAGATTGGGATACCGTCACCTTCCACTGGGACATCATTCCCATGAACGCGAACCCGTCATAGACGACGATGACGATGCTCCGCCTCGACGACCGTAGCGAAACGACGCATGGCGGTCGACGTGGTGACCACATCCATCCCGTGAAGGACGGGTCCACTCGGATGGAGCCCGCCAATCGTGGTGACGAAGCGGCGAGGTAACGGAACAACCCTGAACGCGGGGTGATCCACTGGTGGCTGGGCCAGCTCTGTGAAGAAGTCCACCTCGTGTCCCCGGAGGAGCAGCTCCTTGATGACCAAGTAGTGCCCACCTTCACAGCCTCCCAGGTCCTTCGCTACCCATCCGTACATGCCGAGTCTCATTCGTGAACACCTTTCCCTGACGCTCACCCCGGTTAATGGGATCTCTCCCGGCGATCCGTGTCTCTGCGCACTCAGGACGTCTGATCGGTTCCACAGGATCCAACGGAGCAACCGACTTGGTCCATCAGCTCCTCGAAGAGTCTGACTGTCCGATTCCAAGAATGGGGATCTCGATACCGCCGTCCGCGCAGATCGGGAAGTCGGCGAATGGCACTTCTCAGCTCTAGAGGGTCGCGCGGCTGGACCAGGATGGCTCCTTCGTAATCCGCGACGGCCGCCGGTAGCCCTCCGACGGCCGTGATGACCATTGGTAGACCGTTGCTCATCGCGACATGAGCGGGGGAACTTGCTGACGAGCGGTGATATGGGAGGACAACTGCGTCGGCGCCGGCAAAATGGGCGACCACTTCGTCATCCTTCACGAAACGGTTGACCAAGGTAATCCGCTCCCGGTGACGATTGTTCTGAATCATCCGGATGGGCAAGTCCCAGCCCTCCCAGGTCTCGCCGACCACTGTCAGCCAGTAGTCCTTCACCTCTTCGTCGTCGAAACTCTCAAACGCTTCGACAAGGTCCTCGAGTCCTTTGTAGGGTCGAATGATGCCGAAGAACAGGAGATTCAGCGCTTCGGGAGGGGCTGCTCGGAGACTGACTGAAGCAAACCCATCGCTTGGCGATTTGGACGCGTGGTGGTCGTGAGGTCCAAGGGGAATGAGGACACAGGGGCGCCCTCGGAGCTGATAGCGCTTCTCAAGCGGGACTCGATCGGCCTCAGAGTGGATCACAAAGGCCGACGCCATGCGGAAGAATGGCCGTCCCAGGACTGACACCCATGCTCGAGCCATCGGAATCCGCTCCTCTCCGCTGTCGAGCACCTCGTGGAACTCGACGATGACCGAAGCCCCGAGAAGCCGGGCCAGAAGCGCAATGGCGAGATAGGTGTGAAGCACAGTTCCCGTCCACCACTCGAAGATGACGACATCAGGCTTCCACTTCCTCAGGCTGTTCAAGTCACGAAAGAGGTTCGGCATCCAATACCAGTCGATGCCGTGCAACACCTCGACAGAGGGGTCGTAGCTCAGATGAGTGGTCGTGGTGCCGACGTGCTGGCGCCCGGGATAGAGGAAGGTGGGTATGAGTCGCCGCATGGGGATGGCCGCGACCGCGAAACGCCCCGCGAGGGCGTTCGGTTAGTCGAAGGGTGTAGTAGCTCATGGCGCTCAGGAAGTGCGTCCCGGCGCCAACGACCAGCACCCGTCTCGGCCCGCCGGCTGGGTGAGTCCGCGGCCAATGTCCGGAGTCCTCTCTGGGACCCCACTGACCGTCGGGCGCTCAAGATCCGATCCTCTTCGACACCTTCCCGCGGTCCTGGTCGCGGGGAATAGCCGACATAGGTGCGAAATGTCGCAAGATCGAAAAGATCAGCGTGCAACCGCCGAGCGCGACTGCGAGCGATAGGCGAGAGAGGCCTATCGGAATCGCAGCGAGTAGCACAGCCACACATATCGCGATCGCGATGCTCACGCCAACACTGGCAAGCAAGACGCTCGCCCCGGGAGAATCGTCGCTCTGGGAGAGCAGCACAGACTAGAGCGAAGCCTGGCGCAAGGAATACCATGAATACTCCCAGGACGACCCGTACGACCGGAGGCAGAGAACCGTTGGCCGTCGCAACTGTCACGGATGCGACAACGCATGAGCCGCCAAGAAGGACGAGACGTTCGCGATTCATGGTATGGCTATGGCGTGGTCCGTTCATGGGGTAGGGCGGCACAAAGATGAAAGCAGCGTTGGCGCAGTTTCCGGACGACTTACGTGCGATGACATAGTCGTGCGTCGGGTCAGTCACGAAGTGGTACACGTTCAGTGCCGACTCCGTGTCGAGGCACTGAAGATTCGGATCGGCGGTGGCGAAGCCGGTCATTCTCCCTTGAGGACTCCCACGCCTTGGGGACGTTGGTCGCCAGAACCGGCGTCTCGACGCCGAGCCAATTCCCTGCATAGGTGTACAACACTGGTTTTGGGATGACGGCGCGAAGTTCCCCCATTTTGGGCGGCATTGGCCAGCACGGGCGTGCAGGTCCCGTTCTCGATTGACACGACATTGAGAGATCTGGACCGCTCCGACTCGTAGACCAACTGGCTGCAGGTGGCGCGGGCGAACTTTCGAAGCGCAGCCGCCGGGAACACGTGCAGAGTGCGTATCTCGCTGGGCTCGTAGGGACTGAAGTAGTAGCCGGGAGTCGGTGGCACCCCCTCGTCATTCGCCAGTCGATGAGAAGATAGTGCACCCTTGTCGCCCTAATATCGTGCACGACAGTCCTATTCATCGTCTTGGCGAAGAAGATGGGCCAGACACTGTTCGCCGCAAGTGTGTTCTGTTCTCCGTAGGCAGCAAGAGCTAATGAGTCAGTTGCGTTAGCGCCGAAGCGTTGATTGATCCCCAGGTGCTCACGTGCCCAATTGGCGGCTGTGATCACGTCCGTCTGAACGGACCACGGATAACCTTGTGGGTGCGACGACTCTGGTAAAGTTGATAGAACGCCGTGCCGACGGTGACTCGCCGACAAAGACGAAGGTCACTAAGCTCGCGGCCGACAGGGTCTTGCGCCATCTGCGACAGGACTTTCGGTCGTCGCACGTATTCGCTTCGCCCGACGCAACGATGCGACGGTCGTCGTGGGCATGCAGCTGACGCGACAGCATCCTAGAGACCCAGAATGCACCCCAGAGCCCGTAAAGACGTATTCCAGCGACCGGCCCGATATACCCACACCCTCGGGAACAAGTCGTGGAACCAGGCTCAAGGGAAACAGAATGGCAATACCCATGGCGGCCACCATGGGTGCACGCTCTCGACGGCGCCAAGCCAGATAGAGGGCCGGAGGTAGAGCTAACAGAAGCACAGCGATGGCGGCGAAACCCTGCATAGATCTCCCACGAGGGAGAGACGTAACCACCGCTCGTATACAACTGTCGTGGTGCTGTATGTCCGAATAGCAGAGACCCCGTCTGCCTCAGCGCAGGAAGGAGGTTTTCGGTAACGAGGTACGACGCGCGCGCGTCGCGCGACACCCAAGAACCACGCCACCGTGGCGACACTAGCGAGAAGCGCCATGAGCCCGATTCGTCGCCGAGCCATAGTGGCTGGCAGGGTGAGGCGCTCAATAAACCACCACGCAAAGAGCAGAGCCGCGAGGGCGAACCCGACCACATGGTGCGTGACGGTCACTGCGAAGATGGCGATGGAGGCAACGGCCAAAGTGCGAACGTCCTGTTCCTTGCCGCGTGCGGCCGAGCCACCAAACGTAAAGACTGCTAGCGGGAGCGCCAGGTTCTCATAGGAGAACGCGGCGCTCAAGAACAGGAACATCGGATTGGCCGCATAGACGAGGGTTGCCCCAGCCGCTGCTCGAGCGGATCCCGTGACTCTCTCTGCGACCAAGAAAAAGCACCCAGATATCAGGACGCGTGCCACGCCAATGACAAGGAGGCCCGACACAAACGGACTAAGACCAGTGAGATCTACAATGCCCGCCGTCAGCGCCGCCAGTCCAGGGTAGAACGAGGCAGATTGGCAGCAGCGGGTTGAGTGCGAAGAGATGTTGGGTACGAAGTATGTCTTGAGTACTGCGGAGATGGGCAAACTCGTCGGACAAATGTGAACGCGTCGGGAGAGCCGAGGACCTTGACGACATAGAGGCCAACACCGAGAAGAATGACAAGTATCAGCCGTTCCCGTCGACTGGTCTTGGGCATTAGCACCCGAAAAGCAATGGGCGCAAATATCAAAAGTAGGCCGATCCAGAAGAACACCGGGGTCGCGGAGTTCCCCTGACGGCCACCCGAGTCAGCGAGCCCAACGGCAGACGAGGCCGATCGCTGTACTTAGCACCAATGACCGATATCCATCGGCGGTTGACATGTGGATCATTGCGCGAGAGACGGATCTGCCTTGAGCGGCGCGATCGCAGTATCGAGTTCGCCTTGTGGTTTCCCATCTCCCCAGGCTGGGATGGAATGCAGCGCATTGCGAGGTGATCAAGGACCTTGATTCATTAGGTTGATGGGCCACTCCGTGCTCGATTGGCGTTCCGACTTGTTGGCCGCAATCAGGGCACGGCCACGGCGAGCAACTCGCCTTTCCGCTCTAGTTTGCCGAGGACTTCCCGATCTCGTCAGCGGCGACTGCCCAGAGGCACGCGGAGTGGTTGGCGCCGTCATATCAGTCCGACACGTCGACGGACCTGCGACAGGTCGGAATCACCAGGCGAAGGTCCACTCGGAATCAGGCGAGCATTGCGAGCTTGACTCCAGCACACAACTCGATGCACTCGAATGCCCCCGTCGGTCGCTGCGCTGCGTCGGATCGCACCCACCACGCCCGCTGACGCGGTCGTGCTGCACATAACTCCCGTTCGCACACGACCAGGGTGGAAGGGAACTAGTCGTGGACCATGGTGGATCCGCATTAGACCGTCTCTTCGTGACAAATGACTCGTCTCTTCACGGTCCAGGAGTGGTCGCAGACGGAGGTCAAGAACCACAAAGGCGCAGCCGCACAGTTGCATCGCGAGAAACGCCCATCCGACCGCATTGATGCCGAGCACAGGCAGCAGAACCAGGAAAGGACGACTATTCCGAGCCCCATCCCTAGATTGAGCCCAGCCGCGGTCACAAGCCTCCCTTGCGCACGCATGACGGCGACATAGACCTGGGTTACTGCGTCAGCAAATGAAGCAAGCAACACAATCCGCAACAGTCCGGTGGCGTGATCCGCATAAGCGGTACCGAATATCGAAAGCAACATTCCACCCACCACAAGAACGCCCACCACGCAGGGTACGAGAAGTGCTCCGATGATGGCTAGCGCGGAGCGGGCCTTTGCACGTAGCTCGTTTGGGCTGTGTACGCCTTCGGCGAATAGGGCTAGCGATGTCGCAGGCGCAATGATCAAGAAGATGCCTCCCATCATCCACGTCGTGTAGAAGTAAGCATTGTCCGTTGACGAGAGGCGAGCCGTCACGAGCACTGGAAGAAGGTACGGCAGCAACGCCCCTCCCATACCTATTAGTTGGTTGCCCGCGAGCTGGGAGCGAAGTCCCAATGCCGTTCGCATGAGAAGCGATGGCGGTGGCGGACGCAAGAGGCGCCGCCGCCGGATTAGAAGACCGATACCGATCGCCAGGCCTAGCACCGACGCCAAGGCCCAAGCCCCGAGGAGATCGAATGCGAGGCACCGGCGACCAAGGTGAAGAGAACGAGCGTCAGGACCTTGCTGGCAGCGACCACCGTGTTGCGGCAGAGCATGTTCCCGGCTGAACGCTCAGCGATGAAGACGTAGTCGAAGACGGCACCGGTGGTCATGACCAGAGTCCCAATGGCAAATATTGTGGCGAACGCCGCACCACGGAGCTCGGCGAGATGATTCGAGACAAGCGGCAACACAAGAACCGCGGCGCACCCGAGTATCAGGCTCACGACGAGGGCCGTTGCCAACCCGGCCCAGAACGTGAGCGACCAGCCCGCCGTCTCACCTTGCCCAGGAAGAGACTGGATAAGCATCCCGCCGACTCCGGCGCTGGCCAGAACAAGAACGATGGTGCTTACGGAGACTATGGCGGCCATCAAGCCCACGACTTGTGCGATGAAGAGGTGTGCCGCCACGACCCAAAAGACGAATCCAAAGGCCGAGTTGACGAGAGTCGTCAACATGATGAAGAGGCTGTTGCGCAGTAGCGAGTCGCGGCGCACCAAGCCTATAAAGGTCCTGGGAGACTTCCAGGCGTTGGACCGACGAGTACCGTCTACATGGATCGCCAATGAATCAGATGGATCGCGCTTCACCCTCCAGTTCATTCTCGAATAGACGCGAGAGGACCTCTGATACCCCCTGTTCAACCGCAAGGGTTGTGGCCAACTCCCCCTGCAGTGATTCAGCATTCTGTCGCGAATCCATCCCTGAACTACCCCTGATCCGCAAACTCATGGGCAAATGCATTCGGCGACATACCCAGTTCAGCAAGCGGCTCGCCGTTCCGGACAACCGGAGCCCCGCGAACAAGCCTAAGGAGCGAGTCCGCATTAATCGACAAGCGAACATCAAGGCCCTCAGCAATCCTCGGCACGTAGCAAAGCAATTGGGATGGGATGGGCCGGCAACGCCGACAGTCTTCTCCCGCGCACATGTCCCACACGGAGAGGCCCGTGTTCGGCGACGTAGGGGGGGACTCCCCTAACGTCAGGTTGGTCTCAGCCATTTGGCCAGGATTGTTCGGAGCACCCGAATCTCACGTAGACCGTCGGCAGCGTTCGTAGCCAGTGCTTCAGACATAGCGAACCTGCGCCTTCTTCGTTGCGCATGGACCAACCAGGAGCCCGACCATCTCACCGCGACCTTTCTCGCCTGCGAACGCCCTGTTACTTCCCACAAAATTCTCTCGTCATTGCCTCATACGGAGGTAACCAGACTCATTAGCGGAGAACGCCAACAGTCTCGATGCCAGCATCGACCGGACCGGGGAGGGTCTTGATGTCCCAGATGCCGAGTCTGGCGCCACCACCCGAAGGACCCACCTGTCTACATCCACGAAGACCCAGAATTCAACCGGCACGAGGGGGCTTTCCATCGTTACATTGCCGGAGTACCCCCCCCAGTACCCTGGAAGTTGTTCTGCCACGCACCGTTGTCTTCGTCGAGCAGGTATCCGGCACCCGTGTGGCCCATGCCAGTCACCTCGTCCGGGCGGAACTGATCACCCGGTTCATCGCTGTCTCGTTGCGGCGTATGGGACTCCGCGGGGGGCACCCCGGTCCGATCCAGGACGACGCGCAGGCCTTCCGAGAAAGAGTTCTGGGGCAATCTGGCCACTTCCGCGGTTCACACGCAGGACTCGGTTGGAGCGCGGTTCGGAACATCCCGACTATTCGCGACTATTTCTCCAGCAGCGGCGGCTCGCTGTCAATCAGGACTCTTCACGAATGATCCGCCTGACCTGGCGGAGTCACGCGCAGCCCAACGGACGGGGTCGGTCGGGCTCAAGAGAAGCCGAGCCGGCCTGGTCGACTTCCTGGGCGCCAATCCCGGCTAGGGCAAACGGGTGCAGAGCGACCCCGAGCCCGTCGAGGACCTCGAGGTTCGGCACAATCGGTGCCGGCCGGATAAGTCCGAGAAGTGAGTCCGCTCGGACCGGTATTTTGACCGGCAGGAACTCGGCAGCGCGCAGGGCGCCATATACGACCCTGGGAGGGGTGAGGACGAACCTTGGCCTTGGCTTGCCCCTATTTGCGGCGAAGGTGGTCAGCAACTCTAGTGAACGGGACCGGGTCGGGATGGGCGATGCCGACCGGGAGGTCAGGCAAATGCTCAGCTCGAGCCAGCGCGACCAGGGCAGCCGCGAAATCGTGCTCTGAGACGGTGAATTGACGGGCCTCCGGCCCGAAGTCGGGAAGCACGGGAAGGGCAGCCAACCGATGCAGCGTCCCGGCCATGCCACCCCAACCGGCTCCGTAGACCAGGCCCGGGCGGACAACGCACAATCCACGGGCCCTCGCTGCCACTTCCGTGGCGAGCTTGGCCCGACCGTACAGCTGACGTGTCCCCGGATACGCCGACATCGACGACAGCGCGATGGTCCGTCGAACCCCCCTTGACACGGCCCTGTCGAACAGCGCGACGGTACCGAAGACGTTCGATCTGCCAGATGTCGGCCCTGCTGGTCAGCGTCAGGTCGTAGGCACAGTGGAGGAGCAGGTCGACACCATCGAGGTCATCGGGGGAACCGACCGAGCTCAGATCAAAGAAGCGGTCGCTGCTCCCAGGGACTGGGGACCGGACGAGACGACGGACCGTGTACCCGGCCGATCGCGAAGGCAGCGACAAGGACCGAACCCAGGTAGCCGTTGGCACCGGTGATGGCGACAACCGGTTGCCCACCTGGAGTGGGGACTCTCGAGGGGCGGGCGGTCATCATCTGAGACTTTCGAGCGTTTCGCTTGCGATGCGGTGGGCATTGGCCATGATCGTCAAGGTAAACGTCGTGGCCGGGACGTCCGGAAAGACCGACGCGTCCACCAGATGGATGTGATCCCATATGGCTAGACGCCCAATCCGATCTGTAGTGGTTGTCGTCCGTACCCGATCATGCGGGAAGCTCGCGCCGAAGTGGTAGCTCTTCGCCGCGGCAGACACGGAGATCATCGGGACTACCGGCCATAGGTCCAGGGCGGGGGCGACTTTGAGCATCGAGCGCACCAGACGTCTCAACATGGGTGGCCTTCCATCACCCGGTTCGCGGTCGATCTCCAAGGTAGGCAAGCGTCTCATTGCCGCCACCGATCCCCCACGCGCCACGATCTTCACTCTCGGCGAACCCCAACCAGGCACGTAGCCCAGACCCACCGAGATTCGCCGCAACATCGCCGCAAGCGCCGGTTCGGCGTTCCGACGCCGGATCGCTCTGGGTAGAGATGCCAGAAAAGCCGGGTTGTAGTCGTAGAAGTGCACCTGACAGAGATCAGCGCCCTCGCCGGTCACGTCGTACAGAAGATTGAACTGGTTGAGGGTGAAGTTCCGCGGCAAACCGGGGGTCGGGAACGGGACGCATCGAAACGGTCGGCATTACGAACTGCACCGACTCCTGCAGGTAGAACGGGGCGGTCAAACGCACCGAGGGAGCCGAGCACGAGCCGCGTGGTGCCGATCCCACCGCAGGCCACGAAGATCCGGTCGGCGGTCATGCGATCCAACTGGCCAGTTCTCGTATTCCGGACGAGTACTTGCGGAACATCCCCGATCTCATCCAGATGGACGGCGAGCGTGTCAGGTCGATAGGTGATCCGCCTTTCCGATCGAAGACGGTCAAACGTGTGGGAACTCGAGTAGATGAGCCCATGAGGGCATCCCGTCATGCACAGGCCACAGCGAGTGCACTCGTCGGATATGAAGGCCAGCCGAGCCCGGCCAAGGGTAATGCCGTGCGACCGGACGAAAGCCCGGCGGGCCCGGTACCGATCCAGTACACGTTCAGTCCGATCGGTGGATTGCGGCAATCGTCGAGCCGGAACCATCAACGGAAACAGCTCGGCGAGGTCGTCGTCTTCTCCGGCCAGTGTCATCTCACTCAACGCAGTGCGGTAGTGAGGTTCCATTTCAGCCAACGTGATTGGCCACCGTTCGAACGTTGCCTTGGAAAAGGGCATGATCTGGGCGCCCCAGATGTTCGAAAAGCCCCCATAAGCTCCGGAAACCACTGACGGGTTGGCGGCTCCAAGCGCCTCGATCCCCTCCAGCTGCCCGACGTCACGGAAGGGAAAATCGGAGCCGTAGGTGCGCTTCTGCGGAAGTAGGCCGCGTCGGGTCGGAACCGGTTGGTGACTGATGCGCTCGACGTCAGCGCGCGACCACGACCTCTCTCCTTCGGTCGAGAGCCGACCGAGCGTCGACCGAAGTTCCGGCTCGAGCGTTGCCCCCACATCGATCACGGTGACCTGCTGGGTCGGATCTGCCGCCAGAGCCAGGGCAGCGCCCGCCGCCCCCGGACCCGATCCGATGATCAGCGCTGTCGGCATTGCCGGAGTTGCTCCTTTTGAATCCCAGGTGACAGCGTCGAGAAGCGAGATCTAGATGATCGTCTTCATGGATCCCCGCCGAAACTAGGGGTCGCGCTCCACACGACTAGGCCGTCGTATGCCACTAGCTGCCCATCCGCAGCCTAGACCGGCTGTCAGACGATCCAAGATTCCCCGGAAGCCCTTCTTGGTAGGTCCGATCGGCTCTCCCGACATGGAGTTTCGTCCGTCAAGACCCCGAATGGAACGCCGGGTCACGCAGTTCGCCATGGCGACCGAAGTCATCCGGGCCTGCTGGCTCGTAGAGGGAAGAAGCTCACCAAAGAGTTCACAGAGATCTCACACAGAGTTAATCGATCCAAGTGGAAGCTCCGGGTCTCAGTCTGTAGGGTCAACAATGGCGAATCGATGATGGGCCCCTGAATCTGCGATCGGGATCCGTGCCTTGGCGCCCATTGTTCAGGGCGGTTGCATCGGTTGACAGAAGCAATCTCAGTTGACAGAAGCAATCTCAGTTGACAGAAGCAATCTCAGTTGACAGAAGCAATCTCATTGGTTCACAGAAGCAATGGTTCACAGAAGCAATATTGCCCATCCGGCCAAAGAGTCCCAGAAGTCCCAGAGGCGACACTGAAGATGCCAACAGAAGAGATGCCTCGGGTCCGTCATCTGCATGGACCGCCAAAGACGGATCCGACGGTCAGTATCGTGATTCCGACCAAGAACGAGGCGCAGAACCTACCGCACGTTTTCAAAAAGCTCCCGAATGGTTGCGAAGTGATCCTCGTCGATGGGAATTCGACCGATGACACCGTCGCTGTCGCCGAGCGCCTGAGACCGGACATTATTGTAGTTCGACAGACTCGTCAGGGTAAGGGGAACGCCCTTGCCTGTGGATTTGCCGCGGCCACCGGTGACTTCATCGTCATGATCGATGCAGACGGTTCGAATGACCCAGCAGAGATCCCTCGGTTCGTAACAGCCCTGATAGAAGGGGCCGACTTTGCCAAAGGATCCCGGTTCCTCCCTGGAGGAGGAAGTCTCGACATCACCCTGGTGAGAAGAGTCGGGAACTTCTGGCTCAACAGGGTTGTCAATCTGCTCTACGGAACTCGATACACGGACCTCTGCTATGGCTACAACGCCTTCCGACGAGCTTGCCTCGATGTCATGAAGCTCAATGCAACCGAAGTAGAAGGCTCGGACCCCGGGGCGATGCTATGGGGAGACGGATTCGAAGTCGAAACCTTGATCAACGTGCGGGTCGCAAAGGCCGGCCTCCGGGTTACGGAGGTTCCCAGTCTTTGAGACCGTCCGTCATTTCGGCGCGAGCAACCTCAACGCCTTCTCGGACGGCCTGCGCGTGCTGAGGACCATCCGTGTGGAGCGGAAAGGCTCCTCCCGGAGCGCTGCTGTTGACTCCGCATGGGCTAGACGAGAAGCAGGAGCTAGCTGGGCGTTGGTTTCAACAGTAAACAAAGAATCCAGCTGACGCCGGGAGTGCGGCCGCCTGACGGAATCTGTGCCCAGACAATCGGATTCTGCGATCCCCGGTGGGGAGATGTTATGCCACGTCGCGACTATTTGGCGACCTGTCCTTCATGGAGTCGTGTGGAACCGGCCCAGCAGATCCCTCGCCGAGAAGGTCAGCAACACAGTCGTCACAGAGCCGCCCGTATGATCTTCCGGTCTTCAGGCGACGGCGTTCCGCCCACCCGACCTTCGACACGGGCCCAGCCCAACCACAGCGGTGGCATACGCCGGACCGCTGCTTCCGAACGCGCCCACTACTTTCTTGTGGACTCATGAACCGTGGACCCATGAATTTCACACCCGTGTGGAGCTCTGAACCCCATATACGCCGTATCGGCCAGTGCTTGACGCTACTTGAGGTGGAGCCATTTTCCGTGGACCCAGCTGAGCGGCGCGAGCCGAATCGGTCCGTCCCGGGCGCGACGCTAGTTGCGCCGCCCAAAGAACTCGGATCCCTGTTCAGTGACAGGCCGGGATCTATCCCTCAGGAAGGGCACAGATGTATGTGATGAACCATGTGCTCTCCGGAGTCGTAATCGTTCGACAGATCGAGCCATCGCTGTAACGGCGTTGAATCGCACTCGACGGTGGACGCTGGTGCCTCTTGGATCTTGAAGCCAGCACGATAGTCAGCCGGCAACTCCTGCGAGCTACGCGAATTGGGATGGATGGCCTGGTCGGCCGCTTGGCGATGGCAAGCCCCGCGGAGGCCGTTGACCCGCAGGCTCGCACGACCTTCACTGATATCGCCCGCACGGCGCTACGGTTCCGCGCCGTGCCAAGCGGACGAGGATAAGGCCGTACTGCTCCACGACCGTCGGCGCTCACGCTACCCGGTGGTCGCGGTGATCACGGGCGTGCGAGCCATTACTCCACCACTTCAGGACGTCTTTCGATCCACTCGAGTAGTGCCGGTAGACCGCGTTCGAGAGCCCAAACCGGATGCCACGACAGCTCGGCCACTGTTGATTCGATGTCACAACTAGCGGCGCGCACATCCCCGTCGCGGAACTTTCGGACTACGACGGGCTCAGGGGCGCCACAGAGGGCAGCCATCTGGCGCGCGAGTTCATGAATTGTAGTAGCGACGCCAGAGCCGATGTCGAGGAGTCGTGGCCGCGACCCAGGACTTTCCACCGCGATGGCCAAAGCCTCGACGACGTCGTCAATGAAGACGAAATCCCGCACGATTCGGCCGTCCTCGTAAACCTCGAGTGGACGCCGGGCCCGGGCCAGCCGGCCGAAGAGGGACACGATTCCCGTATAAGCGTTGGTCAGAGACTGGCCCGGTCCGTACACGTTCTGAAGACGCAGGACAGTGAGAGCACTGCCGCGAGCGGCCGCCCAGGCCAACAGCAGGTGCTCCTGGGCAAGCTTGGTGGCGGCATAGATGTTCGTGGGGCGGGCCTCCGTCCTCTTCGACGAACTTGGAAGGGGCACGGCTGCTTCGCCATCGGGTGCCCTGGGATCCCAAAGACCCGCGGCGAGCTGTGCATGAGTACGCGGGCCCGGATAGAAGACGTGGTCCCCACCACGCCACGCGCCTTCGCCATAGACGGCCCGTGACGAGGCGAGCACGAGCTGATCGGGGACTATTCCGGCACGAGTTAAGGCATCAAGAAGCTGGGTCGTGCCGACGACATTGACCGAGCCATGCCGTGTCGCTTCGGAGAGCGACTGTCCCGTCCCCGTTTCCGCCGCCAAGTGGACGACCTGTGCCGGCTTGACCATCCGCAAGACGGCATCCCAGTCTGGCGCATGGGTGACGTCGCCCGTGAGCAACTCGACCGACCCCGGGAGGTCGCTAGGACGCCCGAACTCCGTGTGGACCTGGGGGTGGAGGGCGTCCATTACGGCGACTTCGTAGCCGGCCATATCGAGGCGTCGGGCAAGCGCGCAACCGATGAAGCCCGCTCCGCCAGTGATAAGAACAGATGTCGGCAAGGTGACCCTCAGATCCTTGCTGGAGCAGCAGCCACCCAGCGCGGCATTCCGATGCCGGTGCAGTCGCGGTGATCGTAACAGAGGCAGACGAGCCGGGGCACTGGTCGATTTAGTCGCAGCGCCAGCAGCCCGCCATGCTCACTACCGCCCGTTGCCCTCTGAGAGGCGTTGACCAATAATGTTTGGGCAAGGTGTGTTCATCTTGCACTCCCGGAGGCACCGTTGACCGCGTCACATCCGATCTTTGCCCGCGTCTACTCCCGCCGCTCACTTGCACTTGAGAGCATGGGCGCAGCCGAGCACCGGAAACAACTGCTCTCGGGACTCTGCGGACGCATCCTCGAAGTGGGGGCTGGGAACGGTCTCAACCTTCTCCACTATCCGGCCTCGGTCTCCGAGGTCGTCGCGGTCGAACCGGAGTCGTTCCTACTGGCGGCTGCGGCTGCGCGGGCGATGCAGTGCCAAGTCCGCACCTCGCTTGTCTGCGCGACCGCTGAAGAGCTGCCACTTCGCGAAGGCACGTTCGATGCGGCCGTGTGCAGCCTCGTTCTCTGCTCGGTAAGGTCACCGTCGCTCGCCTTGGCCGAGATCCACAGAGTCTTGCGTCCAGGCGGCGAGTTTCGCTTCTACGAGCACGTCGCCGCGCTCGGCATCCGCCTGCACCGCGTGCAGCGTTGGATGGACCCGGCTTGGCGACTGATGGTCGGAGGGTGTCGGCTGACCCTGGAGACCGAGGAGGAGATTGCCAGGTGGGGCTTTGAAATCGAGCGGTGTGAGCACTTCGATTTCCGTCCCACTTGGACCTCGCTGCTCGCGTCTCCGCACATCATTGGCACCGCACGCCGTTGATACACTCCCGTTGCAGGTCCCACACGTGTTGACTTTCTCTTCGTTCGAGCAGATGTGGGGTTCAAGTGGCAAAGCACCAAGTTGGTGGTGGGTGACGCCAAGGACTTTCATATGACCGATCCTCAGGCGCTGACGCAACATCTCTTGCGGCGCGTCGCAGGCCCGGCGCGGCCCTCGCCGATTTCACAGACGTCGCCGCCCGCGGAATGCCGGACTTCGAAGTTCCGCCGCTCCTCGTACCGAACCGAGTCGTCGTGACTGGCGGCACCGGATGCATCGGCACAGCACTGCTCCAGCTCCTAACCCGACACGGGGTGGCCGCAGTCACGAGCGTTTCAAGGCGCCCCCCAATCGCGGCCCGACGGGTGGACGGGGTCCACTACCGGTTGGTCGACGTGCGCGACTTCGACGGCATCGAGCGCGTGCTGCGTCGGGAGAGGCCAGATCTCGTCATTCACCTAGCCGGCCAACGGTTACCTGGGCTAGCAGAGCAACACGTGGCGGAGACGCTCTCCACCAATGTCTTCGGGACAAAGGCCGTACTAGCAGCGGCTGGTGCGGCCGATGTCTCGAGGCTCGTCACCGCGTCTAGCGGAAAGGCGCTGCGGTTCTTCGCCTCGGAGATTTACGCAGCGTCAAAGAAGCTGGCGGAATACCTCGTCTCCCAGGCCCAGGAGAAATGGGGGATCTCGTGTGCGACTGTCCGGTTCACGCACGTCGTCGACAACTCGGTCATCCTATCGGCGACTGCAGAGCTGGTCACAGGCGGCTCAGCCGATCCGATTGCACGCTCCCGGAATCGCGTTCTACGCCCAGTCAGCACTCGAGGCGGCCCAGTGCCTCGTGACGGCTTCGCTCGCAGATTCAGCAGACGCCCACCGTGGCGGCGATGACCGACATCGGTTGGCCCCACGACCTCCTGGACCTCGCACTCGACGTCATCGACCGGGAGCGGAGCACATCCGTGATCTGCTTCTCCGGGTTTGAGCCAGGCTACGAGGGCGAGATCTTTCCCGGCACCTACGACCCCCGGCGCACCCGCCACTCACCGCTGTTCAACGTGCTAGAGACGAGGCGGACGACCTGCACCGACCCCGGTCCCATGGAGAGCGTCGACATGGTGACGTCCGTCTGCCCGGAGCTCGACGACGCCCTCGCTGAGCTGGAAGCGCTGTTGAGCCGGAATGGACATGCCAACGACTTGACGGGACGTGCTGCATCGGGCGTCGGTAGCTCTCCTCGTGAAGACTTTCACCGACGCGCCCGAGAGCGAGCTTACGGAGCTCCGAACTGTCGCCCACCGCAACGTTCTCCGTGCGCAGGAGCACCGCCTCATCAATCGGTATCTGATCGAGGCGTTGGCGTCGACGATGCAGACGGCACTCACGATCTCGTGACCGGCTGCGCGAGATAGCGCTCGACGTCCGCCATTGAGGTCACCTCGGCCATACCGGAGCTTAGGAGAGGCGGCTCTGCTGAAGTCGCTCCGCGATTCAGTGCCGACGCACGGTTGCCACCTTCGTGACCGTGACAGCCCCTTGGCGAAGAACCCCGATGCCGGCCTTGCCCTGCTTAGTGATGGGCGCCTGTGGAGAACGATCGAAGGCTGAGCGCTGCCGAGCCGATGCAACGTTGCGGTCTCCCGAATCTCGCTGGCCTGGGCTCAGCCCAGCTTGGTCAGCGCGCTGCGCAGGTTGCGGACGGCCTGGCCGATCCGCTGCTCGTTCTCGATCAGGGCGAACCGCACGTGGCCGTCGCCACCCGGCCCGAAGCCCACGCCCGGCGAGGTGGCGACGTCCGCCTCGTTGACCAGGAACTTGGAGAACTCGAGCGACCCCATCTCCCGATAGGGCTCGGGGATGGGCGCCCACACGAACATGGTCCCCTTGGGCGGCACCAGGTGCCACCCGATCCGGTCCAGTCCGTCGCACAGCGTGTCGCGGCGTGACTTGTAGATGTGGTTGACCTCTTCGGGGTGCTCCGGCGCCTCGTTCATGGCCACGATGGCCGCGATCTGGATCGGCTGGAACGTCCCGTAGTCGAGGTAGCTCTTCAGCTTGGTCAGCGCCTGGACGATCTCGCGGTTGCCCACGACGAACCCGACACGCCACCCGGCCATGGAGAAGGACTTGGTCATGGTGTAGATCTCGACCGCGACGTCGGTGGCGCCGGGCACCTGGAGGATCGACGGCGGCTCGTAGCCGTCGAAGCCGAGGTCGGCGTAGGCGAAGTCGTGCACCAGGACGACGTCGTGCTCCCGGGCGAAGGCCACGAGGCGCTCCATGAAGGACAGGTCCACGCACGCCGTGGTCGGGTTGTGCGGGAACGAGAGCACGATCACCCGGGGCTTGGGCCACGACTCCTCCCAGGCGTGCA
Organism: uncultured Acidimicrobiaceae bacterium; assembly: GCA_963781955.1. Lineage (GTDB taxonomy): Bacteria > Actinomycetota > Acidimicrobiia > Acidimicrobiales > RAAP-2 > Bog-473. The sequence continues at coordinate 25,073 of CAWAHU010000003.1, forward strand.
TGAGGCCGTCGAAGAACGCGTCGCCCGGGTCGGGCGCGTCGTCGTCGGCCGCGTCGGGGCCCCGCAAGGGCACCTGGCGCACGTCGGCGCCGGCGAAGAGCGGCCCCCAGATGTGGATGGGGTACGACGGCGAGGGCACCAGCGCCGTGTCACCCGGCCCGACCAGGACCCACATGAGGTGGGAGAAGCCCTCCTTGGCCCCGATGGTGGTCACCACCTCGCTCTCGGGGTCGAGCTCGACGCCGAACTTGCGCAGGTAGAGGTCGCTGATGGCCCGGCGCAGCTTGGGGATGCCGCGCGACGCCGAGTAGCGGTGGTTGCGCGGGTTGCGGACCGCCTCGGCCAGCTTCTCCACCGCCACGTCGGGTGACGGGAGGTCGGGGTTGCCGAACCCCAGGTCGATGACGTCGCGGCCGGCTCGCCGCGCCGACGCCTTGAGGCTGTCGATGGTGGCGAAGACGTAGGGCGGCAGCCCGTTGATCCGGCGGAACTCCATCGCGAGAGTCTACGGCCCTTCCCCTACGCCTCCTGACCCATCGCGGTCCCCCGCGTCGGTCCCCGGCTCGCTCCCCCGCGCCTGCCTCCGACGCGGCGCGCGCCGCCGCGACCAGCGCGCGCACGTCGACCGGCCAGCCGAACACGGCCCACGTGGCTCCCGCCGCGCGCAACGTCGTCAGCAGCCCGTCAAGTGGCGGCTCGGCGCCGGGCGGGGGCCCGGCCCACGTGACCTCGAGCTGGCGGGCCCGCTCGGCCACCAGGGCAGCATCGGCGTCCCACAGGTTGAGGGCGGCGCCCGCCGCCAGGGCCTCCTCGGTGCGCCCCGCCGGCCCGCCGGCCACCCACACGGCCAGCCCGTCGCGCCGTAGCTCCCGGCCGAGCTCGACCAGGGCGGCCCGGCGGTCGGCTGCCGGCGGGAACGGGATGCCGTACGCCTTGTTCTCCTCCGCGCTGAGCCGGTCACCGGTACCGAGGCCGGCGATGACGCGCCCCGGTGCCAGGGCGGCCAGCGCCCGGAACTGCCCGGCCAGGACGTCGTTGGGCACCAGGCCGACCCGGGCCACCAGCGTGCCGAGGAACGGCTCGGTGCCCCCTGGTCCCGGGCCGACCCTCGTCGCCAGGGCGCCGAGGAGGGGGAACGGGGCCAGGGCCGGCCGCTCGGGTTGGCCCATGGGCCAGAGGTGGTCGTAGCAGAACAGGCCGTCGACGCCCGCCGCCACCGCCTCGGCCGCAGCTGCGAAGGCCGCGTCGGGCGTGTCGCGGAACGTGGGCAGCACGACGCCGGTCCGGAGGGCTCCGGCGACCGGCGGGCCTGCGCCCTCGCCGGCCAGGGCCGTCACCACAGGCCGCCCTGGCTGCGCCGCCAGCGCCCCGCCCACGGCGCCCGCCCGCTCGCCGAAGGCGGCGGCCACCACGGCCGCACCCGGCCGCCGGTCGCCCCCCTCCACCAGGGTGGCGAAGGTGGCCCGCGCCGCGTCGACCAGGACGTCTCCCGCCTGGGACACCCCGCCGCCCAGGACGAAGCACTCCGGGTCGAGCACCCCGGCCAGGTTGGCCAGGCCGAAGCCCACCCACCAGCCGACCTCCTCGATCACCCGGCGCGCCTCGGGGTCGCCGTCCGCCGCGGCCGCCGAGACGTCCTCGCCGCGCACGCTCTCGGGGTCGCCGCCGGCCCGGGCCACCACCGCGCCCAGCCGCCCGGCCAGGGCCGCCTCGCGGGCGAGGACGCCGAGGCCGGCACCCGAGGCGAAGCGCTCCCAGCAGCCACGCCGGCCGCACGGACAGGCCGGGCCGGCGGGGTCCACCACCATGTGGCCGATCTCGCCGGCGAACCCGGCCGAGCCGACCAGCACCCGGCCGTCGACGACGATGCCGCCGCCGATGCCCGTGCCCAGCGTCACCATGACCACATGGGCGTAGCCGGTTGCCGCACCGAGCCGGTGCTCGGCCAGCGCGGCCAGGTTGGCGTCGTTCTCTATCAGCAGCGACCGCCCGGGCAGCCGGCCCCCGACCAGCGCGTGCCAGTCCACCCCGTCGGCTTGGGGCAGGTTCGGAGCGAAGCAGAGCCGGCCGTGCCGGTCGACCATTCCGGGCGCACCCACGCCGACCGCTGGTGCCCGGTCGCCCCCGGCGACCGGGGTCGGGCCGACGGCCCGGTCCAGCTCGGCCACCACGGCGGCGATCGCGTCGGCCACGTGGTCTCCGGCGACGGCGTGCGAGCCGCTCGGAGTGGGCGCGCGGGCCTCGGCCACGATCCGGCCGTCGGGGCCGAGCGCGACGCCGAGGACCTTGGTGCCGCCGATGTCGACGCCGTACGTGACGCCGGCAGCCGCCGGGTCACCGTCATGGGTCACGACGTGGACTCGACCCGCGCCTTCAGCTCTCGCATGGCCGTCGTCATGATGCGGCTGGTCGCCCGCATCTTGATGAAACCCGGGATGGGCACGCGCAGCTCCGCCTCGAGGTGGTAGCTCACGTCGGTGCCGCCGTCCTCGCTGGCGTCGAACACGTAGCTGCCGTCGAGCTTGGTCGTGATGTCGCCGTGGGTCAGCTTCCAGGCCAGCACGTGGGGCGCCTCGCCCCAGTCGTAGGCCAGGGTGTAGCTCGTGCTGCGGCCGAAGGCGGCGGCCCGGAAGGTCACCAGCAGGGGGCGGCCCTGCTGGTCGCGCTCCTTGACCTCGATCTCCTTGATGTCGGCGGCCCACTCGGGGTAGCGCTCCAGGTCGGCCGCGACCTCGAAGCAGCGCTCGGGCGGCGCTGCCACCGAGATGTGCTCTGTGGCGTGTCGGCCACGGTCGGCTTCCTTCCTGTCGGTGTTGCGGGCCCGCCCGGTCCGGATCTGCGGTCCGTCAGACTGCCACTCCGGCCAGCGCTGCGGCCAGCCTAGAAGCGAGGACGTCGTTGTCGAAAGAACCCACCACCCGGGCCCGGGCCGCCCGGCCCATGCGCAGGCGGCGTTCGGGGTCGACGAGCAGGCTGCGCAGGGCTTCTGCGACCGCACCCGGGTCCTCGGGGTCGTCGACGATCAGGCCCGTCTCCCCGTCGAGGACCGCCTCGGAGGCCCCGCCGCTGTCGCCGGCGACCTGGGGGACCCCGGCCGCGGCCGCCTCGAGGAAGACGATGCCGAACCCCTCCTGCTCCAGGCCGAACCAGCGGTTCCGGCAGGCCATGGCGAACACGTCGGCCGTCCCCAGGAGGGCGGCGCGGTCCTCGTCGCTCACCCGGCCGAGCACCCGCACGTCCACCGGGCTCCGGGCGGCCTGGTGGCGGAGCGCCTCCAGCTCGCGGCCCGAGCCGGCGACGGCCACCACCAGGTCCGGGAACGAGGGGGCCAGGCGCCCGGCCGCCTCGATGAGGACGTCCATCCCCTTGCGGGGAACCAGCCGGCTCACGCTCGTCACCAGCGGGGCGTCGACCGGGAGCCCCAGCCGCTGGCGGGCCGCCCGGCGCTCGTGGGCCATGAGCGGGACGATCGCACCCGAGTCGACCCCGGGCGGGATCTCGACCATGGAGGCGCTGAGGCCCGGCGCAGCCCGCAGCCCCTCGGCGGCGGGGTAGCCGCCGGCCGAGACGACGAGCTCCGCGCCGCGCAGCACGCGGGCCAGTGCGGCGCGCGAGCCGGGGAGCCGGCCCGGCACGGTGACCTCGGCGCCGTGCAGGACGACCCCGTAGGGCACCCCGACGCGAGGTCCGAGGAGCCCGAGCGGCAGCACCGGGTCGAGCAGGACGAGTTCGATCCCGTGCGTGTCGACCCGCGCCCGCACCTCGGCCAGCGCCTGCGGTGTCGGGAAGAAGAGGATGCGCCCGGGCACGCGCTCGATGCGCACACCTCGCGCCGCCTGCTCGGCGTCGAATGCGGCCGCCTCGGGGTCCGACGACGCCGTGAGCACGACGTAGGAGGCCGGGTCCAGCCGGCTCCAGATGTCCCAGAGGTAGCTCTGGATCCCGCCCACCTTCGGCGGGAAGTCGTTGGTGACGAGCAGGTGGCGCTTCACGGGCTCGTGCACCTCGCACGTCGCGCCGCGCCACGCCGGTGCGCGCGTTGCGACGCGCGCCGTGCCGTGCGCTCAGCCCACCCGGCTGTGGAACCGCAACTCGGGCACGAGCCCGGCGCGCCCGAGCATGCGCATGGCGCGGGCCTCGTCAGCGTCGATGACGACGGCGTCGTCGGCCTCCCTCCCGAGTAGGAAGGAGACGACGCAGTCGTTGCACGCGGCCGTCTCGCGCAGCGCGCAGCACTCGCAGTCGATGGTGAGCCCGCCTTCGGGCCCGCTGCTGTCCCTGGATGTCGGCATGGTGGTGACCCTCTCTGTTCGGGGTCAGCATGGAGGAGGGGTGTGACAGCGCGTCGGGTCACCGTCACTCCCCCGGTCCGGCGGCTGGTGCCCTGGCGGCGCCGGCGGCGTCCCGCGCCATCTGTGCCGTCTGCTCGAGGCCCCAGGCCACGCTCTCGGTCCGCACGGCCTCCGCGCCGGCCACCACCAAGAACGGCGGTCCGGCCACCCGGTAGTGACGGAACGCGTCGGAGCTCATCACCACGGCCGTGCCCTCCCGGGCGCCGGCCGGTCCGGCCAGGGCGGCGACGGCAGCCGGGTCCTCCTCGCCCGGGTCGCGGGTCACCACAGCGACGCGGGCGAGTCCGGCCAGGTCGGTCCGCAGCTGTCCCAGGCCCTCCCACAGGTCCCCGCAGCCGAGGCACCCCGCCGAGAGGAAGAGGAGCAGCACCGGCTCGGCCGCTCCCTCGACGTCCACACGGCACGCCGCGCCCCCGGGGTCGACGCCGACCACGTCGCGCGGGGCCGTGGACGGCGGGCCCACGGTGGTCGGGATCGGACGCAGCCGGCGCAGGATCTCGGCCGGCGGTTCCTTCACGGCACCGTCTTCACGGCACCGCCGAGGGCGTGCCGGGTTGCTCGAGCTCCTCGCCGGAGATCTCGACGATGCTCCGCCCGTGGCCGCACCAGCGGCAGACCACCTCGTCCACGTGGCGGGAGAGCACCTGCTCGTCCTCGACCTCGAGGTCACCACCCACCGTGTAGTGGTAGAAGGCCTTGGTCTGCTGGGACACGGTGACGTCGAAGCGGGTGAGGTTGCCGCATCCGTCGCAGCGGTATCGAGGGAGGTTCACCCGCCCCACGGTAGTCCGCGCCGGGACCGGCCCCGGGCTCCGGCACCGCCGTCAGATGCGGTCCAGGAGCTCGCTCTTCTTGGTGGCGAACTCCTCCTCTGAGAGGATGCCGCGCCGGCGCAGGTCGTCGAGCTCGATGAGCCGGTCGCGGATCTCGGAGGGCTCCGAACGCGCGGCCGCGTCGCTCGGCGCGGGTGCCGCCGGCGCGACGTCGTCGGGCCCCCAGAGCGCCGGGGTCTGCGACTCCACCCCGAACGGCGGCGTGTCGTCCTGGCCGGGGTCCGCCGCGTCCTCGGTGTACCGCGCCTCGGTGGGGGGCATCGCCGCTGCTGCCGCCACGGGCCGGACCGGTACGTCGGCCCCCGGGTGCCGACGCGGGTGCGGCTCACGGGGCCGCAGGTCGTCGGGGATCGCTTCGCGCCGCCCTCCACCGACGATCTCGTTGATCTGCGAGTTGATGACGCGCTGGACGACCGCGGGCTTGCGCATGTACTCGAGCGTGAGGGTGTCGTCCTCGCCCTGGACGTCGATGATCAGGCTCCCCGTCTGCAGCACGCGCTCGACCAGGCTCTGGCGGATGTTCACCTCGACGATGCGCTGGAGGCGCAGCTGGACGGTGTCCCGCCCGAAGATGCCCTGCCGCACCAGGATCCGGGTCGACGTCAGCGCCACGTCGTAGGACCTCCAGCGCACGTAGCGCCCCAGGAGCCACAGCGCTGGGATGAGGGCGAGGATCAGCAGCGGATAGTTCGTCCACCCCGGCGCGTTCTGCCACAGGACCAGCAGCACGATGATCGCGGCCCACACCCCGATCGAGGTGAACAGCGGGCCGAACAGGAAGATCCAGTGCGGGTGCATCTCGGCCAGGAGTTCCTCGTCCTCGTTGAGGAATTTCCGAGGCAGGGCCATCGCGCCAGAGTACCGGCGGCGCCCCGCCGCGCCGTGCCACCGTCCGGGCCCGGCGGGCCACGTAGGGTCTGGGCCGTGCCCTACGCAGAGGTCAGCCCCGAGGAGGTCAAGGCGCGCCTGGCCGGCGGCGAGGAGGTCTTCCTGCTCGACGTGCGCGAACCCGCGGAGGTGGCCGAGTGGGCCTACCCGATCGGGGTGCACATCCCCCTCGGCGAGCTCGGGGGACGGGTCGACGAGCTCCCCCGCGACGTGACCGTCGTGGTGGCCTGCCGCAGCGGCCAGCGCTCGGCCCGAGCGGCGCAGGCGCTCAGCGACGCGGGGTGGTCGGCCGAGAACCTCGCCGGCGGCATGCTGGCGTGGGTCGACACCGAGCCGTCGGGGGACCACCGTCCGGCGTAGACCGTGACCGGACGGGACCGGACCGCCCTCCTGCGTGAGGGGTTCTGGCTGTCCTGTATCTCCATCGTCTGGGGCGTCGGCTCGGGCCTCTGGGCCGTCACCTCGGCCCTGGGGTCGCACAGCCTCGGCGTGCTCGGGCTCGGGCTCAACCTGGCGGCCGACGTGTCGGGATCCGTCTTCGTCGCCTGGCGCCTCGCGCGACGAGCTGCGCGGTCTCCGCGAGCCCGCGCGCGCAGAACGCATCGCGTCCACGGTGGTGGGGTGCGCGCTTGTCGTCCTCGCCGTCTTCTTGACCGTCGAGTCCGCGACGCATCTCTGGAGCAAGTCGCGGCCCCACCCTACAGCGGTCAGCCTGGCCGCCGCGGTGGCGTCGCTGGTGGTCCTGATCCCGCTCGGACTCCGCAAGCGCTCGGTGGGTGCCCGCCTGGGGAGCGCTGCCCTCGTGGGCGACGGCTCCCTCAGCCTCCTGGGTGCGGCGATCGCGGCGCTCGCCTTCGTGGGGCTCCTCCTCGACTGGGCCGTGGGCTGGTGGTGGGCCGACGGCGTGGCCGCGCTCGTCGTCGCCGCGGTTGCCGCGGGAGAAGGGAGCCGGACCCTGCGGGGCAGGGTTCTCTGACGCGACGAGCGGGATCGTGCATCCGCCCTATCGTGAGGCCGTGTCAGCGCTGACTCTCTACGGTGTGGTCGTCCTCACGTTCATGATGGTGATGTACGCCTTCGAACGCCGGGACCGCAGGTTCATCCTGGCCTTCGCGCTCGGCTGCGCGCTGTCGAGCACCTACGGCTTCGCCAGCGGCGCGTGGCCCTTCGGGGTGGTCGAGGCCATCTGGTGCGTCATCGCCGTCCACCGCTACACCCGGGGGCCCTCCGTACCGCCGGTCCCCGACGCCCCGTGACCTCGGCGCATCGAGATGCCCCTCTTGGCGGCGGGTGGCCGTTGGCTCTCCGGCCCGGGACTTGCGGCCCTAGCCAATGGTGGGCCGGTGGCCAACGATCGAGGGATGGCAGCTCGCACGGGAATGTGGCGCCTGATGAAGAGCGGACCGCTGGCGGTGCTGGTGATGGCGACGCTGATCGGAGGGTCCGTTGGAGCATCCGCCGGAGCCTCCCCGGGGCTCGAGCACTCGACGGAGGTCACGAGCCATCCCTCGCCACGCATCCTCGGCGCCGGCGCGAGTGGCAACCTGACGAACTACCTGTCCTCCGTGTCCTGCGTCAGCCCGGTCGACTGCATGGCCGTCGGTGGTTCGAGTAGTGAGACGCTGCAGCAACAAACCCTGGTGGAGTCCTGGAACGGCACGGCCTGGTGGATCGTTCCGAGCCCGAACCCGGCCGGCTTCGAGAGCGTCCTCAACAGCGTGTCCTGCACCAGCGCGGTTGACTGCGTGGCGGTGGGCCTCTCGAGCACCCAACCCCCCGGCGCAGGATCACAGACCCTGATCGAGTCGTGGAACGGCCACGCCTGGTCCATCGTTCCGGCCCCCAGCAACAACGGGAACAACGCTCTCGCCAGTGTGTCGTGCGCCACGTCAACGGACTGCATGGCTGTGGGTGGCGTTGGCAGCACTCTGGCCGAGTCCTGGAACGGGAGTGCCTGGACGATCGTCCCCAGCCCGAGTGTCGGCGTCTACAGCGCGCTCGCCACCGTGTCGTGTGCAGCCACAACCCAATGCACGGCGGTCGGCGTCTACGTGGCGACCGACTCGAGCAGCAGTCAGACCTTGGTCGAGTCCTGGAACGGCACCTCGTGGTCAGTCGTTCCCAGCCCGAGCCCGCCCGGCCGAGAGAGCCTCCTCAACGGTGTGTCCTGCAACAGCCCAAGCAGTTGCGTTGCCGTCGGGGGTGACAACTTCGGTCAGACGGTGACCGAGACCTGGAACGGGAGTCAGTGGACGATTGTCCCCGGTCCCAACATTGCCGGCTCGGACAGCAACCTCACCGCGGTCTCCTGTACCGGTCCGGCCAGTTGTGTCGCGGTCGGCTGGTCCGAAGGGAGCACGCCGTTCGGACCCGACTTCCAGTACCGGACACTCGTCGCGGCCTGGGATGGTGCGTCGTGGTCCGTTGCCCCGAGTCCCAGCCCGAGCATCCCGAGCTACCTCAATGGCGTCTCATGCACCACACCGACGACGTGCGTGGCCGTGGGCTTGTCTGGCAACTACAGCGACGTGTCGGGAAATGAACAGACGTTGATCGTGGCCTGGTCCGGTGGATCCTGGTCATTGGTCCCCAGTCCCAACCTGAGTGCGCTGGTGGCACCGGTGGTCGGCATGGCGGCCACACCGACCGGTGACGGCTACTGGCTGGCAGACTCCGCCGGGGACGTCACGGCCCACGGGTCAGCTCGCATGTACGGCTCCATGTCGGGTCGAGCGCTGAACGCCCGGATCAGCCACATCGTGGCCACGCCCGACGGCGGGGGCTACTGGTTGGTGGCCGCCGACGGAGGGGTCTTCACGTTTGGCGACGCCAGGTTCTACGGGTCAATGGGTGGCACCCGCCTCAACGCGCCGGTTCTCGACATGGCGCCCACGCCGAGTGGTCAGGGCTACTGGCTGGTGGCCGCCGACGGCGGGGTCTTCAGCTTCGGCGACGCCCGGTTCTCCGGGTCCATGGGAGGACGGGCCCTCAACAAGCCGGTGGTCGGGATGGCGGCTGACAACGCCACCGGTGGCTACTGGTTGGTGGCCGCCGACGGCGGGATCTTCGCCTTCGCTGCGCCCTTCTACGGCTCGACCGGGTCGATCGTTCTGAACAAGCCGGTGCTGGCCATCGCAGCGACTGCTGACTCCGGCGGGTACTGGTTCGCCGCATCCGACGGCGGGGTCTTCAGCTTCGGCGACGCCCGGTTCTCCGGGTCCATGGGAGGACGACACCTCAATGCCCCGGTGACGGGGATGGCCGCCGATACCTCGACCGGCGGGTACTGGCTGGTGGGTTCCGACGGTGGCGTCTTCAGCTTCAACGCCCCCTTCTTGGGAGCGGGCTGACTGCAGCCCTGGTCGCCTTCACGTCAACGCAACGAGCGCATTTCGTCAAGGCGCCTTCGTAGGGCTGGTGGGGATCGAACCCACGACCCAAGGATTATGAGTCCTCTGCTCTGACCACTGAGCTACAGCCCCGGAGGATGGCCCAGCATAGGGAGCCCGGGTCGCGCCCGAGGAGCCGACTGGCGCGCCCGCGCCGCCCGCCGGCCCGCACCTCGGCATCATGGTGGCGTGACGACGCTCGAGACGGCACCGGGCTCGTCGGCGTCCCCACCCCTCGAGCGACGGGCCCCGGGCCGCCGGACCGTCACCCCCTCCGCCTTCGGGCCCTTCGTCGTGGTGGCGCTCACCGTCGCCTGGGGCCTCTGGGAGCTGCGCCCCGAGCTGCGCACCGTGCCTTACCTCGACGACAGCTCGCTGCACCAACAGATGGTGCGCTTCGCCACGGCCCGCATCCGGGCCGGCCACCTACCCCTCACGTCGTGGTTCCCCTACCTCGGGCTCGGGTCGCCCCACTTCTTGCACTACCAGAGCCTGCCCGCCATGCTCACCGGTATCGCCGGCACGGCGGTCGGCGCGGATGCCGCCTTCCGCTGGTCCCTCTACCTGCTGCTCGCCCTGTGGCCGCTGAGCGTGTACTGGAGCGCCCGGCTCTTCGGCCTCGGGCGCTGGACGGCGGCCGGCGCCGCCGCGCTGGCACCGTTCCTCTCCTCGGCGGCCGGCATCGGCTACGAGACCAAGGCCTACGTGTGGGTGGGCTACGGCGTGTGGACCCAGCTGTGGGCGTCGTGGACGCTGCCGCTGGCGTGGGGCTTCACCTTCCGCGCCCTGCGGTCGTTGCGCGCCGCGTTCTTCGCCGTCCTCTTCATCATGCTCACGGTCGCGCTGCACTTCGAGACCGGGTACCTGGCCTTCGTGCCGCTGTTGGTGTGGCCGTGGCTCGTCCCCTCCGACCTGCGGCACCGGCTCGGCCGCGCCGCCGTGCTGTTCGCCGCCGCGCTGGCGGCCTCGGCGTGGGTGATCGTCCCCGTGCTGGCGCAGTCGCACTGGGCGGCGCGCAACCAGGTCCTCGCGGGCTCCGGGCTCGAGAACGGCTATGGCGCCGGCCAGATGCTGTCCTGGCTGTTCACCGGCAACCTCTACGACGCCGGGCGCTGGCCGCTCGTCACCGTGCTGGTGGGTGTGGGCATCGTGGTCTGCCTGTCGCGCTGGCGCGCCTTCCTGGCCGGCCGGGCGCTGCTGACCATCTGGGTGGTCGCGCTGCTGCTGTCCTTCGGCCGCACCACCTTCGGCTCGCTGTACGACATCGTGCCCGGGAGCAGCGACGTCTTCATCCGCCGCTTCCAGATGGGGGTGCACCTCTCGGGCCTCCTGCTCGCCGGCATCGGCCTGGCCTGGCTGGGACACCTCGTGCTCGACGGCGCCCAGCGGCTGGCCCCGGCGGACTGGTCCGTGCGCCTGGCCCGACCGGCCGGGCGCGGCCTGCTGGCGGGCATCTGCGTGGTGGCGCTCGTCGTGGTGGTCGCGCCGGCCTGGACCTCCATGGACGCCTACGACGCGCACAACGCCACGAACATCGGCCTCCAAGCCCAGGCCGACACGCAGCAGGCACCGCAGATCGACCGGCTCCTCGCGTACGTGCGCGCCCACCCACGCGGACGCGTGTACGCGGGCGCGCCGACCAACTGGGGCAACGACTTCCTCGTCGGGGCCGTCCCCGTGTTCAAGTACCTCGAGGCCAAGGACGTCGACGAGGTCGGCTACACCCTGCGTACGGCGTCGCTCATGACCGACCCCGAGTACTGGTTCGACGACGCCAACCCGGGCGACTACCCGCTCTTCGGGATCGGGTACCTCATCGTGCCCGAGGGCTCCCAACCGCCCGTGGCGGCGGAGAAGGTCACGTGCTCGGGTCCGTACTGCCTCTACGCACTGCCCGACCCCGGCTACTTCCACGTGTACGACACCGTCGGCACGCTGGCGGCGACCCGCGCCGATGTGGGCACCCAGAGCCTGACCCTGCTCGACTCCCCGCTGCTCGGCCAGGCCCGGGACCTCACCGTGGCCTTCAACGGGAGCCCGGCGGCCAGCCCGACCGCCCCCGCCGGGACACGGCTGCGCGGGCCGCCGGGCCACGTGGTGGCCGAACACGCCGACCTGGCCGGCGGGCGCGCCCGGGCCGTCGTGCGCACCAACCGGCGCGCCACGGTCGTGCTGAGCGCCTCGTACGACCCGGGGTGGCACGCCACGGTCGACGGACGCCCCAGCCCGACCGTGATGGTGGCCCCGGCGCTGGTCGGCGTCGTCGTGGGCCCCGGCGTGCACACCGTGACCTTCGCCTACGCCGGCTACGGCTCGTACACGGCGCTCTTCGTGCTGTCCCTGGTCGTCCTCGTCGTCCTGGCCTGCGGGCCGGCGCTCTGGCGCCGGGGCCGTCACCGGCGCGGTCGCGGTCGCGGTCGCCGAGCACGGGCACGCGAGCCCCGCATGACACGGGCGCCGGCACGAATCGCCGGGCACGCGTGCTTCTGGATCGGCTGGGCGATCGTGCTGGGCCTCCTCGTGGTCGTCCTCTTCCGGCTCGTGGCCTGGGACGAGCGTGCGGTACTTCGCCGTGGCGAACACGTTCGGGTTCCTCACCTACCTGCCCGCCTGGGTGGTCGGCATCGGGGCGGCGGTGGCTCGCAAGTGGGCGCTCGTCGCCGCCTCGGTCCTCGTCGTGGCCGCCCAGCTCGTGTTCTTCGTGCCCGAGCTGACCGCGGCCGAGCCGCTCCCCGCCGCTGCCGGCCACGCCTTCACCTTCCGGCTCTTCGACGCCAACGTCTATCAGGGGAACCCCTCGATGGCGGGCTACGCCGCCCAGATCCGCTCGGAGCACCCCGCCCTGGTCACGTTGGAGGAGGCCTCGCCGGCGGACCGCCGCCAGCTCGAGCGCGCCGGCGTGCTGCGACCGCTCCCCCACGTCTTCGAGATCCCCCGGGATGACTCGCGAGCCTTGGTGATCGCCAGCCGCTACCCGCTCGGGCCGGCCACCGTCTCGTACTTCGACGGGGACCCCTTCTTGACCAGGACGTCGCTGCAGCTGCCCGGCGGCACCATCGGGTTGTGGGTCGTCCACACCGTCGCCCCGCTGCGGCAGGGCTTCGACGAGTGGTACGGCATGCTCCAGCGCGTGGACCGGTTCATCAGCGCGCGCCGGCCCGGTCCCCTCCTCGTCGTGGGCGACTTCAACGCCACGTGGGGGAACCGCTGGTTCCGGGCCATCCTCGGCACCGGGATGACCGACGCCGCCGCGGCGCGCGGCGTGCCCTTCGAGATGACCTGGTCGCAGGAGTTCTTCCTGCTCCCCCCTCTGGTCCGGATCGACCACGTGCTCACCAGCTCGTCGTTGGCGGTGACCTCCATCGACACCGGGCCCGGGCCCGGGAGCGACCACCGCGATCTCCGCGCCGTCGTGGCCGTCCTGCCCGCGGCCCGGGGCCACTCGCTCGCGGCACGTGACGCGGCTTCAATGGGTGCCCATGGCGAGGCGACAGCAGAACGCCCCGGACCCTGAGGCCGGGGCGGACCCGGAGGCCGGGCCGGACCCTGGGGGCGCTCCTCGGACCACCGGCGCGCCCGACCCGGCCGGCGTCGTGGTGGCCTTCTTCCGCGCCTTCGAGGACGACGACGTCGACGCCGTGGTGGCGCTCGTCGACGAGGACATCGCGTACACCAACGTGTCGCTGCCCACGGTCCACGGCCGGGCGCGCTTCGAGGAGCTGACGCGCCGGGTGCTGCGGCCCGACCGGCTGGGTTTCCGCGCCCACCTCACCCACGTGATGAGCGACGGGGACGTCGTGCTCACCGACCGGGTCGACGAGCTGCGGGTGGGCCGCTTCGCCATGCGCTTCTGGGTCTACGGGCGCTTCGTGGTGCGCGACGGGCGCATCTCGGTGTGGCGTGACTCGTTCGACTGGTTCGACGTGACCGTGGCCGCGCTGCGCGGCCTGGCCGGCCTCGTCAGCCCCGGGCTGAACCGGCGCATGCCGGGCGACTGACCCGGCCGCGCCCGCCTCCTGCAGGTGCCCGCCTCTTGCAGGTGCTCGCCTCTTGCAGGTGCCCGCTACTGCAGGTAGCCCTCGACGGTCGTCGCCGGCCGGGTCTGCGCCGTGTCGGGGTCCTGGCCGGCGTGGCGCTTGGCCCGCCGCTGGCGCAGCACGTCCCACATCTGGTCGAGGGCCACCTCGAGCTCGTCCTTGCGCGCCAGCTCCTCGTCGCTCAGCCCCTCACCGACGTGGGCCTCTTCCAGGCGCTGCTCCTCGGCGGCCAGCTCGCCGATGCGGTGCACGATCTCACTGTCTTCCATGGTCCCGCTCCGTTCACGCTGCGATCGATGGGGCCCCGGCCCCGGGCCAGTCTGCCCTGAGCCGGGACCCATCCCCAAGCGCGCCCGCCCGCGAGCCTCCCTGTCCCCAACCGTGAGTGGCGCCGCGTGCGCCGAGGTCGCTCAGGCGGCCTCGGCGGCCGCCGGTCCCGACGACGCGCCCGGCGCGGAGAGCGCCGGGGTGAGCACGTCACCGATGGCGGCGGCCAGGTGGAACGTCATGACCGCGCGCACCTCCTCGGGGACGTCCTCGAGGTCGGGCCCGTTGCGCTCCGGCAGGACCACTTCGGTCAGGCCGGCTCTGTGTGCGGCGAGCACCTTCTGCTTCACCCCGCCGATCGGCAACACCCGGCCCTGGAGGGTCACCTCGCCGGTCATCCCGACGACGGGCCGCACCGGCACGCCGCGCAGCAGGCTGACCAGCGCGGTGGTCATGGTGACGCCGGCCGAGGGGCCGTCCTTGGGCACCGCCCCGGCGGGGACGTGCACGTGGAACCGCTTGCCGCTGAACGAGCCCGGGTCGATGCCGAGCTCGGTGGCGTGCGAGCGCACGTAGGAGAGGGCGATCTCCGCCGACTCCTTCATGACGTCACCCAGCTGCCCGGTGAGGGTGAGCCCCTCGGGGCCGTCGGCCACGCTGGCCTCGACGAAGAGGACGTCGCCGCCGGCGCCGGTCACGGCCAGGCCGGTGACGACCCCGGGCACGGAGGTCCGGTCGGCCGCTTCGAAGAAGAAGTGGGGCCGGCCCAACCAGCCGCGCACGTCGGCGGCGTCGACGGCGACCGGGGCCTCCCGCTCGCCCGAGGCCAGCTTGGTGGCCACCTTGCGCAGCAGCTTGCCCAGCTCGCGCTCGAGGTTCCGCACGCCGGCCTCCCGGGTGTAGTCGGCCACCACCGCGCGCAGCGCCTCGTCGGTGATCGTCACCTCGTCCTCGCGCAGCGCGGCCCGCGTGAGCTGGCGACCCACGAGGTGGTGCCGGGCGATCGAGACCTTCTCGGACTCGGTGTACCCGTCGATCCGGATGACCTCCATCCGGTCGAGCAGCGGCCCGGGGATGGTCTCGCTGACATTGGCGGTGGCGATGAACAGGACCCGCGACAGGTCGAGATCCACCTCGAGGTAGTGGTCACGGAACGTGTGGTTCTGGGCGGGGTCGAGCACCTCGAGCAGCGCCGAGGAGGGGTCGCCCCGGTAGTCCGAGCCGATCTTGTCGACCTCGTCGAGCACGATGACCGGGTTCATCGTCCCGGCCTCGCGCAGGGCGCGCACCAGGCGGCCCGGCTGGGCGCCCACGTAGGTGCGGCGGTGCCCACGGATCTCGGCCTCGTCGCGCACCCCGCCGAGCGAGACGCGCACGAACTTGCGCCCGAGCGCGCGTGCCACCGACTCGCCGAGCGAGGTCTTGCCGACGCCCGGGGGGCCGACCAGGGCCAAGATGGCCCCCGACCCGCGCCCGTCGACCGGGGCCAGGCCGCGCTCGGCCTGCAGCTTGCGCACGGCCAGGTGCTCGAGGATGCGCTCCTTGACGTCCTCGAGCCCGTCGTGGTCCGCCTCGAGGATCTCGGAGGCCTCGCTGATGTCGAGCCGGTCCTCGGACTCGGTGCCCCAGGGCACCTCGAGGACGGTGTCGAGCCAGGTGCGGATCCACCCCGTCTCGGGGCTCTGGTCGCTGGTGCGCTCGAGCTTGTCGACCTCGCGCTCGACCGCCTTGCGGACGTGCTCGGGCAGGTCGAGCGTCTCGAGCTTGGCCCGGTAGTCGTCGGGGTCGCCCTCGGCGCCGTCACCGGACTCGCCGCTGAGCTCCTTGAGCTCCTTGCGGACGGCGTCGAGCTGGCGGCGGAGCAAGAACTCGCGCTGCTGCTTCTCCATGCCCTCCTCGACGTCGGTCTTGATCTTCTCGCGCAGCGTCAGGTCGGCCAACGTGTCGCGGGCCCAGCCGAGGACGAGGCGCAGGCGCGTCTCGACGTCGAGGGTCTCGAGCACCTCCACCTTCTGCGTCAGCGAGAGGTCGGGCGAGTACCCCGACACGTCGGCCAGGCGGCTGGGGTCGGTGATGTCGCGCAGCTGCGCGGCGATCCGGCCCGCGCCCCGGCTGTGCAAGATGTTCTCCAGCACGGCCCGGTACTCCCGGGCCAACTCGGTCACGGTCGGCGTCGGCTCGGGCTCGGCCACCACCTCGGTCTCGACCCACAGGGCGTCGCCGGTGCCCGGGATCCCGGTCCCGATGACGGCGCGCCGGTCACCGCGCACGGCCACCGCCTGCAGCCCGCCGGGCAGCTCGCCCTCCTCCATCACCTCGGCGATCACGCCCACCGTGGCGAAGCGCCCCTCGATGTGGGGCACCAACAGCAGCCGGCCCCCGGCCGAACGGGCGGACTCCACGGCGGCCCGGGCCTCGCCCGACTCGATCGCCATGGTGAACACCATCCCGGGCAGCACCACGCCCGAGGTGAGCGGGAGCAATGGGAGTGTCACGTTCTCGTTCTCGTTGGTCATCGGGTTCCCTTCTGGGTCCACTTACTTCTGACTCGTCAACCATTTCTGCGCCGGCCTCATTCCCGGGCGGCCCTCGGGGGTCGACGCCCAGCTCAGGGGGCGTGTGCCCGCCGTGCCCACCGCACCGCCGGACCGCCTCTCTGGCGGCCTACGCTGGGCCGGTGACCACCCTGGAACCGGGCGCCTCACCCGGCTCGACCCTGGCGCCGGCACGCCCGGAGCCCGACCTCGACGACGGGGACCACGACCGGATGGCGCACATCGTCCTCGAGGGGTACACCCCCAAGGACGGCGACTTCGTCTCGACCGGGCCGAGCGTGGTCGAGGGCATGGTGAACCAGACCCCGGTGCGGGCGCTGTGCGGCAAGGAGTGGGTGCCCGGGCGCAACCCCGCTCGTTTCGGCCTGTGCCCCACCTGCAAGGAGATCGCCGAGTCGATGGGGTGGCAGATCCCGGCAGGTTGAGCCCAGCCGGGTCGAACCCCGCCGCGTCGAACCCCGCCGGGTCACCGTGGCCGGGATCGGCGCCGCCCTGCCCCGGCGCCCCGCACCACCGTATGCGCGTGGTCGCGCACGACCCGGGGCGCTACCGTGCGACACACCCAACGACGCACTCACGACCAACGACGCACCCTCGGCCGAACCAACGACGCACTCAACGGACGCACTCAACCGACGCACCCAACCGACGCACCCAACGTCGCTGCTCGCCAGCGGCCGCCGGGAGGAACCGTGGCACAAGTCAGCTTCGACGCCGTCTCCAAGCGCTTCGGTGAGACCACCGCGGTCGACGACCTGACGCTGTCCATCCCCGACGGCGAGCTCCTCGTCCTCCTCGGCTCGTCGGGGTGCGGCAAGACCACCGCGCTGCGGCTCGTGGCCGGGCTCGAGGAGGTCTCCGAGGGCTCGGTGTCCATCGGCGACCGCGTCGTGAACGACGTGGACCCCAAGGACCGCGACGTGGCCATGGTGTTCCAGAGCTACGCGCTCTACCCCCACCTGACCGTGGCCAAGAACATCGAGTTCCCCCTGCGCCAGCGCGGCGCGAGCAAGGAGGACCGGGCGACCAAGGTCAAGCGGGCCGCCGAGATGCTCGGCCTGGCCGAGCTGCTCGACCGCAAGCCGGTCCAGCTCTCGGGCGGCCAGCGCCAGCGGGTGGCGCTGGCGCGCGCCATCGTGCGCGAGCCGATGGTCTTCTTGATGGACGAGCCGCTCTCCAACCTCGACGCCGCGCTGCGGGTCCAGACGCGCGCGGACATCGTCGAGCTGCAGGCCCGGCTGAGGACGACGACGCTCTACGTGACCCACGACCAGGTCGAGGCCATGACGATGGGGAACCGCATCGCGGTGATGAGCGGTGGGAAGCTCCAACAGGTGGCCACGCCCGAGGACCTCTACGCCCGTCCGGCCAACGCTTTCGTGGCCCACTTCTTGGGCAGTCCGGGCATGAACCTCGTCGAGGGGATGCTGGTGGAGAGCGGGCACGGGGGCACCCTCTGCGTGGCCTTCCCCGGCGCCTCGGTGCCGTTGCCCGCCGCGGTGGCCGACGCCGTGCGCGCCAGCGGTCCCGACGTGGTCCTCGGCATGCGCCCCGAGGCCCTGCACCTCAGCCCAGAGGGCCCCATCAACGCCTCGGTCATCATCGTCGAGCTGCTCGGCGCCGAGACCCACGTCATCTGCCACACCGAGACGGGCGCCCGCATCATCGTCCGCCAGGGCGCCGCGGAGGCCAAACCCTCCCTGGGCGAGAGCGTGCGCATCGCCGTGGACCCCGACCCGCGCTCGTACCACCTCTTCGACGCGGCAACAGGCGACCGGCTGGGGGGACCGGCGTGAGCGACGTGGCGTCCCTGGCCCAGGAGGGCGGCGAGGGCGCCGCCGGCATCCGCGCCACCCTTCGGGCCCGCCCCGACCGTCCTGACCGCTCGCTGCGGTCGCGCCGGTGGCGCGAGGCCGGGCTGGCCTACCTGCTGCTGCTGCCGGCCATGGTGCTCTTCGGGGTCTTCGCGTTCTACCCGTTCGTCCGCAACTTCAAATTGATGCTGTACCAGACGCCGCCGGTGCCCGGCGTCCCGGCGCACTACGTCGGGCTCCACCAGATCATCCCCACCATCACCTCGACCCAGTTCACCCAGAGCCTGGTCACCACGATCGTGTTCGTGATCCTGGTGGTGCCCATCAGCCTGCTGGCCGGCCTGGCGCTCGCCGTGGCGGCGCACCGCCAGCTCAAGGGCATGGCCGCCTACCGAATGATCTTCTCCTCGACCGTGGTCAGCTCGGTCGCCGTCGCCTCGGTCGTCTTCGGGACGCTGCTCAACCCGGTGGTCGGTCTGCTGCCCTGGCTCGGCATCAACCCCACCCCGCCCGCGCTCGAGAGCACCACGTGGGCCCTGCCCTCGGTGGCCCTGATCACCATCTGGCAGTTCCTCGGGCTGTCCTTCATCATCATGTCGGCCGGCCTGCAGTCGGTGCCCGACGAGCTGCTCGAGGCGGCGCGCATCGACGGCGCCGGCGCCTGGACCCGCTTCTGGCGCATGACGGTGCCGCTGCTCTCACCGACCATCTTCTTCGCCGTGGTGGTGAGCACGATCTACGCCTTCCAGGCCTTCGGTGCCGTCGACATCCTCATCGGGAGCCAGAACGCCGTACGGCTCCACACCAACGTGCTGATCTACAACATCGTCAACACCTTGCAGATCGACAACAACCCGGGGACGGCCGCCATCATGGCCACCGTCTTGTTCCTCATCCTGCTGGGCCTGACCGTGCTGCAGATGCGCTTCCTCGAACGGAGGGTGAACTATGCCCGCTGACGTCTCCGCGCCCGCTGACGTCTCCGCGCCCGCTGACGTCGCCGCGCCGAAGAAGCCGCGTCGGCGGCTGCGGACCATCGGCAGCTACACCATCCTCACCGCGGCGGCGATCGTCGTGCTGTTCCCGATCTACATCACCATCGTGAACTCGCTGCTGTCCCCCGACCAGCTGGTCGAGCAGCCGCCGCCGTTGGTCCCCACCAACCCGCAATGGCACAACTACACCGCAGGCGTGGACCACGGGGCAGATGTCGAAGTACGTGCTGACCTCGGTGATCATGACGGCCATCATCGTCGTGGGCCAGCTCGTCACCTCGATCCTCGCCGCCTACGCCTTCGCCTTCTTGCAGTTTCCCGCTCAAGCGCACGCTCTTCGTCCTGTGCCTGGCCACGCTCATGATCCCACTCGAGGTCACCTTCATCACCAACCTCGAGACCGTCACGTCCCTGCACTGGTTCAACACGTACGCCGGGCTGGCCATCCCGTTCCTCGCCACCGGATTCGGCATCTTCCTCCTCCGGCAGGCCTTCCTGCAGATCCCCCGCGACCTCCAGGAGGCCGCGCAGCTCGACGGCTACGGGCACCTGCGCTTCATGACCCGCGTCGCCGTGCCCCTGGCCCGCCCCGCGCTGGCCGCGCTCGGGGTGTTCTCCTTCCTCGCCGCGTGGAACCAGTACCTGTGGCCGCTGGTCTCGACCGGCGGCACCACGCCGCTCTACACCGTCCAGATCGGGTTGAAGCAGCTCCTCGGCAGCCAGGTCTCCCAGATCCCGGTCTCACTCGCCGGCGCCGTCATCGCCTTCGTGCCCCTCGTCATCCTGCTCCTCGTCTTCCAGAAGCAGCTCGTGCGCAGCCTGACCGCCGGCGCGGTGAAGTAGGCGGCGGCCGGACCCCGGCGCGCCCCGCGCCGGTGAACACGGGGTGAACCGTCGAGGCCCCGCACACGAGTCCCGCCCGCACCGGTGCTAGGCAATAGACATGGCACTGGGCATTCGCACCTTCCACCTCCCCCGACTCCTCGCCGCCGCCGTGTTCGTGGCGTCCGCCACGGCGGTCACGGCGTCGGCCGCCGTCGCCGGCGTGGCGCCCGCCGGGGCGGCCAGCCTCCCGAGCTGCAACCTCAAGGCGCTGGCCAACCACAAGGGCACCGTCGGCATCACCTTCTGGGAGTCGGCCAACTCGGCCAACCTGACCACCCTCCAAGGTCTGACCAGCGCGTTCAACTCGTCGCAGTCCAAGGTGCACGTCTCGCTGGTGACCCAGAACGGGTACGACGACACCTGGCAGAAGTACACGGCCGGCCTCTCCAACGGCCAGCTCCCCGCCGCGGTGCAGCTCGAGGACGTGCGCACCCAGGCCGCCATCGACACCGGGTCGTTCCTGCCCGTGCAGTCGTGCATGAACGCAGCCAAGTACTCGACGAGTGACTACCTGGCCCGACCGCTGGCCTACTGGAAGGTCAACGGCGTGCAGTGGGCACTGCCTTTCGCCGTCTCCGCCCCGATCCTCTACTACAACCAGAACGCCTTCACGAAGGCCGGCCTCAACCCGGCCAGCCCGCCGGCGACGCTGACCCAGATGGTGGCCGACGCCAAGGCACTGAAGAGCTCGGGCAGCGGCATGGGCCTCGTCCTCGACCCCTGGCACCTCGAGACCTGGCTGGCCACGGCCAACCAGCTCTTCGTGAACAACAAGAACGGCCGCAGCGCCCGGGCCACCAAGGGCGTCTTCAACACCCCGGTCTCGGTCAACATCTTCAGCCAGCTCTCCACCCTGGTGCGCTCGGGCGACGCCACCACGAACCCGTCGACGGGCCCGAACGAGTACGACAACCTGCTCGGCATGGGCAGCGGCAAGTACGGCATGACCATTGAGACCTCGGCCGCGCTCGGTACCGTGACCAAGCTGCTCTCGGGCGGGCAGTACGCCAACGTGAAGCTCGGCCTCGGCGCCTTCCCCGTCTACAGCTCGTCGGTCCAGGGCGGCGTCGAGCCGGGCGGGTCGGGTGTCTACATCTCCAACAAGGTGCCCGCCCTCCAGCAGGCCGCCGCCTGGCAGTACCTGTCCTACCTGTGCAACACCCAGAGCCAGGCCACCTGGGCGGCCGGGACCGGCTACATCCCGGTGCGCAAGTCCTCGGCGCAGACGGCGACGGTGCAGCACCTGTGGGTCACCCAGCCCGGCTACAAGATCGCCTACAACGAGATCAACAACGGGCTGAACACCGCCGCCACCTCCGGCTCGGTCCTCGGCCCCTACGCCGCCGTGCGCACGGACATCCTCGACGCCGAGATCTCGATGTTCAACAACGGCGTCTCCCCGTCCAGTGCCGTGAAGACGGCACAGCAGAACGTCAACTCCACCATCTCGGACTACAACAGCCGTCTCGGCGTCGGCTGACCCCAAAAAAGGGGTTTGACCGGCCGAGCCCGGAAAACCCCCGGTTCAGCCCTGTCCTTCGGTAACCTCGCCCGAGTGGTCGTGCAGGACACCGAAGTGGTCGGCCTCGCCGCCTACCGCGTGATGTTCGAGCACAGCGCCGACGGGGTGCTCTTCCACTCGCCCGACGGGTGCGTGGCGCTGGCCAACCCGGCGGCCTGCGCCATGCTCGACCTCACCGCCGAGCAGATCGGCCACCTCGGCCTCCATGGCATCGTCGACGGCGACGACCCGCGTTGGACGCTCGCCCTGGCCGAGCGCGACCGGACCGGCGCCGCGGCCGGCGTGGCGCGGCTGCGCCGGGGGGACGGGCGCTTCGTCGAGCTCGAGATGTCGAGCCGCACCTTCCGGGGCGAGGACGGCTCCCCGCTGGTGTGCAGCGTCCTGCACGACATCACGGGCCGCCAAGCGATCGAGCGCGAGATCGAGGAGCTCAGTGCCCGCCTGCTCCAGCTCTCCCGCGTCGACGACCTGACCGGCTTCCAGAACCGGCGCGGGCTCATCGCCGCCGGCACCCAGCTGTTGCAGTTCGCCGACCGGCGCGGCCACGCGCTCCGGGTGCTGTTCGTCGACGTGGGGAACGTCGCGGAGCTCAACGAGCGGCTGGGCCTCCAGGCCGGGGACGCCGCGCTGCAGGCGGTGGCCCGCGCCCTGGCGGTGGCCTTCGCCAAGACCGACGTGCTGGCCCGCATCGGGGGCACGCAGTTCCTCGCCCTGGCCCTCGGCCTCGACGGGGGCGCCTGTGACGACGTGGTGCGCCGCGTCCGCGGCCATCTGGCCACGCCCGAGACGGCCGAGTTCGTCGGCGGCCCCGTGACCGTCTCCTTCGGCTGGGCCACGCGCCTGCCGGGCGACCGCACGTCGCTCGAGGATCTGATGGCGCGCGCCGACTGGGCCATGCTCGAGGCCCGCGACGCCCAGGAGGCCGCCGGCCGGCCCCACCCCGGCTGAGACCGGCCCCACGCCGGCTGAGAAAACGCCCTCACCCAGCGGAAACGGCCCCGACTCGCACCGGCGCGGCGCCGGGCTCCATCCCCAGATACGCCCTGGATCTGGCCTTGCCTCACTATAAACGACCAAGTCACTTGTTTTTATGAATTCAAGTGGTTTAGATTGCCCGGATGCCTCAGAACCACGAGCCACCAGCCGCGCCCTCCGGGCCACCACCCTCAGGGCCACCAGCCGCACCCTCCGGGCGATGCCGCCGGTCGACCCGGCCCCGCACCCGCGTCGCCGCCGTCGGCGCGCTCAGCGTGGCGGGCCTCGCCCTGGCCGCCCTGCCGGCGGGGGCGGCGTCCGGCGGCAGCGTGAACCTGGTCGCCTACTCGACGCCCAAGCCGGCGTACACGGCGCTGGGAGCCGGCTTCGCCAAGACGCAGGCCGGCGCGGGCGTCACGGTCTCCTCGTCGTTCGGACCCTCGGGCACCCAGGCCACCTCGGTCGCCGACGGACTGCCGGCCGACCTGGTCAACTTCTCCCTGGCCCTCGACATGAACAAGGTCGTCAAGGCCGGGCTGGTCTCGAGCTCGTGGGCCAAGGGGCCGACCAAGGGCATGGTCACCGACTCGGTCGTCTCCTTCGTCGTGCGGCCCGGCAACCCCAAGCACATCACCACGTGGGCCGACCTGGTGAAGTCGGGAGTCCAGGTCATCACGCCGAACGTCTTCAGCTCCGGCAGCGCGAAGTGGAACCTCATGGCCGCGTACGGTGCCCAGATCGCACAGGGCAAGAGCCCCGAGCAGGCCCAGGCCTACCTGGCCCAGCTGCTCAAGCACGCGGTGGCGCAGCCCTCGAGCGCCAGCGCCGCGCTGCAGACCTTCCTGTCGGGACAGGGGGACGTCCTGCTCGACTACGAGTCCGACGCGCTCTATGCCAAGTCGAAGGGCGAGGCCGTCGCCCTCGTGACCCCACCGCAGACCATCCTGATCGAGAACCCGGTCGCGGTGACCAAGACGGCCGCCCCGGCCGCCAAGGCGTTCCTGGCCTACCTCCTCTCCCCGGCCGGGCAGACCGTGTGGGGTCAGCAGGGCTACCGCCCGGTGCTGCCGAAGGTGGCCGCCACGTTCAAGTTCCCCCAGCCGAAGACGCTGTTCTCCATCACCAAGCTCGGCGGCTGGACGGTGGTCAACACCAAGTTCTTCGACCCGCAGACGGGCATCGTCGCCAAGGACGAGCAGTCGCTGGGCGTCTCGACGGCGAGCTCGTAGGCAACGGTGTCGAACGCGGGCGCGGCAGTCGCCGACCTGGGCCTCCCAGGCGGCGCGCCGCCGCCCACTGACCGCAGGCCGGGGCGGCGGCGAGGGCGCCTCTTCCCCCCCGTGACGCCCTCCCCCGCCCTGGCCGATGCGGGCCGGCTCGCCGGTCGCGTGGCGGGCCCGGCCCTCGCCGTCACCTACTTGTCGCTGCTGGTGCTCCTCCCGGTGGCGGCGCTCTTCGCCAAGGCGTTCAGCGGTGGGTGGTCGGCGTTCTGGAGTGCCGTGACCCAGCCCGAGGCGGTGGCCGCGCTCGAGCTGACCCTGGCCGCGTCGGCCATCGTCGCCGTCGTCAACTCGGTGGCCGGGCTGGCCATCGCGTTCGTGCTCGTGCGCGACGACTTCCGCGGCAAGGCGCTCGTCAGCGCCGTGATCGACCTCCCCTTCGCCCTCCCCACGATCGTGGCCGGGCTGACCCTCCTCGCGCTCTACGGCCCGCACAGCCCCTTCCATGTCAACCTGGCCGGTACCCGCCTGGGCATCGGGGCCGCGCTGCTCTTCGTGACCCTGCCCTTCTGCGTGCGCAGCGTCCAGCCGGTGCTGGCCGAGCTCGACACCGAGATCGAGGAGGCAGCCGCCTCCCTCGGCGCCTCGCCGCGCCAGGTGCTGCGGCGTGTCGTCCTCCCGAGCATCTTGCCCGCGGTGCTGGCCGGGGCCGGGCTGGCCTTCGCCCGCGCCGTCGGCGAGTTCGGGTCGGTCGTCCTCATCTCGGCCAACATCCCGTTCAAGACCGAGGTCGCCTCCTCGTGGATCTACAGCCTCTCGCAGAGCGGCGACCTCCCGGGGGCCAGCGCGGTCTCCGTCGTGCTGGTGGCCATCTCCCTCCTGGTCCTGGTCGCCATCGGCTGGGCCCGACGCCGCTTCGACGTCCCGGAGGCGGTGTGAGGACGCGCTGGCGCCTGCCCTTGCGCGTCGCCGTGCTGGCCTATGTCGGCCTGCTCGTGATCCTGCCCGTGTCGACCGTGTTCTACCGGGCCTTCGAGCACGGGCTCGGCGCGGCATGGGACGCCCTGACCGCCCCCGACGCCGTCCACGCCCTGTTCCTCACGTTCCTCGTCGCGGCCATCGCCGTTCCCCTCAACACCGTGTTCGGGGTCGGGGTGTCCCTGATCCTGGCCCGGCACCGCTTCCCGGGGGCCTGGCTGCTCGATGCGCTGGTGGACATCCCCCTGGCCATCTCCCCGGTGGTGATCGGCCTCGCCCTGATCCTCGTCTACGGCAAGACCGGATGGTTCGGCGACTGGCTGGCCCGGCAGGGCATCACGGTGATCTTCTCGGTGCCGGGCATCGTCATGGCCTCGGCCGCGGTCTCGCTCCCCTATGTGGTGCGCGAAGTGCTCCCGGTGCTCCAGGAGATCGGCACCGAGCAGGAGCAGGCCGCCCGGACCCTCGGCGCCGGGCCGATCACGGTGTTCCGGCGCATCACGTTGCCCAACATCCGCCGCGGCCTGGCCTACGGGGTCACGCTCACCACGGCCCGGGTGCTGGGCGAGTTCGGCGCCGTGGCGATGGTGTCGGGTGCCGTCGCGGGGAAGACGCAGACGCTCACCCTCTTCATCTCCGCGGGCATCGAGAACCTCGAGCCCACCAACGCCTACGTCGGCGCGGTGACGCTCTGCGTGGCCGCCCTCATCGTGCTCACCGTCCTGACCGTCACCGACCGCTCGCGCGACACCTGGCACCGGGGGGTGACCGCGTGAGCATCCACGTCGCCGGGATCTCCAAGCGCTTCGGCGAGGCGGTGGCCCTCGACGACGTGACCCTCGAGGTGCCCTCCGGCTCGCTCACCGCGCTCTTGGGCCCGAGTGGCGGCGGCAAGTCCACGCTCCTGCGCATCATCGCCGGGCTCGACACGCCCGACACCGGGACGGTGTCCATCGACGGCCAGGACCTGACGGCCACGCCGGCCCGGCGGCGCGGGGTCGGCTTCTGCTTCCAGCACTACGCCCCGTTCCGCCACCTCACCGTCCGGCGCAACGTCGCCTTCGGCCTCGAGATCCGGCGCCGGCCCAAGGCCGAGATCGCGCACCGGGTCGACGAGCTGCTCGAGCTGGTCGGCCTGGCCCACCTGGGCAACCGCTACCCCTCGCAGCTCTCGGGGGGCCAGCGCCAGCGCATGGCGCTGGCCCGGGCGCTGGCGATCGAGCCCAAGGTCCTCCTCCTCGACGAGCCGTTCGGCGCGCTCGACGCCCAGGTGCGCACCCAGCTGCGCCAGTGGCTGCGCGACCTGCACGACACGCTGCACGTGACCACGGTGCTGGTGACCCACGACCAGGAGGAGGCCATGGAGGTGGCCGACCGCCTGGCCATCGTCAACCACGGCCGCCTCGAGCAGGTCGGCGCACCGGCAGACATGTACGACAACCCGGCCAACGAGTTCGTGTTCACCTTCCTCGGGCCGGCCACGCGCCTCGACGGCGCGTGGGTGCGGCCCCACGACCTCGTCGTCCACCGGGCCGGGGTCGAGCGGCCCCCGGGCGCGGCCGCCGGCACGGTGACGAGGATCACCCACCTCGGCTTCGAGGTGAAGGTCGACGTTGCCCTGGCCGGGGGTGGCGATTGCTGGGTCCAGCTCAGCCGCGGCAGCGCAGCGGAGCTCGGGCTCGAGGCCGGACAGCCGGTGTGGGTGGCCCGGGCCGAGCCCGCCGCGCCGGAAATTGTCGAGGAGTTGTGCATACCGGCCGGCACCGCCGACGCTTCTTGAGATTCACCTGAACTTCATTGCGCTGACACACCGGCTGCGGCGCACCGGTGGCGGGGGCCACCCCTTGACAGTTTCCGGTGTCTGTTGGTACGTTCAAAAAACCTGCTCTCAGCAGGGATTTTGAGGGGGTTATCCACGGGGATGGCGATGTGCCGGCCCGGCTAGCGATAACCGGAGGCGGCACATGACGCGCACACTGTGCGCACGGCAGCGAGGGGACCGGCGGGCTCAGCTCCGGCGATGTGAGGTGCTCCGTCGCGCGCGCGACGAATTCGTGCGCGACGGCCCCGAACATGCGAACAATTCCCCGGCGCCACCGCCGCCCCGCCCGAAGCGGGGTCATGCGTCGTGGGGCCCGTGAACGGACGACGCGCCGATTTCCGCAGCCGGGGTGACCGGCCATGACGCAGATCCCGCCGCAGGGGACAGAGGTCCGTGATCCGACGCGCCCGGGTCGCGGAGAATCCCTACACCGCCGCGGCCACTTGGCCGATACCAACGACATGGGACACGCAACAACGTCGGCCCGCGGCGCTGTCTCGCAGCTCACGCCGCGGGCCTTCGCGGTCCAGACGGCGAGCATGCCGCTCGAGCCGCTGGTCGGCTGCCGCCGTGAGCGCGCCCACCTCGAGAAGACGCTGCGCGACGCCCGGGCGGGGCACAGCGCCGTCGTGGGCATCCACGGCCTGGCCGGGTCGGGCAAGAGCTACCTGGTCGAGACCATGGTGGCGGAGGCCTCGGGCTTCACCGTGGTCCGGCTGCCCGTGACCGCGGGTGACGCCGGCCCGATGGGCCTGTGGCACGACGCGTTCGAACTCGCCGAGGACCTGACCGCCGACCCGGTGGCGCGACTCCGCGACGAGGAGGCGACCCAGCTCCGGTTGGCGTTCACCGACGCCGTGCGGACCACCTGCCGCCACACGTCCAACCCGGCCCTCCTGGTCTTCGAAGACTGCCAGCCGGCGCGCAAGGGTGCGGCCGAGGCGCTCGCCGCCGCCGTGCTCCGCCCCGAGCTCGACGTGACGGCGGTGTTGGTCCTCACGTGGCGCGACAACCCCGACGGCACGACCTTGTCGTTCAGCGAGCCCTCCTTCCCGGTCCACAAGCTTCAGGCGCTCACACTCGACCAGTCGGCCGACTACCTGCTGCAGCGGGTGGGCAAGCTGCCCGACGCCGCGGTGATGGCCGAGTTGTGGCGCGCCACGGGAGGCAACCCTGCGGCGCTGCTCTCCGCCTGCTCGCACCTGAGCGACGAAGAGCTCGACGGCTTCGTCCCGCTGCCCGACCCGCTGCCCATCGGGTCCGAGCTGGCCGAGTCCTACGGGTCCTGGGCCGACGGCGTCGGGGGCGAGACGCGTCTGGCGCTCACCATCGCCGCCGCGGCGTGGATGACGCGGCCCGTGCTCGAGGACGCCCTGGCCCAGGCGGACCTGGGCGTCGAGGCGCTGCGGCCGGCCACCCAGCTCGGCGCCCTGGCCCTGCTCGGCGACCGGGTCGAGTTCGCCCATCCGCTGTGCCGCGCCGCCGTCTTCCAACGGGCCACCTCGGTGCAGATGCTCAAGGCGCGCGAGGCGGTGGCCCACGCCTACCGCCGCGCCGGCCTGCCCGAGCGGGCCGCCGTGCACGCCGCGCTGGCCAGCGAGGGGCGGGAGGGCACCGTGGCCAGCCTGTGCATGCAGGCCTCCCAGAACGCGTCGCAGCGCTCCGACCCCGAGGCGGCCGCCCGCTTCGAGATGCTCGGGGCGCAGTTCGCGCAGAACCAGCAGCGCGCGGCCCAGCACCTCATCCGGGCCTCGTCGCTGTGGCAGGCGGCCGGGCGGCCCGACCGGGCCATGGAGTGCCTGCGCCGCGTCACGCCGGTGAACTCCTCGACCGCCATCCTGGGCCAGGCCACCTACCGGGCCGCCCGCATCGACTTCGCCATCGAGGCGTCGCTGCAGTCCCCGGGACGCATGGCGGCCGGGGCCGAGGCGTGCGCACCGGACGAGACCGTCGACGCCGTCGCCATGCTGGCCGACGCCGCGGCCAGCGCCATGCTGACCGACCAGATCGACCAGGCCCAGCAGTTCGCCCGCCGGGCCGTCGAGCTCTCGCGCAACGCCCCGGCGCTCACGGCGGACATGGCACGGCTCACCCTCGACGCGGTGACCAGCCTGGTGTCGGCTGAGGCCGCGGTGGTCGAGGACCACGACAGTGTGGTCGCGGTCATGAACTCGCAGGGGCTGTTCACGGGCTCGCCGCAGCTGGCCTACCTGCTCGGCAGCGCGCTGGTCCCGGTGGCGCCGCCGGCCCTGGTCGGGCGCTGGTTCGCCTGGATGCAGGCCTCGGCCGGCACGGCACTCAACCGGCCGCTGTCCGCCGTCATCGCCATGGTGCGCGCCAAGGAGCGACTCGACGCCGGCGACGTCGCCGAGGCCGTGGCCGCCGCTGATTTCGCGGTGTCCCAGCTCGAGGCGCTCCACGACCTCCCGCTGCTCTCGCGTGCTCTGGGCTGGTCCGCGTGGGCGCAGGCATCGGCCGGGCAGACGGCGCGCGCCTTCGAGACGGCCTCCAAGTTCTTCGCCCTCGAGTCGGTCATGACACACTCGGCCCGCCTGCAGGTCCTCACCTCGCTGGCCCACTGCGAGCTCCAGCGCGGGCACGTCGACCGGGCCACCGCCTGGCTGCGCGCGGTCGAGGACGAGTCGGTGACCCGCGACGGCTACCAGGGCTGCGCCGACTGGCCGCTGCTCCCCGTCTTCTTGCTCCTCGCGCTGCTGGCCGACTACGAGCCCCAGCGCATGCACCTGGCCGCCACCAGCGAGCCCGTGCGCGGCCCGGGTCACTGGCCCCGCTTGCAGGCCTGGAGCGAGGCCCTGCGCCAGACGGACCCGGCCGCCTCGCTCAGCCACCTCGACGAGCTGCTCTCCGGACCGGCGCGCGGGCCGCTGCTCAACGCGCAGATCAAGCTCACGTCGGCCCTCCTGCAGCGCAAGCTCGGGGCGAGTGAGGTGGCGCAGTTCAACTTCATGCAGGCGGCCACCGAGTTCCAGCGCTGCGAGGCGCACGGCTGGAGCACGCTGGCCACGTCGTGCCTCGAGGGGCTCGGGGCGCGCAACGACGACCCGGTTCCCGCCGCGCTCGCCCTCGACCCACTCGACCCACTCGACCGGCTCGACCCGCTCGACCCGCTGGACCCGCTCGGAGCCGCCGACGTGGCGGAGGCGGCGGCGCTCGGCGCGGAGGATGCCGAGTCCAGGGCGCACCCCGAGAACGTGCGGCGCTCGAACTACGAGATCCGCCTCCTCGGCCAGTTCTCCGTCCTGCGAGACGGGACGCCGGCGGCCATCCCGCTCGGGCACGCCGCCCAGGCCCTCAAGGTGGTCGCCGTGTTCCGGCGCATCTCGGTGGACAACCTGGCCGAGCTCCTGTGGCCCGGGGCCGAGCCCGGGGTCGGGACCCGCCGGCTGCGCAACATCTTGTGGCGCATCAAGTCGTCGAGCGGCGACCTGCTCCGGCGCTACGACAACTTCATCTGCCTCGAGGACGGCGTGATGACCGACATGGCCCTCTTCGAGGAGGCGGCCGCCCACGCCTTCAAGGAGGGGCTCTCGCTCCAGGAGGCCCACCGGGTGGCCCGCGAGGCCATCCGGCTCTACGGGGGCGAACTGCTGCCCTCGGACCGCTACGCCGACTGGACGACGGGCCCGAGGGAGAACCTCACCCAGCGGCGCCTGCAGCTTCTGGACCTCATGTTGACCCACGCCACCGAGGCCGGGAACCGCCAGGAGGCCTTCTCACTGCTCGAGGACCTGATCGACGCCGACCCCTATGAGGAGCGCTACTACATCCAGCTCGCTACCCTGCACAGAGAGGCGGGGAACCGCAGCCGCATGCGGGCATCGATCTCGCGCGGCGAGCGGATGCTCGCCGACCTCGGCGTCGAACCGTCCCCGGAATTCGTCGAATTCGTCGGGAGCATCCCGCTGTGAGCCGCCGCAGCGAGGACCCGACCATCGTGAAGACCTGCGCACCATGAAACCCTCCCAGCTCCCAACCGTCCGTATCGGGCCGGTCGACGTCCACGAGACCACCACGGCGTGCGTGGTCGACGT
The DNA here is from genome assembly GCA_963781955.1 of uncultured Acidimicrobiaceae bacterium. GTDB lineage: Bacteria > Actinomycetota > Acidimicrobiia > Acidimicrobiales > RAAP-2 > Bog-473. The sequence continues at coordinate 55,657 of CAWAHU010000003.1, forward strand.
GGTCCGTGACGCGCTGCACGCCGGGACGGGCGGGCGGATCGCCACACCCAACGTCGACCACCTCTACCGGGCCGAGCACGACGCGGAGTGCCTCGAGCTGCTGGCCGGCGCCGACCTGCGGGTGGCCGACGGCATGCCCTTGGTGTGGGCGAGCCGGATCCAAGGGACCCCGCTGGCCGAGCGGGTAGCCGGCTCGGACCTGGTGTGGAACCTGGCCGAGCTGGCCCAGGCCGAAGGCGTGCCCCTGGTGCTCCTCGGGGGGACCGACGAATCGGTCGAGGTCGCCGCCGATCGGCTGCGGCGGCACGCGCCCGGCGTCGAGGTCATCGCCCACTCGCCCCCGTTCGGCTTCGAGGACGACCCGGTGGAGATGTGCCGCATTGAGAAGCTCCTCGACCAAGACGGCACGGGGATCGTCCTGTGCGCGCTCGGCTTCCCCAAGCAGGAGCGCCTGGCCGAGCGGCTGCGGCGCACCCACCCGCGGTACTGGTTCATCGGGTGCGGCGCCGCCATCGACATGGTGGCCGGCCGCGCCCAGCGAGCGCCCGAGTTCCTGCAGCGTCTCGGCCTCGAGTGGACGTACCGGCTCGTGCAGGAGCCCCGGCGGCTCTTCCGCCGCTACATGCTGCACGACATCCCCTTCGGGCTGCTGCTGCTGGCCCGCTCCGCTGCCGTCCGCCTGTCGCCGTCGTCGAAGAGCCGGCGCCGCGGTTCCCGGCGCGCCAAGTTCGGGCCGCCGGTGTTCGTGGCCTGGGGCCTGGTGGGCCGGCGCGCCCACGAGCTCGCCGAGGAGCTCGGAGCCGACGTGCTCGCCTGTTACCCGCCCGGCACACCCGGGCGGCCGCCGGCGCTGCGCCGCTACCTGATGAGCACGCTCATGACGGTGCGTTACTTGGTGTCGCGGCGACCCTCGGCCGTCGTCGTGACCAACCCTCCGATCATCCCCTGCCTCCTCGCCCTGGCCTACACCCGCGTCACCGGCACCCCGCTCGTGGTCGACGACCACCCCGGTGCGTTCGGCGCCATGGGCTACACCATGGGCAAGCGGACCGAGCGCCTGCACCGGATGGTGGCACGCCGGGCCCGGGGCTGCCTGGTGACCGACGCCCAGTGGGTGGACGTGGTCCGTTCCTGGGGCGGCCGGGGCCTGATCCTGCACGAGTCGCCCGGCACCATCCGGCCGGCGGCGCCGCGCCCGTGCGCCGAGACGCCCGAGATCCTCTTCGTCTCGACCTTCGCCCGCGACGAGCCGGTCGCCGAGGTCCTCGAGGCGGCCCGCCTGGTGCCCGAGATGCGCATCCGCATCACGGGCGACCGGGCCAAGGCGCCTGGCCGGTGTCCGCACGACGTCTCGGTGCCCGACAACGTCGAGCTGACCGGTCTGCTCCCCTACGACGACTACGTCGACGCCCTACAGGGCGCGGACGTGATCCTGGCCCTCTCCACCGAGCCGACGTCGGCCATGCGTGCCGGCTTCGAGGCGATCTGGGCCGAGAAGGTCCTCGTCGTCTCGGACTGGCCGCTCTCCAAGGAGCTCTTCCCCTCCGCCGTGCCGGTGGCCAACACGGCCGAGGACATCGCGGCGGGGTTGCGCGACGCGGTCAAGGACCACGCCCGCCTGGCGCTGCGGTCCCGGTCGGCGCGGGCCGAGCAGCTGGCCGCCTGGGACGAGCAGGTGGCCGGCCTCAGGTCGCTCGTCGAGCCGGACTGATCGGACCGGACTGATCGGACCGGACTGATCGGACCGGACTAGGAGCTCGCCGGGGCGCCGGCGAGCCGGTACCCGGCGACGATCCCGATGCGGCGGGCCAACTTGGCCGCCTTGATGGAGAACGAGTCCCCGCCCAGGCGCTCGGCCGCGCCACCGGCCTTCATCAAGATCCGCCCCGAGCGCTCGGCCCGGCCGTCGTGCCCGAGGAAGGACACGACCTGGCGCACCGGTGTGCCGAGGTCGTCGAGCATGGGGACCGTGCCGGCGGCGTCGAAGCGGTCCGCGTGCTCCTGCTCGAGCAGCCAGGCACAGCGCCCGCGCTCGCGGGCGTCGCGCAGGAACGCCTCGGCCGTGCGCGCGTGCATGTGCGAGGCCTCGAGCCGGCGGTCGAAGACACCGTGGAGCCCGCCGGCCTCGAGTCGCAGGCCGAGTTCGAGGTCGGAGTGCCAGAAGGCGGCGTAGTTGTGCGACGGGAGCCCGACGCGCAAGAGGTCGTCCCGGCGAGCCGACACGTTGCCCAACCACAGGCCGCGAAGGACCGCGAGCTCACCGGACTCGATGCGACGGCAGTGCGCCTCGTACTCGACGGCGTAGAGGCGGGTGGCGGGCGACGCCCCGTCGTGCAGACGCACCGGCATGTAGCCCATGACCACGAGGTCCGCGCCCTCGGCGTGACGCCGGGCGTGGCCGGTGGCCAGCCCGGGGCCCGCCACCACGTCGTCGTCCATCAACAGCACGACGTCGGAGGTGCTCTCCTCGACGCCCGACTCGAGGGCATCGAGGTGGCCGCGGTGCTCGGTCAACACCGGGCGCAGGAAGGGGAACTGCTCGCGCAGGGTGTCGAGGAGGGCGTGCGAGCCGTCGACGTCGCCGTCGAGCACGACGATCAACTCCGCCACTCCGCGGTCGCGGGCCACGGCCTCGACGAAGGCGCGCAGCATGTGGCGCCGGTTCCTCGAGGCCACCACGACCGAGACGGTCGGGGGGCTCACGACGAGGATGATTCGAGAACCAGCTTGGCCACCCCGTCGCCACCGCCGTTCCAGAGGCGGGCGGGGGTCTTGGCCATGATGCGCAGGTCGCTCCAGAACGTCCAGGTGTCGACGTAGTAGGCGTCGAGCCGGATCAGCTCGTGGAGCCCCAGGCTGTGCTGCCCGCAGACCTGCCACAACCCGGTCATGCCGGGCCGGACGTCGAAGCGGCGCTCGGCCTGCCCGGTCAGCGCCCAGCACTCCTCGAGGATGAACGGGCGGGGGCCGACCAGGGACATGTGGCCGACCAGCACGTTGATCAGCTGCGGCAGCTCGTCGATGCCGGTGCGCCGGAGGATCTTGCCGACCGGCGTGGTGCGGCCCTCGGTGATCTCCGACTGCATGATGGGGCCCGACCCCTGGGCCAGCTTGGCCGTGATGTCCTCCGAGGAGTTCTTGAGCGTCCGGAACTTGATGATCCGGAACGTCTCGCGGCCGCGCCCGAGGCGCTCCTGGCGAAAGAACACCGGCCGGCCGCTCGTGACGAGGACGGCCAGAGCGCCCAGCACCAAGATGGGCGAGACGAGGATGAGGGCGAACCCGGCCACCACGATGTCGAAGGCCCGCTTGATGCGGTCCCGGCGTGCCGGCTCGCAGCGCTGCTGGAGCGACACGAGCGACAGCCCGGAGAAGTCCTTGATCCGCGCCCCCCAGCCCACGAGCTCGAAGTAGCGAGGGACGAGGTCGACCGCCACCGTGCCGGGCAGCACCCGCAACACGGGCAGCAGCTGCTCGGGCAGCACCGACTGGGTGAAGGCGACGATGACCCGGTTGACCTTGTGGATGCGGCACAGCTCGGGCAACTGCTCGATCGAGCCCATGACGGCGCCACCGTCGCTGCCGGCGGCCGCGGTCGCGGGGCCGTCGTCGACCAGCCCGAGGACCACGGCGCCGCCCGAGCGCTCGAGCCGGCTCACGATGTCCTGGGCGACCACGCCGGTGCCGACCACGATGACCCGCTCGGCGTCGGACCCGTCACCTCGGTGGCGCAGGGCGATGGCGCCCCGGAAGGCCATCATGGCCAGCGCGCTGAGCGAGAGGGCGACGACCACGGTCACGGGCGGGATCCGCGAGCGCAGCCACGGGCCGAAGAGCGCCTCCACGGCCAGGATGGCGGCCATCACGATGAGCGTCGTGCGGGCGATCTCGAGCATGGTCCGGCGGGTGCGCCGGTGCACGCTGCTGTAGACGTTCGACAGCCAAAGCCCTACCATGAGCGCGGCCCACACGACACCGATCGCCAGCAGGGGATCCACCTCTTTGGAAGGGTACTGGAGCCGCGCCGACAAGACGGTGATGGTCGTGACCATGACGAGGGACACGAAGGCGTCGAGCCACGCGATGGAGATCCGGCGGGCCGGGCCTTCGGGGGCGCGGTCGGACGAGAGCGCCCACGTCACTCGGAGTCGCTCCTCTCGGTGAGGGCGTCACGGTCCGTGAGGGCGTCGCGGATCGCGGTGCTCTCGTCGTCGATGGTGGACTGCACGAAGGCCATGAGCTCCTGGAGGGACTTGACGCCGCTCTTGCGGCCGGACGCGACCGCCTCGACCTCACCCGCGAATTCCCTCCGCCCGACCCGGTCGGTGTGCAGGCGCAGAACGTACGAAACGAGCATCGAGGGCAGGGTACAAACGGGTTGTCCGATGTCTGTCCCATGATCGGCTCATTCGGGCCTGATCCTGAGGCCCCCGGAGGGCCTTCGGGGCCCTGTGGGACGCCCAACCGGGGTGAGACGGGGGTTACACCACCATGAGACCTGGGCGGCGTAACCTGGAAAAGTGCTCCGTGAGTTGGAACTTCGTCGTGTGGCGCCCGTGCCGGTGACGACCTCGCCTGATGGGACGCGCCGGTGCCGGGCGCCGCGTCCCGCCGACGCCTCCTCGGGTGCCTGGGCGGGATGAGCACCAGCCCGACCTCCACCACGCCGCGGCCCACCCCCGGCACCCCGCCCGAGCACCTCGAGCACCTGGCCGCCGAGGCCGGCGACGAGCGAGGCAGGGAGGGCCGGCGGGCCCAGCCCCGGCTCCGGGGCGTGCGCCGCATCTTCCCCGCCTGGCTGCGCCGTCGGGCCTGGCTGCTCGTGACCTGCCTCCTGGTCGGTGCCGCGGGGGGTCTCATCTACGGCTCGACCACCTCGACCTCGTATACGGCCACGGCCACGCTGGCCGTGCCGACCGGGGCCAGCCCGTCCGGCCCGGGCAACGCCTTCGAGGCGCAGCAGCTGGCCACCAACTACGCCGCGGTGATCCAGCAGGCCAACGACCTCCTGGCGCCGGCCGCCCAGGCGCTCGGCATCCCGGTCAGCACCCTCACCAACCGCCTCTCGGTGTCGGTCCAGACCGGCACGTCGGTCCTGGCCGTCAGCTACACGGCACCGACGAAGCAGCAGGCGATCCTCGGCGCCAACGCCATCGTGGTCAGCATCGTCCGCCAGGAGAAGGTCGGGACCAGCGTCATCCCGGCCAGCACCCTCAACGTGGTGCAGCTGGCCACCGACGCCACCGGCAGCGGCCTCTTCGCCAAGTACGGCCTCGAGATCGGCGTCTTCCTCGGCCTGTTGGTCGGCGCCATCCTCGTGATCATCGCCGAGCGGGTGGACCCGCGGGCCGACACCTCGGCGGACATCGTGCAGGTCTTCGACCGGTCGGTGGCGGCACTGCCCAGCGAGCTCTCCCTGGCCGAGTTCGGGCACGCCGTCCTGGCCACGCGGCCCGACCGGGCCAACGTCACCCTGGCCCCGCTGCGGTGGTGGGACGTGCCCGCCGCGCACCACATCGAGCAGACGATGGCCGACGAATTCCCCGACAAGTCGATCTTGGTCAGCACGGCCCTCGAGGAGGGCCTGGCGCACCGCCTGCACAGCGACTCGGAGCTGGTGCTCATCATCAGGTCCGGCGAGCAGCTGCGCGCCGTCGGGGACGTCCTGGAGCGGCTGCGCCTCATGGGCAGCATGCCGGAATGGATCGCACTGCTCGACCGCGATGACCTCTACGATTGACGCCCGCTACTCGCTGACGTCACTCGGGCAGTCGGCCGGGGAGCGCTGCCGGCGCCTCCGGGCCAGGGGTTGGCTGGCGAGCCACGCGACGGACCTCAAGCTCCTCTTCCTCGCCATCGTGCTCCCGCTGGCGGCCGTGGCCCTCAGCGCGGTCAAGTTCAAGTACGGCATCGCCTTCGTGGTGGGTGTGGCGCTGGTCAGCCTCGTCCTGTCCCGGCCCGCACTGGGTGGCTACATCCTGATCGCGCTCGTGCCCAGCCTGTCGGGCCTCGAGCCCGGCATCCCGGTGCCCAACGTGCGGATCTCCGAGGCTCTCATCGGCGTCATCGGTGTGACGGTGATCGCCGCCACGCGACGCCTGGCCGCGCTCCAGTGGGGCCTGCTCGAGTGGCTCCTGCTCGCGTACGGCGTGCTGTGGGCGGCCCTCGGTGCCTTCGACGCCATCGCTCTGGGCGAGCACCTCAGCCTGTCCCAGTGGGGCACCCTGATCGGCCAGCTCCAGTTCTTCCTCCTCTACCGGGCCGTGCGGGTCACGCTGCGCACCCCGCACCAGCGCCGAATGGGCGTCGTCGTGCTGTTCGTCACCGCCATCCCCATGACCGTGCTGGCCATCCTCCAGGAAGCCAACGTGGGCGGGGTCCGATCGACGCTGTACACCATCACCGGAGGCCAGGGCCAGGCCGGGTTCCAGACGGGCTCGATCATCCGCGCCACCGGGTTGTACCTCAACTGGGCGTCGCTGGCCGGGTTCCTCTTCCCCATGCTGATCCTGCTCACCGCGCTGGCGCTCGGTGGCCAGCTCAAGCACCACAGGAGGGCGGCCATCGGCCTGGCGGCGCTGCTGCTCGTGAGCCTGCTCCTCACGGCCGAGCTGTCCATCATCGGGTGCCTGGTCATCGGCGTCTTCGTGCTCGGGTCGGGGTACGGTCGCTTCCTCAGGATCGTGATGTGGATCGCGCTCGCTGCGGCCATCTCGGTCGTCGTCGTCGGCCCCGTGCTCGGCCAGCGGCTCACCGAGCAGTTCGGGGTCCAGGCCGGTTCGAACAAGGGCTACCAGCCCCAGACCGTGAATTTCCGCGAGCAGGTGTGGACCCAGCAGTACCTCCCCGCCATCGCCAAGCGCCCCGTGACCGGCTACGGGGTCGAGCTGCCGACCTCCATCAGCTGGCCCTACACCGAGTCGCAGTACATCACCGCGCTGATCCAGGGCGGCTACCCGATGCTCGTGATGTACCTCATCCTGCTCTGGGGGATGTTCGACCGTGCCAGACGCGCGGCGCGGTCCCCCGATCCCTTCGACCAGGCGCTCGGTCGCTCCTTGGCCGTGTGCACCCTGAGCCTCGTGCTGGTGGGCATCATCTGGCCCTTCCTGAGCAACGGTGGGTTCCCCCAGGTGCTGTGGTGCCTCTTCGCACTGGCGGAACCGGCCACCCGGCGCGTCGAGGCCACCACGCCGCCCATGGTGCTGCCCCATGAGACGGGGGCGACGCAGGGCCGGCGGCTCGCAGTGCGGTGACGCCGGCGCTGCGACGCTGGCGGACCGAGCGGGACGGCCCGGCGGGCCACGAAGACCAGCACGCCCAGAACGGGCAAAACGGCCAGCACGGTTCCGCAGGGACCGGCGGACCCGACGCTGGGGCCCAGGTGGCGGCGCGGGACGCGGGGCCCGGGGCGACCCCGGTGCGCGGGCGGGACGGGCGAGACACTCGAGACACCCCGCTGGGACATGCCGCCCGTACCGTGCAACGCATCTTCGGGACCACGGCAGCTGCCGGGACCGTGGCGATCGCCTGGACGACGGAAAGAGACCGATGGGGCACCACTGGGAGGCCGCCGGCGCCACGATCGGCGGCCGCGACGGAGACGAGCTCCGACACCGGCCTCACCGACGCGGCCCGGGTGACGCCGCCCGTGGCGGTGCTCGACGAGGAGGTGACGGTGGTTGTGGGGGGGGCACCCGAGGGAACGCAGCCACCCAGACCTCCGGACCCCCCGCCCGGGGGCCCGCCCGGGGTCTCGGGCGAGAGCCCCGCCGAGGGCAGCGAACCGATCTCGTCGAAGGCGTTCCGGGGCGCCTCGTTCCTCTTCGGGCGGGAAGCTCTGGGCTCGATCGTGCGCCTGATCGGCGTGATCGTGACGGTGCGGCTGATCGGCCCGTCGGGCTACGGCGTCTTCACGGGCGCGGCGGCCTTCGTGGCCGTGGTGGTGACCATCTGTCAGATGGGCGCCGAGGTCTACCTGATCCGCGCCAAGGAGACGCCGTCGGACCGCATGAACAACGAGATCTTCAGCCTGCTGCTGGTCACCTCGTTGGCGGCGATGCTGATCTCGCTCGCACTGACCGTGGTCTTCGAGTCGTTCCTGCGCCCGGTCGGGGTGGTGCTCCCCTTGCGCGTGCTGCTGCTGTGCGTGCCGATCAACGTCTTGTGGGCCCCCGCGCAGGGGTACCTCGAGCGGCGCTTCGACTACAAGAAGATCGGCATCCTCGAGCTGGGGGGCGACATCGTCCTGTACGCCACGGCGATCCCGCTGGCGATCGCCGGCTTCGGGGCGTGGTCGCTCGTGATCGGGTACTTCGCCTGGCAGACCTTCCTCCTGGTGGGCAGCATCGTCCTCGCCGGACTGCGTCCCCGCTGGGCCTGGTCGTCCCGCACGGCGCGCCAGGTGGTGCGCCACGGGACCTCGTACTCGACGGCGACGCTCTTCGTGAACCTGGCCGTGGTCGTGAACCCCATGGTGGTCGGGACCTTCGTGGGCGCGGCGGGCGTCGGGTACGTGTCCTTCGCCCGCAACCTGGTCCAGACGGTCGGCTTCGCCAAGCGGAGCGCGTACCGACTGGGCATCGTGACCATGTCGCAGATCCGCCGGGAGAACCCGTCGCAGTTCCGCCAGGGCCTCGAGCGGGGCACCTTCCTCCTCACGCTCGGGATGGCCGTGCCGTTCGCCGTGTTCGGCCTGTTCGCGCACTGGATCATCCCGGGCGTGTTCGGCCACGAGTGGACCGCCTCCATCCCCGTCTACTGCCTGCTGTCGGCCGGGGCGCTGCTGGGCAGCATCCCGCAGATCGAGTCCTCGCTCTTCTACGCGCTCGGGCGCAACGGGGTGGTGGCCTTCTCGGCCTTCTTGAACACGGCGCTGCTGGCAGTGCTCTCGGTGGGACTGGTGAAGCTCTGGGGTGTCAACGGGTTCGGCGTGGCCTCGGTGCTCGCCATGGTCTCGTACCTGTGGATGCACTACAAGATGCGCCGACTCACCCACTTCCACTACCGCCTCACCTTCGTGGTGACGCTGATCACCTTGCCCGCCATGTTCCTGCCCGTGCTGCCGCCACCGGTGGGGCTGGCGCTCCTGGTGCCATGGGTCGCTTTCTTGTTCCAACCCCTGCGCCGCGAGGTCTTCGGCCTGTTGACGCGCCTGCGTTCCTCTCTCCAGAAGAAGTTCGCGTGATCGGAGCCTCGCCGGGCGACGGCTGCCGGGTCGGCATCGACATGATCGCCGTGCACAGCATCGAGGAGGCCATCGGCGTGCATGGCGAGCGCTACCTGCGCCGCATCTTCACCGAGCACGAGCTGGACAGCTGCGAGACGGAGCAGGGCTACTCGGCCCCCTCCCTGGCGGCCCGTTGGGCGGCCAAGGAAGCCGTGATCAAGGTGCTCCAGCCTGCCGAGGGCCAGCCCGAGTGGACGAGCATGGAGGTGCGCCGGACGGCCGGTGGCGCCACCCGGATCGAGCTGTCGGGGACGGCCGCGACGCTGGCCGAGGCGGCCGGGATCACCTCACTCGCCCTCAGCTTGACCCACGAGGGTCCCTTCGCCGCCGCCGTCGTCTTCGCCCTGTGCACCGCACCGGGTGAGGCCGGTGGCACCACGACCTCCGGATCAGACCGAAGAAAGGAAGACACAGATGCCTGACACCACGCACCCCTACGAGGCGCGTGTCCGCCAGACCCTCGCCGAGCACGCCCGCCTCCCGGTGGACGTGACGACGCTGCAGGTCTACGACGACCTGTTCCAGGCCGGCATGACGTCGCACAACAGCGTCAACGTCATGCTGGCACTCGAAGAGGAGTTCGACATCGAGTTCCCCGAGGAGATGCTCCAGAAGTCGACGTTCGAGTCCATCGAGGCCATCTGCGATTCCATCTCCGACCTGACCATGATCGGCGACCGCCAGTGAGCATGACCACGGTCCAGCGGTCCGAGGTCGCGGAGCGCACGGCGTCCATCGGGAGGGAGATCGCCGCCCCGGTGGCCGACGACGTCGATCGGCGGGCGCGCTTCCCCTTCGAGACGTTCGAAGCGCTCCAGGCATCGGGCCTCTTGGGCACGTTGATCCCCGTCGAGTTCGGCGGAGTCGGGGCGTCACTGTCGGAGGCCGGGGAAAGTGTCACGGCGGTCGCGCGCGCCTGCTCCTCGAGCGGGCTCATCCTCGCCATCCACCACTCGCAGGTGGCCAGCCTGGTCCGCCACGGCTACACGACGCCCCTCCAGGACTTCGTCGCCGACATCGCGCACGAGCAGTTCCTGCTGGCTTCCGCCACGACCGAGGCCGGCATCGGCGGTGCGCTGCGCGAGAGCATCTGCGCCGTCACCACCGACGACGACGGGTTCCAGCTCGAGAAGGTCGCCTCGGTGGTCTCCCACGGCGCCTACGCCGACGCCATCTTGGCCACGGCCCGGCGCAACGAGCAGAGCCCGCCGAGCGACCAGGTCCTGGTGGTCTGCCGGCCGCCGGGGCTCCGCCTCGAGCAGACCGGCGAGTGGGACGCGCTGGGCATGCGGGGCACCTGCAGCCCCGGGTTCGTCCTCCATGCCACGGGGTCGCCCGAGATGATCCTGCCCGTCCCGTTCGACCAGATCGCCGAGCAGACCATGCTGCCGATCTCGCACATCTTGTGGAGCTGCGCCTGGTTGGGCATCGCCTCGGCCGCGGTGGAGCGAGCCCGATCGCTCGTCCACGCCCATGCCCGCAAGAACGTCGACGTCCCGGCCCGGGGCGCCCCGGGCCTGGCCGACCTGATCCTGGGTTATCGCCAGCTCGAGGCCCTCGTCCACGACGCCACCAGGGAGTTCGACCGCCTGGACGCCAGGCACCGGGACGGGGTCCCCATGGCGTTTACGATCTCCATGAACTCCCTCAAGGTCACGGCATCCCGGCTGGTCGTCGAGATCGTCTCCGAGGCGCTGTGCCTCTGCGGGATGGCCGGCTACACCCAGGGCACCCCCGTCAGCCTGGGCCGCCAACTGCGGGACGCCTACAGCGCAATGGTCATGATCAACAACTCGAGGATTCTTGCCGATAACGCCCACATGCTCTCCATCTCGAACGGCATGATCTGATGCCCGACTTCACCGAATTCGGAACTGCCCTGGTCGAAGCCGGGTTGCTCTACCCCACCGGGGTCGCCGGCGTGTCTGGCCGCTCACAGCGCTACTCAGCCGTGGCCAAGGGACTGCACGAGCTGGTCGACCGCTGGGGCGCGGCCGTGGACGCCACCGAGGTCCAGTTCCCCCCGATCGTGAACCGGACGACGTTCGAGCAGACGAACTACGTCCAGTCCTTCCCCGACCTCATGGGGGTCGTCGAGATCTTCACCGGCGACGACCGTGACCATGCGGAGCTCCTCCGGCGCTCGGCGTCGGGCAAGGACTGGCACGAGCTGCTCGAGCCCTCCGAGATCTACCTCGCCTCGGCCGCCTGCCACCCGGTGTACCCGATGTGCACCGGCACGCTGCCCCCCGAGGGTCGCTTCTTCAACGTGCAGAGCTTCTGCTTCCGGCACGAGCCGAGCTCGGACCCGGCCCGGATGCAGTCGTTCCAGATGCACGAGATCGTCTTCGTGGGCGACCCCGAGCGGTCACAGGGGCACCGGGACGCGGGCCTCGAGCACGGGGTCGAGCTGCTGCGCCGGCTCGGCCTCGAGCTGAGCGTGGTCAACGCCAACGACCCGTTCTTCGGCCGCCTGGGCACGGCCATGGCGACCAACCAGATCGACGAGGTGCTCAAGCTGGAGGGGACCGCGCCCATCGGCAGCCCCGACCACGACGTGGCCATCATCTCGGGGAACTGTCACCGCGACCACTTCGGGCTCCCCTTCTCCATCGTCACGGCCGACGGCGCCGTGGCGCACAGCGCGTGCGTCGCGTTCGGCATTGACCGCATCACCCTGGCGCTGTTCTACAAGCACGGCTTCGAGCCGGAGCAGTGGCCTGCGGAAGTCGTGGCGACGCTCTGGCCGTGAGGCCGCGGGCGCCGCACAGGAATCGATGACCCTCGCCACCCCGGTCTTCTTCGGGCCCGAGGAACGACCGCTCTTCGGCTGGGTGCACCAGCCGGGAGGCGGCGTCTCCCGTGGCACCGTGGTCATGTGCCCGCCCTTGACGCGGGAGCTGATCAGCGCGCACTACAGCCACCGGGTGGTGGCCGAGGACCTGGCGAGACGGGGCATCACGGTCATCCGGTTCGACTACGACGGCACCGGCGACTCGGCGGGGTCCGACGCCGACCCGGGCCGCGTCGAGGCCTACGAGGCGTCGATCGACCACGCCGTCAACCTGGCCTACGACCTGGGGACCACCGACCTTGCCCTGCTCGGCATGCGCATGGGCGGGCTCTTGGCCGCCCGGGCGGCCACACGCTCGGGACGGGTTTCCGCGCTCGTGCTCTGGGACCCGTGCGGATCGGGCCGTGAGTTCGCCCGCGAGCAGTCCGCGCTCTTCCGGCTGACCTACGGCGGTCCCAAGACCGAGGGCACCACCGAGGTGGCCGGGTTCGTACTGCGCGACGACACGGTCGAGCAGCTCAAGGCGCTCCGCGCCCCCGAGGCCAACCCGTCGGTCGAGCGCGCCTTGCTGCTGACCCGACCGGACCGCTCCCCCACCGGCAATTTCGGCGTGGCGGAGGACCTGATCGAGCACACGGTGGCCGAGGGCCAGGCCGAGCTCATGGACATCGAGCCGTTCCTCAGCGCCGTCCCGGCCAGCGTCGGTACGATCGCCGACTGGCTCGACTCGGTGTTGCCCCAGGAGTCCGTCCCCCAGAAGTCCCCCGACGCCCGGGACGCGGCGTCGTTCGCCACGCCCGGCGGGGGCCGGGTGGACGAGCGCCTGGTCCGTGTGGGGCCCGGCGCGCTGTTCGGGATCGAGACCACGGCGACCGACGAGCCGGTCGGTCCGGCCATCCTGCTCCTGACGAGCGGGAACGAGTCGCACATCGGGCCGAACCGCATGTGGGTGGACCTGGCCCGCAGCTGGGCGGGTCTCGGCCTGCGCTGCGTCCGCTTCGACCTCAGCGGCATGGGCGACAGCCCGCCCCGGCCCGGCCGCCCCGGGCACGTCGAGCGAGCCCCTGAGGCCTTCGCCGACATCGCCGACGCCGTGGCGCAGTGGTCGGGGGGGTCGGGGGGGTCGGGCCACGAGACGTTGGCACCCGCCGTCCTGGTCGGCCTGTGCTCGGGGGCCTACCAGGCGCTCGACAGCGCCATCGACGTCTGGGCCCAAGGCGCCGTCGCCGTCAACCCCGTGTTCCGCTTCCCGCCGCCCGAGGCCAAGGAGACCGACGGGAAGGTCGACCCCCACCGGACGCTGTGCCGACCGGTCGACGAGTCCCTGCGATCCAAGTACCAGCGGCTGCCCGACTGGAAGGTGGTGCGGCTGGCCCGGCGCGCCTACATGACCGCCGGCCGCCTCAGGGCCCGCCAGCGCACCGTGCCCCAGTGGCTCGACGAGATGTCCTCGCGGGGCACCGACGTCCTGTGCATCTGCGGCGGCCAAGAAGCGGACGCCATGTTCGAGGGGTCCCGCAAGCCGCCCGGGACGCACGCGACGCTCGGGTCCCACGCGGTGGTCGAGATCATCGAGGACCTCGACCACGGACTGATCCCGGCGACGTCCCGGAACCAGGTGGCCGCGCTGATGACCGACTTCCTCGTCGAGCGCTACCTGGGCGGCGCCGCACCGGGCGGGCCGTCGCGGCGCACCGGCGAGGGCCAGGCCGGGTCCTCCCCCGCCCGCTGACTCAGCCGGGGTGCACCCAGTAGGTGCGCAGGGCCGCGCGCACGAGCCGGTTCCTCGTGGCCGTCAGACGGCTCGACCCGTAGTTCCAGTAGGCCACCACGACGACGTCGTGCGCCTTGAACCAGCGGCTGGTGTCCTTGACGAACACCGCGTTGTCCCCGCCGCACACGCCCTTGGGCGCGTTGACGGGCAGGCCGTGGTTGCAGGTGCCCCAGCCCAGGCCCCACTCGGGGATGATCATCGACTTGTGGTGGGCGGTGGCGAAGGCCGCCAGCCAGTTGAGCCCGTAGGACCCGGTCTCGATCTGCGTGAACTCCGCCCGAGCGCCGGGGTAGTGCTGCCACTCGTCGTCGTAGACGTCGAGGCCCACGTAGTTCACGTAGGCGTTCCCCGGGTAGTACGTGGCCAGGTCGCCTGCGCCGAAGTCGCCCCGGTCGGGGTTCCACACGAACCTGAACCGCGCGCCGGCGACGGAGCGCATCGTGGTCACGATCTGGCGGTAGTAGGCGATGAAGTCCGACGCGTGGCCGAAGGCCCCCCAGGCGAACCAGATCCCGTTGAACTCCCACCCGATGCGGATGATGGCGTCCTGCTGGCCGGCGGCGACCAGGGTCCTGGCCACGGAGTCGAAATACGTGTTGTAGGCGCCGGTGGCGCCCACCGCCAACGACGCACCGTGGTCCGGCAGCATCGGGATGCCCCAGATCATGGTGTAGCCCTTGCCCGCCCATTGCGACAACTGCCACGCGGGATGCGTGATCGTGTACCACGACGTCCCGTCGAAGTACTCGCTGGCGTACTGCATGCGGGCGCCGACCTGGAAGCCGAAGGTGGTGACGCCCGCGGCGTTCCCCGCGCCGGCGTAGGCCCCGAGGGCGTAGAGGTGTTTCGGCTGCCGCCCGCCCCCGGCCTTCGCCGCACCCGACGGCCCCGCCGACCACACCGAGACGGCGCACACGCACGCGGCGAGGACGGCCACGCTCGCCAGGCGGGCCGGGGTGCGCCGCGTGGTGCCGCGGGAGCGAGGCTCTCTCATCCGTCTCCATTGTCCTCGCTCGGCGGGGGCCCGCGGCGTCGCCCCGCGGTCGCCCCCGGGCGCCCGGTGCTCTCGGGGCGCGGGGCGACGCCCCTGTTCATCTGTCATTTTTGGCGGCCGTCCGCCTCCCTCGCCTCGGGCCCGAGCCGTTGCCCCGAGGCTAGACTCTTGTGGTGAGCACGGGCACGACGGACGCCCTCCTCGGGCTCGCCTGGTCTGCGCTGGGGGGAGAACCCGCGTTGCTCGAGCTGGTCGAGCTCACCGGGGACGGTACGGGGCTGCTCCCCTCCTCGCTGGCGTCGATGGAGGCCATGACGGCGGCCGTGTCCGCGTCGACCCTGGCCGCCTCGGTCCTCGACGCATCACGCGGCGGGGGCGGCGGCGGCCCGCGTCGTCCTCAACGGGTCATGGTGGACCGCACGCACGTGGCGGTGGCGGCCCGCTCCGAGCACTACGCCCGTTGCGACGCCCACGAGGAGACCGAGCGCATCTCCCCCCTGCTCCGCTTCTGGGAGACCGCGGACGGCTCCTGGTTCCGCGTGCACGGCGAGTACCCCTGGCATCGTGCGCGCGCCCTGGCCGTCCTCGGGTGCGAGGACAAGCACCGCAGCGTCCGGGACGCCGTGGCCCGCTGGCGCGCCGAAGAGCTCGAGGACGCCCTGTCCGCCGCGGGCGGCCTGGGCTATGCCGTCCGCACCGAGGACCAGTGGCGCGCGCACCCCCAAGGACGCGCCGTCGACGCGCTGCCGCTGCTCGAGGTGGAGGAGACCCGACGTGACGGCGGCCGGCCGGCCGCCTCGGGGTGCGGGGCCGCGGGCCTGCGCGTGCTGGACCTGACCCGGGTGCTCGCCGGCCCCATCGCCACCCGCACGCTCGCCGCGTGGGGCGCGGAGGTCCTGCGCATCGACTGCCCCCGCCTGCCCGAGATGCCCCTGCACGCCCTCGACACCCTGCCGGGCAAGCGGAGTGCGGAGCTCGACCTGGCCGAACCCGCCGGGCGGGCGCGGCTCGAGGAGCTCCTGGCGTCGGCCGACCTGCTGGTCCAGGGCTACCGGCCCGGCGCCCTGGCCCGGTTCGGGCTCGAGCCGGGCGAGCTCGCCGAACGCCACCCGCACCTCAGCGTGGTCACCCTGTGCGCGTGGGGGCCCTCGGGCCCGTGGGCGGCGCGGCGTGGCTTCGACTCGCTCGTGCAGTGCCCGACCGGGATCGCGCTCGCCGAGGGCGACGACGGCCGGCCGGGCACCCTGCCGGCGCAGGTGCTCGACCACGCCACGGGCTACCTGGCCGCCGCCGCGGGCATGCTGGCGCTGGCGTCGGTGCAGCAGGGCGGGCCGGCGCTCGCCACCCGGCTCTCGCTGGCCCAGACGGCTCACTGGCTGCTCGGTGCCGGCCACGGCACCCGTGACGCGCCGCGCCGCGCCGACGTCGACGCCTACCGCGTCGTCCTCCCCGGTGCCGTGGCGCCGGTCGACGTCGTCCGCCCGCCGGGCCGGCTCGCCGACTTCGAGCCGGGGTGGACCTTCACCACGGACCTGGGTGCAGACGCACCCGAATTCGTTGCCAATCCGGGCTGACCCTGCAACGTTTGTGCAACCGTTGACTGTGTCACACTGACGGAATGTCGGACATCTGGAAGCTGGCCGCCCGGCGGTCGAACGAGTTCGACGCGTCCGCCGTCGCCTACGACACCTACCGACCGCACTACCCCGACGCCGTCTTCGACGACATCGTGGTGCTCGGGGAGCTCCAGCCCGGTGCCCGGGCCATCGAGATCGGCGCCGGGACCGGCATCGGCACGGCGGCCCTCGTGGAGCACGGCCTGCAGGTCACCGCCATCGAGCCGTCCGCGGGGATGCGGGAACTGGCTCAGGAGAAGCTCGGCGACCGCGCCACCTTCCTCGACGGGCGCTTCGAAGACGTCGCCCCCGCCGAGTCGGTGGACCTCATCGTGGCGTTCAGCGCCTGGCACTGGGTGGAGCCGGCCAAGGGCCTCGACCTGGCGGCGGCGCTGCTCCCTTCCGGTGGGTCACTGGCGATCTCGTGGACCGAGGTGGTCTCCTGGGGCGAGGGGAACTTCGAGGATCGGCTGGCCGACGTCACCGGCTCGCCGTGGCCCAAGAGCGTGGAGCACATGGTGGCCTCCCTCGGGCCGGTCGACGACGACCCTCGGTTCGGGGAGTTCGCGGTCACGCGGCACCGCTTCGAACGGGTGATCGACGCCGAGTTCTTCATCGGCCTCACGCGGACGTACCCCGGGTTCCACACGGCCAAGCGGGACGAGCGATTCCGACAGATCATCGACAACGAATTCGGGGGCTCCGTCACCCGCGTCGAGGACGCTGTGCTCTACCTGAGCCGTCGCGCCTGACGCGTTGTCGCCCGGTTGTGAGCATCAACGGTGGCTCAAGAATCTGGCCCAGCCCTCCGATGTGGACGCGGAAACGACCGTTCCAGTGGGGTTTTTTTGGCTTCCCGGGGTAGTCTCTTGACCATGGCGGAATCGAAGGCGGCGTCTTTGGCGGACAAGCCCCTGCTGGCGGTGGTGTACAGCCCGCGGTCACGACCGTGGATGGAGATCTCGGAGATGGCGTCCGACGTCTGCAGGCTGCTCTGGGTCGTCGACGAGTCCGAGCTCGGCACGACGGCGAAGGCCATCCGGCGGGTGGGAACGGTGGTCAACGCGGAGGGGCTCAGTCCCGAGGAGCTGATCCAGCGCGTCTGACGCGCACCGTCCCGACGGGATCACGTGCTACTTCGACACGGACCTGCACCGGCAGGCGTGGCTGGCCTCTGCACTCGGGCTGCCGAGCACCTCGGTGCGCGCCGTGGCCCGCCTCAACGACAAGCTGCTCCAGCGCGAGGCACTCGACGCGGCGGGCGTGCCGGTGCCCCGCTTCTCGGAGGTGAAGGAGGCGGTCGACGACGACGAGATCGACCGGCTCGCCACGGAGGTCGGCTTCCCGGCACTGCTCAAGCCGCGCAACGGCACGGCGTGCCGAGGCATCTACCTCGTCGAGGACCGGTCCGACCTCGTCCATGCGCTCGAGGACGTGGCGCACCCATCGGAGATGATCTGCGAGGAGCGCATGGCGGACCTCCCGCCGACCGACGCGCCCTATGCGGACCGCATCAGCGTCGAGACCATCGTGAGCCAGGGCGTGCACAGCCACCTCGGCGTCACCGGGCTGTTCCCGATGATGCCCCCCTTCCGCTCCCAGGGCGGGTTCTTCCCCGCGGACATCCCGAAGTCGGAGATCCCCGAGGTGTTCGACCTGGTGACCTCCGCCATCAAGTCGCTCGGTTCGGACTTCGGCCTGTACCGCACCGAGATCAAGCTCACGCCGGAAGGCCGCAAGATCATCGAGATCAACGGGCGGCCCACCGGCTTGAGCCCGGCCACCATCAAGCTGGCGTCGGGCGTGCAGCTCATGAAGCTCGGCATGCGCCTGGCACTGGGCGAGCACATCGTCATCGACGGCCCGGTCCCCTGCGCGCGCATCGCCTACCGCTTCTACCGCGAGCCGCCGCTCAGCGCCACCAAGGTCACCGGTATCACCGGGTTGCGCCAACTCGGCGAGCGCGACGGCGTGCTGCAGATCGACGTGCACAAAGAGGTCGGTGACCCGGTCGACTGGCGCAACGGCTCGCTGGACAAGGTGTTCCAGGTCACCGGGACCGTCGGTGACTACGAGGAGCTGGCCGAGGCGTACGCCGCCTGCTCCGCCGAGTCCTTCGTGACCTACGAGCACCAGGGCTAGGCCGCCGGCCGCGCACCATCAGGGGTGCGGAGCCGCCTCGCCTTCGGGCATGGCCGCGGCGTCCCCGGCCGGACGAGCCGAGGCCCACCACAACGCGACGACCACAACCACGGCCACGGCCGTGCCGAGCGCCCAGCCGGCGACGACATCGGAGAGCCAGTGGACGGCGAGCACGAGCCGGCTCAGCCCCACCAAGCCGGCCACGCCCGCGGCAACCACGACCAGGACGACCCGCACGGCGCGCCGCGTCGTGATGGTGAGCGCCAGCGTGAACGCCGCGGCCAGCAGGCAAGCGGCAGCGTCCGTGGCATGGCTCGACGGGAAAGCGAGCGGTCCGACCTCCATGGCGTGGAGGTGCACCGGCGGGCGGGCACGGCCGAAGAGCGCCTTGGCCGCGGCCGACGCGCCACCGCCGACGAGCAGCGCAGTGAGCGGCGCGGCGATCAACCACGAGTGCCAGCCGCGGAACCATAGGACGACGCCGAGCACGACGGAGAGCACCGCCAGACCCGCGAACCCGGCGATGGTGCTCACGGCCCGGGCGGCTCGGACGAGCCAGTCGGTCCGGTGGGTGACGAACCAAGTGAGGACTGCCTCGTCGTGGGAGATCAGCCCCCCGCCGTCGAGCACGTCCTCGGCGATGAAGAGGAACAGCCCCACGCAGAGGACGACGAGCACAGCCGCCAGGGCCAGCACGCGGAACGGCGGCCGGATGTCCCCACGGAGCGGGGGTCGGGTTCCGGCGGGGTGGGCGTCCACGGCGGGGCATCTTGTCCCCTTCGGGGGCACACCACAAGGTCGCGAACCTAACGTGGTGCTTCGTGTCACCCGCCGTGTTCGAGTTCGAGGACGTTCTCGTGCGCTTCGGCGAGCAGGAGGTCCTCAGGGGCATCGACCTCACCGTCGAGCCGCGGCGGATCACCGTCCTGACCGGGCCGTCGGGGTCGGGCAAGACGACGCTGCTCCGCCTGTGCAACCGGCTCGAAGTGCCGACCGGCGGCCGCCTGCTCTTCCGGGGGACCGACGTGATGTCCCTCGACCCGCTCGCCCACCGAAGGCGGGTGGGCATGGTGTTCCAGCGCCCCACGCTCTTCGCCGGGACCGTGCGCGACAACCTGTGCACAGCGGCCGAGGCCGACGACTCGGTCTACGCCGAGGTCCTCGCACGCGTCGGCCTGCCACGGACCCATCTCGACGACCAGGGTGACACGCTCTCGGGCGGCGAGGCCCAGCGGGCGTGCCTGGCCCGGACCCTGCTCACCGGCCCCGAGGTCCTCCTCATGGACGAAGCCACCTCGTCACTCGATGAACGCGCCACACGGGTGCTCGAGGACCTGGCGGCCGACCTGGTGTCAGAGGGCCTGACCGTGATCTGGGTGAGTCACGACCTGACCCAGGTCCGGCGCATCGGCCAGGACACCTCCGTCCTCATCGACGGCCGGATCGCCTCGGAGTCTTCGGCGTCCGCCTACCTCGCAGGCGCGTCGTGAGCCGGCCAGAAGGAGAAGCAGGACCATGATCGCAGCGACATCGACATTGACGACCGGGTACGTCGGGTGGCTCGGGCTGATCGCCTCGCTGTCGCTCGTCGGCGTGGCCGTCGCCATCTCGGCGTGGCAACACCTGGGCCTGGAGCGCTCCCTCATCTGGGCCTCCGCCCGGGCCATCGTCCAGCTGCTGGCCGTCGGTGCCCTGCTGGCCGTGGTGCTGAGCCCCCACGTCCCGCTGGCCGTGTCGTGGCTGTGGGTCGCCTTCATGGTCGCCTTCGCGGCGGAGACGATCCGGCGGCGGGCGCCGGAGATCCCCGGAGCGAGGAACCTGGCGCTGCTGTCTCTGGGCCTGGCCACCGTGGTGACCCTGGTGCTGCTGTTCGGTCTCGGCATCTTCCCGGTCAACGCCAGGACGGTGGTGCCGTTGGCGGGCATGGTGGTCGGCAATTCGCTCACCGCGACGGTGGTGGCGGCGCGGCGCGTCGTGGGCGAGCTCTCCGACAAGCGGGCCGAGGTGGAGGCCCGGTTGGCGCTCGGCCACTCCTCGCACGACGCCTCGCGTCCCTACGTCCGCGATGCGCTGCGCACCGCCATGACCTCGCAGATCGAGTCGACCAAGGCCGTCGGCCTGGTCTTCCTCCCGGGCGCAATGACCGGGCTCATCCTGGCCGGGGAGCGGCCGGTGGAGGCCGTTCTCGTGCAAGCCGCGGTCATGTTCTTGATCCTGGGGGCGGTGGCCACCACCGCCGCCGTCATGGCCCTCACCCTGGCTCGGCGACTGTTCACTCCGGACCACCGGCTGGTACGGCTGGTGCGCCCGGCCTGACCGGCCTTCATGAAGCACGGCCTGGGCCGACCGCTAGCCTGCGACCACGCGGCCCCGCTGTGCTGGGTGCCCGTCGACGAGGAGGGATGCCACCGATGGCCGAACGGGACGCGGTCCCCACGGGGCGACGAGGGGGTCGGTGAGCGTGACGCTGCCCTTCTCCGACACTGAGGACTTCGAGGACGTCGAACGCGGATTCATCGCCCGCTCCCCCGATCGCCAGATCCGCGCGGCGGACGGCCGGGTCGTCTGGGACCTCGACGCCTACGCCTTCTTGGACGGGCCGTGCCCCTACACCGCGCACCCGAGCCTGTGGCGCCAGAGCCAGCTGCTGGCACACGACGGGCTCTTCGAGGTCGTGCCGGGGATCTACCAGGTCCGCGGGTATGACTTGTCGGTGATCAGCTTCGTCGAGACCGACGGCGGGGTGATCGTCGTCGACCCCCTGATCAGCGTGGAGACGGCTGCCGCCGCGTGGTCGCTCTACCGGGGGCACCGCGGCGCGCGCCCGGTTGTGGCGATGATCTACACCCACTCCCACGTCGACCACTTCGGCGGGGTGAAGGGGATCATCTCCACCGACGACGTCACCTCCGGACGGGTCGAGGTCATCGCCCCCGCCGGCTTCCTCGAGCACGCCGTGTCGGAGAACGTGTTCGCTGGAACGGCGATGACCCGCCGGGCCGGCTACATGTACGGCGCGGCACTCGACAAGGGGCCAACCGGGCAGGTCGGAGCCGGACTGGGCCAGACCACGTCGACGGGCGAGGTGTCATTGATCCCACCCACGGTGGACATCGGGCGAACGGGCCAGGAGATGACCATCGACGGCGTTCACCTCGTCTTCCAGTACACGCCCGGTACCGAAGCCCCAGCCGAGATGAACTTCTACTTCCCGGACCTCCGTGCCCTCTGCACGGCCGAGAACACGTCGCACACCCTGCATAACATTGTGACGCTCCGAGGCGCCCAAGTCCGCGACGCAAGGGCCTGGGCCGACTACCTGACGGAGACGATCGATCTCTTCGGTGAAGGCCTCGAGGTCGTCTTCGCGTCCCACCACTGGCCCACCTGGGGCCGTGAGCGCGCCGTGGAGTTCCTCGCCGTGCAGCGCGACATGTACTCGTACCTGCACGACCAGACGCTCCGCCTCATGAACCAGGGGTACACAGGGGCCGAGATCGCCGAGGTCATGGAGCTCCCGCCCGCTCTGGCCGCGGCCTGGCACACCCACGGCTACTACGGATCGGTGAGCCACAACGTCAAAGCCGTGTACCAGCGCTACCTGGGGTGGTACGACGGCAATCCGGCCCGCCTGTGGCAACACCCACCCGAGGAAGCCGCCACGCGCTACGTCGAAGCCATGGGCGGGACCCAGGCCGCGGTCGACGTGGCCCAGCGTGCCTTCGACCAGGGCGACTTCCGGTGGGCGGCCGAGGTCCTCGACCGAGTCCTCTTCGACGACGAGCACCACGAGGGAGCACGCAGCCTGCAGGCCTCCACCTTCGAGCAGCTGGCGTTCGGCGCCGAGAACGCGACGTGGCGCAACGCATACCTGGCCGGTGCCAGGGAGCTACGCGACGGCCCCTTCGGCACCCCCGTGGCCGCCGCAGGCCTGGTCGCCGCGCTCAGCGTCGAGCAGGTCTTCCAGACCGTCGCCATCCGCGTCGACGGACCAAAGGCGTGGGACGAGCACCTGGTGCTCTCGTGGGTCTTCGGCGATCTCGGGAGGACCTACGTCACCGAGCTTCGGAACGGGACCTTCGTCCAACGTCCGTCGGTCCGGCCCGCCCCCGGGTCGACCGTCTTCCGGCTCACCCGTACGCTGCTCATCGAGATCCTGACGGGTCAGACCGAGCTCACCCAGGCCATCGCCGACGGCGCCCTCGAGGTCGACGGCGACCTGGGGGTCCTGCAGCGCCTCATGGCGGTCATCGCTCCGGTCGACCCCAACTTCGCCATCGTCACGCCCTGAGAAGCCGCGGCATCGCTGCCGTCAGACGAACGAAGACTCCTCGTCGAGCCCTTCGTCCGGCCACGCGCCCACCATCGCGGTCTGCAGGTTGCACCAGCCTCGGCCCCCGCCGACCGGATCCTCGACCCGCATCAGGGCGTCTCGTATCTGATGGATGCGACGGGCCGTCGCCGGCTCGGTGCAGTCCGCGACGTGCTCGCCGTCGACGTGCGACGAGCCACGCCATTCGCCGTGGTGGTGCCCGTCGAGGCCGAAGTACAGACCCAGGCCGAGGTGGACGCCGGTGGCCCCTAGCGCCTCGACGCTAACCGGCCGGGCCGAGCCGTCGGCCATCGTGAGGTGGAGCGTGCCGCCGAGCACTCGTCGGTTGCGCGGATCGAACCGCAATTCGGGCCGGACCCCGGCAATCTGCTCCACGCTGCCGTCCGGGTGCTCCACCGTCCCCTCGGAACGTGACTCCTCATACCCGAACGCCCTCATGAGCCGGTGCTGATGGTGGATGGCGTAACGCGAACCATCGGCACGTTCGAGCAGCATCGGGCACCAGGAGAACCGGAACGACACGCCGGACGTCAGGCCGGACGTCTCGATGTCGCCGGGCGCCACCCCCACGTCCTGGCGCACACCCCAGGAGTGGTCCCGGGTGGAGAACCAGGCGTCCGGCGTGATCGCGTGGCGCTGACCCTCGACCTCGACCCACCCCGACGCGAGGCCGATCTGGTGATAGCGAAGGACGTCGATTTCGGTGCGGTAGCCGCGACGTGCCCGCTGACGGTCCCGCTGCTCCAGCACCGGCGGCACAGCCGCCTCGAACGTCCACTCGAACGCGATGGGGACGACCTCGTTCGCTTCGCACCGGAAGCGCACCAGACGGTATGCCTCGAGCACTTCGTAGTGGAGCGGGCCGGCCCCACAACGGTCGACGTCGTCACTCAGGCGACGGCT
This sequence comes from uncultured Acidimicrobiaceae bacterium, assembly GCA_963781955.1. Taxonomy (GTDB): domain Bacteria; phylum Actinomycetota; class Acidimicrobiia; order Acidimicrobiales; family RAAP-2; genus Bog-473. Next base: position 79,442 of record CAWAHU010000003.1, read on the forward strand.
GGCCCGAACCGTCCACTGCTCGCGTCCCCGCGACACGGCGGCGTAGCCGTCGAACACGTTGCGGTTGGTGTACTTCCCGACACCGAATCCGAGGGAAAGGGAGCCATCCCGAGCACCGGCCATCGCGCAGACCTTCTCCGTCCACGAACGGTCTTGTTGCGCGACATGTGCTTGCGTCTCGACGATCTGGTGACCGAACACCTCGTCGGCCGCGATAAGCGGTCCTTCGCCCGGGGTCATGCAGGCATTATGCAACATCGAGGCCCCATCGGAGATGTGGTGGAAACCGGGTTCGGAGCCGTGGGACGATGCGGTGGTGACCCACGAGATCGAGCTCACCGCCGAGGTGGACCTGTGCACACCCGACGGAGACCGGCTCAACCCAGCAGCGTTGGGCTGGTCACGTCGCCCCCTGCACCGGGCCAACCTCCGGGGCCGGTTCGGTCTGAACAAGAAATGGGACTACTGGGCGATCCTGGCTGGCGACATCGTCGCCTCCTCGGTGTACGCCGACATCGACCACCTGGGTCTGGCCGACGTGTGGTGGGCCGATCTGGCGTCCGGTGCTTCTGGGGGCAACGGCGTCATCACGGTCGGCAACGACGACTTCGAGCTGCCGGACGAGCCCGGAACTGCACCCCTTCGCATCGACCGAGACGGGTTCGAGCTCGAGATCGTCGATGACGATGCGGGCACACGTCTCCGTGGCTCTTGGACCGAGCCCGACGGCCGGCCAGGCCGGCTCGACGTCGTCGTCGTCCAACCACCGGGTCACGAATCGCTCAATGTGGTGATCCCATGGAGCGACACCGTGTTCAACTACACCTCCAAGCATCAGGCTCGCCCCGCGACGGGCACCCTCTCGGTCGGGGACCAAAGCTGGGCCCTCGGCGGCGCCGCCGGCGACGCGTGGGGAGTGCTCGACGTCGGACGCGGGCGGTGGCCTGCGGAGATCACCTGGAACTGGGGAGGTGGAGCGGGACGCAGCGGCGAGCACGTCGTAGGCCTGCAATTCGGGGCCAAGTGGACCGCGGGCTCAGGCTTCACCGAGAACGGCCTGATCGTCGACGGCCGGCTGACGAAGATCGGGCGGGAACTCGAATGGGACTACGACTGGGACGCGCCGATGAAGCCGTGGAGGGTCCTCGACCCCGGGGAGCAGCTCGACGTCACCCTTCTGCCCCGCCACGACAAGCACACGCGACTGCCCGGACGCGACAAGGGCAGTGAGACCCATCAGGTGTTCGGGACCTGGTCGGGCCGCCTCCGCACCGATGACGGGATCGAGCTCGAGCTCGTAGACGTCCAAGGGTTCGCCGAGGAGGCACGTCAGGAATGGTGAGCCGAGCCCGCCTTGGCCGTGGCTGACACTTGCACTCGTGACCGACCAGTCCGGGTCGTCGATCCCAATGGCCCGATCACCGTCAGTTGCAGCCCCCGTTCTCCACTCCTAGGGTCCTCACCGGTCTGAGCGAGGAGGGTCACCCAGTGGCGGACACCGTCGTCCCGGCACCCGTTGAAGCCGCGCATCGAGGAAGACGGCAAGGCGCCCTCCCAGCGACCTCCTCGCAAACGTTTCCGTATTGCGTTGGTGCTGTTTGTCTGCACCTCTTGCGCTCACCATGATTTCGGCCGCGGGTCCGAATATCGGAGCATTGGACATCATTCCCCTGACCATCGTCCCGAATCAGGCGTATTCGAATCCCTCGGAAGTCAATGTGCTCGTCGAACCGGCCGGCCACGACCTCTACGCAGTTCACGTCAAGTGGACGTACTCAGCGGCCATGTGCACCGACGGACAGGATCGCGTCCAGGCCGAGGGGGGTAGTTCGCCGAGGCGGCGAACGGACTCACTGCTGAGGCCAGCCTTCCGATCGTCACCTTCCAGAACAACGGGAATGTGGGCTACGGAAACGTCACCGTGCCCTACCGGATCCCGGGGGGACAGAACTACGACTGGGACGACGGACCCGACCCCGACAAGACCACGTGGACTGAGCCCGTAAGTTCCGCCTTGACTGCGGTCCAGGTGGCCGGGACCAACAACGGTGCGTCCACCGCCCATACGAGGAATGTTCTCATCGTTGGCATCCTGCTCGGGACGGCGAGCGGCGCCTTCGTCGGGGCAATTCAAGAACTCGCTCATGCGGAGTCGGACGGAGAAGGCGATGATCGACGCGGATAGGGTCACCCTCCCACGGCCCCGGTTCGCCAGGGACCACGAAACGCTGCCAGTCAGCTCTCCGATCGAGCTCGCTCAATGAAGAGCCGCACTTTCTCGGGATCCTTCCGACGCCGGTCGTCGTCCCGACTGGTCTTCGTCTCCGAATCGACGCCGTACGGCCGGACCGCTTCTATGGCTTCTCGTACGTTGGCGGGACCGAGGCCGCCAGCCAGGATGCTCGGAGCAGAGCAGGACTCGACGATCTGACGACTGAGCTCCCAATCGTGGACCAGGCCCGTAGCACCAACCCGCCCGCTCTGAGGATGCGCGGAATCGAGAAGGAGGTAATCCGCCGCCCCGCCAAGGTTCTTCGCCCGGGCGACCGATGCCTGGTTCAGCACGGGCACGGTGAGCATCAGTCTGATCGGATCCAGTTCGTCCCTGAGCGACGCGAGCAATTCGGGCGCCATCTCCTCTGCGGCTCGTACCAAGTGGACCACGCTCGGTGAAATGGTCTCCACTGTTCGGAGGATTCGATCACGCTCGGTTGCGAGTGAGAGAGCCACGATCGCCACATCGGTCAGCTCTGACACGATCATTCGTGCGGCGGCCTCATCGACGCCGTCCCAGGTCTGGAAGCCCTCATCCAAGACGACCCCGACGTTGTCCGGAGCCATGGCATTCACGATCTCGGCATCCTCCGAGGTCGTGATGCCGTAGATCTGGACCAGCACCTCACGAGTATCGCATCCAAGGGTGCCCCGTACGCTGGGACTGGTTGCCACCCGACGGCACGACCGGGCCACCCCGGTGAACGGTTCGGGGCGCCCGTATGCGTCGATACGGCACGCACGGACTTGTGGTCTGTGTGAGCCTCAGCCGCTATCGGCCTCAGCCGCCATCGGTCTCAGCTGCTATTGCTGGACAAGGTCCACAATCGGCATGATGGCGGGCGGTTGCGCCAGCTCGATGCCCAGCTCCTCCATGACCGGCCCGAGGTACGTCAGGAACTCATCGAACGCCTCCTGGCTCTCCCAGACATCGAAGACCTGGAGTTGGCCGTCTTCGCCGAAACATGAGTGCAGCTTCATCGCGCTTTCCGGTGCCCCGGCCGCACCGAGACGATCGCGCCCTTTGGTGTGCTGCTCAATGGTCATGTTCTTGGTGACGATGTAGACGGCAATCACGGGACGTGGCTCCTTGTTCGTGCGATGCGCACACCATTCGTCGGTGGGCGTTCCGACGGATCACTGTATCGGTCGGGCGCTCGTCCGCCTCGTCCAGGAGGAGCACCCTGCGGGCTTCCCTGGAGGACTCACCCGAGCCGTGGTGATACCGGTCGGGCTCGGACTGCCCGGTTAGCCGGGACGGTGGGATCCACCCGGCCCGCTGTCCGCTCGCCGACCTCGGTAGCAGTGGGCGGGGCCCAGCGCGATAATCCCAGAGTGCGGGTGGAAGGGAACCTTGACGGAGAACGCGTGTGGTTCTACGACACGCGAGGCCAGGTTCGCCGGATGGGAGTCTCAGCTCACCCCGATGACTCGACCCTTGTCATTTCGCTATGGCAAGGCGACTTCTGCACGGGCACCTTCCGGTTGCCGGCCAAGGATGCGGCGCGTCTCATCTCCGCCTTGGCCTATGGGATGTCCGAGGCGGTCCCGGTTCAACGCCCTGCCTCAGGCGATCAGCCGCTGGCACCACGCCGGAAGTGGCGACGGTTCGTCCGGCGCCTGCTCGGCCGCACTCCGGCAACGACGGCAACGACGGCAACGACGGCAACGACGGCAACGACGGATTCCCATCTGCGCTTGTTGAAGTAGCTCTCGGGGCTTGGGTGCCGCCTCCTGACGGCGGTGGTGGGGGTACCGGCGCCGGCGAAGCCCGACCAGGTATTTGGCCGAGCCGGGCAGGTACCTGAGCTCTCAGGCGCGGGCCGCCGCGCGCACCAGTCCAGTGAACTCAGCCACATCCCATTGCGGCTCGACCTCGACGAACTCGAGAGTTCCGAGGGCCAGGATCCCCGCGACGGTGTTCATGGCCGACTGCTGGTCGGGGTACTCAATAACCGAGGTCAAGGCGAGACGACTCGGCGAGTACGTGATGGCCTTGACGTCCCCGCCGTTCTTGGCGATCACCGCGTAGATCGCCGCGGTCTGTGCCTCGTTCTGCTCGTCGCTGAGGTCCTCCCAGGCCGATGGAACAGGCCGCGTACGGGCAAGCTCGGTATAGCTCATGAAGCGCTCCTTTGGTGGGTGCCACAGTGAGGCACGCAACCAGCATTGCGCGAGTTGGAGGTCCTGTCCACCACGGTCTTGGCCACGACGCCGGGTTCCTTGTCGGCTCCACCCCACCAGCGGAACGCAGAAGCGGAGCACCGAGACAACAGTGGTTTCGGTAACCGTGTTGGCCATAACGCCCGACCGCTATGAGGACTTCCTGGCGACCACGAAGAAGTCGAAGTCGATCTTGGAGAAGTGTGGGGCGAGGAACGTTCGCCTCATCGTGGGCATGGGCGAGCAGCCACGGGATCCTTCGTGCTCAGCCACGAAGCGGACGACCACGCGGCGTCCGGTGCCCTCTTGGACAACTTCCTCGCCGATTCAGAAGGGATGGCGCTGATGATGGAATCGGGGCCACGCCATCCCCATCGCTTCTTCCCGTCGGCTACGGCCCCTCTTCAGCGATCATCGAACAGCGCGAGCTCCTCCGCGTCGCGAACCTCGAACTGCGCGAACCATGCCCCGAGTCTCGGCGAGTCATCGGTGGCTCTTCCATCTGTCGGGTGCTGACGCGCCTCCAGAGCTCGTCCATGTCAACGGCGAGATACCACAGCTCGACGGCGCCTTGCGCAAGGAGATCCTCCGAGAGCCGCCACTGCAAGGCCTCGACCCTCGCTCGGACCTTGATCCCAGAGATCGATTCCGAGCGTCTCCATCCAGTCGTCGGGGCTCATCCGCACCGCGGCACCGTTGGCGCGGAGGCTCCTGGCCAAGCCTTCATGCCCCTATGTCGATCCCCAGGTAGCGCTCGAAGACGTCCTCCCCCACCAACTCGTCGGCGGGCCCTGAGAACACGACTTCGCCCCGGTTGAGCAGGTAGGCGCGGTCGGCAATCTCCAGGGCGCGGGTCACATACTGCTCGACCAACAGCAACGACGTGCCGGTGGCCACGATCTGCGCGAGCGTCTCGAATATCTTCTCGACGACGAGCGGAGCCAGCCCGAGAGAAGCTTCGTCCACCACCACCAACCTGGGGTTGGACACATAGGCCCGGACCAGGGCCAGCATCTGCTGCTCGCCACCGCTGAGACTTCCGGCGGTCTGCTCGATCCGCGTACCGAGTATGGGGAACAACTCGACTGCCCGTTCGATGCTGGCTTCCTCATCTCGCTTGGGTGACTGCAGGATCAGATTGTCCTTCACGCTGAGCGAGGGGAAGATGCCCCGGCCCTCAGGAAGATGGCAGAGCCCCTTGCGGGCCATCACGTGAGCGGGTGCGCCGGTCACGTCCTCCCCGTCGAATCTGATGGAGCCACTCTTGGGGCGGACCAACCCTGAGGCCGTACGCAACAACGTCGTCTTGCCGGCGCCGTTGGGCCCCAACAGCGCCACTACGGAGGAGTCCGCCACGAACAGCGACACGTCTCGCAGGACCACGGTGTCCCCGTAGCCCGCCGTGACGTGTTCGACCTCGATCACTGGGTGGGCCGCGACTCGGGATGTCGCCGACGCGTCCGTCACGTGAGCTCCTCGTCGTGCGTCGTCAGGGCGGGGTGTCCCGAACCCTCGGAGCCGAGATACGCAGCCCGTACGGTCGCGCTGGCCAGCATCTCTTGAGGGGTGCCTTCGAAGATCAGCCGACCAAAGTCCAGCACGAAGATGTTCTGACACACTTGGCGGACGAGCGCCATGTCGTGCTCGACGAGCAGGATCCCCATGCCACGCTCGGCCACCGCTGTCTGCAGGATCTGTCCGAACTTCTGGGTCTCCGCACCGTCGAGTCCCGCGGACGGCTCGTCGAGCAGGAGCACGGAGAACGGACCGGCCAGCACGCGCGCCAGTTCGACCATGCGCCGTTGCCCGGTTGGGAGCAGGCCGGCCTGCAGCCCGGCCAGGGCGCCGATGTCGGTCAGCTCGATGGCTTCGGCAACGGCCCGGGCGATGGTGGCGTCGTCTCGCCGGCTGCTCATCAGCTGAGTTCGGGGGTTGCCGCCCGCCAGGAAGGCCTCGCGGCCAAGGGCAACGTTCTCACGCACGGTCAGCGAATTGAACAACTCGGCTCGTTGGAATGTCCGGCCCAGTCCCAGGCGCGATCTGCCGGCCGGACCGATCGTCGTGACGTCGTCCCCGTGCAACAGGACCCGACCCGAGGTGGGCTTGATCAGCCCGGAGCACGCGTTGAACGTGGTCGTCTTGCCGGCACCGTTGGGACCGACCAGGCCGGTGATCAGACCCATGGGAGCCCCGAGACTGACGTCCTCCACCGCATGAAGCCCGCCGAAGTACACGGCCAGATGGTGGACCTCGATGCCGGGTCCCCGTGCCGGTTCCGCGACGGCGGCGAGGTGGGCTGTGGCCGCGGCAACGGCATCCTCCGCCTTCGGGTGACCCTCACGCACCGCGCGGCGTCCCTCTTCCCCGGCAGACTCTGGCTCGGGCGGGCGCCCGCCCCACCGATCGAGGACGTCTCGAAGCCGCTGAGGCACCGAGGGGATCTTGTCGCGCTGCATGGCATAGGTGGTGGCGAAGAACCCGAAGACGATCTCCAGGTAGATGTTGATGTTGGAGATGGTCACGTATCCCGGGATGATCGTGTAGCCGAAGGCGGCAATCAGCCCGTACCAGGGCACGCCGCACACGCTGATGACGACCAGGGCAACCAGAATGAGCGAGTTGAACGAGCTGTAGTTGCTGCCAACGCTGTAGTTGAACAACACGGCCAGGAGCGCTCCGGACAGGCTGGCGAGGGCGGCCGAAATGCAGAAGATGAGCACTCGCACCACGTTGGTGGTGGTGCCGTGCGTTTCGAGGGCGGTGGGCGAGTCCGACAGGGCCGCGAGCAGCCGACCCATGCGTCCCTGGTGGATGCCGATGATGGCTCCCACGGTGAGCAGGGCAAAGACCAACAGGACGTAGTAGTAGCCGGAGTCGGTGGCCATGTGCCATGGGCCGATGCTGTAGTCCGGACGCGGGGCGGGAATACCAGATGTCGTGGGCCCGAACATCAATGTGGTCGTGTAGAACATCTGTTCGAGCAGGATCCCGAAGCCGAACGTGGCCAGGGCGAGGAACACCCCGGACAGTCGGATGGCCGGGATGGACACAATCGCCCCGACCGGAACCGCGACGAGCGACGCCAGGATCAGGGCGACCAGCCACGGCAGGTGATAGCTGTCGGTGAAGTGGCCGAACGCGGCGGCCCCCACTGCGGCGAAGGCCAAGTGGCAGAGCGAGATCTGTCCCGCACTGCGGACGAGCAGTCCCAGCGAGAGGAAGAGGATCACGTCGATCAGGGCGTTCGACCAAATGGAGAGGTTCGTGCCGACCACGCTCGGTACGAAGGCCAGGGCAACGACCACGACGGCGCCAAACAGCAGCCGCACCCTCGTCGGCGCGTACCACGACTTCTGGACAGGCAGACTATGGACGACGCGGCGTTGGGCCAACTTGCCCTTGGGCGTGATCACGAGAACCACGAAGAGGATGATGAAGGGCAAGCTGGCCGGCAACCCGCTCAACCAGCTGATCGACACGGCGTATTTCGTCGACAGGGCCCCGACCACGCCGATGAAGATCCCGCCCACGAAGGTGAGCGGGAGGCTCGAGAAGTACCCGATGGCCGCGGCGCCGAAAGCCTGCACCACGAGCATGGTGATGACCAGGACGTCCAGATTGAGGGAGGGGGCGAGCAGCAGGCCGGCCATCGAGGCGAACACCATCCCGATGATCCACGCCCAGCGCCGCACCCGGACCGGGTTCTCACCGGTCATCGACACCAGATCGGGGTTGTCCACCACCCCGCGCATGGCGGCACCCAGCCGCACGTGGCGGAAGAAGTAGAACAGGCCGCCGCTGGCCAGCACGGAGATGATCACCACGATGATCTGGTCCCAGCCCACCTCGACGCCTCCGATCGGGATGGACTCCTGAGGCAGGAATTGCGGGACGGTGCTGCTGCTGTTGTTGCCGTACCAGAGTTGGCCGATGCCCAGCACCACCAGGAGGAGACCCACGGTGGCGACGACCTTGAGGGTGTCCCCCACGGGCTCGAGGGTCCGGGCCAACAGCTCCATGCCCAGACCCTCGAGTGGGGCGAGCACCAAGAGACAGAGGGCCGCGGCGAGCGGCCACGCCATCCCGTGCTCGGTATGGAGGAAGTAGAAGACGAACACCGACAGCGCAGCCAGCGCACCGTAAGCGAAGTTGAAGATCCCCGACGTCTTGTAGGTCAGGACGAGTCCGGTGGCGGCCAGCCCGTACACCGAACCGGTGGCGATGCCGATGACGATGAACGGGAGGAAGTCCTGCAGCATCGTCAGGTTGCCCGTGGCACGTCGTACTCAATCGTCGGTGGCACGTCGCTCAATCGTCGGTGCACGTCGGGCTCAATCACGCCGCAGTGTTGACCCCCTTGCCGTGGGCTCGGGTCAGCCCTGCTTGGCGCACACCAGCTTGCCGCTGTTGAGCAGCACGAACGCATGGTTCTTGATGCCCATCGTGTAGAAGCACGGGTTCGAAGCGATCTTGCCCTTGACGAAGTGGATCGGCGGGGCCAGCCCGCCCAACGTGGTGCCCGCGGGCAGGTGGTAGAGCCCGTTGGTGATCTCGGCCGCCGTCGGCGTAGCGGTCACGTTGCCTGCCTGGATGGCCTCCTGGACCTCGATCCCAGCGGCCCATGTGGACAGGGCGATCTCCCCGAAGTTGGGGCTCGTCGGAACCGACGGGGCGTACTTGGCCAGTTCGTCGTAGAAGGTCTTCGTGGCACTGTTGTGGACGAACCAGGGCAGGTCGGGCTGGTTGTCGAGGTTGCCCTCCATCCCCGGGGTGGTGAGCCACGAGATGGACACCGACCCGTCGGCGCTGAGCTGCGTGGGCTTGTAGCCCTGGGCTGCGCACTCCGAAGCCACCTTGGACACGATGGCCGAGGCGTCAGCGACTGTCATGGCGGTCGCACCGCTCTGCTTGGCCGCCAGGCACTGAGCCGTGTAGTTGGGTGCGGCAAAGCCGATGCCGGCCGAGTAGACGAGCTGGAGGCCGGCCTTGGCCAGCGCCGTCTTGGCCTGGGCAGCGGCCTGGGCGCAGATGGCCACTTCGACGCAGTACAGATCGGCTTCCTTCTTGATGCCCGCGTGCTTGGCGGTTTGAACCCCCACGGTCGTTTCGAACTGATAGGTCCCCCCCGGCGGGAAGAAATCTGGATTCGTGTATCCCGCCGCGGTATCGAGTCCTCCGATACCGGGAACCTTCTGCTGCTCGATGTACGACGCCCATGACGTGTCGACGTCGCTGTTGTCGAAGATGGCCACGGCGTGGTCCGTGCTCACCAGCTCCTTGGCGTCGGAGAGCGCCGTGCCCGGGTTGTAGCCATCGTCCTTGACGATGACCTGGACTTTGTGGCCGTCGATGCCTCCATGCGAGTTCTCCCACGAGGCCCACGCCTGGAGGGTCGGGGAGGTCTGGGCGATTGACGAGGCCTCGGGACCCGTGCAGCTGCAGATGTCGCCCAGCACGATGGGTTGATCCGAGCTCGCACCGGCCGTGGTCGCCGTCGTCCCGGTGACCACGAGCGAGGCGCCCAGCAAGAGCCCCGCCGCCAGTGCGGTCCGGACCGGTCCGGACATCCGCTTCACCGCAACCCGTGCCATGGCATTCCCTCCCGTCCCCCCGGACCACCGGTCGGCCACTCCCGCCCGGCATCCGTTGCCTGGGACCCTAGCAACCCCGGATGCGCCACGCGTTGCTTGTTGAGGTCGCGGGGGGGAAGTCCGTCGCCCCTGATGGTGCCCGTGCAACACAACAGGTCACCCCCGAAGATCGGCGACCCTCGAAGGCGGGTTGACGGAATGACATTGCGATCGCCGGTCATTTTCGGCGATGGCATGCCTGTAGACACCGACGTACTCATCAACCATGCGGTTCGTGTTGAATCGTCTGACCGCGACAGCCCGGACCCTTCGCCGGTCCAGCTCGCCGACACGTCCGATTGCGTGGGCCGCCGACGCCACGTTCGTCACGACGAAGCCCGTCGTACCTTCGCTGATGATCTCTGACATGGAACCGCGATCGAAGGCGATCACCGGGGTGCCACACGCCATGGCCTCCACGACCGACAGCCCGAACGGCTCGTCAAAGTCGATGAGATGAAGGAGAGCAGAGGCTCCGCCCAGGAACGACGAACGCTCTTCAGCCCGGACAGATCCGACGAACTCCACACGCTCGCCGTCCAGGCGTGGCACGACCTCCCGATCGAAATACGCTTGATCTTGAACGATCCCGGCAATCCGAAGCGGGATTCCCGCCTCTGTGGCGGCGTCGATCGCAGCGACCACCCCCTTATCCGGGTGGATGCGTCCGAAGAACGCCAGGTAGGAACCCGGCTCCGCACTCAGAGCGAACTGGCTGGTGTCTATCCCGTGATAGATGGTCGTCACATAGTCGAGGGCAGGATCCCTGTCGGCATCACTGATCGCGACGTAGAACGTGCCCGGATTGTACTTGGCGTAGACCGGCACGATCTGTGGTGAGGAGAAGCCGTGAATCGTCGTCACTACCGGAGTCGAGATCAGCCCGGAGTAGGTGAGCGGCAGGAAGTCGAAGCTGTTGTGGATGACGTCGAATTCAGATGCTCGCTCGAACACCTCCGATATATGGAGGCACTCGGCGACTTTTGGCTCGATGCTCGGGTCTTCCGACCAGCCTCGAGGAATCACGCTGCACAACCGCGCCGACGTCTCCGAATCTCCCGTTGCGAAGAGCGTCACGTCGTGACCCCGAGAGACAAGACCCTCGGTCAGGAGAGAGGCGAAGAGCTCCCACGGTCCGTAGTGGCGCGGCGGGACGCGCCACGATATCGGCGCGAGCACCGCAATGCGCACCTTGCCCTCACCGCCCCAATCCCAGGCGATCGCTCTTCTTCGCTCGCTCGTCCCGCTTGTCCTTCTTCGCTTCCCTCTTCTCTTTGAGGGACCGACCGGGCTTCTTTCCCGAAGGCTTCTGTGGTGATCGGTCAGGCATGGCGTTCTCCCGTCATTCGTGGTGGTGGCGTTGGTGGTCCTTGCCTCATCTCAAAGCGGCCAGGAGCTCGTCCAGGGGCACGGTCGCCACACCGATGGCGGAGTCACCGATGCCGTAGGGAAGGACCAGGGTGCCCGCATGGAGGAGGGCACCGCACGAGTAGACGACATTGGGCACGTAGCCGTCCTGCTCATCGTGCGCCGGGCTGAGGAGCGGTTCATGAAGCTGGCCGATGACTTGAGTGGGGTCCTCAAGGTCGAGCAGGATGACCCCGATGTTGTAGGTGCGCATGGGGCCGACGCCGTGGGTGAGCACCAGCCACCCTGCATCCGTCTCGATCGGCGGCCCGCAGTTTCCGAGCTGAACGACTTCCCAGGACTTCGTCGGCGCCTGACACGTCAGCGCCTCATCCCAGCTTCCCGGACTCTCCGAGTACGTGATCGTGTTCGACTCTCGATCACATCGGGAGAGCGCAGCGAAACGGCCACCGATTCGCCGAGGGAACAGAGCAAGACCCTTGTTGACTGCCGCGGCCCCGACCATGGGGGATGAGGTGAAGCTCAAGAAGTCCTTCGTTTCGAGCAGTTGCTGGCCGATATGGGTGCCGTCGTATGCCGTGTAGGACGCGTAATAGGTCACGGTGGCATCGCTCTCGGTGAATCGCACGAAGCGAGCGTCTTCCATGCCTTGGTGCTCAGCCCTCATGGCCGGAAGCAGCACTCGCTCGCTCAACGGCGTGCCGTTCTCGAAACGGACGCGATAGCTCCGCTCGGCGATCCTGCGCATGAGACCAACGGTTCTCCTCGCCTGCATGCGCGTGGCAACGTGGTCCTCGAGGATCCTGAGCCGGCCTTCCAGCTCCGCTTCGGTGAACCGGTGTCCGAGGTGACCCAAGACATAGTCGGCGTCATCCCCGTCTCCACCGAGCCGTCGGAGTTCCTCCCGGAATACATCGGCCTCGAGCACCGCCGTCTCATGGCGTCCCGTTGTTGCGAATGTGGGCGCAGGATCAAAGTCAACATCGCCCGCACCCGTGATCGTCCCTGTCCGGAACCCGATTGAGGACATATGCCCTTCGCCGATGGCCCGGACGCTCAGGACGAAGCGAACACTGCCCGGGCTGACCCGGGTCTGGTCAGGGTGCACCACCATGCTTGGATTGCAGAGAGCTGCACCCTCGAGGGCGTACTCGCTCGTGAACGTCGCACCGAGCAGGAGCCGGTGGGTCGGGGACAGTTCGCGTTCTGGGTCGAGGCGATCGGAGAGCTCGTCGGCGTGCCTGAGGAACGTGTCGTTCAATCCATGGTGACGTCCGTTGAACCGGACGATCACATCGTCCAGGCTGCGTTGCACTTCGTCTTCCTGCAACGTCAAGACCCGTTGTACGACCGCGGAGGACCGCGACTCTTCATGGTCGAAACCCTCCTGGCCGGGTACGAAGAGCCGGGTCACCACACGCGACCTGTCCGCCGCAATGTGGATGGGGCTCCGACGGGCAAGCATTGACGCCTCCAATGTCATTGCAAGACACCCACCGAAGACCGCGCGTGCTGCAGGGTCGAGAGGAGGGCGAGCGTCGACTCCGTCCCCTGATTGAGGTTGGCACCGTCTCCCTCCAGGCCATCAAAGGCACCGCCGGTCTCGGGGTCCCACATGAGGACTCCCCCGTCGTTGTCGCCGAGAAACCAATTGGCGGCGGCGGTGATGCCGTCCGCCCACGTTCGGTTGCCGTCAACGGACTGGGCGCGGGCACAGGCATCGGCGAGTGTCGCCACTTCGATGGGTTGCTGGTCGAATCGCGGACCGCGGTCATTGGGACCACTACCCCCGACCGGGGTGACCGAGAGATGGCCGTGCCTGGTCTCGCGGTCTAGAAGCCATTCCAAGAGATCCAACCCGCGCCGCAACAGGGCCGGACGCTCAAGGGCTGTCCCGGCCGCAATCATCGCTTCGGGGAGCGAGGCGTTGGCGTAGGTCAGGCGCTCCTCGGGCCACCGCCAACCGCCTTCGTGTCCCGGCGCGGTCGTTGTCTCCGCGGCATCGGACAGCAGTGTGCGGGCAGACAGGTTGTCGGGATCGATGCTGAGCACCTCGGCTGCACCCAGAGCCGCGAAGGCCATCGCTCTCGGCCAGGGCGAGCGCTGGCGCATTGCTCGCTCGAGCCCCTTCGTGGCCAAGTGGCGTATGAGGTGGTCGTCGCTGTGCGAGGCGGCGGTTCCAAGCCCCCAGATGCTCCGTCCCCAGCAGTCGTCGAGTGCCGGGCGGTCTTCCCACGCACCGCTGCGGTTCATCCGATTCCGGCACTTTCCCTGCGAGTCCAACGCGTCCTGAAGGAATCTCAAGCTGAGCATCGCGAGGTTGCGCTTTGCCGATGCACGGCTTGGTTCCCGAGCGACAACGACGAGCACACGGGCCATGTCGTCACTGCAGTAGCCGTGTTCGGGTCTGGGCTGGCTGAAGAGGGCGTGCTCAAAAGTGCCGCGCTCGTCGGTCATGTGGAAGAGGTGGGCGAAGTCCGGCTCGGGAGCTTCGAGTGGCGAGTTCACACCAATACGAGTTCCGAGAGGAGGCTATTGGCAAGGTGCACGTACTCGCCCGCCACCACCGACCAACCGAGGCTCGGCGCGAGCCGCGACGCCTCGGTGGCCATCTTGGCGGCGAGCTCCGGCCTGGTGAGGACCCTCTTGAGGGCGCGCGCCATCGCATCAGGATCGTCGTGGTCGACGACGAGTCCGGCGCCGCTCGAGAGCAACTCGACCGCGTGGGGGAATGCCGTCGCGACCACCGGTCGTCCGGCCGCAATGGCGTCAACGAGGACTCCCGAGGTGACCTGGTCCTTGGAGTCATACGGCAGGAGGACCACTCGGCTGGACTGGATCAACGCCGTGAGCGACACCACGTCGCGGTAGTCGGAGTCGAAGGAAACGGACGACGAGATCCCGTGGCTCTCCGCCTGCGCCATCCGGTCACGACGGTAAGACTCGCCGTGGGCGGCGAGGACTTTGGGATGCGTCTGGCCGGCCACCAGATAGCGCGGCCGCATCGGGAGGTCATGCAACACTCGCATGGCCTCAATGGCCCGCTCAATTCCTTTGCCCGGTCCGATGAGCCCCCACGTCAGTATGACGGGCCTGTCGTTCCGGTCAGGCACGATGCGTCTGGTCGGGATGGCGGCGCCGTGGGCGATCGTGGTCACCTTCGAAGCGTCGACGTCGAAGCCATCGCACAGCCGGAGCCGGGCTGCCTCTGACATGACCACCACTTGGTCTGCCAGAGCTGCCACATCGTTCAGTACGGACCGTTGATGCGGCGACGGGTCGGCGAGGATCGTGTGGGCGATCACGATGGAGGGGACAGAGAGACCGCCCAGGATCTCGAGCACCTCGTCACCGTCAGTGCCACCGTAGAGTCCGTACTCGTGGTGTATCACCGCCACATCGAACTCGCTCAGCGAGTCCGAACAATCGGCCACGGACCGTCCGGATCCGTTGACCAGCTCGCCGATGACTCGCTCGCTCTGGGGAGTCTGCCCGCTGGCGTCGACGACTCGCACGACGCCGACTTCGATCTCGTTCGCCGACAATCCCGTCGCCAGCGCGGCGGTGAACGTGGCCAAACCGCACGCGGTCGGAGGGTAGGAGCTGAGGATCCCAATGGAGCGGGCGCGACCATCAGGGCCTTCGACGGGTGAATTCGTGACGCGCACTGATGCTCCTCAATGAGGCTCGGTAGAGGCGTCGAGCCTGCACGGGGCGACGTCGGCCGACACGGCCGTCCTGCCCAAGCGAAGCGACTCTCCCAAGGGGACGAGGCCCCCAGTCTACCGCGAAGACCCTCGGCTCCGTCCGTCGGCCTCAGGGCCAGCCGTGGGCCACGGTGACGACGGTTGCCGGACTGCTTCGCGCCTCATTGGGTCCCGGCACCTGCAAGAGGCAACGGAGGGACGAGGCGCAAGAGGAGCGATGACCCAGAGGAGCCTCACGCCCCGCCGAGGATGCAGGTCCCGCCCACCGACGACATCAGCACGACTCCTGCGCCTTCGACCTGGTTCACCGCAGTGCCGCGAACCTGGCGCACGGCCTCGGTGATGAGGTTCATCCCGTGGATGTAGGCCTCGCCGATCAGTCCTCCATTGGTGTTGACGGGCATCCGCCCGCCCCGGGCGATGGCTCCCTCCGCCACCAGGTCCCTGGCCTCGCCGGGCTCGCAGAACCCCGCCGCCTCGAGCGCGTGGAAGACGTTGGGTGCGAACGCGTCGTAGAGCATGGCTGCATCGACGTCGCCGGGACCGACACCCGCCATCGCGTAGGCCCGCTCCGCACTGGCACGACCGTTCCTGGCGCTCTGCGTGGCGCCCAAGATGAGCGCAGGTGGCTGGCGGAGGTCACGTGCCCGCTCGGCGCTGGTGACGACGAGCGCCACTCCGCCGTCGCTCTCCTGGCAGCAGTCGAGCAGGCGCAGGATCGGTTCCATGATCCAACGCGAGGCCTGGTGTTCGGCCAGCGTCACGGGCTTCTCGTAGTACCACGCGTCGGGATTGGTGGCCGCGAAGTCCCGGATCCCCACCACGTAGCGCCCGAAGTCCTCGTTGGTGACCCCGTACTTGCGCATCCACGGCAGCTCGTCCATCGAGAGGATGGCCGCCGGCGTGAGCGCGCCATAGGGGGCGGCCCAATTGGTGAAGCCCCACCCGGTCCCCGTTGCCGGTGTGTCCCCGGGGTTTCGGGCACGCCCGAAGCGGCGGCCCGAGCGAGCGTTCAACGCCCGGTAGACGAGCACGGTCTCGGCCGTGCCCGACGCCACGGCCAGCGCCGCCGCCGAGACCGTCGCGCCCGATCCTGCACCGCCGTGGGGAAGGCGGACCGTATAGGACAGGTCCTCGATGCCCAGGACCCGCATGAGGTCGAGGTCGTCGGTCGGGTCGATGGTGAACGTGACCATCCCGTCGACGTCGGCCGGCGTGAGGCCCGCGTCGCCCAGCGCGGCCAGGCTCGCTTCGGCAGCCAGCTGCAATTCGCTCCGACCGGAGTCCTTGGAGAACTCGGTCTGCCCGATGCCCACGACAGCGGCCTGAGCCCGCATCAGCGCTCCCCCGCTGGCCGGAACAAGGGTACTCCGACGCCCGGCTCGTCCGTCTCGGCGAAGAACACCTCGACCGGCATGCCGAGCTCGACCTCGCCGACCGCCACGTTGCACACGTTGGTGATCACCTTCGGGCCTTCGTCGAGCTCCACCGTCGCCACCACGACGGGAAGCTCGAACCACGGATTGGGCGGATGGTGCACGATGACGAAACTGGCCACGCGCCCGCGGCCCGACATCTCGGTCGCCCCGCGGTCGGCACTGTGGCATTCGGGACAGAGCGGTGACGGAGGGTGGCTGAGCGCACCGCACGACCGGCACGACTGGATCAGCAGCCGACCCTGGGCGGCCCCCTCCCAGTAGAAGGCGTTCTCGGCGGTCAGGACCGGTGCGCGCCGGACCGTCACGCGGCAGACAGCCCGTAGACCCTGGCCGCGTTGCCCGCGAGGATCAGGCGGCGTTCTTCCTCGGGGACGTCGGCGAAGAGCTTCTCGACGATCGAGACCGAGTTGGGCCAGGTCGAGGCCGGGTGGGGGAAGTCCGTCGACCACATGATGTTCTCCACGCCGACTTCGTGGCGCTTGGTCAGGCTCTCCGCGTCGCCGCCCAGGAAGGTCAGGGCGATCTGGCGGCGGAACGTCTCGGACGGCGGCATGGTCACGCCCGGGTACAGGCGGTCTCGCCCCCGGTTCCACGACTTGTCGAGCATGCGCAGCCACAGCACGAAGATGTCGAACGACGGCTCGACGAACACGATCCGTAGCTCCGGGAAGCGCTCGAGCACGCCTGTCATGAGCCAGAACGAAAGGTTCTCGACGATCATCATCCCGGGCAGGGAGTTGAAGATGACCTTGTAAGGGGTCGGATCGGCCCGGTAGGCGTCGAACAGCGAGTTCTTCAGCCCGAGGTGCTGGCTGATGGTGATCCCGGTGTCCGACAACGCCGCCCACAACGGGTCGTACGACGGGTCGTGGTAGGGAGGAAACCCGAGCTCCGTGGGGTAGTTGGGGAGCTGGACCGAGCGCGCCCCGATCCCCGCCAGCCGCCGCACCTCGGAGACCGCGTGCTCCATCTCAATGATGGGGAGCTGGTAGCTGGCGACCAGGCGGTTGCGGTCGACGGAGCAAAAATCGTCGAGCGCGTCGTTGAAGGCCCGGGCCACCTCCTTCCAGTGGTCGCCGGCCAGGTGGAACTGGCGGAAGGCGCTGAGCTCCGAATAGAGGACCTCGGCCCACACGCCGTCCCGGTCCATGGCCGCCAGCCGGGCGTGCGGCTCCCAGTAACCGGGGTCGCTCGCGCCAGGAGCCAGGTCGCCGAAATCCTCCAGGCTCTGGCGGCTGCCGCCCCGCTGTTCGAGCTCGATGGCCGCCAGCGTGGCCACCGCCGACTCGTAGGCCTCGATGGCGTCGTCGGGCAGCCGCTCCTTCACCCAGTCCTCGGTGATCCGGACGTGGGAGTCAGCCGAGATGAGTCGCTGGTCCATGCGCATCCTCCTTCGTTCGTTCGTTCGTCGTTCGTTCGTTCAGCCACGGGCGCGGTTTGCGGTCTCGGCCCTGACCGCATCGACGAGGTCGGGGCCCAACCCGAGCTCGGCCAGGACCTCGTCGGTGTGCTCGCCGAGCGTGGGCGCTTCGCTGACGACCGACGCCGGTGTGGCCGAGAAGGTCAGGAACGGCGTCTCGGGTGGCGCCGTCAACGTCGTCGGCGTCGAGATCTCGACCGGGACGCCGGCGCCGTCGAGCGCGGCGAACCAGTCGGCCGCTGTCCGCCGTGCGAACGCTTCCTCGAGCAGTTTGGCCAGGTCCTGGTCACTGGCCCGTCGGGCGGTGGCGTCGGCGAAGCGACCGTCGGAGACGAGGTCACCGCGCCCCACGACCTCGCAGAGCCGTCGCCAGTGCTCCTCGGTGACGGCGGCGATGCAGACCCACCCGTCGGCGGTCTCGTAGAGCCGGTACAGGGCACCGAACCCGAGCTGCAGGGCGTCGAGCTTCGGCCGCTCGGGTCCTGACCCGTCCGGGAACGCGAACGTGCCCGAACAGGTGGCCAGGCAAGCATTGAGGATCGAGGTGCCGACCTCTTGACCCTCACCCGTGCGGGCCCGGTGATAGAGCGCCTGGCTGACGGCGATGGCGACGAGGAAGCCGTTGCCGAGGTCGCCCATGGAGGTCCCGAAGAAGGGGCGCCCTCCTCGTCCGCAGCCGCCGTCCTCCCACTCCTGCCCGGCGAGGGCGGAGCCCGACTGGTCGGTGCCGGGCACTCCCCGCGCGCTGCGGTCCTTGTCGAACCCCCTGCTCGCGCAGTAGATCAGATCAGGGCGGATCCGCCGCAGGTCCTCGTAACCCAGACCCAGACGTTCCGCCACCCCGTGGCGCATGTTGTGGGTCACCACATCCGCGGTCCGGACCAGCTCGTAGAACGCGGTCAACCCATTGGGCTGCCCGAGGTGGAGCAACACGCCCCGCTTGCCCCGGTTCGCCATCTGGCCGATCCCGGTGTCGAGCCACGGTCCGTCCCAGGGGGCCATGACCTTGATGACGTCGGCACCGAGATCGGCAAGAAGCGACGACCCGTAGGGGCCGGCGAGTGCGAGTCCGATGTCGAGCACGCGCACGCCGTCGAGCGGACCACCCGAGATGTCCCTGGGTGGGACCTCCGTTCGGACACGCGAGGTGCTCGACGACGCTTCCGCCAGCACCTCCTCGGTGTGCTGCCCCCGCGCTGGTGCCGGACCGGCGACCGCACCGGGCGCCCCGTGCAGTTCCGTGATGACCCCGAGGTGGTGGATGGGCCCCAGCTCGGCGTCGTCGATCTCGACGACGCTCCCCTCTGCGAGCAGGACCGGGTCGGTCAACGCCTCCTCTGGCGTCCGGACGATCTGGACGCCTTCCTTCACGCGCTCGCCCCAGGCACTCCACTCCACGGCGGTGAACCTCTTGAACGCTGCCTGCATGAGCGGCAGGTAGTGGAAGAGGACGATGATGTTCTCGGGCTCCATCCCGATCCGGGCCGGGTCGACGCGGCGGTGGGAATAGTCGGGCGGCGGGGCGTCCTCCAGACGGTCGTGTTCGGCTGCCTCGATGACGGTCTGGGGCTTGATCGGCCACTGGTGGACCCATCGGCCATCCCGGCACTCGAACAGCCCCCTCGGCGCACCACGCAGGTTCATCCATGTGGCCGCCATGGGACCAGTGCGCCGCTCGTTCGAGGGAGCGAAGGCGGCGCGCGACAGCATGGAGGCCTCGATGTGCTGCCCCACTCCGTTGCGCTCGCGGGCCACGAGGGCAGCGGCGATCGCCAGGGTCGCATGGTAGAAGCCGTTGATGCTCATCCACGGCGACGCGCTGAAGATCGGCCCCTCCGGCCGTGCCGCCTGCTCGGCTCCCTCGGGGATGTCGACCTCGGGCATGCCGAGGTCGCCGGTCGACATGATGCCGCCGCGTTGGGCCCACTGGGACCCGCTGCGTGCGGCCACGAGCGCCTCGTAGCCCGGCCGATCGCTCCCCTCGGCCTCCTCGCCGTAGGCGGTCACCGAGCACGTGATGAGGCGGGGGTTCCCCGAGGCCAGTGCATCGTGGCCCAACCCGAGCCGCTCCATCGCCCCGGGCCGGAACGAGTCGAGCACGACGTCGGCCCGCGCTGCGAGCGCCATGACGGCATCTCGCCCCTCGGGCGTCCGGACGTCGATCACCGCGCTCCTCTTGCCCCGGTTCCACACCCGGTAGCCCGGAGAGCCGGCAAACGGGTCGACCGGCGGCTCGATCCGCGTCACGCGTGCCCCGTGGTCTGCGAGCACCATGCCGGTCATGGGACCCGCGATCCCCCAGCTCATCTCCAGTACGACGAGATCGTCGAATACGCCAGACATGGCTCACCCTCTCCACGCCTCCCACCCCCGGGGACGCGTGCCGCACCATAGTACCGACTATGGTGCGGGGGCAACAGGTTCCGGGACCTCGATGGGATCACGATGCGGATGACCTACCCTGACCAGGTGACGACGACCAGTTCCCGCGGCCCGAGACGTTCGTCCCCGCTCGGCCGCAGCGCAGAGGTGACCGAGCAGTCCACCCGGCGCATCGTCATTGACGCTGCGGTCGCGTGCATCCTCGAGCGCGGCTTCTACCGAGCCAGCAGCAACGAGATCGCCCGGCGCGCCGGCGTCACGTGGGGGGTGATCCAGCACCACTTCGGGACCCGTGAAGGACTGATGCTGGCCGTCCTCGAGGACGGGGCACAGCACTTCACCCATGTGGTGTCGTCGGCCTCGGTCGACGGGGAGACGGTGTCAGAACGCCTCGGACAGCTCGTCGACGTGCTCGCCGCCCACTACGGCAGCCGGGAGTACCTGGCATACATGCAGATCAACCTCAATCTCGGCCATGACCCCTCGACCAGCGCCAAGGTTCGAGAGACGATGAACACGGTTGCGGAGCGCTCCGTCGAGCACGTACGCGCGCTCGTGCGGGACACGCTCGGGCCCGCCACGGGGATTCCCGATCTGTCCACCACACTCTGGCTCACGCTGCGCGGTTTCCTCATGAGTCAACTGCTCCTCGACACGCTGGCGTACGACCACGTGGTCCCCGAGACCGATCGCGTGGCACGGCAGCGCCGACTCCTGGCTCAGATGTTGGCTCCGTACCTGGAGCGGGCGACGGAACTTCGCTCGTGACTCGTGATGCCCGCTGGAGTGGGCGTCAGGGTCCGACGACTTCGTCCGTCAACGCGTCGATGCCCGCCGGGAACCGGGTGGCACGGGTGGTGCGGTTCCCCAGTTCCTCACGTTGCGAGATCCACGAGCGCCCCGTCGGGGTCTGGTGGCGTGGCTCGGACCCGTATCATCCGAGAATCCTGTGCACCCTCCGTCCCCACCGGGATGTGAACCGCCAGCTTTCGAGAATGGACGCCCGCCGGACCACCGGGACATGCGAGAGCGGGGCGTGACCTCCCCGGCACCTGACGAAGCGGTCGCGTTCCCGGCCCTCACCGACGCGCAAGTCTCCGCCCTGGGGGCATTCGGGTCGCGACGGACCACCCGGGCCGGCGAGGTCCTGTACCGCCAGGGGGACGCCACCTACGACTTCTACGTGGTCCTCTCGGGCGAGATCGACGTGGTGGCCGACGAGGGCGGAGACGATCACCGCCTCGTCCGGTACGGTCCGGGCCAGTTCCTGGGCGAGCTCAGCCTCCTGACCGGGCTCCGCGCCTTCGTCACCACCCGCGTCAGGAAGGGCGGAGAGGTCCTGGCGGTGCCGAAGGAGCAGTTCAGGGACTTGATCGCGACCCAGTCGGGGCTGAGCGACAAGATCCTGGCCGCCTACATCGCGCGGCGCTCCATCCTCCTGAGCGGCGCCGCCGCGACCACCCGGGTGATCGGCTCGCGCTACTCCAAGGAGGCGCTCCGCATCCGCGAGTTCCTGTCGCGGCTCAGCATCCCCCACGAATGGCTCGACCCGGATCGCCACGAGGACGTCGACGGCGTCCTCGAGCACTTCGGCGTGGCAGCCGAGGACCTCCCCGTGGTCATCACGTCGGGCACGGTCCTGCGCGACCCGTCGACGGGGCAGTTGGCCGAGTACCTCGGTCTGACGCTCCAGAGCCTTCCCGAGCGCTGCTTCGACCTCATCGTGGTGGGCGGCGGCCCGGCGGGACTCGCCGCCTCCGTGTACGGGGCATCCGAGGGCCTCTCCACACTGGACGTCGAGCGCTTCGGAATCGGTGGGCAGGCCGGCACGAGCTCCCGGATCGAGAACTACCTCGGGTTCCCGACCGGCGTCTCGGGATCCGAGCTGGCCCAGCGCGCGCTGGTGCAGGCGGAGAAGTTCGGCGCCCACATGACGGCCCCGTGCGAAGCCGAGTCGATCCGCCAGGAGGACGGCTACCTCATCGTCCGCCTCTCGGACGGGACCGAAGTGATGGGCCGCGCCGTCATCGCAGCGAGCGGAGCCCGCTACCGCCGTCTGGCGGCCGACCGTCTCGAGGACTTCGAGGACGCGGGCGTGTACTACGCCGCCACCCACATGGAGGCCCGGATCTGCACGCCTGAGCCCGTCGTGGTCGTGGGCGGAGGGAACTCCGCCGGCCAGGCGGCCATGTTCCTGGCCGACTCGGGCAGTCCGGTCACCCTCGTCATTCGCCGCCCCGACCTGGGCGCGAGCATGTCGCGGTACCTGGTCGACCGGATCCGCGCCCACCCCATGATCCGGGTCAGCGCTCAGTCGGAGGTCACCGCCCTGGACGGCACCGCCACCCTCGCGGCGGTCCGCATCAGTCAGCCGGACCGGGAGGAGACAATCCCGTGCGCCGCCCTGTTCTCGTTCATCGGCGCCGAGCCGGCCTCCGGGTGGCTCTCGAGCTGCGCCGCCGTAGACGACCACGGATTCGTCCTGACGGGTCGCATGCTCCGCGAACAGGACCTCTCGGGAGCCTGGGACGCGCTCGGACGAGCGCCGCTCCCCTACGAGACCAACCGGCCCGGCCTCTTCGCCGTCGGGGACGTCCGCGCCGGATCGGTCAAGCGAGTGGCCGCGGCGGTCGGTGAGGGATCAGCCTGCGTGAGCTCCGTCCACGCGTTTCTCGCCTTCGGCGAAGGCTGACCCTCAGGCGACGGCGTCGCTCCGGCGGGGCAGCACCCAACCCGGACGCGCGAAGTGGCAGGTGTAGCCATTGGGGTAGCGCTCCAGGTAGTCCTGGTGCTCGGGCTCGGCCTCCCAGAAGGGGCCCGCCGGGCTGACCGTGGTCACGACCTTGCCGGGCCAGAGCCCCGACGCCTCGACGTCGGCGACGGTGTCCTCGGCAACGGCCCGCTGGGCGTCGTCCAGATAGAAGATGGCCGAGCGGTAGCTGGTCCCGACGTCGTTGCCCTGGCGGTTGAGGGTCGTGGGGTCGTGGATCTGGAAGAAGAATTCGAGGATGTCACGGTACGAGGTCACCTCGGGGTCGAAGGAGATCTCGATCGCCTCGGCGTGGTTCCCGTGGTGGCGATAGGTGGCGTTCGCCACGTCACCCCCCGTGTAGCCCACCCGGGTTGAGAGGACGCCGGGGCGCTTTCGGATCAGGTCCTGCATCCCCCAGAAGCACCCACCGGCGAGTACTGCCGTCTCCGTTCGACCACTCACTGGGCTACCTCCCCGTCGTCCTCGGCGCGCCTCTTGCGTACGCCTTTCCCAAGACAGGGTGCCTCGTCTGGCGTGGCAAGGCAAGGCGCGCACGAGATCCGGTCTCGACACGCGATATCCCCACCTCGCTCCCACCGAACCTTCGTCGTCGGTGGCTTCGAAGCGAACCGACATCGCGCCCGCGTCGAGCTGGACGGAGCTGGACAGTCATTCAGCCGGCCAGCGCCGCCTCTTCCGTCTGGCTGAAGACCCGGGACCGGATCACGAAATGGGCGTTGTCGCCGGCGGGCAGCGAGAAGCCTTCCGGGGCTCCTGGCGCGACATCCAGGATCAGCTGACTGTGGCGCACCACCTCGAACTGACGGTGGTCGATGTAGAAGCAACTACCTCCGGGCTCTCCGAGCAACACATCACGGGGAGCGATCGCGAGTTGGCCCTCCATGAAGCACAGTGGCAGGCTGCCGTCGCAGCACCCGCCTGACTGGAAGAACATGAGCGGCCCCCGCGCAGCCTGCAGGCGACTGATCGCCTGCAGGGCCGCTGCGGTGGCGACGACGCGAGGCGGGGGGGAGGCCGTCATGTCGTCGGGGGTGGGAACTAGAAGAAACCCAGAGGCTCGTCGCTGTAGCTGACGAGCAGGTTCTTGGTCTGGCTGTAGTGCTCCAACATCATCCGGTGGTTCTCGCGTCCCACGCCGGAAATCTTGTAGCCACCGAACGCGGCCCCGGCAGGGTACAGGTGGTAGCAGTTGGTCCACACCCGGCCCGCCTTGATCGCGCGGCCCATCCGGTAGGCCTTCGTGCCGTTGCGCGTCCACACGCCAGCACCGAGCCCATAGAGGGTGTCGTTAGCGATGCGCACAGCATCGGCTTCGTCCCGGAACGTAGTCACGGCCAGGACGGGGCCGAAGATCTCCTCTTGAAAGACCCGCATGTCATTCGTGCCCCTCAGCACGGTGGGTTCGTAGTAGTACCCTCCGGCCAGCTCGCCATCCATGGCGGCCACGTCGCCGCCGATGAGGACGTCCGCCCCCTCCTGGCGGCCGATGTCCACGTACGAGGCGATCTTCTCCAGCTGCTGGGTGGAGACCTGCGCCCCGATCATCGTCGAGGTGTCGAGTGGGTTTCCCTGCTTGATCTTGCCGATCCGGTCCAGGCAACGCTCCATGAAGCGGTCGTAGATGGACTCGTGAATGAGCGCTCGACTGGGACAGGTGCAGACCTCACCCTTGTTGAAGGCGTACAGCACGAGGCCCTCGATGGCCTTGTCGAGGAACGAGTCGTCTTCGGCCATGACGTCATCGAAGAAGATGTTGGGTGACTTTCCCCCGAGCTCCAGGGTGACGGGGATGATGTTCTGGGCCGCATACTGCATGATCAGGCGCCCGGTCACCGTCTCGCCGGTGAAGGCGATCTTCGCGATGCGGGGGTTCGAGGCCAGAGCCATGCCGACCTCGGCGCCCGGGCCGTTGACCACGTTCATGATTCCAGGGGGGATCTCATCCTCGAGCAACTCGGCCAGCTTGAGGAGCGACCACGGCGTCGGGGACGCCGGCTTAATGACGGCGCAGTTGCCGGCGGCCAGCGCTGGAGCCAGCTTCCACGCCGCCATCAGGATTGGGAAGTTGAAGGGGATGATCTGCCCGACCACCCCGAGGGGCTCGTGGAAGTGGTAGGCGATGGTGTCCTTGTCGATCTCGGTGGCCGACCCCTCCAGGGATCGGGTGGCGCCGGCGAAGTAGCGGAAATGGTCCGCGGCCAGGGGAATGTCTGCGGCCAATGTCTCGCGTACGGGCTTTCCGTTCTCCCATGACTCGGCGACGGCCAGCATCTCTCGGTTGGCGTCGATGACATCGGCGATTCTGTTCAACACGGCGGCCCGCTCCGTGAGCGAGGCCTCTCCCCACGCGTCCTTGGCGGCGTGCGCGGCGTCGAGCGCCAGTTCGATGTCGTCAGGCCCGGACTTCGGCACCTCCGTGAAGGCCTGTCCGGTAACCGGCGTCCTGTTCTCCGAATACTGGCCGGTCACAGGGGCGATCCAGTGGCCCCCGATGAAGTTCTCGTAACGAGCTTTGACCTCTACGAGACTGGCTGGGCGCCCGGGCGCCTCGTAGATGCTGCCCCCTGCGCTCTCCTGCGCCCGTTGCTCGGAAACCTGGGTCATCGGAGGACCTCCTCTGTCGGCGCCGTCAGCGGCTGCGATGGCGCGAACTACCCTCGATATTGGACCCGTCGGTCACGCCTCAGTAGGGGCGATGGTCCCATCCACGGTTCTCTCGGCGCGTCGTTTCACTTGGTTTGTAACTCCGGTGCTGGCAACTCCGGCAAACGTGGGCGCCAACCGGGGGTGCCATTTCATCCCCCCCTCCTTGCCGATCGTTCGCGCACCGGTCGTGCGCGTTTCTGAGTTGCTCGCCCTCAATTCTTGATGACTCCACGGCGAGCCCCGAGTCGCACCAATGGTCGATCGGCCCAATGGTCGATCGGCTCGGACAGCTTGTCGGGCGCCAAGGGCTCGCGTTCGCCCATTCGTCCCGGTTCGATGGGGCTGCGGCGTGAGATCTCGAGCCTCGTCCAAACCTTGTCAATCGCTAGGCTCACATCATGGGACGCTCCACCGCAGGCGAGGTGCTCGAAACACAAGATTCCGCGCCAAGTCCTGCGCAGGCACGCACGATTGCGGCCTCGCTCGAACTCTTCGCGCAAGAGGGAGTTGGGGGAACCTCTCTGCAGATGATTGCCGACGCAGTCGGAGTGACCAAGGCAGCCATCTACCATCAGTTCAACACGAAGGACGAGATCATCCTGGCCGCCGGTGAGGCCGAGCTGCGCCGGTTGGAATCGGTTCTCGACACCGCCGAGGCCGCCCCCTCGAGGGCGAAGGCTCGTCAGGTGCTACTTGCCGGCATCGTCGACCTTGCAGTCGAACGACGCAAGACGATGAGCGTCATCTTGAGCGACCCGGTCGTGCTGCGGTTCTTCTCGACACAGGAGAGCTACCACCGAATGATTGACCGCTTCACCAATCTGTTGACTGGCCCGCAAACCGGCGATCATGGTCCCGTTCAGACAGCCATGTTCATGGCGGCGTTGAGCGGGGCCGTGATGCATCCGATGATCGCCGACCTCGATGATGACACCCTGCGTTCCGAGCTGCTCCGGCTCGCCCGACGATTTCGATAGAAGATCTGGGTCTCAGCGCGCCTGTTGCAGATAGACGTCAAGGCGACGCATCATTCTGTCCTGATCGAACGCAAAGACGGTCATGGAGTTGACGATGTTGACGTCCGACCCGTGGACGTGGCGCTCTTCGATCTCGTAGTACACCCGATCCTCCACCTCTGAGACCCGACGCACAGTGGTCTCAAAGGAGTCGATTGCTTTCGCCCACAAGGTCAGCATCTCGGTGTACTGCGGCCAGTCCTGGACTTCGAGGAAAGTCCCTACTCTGACGAAGCTCTCCACCGCGACGAACCGCTCTAGCGGGCGCCAGTCAGTCGGCGCTTTCACGAGCGGTACCAGATCTCGCATGGCCTGCTCATAGGCCAAGACCTGACGCGTCAGCGGACCGATCTCTGCGAGATCCGACGGGACCGGTTCGGGATCGTTACCGGCCATGCCTAGCTCTCCACGGACCTCGGGCCACGCGGGAGGATGTGCGGCAGATCCTCTGTCGTGAGGAAACCAGAGGAGGCTTCGCACACGTAGGGGATGCCATTGACGAGTCCATTGGCGTTGTACGCAGGCACGAACGAGGCGAGATCGTCCAGAGGCACCGGGAACGGAGCGCTGAGGTCGATCGGTGCGTCCCCGTGGATGCGAATGCGCCAACCCGTCGGCTGGAGGCCCCAATCGGGTTCCACATCCATGGCGACGAACCCGTACTGGGTGAAACGGACACGGTCGACTCCCTCGCTCCGTCCGGTGATGACGACCCGCTGAGCGGCGGCCGTGCCCGCCATGATCTGACCGGCCACGATCGTCAGATCCTCTTTCGCCGCGGCCACCCCGCCATCGCCCGTCCATTCGTCGATCTCGAATCCAGCCATGTCGGCCAACACGCTGAGCGGGGGCTGGTACTCACCGAAGAGATGGTTCTTGCGTCGTTCCGGATCGAACTCGGACAAGGGTTTTCCGAAGCGCATCTGCTCCATGACCATGTGCGGCGACGGACGATGCGAGAGGTCGCCGAACTCCTCGATCTCGATCAGCTCGACATGACGTTGCACAGAGAGGAGGGCCATCGGGAGAGTCTCGGTGACGAAGCCGGGATCGCTCCCGCTCGCCCACACCGAAGTGCCTCCCTTCGCACAGGCCTGAGCGACTCGGGAGCGGTTCTCGTCGGTCAGGCGAACGCCCCTGGCGAACAGGTCGCTGCAGGTCGTCACGACGTTGGCGCCAGAGCCGAGAAGCACCACCATGTCGTCGACGAGCTCGTCCTCCGTGAGTCCGGCCCGGGTCTGCCCCTTGCCAGTGGCACGGGGCATGTAGATCACACAGTCGGCATCGAGCGTGAGGAGTGTGTCGCGGTCGGTCGTTGCATGGACACCGGTCAATCCCTCTCCACAGAGCTCGCCGGCGTCCTTGCCGCTCTTTGCCTCGTCGTACACGCGGACGCCGACGAGGTCGAGCGCAGGGTGCCGGATCACCTCCCGGAGTGCCCGTTGACCGGTGTTCCCGGTCGCCCACTGGATCACCCGATATCGCTGCGGCGCCACCCGGTCCCCCACTTCCTCTCGATCAACGCGCGGAAACTAGCCGCACGGCTAGGTCCCGGCAACCCGGAATTCCGGGTTCAGACGATGGTCACCGGGAGGGCTTCCCATCCCCGCACCGTCGACGACGTCACTCGCCGAGCGTGGTCCCAGTCCACCTCCCAGTCGGGAAAGCGGTTCAGGACCTCATCGAGCGCCACGCGCGCTTCGAGCCGAGCCAGTGACGCTCCCAGGCAGTGGTGAATGCCCTTGCCGAAGGTGAGGTACGTACCGGCCTGGCGATGAATGTCATAGCGATCGGGTTCGGGGAACTGTCGTTCGTCCCGATTGGCCGATCCGCTGAGGCAGAGCACCGCGCTCCCCTCGGGCACGGTCGTGTCGTGGAACTCGATATCCCTGGTGACGAAGCGAGCGACGTGAGGCGTGGGCGCTTCGTAGCGCAATAGTTCGTCGATCGCGTTCGGGATGAGTGCACGATCGTTGACCAATTCACGACGTTGCTCGGGCTGCTCGGCCAACACCTTGCCCATCCACCCGATGAGGCGGCTGGTCGTCTCGTTGCCCGCACTCGAGAGCACGCTCACGTACAGCAAGACCTCGTCGCGGCTGAGCCTGCGCATCGTGCCCGTTTCGTCCTCGAACTCGGCGAACAGGAGCTCCGTCATCAGGTCGTCGGAGGGATTGGTGAGACGCCAGTCGATATAGTCGGCAAAGAGATCGGCCTGACCCATCTCCTTCTGCGCATCCATGGGCTTGCCGGCATCCGTGTGAAGGTTGCTGTTGGCCCGGTCTCGGGCCTGCTCCTGGTCTTCCTCTGGGATCCCGAGCAGCATCCCGATGGTCCGCATGGGCAATTCGGCACCGAGGTCGCCGACGAAATCGAACCGCGTCGCCCCGACCAAGGGGTCCAGGGCTCGCTGGCAGAACTCACGGACCTTGGGTTCCAACGCGCTGACCTTCTTCGGGGTGAACAGGCGGGCCAGGATTCCCCGATGGACGGTGTGAAGCGGCGGATCCTCGAAGATCAACACCCCGGAGGGGATCGCGATGTCGGCTTTGATGAACTCAAGCACCGAACCGCGCGCCGAACTGAACGTCTCGCGATCGAGGAAGCCGCGCTGGACGTCCTCGAACCGACTGAGAGCGTAGAAGTCGTAGCTCTCGTTGTAATAGACGGGAGCTTCGTCGCGTAGACGCCGATAGACGGGGTACGGGTCGGCATCGATCGATGGGTCGTATGGGTCGTAGTAGAGGTCCGTCGTCATGTGTGCCACGTAATCTCCCGAGCGGTGTTTACACGCCAGCCCACGTTCCCGCACGAGCTGGTACGTCAACCCAGACTAGCCGATCGGCTATCCCTGGAGAGGCCCGCCGATGCATCCAAGTGTCCACGGGACACGGCGTAGTGACTGTGCCGCACGGATCCCCTCCGAGGGCGGCGCCCCCCTTCACGGGGCAACCGGCGAGCGTCTCCGTCCGAGCAACCTCTGGGTCATCTGGGGGACGGCACGCCGGCGATGGGGCTCGCCGGGAGCGCTTCGACGATCTGCACCACTTCGCCGCCAGTGTGCCGGGCCCAGGACCACTGCCCGAAGGCCTCTGGTCACGACTTCAGCTCAGGCTGATCTTGAAGAAACCGCATTGGCGATCACGAGTCGATAGGTTCCACTCGGCGCAGGAGAGGAACCGGCGCGGGTGGCTATGAGCTTCGGCCAGCTCCCCGTTGCAGTGACCTGAGCGCCGGGGACTAGACGAGTACCAGTGATGAGCGGGCATGACCACGCAACGGGACCAGGCCATATCGTCATTCCTCGGTCGTTGAGGACGCTCATTGCGAACTCTCCACAAGGGCCGATGTACTGGCCACCTCGTCGTCCGGTGCCCGGGTATGTACAGACACGCTTGCCCTAATTGTGAACGACCGCCACCACGTCAACCGGTTGCGAAGGTACGTAAATTCGACGTGCGATGGCGACTCTGATCCTTACGTTCGGACCCTTGCAGTTCCCCAGGGCGATGGTGGCCGTCTTGACTTGAAGGCCCGACCCGTGAATGTCCCCGTGAATGTCATCGGCGACCGGAACGCCGCGGGCAGATCCACCAGCAGGAGGCGAGCACACCTCGCCGACCAAACAGAGTACGGCGACCACGATCCATACCATGAAGCGCGGCCCCGGCCTGATCCCGATGTGCACTCGCATGACGCCAACGACGCTTCCGTGTGCTTTTCGGTTCGCCCGAAGTCGGGATGGCGCCCTCGACCCTCTCGGTGCCCCAGTTCTTGGATCGAAAGCGGATGACGGGCATCGACTCATGCCGGCGTACCGGAATGGTCCGGTCAAGAGTCACACACCACCAATCACGTCAACCCGCTGTATACCCAGGCGGTTTAGCCTGGTAAGCCAGCAGCCGAACAGGGAGGCGATCCATGCACGCAATCGTGATCCACGCCGACATCGTGGACCTGGCCGAGGCGAAGCGGGGCCTCAACGAAGAGGTCATACCAATGATGAAGGAAGCCCCCGGTTTCCTGGGCGCCTACTTCGTGGCCGTCGACGACACGCACGGGGTCTCCATCGAGGTGTTCGAGACCGAAGAGCAGGCCCGTGCTGGGGCGCCTCCCGAAGGTGCGGAGGCACCCGGCGTGAGGTTGGGCACCATCCAGTTCGGCCAGGTCGTCGGCTCGGCCTGAACCCCGCCAGCCGCACCGGAATGTCGAGAGGTTTAGACTTGACGCGTGACTCCCACCGTCCGCACCGAAGACCTCGCCGATGCCCATGAGTTGGCCCAGCTCCTGGGGCTGGGCCACGCCAACAGCGTCAGCACCTATCAACGTCGCTATGCCGACATGCCCCGTCCGGTCCTCGATCTGGGACCCGGACGCCCGAAGTTGTGGCTACGACCTGACGTGCACCGCTGGGCAGAGGGCAGGCGCCGGCCATGAGCACGCTGATCCGATCGAACGATCCGTGCTGGTGCGGCAGCGGGCGCAAGTTCAAGCGATGCCACCGAGCGAGCCAGGAGTTGGTCCGGCCCGGACTGGTCACCCCGCCGAGGGCGGTGCCCGCCCACATCAGCGGGCCTGACTACGCGGAGCGAGGTCGGCCCGTCAAGGTCGAAGAGCCCATGGTGAAGACCCCTCAACAGATCCATCGGCTGAGGAAGGCCGGCCGCATCGCAGCAGAGGTCCTCGAAGCCACCGCCCGGGCCGTCGAGGCGGGTGTCACCACAGATGAGCTTGACGAGGTCTGCCACGAGGCGACCGTCGAGCGCGGTGCCTACCCGAGTCCGCTCAACTACCACGGCTACCCAAAATCCCTGTGCACGTCGGTCAACGAAGTGGTGTGCCACGGGATCCCCGACTCGCGCCCACTACTCGAAGGTGACATCGTGAACCTCGATGTCACCGTGTACGTCGATGGCGTGCACGGTGACACCAGTGCGACGCTGCCCGTTGGCGCTGTCGACGACGAGTCCGCGAGGCTCGTCGCCGTCACCCTCGAGTGCCTCGAGCTTGGCATTGGCGCCGTCATCCCCGGTCGACCGATCTCTGACATCGGCCGGGCGATCCAACGCCACGCCGAAGGCGGCGGCCTGAGCGTGATCCGCGCCTATTGCGGTCACGGGATCGGCGAAGTCTTCCATTCTCGCCCTCAGGTCCCTCACTACTACGATCCGAAAGCCGACACGGTCATGGAGCCCGGTATGACCTTCACCATCGAGCCAATGATTGCCCTCGGAACCTGGCGGCACGTCTCCTGGGATGACGGCTGGACGGCCGTCACCGCAGACAACCGACGTACAGCACAGTTCGAGCACACGGTTTTGGTGACTTCATCGGGAGCCGAAGTGCTGACGGTCCTTGGGTGATCCAGAGTGGTCCGATGTCATGAGCTGACATCGACCGTCAGGGTGTACGGGCCGAACGTCCGCATCGACACCCCCAGCGACGCGGTGAGCGTGGTCGGACTCGAGCTCGATGCGGCCGCGTTGATCTTCACACTGCCGGTCCCGTGCCCGGTTTCGTTGATCGTGGACGCCTGCGTGGCACTGTAAGGGACCGGAACTTTGCCGGAGTTCCAGAAGGCAACGGAGAACGCAACGGTTCCAGACCCCCCGACTCCCGTAACGTTGCAGGTGTCGCTCACCCCGGGCGGTCCACACGAGAGCGATGGGCTGCCGGTGCTGCCCGCGGCAAGGAGTATGCCCAGTCCCGCGGGGGCCGTGGTGATCGTCTCCACCTGCGTGCCGGGGACCAAGCCCGTGGCGGACGCCGTGATCGTGGGCGTGCCGGGCGTCGTCATCCCGAGCCAGAAGGTAGCGGAGCTCTGGCCAGGTGGGATGATCACGGTGGTCACCGGTACGGAAGTGAACTGACTCATCCCGAACGTCGCACCGTTCGACGGACTACTCGTCAGATCCACCGTCAGGGGTCCGCCGGCCGTGATCGGGGTACCAGAGCCGGTCTGGCGCCGAATCGTGATCGGACCGAGGTTGGGGGTGTTCGACGTGGCACTCGATACGGCCGGAGAGCTCATCACGAGTGCTTGGGTGGCAATCGAGAGCGTGAGCGTCTGGCGGCTGGTCGGACTCACGCCGTCCCCGACACTGATGCACATTGTGTAGGTGCCAACTGCCTCAGGTCCAGGTGTGCCGGACAGGAGGCCCCTGGTGGAGAACGTGATGCCCGGTGGCAAGGTGGACGGAGTGCAGCCGCTGAAAGCTGTGTTCGAGAACGAAGGCGCCGGGATCCCCGATGCCGTCACCTGGAAGTTGCCCGGGGTGCCAACTGGGTGCGCTGCCACTTCTTCGTGTGAGCCGAACGTTTCATGGCACGGCGGGCCCTGCGCTCGACGGAAGGCTCGACCGAACCCTCGTGACCCTTGATGGCATCGGAATCTTGCACCACGTCTGGGGAGACCCGACCCTTCATGGCGTGAACAGCTCGGCGGTCGACGGATAGAAGGGGGTCTCCCTTCATGACGTGGGCGCCCCGCGGTTCGTCGGAAGGGGTCGCACCCTTCATGACGTGGGCGCCCCGCGGTTCGTCGCACGTGGAGTCGTCGATAGCGACGACAGGGTCGTCATCCGCCACAGGGGGCATCGCTCCGAGGACCAGTCTCTCAGTACTCCGTGTCCACGTCACCGTGTCACCACTTCTGCAAGAACCGATGAGGTCAGCCACGCGAACACCGGGAGAGCCTCGACGTGCCTGACATCCGCCGGCACGATCGCACTCGAGGTTGTAACCGACCTCGTTCGCCCAATCGTCTCAGCCGTCGTCGTTGCTGTGGGCAAGCCCATCAAGAGACCTCCGAGAACCGTCTGTACGTCGTTCTCCATCACTGACTCGCAGACCTTCTTCGAGAGACGAGCTCGCGGCGACCTTGTTCGAAAGACCACGGCGATCAGCCGGGCCACGGAGTCAAGGCTCCGTGACCCGGCACTCGCCTGCGGACCGACAGATGGAGGAGCGACCTGAACTCGCCGCTCCACCGAGGTCGCTGCTACGGGGTCTGCACCGTCAGCGCCAATGGCTGGCCGAGACAGGCACTCTGGTCAACCGGCGGCATTGTCCAATTTGCCCAGTTGAGCGTCCCTTGGTTGTTTGCTGCTCTGTTTCTCCTTATTTGGCGGTCTTTTCGGTGAACTCTCAGCGAAGCCCTGTTGAACAAGTCTGAGATCAACGTGACGGCAACGCAACGACAAGATCACTACAACTCTTAGCCCAGTGGTATGCGATTGCAAGGGGGATTGTTCCCCCGTCCCGCTTCAAGTGTGTAGTTACAAAGTTGTCAGTTGATCGGACCGGATCCGCGGGCTAGTGCAAATCTCCGTTCGGGCGCAGGCAAATAGCTCAAACCTCACTCACCGGCTTGCCGCGAGACGAACATCGACGCCGCGGCACTCCTTTCCGTGAGGCAACACCCACTGCGGCGGCGTACGGGAACGTGCACCGTTCACTCTCAAGTCACGCGGGAACACCTTGCCCGTGTCACGGACACAACCCGGTGGATCTCGTTGTCGTGATCACTCCATGTCCCGCGAGTTCACCATGACAAGTTGGACACCCACCGCGAAATGTCATCGGCACTCCGGTACGAACGAGCTACGCCCTTGCGGGTCTCGTCAGCCGTCGAACTGAATGTCGCTGGTGATCTGTAGCCCGCTGGTGGGAGCGATCGGCGCCGCGCCGGCGGTCGGACTGATCGGAGCCCCGGGCGCGCCCTCGTTGATGCCCGTCGCGGGTGGCGTGGTGGTGACGTCAGTCTGAAGGATCCCTAGCACCTGACCGAGGAGGGCATTGATGTTCCCTTGGACCGCAGCGGTCGTCGTCCCCGCCAGCCTGAGAGCTCGCAGTTGGTATCCGATGCTGTCGAGCTGGGCCCTCCCCGACGCCGAAAGGTTCACCCGGCCTGGGGCGGTGACAACGAACATGGCCGCCGCGGCCAGGTTCTGGTCGCCGCCGTTGCCCCTGTCGACCACTTTCGCCACGTCGGTCTCGTTCGGGGGGGTGGTGGCGAACGACACCAGGTCCACCTGGACGCTGACAGCTAGGGCGTTGCAACCCTGGCATCCTTGAAGCGATTCGGCAAAGACCTTGTTGACCAGGTTGCTGGGGCCGAATGCTGGTGCAACCTCCATGTTGGCCCAGTGGGTGTTGGGAAAGAAGGGAGCGGAGATCGCGAGTGCCCCGCCGTAGACGGGTGTGGCCTCGGCAGTACCGACCCCTATTCCTGCTGCCGAACCAACGACAATGGCAGCCGCCGATGCGGTCGTCGCCACGAATCGCTTCATGATCCACTCCCTTGATTGTGTATGTGTGTGTTCTTCATTGATCAGTGAATGCGAACGTGAGCGGCGGACCAGGCCACGGGAATGGCGACAGCGCCGATAACCATCGACGCTCGGGCGACGCGGCCGACGCGCCAGGCTCTGGGACTCCCATTGGGTGGGACAGATGTGCTGTTGGTGGCCAGACGCACGAGCCGCGCGGTGATGTAGACGACCCCATAGGCCATGGCGAACATGACGACACATGTGAAAGCGATCCCGAGGACGGCCGCTGCGACCGTCGCCGTCCCCCCCTGATGGGACAGAACGCGGACGTGGTCCGAGACGGCGTGCCACGACGCCACTACCAATGCGGGCAGAGCGAGCAGGGCGAACACCATTTCGATTGGCAACACGATCATGGTGACCAGGCTCCAGGTCTTAACCAGCCGGCGCGACGACGTGGTCAATCGGGCGACTTGGGGCCCAGACCCCTGGCCTCGTCGAAACGCAGAGCCGAAATACGAGAAGAGATCCGGCACGCCGGCCAGGTCCGAGATTGCCCAGTACCCGTCGGAGCGCACGAAAGGCACCATCTGCTCGATGATCTCGAAGATCATGGCCGCTACCACCAGGAGCAAGAGTCTGGACCCGGTGATCAGGTAGAACGGGAACACCGCCACCGCAAACACGGCGTTGAAGTACACCCCTCCTAGGTCCCCTCTGACCCGGCCCGAGCGACCCAATCGGTAGCCGTCGGAGAGGTCGGTGAAGAATGCCGGGGTCGACACGTAGATGCCGACGCCCAGAGCCCCCGGAGTAGCCCCCCCATACCGGCAACCCGAGGCATGGCCCATCTCATGTACGAGGATCGAACAAAGGATCAGTCCGACCACCAACAACAAGCTGGAGGGGCGATCGACGGCTTGATGGACTCCGGCGAGCAAGCGGCCGGCGGCCAAGGCATAGGTTTCGACGCCCAGGAACAGCCCCGTGACGACAAGCACGATCGGCCCCAAGAACAGGAATCGCAGCGGTCGAGACATGGCAGAGACCACACCGGCCGGTAGCAGGACCTTCTTGCCGCGTAGCGCCAGAATGAGGTCTGGACGCTTGTGCATGTCTGACCTGGTCACCACCAAGCCCGCAGGGACCAGCTTCTTGTCGATGAGGTAGTCGATGTCTTCGCCCGCTACAGGGCGGCCCCAAGCGGCCGTGACCCGATCCGCCACCTGAGCGGAGCTCCGGAGGCCGTCGAGATTCGACAGGGTCAACCACAACAAGGGAGACAACTGCACCCACTGGCCGTCATCGCGTCTCGCCAAGTAAGTCTCGTCGGTACGCCCCGACCCCTGAAAGCTGCCGATCAACTCGACAGCGCACGCTGGTACAGCGCAGTCAGGTCCAGTTGAGGGTGGAACAGCAAGGTCCAGAGCACCATCCGGGACGGCACTCGAGTCGAGGAGGGCGGCTTCCATCGTGGCGTGGGTGAGGTGCGTGACGGGAACAGGTGACAGCCGTCTCCCGTTCCCGTCACGCTGAGCAGTTACAGGTTGACGATGGCCGCAACTGCCACGTTGGTGTCGCCCGAACCGCCAAAGTCAAAGACGGCGGCGATGGCAGTTTGATGGATGGAAATCAAGCTGCCACCACGGTGGAGCGTGGCCCTCTCCGGCAGGAGCGTTACGTCCTGAGCGTCGAGCTCTGCAAGGGACATAGGCATGATG
The DNA here is from genome assembly GCA_963781955.1 of uncultured Acidimicrobiaceae bacterium. Classification (GTDB taxonomy): domain Bacteria; phylum Actinomycetota; class Acidimicrobiia; order Acidimicrobiales; family RAAP-2; genus Bog-473. The sequence goes on from CAWAHU010000003.1 coordinate 116,254, forward strand.
GTCCTCCTCATCCTTATGGTGGGTGCGACCAAGGGCGCGGAAAAGCAGAGCGAAAGCAGCATCTCACTACGACTCCACCAATCTCCGACCGATCGGTCACTCGTCGTTGCCGACCAATTCCGACACAATTGGCCAACTAAAATTGATGATTGATTGTTCGCCAGCTGTCAAGGTCTTTCGCACGGATGTCATGCGTTGTCACACTCATGCCACGCGCCCTCTCGGAAGCGCAGTGGACGTGGGAGTGGAGCACGAGGCCGCACTCGCAGCCGACGAGCCCTTGGCCGTCGCCGCAACACGCTTCCGTCGGTCCCGTCGGCATCGGCATCGGCATCGGCATCGGCATCGGCATCGGCATCGGCATCGGCATCGGCATCGGCATCGGCATCGGCATCGGCATCGGCATCGGGACTGTCGACCGAGGGAGAGCGTCAACGACGCACTCCGGCCGGGGACGTGTGAAACCGCGCCGTTACCGTCGCCCCGAGATCGGTACGGTGCCGACCCGGTGGTGCTCGCCTGCGCATCGATGCATTCCGAGGTTGTCGACGTACACCTGGACCGAGGACCCGTGCACGTCATGAGCACAGCACGGGCACCGAAGGCGCGGTGATCGTCAGCGTGGTCTCGGGTGGTTCGGCTGACATCGCCCGGTTGAGCAACGGTGACACGATCACAGCCATCAACGGCGCGCCCGTCACCTCGCCAGAGTCACTGACCGACGAGGTTCTCCTGCTGTCGCCCGGATCGACGGTCGACATTCAGTACGTGGACCCATCGGGCCAACAGTCGAGCATCGACGTGACACTCAGGAGCGGCCCGCCCCAGTAGGCGCAAGCTCGAAGAACAGCTCATACCTGTCGGAAGCCCGCCCCTCCGATCCTGCGCACCAGACACGGCTCTCTTCTGGACGCTGGCCGGGCCAACGCAGAGATTCCCTGTCGCCGATCAGTTCCGTAGGGGACTTGAGGCGCTGGCCTCTGTGTTCTCGTCAAGCCGTTCTGGGCGGAAGCCGCGCCAAAGGCGGTCAACCAGCACCTTTGCCACGATCATGACTCCGCCGATCGCGAGGACAACGGCGACGATTCGGATCATCCTCACTAGGCGTCGCCCCACGCTGTGGGTCCGGTCTGCGACCTCGAGCACATGCTGGGCGGTATCGAGAGCAGACTGCACATGAGCCAGGTCGGTTTCGGCCCGGGTGATCGCGCTATCGAACGTGGCCATGGCAGAGTCTCCCGGCGGATAGGTGGGGCGGCAACTCCGAACAGAGCCAGCGCTCCACCGCGTCGCCTGTGAACACCGATACGAAGATGCGATAGGTGGGGCGCTGATGGTCTTGCGGCATCGAGGCAAGCGTTCGGTCATCCATGCTTTGCACGATACGGTCCGCTCGAAGGGACGCCTAACCAACTGCCCCCGTCCCGATGCGTACGACGCACTCCAGGGGCCTCTTCGACGACGCCCGCCGTCTCGTCGTGATCCTCGCCACCAGGCAAGCCGGTGCCGCGTGCAGTCGGCCGGCCTCTCGGCGACGAGACGGGTCACCGCGTCCTGCCGAACACGCGGCTTTGTCTCACTTCTGGATATGGCGACCAGATCCAGTGCAAAAGATCCACAATGAAAGACCGAAAGACGTACAGAAATGAGAAAGGTGTTCCCGTAATACAACTGATGGGTGTACGATTACGGCCATGAAGTACGTCTACGCGGAGAGCAGCCGGGCGCACCGGCACTCAGAAGGCCTCAAAGGCCTTCTGAGGTCGCGCGGGCGCGCCATGGCCCAGACATTGAAGACCCAATCGTTCAATCGGGTCGCGACCGATCCCCAGGAGGGAGCCTCAACGCCATAACCAGGACTTACATACGTCCAGTCGTTGAGGAGCCGCTTCCCAAAGGGGGCGGCTCTTTTGTATTCCTGGGCCAAACGCACAACTGAACAGCCAGAGCACTCGAAGGGGTGTGGTCCAGCGGAACGGACAGCCGGCTCCAACCCGGCGGACGTGGGTTCGACTCCTGCCACCCCTGCTGGGCGAAGCCCTGCCCTTTTTGCCTAAATAGGCAGATATATCACCGCACATTGACAACTAAATAGTACGCCAGATTGGGGATCGGGGTCACGTCTGTTGACGCGACCACACCGACCGATTCCGCCCCGGTGACCTCTGTTGGCTAGAGGAGCGCGGCTGTAACCCGCGTGGCATTGCGCCTGCGGTCGTTCGATTCGACCCACCGGGACCCTGGGCCCAGAGCACGAGTGGCAGTGCACCTCGTTTGCAGCGAGACGCGTGCCGGTTCGAGCCCGGCTGGGTCCACCATGCGGGCGTGGCGGAAATGGAAAGACGCGCCGGGCTCAGACCCCGGTGGGCTCACGCCCTTGAGAGTTCGACTCTCTCCGCCCGCACCAGGCGCCTCTAGCTCAGTTGGTAGAGCGATGGACTCTTAATCCATGTCGTCGGGGGTTCGAGCCCCTCGGGGCGCGCTCGGCCGGGGTCATCCGGTCGCATCACCTGGTTGTAGCTCAGTTTGGGCAGAGCACCCGGTTCGGGACCGGGGGGTCGGCGGTTCGAGTCCGTTCAACCAGACCAGCGGCCATCTTGGACCGCAGCATTCGGGAGTGGTCCAGCGGTATGGACGCTCGGCTCTGACCCGAGAGACGGTGGTTCGAATCCATCTTCCCGAGCACCGGAGAGGCCCGGTCTACGCCTCATCGTGCCGCAGTAGCTCAATCGGGAGAGCGCCGTCTTGTCACGGCGGAGGTAACGGGATCGAAACCCGTCTGTGGCGCCAAGCCCTGGTGGTGAAACGGATGATCACAGGAGATTACGAATCTCCAGTTCCGGGTTCGAATCCTGGCCGGGGTGCCATCTCGTCGTAGCTCAGATGGACAAGAGCGCTGCCCTCCGAAGGCAGAGGCCACTGGTTCGAGTCCAGTCGACGAGGCCACGCCGCCATAGCTCAGTGGGAAGAGCGCAGCCCTGGTACGGCTGAGGTCCCCGGGTCGGCTCCGGGTGGTGGCTCTGGACCGATCGGTCCTCACTGCCCCCGTGGCGCGACTGGACGCGCAACGGTCTCCTACACCGGAGGATGCTCGTTCGAATCGAGCCGGGGGCGCTGTCGGCTGAGAGCGTTGGCCGGCTTGCTGCATTGGAGGGTTGACCGAGAGGAAAGGTGCTCGCTTGCTAAGCGATGGCCGAGGGCGACCTCGCCAGCGTTCGATCCGCTGCCCCTCCGCCCGGGAAGGTATGCCTCGTTGGCTGGGGGCACCCTGTTTCGAAAACAGGAACACTGCTCTGCCGTGGGGGTTCGACACCTCTACCTTCCGCTCTGGCGCAGTGGTGCAACGAGAGCACGCCGGACCTTCACTCCGGAGCATGTTGGATCAAGACCGACCTGCGTCACCAGGCCGCCATCGGATAAAGGCAGTCCGCCGGGTTCTCAACCCGGAAGCCGGGGGTCAGTACCCCGTGGCGGTACGGGGGCATGCTCGTCGGCCTGCCCCGTGCAGTGCGGAGTAGCTCAGCGGTAGAGCGGGTGGCCGTTAACCACCGTCGTCGGGGGTTCGATGCCCTCCTCCGCAGCCCTGGCACCGTGACCGAGGATTCAGGTACCCGATTGCAACCCGGGCCACGCTGGTGAGAGTCCAGCCGGTGCCTCCATCGCAGCAGTAGCTCAGTGGAAGAGGGTCTTGTTGCCAGCGAAGAGGTCGCGCGGTCAGGACCCGCCTGCTGCTCCACGGGGTCAAGGTGTTGACAGATACACGCGTGGCTTCCACCCACGAGTAATGGGGGCGGTACCCATTGACCCCTCCACACATCCGCTCGGGAGTCGTCCAATGGCTGGACGCAAGGTTTTGGTCCTTGAGATGAGGGTTCGACACCTTCCTCCCGAACCATCTGAAAGGAGGTGCTCCATGCGACACAATCGGCTGAAGCTCGTCGATTCCGACGACAACGTGAATGGCGAGGCCGACGCCAAGTCGGACGGACTCGCCGCGCCGGCGACGCCGGCTTCCGGCATCCGGCCTCTGCGTGTCGTAGACGCCGAGGGCGCATCATTGCCGGATGACGCAGCATGACCGATGCGCTCGGGAGTGCCGGCCAGGCCCGACAGGACGGGCGCTGGCTTTGTAACCCAGTCGATCCGGGTTCGAGTCCCGGGGCCGGCCCCATGGTCGTGAAGCTCAGTTGGGAGAGCGCGCGCCTGAAACGTGCGAGGCGGTGGATCGAAACCACCCATGGCCACCACGGACACGTAGTTCAGAGGTAGAGCGCCGGCACGACACGCCGGGGGTCGGGCTTCCGAAACGCCCTGTGTCCACCACAACACTCACGGCCCGGAGTCAGCCGGTGACGACGCCGCTCTGATACAGCGGAAGGCCTCGTTCGACACGAGGCGGGCCGACCAGGCGTTGGTGGCGCCCGACGGGACGGGCCCGGGACTCTCAATCCCGACTGAGCCGGTTCGAGTCCCGCCGCCAGCACTCACTCGACGCATCCGTAGCTCAACGGCAGAGCGCCACGTTCACACCGTGGAAGTCGGAGGGTCAGCACCTCCCGGATGCACTCGGGGCGCGCCGCCCCACCTGGTGGATGGAGCCGGATGGAGAGGCGGGTGGTTGTGACCCACCCAGCAGGGAGTTCGATTCTCCTCATTCACCCTGGGTCTGAGGACCCCAACGCACCGCAGCGGGGAGGGATGGTGACCTCACGGGTCTCATAAGCCCGAAGATCTCCGGTCAGTACGGAGCGCTGCGACTGGGACCGGGCCCGTCGCCCAGGACGGGGCTTCTCGGCCATCCGCGTCGGGATCAGCACCCGGGCCCCAACCTTCTGGCCCCCGTGCCCGAACGGAAGAGGCAGCTGGCCCAAACCCAGCGCGTGCACGTTCGAATCGTGCCGGGGGTACCTCGCCGGTGATGCTCGGGTGGCTGAGCGCCCGCTTCGTACGCGGGAACGCGAGAGTTCGACACTCTCCACCGGCTCTCATCGGGTCACCCGGAGGCGGAAACCCCCGGCTCGAACATGAGGTCGTTCAGACGACCCCGATCTGGCGCACTATTTGATTGTCACTGTGTCTTGCAGACAGGAAGTGAACTCGATGCCGAAGCAGATCAACCCGAACCTGACCTCATGGGCCAGCGAGCTCGACGACAACGCCCTCGAGCAAGCATTGCGGACCTCGCGGCTGCCGATCCTCGCCGGACCGGTCTGCCTGATGGCGGACGCGCACTTCGGCCTGGGGGCAACGGTCGGCAGCGTGGTGGCGACCGAGAACGCCGTCCTCCCCTCTGCGGTGGGTGTCGATATCGGCTGCGGCATGGTGGCGGCGGAGACGAACCTCAAGGCAGCCGAGCTGCCGGACGACCTCAATGCGCTCCACGGCCTGCTGCGCGACCGGATCCCGGCCGGTGTCGGAAAGGGGCACGAGCATTCCGGGGCCAGCGTGCCGCCGGCGCTCGCGGCCCTGGGACTGCCGCTGGGTTCGGCGTCCGAGCTCACCGAGCGTCAGCTGACGACCATCGCTGCGCAGTTCGGCAGCCTCGGAAGCGGCAACCACTTCGTGGAGGTCTGCCTGGACGAGCGCGACCACGTTTGGATCGTGCTCCACTCGGGCAGCCGTGGCATCGGCAACCAGTTGGCCACGGCCCACATCAAGACGGCTCGCCTGGTCGCCCAGGAGGAGGGTCAGGTCCTCGAGGACCGCGACCTGGCCTGGCTGGCCGAGGGCCGCCCGGAGTTCGACGCGTACGTGGCGGACATGCTGTGGGCTCAGCGCTACGCCTGGGGTAACCGCGAGCAGATGATGGATGCTGCGCTGGCGGCGCTGCGGGCGGCCGTGCCCCACGCTCTGGAGACCGAGCGGATCAACTGCCACCACAACTACGCCGTAAAGGAGACCCACCTGGGCGAAGAGGTGTGGATCACCCGCAAGGGTGCCATCCGGGCCGGACTCTCGGACGTGGGGATCATTCCGGGCTCGATGGGCGCGTCGTCGTTCATCGTCCGCGGCAAGGGAAACGAGGCCTCGTACCAGTCGAGCTCGCACGGCGCCGGTCGGCGACTCGGCCGCAAGGCGGCGCTCCGCACCCTGACCACCGACTCACTTCGTAGCGCGATGGCGGGCAGGGCATGGGACGACACGATGGCCGAGCAGCTGGTGGATGAACACCCCGACGCATACAAGCCCATCGCCCAGGTCATGGCCGACCAGGTCGATCTGGTCGAGGTGGTCCACGAGCTGCACCAGGTCGTCAACCTCAAGGGGACGTGAAACGCCCGATCGAAACAGGAACGTAGAGCGAAGGAGAAGAAGAGAAGTGAAGCTGGCAGAGGCACTACTGCTACGTGCCGATCGGAACAGGGCCCTAGAGCAGCTCAAGCAGCGCATCCAGGTCAGTGCTCGGTACCAGGAGGGCGAGAAGCCCCCCGAGGATGCGCGCGACCTCGTTGCGACGGCATCGGGCGTGCTCGACGATCTCGAGGGGCTGATCCGTAATATCAACCGGACCAACTCGGGCACCGTGATGACCGACGGTCGCACCCTGACCGATGCACTGGCCGAGCGCGACGTGCTCCGGCTCAGGTACTCGATGCTCCAGGCTTCGGCCGACGCCGCATCGGGTGCACTGCAACACATGGGCATGGTGCGAGCCACTCGGTCCGAGCTGAAGTACCTGCGCGCCCTCGACGTGAAGAACCTGCGTCAGCAGGCGTCGGATGTCGCTCGTCGGGCACGTGAGCTCGATGCCCGAATCCAGCAGGTCAACTGGACCACCGATCTGCGGGAGGCGTGACGTAGCAAGCGGCGCGTGAAGTTGGTAGGAAAGGACGTAGAGCGAGTTCCAGCCCATTCTGGGGGCCAACCCAGAAGCAAGCCCTGAAAAGGCTCTGGTGGCGCGAGGGCAGCGCACAGGGTTCAAGTCCCTTCATCACAAGGCAGCCCAGCAATGTGCACAGTTCACGGAGCACTGGATACCGAGCATCACCTGGAACTGACTACGCCCGAACCGAGGGTGGGACAGGGGACTCCCACGCGCATGGACAGAAGGGTTGAATGCCTGGCCGCCGACCTGAGGCAAGTCAAGGGACGCCGAAGGCGAGCCTGGACACGAAGCGAAGCGGGGGCCCGCAGCGCGCCCTTGCCGTGCCGGGCGGTGTCTAGTGACCAGACTGGGGGAATGGTCGTGCGCTACGGGTACACCTCGGAGGGACGCGCTGCTCGCCCACCTCCTGGACCTACTCCACCTGACCAGGGACAACGAAGAGAAAAGCTCCGGGGAAAGACCCTTCCTTCGCGCACAGATTCGCGCCCAGAGACGGAACCTCGGGTTCAAGTCGGAGGGGGGAGCCACACCAATACCCAACCCCACTTCATGATGTGACGTGACCGAGTGCTTTGTGCACCGCCGTGTGCAGCCGTGTTTCTCTTTCGTCACACCGGAGTCACAGAAGGCTCACGAAGCCATCACGCGGATCTCACCAGAGATTGCCCTCACGTCGACCCTACATAACTCAGTGTTCGCGGGTCGATTGTTACCCTGCCGATAGGCCCCATCGGGGTCGATGCGACTGCGTCGGAGGTCGCGCGACATCACCCCACCAACAGCGAAGGAGCGTCACCCGTGAAGCTGAAGCCCATTGTCGCGAGCGCAGTGGCGCTCGTGGGACTCACTGCGATCGGTCTACCGGGAGTGGGTTCTGCGAGCACGCCAACGACGCCGCAGAAGGCCATCCCCCACTACCAGCACATCGTTGAGATCATGATGGAGAACACCAGTTACGGGTCCATCATCGGGAATCCCAATGCGCCGAACATCAACACGTTGGCCAGCAGCTACGGTCTCGCCACGAACTACTTCGGCGTCACCCACCCGAGCGAGCCCAACTACATGGCCAACATCGCGGGTGACTACTTCGGGGTGCAGGACGACAACCAGTTCTACTGCACCGCGGCGTTAGCCAACACTGACCCCCACTGCAGTGGTACGACGGTCGACCACACGGTCAATGCGCCGACCCTGGCGGACCAGCTGACCGCCGCCGGGAAGTCGTGGAAGGGCTACTTCCAGAGCCTGCCCCCCACACCCGCACCGGGTGACCTGATCACGAGCGGCCCCAATGCCAACGGGCCCTACACGTTCAAGTACCCGAACAACACCGTTGCCCTCTACGCATCCAAGCACAACCCGTTCTTGAACTTCACGGGCACGCAGGGAGCGATCGCCAACATGGTGCCTGGCACCCAGCTCACCACCGACCTGGCGAGCAACAAGCTGCCGGACTTCAGCCTGGTTGTCCCCAACCAGTGCAACGACATGCACGGCACGAGCGGCTGCACGGACGAGACCGGGCTGATCTCGGCCGGTGACTCCTACGTTGGCAACACCGTGACCGCCATCATGTCCTCCAAGGCGTGGACCCAGGGCCGCGACGCCATTGTGGTCACGTGGGACGAGGACGACTACTCGGACCAGGGTCAAACCGGCACGGGCTGCTGTGGTGCCGATCCGGGCGGCGGACACGTGGTGACCATCGTGATCACCAACAAGGGCTCCTATCCGATCACCGACGGCACCGCCTACAACCACTACTCGCTCTTGCGTTCCTACGAGACGGCCTTTGGCCTGCCGCCGCTGGCACATGCGGGCGACTCGGCCGTCCCTTCGATGAACCCCTTGTTCCACCCGTAGTCCACGGAGCAGCAGCCAGACGACCAACGGCTGGCACACTCTCCATTGGGGAGCTGTGCCAGCCGTTTCGTCGTCTGTGGGTCGCTCACCCTATCTCGGTACACAAAGAACAGGATCTCCACAGCGTGACCAGACGCGCCCCATACCGCATGATTGGGCTAGGGCAGAGCGGCCTCCATCCAGCGATATTGGGTACAACCTGAACGTTTCGCGAACTCCAGGTGAACCTTCCATCGTCGACTCCTTCGTCTCTTGTTGTTCGCTGACGAGAGCCCATAGTGGTTAGAGGTTGAAGATCACTTCACCAGTAACCAGGACCCGACGCCCATGGAGGTCGACCGCCTTGGATGACCCGAGAAGTCTCAAGGCTCACCCCGAGCGAGTGGGCTTGAGGGACGCCGGGCAGGACCTCCACCCTGGTTTGGCGGAACTGGACCCCGATCGAGAGCGCCCTGCCCATGTCGTGTGTACCAAGGACCTGACGCTTCGCATTGAAGCAAATACCATCTTGTCGGGCGTCGAGATCGACATTGCCCGTGGAACGATCACCGCCATCATCGGCCCGACCGGTACCGGCAAGTCGGTGTTCCTGCGCACCCTCAACCGTATGAACGACAAGATTCCGGGCTTCAGTCACGACGGTGACGTCATCCTCGACGGCGAGAGCATCTGGGCCAGCCACCGCGACCTGCTCGATCTGCGCCGTCAAGTCGGGATGGTGTTCCAGCGGCCCAATCCGTTCCCGATGTCTATACGCGACAACGTGGTGGCGGGCGTGAAGGCCCACCGGCTCGCCAGAGGCAAGCAGCTCGATGTGGTGTGTGAGCAGCGCCTCCGCGAGGTGGGCCTGTGGGACGCGGTGAAGGACCGTTTGGGCGACTCGCCGTTCCGGCTCTCGGGTGGCCAGCAGCAGTTGTTGTGCCTGGCTCGGGCGCTTGCCGTCGGGTCAGAGGTGCTCCTGCTCGACGAGCCGACGTCCTCTCTCGATCCCGTCATCACCGAGAGCATCGAACACCTCATCCGTGGCCTGACCCCCGGCTACAGCATCATCATCGTGACCCACAACCTGGGCCAGGCCCACCGACTGTCGCATCACACCATGTTCTTGAACGCCGGTCGCCTGGTCGAGCACGGACCGACTGAGCGGGTCTTCGAGAGCCCTCGGGAGCCGGAGACGTACCGCTACGTGGCGGGCCACTTCGGATGACCTCGTCGAATCAGAGGTAACCGCAGCAATGGACCAGCCGCAACGTCAACTTTCCACTGCCCAGGGAGCGGGTGCCATCTACGGCCTCGGACTCATCGGAGCGATGGTCTGGTACTGGAAACAGGCCAACAGGGTTCAAGGGTCACTTCGGAGGAGTGCTGAAGGCGTTCGTCTGGCCGGTGTTGCTCGTCTACGACGCCTTCAAGAAGTTCAACGAGTAGTCGCCTGAGGTGTCTGGAGACGACATGACCACAGGCGAACTCAACGGACACAGTCCCGGGCACCACGGCGCTGTGTTCGACAATCTCTGCGCGGCCTCCATGACGGTGGGCCGAGGCGCGGCGGCGCGCCTCGTGGTCGAGCTGGCCGACCTCGGATCCTCCGATCTCGTGGTGGATATTGGCTGTGGCCCCGGTACCGCTGTGCGCCAAGCCGGCCGAGAAGGGGCCCGAGCGGTTGGCGTCGACCCAAGCGCCCAAATGCTGCGACTCGCCCGCCTGATCGGCTCCGTGCGGCGCGCCGAAGGTGTTCGCTTCGTTGAAGGCACCGCCGAAAGCCTGCCCATCACGAGCGAGAGCGCGACGGTCGTATGGGCGCTCAGCTCGGTGCATCACTGGCGAGACCGTGCCCGTGGGCTGACCGAGGCACGTCGAGTGCTCGCACCGGCTGGACGTCTCCTGCTCGTCGAACGTTCAGTGGAATCGAGTGCCACGGGTCACGCTCAACACGGTCTCACCGACATCGAGGCCCAACAATTGGTTCGCGCTGTTGAGGAAAGCGGCTTCTCTCAATTAGCGCTCCAGGCACGACGCGCTGGTCTCCGGGACCTGATTATCGTGAGTGCGGTTGCTCCGTAGCTCGCCGACTGAGTCACATTGGTTGGGCTGGCACGGCTGTGCGACGGTCCGCTGACTTTGGAGATGAGGGCCGACACCATCGTCTTGTTGGATGGGCGTACACGTGTCAGATCGACAGCCTGAGCTGATCGCCACGTTCAACCGACCCTCCGCAACGCACCGATTCCCGGCGGGTTACGGGTATCCCAGACCGCCGAAACAGTGGGACACTTCCGCACGACGGCGCCAGTCCGACGCCGGCCCGCACTCCGATGAGCCTCAGATGTCGGTCGCGGTCATCACGCTGACGCAACTCAATGCGGCTTGGATGTTTGCTCAGCGAGCCCCTCGAAATTTCGCTATCCGGAGCGGGGCTCCCAGCTGAAGTACCGGATCGCCAGCACGAGCCCGACCAAACCCCAGGCCGCCACCACGACGACATCGGTCCAGTCGAACGGTGTGCCGATGAAGCCGGCTTGCATACCGGCGGCGAAGTGCCTGACCGGGAAGATCCGGGCAATCCAGACGATCCATTGGGGTGTGTCGTTGCCGAACGGGATGAAGATGCCGGACAGGAACAGGAGCGGCAGGATGCTGGCGTTGACGATGGGCGGTGCCGCATCGGCGTTCGGAATGACGGCGGTGACCGCGAGGCCAAGGGCACAGAACGCGACCGCCCCCACGACGAGCATGACCAGGAAGCGCACGAGCAGAACGCCTCTCGGGACGTCGGCTCCGTAGAATGCCCACCCGAAGGCCGCAGTGATGGCGACTAGCAATACCGCGACGAACAGCGCGTGGATCACCCGGGAACCCAGGAACGAACTGCCGGGCAGAGGCGATCCATTGATCCGCTTCAGTAATCCGGTGTCACGTTGAAATGCCATGGTCATGGCGACATTGGAGTAGCAAGCGGTGATGACCCCGAACGATGCCATGGCGGCGACGTAGTAGGTCGAGGCCTTGACGGACATCGAGCCGATGTGAACGGTTCCGTTTCCGAGCAGGGACGTGAAGATCACGAGAAACATCAAGGGGAATGCGAACGTGAAGAACGCACGGGAGGGGTTCCGCCAGAAAGCCTTGTTCACAAAACGGAACTGCGAGACCGTCATGGCCGTTGCGTTCACGACGATCCCCCGGTGGCGCCCGGGTCGTGCTCCTCGCCTGAGCGATGGTCCGTCAATGACAGGTACACGTCTTCGAGCGATGGCCGCTTGACCTCGAAACCCTCGAGCTCGACGTCTTCCTCGACGGCCCAATGCAAGAGCCGGTGTACCTCGGATACGGCGTCATCCACGGCAACCTCGACGAAGCCGTCCGGCCCGGGTGGGGCTGCGAGGCCCCACGGAGGTGTGGTGCCGGGGGGTAGCCGGTAGCGGACGCGGACCGTGGACCGGTCCCGATGACCAAGCGTCGACGGCGGCCCTTCGGCAACGATCCGGCCCTCGGCGATCACCGCCACACGATCGGCGAGGTACTGGGCCTCATCCATGTAGTGGGTGGTGAGAAATACCGTCTTGCCCAGGGCGGCGAGGTCCTTGATGACCTCCCACGCTTCGTGCCGCGCAGACGGGTCGAAACCAGTCGTCGGCTCGTCGAGGAACAGGAGCTGGGGATCGCCCGTGAGCGCGATCCCCATATCGAGCCTTCGTTGCAGGCCGCCCGAGAGCTGAATCACACGTGCGAACCGCTTATCGGCGAGACCGACGAGCTCAATTACCTCATCAACCGGCCGGGGATGCGGAAACATCTGTGAGTACATCGTGAGGGTCTCGGTGACCGTCAGGTACTGCTCAACAGCAGTTGACTGCAACACGATGCCGATATGACCCTTCAGCTGCGAGCGTTCGTGGCCCGGGTCGTAGCCCAAGACGGTGAGCTCACCACCGTCGCGAGCACGGTACCCCTCCATGATCTCGACCGTCGTGGTCTTCCCGGCCCCATTCGGCCCGAGGAGGGCAAAGATCTCCCCGTGGCTGATATTCAGGTCGATACCTGCCACAGCGGGAACACCTGCGTAGGACTTCTCGAGCCCGCGGATGTTGACAGCGGCCGGCTGGTCGCTGTCGGTGAACGTTGCCGTCTGAGAACCCAGCTCAGTGGGCGGCTCTCGGTCGTGACGTCCGAGCCGGCGTCTCAATCGCATCGATACGCGTCCCCTTGCTCCCGGTGCCGCCCACTTAGTCGATACCGGACCTGCCTCTTGACCGGCGTTCTAGTCTCCACATCCGAGGTTACGAACCGCTCAATTCGCCGGGTAGGCCCAATGAACCTATCGGCCGTCCAGCCTTAGTGGTCCCTTCGGAAAACAGAGGACCGTGACAAAACCGTGATCGAGGCCTGTACGCCACCTGTGAGTCTGTTCTATCGTGCTCCCACTGATTCCAGCCGTCGCATCACGGAGGCCGGACCGATGCGTGCTCCCCATCACCCCACAGTTGAGAACCTGAACGGATGCTGGTTGGTCGATTGTCCCGAATGTCGACAGGCCCAGTTGTCGACGTCCGATGGGATCGTCCAGCTGCCCATCGGGATCGGGATGCCCCTTGAGTCTCGGCTGACCGCGGAGCGGCTCCGGCAAATCATGCGGGCCGCCTTGCCGTGACCGGCTGACAGGTAACGCCGAGCGGACGACCCTGTGAAAGGGGGGCAAACACAGGGCCGCCCGTCGGGCCGCGGGTGTCGGGACGAAGCCCAGTGAGGTAACCCCGCCCCTGCAGTTGGCACCTCACCCGCTGGATTCGGAACCTACCGGGAAGCACCAAGCTCCCATGCCGGTGTTCGCGTACCGGTCACAGAACCGACGCGAAACGGCCTCTACCCTCCAGCCCCGGTCTGACTGGACGGACCGAGGGGTGCGGGGAAGTGGTCACGGGTTTCAGCACCTGCTCCGCGCACGCCGCCACGCACCAGCAGCGCCCCGGTCGCACGGCGTACAGGCACTCAAAACGCGGGTCGGGGCTCGAAGGTTCCGAACATGAGGTGGTTAGACCAGACTCGCCAACACCAGTAGGGCTGCGGAGAACGTCAGCACGACGGGGCAGATCTTGAACCAAATCACTGGCGTACGGCCACCGGTAAGGCCGGTCAGGATGGCCAAGGCAAGCAGAAGAACAGCAACCACACGGTAGACCCACTGGCTAGCGTGTGATCCTGCACCGCCAACGATGGTCACGGCAACGATGATTCCAGCCAGTCCCCACATCGTGAAGGCTTCGGCCAACCACTCTTGCAGCACGACTCGGCGATTATCTTCGGTGATCGGCTTGAAGCCAACAAGGACCTGACGGGTCGGGATCGCGTGGGCGACTCCCCAAAGGGCTACAAGTGCAGCAGCGAGGGATACCAGCGTGGTCGCCATGGGGTCAACGTTGGCCACTGGGCGGCGTAGCGACCAGGGTAGAATGTCAGTTGATCCTCTACTTCCCCATCCGGCGGTTTGGGACAGTCAGGACGAGGTGGCGGTGAGCTTGAACACCGGATGGCGAGGTGCCTCGTCGATGAACTTCTCCACTGGGTCGTCGCCCTTCGCATCGAAGAATGGGGCGGTTACCCGCACGTCGCGAACGTAACGCTGGAGGACGGGACCGGCTGTAACTGGGTCGACCTCCTCGGTGTGAAGTGTCTCCACTCGCCCGCCATGACGGAGGAGGACCTCTGGCTGGGCACGCACATTGTGAACCCAGGCCACCACTCCGTAGGGCGAAACAAGCCATCGTTCTCCATCGTTCTCGACCAGGATCACCGGCGTAGTCCTCTGCTGACCGGTCCTACGTCCTGTGGTGGTGAGGAGATACGTCGACTTGCCGCCGATACCAAGGCGAACCAACGGCTTCATGAGGACATTGACCGTTCGACGGGCAGGCCCGAGTTGGTAGGTCTTGGCCATTGCCACAGTCTGGCTTGGCGAGGACGATCATGCACTTGCATTTTCGCTCAGCCCCGAAGCAGTAGCCCAACCCGCTTGGTCCCTTATCCGCTCCAACAACCTCACGTCCTCGGACGGTAGAGACATCCTCCCTTCCTCCACTGCATCGAGGACCTCGGCCACCACCTTCAGTACGTGGCCCAGGGCGAGTTGTGGAATGGGCAAAGTGACCGTTTGGCACACTTCAGATCGGCCACACTCCTAGCGTGCAGCAGCTTCTCGAGACCTGGGGGTACCTGGCCGTCTTCCTGCTGACCGTCTTGGAGTCCGCATGCATTCCCATACCGTCAGAAGTCACGCTCGGCCTCGGCGGAGCATTGGCCGGTGGGGCGATCATCGGGGGCGCGCGGGGCCACCTCAATCTCGGCCTGGTGATCGGGCGTCGGTTGAAGGCCGACCCTGGCGCAGTCCCATCGAGGATCTGGGAGTAGCACCCACGAGCTCCCGGTGGACCTTGTCCACCACAGCACCTCGGTCGTAGGCCCAGAGGCCAGCGCCGGTGCTGGCCTTCCAGTGGCGCCAGCGTGTCCGAGATTTAGAAGCGGGGCCGGTGGAGATCGACGACGATGACTCTTCGCTATCAGCACGCCACCAAGGAGCGTGACGGCCACCTTGCTCACAAGACGGCCGCGTTGTGCCACTGCCGAACAAGGTCAGTGAGGAGATCGCCCAGATCGCGCCCAGATCCGCTGCGGACGAGACCCTTCTCGCTCGACGAAGCCCTGACCAGGCACAACGAAGGGAGAAGCTCCGGGGGAGAGACTCGAACTCTCAACCTAGCGGTTCGATTCAGGGACATAATCTGACCAGGGTCAATCTGGATAACGGACCACTAAATGGACTTTTGCTCACAGCTGAAACCGGTTGCTGCCAGCTGCTGCCGAATGCTTACTGCCCGTGGAGTGCCCGAAGGCTGTTGGTAGAAGCCCCTCCATCCGAAGGCGTCCCCAGACCAGTGGGTTACCACTGCCCCTCCGGTCTCGTCTGATTACGGCACCGAGCTACCGGATGCCAAGAACCAGTGTCATCCTCTTGAGCGAGCACTCGGCGATGTACGCCGCCTGGCTGGGGACCCACCTCGATTACGACCGATGATGGTGGGGTTCCCTATCCCAACGAAGGCGGCTACCCACCGCCGCATTCCCCAGCGCTCGGCCTCGGCTTGAGCACTCTCGCTGTGACGGCTCTAGGCCGATTGTTGTCGGGTTGTTGTGTCGTTGAGTCCGGTCGGCCCTACTCCGTTGTCGGGGCTTGATGTCAGCATCCAGACATGGCCACAACGGACGAACCTGATTCCGAGACGGTCACCACCTTCGGACTTAGCGAGGTTATAGCAGCTCTCGCTCGAGACTTGAAGAAGGCCCAAGCCCAAACAGCTAAGGGCGATACTTTTGCCATGTACCTTGGTTCGGTCGAGGTGGAACTTCAATTTGTTGTTCAACGCACAGTTACGAAGAGCGGGCGAGGCGGCATTGGATTCAAGGTGTTTGGAATCGGGGATGGCGTCGACATGAGCGCAATGACCGGTTCTTCAGAAGAAACGGTGCATCGAATCAGTCTGGCCTTGATACCGAAGCTAACCCGGGAGACGGACAAAGACGGCGTTCTTCCTAACACCAACCTCGACTTACGTCTGCCTCTCGGGCTTACGGCAACCAGCCAGCCTCGGCACATGCGCAAGGAGCCAGCAGAGTAGTCATAGGGGCAGCATGGAGACTGGCCACGAAGTGCGGTCCACACCCGCAGCCGTGGCCGGAGTCCCTTCGTAATCACATTCCTGATGGTGCAGTCGGTCATAGATGCCCCTCGCTAAGTGCCACCTATGGAGTGAACGCGAGAGCTAGGACGTTTTCCCTCGGTATGCACTCGGGGTGGGTGATCGCATCCCGTAGGGTCGCAGCGAATGGCCTTGACAAGCGGCCGGTTGGGCAGATTCGGCCAGGCCGGTACGAAGCCCGCCGCCACCGTTGTGACTTCTTCAGCTGCAACTCTTGCCGGTCTCGATGGTGGGTTGCCGAATGCCCACCAAGCTGCATACGAGCCCACGGACACGGCTGAGGCGACTCTGGTCATCTGGGACCAGTGTTCGATGCTGATCTCCCAGTGCAGCTCAACCATCGAATCATCGAAGTGATTGGAAACCCGATCCACTCTAACTCGGGACGGGAGTCCCATCTCTATCCACGTTTGGTAACGACTGGAAGGCCAACGGGTGGTCATCACCAAATGGCCACCTGTGGCTGGAGCAAGCCGTGAGAGAGACCGATCACAACGCCGAACAGAAGTGAGCGACGACCGCAATGGGATCGAAACCGTCTGATCCATGCCCGTTGCTCGGGAACCTAGAACCGAAACGTTGCGGCAGGTTGCCCGAGAGTGGCTCGAAGCAGGTTGTATGCAAACAGGAAAGTCTGCTCGTCTGACCTGGCACCGACGGAGGCTCCATAGGTAGAACTCAAGCACGTCTGATATGTGAATACCTCGGTACCGGTGTTGTTCTGGTTGAGGCACGTGGCAAGGTCGCTGTCATTGGTAAGGCTGTCCTGAAAGGCTTTCACCATGTCCGCCTGAACTATCTGCGCAGCTGGTGTAGGTGCCATAAGTGCTTGTACGGTCGCCGTGAGGGAGTTTCGATTGACAATGACGCCGTTGATGTCTTGTTCGGCTTGGGCGATGGTCAGGTTTGTGGTTGTGTACTCACCATTCGCCAACTTGTTGAGTAGCTGGTAGAGCGAGTTCGCCTGTTGATAGGTCGACGTCGACTGGTTGAGTAGAGCCATCACCTGGTTGCTGAACTGTGCGGTTGCGAGCATTGTCGCCCCAGCAGTGTTCTTCGCCGAGACGATCGTCACGAACTGCGTTGACGAAGGAAACTTCGAGTGTGCGACGACCTTCAGAGTGGCACCCAGCTCAAGGAACTTGAACTGAGCGGACAGACCAAGCCCGGATACGTGCGACAGCGATGGGCTACTCATGTTGCCCAGCACGCTTGAGACGACTTGAAGCCATGCACTCTCGCTCGTGAGGGCGACGTTGAGTTGTGACGCCAAAACAGCATCATTGGGTGGCGCACTGATGGAGGCGACCAGCTGTTGCGCCGTTCTCGTCGAAGCTTGAGTCATCACCACATCGCTTTGAACAGTGGAGATGCTGCTCGATGGAGTCAAGGCTGCAATGTCACGGGTGAGCTGATCATTGTCTGTCAGCACCGGCGTGATGAGACCAACGACCTGTGTCGTATACGACGGCTGGTTGGAGTCTTTGCCGAGTGCGACGAATGTACCGACAGCTGCGAACACAATGACCACGGAAGCGGCAACTCCTCCGGCGATCCACCAACGGCGGCTGCTCGAGGGCCTCACGGCAGCAATCCCAAATGGCGGAGTTGCTGTGTCGACGAATACCTCCGAGATGGAGGCACTTTCTTGGCCCAAAGAATCGGGCCTCGCCGCAGCACCGTGGTACTGGCCGAGATCTTCGGGTGATGTCATCAGCCGTGCGCCGCAGATCTCGCAATAGGGAGTTCCTCGTGCAAGAGCGCTGCACCGACCACAGAACTGCGTAGCCTTGGTCGAAGCGTCCGTGTCGGAAGTCACAATCACCGCCCTCCGATCTCGCCCTGATGGTGTTTGCCCTGCAGCAAACCCACTGCCATAGGACGAGCTGGGTGATCCCGAATCTTTCAGTCGAGGGTTATAGCGGAGTTGCAGCTTGTACGCAACGCCCATAGATGGCCATCAGCAAGTGGTCATGTATGGATCTAGAACTTCGTCGAGTCTCTGTTGGATTTCCCTCGATTGCACTCATCACATAACGCCACCCTGTATCGGGTGGGTAGTGGACAACGAATGACGTTCTGCGAGGGAGAGGATCTCCAGTCGGGCTGGATCGACGACAACGCTTTCGTGTCCTGGATTGGCGCACCCGAACCGTGGATTACAGAGACGGGCCTGCTGTTACAGATCGCCTGTGGGATCTGCAGATCCCAAGTGTGAAGTTCCTTTGAGATCGCGTCCACGATGGCCGTGTGATCCGGCAGGATGTCAAGTGCTTCAGTCATCACAGGCCACCCAGGTCAAAGGAGAGCTGTACCGGCTCGCCACGTGTGGGAACCTCTGCCTCGGTTTCGTGCTCCCAGTGCTCATGCTGTTCAGCCAGCACTCTTTGGGCCTCGGCGAGCCATGCGTCGAGGGACGTAAGTGCTTTGGACTGCATCGTGGTCTCCAATCGATCCCAGCGTTGCCACCGTGCCCGAAGGTCGGTTGGCCGGAGTTCACAAGGCTGGGTCCCTCGCTCCGTCTCTATTGGTGACACCACTATACCGGGCGACAGCACTGCGTTACTCTCGAAATCGCCGAGGGGTGTCGGCAGCGCTACTCACGAGGAGAGACGATGCAGACGTCGGAGAGAGCGATCATGCCTGCACCCGAAGTGATGGACGTCTGGGCACAGGTTCGGTTTGCTGAACCCAAGATGCCCGTGGCCCACGTGCATACGAGTTAGCGGTGAAACACTTTGCCGACCATGTCGCTGTCGTTACCGGGGCAGCATCGGGAATAGGCAAGCAGCTCGCCACAGATCTCGTGGGACGGGGAGCTGAAGTGATCGGCGTGGACATCCAAGACCTGGCCGATCGCCGAGGGATCCACTTTCTTCAACATGACTTGTCGGACATCGACGGATACGTGAGCGCTCTCCAACAAGTCGAGAAGGAATTCGGCAGGATCGACATCCTGGCCAACGTCGCTGGAATCGACCGAGGCGTATCGGCAGCCGAGAACGACCGGGAAGTCTTCGAGAAGATCATGCGATTGAACTTCTTCGCTCCCCTTGCTGGGACTTTGGCCGTTGTACCTGGAATGGCATCCCGCCGTCACGGTTACGTCCTCAACGTATCGTCCGATTCGGTCCGGTCTCCTATTGCGGGCGCATCGGCCTACATTGCCTCAAAAGGAGCGGTCACGGGATTCACCGAGAGTGCCGCACTGGAACTGAAGGCCCTCGGGGTACATCTGCACGTGCTCTATCCGGGGTTCGTTTACACCGCGATGGGAATTGAGGCGATCGAGCAGGGGTTGAAGCCCCTGCCACGGATGATCGTGAAGACGCCTGAAGCGGTGAGTGCGCTCGCCCTCAAGAAGCTCGGAGGCCAAAAGATTGAGATCAATGCTGCGCCGATCACGCCCATCGTCTCGCTACTGAAGAGCTTCGCCCCTCGCCTCTATCGGCGCATGATGGCTCCGAGGGCGATGCCCATGCCGCATCATTGACTCCACTGTCAGTCTGGTCATGCCATCGCCTCAGCTGAGCAGCTCTGCTACTCCAGATTTCAAAAATCCATCGATCCTCCTTCTGTCATCTGGGGCGGCCTGCGTCGTGGCGAGGTTCTGGCACTGCGACGCAAGGACATTGATCCTCTCGGATCGAGTGTTCGGGTCGAGCGTGCTCTGTCGGAGCTGAGTGACGGCACGTCGAGTTTCGCTGACCCGAAGACCGACGCAGGCATCCGCACCGTCCATCTGCCCGAGTTCGCCGTCGAGGAGGTCGTGACGCACATGGACTCGTTCGTCCACGCCGACTCGGACGCTCTTCTGTTCACGGGACGAGGCGGCGTCCCGCTTCGCCCGAAGTCACTCGGCATACCCTTTCAGAATGCTCGGGCCGCATGCGGCCTCGACCATTCGCTTTCATGACCTCAGGCACTTCTCGCTGACAGTGGCGGCGGTCACCGGTGCAAGCACCAAGGAGCTGATGCGTCGAGGCGGACACTCGACGCCACCAGCAGCGCTGCGCAATCAGCACGCCACCGAGAACCGGGACAAGGTCATCGCCGAGGCGATGGGTGCGCTTGTCCAGGCGGATGTTCTTCCCATGTCTGGAGCACGAAAGCGAAACGTCTAATGCCCGTGGAGTGCCCGACAGCCCTGAGGTGGACGGTGAGGTGAATGACGCACTCCACCTGACCAGGCACAACGAAGAGAAAAGCTCCGGGGGAGAGACTCGAACTCTCAACCTAGCGGTTAACAGCCGCTTGCTCTGCCATTGAGCTACCCCGGAATGGGTCGGCGAATCGAATGGATCGGCGAATCAGCCCCGCACGATACCAGCGGCCGGGGTGCCCACCGCGTCCACCGGAGGCGGGATGGCACTGCTCCCGGGGCCCGCTCAGGACTCTTCGAGGTAGTCCCGCAGCAGGTACGCCGCGTCCGGCCGGCGCAGCTTGGCCAGTGTCTTGGACTCGATCTGCCGCACCCGCTCCCGGGTAACCCCGAACTCGCGGCCGACCTCTTCGAGCGTGCGGATCTTGCCGTCGTCGAGCCCGAAGCGGAGCCGCACGACGTCCTGCTCGCGCTCGCTCAAGTGGGCCAACGCCTCGCGCACGGCAGCGTCGAGCAGCGAGCGCGTCGCCGCGTCGTCGGGCACCACCGCCGCCCGGTCCTCGATCATGTCGGACAGGTTGAAGTCGTCCTCGTCCCCGACCGGCTGCTCGAGCGAGACGGTGTCCTGGTTGATGCGCAGGATCTCGCGGACGCGATCGGTCGGGAGCTCGACGCGGCTCGCCACCTCTTCGATCGTCGGCTCGCGGCCCAGCTCCTGGAGGAGCTGGCGCTGCGCCCACACGACCTTGTTGATGGTCTCGACCATGTGCACGGGGATCCGGATCGTGCGCGCCTGGTCGGCGATGGCACGCGTGATGGCCTGGCGGATCCACCAGGTGGCGTAGGTCGAGAACTTGAAGCCCTTGGTGTGGTCGAACTTGTCGACCGCGCGCATCAGGCCGAGGTTGCCCTCCTGGATCAGGTCCAGGAAGGCCAGGCCGCGGTTGCGGTAGCGCTTGGCGATGGAGACCACGAGGCGCAGGTTGGCCTCGATGAGCTCGTCCTTGGCCTTCTGGCCCCGCACGACGAGCCGCTGGTTCCGGCGCACCTCCATGGCGTCGAGGAGGTCCTGCTCGGTGCCCTCGCCGGCACCCGCCAGCTCGTTGGCCTCCAGCCGGGCCGCGGCGGCGTTGCCCTCGTCGATCCGCTGGGCGATCTCCACCTCGAGTTCGGCACTCAGGAGCGGCACCCGGCCGATCTCCTTGAGGTAGGTGTGCACCGGGTCCTCGGAACTTCCCGAAGAGGACTCGTTGGCCGCGCCCCGGCGGCCGGCGTCCCGACGCGTGTCCGTGCGCGCCGCCGCGGTCTTCCGTTGCGCCCGTGCGGCCTTCCGGGGAGTGACTTCGACCGTGAGGTCTTCGTCCTCGTCGGGCACGAGCTCGACGCCTTCCGCGGTCACGCGGTTGATGACTTCGGTCAGCACCTCGGGCGTGAGCTCCACCGTGTGCAGCGCCTCGATCATCTCGGACTGCGTGAGACGTCCCTTGGCGCGGCCGATCTCGAGCGTGGCGTCGAAGTCCACCTGCGACACGCCCGGAGGGAGGGCGACGTGCGCGATCGACGCCAGCGCATCACCTCGTGCATGTGTCGAGTCCACGTTATCGTCTTCGACCGCGACCGCGGATTCCTCGCTCACCGTTGCCCTACCAACAAGATGGTCACCCCTCCGGCTCTCTTTGCACCAACCAACTTACCAACCGGTCGGCCGCATCGCGTCCGGTTGCCGAATCGTCGAGTTGGTCCAGCCAGAGGCGCACTTGCGCCGTCTCGGCGGCGGGAGCCTGCCAGGAGTCGCCGCCCGCCCGCGACTCCTGCTCGAGAGCGCCCAGGGCCTGGCGCGTCGCCCCGCGCAGGAGCACGGTCAGCACGGAGTCAACTGGGTCACCCAGTTCGGGGTCGCCCGCCATGGGCTCCTCGACTATGACTCGTCGCAAAAGGGTCGCCACCTCCGGTGACGCGGTCTCCACTGCCTCGTGGACGCTGTCGTGCTCCAGGAGCGACACGAACGCCTCACGTTGCACGGGATCGGTGAAGAGTACCGCGTGCACTCGATCCGCTGTTTCTTCGGGTCGATGGACGGCCAACTTGAGCGCCTCGAGCCCCGGCCCCTGACGTAACCCCTCGCGCGCGCCACTGTTGGCCGTGCGTTGCGACGCGCCGACCGGCGCGTCGTAGCGGTCCGAGTCGTCCTCGGGGTAGTCCCCCGGTGGCGGCTCGTCGCTCGGGCCCCGGCCACGACGGCGCGCCGGGCGCTCGGCGGGCGGGTGCGCCCGCAGGTGCTCGAGGTGCTCGCGCAGCTTGGCCGTGTCCAGCCGGCAACGGTCGGCCAGCTGCATGACGTACTGGTCGCGGACCAGGTCGTCAGGGTGCTCCGCCACCGCGATGAGGGCGGCCTCGGCGGCCCGGGCCCGGCCCTCGGCCGTCGAGAGGTCGCCGGTGCCCAGCATGCGGTCCACCCGGAACTGGAGGAACGGGCGCGCCTCTTTGATCGCCTGGGCCAACGCGTCGGGGTCGGTGCGGGCCAGGTCGCCCGGGTCGCTCCCTCCCGGGAGCGCGGCCACCACGACGTCGACCTCGTGCGTGCGCTCCCACTCGTAGACGCGCGAGGTGGCACTCTGGCCGGCCGCATCGGCGTCGTAGGCGAGGACGATGCGCTTGGCGAAGTTGCGCAGCAGCGTGAAGTGCTCCTCGGCGAGCGCAGTGCCGCACGTGGCGACGGCCCAGGGCACGCCGGCCTGGAAGCACCCGATGACGTCGGTGTAGCCCTCGCAGACCACCACCTCGCCCTGGGCGATGATCCCCTTCTTGGCCCAGTTCAGCGCGTAGAGGGTGCGTCGCTTGGAGTAGATCGGTGACTCCTGGGAGTTCTTGTACTTGGGCTGCGGCCGGTCCGATGGCGGCTCTCCGGGCCGTGGCGGCAGGATGCGCCCCCCGAGGGCGACCGGCCGCCCCGAGGGGTCGCAGATGGGGAACAGGATCCGGGCCCGGAAGAAGTCCTGGGGCCGGCCCCGCCGGTTGACGAACCCGAGCCCCGAGTCCGAGAGGACCTTCTCAGGGAGACGCAGCGCCTTGGCCAGGGCGTCCCAGTCGTCGGGGGCCCACCCCAGGCGGAACCGGCGCACGACCTCCCCGTCGTAGCCCCGGGAGCGCAGGTAGTCGCGCGCCGGCCCGGCGTCGGGCGAGCGCAGCAGGCGCTCGTGGTACCACTGGACGGCCCGCTCCATGGCCTCGAGCAGCTGCGAGCGCCGCTGGTGGTCCCGGCCCGCCTCCTGGTCCTCGTGGAGGGTGATCCCGGCCCGGTCGGCCAGGAAGCGCACGGCGTCGACGAAGTCGAGGTGCTCCACGGCGCGGGCGAACGTGATGGCGTCGCCCGAGGCGTGGCAGCCGAAGCAGTAGTAGAAGCCCTCCTCGGCGTTGACGCTGAACGAGGGCGTCTTCTCGGTGTGGAACGGGCACAGCCCGCTCCAACGGCGCCCCACCTTCTTGAGCGCAGAATGCTCGCTGATCAGTGCGACGATGTCGGTCGCCGCCCGGACCTGGGCGATCTCCTCGTCCGGAATCCCCACGTGCCGACGGTACCGCGATGCGGCCGAGCCTCGATCGGATTCAGCCGGCCGTGGCCCGCGACGACCGAGTGGCGGTCCCTCTGGCCGCGCCCCGTGGGGGCCCCGGCCGGCGCTCTTGCCCTGGTCCGCCCCCTGGCGCGGCCCCGCGGCCAGCACCGCCTGGGCGGCGGCCAGGCGGGCCACGGGGACCCGGAACGGTGAGCAGCTCACGTAGTCGAGGCCGGCGCGGTAGAAGAGGTCGATCGAGGCCGGGTCGCCACCGTGCTCACCGCACACGCCCACCTTCAGCGTGGGTCGGGTGGCACGACCGCGCTCGGTCCCGATCGTGACCAGCTCGCCCACTCCGCCCTCGTCGACGACCTCGAAGGGGTTGCGCGTGAGCAGGCCGAGCTCGAGGTAGGCGTCCATCATGCGGCCCTCGACGTCGTCGCGGGAGAAGCCGAAGGTCATCTGGGTCAGGTCGTTCGTCCCGAAGGAGAAGAAGTCGGCCTCCTCGGCGATCTCATCGGCCCGCAGCGCGGCCCGCGGCGTCTCGATCATGGTGCCGATGGTCACCTCGAGCGCACCCCGGCCCGGTGCCGCCTTGGCACCCCGCCTGGTCGCCCGCGGGGCGGGCTCCGCGTTGGCGGCGGCCACGGCGTCGGCGACCCAGCTTCGGGCCAGCGCCAGCTCCTCGCGCGTCACGGTGAGCGGGATCATGATCTCGACGATGGGGT
This sequence comes from uncultured Acidimicrobiaceae bacterium, assembly GCA_963781955.1. Lineage (GTDB taxonomy): Bacteria > Actinomycetota > Acidimicrobiia > Acidimicrobiales > RAAP-2 > Bog-473. The sequence continues at coordinate 141,081 of CAWAHU010000003.1, forward strand.
GCCCGCCGTCGGCCACGCGCTGGCGCGCCGCCTCCATGAGCGCCCGCACCTGCATGGCGTAGAGGCCGGGCTTGATCACGCCCAGGCGTACGCCGCGCGTCCCGAGCATCGGGTTGGCCTCGCGCCACATCAGCGCCGCCTCGTAGAGCCGGCGCTCCTCGGGGTTGAGGCCGACCGTGGCCTCCTTGTGCGCCAGCTCCTCGGTCGAGGGGAGGAACTCGTGCAGCGGCGGGTCGAGCAGCCGCACGGTGACCGGCAGGCCGTCCATGGCGGCGAGGATGGCGATGAAGTCCTCGCGCTGGACCACCCGGAGCTCCTCGAGCGCCTCGGCCTCCTCGGCCGGCGAGTGGGCGAGGATCATGCGCCGCACCACGGGCAGGCGGTCCTCACCGAGGAACATGTGCTCGGTGCGGCACAGGCCGATCCCCTCGGCACCGAGGCCGCGCGCGTTCGCCGCGTCCTCACCGGTGTCCGCGTTGGCGCGCACGGCCAGGTTCCCCTTGCGGATGTCGTCGGCCCACGAGAGCACGGTGCCGAATGCCGCCGGCGGCTCGGCCGCGGTCAGCGGGACCTGCCCGGCCACCACGACCCCCGCTCCCCCGTCGAGGGAGACCCAGTCCCCCTCGTAGAGGGTCACGTCGCCGGCGGTCACGTTGTGGTCCCCGAGGCGCAGCACGTCGGCGCCCACGACGGCGGGCTTGCCCCAGCCCCGGGCCACCACCGCGGCGTGGCTCACCAGGCCGCCCCGGGCGGTCAGGATGCCCTCGGCGGCCAGCATGCCGTGCACGTCCTCGGGCGAGGTCTCGTTGCGCACCAGGATGACCTGCTCGCCCCGCGCGGCCGCCGACGCCGCGTCGTCGGCCGTGAAGTAGATCCGGCCCACCGCCGCGCCCGGGCTGGCGCCGAGCCCCTTGGCCCAGGTCTCGTACCCGCTGCCGGCGAACTGCGGGTGCAGGACGGCGTCGAGGTGGTCCTCGGTGATGCGTGACACGGCCTCGGCCCTGGTGATCCCGAGGTCGCTCGGTCGCACCATGTCCACCGCCATCTTGAGGGCGGCGGCGCCGGTGCGCTTGCCCACACGGGTCTGGAGCATCCAGAGCTTGCCCTGCTCAATGGTGAATTCGGTGTCGCACATGTCCCGGTAGTGCTTCTCGAGGCGGGCGAAGATCTCGAGCAGCTCGGTGTGCACCTTGGGGAACGGCTTCTTGAGGGCCGAGATCGGCTCGGTGTTGCGGATGCCGGCCACCACGTCCTCGCCCTGGGCGTTCACGAGGAAGTCGCCGTAGGCACCCTTGGTCCCCGTGGCCGGGTCGCGGGTGAACCCGACACCGGTGCCCGAGTTGTCGTCGCGGTTCCCGAACACCATGGCCTGCACGTTGACCGCGGTGCCCAGGTCGTGCGCGATGCGCTCGCGGTCGCGGTAGGCGATGGCCCGGGGCCCGTTCCAGCAGCGGAACACGGCCTCGATGGCGCCGCGCAGCTGCTCGTCGGGGTTCTGCGGGAAGGGCGAGCCGGTGTGGCGCTCGACGATCTGCTGGTACGAGTCGACGAGATACCGCAGCAGCTCCACGGGCACCTTGGCGTCCGAGGTGGTGCCGGCCAGCTCCTTGGCTGCCTCGAAGAGCGAGTCGAACTCCTCGCCGGGCAGGTCGAGGACGATGCGGGCGTACATGGCGACGAAGCGCCGGTACGAGTCGAAGGCGAAGCGCTCGTCGCCCGTCTGCTTGGCCAGCCCCTCGACCGAGTCGTCGTTCAAGCCGAGGTTCAAGACGGTGTCCATCATCCCGGGCATGGAGAACTTGGCGCCCGAGCGGACCGAGACGAGCAGCGGGTCGTCGGCGTCCCCGACCACCTTCCCCATGGCGGTCTCGAGGCGCGACCGGGCGGCCGCCACCTCGGCGTCCAGGGCCTTGGGCCAGCCGCCGTCCATGTAGGCGCGGCAGGCGTCGGTCGAGATGGTGAAGCCGGGTGGCACGGGGAGCTTGAGCACCGACGTCATCTCGGCCAGGTTGGCGCCCTTGCCGCCGAGGAGGTCCTTGAGCTCCATCGGGGGGCGGGCGTGCGCATGGTCGAAATCGAAGACGTACGGCATCGGGCCTCCTTGCCCTGGGCGTCAGGCCCGGATGAGCCGACAGCGTGGGGGGACTGCGTGTGCCGGCGGCGCGGGGGACGCACACCGGGGTGCAGCCCGTCCCGACCGGGACGGACCGTCCCACACTACTTTCCCCGGGCGACCCGCCCGGGAGCGCCGGGAGCCGGGGTCCCCGTCGCTAGAGTCGGAAGCCGGATGGCCCCGTCTTCGACCCCGTCGCTCGCCGTCGAGGCCGTCGACCTGGTCAAGGTGTTCTCCGAGGGCGGCGTGCGCGCCCTCGACGGCGTGTCGCTCCAGATCGAGGCCGGCACCGTGCTCGGCCTGCTCGGCCCCAACGGTGCCGGCAAGACCACTGCGGTGCGGGTCCTCTCGACCATTCTGCAACCCGACTCGGGCTCGGCGGCCATCCTGGGCCACGACGTGGTCAAGGACCCCGACTCGGTGCGCCGGCTGATCGGGCTGGCCGGCCAGTACGCCACCGTCGACGAGAACCTGACCGGCCGGGAGAACCTGTTCATGGTCGGGCGCCTCTCGCATCTCTCGCGCAAGGCGTCGGGCGACCGGGCCGGTCAGCTGCTCGAGGGCTTCGGCCTGGCTGGCGCCGGCGACCGCGTCCTCAAGACCTACTCGGGCGGCATGCGGCGGCGCCTCGACCTGGCCGCTGCCCTGGTGGCCAGCCCTCCCGTGCTGTTCCTCGACGAGCCGACCACCGGCCTCGACCCGACCGGGCGCCAGGACCTCTGGGGGGTCATCGAGGACCTGGTCGACGAGGGGACGACCGTGCTGCTCACCACCCAGTACCTCGAGGAGGCCGACCGGCTGGCCCGCGACATCGTGGTCATCGACCACGGACGGGTCATCGCCCAGGGCACCCCGGCCGAGCTCAAGGCCGACCTGGGCACCTCGGTGGTGGCCGTGACGCTCGGCGACGGCTCGGGGGTGGCCCGCGCCACGGCGCTGCTGGCCCCCCTGGCCCACAAGGCGCCGGTCGTCGAGGGTCTCCTGGTCGAGCTGACGGTCGAGAACGGGCCGGCCGTCGGGGCCGAGGTCCTGCGCACCTTCGACGCGGCGGCGATCCCGGTGACGGGTATGGCGCTGCGCGAGCCCAGCCTCGACGACGTGTTCCTGAGCCTCACCGGCCACAAGACCGAGGCCGAGCGGGAGGCCCAGAGGGAGGAGGACGCATGACGACGATCGCCGCGCCCAGCAGCACGGCCCGCCCGGCCCCCGCCGACGGCAACCGGGCCTCCTGGGCCGTCCAGGACACCCTGACCATCACCTGGCGCAACCTGCTCGGGCTCACCCGCACGCCCGAGGCGGTGTTCTTCTCGACCCTGCAGCCGATCATGTTCGTGCTGCTCTTCGTGTACGTCTTCGGCGGCGCCATCCACATCCCAGGCATCCCCTACGTGGACTACCTGATGCCCGGCATCTACGTGCAGACAGTCTCCTTCGGCGCCGTGAGCACCGTGGTCGGGCTGTCCGAGGACCTCCACAAGGGCCTGATCGAGCGCTTCCGGGCCCTGCCCATGGCCCGCTCGGCCGTGCTCGCCGGGCGCACGACCGCCGACCTCGTTCGCAACGTGTTCGTGGTGTTCATCATCAGCATCGTCGGCTTCATCGTCGGCTTCCGGATCCTGACCGACTTCGGCTCGTTCCTCCTCGGCGTCCTGCTCGTGCTCCTGTGGTCCTACACGCTGTGCTGGTGCTTCGCGTCCCTGGGGCTCTCCGCGCCCAATGCGGAGACGGCGCAGATCATGGTGTTCCCCATCATCTTCCCCCTCACGTTCTGCTCGTCGGCCTTCGTGCCGGTCGCGGACATGCCCCACTGGCTGCAAGTGTTCGCCGAGCACCAGCCGGTGACCCAGATCGTGAACGCCACCCGCTCGCTCATGGTCGGGGGCTCGCTGACCGACACGTCCGCCATCTGGCAGGCGCTGGCATGGTGCGCCGGCCTGTTGATCGTCTTCGTGCCCCTCGCCGTGCGCAAGTACCGCCGCGTGGCCTGACGACGCCCGTCCCCGGCGGCCGACTCCCCGCCGTCCGACTCCCCGCCGGCCTACTCCTGGCCGGTGCGGCGGCGCAGCTCGGCCACCAGTCCCTCGATGGGCACCCGCACCTGCTCGGTGGTGTCGCGGTCCCGGACGGTCACCGCATCGTCCTCGAGGGAGTCGAAGTCGACCGTCACGCACCACGGCGTCCCGATCTCGTCCTGGCGCCGGTAGCGCCGGCCGATGCTCTGGGTGAGGTCGTAGTCGCACATGAAGTGGGGCTGCAGCCGGGTCAGCACCGAGCGGGCCAGGGGCTCGAGCGTCTCCTTCTTCGACAGCGGGAGCACGGCCACTTGATACGGCGCCAGCCTCGGGTGCAGCCGCAGCACCGTCCGGGCCTCGCCTCCCACCTCGTCCTCGGTGTAGGCGGCGAGCAGGAAGGCCATCATGGTCCTCGTGGCGCCGGCCGCCGGCTCGATCACGTGCGGCGTGTAGCGCTCGTTGGACTGCTGGTCGAAGTAGTCGAGGGACTCCCCCGATGCGGTGGCGTGTGCGATGAGGTCGTAGTCACCCCGGTTGGCGATGCCCTCGAGCTCGTCCCAGCCCCAGGGGAAGAGGAACTCCACGTCGGCCGTGCCCCGCGAGTAGTGCGAGAGCTCGTCGGTGTCGTGGTGGCGCAGCCGCAGCCGCTCGGTCGGGATCCCGAGGTCCAGGTACCACCGCATCCGCTCCTCGAGCCAGTACTCGAACCACTTGTCGCTGTCGGCGGGCGGGACGAAGTACTCCATCTCCATCTGCTCGAACTCGCGGGTGCGGAACACGAAGTTCTGCGGGGTGATCTCGTTGCGGAACGACTTGCCCACCTGGGCGATGCCGAAGGGCGGCTTCTTGCGCGTCGTGCCGAGCACGTTGGCGAAGTTGGTGAACATGCCCTGGGCCGTCTCGGGGCGCAGGTAGGCCACGTGGCCCTCGTCCTCGACGGGCCCGGCGTGCGTCTTGAACATGAGGTGGAAGGCCCGGGCCTCGGTCAGGTCGCTCGATCCGCAGTTGGGGCAGACACCGTCGATCTTGTCGGCCCGCCAGCGCTCGTGGCAGTTGCGGCAGTCGACCAGCGGGTCGGTGAAGGTGGCCAGGTGTCCCGAGGCCTCCCACACCGCCGGAGGTCCCAGGATGGCGGCATCGAGGCCCACCACGTCGTCACGCAGCTGGACCATGGAGCGCCACCAGGCGTCCTTGACGTTGCGCAGCATGTTGACCCCGAGCGGGCCGTAGTCGTAGGTGGAGCGGAAGCCCCCGTAGATCTCGGCCGAGGGGAAGATGAAGCCGCGGTGCCGGCACAGGCGCACCACCTTCTCCACCAGGTCGTCGGGTCCCGCCGCGGGTGGCTCGCCGGTCTCGGTCATCGGAGCAGGATACCGGAGCGGATTCGCGCGCTGACCTCGTTGGCGAGCAGCCGGCCCGCCACGGTCAGCACCGCCCGCTCCTCCGCCCGACCGGTACGGGCGGGGTCGCCGGTGTCGCCGCCGGGCTCCCCCGGCACGCGCTCCACCAACCCCTCGAGCTCGTCGGGCCGCTCGAGACTCCCCCAGGGCACACCGCGCGGCGTCCGCAGCGCCAGCGTCAGCGCCTCGAAGGCGCGCTGGTCCTCGCTCAGCACCTCGCGCCCCGCGACCGGTGAGTGGCCCGCTTCCATCGCGGCGACGTGGCGCTCGGGCGTGCGCACGTTCCACCAGCGCGTCCCGGCCCGGTGCGAGTGCGCCGCCGAACCGACGCCCAGGTAGTCGCCCTGCTCCCAGTAGAGGTGGTTGTGCCGGCACTCGTGGCCGGGGCAGGCCCAATTCGAGATCTCCTCCCAGGCGTAGCCGGCGCCGGCCAGCACGGCGTCGGCGTACTCGTAGCGCCGGGCCTGGGTGTCGTCGTCGGGCCGGCGGGCCGGGTCCCTCGCCAGTGGCGTGCCCGGCTCGGGGGTCAGCCCGTAGAGGCTCAGGTGCGGGGGTGCCGGGTCGAGCGCGAGCACGTGCTCGAGGGTGGCGGCCCAGTCGGCGTCCCTCTCCCCGACCGCTCCGAAGATGAGGTCCAGGTTCCACGTGGCGAACCCGGCCTCGCCGACCGCCGCGCTGACGCGCTCGGCCGCCGCGGGCACGTGCCGGCGCCCGAGGCTGGCCAGCACGTGGTCGTGGGTCGACTGCAGGCCGAAGGACAGGCGCGTCACGCCGGCGGCGCGGTAGGCATCGAGATGCGCCGCGTCGGCGTCCTCGGGATTGCACTCGACGGTGACCTCCGCGCCCGGGGTGCACGGCACGGCGTCGAGGACGCGGCACAGCGTCTCGGGGTGCAGCCGCGACGGCGTACCGCCGCCGAAGAAGACCGAAGTGGCGGGCGGCAGGTCCCCGACCACCGCCGCCCGTTCGAGCTCACGCACGCACGCGTCCGCGTAACGCTCCATGAGGTGGTCGCGGTCGGTGTAGGTGGCGAAGGCGCAGTAGTCGCAGCGCTCGCGGCAGAACGGCACGTGGACGTAGACGCCGAAGGCCCCCGCGGCGTCCACGGCGTCGGCGGGCTTGGTGGCGGCGGCGGGCTTGGTGGCGGCGGCGGGACCGGTGCCCGGGCCGGCGGCGCTCACAAGCTGGCGGTGGAGCGCACCGACCGGATGCGGCGGTCAAGGTGGATCTCCATGGCCTCGGTGGCCAGCTCGGCCACCTCCTCGGCGCCGGCGGGCGGCGGGCCGGCCAGGACCGAGGCCAGCTCGCCGCCGAGGATGCGCCGGACGAGCACCAATGCAGCCGGGCTCATCGGGCGTCCGCTGCGGTGCGCACGGCACAGCGTGCCCCCGACCACCAGGTCGAAGGCCACCAGCTCCACCGCCCCATCGGGCTCTCCGCAGCTGGCGCACTCGTCGAGCACCGGGCCCGCGCCCTCGAGCACCAGCGCCTTCAAGAAGAACGCCGGCGCCACCAGCAGCGGGTCCGACCCGGCGTCGGCCAGGGCCCGGAGCGCGCCCACGACCATGGCGTACAGGCGGGGGTCGGGGTGGCGCTCCTGGGCCATCTGCTCGGTGACCTCGAGCACGGCCATGCCCCGGGGCATGCGGTCGAGGTCCTCTCGGACGGGGCGGAACGCGTCGAGCACCTCGACCTGGTTCACGATGTCGAGGTCGCTCCTCCCCTGCCACAGCAACAGGTCCACGTGGGTGAGGGGCTCGAGGCGGGCGCCGAACTTCGAGTTCGTCTTGCGCACGCCCTTGGCCACTGCGCGCACCTTGCCGTGGCGCTCGGTCAACAAGACGACGATGCGATCAGCCTCGCCCAACCGGTAGCTGCGCAACACCACGCCGCGATCGCGGAACAAGCTCATGCCGGGGACCCGGGGTGGTCGCCGGCGGGATTGTCAGCCGCGGTGTCGGCAGGCTCGTCGGCGGCGAGGCGGGACGCGGGCTCGATCGGGCAGTACCGCTCGCCGCGGCGGACGGCCTCGGCCACGGCCCGCCGGGCCTCCGCAGCCCGGTCGGCCGCCCGGTCAGCGGACTCCTGGGCCGGCCGGATGCGGGCCTGGGCCGCCGCCCCGTGGGAGTGGGTGCCGTACAGGAGGTTGCCGCCGGCGATGAGCACGGCCAGGGCCACGGCCACGATCACCAGGACAGCCACGGCGCCGTGGGTGATCACGACGACACCGAAGACGAAGAAGGCGGCCAGGATCACGATCCCAGCGATCAGGGCGATCCGGGTCCCGACGGTCATGACCCCCACAGTCTCGCAGGTGGGGGTGACCGCCCGGTCGGCAGACCGGACGGCGGTCCGGTCGGCGCTGGACGCCGAACAGGCTCAGCGCACGGTGCCGAACAGGCTCAGCCCACGGTGCCGAACAGGCTCAGCCCACGGTGCCGAACAGGCTCAGCCCACGGTGCCGAACAGGCTCAGCCCACGGTGCCGAACCGGCGCACACGGCGCTGGAACTCGACCACCGCCTCGTAGAGGTGCCGCCGGCGCATGTCGGGCCAGAGGATCTCTGGGAACACCAACTCGCTGTAGGCGATCTCCCACAGCAGGAAGTTCGAGATCCTGGTCTCGCCCGACGTCCGGATCACCAGGTCCGGGTCGGGCATGTCGGGGAAGTAGAGGTGCCGGCGGATGGCCTTCTCGTCGATCTTGTGGGCCGGCGTGCCCTCGGCCACCAGCGCGCGCACTGCGTCGACGATCTCCGCCCGGCCGCCGTAGTTGAAGGCCATGGTCATCACCATGCGCGAGTTGCCCTTGGTCAGCTCGACCGACTCGTCCATGCGACGCAGCACCCGGCGGGGCACCCGCCAGTCGCGCCGCCCGGCGAAGCGGATCTGCACGCCCTTGTCGTTCAGCTCGTCGCGGCGGCGTATGAGCAGTGACTGGTTGAAGTTCATGAGGTACCGCACCTCGTCAGGCGGCCGCCGCCAGTTCTCGGTGGAGAAGGCATAGAGCGTGATCCACTTGACACCGATCTCCAGCGCGCCGTTGACCACGTCGAGCAGCGCCGCCTCGCCCGCAGCGTGCCCCTCGGTCCGCGGCAGGCCTCGAGCGTTGGCCCACCGCCCGTTGCCGTCCATCACGCAGCCGACGTGGACAGGCACCCGGTCCCGGTCGAGTTCGGCCGGGACCGGGTCCGGCGGGCCGTCGATGTCGTGGGCCGTCGAGGTCACATGCCGAAGCTAGCCCCTCGTCCGGAACCTGCCGTGCGTCCCTCACCGTGTGATCCAGCTGCGAGAGGATGACTCGGCGATCACCTGTGTGAGAGCCTTTCCACCCACCTGCAGCGGAGTTCAAGAGGAGAGGACGATGTCAGAGAACCACGCCATGCCCCGACCCGACGTGAGCGACATGTACGCGGTCCACGGAGTGTTCCGGGACACCTTGGGTGCGGCCCCCGAACTCGTCGGAGGAATCGCGCCCGGTGACGGGGAGCGGGTGGGGTTGATCACCAACTACTACGAGAACGTCCTCTACTTCTTGGAGTCGCACCACGGCGGCGAGGAGGAGCTCGTCTTCCCGCTCCTCCGGGAGCGCTGCGCAGGGGAGAGCGCCCTGGTCGAGCGCATGGCCGAGCAACACGAGGAGGCCCTGAGGTTGTTGCAGGAAGCCCGGGTGGCGCTCGACGCGTGGCCGGCGGGCGACCAGGGGGCCCAGCAGGCGGCACAGGACGCTTTGGCGGCGCTGCACGCGCAGCTCGAGACCCACCTCGGAGACGAGGAGTCGCAGATCCTGCCCCTGGCCGAGGCCAACCTCTCCCCCGAGGAGTGGGGGGCCCTACCCGGGCACGGCCTCGCCAACTTCCATGGCGACAAGATCTGGCTCATCCTGGGTCTGATCCGAGAGCGGATGAACGACGAGCAGCGTGCCGCGATGTTGGCGCACATGCCGCCTCCCGCCCTCGACATGTGGACGGGGTTCGGCGAGCAGGCTTTCAAGGACTACTCGTCGGTCGTGGTGGTGGAGGTCGCCGGCCGCTGACCCCCGGCATTCCTCGGGCACTTCTACGAGCCACACCGACGCGGTCACGCCCCGGCGGTAGCGTCGGCGTGATGGTGGAGTGGGACGGGGAGGCTCTCCCCGGGCCCGATGATCTCGAGGATCTCGCTGACTTCGACGAGTTCGAGGCCGACGACGCCGGCAGACCGAGCGCCGGGTCGGCGGCCCAGGCACGTCGTGCGGGTGATGACGGGGTCGCGGGCCTGGAGAAGATCACGGCGGAGATGGCCGGTGGCGAGCACCGTCCCGAGCAGGAGGAGATGTGCCGCGCCGTCGGCGAGGCGTTCGTGACCGGGATCCACCTGGTGGTCCAGGCGGGGACCGGGACAGGCAAATCACTGGCCTACCTGGTCCCCGCTGCTCTGAGCGGTCGGAAGGTGGTGGTGGCCACCGCCACCAAGGCGCTCCAGGACCAGCTGGCAGGCAAGGACCTGCCCCTGGTGGAGGCCGCCCTCGGACTCGGGGCGCCCCTCGACTTCGCTGTGCTCAAGGGGCGCAGCAACTACGTCTGTCGCCAGCGGGTGTCCGAGGTGGGCGTCGGCGGGATCCAGGCGGAGCTCGGCGACCCGGGATCGCAGGGCCCTGACGGCGGCCCGGATCGCCCGGAAGCCGTGCCCGGCCGATCGGGTGCCGACGATGACCAGGCCGCCGGGGCGCCCCCCGAGGGCATGGTCGAAGAGGTGCGGCGCCTCATCGCCTGGTCCCAAACCACCGACAGCGGTGACCGGGCCGACCTGACCTTCGAGCCCTCCGAGCGGGCCTGGGGCATGTTGAGCGTCGGGCCGAGAGAGTGCCCGGGCGCGTTCAACTGCCCCTCAGGCGGGCAGTGTTTCGCCGAGGCGGCACGGGACCGCGCAGCCTCGGCGGACATCGTCGTGGTCAACACCCACCTCTACGGTGCGCACCTGGCCAGCGGTGGTGCCGTGCTGCCCGAGCACGACGTGGTCGTCTTCGACGAGGCGCACGAGCTCGAGGAGGTCATGACGGCCAGCCTTGGCGTCGAGCTCACACCCGGTCGCTTCCGGGCCCTGGCGACGGCGGCCCGGCCGCTCGTCGAGCCGAAGGACGCCGACGTGCTCGAGTCCCTGGCCGGCGTGGGCGAGCAACTGGGCGTGTTGCTGCGCGACCTGGTGGGCACCCGCGTGCTGGACGGCGCGGGTGCGGCGGCGGGCGGGCGTGAGCTGGCCGAGCTGCTCGACCGTGGCGCCGAGCTCAGCCGGCGCGCCGTCGACGCGCTGCGGCGCGGGGGCGCGCAGCGGTCCTTCCTGTCCGAGGGCAGTGGTGGCGCCGACCCGGACCGGGCCAGCCGCAAGACCCGAGCCCTGCAGGCGGCCACGCACCTGGCCGACGACCTCCACCGGCTGGTGTCGCGCACCGACGGCGAGGTGGCATGGGTCGACGGCACCCGCCGCAGCTCGAGACTGCGCCTCTCGCCTATCGACGTGGGACCCGCCCTGGCGAGCTCGCTCTGGGGCGAGGTGACGTCGATCCTCACCAGTGCGACCATCCCACCCCTCCTGGTCCAACGAGTCGGCCTCGAGGACTTCCCCACCGAGGAGCTCGACGTCGGAAGCCCCTTCGACTACCGGTCCCACGCCCTCCTCTACGTCGCCCGCCATCTCCCCGACCGCCGCTCGGCCGGCGCCGAGGAGGCCATCCACGAGGAGCTCGCCCGGCTGATCGAGGCGGCCGGTGGGCGCACGCTGGCCCTCTTCACGAGCCGCCGGGCCACGGAGTCGGCCGCCGAGGCGCTCGCCGAGGCGCTCCCCTACGCCCTGCTGCGCCAGGGCGACCTGCCCAAAGCCAAGCTCCTCGAGGAGTTCGCCCGCGACGAGACCTCCTGCCTCTTCGCCACGCTCGGGTTCTGGCAGGGTGTCGACGTCCCGGGCCGTGCCTTGTCGCTGGTCACCATCGACCGATTGCCCTTCCCGCGGCCCGACGACCCGCTGCTGCAGGCCCGTCGCGATCGCGCCGGTGGGCGCGCCTTCTCCGTGGTCGACCTACCCCGTGCGGCCACGTTGCTCGCCCAGGGGGCGGGCCGCCTCATCCGCACGGCCGAGGACCGCGGCGTGGTCGCGGTGCTCGACCCCCGCCTGGCCACGGCGTCGTACCGGGGCGTGCTGCTCTCGACCCTTCCGCCGATGCGCCGCAGTGTGGACATCGACGAGGTGGAGTCGTTCTTGCGACGGGCCCTCGAGGGGGACCCGGCGTAGCCCTGGGGTGGCGGACGGAGCGGGTGGAGGGGCCGGCTACTCGGCGAACTCGAACGAGAGGTTCCCCTCGGCGTCACGCCGGCCCTCGGTCGCCACTCGCATGATCCAGCGGCCCGCCACCTCGCGCAGGAGTTCCCGGTCGAGGCGGTACGCCCGCTTGTGGTCCCGGTCGTCACACTCGATCAGGCCCGCCTCGGTCAAGATCCGCAGGTGACGTGAGACTCCCTGCCAGGGGATGTCGAAGCGCCGCGCCACGTCGGTCGAGCGCATCCACCCGCCCAGGTCGTGCAGCGCGGCCAGGATGCCGCGCCGTGTCTCGTTGGCCAGCGCCTTGAACACAAGGTCGAGCGTCTCGGGATCGGCGACCTCCCGAAGGGTGGGCGGGTCGGTGCGGCCCACCCGGAAGGCGCCCTCGGTGCGGTCAGGCGGAGAGGCGGGGGTCATCGGCGGGAACTATAAACGGTTTTGTTTATACCTCTCGAAACAGCCATCCCCCCCCGGCCTCCCTTTCATCGCCCCTGCCGGGCAGCGACACGGGAGCCCTCAGTAACCGAGCCGGTCGAGCATCTCGGAGCGGTTCTGCCAGCGCCGCTCGACGGTGACGTGGAGGTCGAGGAAGGCCCCTTCAGGCAAGGACTGGCGCACCGTCGTTCCCACCGCCTTGAGGACCTCGCCGCCCTTGCCGATCACGATGGCCTTCTGCGAGTCGCGCTCGACGATGATCTCGACCCGGATGTGGGGCCACTCCCACTCGGTGACCCGGCAGGTGATCGAGTGCGGGAGCTCGTCCCGGGTGCGCGCCAGGAGCTGCTCGCGCACGAGCTCGGCCACCCACAGCGCCTCGGGGGTGTCGGTGACCACGTCGGGTGGGAAGAACGGGGGGCCCTCGGGCAGGCGCGCCACCAGGTGGGAGCGGAGCTCGTCGACACCCTTGCCGGCGCGGGCCGACACCGGGAAGAACTCCACGCCCGCTCCGGGGAGTCCGGCCGGGCCCGCGAGCGCGTCCACCACCTCTTGGGCCTGGACCAACCGCTCGAGCACCTGCTCGCCCCGGGCCCGGTCGACCTTGTTGACCACGACCAGGAGCCCGATGCTGCTCTCGCTCGCCGCCACCTGGACCTGCCGGACGGCGCGCTCGAGCACCGTGCGGTCGCCCGGGCCGATGGCCGCTGTCGCGTCCACCACGGCCAGGATCATGTCGACGTCGCGCAGAGCGTCGGTGGCGGTCTCGTTGAGGCGCGAGCCGAGCGTGCTGCGGGGGCGGTGGATCCCCGGCGTGTCCACGAAGACGAGCTGCGCCTCGTCGCCCTGGTGGAGCACACCCAGTATCCGGTGCCGGGTCGTGTTGGGTCGCGGCGACGTGATGGCCACCTTCGTCCCGACCATGGCGTTCACGAGGGTGGACTTGCCCACGTTGGGTCGGCCGACCACGGCGACGAATCCGGAGCGCACGGTGTCAGCTCCCGTTGTGCGTCGGGCCGCTCCCGCCGCCCGACGGCTCGCCGTCGGAGGCGGCGGCGCCCATCGGCTCGATCCGCACTCGTTCGATGCGCCGGCCCCGGACGTCGACCGCGGTGAGCCGGAAACCGTCCACCTCCACCGAGTCCCCCCGGTCCGGCACCCGGCCGACGAGGTCCAGCATGAGGCCACCCACCGTGTCCCACGTGCCCTGCGGCAACTCGGAGCCGAGCAGCTCGTCGGCGTCGTCCACCGAGTAGAGGGCGCTCACGAGCACCGAGCCGTCCTCGAAGCGCTCCACCGTCGGCCGCTCGACGTCGAACTCGTCGACGATGTCTCCTACGAGCTCCTCGAGGAGGTCCTCGAGCGTGACGAGACCGGCGGTGCCCCCGTACTCGTCGACGACGATCGCCATGTGGAACTTCTCCTCCTGCATCTCGCGCAGGAGGTCGGAGACCTCCTTGGACTCGGGGATGAACTTGGCCGGCCGCATGCTTTCGCGCACGGCCTGCTCCGCTTTGCCGGCTCGCTCGTCGCGCACCATGTCCTTGGCGTAGGCGATCCCGATGACGTCGTCGATGCCGTCCGCCTCCACCGGGATGCGGCTGTATCCGGCCCCGAGGGCCGCCTCGAGGGCGTCGCGCACCGTGGCGTCGGCCTCGACCGTGACCATGTCGGGGCGCGGCGTCATCACCTCGCGCGCCACGGTGTCGCCAAAGTCGATGATCGAGTGGATGAAGGAGCGCTCCTCGTTCTCGATCACCTTCTCCTCGTGGGCCACGTCGGCCATCGCTTTCAGCTCAGAGTCGGTGATGTAGGAGTGGTGCATCCCTTCTTCGTCATCGGAGGAGACCCCGATGATCCGGTTGGCCAGGCCGATCAGGAGCGCCGAGAACCAGCGGATGGGCGGGAAGCGGATCAGGGTGCTCACGATCGGCGCGCTGAACAGGGCGGCACGCTCGGGGTGCTGCACGGCCCAGTTCTTCGGCACGGCCTCGAAGAACACGAAGATGACGACCACTTCGAACACGATGCCCAGGAGCACGCCCAGGCCGCCGAAGAGGTCGACGGTGACGATGCCGACCAGAGTGGCCGACACGAGCTGGCAGATCAGGACGAGCAGCAGGATCGGGTTGAGGAACCGGGCCGGGTTCTCGACCAAGTTGGCCAAGGTCCTCGCGCCGCGCGCCTTGCGGTCCACCAGCGACTTGGCCTTGATCCGGTTCATCCGCACCAGGCCCGTCTCGGCCATGGCCAGGACGCCCGACCCGGCCAGGAGCAGTGCGATGATCACCACCAGCACGGCGTCCTCGGCCGTGAACCCGGTCGAGGCGAGCAGGAACGTGGGTGTCACGTCCCCTGGCCGACGCGGTAGAAGCGCTGCAGCAGTTCCTGTTCGAGCGCCTCCATGCGCTCCGCCTCCGTGTCGTCCTCGTGGTCCATGCCGAGCAGGTGCAAGAGGCCGTGCACGACCAGCAGGGCGATCTCGTCCTCGAACGACACCTCGTGCTCGAGCGCGTTGCGCGCCGCCACGGCCGGGCAGATCACCACGTCGCCGAGCAGTGTGAGCGCGCCGCCCTCCGCCGTGACCCCCGGGCCGGTGCCGCCGAAGTCGGGCGTGCGTCCGCTGGGGCCCGGTTCGTCCTCGATGGGGAACGACAGCACGTCGGTCGGTCCGCCCTTGTCCAGGAATTGCTGGTTGAGGGCGGCCATAGCCTCCTCTTCGACGAAGAGGAGCGACACCTCCGTCTCGGCCTTGACGCCGCGGGCGTCGAGGACCTGGCGGACCAGCTCCGCCCAGCGGGACAAGTCGACCGGGTGGGCCTGCTGCTCGTCCGCGGCGAACACGTCGATGCTCACGTCGCGCTCACTGGGCGGGACCCGGCCGCCCTTCTGCCACGTCGTAGGCGTCGACGATGTCGGCAACGATCTTGTGCCGCACCACGTCGCGCCGGGTCAGGTGGACGAATGCGATGTCGTCGATGGCGCCCAGGACGGGCTCGAGTCCCACCAGGCCGGACCGTCCGCCGGGCACGTCGATCTGTGTGACGTCACCGGTGACGACACACTTGGAGCCGAACCCGATGCGGGTCAGGAACATCTTCATCTGCTCGGGCGTGGTGTTCTGCGCCTCGTCGAGGATGATGAAGGAGTTGTTCAGCGTCCGTCCCCGCATGAAGGCGAGCGGCGCCACTTCGATCGTGCCCCGTTCGAGGAGCCGCTGCGCCCCGTCGGGCTCGAGCAGGTCGTAGAGAGCGTCGTAGAGCGGTCGCAGGTACGGGTCGACCTTGGCCATGAGGTCCCCGGGCAGGAATCCGAGCCGCTCACCGGCCTCGACGGCGGGTCGGGTCAAGATGATGCGCGACACCTGCCGTGACTGCAACGCGTGCACCGCCTGCGCCACGGCGAGGTACGACTTGCCGGTGCCGGCGGGGCCGATGCCGAACGTGATGATGTTGTGCGAGATCGCGTCGACGTAGCGCTTCTGGCCCGCCGTGTTGGGGCGCACCGTCTTGCCCCCGGCGGCGCGCACCACCTCCGAGCGCAGGACCTCGCTGGGGCGGATGTCCTCGCGGACCATGTCAATGGTGCGCGAGACCGTCGACGAGTCGAGGTGGCGGCCCGACTGCACCAGCAGGACGAGCTCGTCGAAGAGCCGCGTCACGACCTCGGCGGCTGGCCCCTCGGCCGAGATCCGGTTGCCCTGCACCACGATCTGCTCGTCGGGGAAGGCCCGCTCGATCTGGCGCAGGTGCTCGTCGCGGGTGCCGAGCAGCCCGGCCATCAGGTGGTTACCCGGGACGTAGCACTCGGCGCGCAAGGTCGTGGTCATGGAGCGGTCATGTGATGGCGAAGTGCCCCTTGAGCGGCTGGCCTCCCAGCACGTGGAGGTGGAGGTGCGGGACGGAGTTCATGGCGTCGGGACCCACGTTGAAGATCAGGCGGTAGCCGCGGTCCGGCGCGGCCACGCCGGCGGCGTCGGCGACGTCACGGGCCGCCACGAGCATGTCGGCCAGGACCGGACCGTCCTCGGCGCTCACCACCGAGGCGTCGTCGATGTGGCGCCGGGGCACCACGAGGACATGGAGCGGGGCCGCCGGGTTGATGTCCTTGAAGGCGACCGTCGTCTCGGTCTCGTGGACGGTCTCCGACGGCACCTCACCCGACACGATCCGGCAGAAGATGCAGTCCGCGGGGTCCGTCATGCCCGGGGTCCGCCGGCCTTCCGCTCGTGCCAAGTCACTGGTCCGAATGTACCGGTCCGCGCACGCCCGCCGTGACCACGGGCACCGGTCCCGGTCCCGCCGCGCACCTCAGCGTTCTCCTGCCGCGGCAACCGTGCCCGTGCGCAGGGAGACCAGCAGGGCCGCCGCGGTGACCGCGGCCGTCTCGGCCCGCAGGACGCTGAGGCCGAAGCCCACCGTCGGGAGGCCCGCCGACAGCTCGTCGCTGCTCCAGCCCCCCTCGGGCCCCACCGCCACCACGTGCTGGTCCGGCGTCGGCCGGTCCCCGCTCAGCTGCGCCAGCACCACCTCGCCCGGCCCCCCGAGAGCGGGCAGGGCGGCGAACGGCAGCGTCTCGGTCACCTCGGGCAGCCAGACGCGCCGGCACTGGGCAGCGGCCTCGAAGGCCACCCGGCGCAGACGCTCGACCGTCGCCTGACCGCGGGCGCCGGTCCAGCGCACCACGCTCCGCTCCGTGCGCAGGGGCACGATGCGGTCGATGCCGAGCTCGGTGAGCTTCTGGACCACCCACTCGGGCCGTTCGCCCTTGACGGGCGCGAAGGCGATCGTCAGCGCCGGCTCGTCCCGCGCCTCGAACTGCACGGTCCCGTCCCCGCCCGGCCCCTCGGCACCGCGCAGCGGCTCCATCATCGCCTCGCCCGTCCAGATCGCGCGCGCCCAGTGGCCCATCCCGTCGCCGGCGACGACCTCCTCGCCGCGACGGAGGCGCAGCACCCGTCCGAGGTGGTGCGCGTCCTCCGCGGAGAGCACGGGGTGTGCGGGGTCCTCCACGAAGACCTGGGCCGCCGCCGCCGCCCGCACCGAGATCCCGGGGTAGGCGGGACCGGCGCTAGCCAAAGGCGGAGCGCAGCCGCGAGAAGACGCCCTCGTGACCGGCCCCGGGGGCCGAGACCTCCTCGCCGCGCGACGCCGCCAGCTGGCGCAGCAGCTGGTCCTGCTCGGGGGTGAGGTTTGTCGGCGTGGCCACCAGCACGTGGACGAACAGGTCGCCGCGACCGCGGCCGCGCAGGTGCGGCACCCCGAGCCCGCGCAGGCGCTCCACGTGGCCGTGCTGGGTCCCCGGGGTGACGGTGACCTGCTGCGGGCCGTCGAGGGTCTCGATCGCGGCCTGGGTCCCCAGGGCCGCCTGGGCGACGCTGACCGTGAGCGTCGTCGTCAGGTGGTCGCCCTGGCGCTCGAAGCGCGGGTCGGCCGCCACCGCCAGATGGACGAACAGGGAACCGCTCGGCCCGCCCCGCTGCCCGGCGGCCCCGTGGCCGGCCAGGCGCAGTGTCGACCCGTCCTCGACGCCGGCCGGCACCTCGACGGTCAGGGTGCTCTCCTGCATGCGCCGCCCCTCGCCCCGACACTCGGGGCACGGCGTGGGGATCATCTCGCCCGTGCCGCTGCAGCGCGTGCAGGCCGTGCTGGTGACCACCTGTCCGAGCAGCGACTGGCGCACCCGGCGCAGCTCGCCGGCGCCCTGGCAGTCCGTGCAGGTCACCGGGTCGGTCCCTGACGCCGCGCCGCGCCCGCCACAGGCGTCGCAGGTGGCGGGAAGCCGGACGGTGATCTCCTTGCGGGCCCCGAAGACGGCCTCGGAGAAGTCGAGGGGCAGGCGGACCTCGGCGTCGGCGCCGACCTGCGGGCCCCGCCGGCGGCCCCCGCCGCCACCCATCTGCCCGAAGAACGCCTCGAAGATGTCGCCGAGGCCCCCTTCGAATCCGAAGCCGCCCATCCCGCCGGCGCCCGCCTGCGAGCCGAAGACGCCCTCGGGCCCGAAGCGGTCGTAGCGGGCGCGCTTGTCGGGGTCGCGCAGGACCTCGTAGGCCACCGTGACCTCTTTGAAGCGCGCCTCGGCCACAGCGTCGCCCTGGTTCGTGTCCGGGTGCAGCTCGCGGGCCCGGGCCCGGTACGCCCGCTTGATCTCGTCGTCGCTGGCGTCGGGGCGCACGCCGAGCAGCTCGTAGAGGTCCCCCAGCCCGTCAGTGGCCGCCATCGGACCCTCCCGCCCCCGCACCGCCGCTCGCACCGCCGCTCGCGCCCGTGCCGCCGGCGCCGCCGGCGCCGCCGGCACCGCCCAAGCGCTGGCCGAGCCGTTCGCCCACCACGTGGGCTGCGGCCAGGGCGCGCGGGTAGTCCATCCGGGTGGGCCCGAGCAGGCCGACGGCGCCGCGGTCCTCGCCGTCCACCCGGACCGGTGCGACGACCACGGCGCAGGACGACAGCGGCTCGAAGCCGTGCTCGGTCCCGATGGAGACCGAGAGCCCCCGGCCGAGGACGTCGCGCAGCAGCGACACCACGACGAGCTGCTGCTCGAGGATGGCCAGGACCGAGCGAACCGTCTCGACGGCGTCGAACGCCTCGGCCAGCCGGGCCGGACCGCCCACGAAGACCTGGTCGGTATCGAGCGAGCCCTCGAAGGACTCGAGCGCGCGGTGGGCCGCCGCCACCAGGGCATCGACCCGAGCCGACCCGCTGGTCGGCGCCGGCCAGGGTCCGCTGAGCGTGGTGCCCACGACGTGCGCGCCCAGCAGGGCAGACGCCGTGGCCAGCTCGTCGTCGGAAGCGTCGGCCTCCAGGTCGATCGTGCGCTTCTCGACCGCACCGTCGGAGAGCACGACCACCAGGAGAGCGGTCAGCTGCGAGAGCCCCACGACCTGCACCGACCGGATGGTGGCCGACTCGTGGGAGGGCCCGACCACCACCGCCGCATAGGAGGTGAGGTCCGACAGCAGTCCGGAGGCCCGCTCGAGCACGGTCTCCATCTCGCCGTGGACCTGGTCGAAGAACTGAGTGACCTGGCGCCGCTGCGTGGGACCGAGGGCGCCGGGCTCGGTCAGGTGGTCGACGAAGAAGCGGTAGCCCTTGTCGGTCGGGATGCGTCCCGCACTCGTGTGCGGCTGGACCAGGTACCCCTCGCTCTCGAGGGCCACCATCTCGGAGCGAACGGTGGCCGAGGAGACCTGCACCCCGGGTGCGTTGGCTACGTGCGACGAGCCGACCGGCTCGGCAGTACCGATGTACTCGCTGACGACCGCCTCGAGGATGGCCGCCCGGCGGGAGTTGAGGGCGTGGTCCTCGCCGGGCGCGTCGGCAGAGGCGGAGGTCGAGGACGACGCCGACGGTGCAGCGTCGTCGGGCGGGTCGGGGGCAGCGGGCGGTGTCATGGTCCCTTCTGGCACTCGAGTCTACCGAGTGCCAGGAGCCGGGGCGGGAGCGGGTCGTCGCTCGCCGGAGCACCAGGGTGCCGGGGTGCCGGGCTCAGTCGTCCCCCAGGCGCAGGGCCGAGATGAAGGCCTCCTGGGGCACGTCGACCCGCCCGATCGTCTTCATCCGCTTCTTGCCCTCTTTCTGGCGCTCGAGCAACTTGCGCTTGCGGGTGATGTCGCCGCCGTAGCACTTGGCCAGCACATCCTTGCGCTTGGCCTTCACCGTCTCCCGGGCCACGATACGACCCCCGATGGCCGCCTGGATCGGCACGTCGAAGAGCTGCCGCGGGATCAGCTCGCGCAGCTTCTCGGCCATCTTGCGCCCGTAGACGTCGGCCGAGCCCCGGTACACGATGGTGGAGAAGGCGTCGACGGGCGTGTGGTTGATCAGGATGTCGACCCGCACCAAGTTGGCCGTGGTGTAGGCGGCCGGCTCGTAGTCGAGCGAGGCGTAGCCCTTGGTCCGGCTCTTCAGCTGGTCGAAGAAGTCGATCACGACCTCGGCCAGCGGGAGGGAGTAGACGAGCTCGACGCGCTCGGGCGAGAGGTACTCCATGCGGGTCATCTCGCCGCGTCGGCCCTGGCACAGCTCCATGACGGTCCCCGTGTACTCGCTGGGCGTGATGATGGTGGCCGACAGCATGGGTTCGTCGATGTGGTCCACCCGGCTCGCCTCGGGCAGCTCGGTCGGATTGTCCACGTCGAGCACCGACTCGTCGGTCAGGTACGCCCGGTAGGCCACGCTGGGCGCGGTGGCGATGAGGGACAAGTTGAATTCGCGCTCGAGGCGCTCGCGCACGATCTCCATGTGCAGCAGGCCGAGGAACCCGCAGCGGAAACCGATGCCGAGCGCATGGGAGGACTCGGGTTCGAAGGTGAAGCTGGCGTCGTTGAGCTTGAGCTTGTCGAGCGCGTCGCGCAGGTCCGGCAACTCGTCCCCGTCGACCGGGTAGAGGCCGCAGAAGACCATGGGCTTGGGGTCGCGGTAGCCGGCGAGGGCATCGGTCGCCCCGTGCTGGGCCGTGGTCACGGTCTCACCCGAGCGAGCTCCGCCGACGTCCTTGATCCCGGCGATGAGGTAGCCCACCTCGCCCGGGCCGAGCTGCTCGACCGGCACCGCGTCAGGCGTGCGCACGCCCACCTCCTCGATGTCGTGCACGGCGTTGGCCTGCATGAAGCGCAGCCGTGCCCCGGTGTACAGCGTGCCGTCGACGATGCGGATGGAGCTGACCACGCCGCGGTACTGGTCGTAGGAGGAGTCGAAGATGAGCGCGCGCAGAGGGGCGTCGGGGTCGCCCACGGGAGGCGGGACGCGCGCGATCACCGCGTCGAGCAGCTCGGGCACCCCCTCCCCCGTCTTGGCCGAGATGTGCAAGATGTCCTCGGCCGGCAACCCGAGCACGTGCTCGATCTCGAGCGCGCAGCGCTCCGGGTCGGCCGCAGGCAGGTCGATCTTGTTGAGGACCGGGACGATCTCGAGGTCGTTCTCGAGAGCCTGGTAGCAGTTGGCCAGCGTCTGCGCCTGGATCCCCTGCGAGGCGTCCACCAGGAGCACTGCCCCCTCGCAGGCGGCCAGCGAGCGCGAGACCTCGTAGCCGAAGTCCACGTGGCCCGGCGTGTCGATCAGGTGCAGGACGTGACCATCCCAGTCGACCCGCACGTTCTGGGCCTTGATGGTGATGCCCCGCTCCCGCTCGATGTCCATGGAGTCGAGGTACTGCTCCCGCATGAGGCGCGGGTCGACCGCCCCGGTGATCTCGAGGATGCGGTCCGACAGGGTCGACTTCCCGTGGTCGACGTGGCTGATGATGGAGAAGTTGCGTATGCGCTCGGTCGCGACGGGTCCACGGGCGCTGGCGGAGGGCGGCACGGTCTGACGATCGTACCGGCCCGCGCCCCGTCTCCCGGTCGCCTGGCCAGGGCACTTGCCCTGGGGGCCACCCCCGGCTGCCGGCCAGAGGGGTGCCGCCACCTGCTAGAGTTGTCCCTCGCGCCGGAGGGCTCCCGCCCTCCGCCGCACCCCTTCTCCCGAGAGCAGCTGAGGATCGTCACGTGGCCAACATCAAGAGCCAGATCAAGCGGAACCGTCAGAACGAGAAGCGCCGGCTACGCAACAAGTCGGTCCGCGCCGAGATGCGCACACGCACGAAGAGTGCCGTCACGGCCGCCGAGGCGGGAGCCGAGGACAGCGTCGAGGTACTGCGTCTGGCCGTGAAGCGGATCGACAAGGCCGCCGCCCAGGGTGTGATCCACAAGAACACCGCGGCCAACCACAAGGCGCGCCTGATGCGCCGCGTGCACGCTCTCGAGAACGCCGAGTAGCGACGTCGCCGCGGAGCCGCCCGGCTCCGCTCATGCCTCCGCCCCCGCCCCCGCCTCCGCCTCCACCACACTGGCCTCGGCGTCGAGGTGGAACGTGAACATCTTCTCGGGGACGATGCGCGCCCCGACGTTGTCGTCCTGGCGCATCGATTCCTCGAAGGCCGGCCCCAGCTTGGGCTCGTAGACGTCGACCATGGCCCGGAGGAGCTCGGCGCACTCGGGGCCGTTGAGATCGAAGAGCTCGGCCCGGCCGTGCACCGTCACCGCCAGCTCCTCACTTGGGAGGTACGTCGCGCTGACCGCCGGTCGGACGCGCAGGTGGCGCGCGCGCACGCCGTGACGCGCCGTGCTGAACCAGAACGTGCCGTGTAGGAAGTAGCCGTCGACCGGGCCGCCGATCGGCCGCCCGTCGGCCGTCGCCGTCGACAGCACCAGCAGACACATGCCGGTCAGCCGCTCCACCAACTCGGGTGCACTGAGCCGCCGGTCTTCGGTGATGACGTCGCGCAGATGCCGGCCGGCCGACGCCATCGAGGAGTCGAGCAGGGCCTGCAGCCGTTCCACGTCTTCCGCCGTCTCGTGCATGGGCACAGTCCAGCACGGCGGTTGCCTTCATGGATCCGTCACGAGATCCACAGTGCCGACCGAGGTCACCCTGCGGCTGCCGCCAGGGCGGTCCCCCATGCTCCTCCCGACCCGCCGGCGTCCGTCGGCGGACGAAAGCGGCCGACGACCTCGGTCCACGAGGAAGAGAGATGCCAACCATGTCCATCAGCGAGAAGCTGCGAACCAATCCGAAGCTCTGGGTTTCGGCCGGCCTGCTCACGGCCGGCCTCGCATCGGGGATCTACCTGGGCGGCACCCTGACGTCGGGCGCGGCCACGACGTCGTCGACCAGCACGACCTCCGGGAGCACCTCCACGCCCCCCAGCGGGAGCTGGGGATCGGGCGCACCCGCCGGTGTTCCCTCCTCGACGGGTCTCCCGAAGAGCGGCACCGTGACCGCCGTCGGTTCCGACACCGTGACCATCGACGGGACGGCCTACGCCGTCACCTCGAGCAGCGACATCGACAAGAACGGCGAGGCCACACTCTCCGACCTCGCCGTGGGTGACAAGGTGACCTTCAGCACCACGTCGGCCACCACGCCCACGATCGACAAGCTGCACGCCGGCAACGAGTCGCTCGACCGGCCGAGTGGCCCCCCGATGTCCTCGTCGGGCGCCCCGAGCTCGTCCTCGACCCCACCGAGCGCGCCGTCCCCTTCGACGTCCGCCTGACCCCCACGGCGGCGGGCGTGGTGCAGCACCTCCCCGGCACCGCGCCCGCCGCACGGTCCGCCGAGCGACGACCCCGGAGAGATCCGCCGGTGACCCGGCAGGAGCCCGTCTGAGCGCGGGGTCGCCCGGGAGAGCCGCGATGAGCCCCTCGGAGCGCGGCCCGGCTAGCGCCCGGCGCCGGCGCGTGGGCGGCTCGCCCCGCGTGGCCGGGTCTGGCGCGCCAACCGGGCCACCAGGATCTCGATCACGAGCTCGGCGTTCATCCCGCTCGCACCCCGGATGTCGAGGTCGGCCGCCGCGATCAGGTTGACGGCCTCGGCGATGCGGGCGCTGCCGAGCCGCCGGGCCTGCTCGAGAGCCTTCTTGGCCACGAAGGGCGCCGTGCCCAGCAGGGCGGCGGCGTCCCGCTCGCCGGCCACGTCCTCCCCGTCGAGGGTGAGCATGTTGGCGAAGTGCCCGTGCAAGGTGGCCAGCACCTGGATCGGCGCCAGCCCACCGGCTTCGAGCATGCGGCGCAGCACCAGGAGCGCCCGCCCGGGCTCGCCGCGATCGATGGCGTCGGTCAGCTCGTAGCGCGGGACGTTGCCCATCTCGCCGAGATACGGGGCGAGGTCGTCGACCGACACCACCGCCCCCTCGCCGTAGGCGGCGCTCAGTGCGCCGAGGAGGCCCTCGACGCGCCCGAGGTCTTCCCCGACGTGGGTGGCCAGGAGGTCGGCCGCCTTGGGCTCGAGCTTGACCGGCGCGCCGCGCAGGTGCTCGTGCAACCACGCTTTGCGCTCGGCCGCCTTGCTCGTGGTGACGTCGATCACACCCCCGTGCGCCGTGATCGCCTTGGTCAACGCCGCGGGGATCGCCCCACTCCCGCCCACGAGCACCAGGACCGTGCTGGGCAGCGGGTCCTCGATCACTTCGACCAGGCGGGGGGCGTCCGCGGTCACCAGGCGCCCCGCGTCACGTACGACGACGACGCGGCGGTCGATGAGGAACGGGGGCGTGAGGCAGGCGTCGACCACCGCCCCGACGCTGATCTCGTCGCCCGGGCCGCCGCCGATCTCCTCCACCACGAGTGCGTGGTCGCGCTCCCCCACCAGTTCGACCAGCAGGGTCCGGACCTCTTGGGCCACGAGCGAGACATCGTCCCCCTTGACCAGGTAGACGCGGGCGGCCGGCACGGCTGTCTTGGCGCTCACCAGGCGCTCACCGGGCGCTCGCCGGGCCCCTCGCCGGGGTCTCCACCTGCCTCGCTGATGGCGGCCAGTGCGTCGCGGGCCCGGCAGGTGCCCTTGACGTCGTGGACGCGCACGATGCGGCAGCCCCAGCAGATGCCGAGCGCCGCCGCGCCGATGGAGGCCTCACGCCGCTCGGTGAGCTCCAGATCGAGGACCTTGCCCAGGAAGGTCTTGTTGGACGCCGACAGCAAGAGGGGGTAGCCCAGCGCGGCCAGGACTGGCGAGGCCCGCAGCAAGGTGAGCGACTGCTCGGCCGTCTTGCCGAGGTCCAGGCCGGCGTCGAGCACGATGCGCTCGGGCGCGATGCCGGCGCGGCGAGCGCCCTCGGCCCGGTCGGTCAGGAACTGCGCCACGTCGCGCACGACGTCGTCGTAGTGCGGGTCCGGGTCGGCCACTCGGGGCTTGAGCCGGATGTGCGTGATGACCACGGCCGCGCCGTGCTCGGCCGCCGCCGGCGCGTAGTCCGGGTCGGCCAGGCCGCTGATGTCGTTGCCCATCACCGCACCCTCGGCGTAACCGGCCCGGGCCACCGAGGCCCGCCAGGTGTCGACCGACACCGCGGTGTCGAAGCGCGCCACGAGACCCGCCACCGCCGGGACGACCCGGTCCATCTCCTCGGCCTCGGTCACCTCGGGCCCCGGGCCGGCCTTCACGCCGCCGACGTCGAGGATGTCGGCGCCGTCGGCCACCAGCTGCTCGGCCCGGGTGTAGAGCTTGTCCAGCTCGAAGGTGGCGCCCTTGTCGTAGAAGGAGTCCAGCGTCCGGTTCAAGATGCCCATGACCAGGGCCCGGTGGGTGAGGTCGTGGCGCCGGCCGCCGAGGTCGAGCACGTGCGCCCCCGGGGCCACACGGACGTCGGTGGGCATCAGAACAGGCGCGCCGCCAGCGCCCGCCGGTACTCGTTGGTCCGCGGGTCGCCGGGCCCGAGCGCCTCGAGCAGGTCGACGAACTCCTGGCGGGCACCGTCGTCCTCGCGCACCTTCTCGAGCAGGGCGTCGAGCTTGGCCGCGATCTCGTCACGGCCGGCGTCCGAGACGTCCAGCCCGGCCTCGAGCAGACGGGCGTCGGCGGCCAGGACCCGGGTCGTCTCGGTCTCGGGGATCCGGCCCAGGACGGCCAGGGCTTCGGCGGCCTCCCCGCGGGCGATCAGCAGCCGGGCCAGCGCCTCGATCGCCCCGACGTGGTCCGGCTCGAGCTCGAGGGCTTGCCGCAACGAGGCCTCGTCGCCCGCCTCCACCAGCAGGTCGGCCTCGCTCTGGGCCGGGGCCAGGCGCTGCACGAACGCGGCCACCTGGGCCTCGGGCAGGGCGCCGATGAACTGGTCCACCACCTGGGCCTTGCTGACGGCGAAGACGGCCGGGATGGACTGCACGCCGAAGGCCTGGGCCACGCGGGGGTTCTCGTCCACGTTGACCTTGGCCAGCTCGACCGTGCCCCCCGTCTCGGCCACCACCTTCTCGAGGATGGGTCCCAGGGTCTTGCACGGCCCGCACCAGGGCGCCCACAGGTCCACGACGACCGGGACGGTGTTGCTGCGTTCGAGCACGTCGGTCTGGAAGGTCTGGTCGGTCACGTCCATCGGCGCGACGCTACCGGCTGCCCGGCGGCGACCGCACCGATTAGCGTCGGTTCCCGTGTCAGGAGCAGTGGAGGGCATCGACCAGGCCAACGTGACCGAGTGGTTGGTGGCCCTGCTGCCCGAGATCGGCACGCCGTTGACCTTCACCCTCATCGCTGGTGGCCGGTCCAACCTCACCTACCGGGTGGAGGACGCCCAGGGGCGGGCGTGGGCACTGCGCCGGCCGCCGCTGCACCATGTGCTCCCCACGGCGCACGACATGTCGCGTGAGTACCGGCTCATCGACGCGCTCGGCCCGGCGGGCGTCCCGGTCCCGGCCACTGTCGGACTGTGCACCGACGAGGCGGTCAACGAACGCCCCTTCTACGTCATGGAATTCGTGGAGGGACACATCCTGCGCAGCGCGCCCGAGGCCGAGGCCGCCTTCGACGTCGACACCCGCCGCGCCGTGGGCGACCACATGGCCGACACGCTGGCCGCACTGCACGACGTCGACCCGGACGCGGTGGGGCTGGGCGACCTCGGGCGCCACGACGGCTACATCGAGCGCCAGCTCAAGCGCTGGCGCGAGCAGTACGACAAGATGCAGGTCGAGGGCGTGGACCACGGCGGTCTGGTCGAGTGGGTGGGCGACGCGCTGGCCAGACGCATCCCCCAGCAGCAGCGCACCTCTGTCGTGCACGGCGACTACCGACTGGACAACGTCGTCCTGGCCGACGACGGCACGGTGAAGGCGATCTTGGACTGGGAGATCTGCACGCTCGGCGACCCCCTGGCCGACCTCGGCTTGCTGATGGTCTACTGGGCCGAGCCCAGCGACGGCACCGCCCTGCTCGGGCTCTCGGGGACCACGGCGCCCGGCTTCTCGACCCGCAAGGAGGTCCTGGAGCACTACGGGTCGGTCACCGACCTCGACGTCTCGGGCGTGGGCTACTACATGGCCTTCGGCTACTGGAAGCTGGCCTGCATCCTCCAAGGCGTCTACGCCCGCTACGTGGCGGGTGCCGGCGCGGGCGACCGGGGCAGCGTCGACATGTTCCCGGCCCAGATCCGCCGCCTCTTCGAGATGGCGGCCGAGGCCCTGGAGACGGCGCCGTGAGCCCCGAGATGACCGAGATCTTCGAGGTGCACCGCGAGCCGGTCGTCACCGACCCGGTGCTCGTGGTCGCCCTCGAGGGGTGGGTGGACGCCGGGTTGGGCGCCACCACCGCGGTGGCGTCGCTCCTCGGGCACGGCACCGACCCGCTGGTGACCTTCAACGGCGAGAGGTTCTTGGACCAGCGGGCCCGCCGACCGGTGGCGACGATCGTCAATGGCATCACCACCCAGCTCACCTGGCCGCGCACGGTCGTGCGCCAAGGCACCGACGAGTCCGGCCGCGACATGCTCTTCCTCGTCGGGCCCGAGCCCGACTTCAACTGGCGCGCCTTCACCGACGCCGTCGT
The DNA here is from genome assembly GCA_963781955.1 of uncultured Acidimicrobiaceae bacterium. Taxonomy (GTDB): domain Bacteria; phylum Actinomycetota; class Acidimicrobiia; order Acidimicrobiales; family RAAP-2; genus Bog-473. Next base: position 168,624 of record CAWAHU010000003.1, read on the forward strand.
CGGCCTGGCCGCGTCGTGGCGGGTGCGCATGGTGGTCGGCCTGGGTGCCTTCCCGGCCCCCGCACCCCACACGCGCCCGGTGAAGCTGGCCGCCACCGCCGCCGAGGGCTCGGCCCACCTGGTCGAGCAGGTCGGCACGGTCCAAGGGGAGCTCGAGGTGCCCGCGGGTGTGATGACGGCGCTCGAGATGGCCTTCAGCACCGCGGGCACGCCCGCGGTCAGCCTGTGGGCCCGGGTGCCGCACTACGTGGCCGCCATGCCCTTCCCCGAGGCCAGTGCGGCTCTGATCGAGGGCCTGGCCTCCGTAGCCAGTTTGTCCCTCGACTCTTCTGATCTGCGCCGGGCCGGCGACAACAGCCGGCGGCAGGTGGACCAGCTCATCGCCGACAACGCCGAGCACCAGGCCATGGTGCGGCGGCTCGAAGAGAGCATCGACGCCTCGGAGGGCAACGCCATGGGCGTCGACGAGGTGCCCTCGGGCGACGAGATCGCGGCCGAGCTCGAGCGGTTCCTGCGCGGTGAGGACCAGTAGGGAGAAAGGGACGGCGGAATGAAGATCGACGGCGGCATCGGCTTCGACCCGGGCGGCATCGCCGAGCGAGCGGCCGAGGCGGAGGCGAACGGCTACGACGGCGTGTGGTCGGCCGAGACCAGCCACGACCCGTTCCTCCCCATCGCCGTCGGCGCCGGGGCCACGGACAGGCTCGAATTCGGCACCGGGATCACCGTGGCCTTCGCCCGCAACCCCATGACGCTGGCCGTGGTGGCCAACGACCTCCAGCTGCTCACCAAGGGCCGCTTCATGCTCGGCATGGGGAGCCAGATCAAGCCGCACATCACCAAGCGCTTCTCCATGCCCTGGTCGCACCCCGCCCCGCGCATGCGGGAGCTGATCCTGGCCATCCGTGCCATCTGGAACACCTGGGAGACGGGCGAGCCCCTCGCGTTCCGGGGCGAGTTCTACACGCACACCCTCATGACGCCGTTCTTCGACCCCGGTCCCAACCCCCACGGGAACCCCAAGATCCTCCTGGCCGGGGTGGGGCGGCAGATGACCGAAGTGGCCGGCGAGGTGGCCGACGGCTTCCTGGTGCACGCGTTCACCACCGAGCGCTACCTGCGCGAGGTCAGCCTGCCCGCCCTCGAACGGGGCGCCGTCAAGGCCGGCAAGACGCGGGCAGACCTCACGATCTCGTACCCGGGCTTCGTCGTGACCGGCGAGGACGACGAGAGCACCGAGGCGGCGGCAACGACGGTGCGCCAGCAGATCGCCTTCTACGGCTCGACGCCCGCCTACCGGCCCGTGCTCGAGCTGCACGGCTGGGGCGACCTGCAGACCGAGCTCAACACGCTGTCCAAGCGGGGCGAGTGGGTGAAGATGGGCGAGCTCATCACCGACGACATCCTCGAGGCCTTCGCAGTGGTCTGCCCGCTCGAGCAAGTGGCCACCGAGGTCCGCAACCGCTTCGAGGGCCTCATCGACCGCTTCAGCTTCTACGGCCCGCGCCAGACCGACTGGGAACGCTGGCGCCCCGTGCTGGCCGGCTTCCACGACTGAGCCGGCTGGGTCACGCACGACGCAGCCGGCAGGTTCACCGAACAGCCGCGTTCGCGCCGGGTGCTCAGACGACCACGTTGACGAGCTTGGGCGGGCGCGCCACCACCCGCCTCGGTGAAGCGCCGCCCAACGCGTCGGCCACCTTGGGGGAGGCCAGCGCGGCGGCCTCGGCAGCGGCCTCGGAGATCCCGGCGTCGACCTCGATGCGGTCGCGCACCTTGCCGTTGACCTGGACCACCATGGTCACCGTGTCCTGCCGTACCAGCTCGGGGTCGAAGGTGGGCCAGCGCTCCAGGTGGACCGACGGTTGACCGGGATGGCGACGCTCCCACAGCTCGGCGGTGACGTGCGGGCTCATGACCGCCAGCAGCAGCAGCAGCGTGTCGAGCGCCTCGCCCCACACCTCGGCGTGGGCTCCTGCCCCGTCGCGCCCGTAGCGCTGCACCAAATTGAGCAGCTCCATGCAGTGGGCCACCGCCGTGTTGTACGACCAGCGGTCGAGGTCCTTGGTGACCTCGGCGATGGTGCGGTGGACCGCCTGGCGCACGGCGAGGTCCCCGGCGCCCTGTTCGCCGTTGCGCAGCGGGGCCTCGGCCGTGCATGTGCGCCACAGGCGGTCGAGGAAGCGACCGCAGCCGTCGATCACCTGGTCGGTCTGCTCCGACCAGTCCATGTCGTCGAACGGCGGTCCGACGAAGAGATGGAACAGGCGTAGCGCGTCGGCGCCGACGGTGTCGAAGTAGTTCTCGGGAGCGATCAGGTTGCCTTTGGACTTGGACATCTTCGTCCCGTCCATGCGGATCATCCCCTGCGCCAGGTAGTGCCGGAAGGGCTCACGCTCGATTCCCGGTGCCACACCCACGTCGATGAGGGCGCGGGTGTAGAAGCGCGCGTAGAGGAGGTGCAATATGGCGTGCTCGATCCCGCCGATGTACTGGTCGACCGGCATGAAGTGACGAGCCGCGGCCGGATCGAAGGGTCGGTCGGCGCTCCATGGGTCGCAGAACCGCAGGAAGTACCACGACGAGTCCACGAAGGTGTCCATGGTGTCGGTCTCGCGCCGTGCCGGCCCCCCGCACACGGGGCAGGTGGTGTGGAGGAAGCCCTCGTGCAGGGCCAGTGGCGACTGCCCCGTCGGCAGGAACTCCACGTCGTCGGGGGCGACGACGGGCAGTTGCTCCTCGGGCACCGGCACGACACCGTGCTCCTCGCAGTACACGGCCGGAATCGGGCAGCCCCAGAACCGTTGGCGAGACACCAGCCAGTCCCGTAGCCGGTAGTTGACCTTGCGCTCGCCGATCCCCTGCTCCTCGAGCCACTCGATCGCCTTGGTCTTGGCGGTCGGGATGTCGAGGCCGTCGAGGAATGCGCTGTTGATCTTGGGGCCTTCGCCCGTATAGGCCCCTCCCCCCTGCTCGTCCCACCCTTCGGGTGGCTGCACCGTGCGCACGATGGGCAGCCCGTGGACGGTGGCGAAAGCCCAGTCGCGCTCGTCCTCGGCCGGCACGGCCATGATCGCCCCCGTGCCGTAGCCCATGAGGACGTAGTCGGCCACGTAGAGCGGGACCGGACCGCCCGTGAAGGGGTTGATGACGTTCGTTCCGGTGAACGCACCCCGCTTGCCGAGGGCGGCGGGATCGCCTTCGGTCATGCGCTCGATCTCGCTCTCCTCGGCCGCCCGGGTGCGCAGGTCCTCGACCTCCTCGCGCTGGGTGTCCGTGGTCAGCCCGTCGACCAGGGGGTGCTCGGGGGCCATCACGGCGTAGGTCATCCCGAAGCTGGTGTCCGGGCGGGTCGTGAACACGCGCACGGTCAGGCCGGGGCGGCCCTCGACCCGGAGGTCGAACTCCGCGCCCTCGGACCGGCCGATCCAATTGCGCTGCATGACCTTCGCCCGCTCGGGCCACTCCAGGTCGTCGAGGGCCTCGAGGAGCTCGTCGGCGTACTGCGTGATGCGGAAGAACCACTGCTCGAGGTCCCGCCGCTCGACCACGTCACCTGACCGGTCGCACGTGCCGTCGGCCAGGACCTGCTCGTTGGCGAGCACCGTCTGGCAGCCCGGACACCAGTTCACCGGGGCCTTCGACCGGTAGGCCAGCCCGGCCTCCCAGAGCTTGAGGAAGATGGCCTGGTTCCACTTGATGTACGCGGGCTCGTGACTGTGCACCTCGCGGCGCCAGTCGTAGACGGCGCCGAGCCGGCGCAGCGACGACGTCAGCTCGGCGATCCGGGCGTCGGTGAAGACCCGGGGGTGGGTCCCGGTCTTGATGGCGGCGTTCTCGGCGGGCAAGCCGAACGAGTCGAAGCCGATCGGGCTGAGCACCGCCTTGCCCAGCATCGTCTGGTAGCGGACGACCAGGTCACCGAAGGTGTAGTTGCGGACGTGGCCCTGGTGGGCCGCCCCGGACGGGTACGGGTACATGCACAGCGCGTAGAACTTCTGGCGGGGGTCGTCGTTCTCGACCTGGTAGGTGCCCTCGTCGTCCCAGTGCTCTTGCCACTTGCGCTCCACCGCAGTGACGTCGTACGCGCGTGCCATGCCCCCAGGGTAGGCGACGGCCGATCCCTCCCTTGAGCAGGAAGGACGCGACGCCGTCCGGTGGCTCGGCACTGGTCGCGCTGCTCCGCCACGCACCCGAGGACGGGACCGGGGCGTCGCCACGGACTGCTAGATTCGACCTCCACCACTGGGGGCGTAGCTCAGCTGGTAGAGCGCTTGACTGGCAGTCAAGAGGTTCGTGGGTTCAAGTCCCATCGCCTCCACAAAATTCCCTGATCAGAGGCTCTGATCTCCGGAGCATTCCGACGCTCCACCATTCGTCCCCGCGAAATCCCCGCGCGTCGACGAGTCCGAGTGGTGACAAACGAGTCCGAGTGACAACGAGTCCGAGTGGTGTCCGTCGACGACCCGGGCGGCGTCTCGTGCGTCGCGTCGTGCGCCGTCCATCGCATCGGCCACGGCGCGCAGGTCCCCGGGGTAGAGATGCGCGTACGTGCGCAGGAAGATTGCGGGGTCGTGGCCCAGCGCCGCAGCGGCGGCAGAGACGGGCACGCCACGCTGAGCCATGAGGCTGGCCGCCGTGTGCCGGAGGATGTACGGCGTGGCCCAGGACGGGAAGCCGAGCTCGTCGGCGGCCGGCTGCCAGACCTTGTGACGCCAGTTCGAGATCCGCACCGGGGTACCCGACGGCGTGGTGAAGATCAGGGCATCCCGGTCCCGCCGGGCTCGGACCTCGAGGTGCTCGCGGAGCTCGGCCAGGACCGAGGCCGGCACCTGGACCACCCGGGCCCGGTGCGTCTTGGTGTCCCGCTCGAGGAGCTGCCCCCTGTGCTCGGTCAGTGCCGTCTCGACGGTGAGCCGCCCCAGGTCGTCGAGGTGCCGACGGCGGAGTGCTGAGGCCTCTCCGGGACGAAGTCCGCAGTAGGCCAGGACCAATACGAAAGGGCGCCACCACGGGTGGACCGTGGCGGCCAACGCTTCGACCTGCGTGGCACTGAGAGCGTTGCGGGTGCGGCTCGTGGCCGTCGGGATTCGGAGTCCGGCCAGCGGGTTGGCAGCGATGATGCGGGCATCGAGCGCCGAGGTGAGCACCATTCCCACCACGGTTCGAGCTGAATGGATCGTCGAGTTCGAATAACCGGCCGACCGAAGCTCGCCTAGCCATTCCTCCATGTCGATGCGCCGGAGAGTGCGCAGCCGGCACTGCCCGATGTAGGGCAGGACCTGGATCCGCAGCGCCGACTCGTAGCCGCTGATCGTGCTGGGTGCCCGGTCGCTGTTCTCGACCGTCGGCCACCAGCGCTCGGCCCACTCCCGGACCGTGATTCGGGCCGACTCCGGGTCGAGGTACTGGTCGGTGTCGAGCTGGTGGCGCACGTAGCGCTCGAACCGCTCGGCGTCACTCTTGCGGTCGAACGTGCGCTCCCTCGGAATGGGGTCCCGGTAGCGGACCACCCAGGTCGCACCCCGCTTCTTGGTCACGCGCTTGTGGATGCTCATGACGGAGAACGGTCTCGACATGGCTGCCACACCGCCTTCGGCGGCTTGGCCTCTGACCCAAGGCTCAGTCTCTTCGGGTGTGCCATGCGAACAGTGCCTCCCTGCGCTCTTCTGCCCGTTGGCGCTGCTGGTAGCCGGCGAAGAGGGCCTCGCCCTGATTGGCCCACCCGGCACCCACAGCCCGCCAACGCCGTTCGACGACACGGTCGGCCGGGACAGTTCCACCGAAGCACCTGGCCTCCTGCCAGCGAGCACGGGCGTCTCGAAGGGCACCGAAGGTCGTCGAGTAGTTCTGCGACTTGGTCAGGAAGTGCCCACCGAAGCCGAGCCGGTGGGCATGGCGAGCAAGATTGAGACGGGCCAGAGCGGGATCCTCCGAGAGGCTCAGAGCGGTGGCCACCATCTGGTGCAGGTGCGGGGGGAGTGCTCGCTCCTCGAGGTCACCGAGCGAGGTGATGCGGGCGTCGAGTCGGGGGTTCTCGCTCGAGGTCTTCGTGGCGTACTTGGCGAGATAGCTCGCCACTCGTTGCAACCGCTGGTCACCCGTGCCGAGCACCTGGACGTCGAGTTGAGAACCCCAGTGGGCGACTCCCCGCGGATGGTGCACCGACACCGACTCCGCCGCCTCGAGACATGCCACGGCGAGCTGGTCGGCCTCGATCGTCGGAGGCTGGTCTCCTGCACTGCCGGCCCTCACGATGGCGTGGAGGTGCACGAGACCCCGGCTCTGGAACTCGGCCACCCGACAGAAGGAGAGACGCACGAGTTTGGTGCTCTCCGCCTGCGTGCTACCGAGGACCGAGGCAATCCGGCGCTGCAGATAGATCATGGTGCGGCGCCACAACTCGGGCGTGGAGGAATTTTGGAGGACGGCGCCCACGTAGTCGTAGCAGTCGAGACAGATCGGGCTCCCCACGATCTCATCGGCTGGTTGGTGTGGTTGCCGGCAGGCGAGGGGTCGACCGTGTAGGCACGAAGCACCGGCGGTAGCGGTCTGACACGCCTCGCCGCCTCGCAACGTGTGCGCGGTCCCGAAGCTGGGGGCAGTCAGGGTCACGAAGATTGCGGGAAGCTGCGCCACCGACTCGGGGACGCCCTTGCCCCCCTCGAGCCCGGCTCGGACGAGGTGGCGGGCGTCGCCCCGGTAGATCTCGGCACAGGCCGGGCATCGCACCTCGCTCCTCGAGCCGCAGCCCTTGAGGATGACGCCGTCGGGTTGTGAGGCGCTGGTGAAGGTGACCGATCGGGTGTCATCTCGACCCGAGATGACGAAGCCCCGCAGCCGGATGGGATGGCGGCACCACCGACATCCATCACCCTGAGTCAAGAAGTCGTCGAGCTGGTCGTGGCGCCTGTGCCGCACGAGGGCCTCGAGCATGGCGTGATCTGCCGCATCCATGCCGAGACGATGCACCACCGCCGTGACAGCTCACGATCCGGAAAACCGCAGGTGAAGGTACTCAACGGACACCAACGAACACCAGGAGTCACGAGCGGACAGGACGGACAACAGAGACGCTCTTGCAGGGAGCTTCTGTCGATCTGCTGAAGGATCTGTGATGAGTTTCTCTACCCGATCAAGACGCTGGGCCGTCGCCGACGGCTCCGCCGCCGGCTCGGCCCGCTTATGAACCGCCGGGGTGCCGGGAACAGTGCCAGACCTCCTTCAGGGGGTGCCCCACTCCGAATCAGGCACTTAGGGGCGAGCCCCGATGGCTGGTCAGCCGCCCTGATTGGTCCGTGTATACACTCAGTGTATGCTCGCGGGTATGAGCGTACCTATGGCAATCCTTGGACTCCTCGATCGCGAACCGAGCCACGGGTATGACCTCAAACGCGACTACGACACCTTCTTTGGTCGAGGTCGACCGCTTCCATACGGCCAGGTGTACGCCACCTTGGGCCGACTCGCGCGGGACGGAAAGGCGGTCACCGGGGAAGCTGAACCCGGCGCCGGCCCGGACCGCAAGCGCTACAGGATCACCGAGAGTGGCAAGGAGGAGATAGAGGCATGGCTCTCTGAACCGGTCCCGGCCGAGCCTCATCTCCAAACGGACCTGTTCGTGAAGGTCGTGCTCTCCCTCATGCTCGATCGACCAGCTGAGGACTACCTCGACACACAACGAGCAGCGCACCTGCGCCGGATGCGCGAGCTCACCGAGCTCAAGCAGCGAGGGTCCCTCGTCGATGCACTGCTCGCCGACCACGGGCTCTTCCACCTGGAAGCCGATCTTCGATGGATCGACATCACGGCAGCGCGACTCACATTGCTCGCCGAAGTGGTTCGGTCGTGACGAGCGCCTTGCCACCTTCGAGGGTTGAAGTCGAAGAAACCATCATCGAGGCACGCGAGCTGGTGCTCTCCTTCGGAGAGACGCCTGCGCTGCGAGGGGCCAGCCTTTCTGTCGACCGCGGCGAAGTGCTAGCCATCATGGGACCGAGCGGCTCAGGCAAGTCCACGCTGCTCTACTGCCTCGCAGGCATCCTCACTCCCGACACGGGCGAGGTCTTTTTCGACGGTGAGCGCTTGGACACCTTGCGTGAGAAGGATCGGTCCAAGCTTCGTCGGGACCGCTTCGGCTTCGTATTCCAGTTCGGTCAGCTCGTACCAGAGCTCACGGCGGCGGAGAACGTGGCGCTGCCCTTATTGCTCAGCGGCACGCCTCGGACAGACGCACTCGTTGCGGCGGCAGTCTGGTTCGAGCGACTCGATCTCGAAGGCATGGAGAGCCATCGCACGGGCGAGATGTCGGGCGGTCAGGCCCAGCGGGTCGCTCTGGCGCGTGGACTCGTAAACCAGCCAGATGTGCTCTTCGCCGACGAACCCACAGGATCGCTCGACTCGCTCAATGGCGAGCTGGTCATGGATCTACTGACGCGCGCAGCACGCGAGCAGGGCACGACGGTGGTGATCGTCACCCACGAGGCTCGGGTCGCTGCGTTTGCCGACCGAGAGGTGATCGTGCGTGACGGGATCGTCGCCTCAAGAACAGCTGCTTCTCGATGATTCGACTCGGACTGCACCTCACCCTGCGCAGCGGTCGGGAGGCGCTCGTGCGCGTGGCCGTCACTGCCGCAGCAGTCGCTCTCGGCGTCAGTCTCCTAATGTGTGTCCTGGCTGGTGTGAACGGACTGCGCGCCCAGGCTGATCGAGCCGCATGGCTCAACACGTCGGCGCAGACGGCAGCGTCGTCAACAGGAGCGACGGTCAACCCACTGTGGTGGCTCTACACCGTGGACGAGTACGGCGCACAGGCGATCGACCGTGTCGACGTAGCTACGACGGGCCGGAACTCGCCGACGCCGCCTGGGATTCGCCACATTCCATCTGCCGGCGAGTACTACGCGTCACCGGCCCTTGAGCGTCTCATCGCATCCGTTCCGCAGAGTGAGCTCGGCGACCGATTCCCCGGAAAGTTGGTAGGGCCGATCGATCCTGCTGCCCTTCCATCACCCGATTCTCTGGTCGCCATCGTTGGTCATGACGCCCGCACGTTCTCCCACGTGCATGGGGTACAACAAGTTCGAGGAATCCAGCACACCTTGGCCAACTGCTACAGCTGCCAGAGCAACAGCGGGAGCGGAAGCGCACCGATCCTCAAGTGGATCTTGGCTGGCGTCGCCGTCGTACTTCTTGTGCCGGTGCTCATCCTGATCGCCACAGCCAGTCGCTTGTCTGCGGCAAGGAGGGAGGAGCGCTTCGCTGCCATGCGGCTCGTGGGTGCGACCCCCCATCAGGTCTCAGTGATTGCGGCGGTGGAGGCATCTGTGGCGGCGTTCGCGGGAGTGGTTCTCGGCTTTGCGCTCTACATTCCACTCCGGCTGCTCTTGGCCCACGTCCCGTTCACTGGCGCGCAGCTTGCTCCGGATGACCTTTCGCTCACGTTGAGCGACCTCCTCCTCGTGATCATCGGCGTTCCGATCGCTGCGATTGCCTCCGCTCGCGCGGGACTGCGTCGAGTCCGGATCTCGCCGCTCGGTGTAACGCGACGCGCCCCATCGACACCTCCTTCGACCCGCCCGGGTGATCCCACTGGTTGGTGGCATCGCGCTGCTCGCCTATTTCGCCATCGCCGGCAAGCCGCAGAGCAACAGCAGCCAGCTATTGGAGCTCGTCGGAGGCTTGCTGTTGATCTTGGTGGGCTTGATGCTCGCAGGGCCCTGGTTGACGAGGATCGGATCGCTGCTCATGGCCGTTCGGGCCAATCGAGCTGCCACCCTGATCGCCGGCCGCCGGCTCCTTGACAATCCTCGGGCGGCGTTCCGCTCCATCAGCGGTCTGGTGCTCGCCCTCTTCGTCACGAGCGCAGCGATCGGTGCACTCGGCTCGATCGTTGCCTCGACCTCCCAAGTGGGGAGCTCGAGGTCGGCAACCACGCTCGCAGCTCAGTTCTGCGGGCTCACCAACCCGTGCAACAGTTCCAACTCGCTCCGCACGATCCCTGCCGGGACACTCGCGGAACTCGACGGTGTGCCTGGGGTGCGCAACGTGGCCCTGATCCACGTCGATCCTTCGCCGACACAGCGGATGAACGGCGTGGGCGTGATCTCCTGCGAGGCACTCGCCACAACCCCCGCTATCGGCAAGTGTGCGCCAGGAGCGATGGTTGCGAGCGTTGGGATCTTCGTCGGAGACAACGAAGTCGCCAAGGCGCCGTCGGAGACTGTTTGGCCCTCTGCGCCTCTGAGTGCTGCGAGCGTCGCAGACCTTCCCGTCGAGGCTGTCATCGTTGCCACGGATGGCGCGCCCAGCTCCATAGAGCGAGCTCGAACAGCGCTGATTCAGTCGTTCCCAAACGAAGGGCCGCCCGTCGTGATCCATACGGTTGGGCCAAGTGAAGAGCGACTCCTGGCGATGGTCCGCAACCTGACGCAGGTGATCGTGGTGGCAAGCTTGGTTATTGCAGCGTGCAGCCTTGCGGTGAACATCGCCGCCGGACTGAGCGAGCGCAAGCGCCCCTTCAGCCTGCTCCGCCTCGCTGGCGTGCCAATAGCCGTCCTGCGCCGTGTGATCGTGCTGGAGAGCGCCTTGCCGCTGCTCCTCGTGGCGGCTGTGTCGATTGCAGTGGGACTCCTGGCCGCCGCCCTTTTCCTTAAGTCACAACTCGATTTCGTGTTCCGAATGCCCGGCATCACCTTCTGGGCAACGGTCATCGGTGGACTGGTGGTGTCGCTGTTGATCATCGCCTCGACGTTCCCGCTCCTGGGTCGGATGACCGGCCCCGAGGTGGCGCGTAACGAGTGATGTGCCTGTGTCCCCTAATGGCAGCGGATCAGTCTTCCAGAGAGACTGATCTCCGAGCCGCCGATCGGGCAGCACTGTTGTCCCCCGGACCTTGAGTCCTAGCGTTAGATCGTGCCCCGGTCGGTCGGTGAGGAGACTGACGGCTGTTGGGGTGTCGTGCCCAGAGCACTGATCCATTAGGTCGCCGCTGCACTCCTCCAGGCTCGAGCAGAGCAGGTGAAAGGGAGGAAGCGATGATCTTCGTCGGTGTGGATTGGGCCGAAGACCATCACGATGTCTGCGTGATGGACGAGGCCGGAGAGATTCTTGGGAAACGTCGTATTGCCGACGGCGTCGAGGGCTTGGCCGAACTCCATGGCCTGGTTGGTATGCATGCCGAAGAGCCAGAAGAGGCGGCAGTCGGCATTGAGATCGATCGCGGCCTGCTCGTGACAGCGCTGCTCGCTGCGGGCTACGACGTCTATGCGATCAACCCGATGGCTGCCTCGAGGTATCGGGACCGCCATTCCACCTCGGGGGCAAAGTCAGACCCCGGCGATGCCAAGGTCCTCGCCGACTTGGTGCGCACCGATCGGCACAACCACCGCCAAGTCTCCGGAGACACCGAGGCGGTCGAAGGAGTCAAGATCATCGGCCGGGCCCACCAGAACGCCATCTGGGGTCGTCAGCGCCAGGTCAATGCCCTGCGGTCGTCGCTGCGGGAGTACTACCCCGGCGCCCTGGCCGCCTTTGGGACCGACCTGTGGGGCGCCGATGCCATTTCGGTGCTCTCCATCGCCCCGACGCCGGCAATCGGGCGCCAGCTCTCACGCTCGAAGATCATGTCGGCGCTGCGACGTGGCGGACGGAGTCGCAACCTCGAGAGGAGGGCCGAGGAGATCCAGGCAGCCCTGCGGGCTACCTACCTCGAAGCGCCCACGGGCATCGCCGAAGCTCACGGCGAAGTGGCCCGGTCGTCGCTCTCGCTCATCGAGGCCTACACGAAACAGATCGCCGCGCTCGAGATCTCGCTGGCCGAGCATTTTGAGCAGCACCCGGACGCCAAGGTCGTCCTCTCCCTGCCAGGACTCGGGACGATCCTCGGCGCTCGGGTACTCGGTGAGTTCGGTGATGACCGGACTCGCTATGCCAACGCCAAGTCTCGCAAAAACTACGGCGGGACGTCCCCGGTCACCAAGGCCTCGGGACGGAGCCGGGTCGTGCTAGCCCGCTACGCCCGGAACCGCCGGCTCGCCGCCGCCCTTGACAGGTGGGCCTTCTGCTCCCTCACGCATTCGGCAGGTGCACGGCGCTACTACGACGAGCTCAGAGGCCGCGGGAAGACCCACGGCCAAGCCAACCGTCAGCTGGCCAACCGCTGGGTGGGCATCCTCCACCACTGCCTCGATCGAGACGAGCTGTATTGCGAGGACATCGCCTGGCGAGCGGACTCCGACCTCGCCGCTTGACAGCTTCCGCGCTTGGGTGTCTAACGCTGCCGGGATGGTGGGCACTTCGCAGCACGGGATAGCCGATTGATCCCTCCGAGACCGAACGGAATCCGCGAGTGTGGTCGGTCATTGGCGGCCACCCGCCCGAGCGCCGAGTTGTCACGGCGCCTGCGAGAGCAGGCGCCGCACGGCGAGATCGAGCTCGGGTATGTCATTGTCAATGGTGGCCTGGACGATGGCGTGTGATGTGTCGAAGTACCGATGAGCGAGGCGATCGCGCATCCCTGCGATTTCCTCCCAGGGAAGGCCAGGTTCCTTCTCGAGCAGGGGAGGACTCAGTCGCTTCACGGCCTCACCGATCTCGATCAGCCGGAGTCGAACGGCATCGAAGATCATGCCGTCACTCAGGTCGCCTCGCTCTTGATAGTGGCGAATCGCTCCAATGGCATCGACGATGTCGGCTAACCACTCGCGGTCGTGGCGGCTCATAGGGGGATCGCCTCCCTCTCCGCCTCAGCACGCACCGCCTCTCGTAGGCCTTCGGCCGGTACGACATCGACAGGCACGCCGAGGACGTCACTGAGTTCTCGCTCCAATCGCCCCAACGTGACAAGGCTCGACCGAGGCGACAGGTCGACCATGATGTCGATGTCACTATCAGAAGTGTCCTCTCCACGGGCAACACTCCCGAACACTTTGACGTTGGAGGCGCCGTTCGTCTTGGCGACGGCCAGGACCTGACGGCGGCGCTGCCGGAGACGGCGTCCGAGGGGCGTGTCGGGTAAGCCGGGACGAGCGTCCACCGTCGGCTCAAGCCGGACGTCGAGCCGATGCCCGGTGGCGGCAATGAGTCGCTCAAGTGTGGTGAACGCCGGCTCTCGACGTCCGGACTCGTACGCACTGACGACGCTCTGCGCAACGTGCGCCCGCCGGGCGACGTCGGTTTGCGAGAGGTTGGCTCGGGAGCGCGCTTCGCGGAGCAGTGCGGCCGGAGCACTTGGCGTGGACTTCTCCATGAACTACAGCATATAGCGGATTGTCTATTACCGTGCTGACAGCGGGCTCCCCGACTCCGAGTGAGGGAGACCGCACTTCGCCATCCCCGCGAAATCCCCGCGCGGCACGGGATAACAGGGGATGACAGGGAGTGCCAACGGGGACCGGCAATTGGCCTCTCATCAGGTACTTTCTCCGAAATCGCAGATCAGCGACCACGCCGAGAATGCCCCCAGAAGCGCCTGGCAGTCAAGAGGTTCGTGGGTTCAAGTCCCATCGCCTCCACAAACAAAGGCCACCATCTCGTCCTCGAGCACCGCCGAGGTGAGGTTGGTGCGTGCACCAACCAGCCGGGCGTCATGGTGGGAAAGCGGACGCCTTCGTCGGACCTTCAGGAGGGACCTTCGGCCCTGCTTACCAGGTCATTCGCTCGATAGGGTGTTTGGGGAGGCGCGTTTGCACCCCCGCAGTAGAAGAGAGATCGTGAGGTGCGATCAGAGCGGATCGCCCTGGCGTGTCGGCTACCACCCCGAGGAGGTTCCATGGTGGCAGTAGGGGCTGCGCTGGCCACCGAAAGGGGGGGCCACCGGGTAGTGATCACCGCGGACGAAGTGCGAATCGAAACGCCGCCAATCGAACATCTCGTGTTCTACGCCGGTCTCGGCGTACTGGCCGCCATCGAGATCATCGAGTGGCCGGTGGCCTTACTCCTGACTGCTGGCCACCTTCTCGCGGACTTGACGAATCGACCGGCCTTGCAAGGGCTCGGAGAAGTGCTCGAGGAGGTCTGACAAACCAGGTCGACGGGAAATCGGCATCCGAACGAACCGAATCATCTTTACGGCCAGCCGGAAGAAGGAGAAGAAATGCCGGAGGGCATTACCAAAATTGGCAGCGCACCACGAAAGACGGCGACAAGGCGAAGTGAGACCCATGCGGACGCGAGCGCCAATGGGCACGATGTCTACGTCATGCCAATCGTCCACCTGACCGTTCCGGAGACGGCGGTACGTGCCGGGTTCTGGGCTGTGCTGGCGGGTGCCACACTACTTGGAGCGGTCGATCTTCCGTTGGCCGCGCTGATCGGCGCGGGCGTGCTCGTGGCGAGACACCATCGCTCAAGTTGAGCGTGCCAGATGCACCTATGCGCGGCGCCGATGCTCCGAGGATGCGACGTGATGTAACACGAGGCGGACAGGGCGCCTTGTCGTTCGAGATGCCACGAGCGCAACTCACCGCACCAAGTGCGCGGAAGGGTTTACCAACTTTTCGCCACTTCGACACCCTTCGGCCGCGTCCCGTTCACCTACTCCCACTACGGTCACCGGGAGAGCTACACCGACACGGTGAGGGGGTTCGATGGAATTGTTCGTCGAATGGTTGCTCCTTGAACTGGCAGCTATCGCTCTGCAGGTGGCGATCCTGCGGATCTTGCACTGGGTCCGGGGGCAGTCGCTGTCTCCAGAGAGGCCCGTCTCGATGGCAGTGGCTGCATAGACCAAGCGGGGTGCCGCACTCAGCCTCGCATGAGGGTTGGGCCCGCGGCGCGCCCCTTCGATCGCGGTTCGGGACCGAGAGGGGTCGAGAGCCAGATGCCCGCCTAATGCCGGTCGTGGCGTGGTGAATCCGCGTCAAGCAATTGCGGGCGTGCTTCGAGCCCCGCAAGCCGTCACCAGCGTGACCGGCAGCGCGCTTGGACGGCTGTATCCCGGACGGCGAAATCGACGAATCTGGGTTGGCGAGGGTCGAGCACACATCGAAGTCCGCGCGGTGCACCGGCCCGGTTCCGAGGTGCTGGTTAAGGACCTCGAGGCGGCATTGAACGCCGTTGAAGGGGTGCAGTGGGCTCAGATCAACGCAGTGCTGGGTCGAGTCGTGGTGGCCTTCGATCCCGAGCTTTCATCGCCCGATGTCCTGATCGAGACGATCAGCGATGTCGAGGAGGCCCACGAGATCGGCAACGAGCGGTTCCCGCTCGATCGACCCGAGCATCCAGGTGATCTCGAGCCGCTCCGGCGCGACGCCATCGCGCTCGGCGCCGATGTCCTGGGATTGGGAGCCAGCGTCTTCGGCCAACTCCTGCGGGCCACTCCTCTTCCGGTCGAACTCGCCTCTCTCGTGTCATTGGTCGACAACGAGCCGCGGCTGCGGGGATTCATGGAGCAGCATCTGGGGACCCCGATCACCGACCTCGGCCTGGGTCTGTCGAACGCATTCGTCCAAGCGCTGTCTCAGGGTCCCCTCGGCCTTGCTGTCGATATCGGGCATCGGGCCAACCTGGTGCGTGAGTCCCGGGAGCGTCGTCGAAGTTGGGAGCGCCGCGAGCGAGAACTCCACCCGATTTCACTCGAAGTGCCGCCGCCCGCAGCGATTGCGACCGAGACGCGCGCCACACCACTGCCGAGCGGCCTGCTCGAGCGCTATGCGGACGTGGCCACGCTCGCATCCATCGGCGCCTTTGGGGCCACCCTCGCGTTCACAGGTAGCCCACGACGGGCAGCCAGCTTCCTGGTGGCGGGGTTGCCCAAGGCGGGACGAATGGGCCGCGAGGCCTTCGCGGCCTCGTTCGCCAGCCAACTGGCCCAACGGGACGTGGTGGTGCTCGATCGCGCCGCCTTGCGTCGGCTCGACCGAGTGGACATGGTGCTGCTCGATGCCGATGTTCTGATACGAAGATCCGAGCTGGACCCCATGGCCGAGGCGCTTGTCGGAGCCGCTCAGCGAGGTGGGCTGGGCATCGCAGTAGCCGGGGGAGGCATCGCCCTGGCCGAACGGCTGGAGGTCGATCGATCGATGGCAGGCGGTCGCCGACTCGCACAGAGCGTGCGCTCGCTCCAACTCGAAGGCCATGGGGTGCTCTTGGTCTCGGGGTCCGCCGACGGTTTACGGGCCTCAGATTTCGGCGTAGGAATCACGGGCGCGCAGGTACCGTGGACAGCCGATGTCTTGACCAAAGGGGGTCTGGCCGACGCCCATCTCCTCGTCGAGGCGGTGTCGGCTGCTCGAAGCGTGGCCACTCGGAGCGCCATGCTGGCTCTGGCGGGCTCGGGGATCGGCAGCGTGTGGTCATTCCTTGGTCCGGCTGGCAGCGCCGGGCGGCGGGCGGCGCTCCCGGTCAACGCCGCGGCACTGGTGGCCCAGGCGCAGGCCCTGGCGACTGCGGGGGCACTTCGCCGCCACCGGGCCCCCGTGCCGCGTCGGCAGACCGCCTGGCACACGATGGAGGGGGACGAGGTTCTGGCTGCACTCGGCACCTCTACGCGCGGATTGAGCCACCATCAGGCCGCGGCCCGCCAGACGGTCCGCTCTCCCGCGCTGCCGCCCGCGCTCCGGCTCACGCAGGCCGTCGCGGCCGAGCTTGCGAACCCGCTCACGCCAGTGCTCGCCGTCGCTGCGGGGTTGTCCGCCGCCGTCGGATCGATGACCGACGCCGGTCTGGTGGCTGGCGTCATGGGAGTCAACGCCGTCATCGGGGGCGTCCAGCGTGTCCGGGCCGAGGTGTCCATCGAACGCCTGGTCGAGGTGTCGAGCACGCTGGTTGCCGTGCGGCGCGCCGGAGCATCCGTGGCGCTCGACCGAGAAGAGCTGGTCTGCGGCGATCTGGTCGAGCTGAAGGCAGGCGATGTGGTGCCGGCCGACTGCCGCATTCTCGAGGCCGAAGCCTGTGAGGTCGATGAATCCGTCTTGACTGGCGAGTCGCTACCGGTCACCAAGCAGGCGTCTTCCGTGCCGGGAGGCGCGCTGGCGGATCGACTCTGCATGTTGTACGAGGGGACGACGGTGTCAAACGGTCGGGCCCTGGCGGTCGTGGTAGCAGTCGGACCGGACACCGAGGTCGGGCGCAGCCTGGCTGATGCCCCCGAACCGCCGCCCAGTGGTGTAGAGGCGCGTCTGAGCAAGCTCACCGCGATCACCGTGCCCGCGACGATGGCCAGCGGGTTGGTGGTCGGAGCGCTGACGCTCGTGCGGGGCCACAGCCCGCGGCAAGCCATCACATCGGGGGTGAGCCTCATGGTGGCCGCCGTCCCCGAGGGCCTTCCGCTCGTGGCATCGGTGGCGCAGCTCGCCGCGGCCCGGCGGCTCTCCACTCGGGGCGCATTGGTTCGACACCCACGGACCATCGAAGCTCTCGGTCGAGTCGACACGCTGTGCTTCGACAAGACAGGCACCCTCACAGTGGGAGCCATCAGCTTGCAGCGGGTGTCCGACGGCGCCATCGACCAGGGAATCGGTGCGCTGGGCCTGCGGTCCCGGGCGGTGCTCGCTGCCGCGCTGCGAGCCAGCCCCGGCTCGAGCAGCGACGACGTGGCCGATCTACCTCATGCCACCGACCGAGCCGTCCTGGCCGGGGCATACGCGACCGGGGTTCTCGCAGCCGACGGGCTGAACGGCTGGGACGTACTGGGCCAACTGCCCTTCGACCCGGTGCGGGGATTCCACGCGGTAATCGGGAAGACCCCGTCCGGTGCCCGTGTCTCGGTTAAGGGCGCGCCCGAGGTGATCCTGCCGCGATGCACTTCATGGCAAAGCCCGCAAGGCCAGATCCCCCTCGACTCGGCGGTCCGACGTGACCTTGAGCTCGAGGTGGAACGGCTAACTCAGCAAGGTTTGCGCGTCTTGGCGGTCGCCGAACGACCAGCCTCCCAACGCTCTGAGGTGGCAGACGAACGGGTCAGCGATATGGAGCTGCTCGGCCTCCTCGGTTTGGCCGATTCGGTGCGACCGACAGCCGCTGCTGCCGTGGCCGACTTGCGGGCCGCTGGGATCAAAGTCGTGATGATCACCGGTGACCACCCCAGCACTGCCCGGGCCATCGGCACCGAGCTCGACATGGTCAACGGGCAGCGTGTGGTGACCGGTTCCGAACTTGATGCGATGTCCGACATCGAGCTCGACGCGATGCTCGACGACATCTCGGTCTTCGCACGCGTTGCCCCGACGGACAAGGTCCGCATCGTGCGTGCCTACCAGCGCAACGGTCGCGTCGTGGCGATGACCGGGGACGGAGCCAACGACGCACCGGCAATCCGGCTCTCGAATGCGGGGATCGCTTTGGGCGACCGCTGCTCGCCAGCTGCCCGCGAAGCGGCCGACCTGGTGGTCGTCGATGATCGCATCGAAACCATCTTGGCCGCCATCGTGGAGGGCCGCGCCCTGTGGGCGTCGGTTCGTGACGCTCTCGCGATACTCGTTGGCGGCAACGCGGGCGAAGTCGCCTTCACCGTCGCTGCCACAGGGCTGGCCGGGAGCTCGCCCCTGGGTGCCCGTCAACTGCTGCTGGTCAACCTGTTGACCGACATGTTGCCGGCCATGACCATCGCGATGCGACCGCCGACTAATCGATCCCCCGAGAGATTGGTGCACGAAGGTCCCGATGCCTCCCTCGGGTTTGCCTTGGTGGGGCAGATCGCCCTCCGCGCTACCACGACTGCAGGTGGCGCCATGGGAGGATGGCTTCTGGCCCGCGGCACGGGCACTCGGCGCCGCGCCGGTACGGTCGCGTTGATCGCTCTGGTCGGGTCCCAGCTCGGCCAGACGGCAGTCCTCGGTGGCACGAGCCCGCTGGTGTTGGCGTCGGCTGTGGCTTCGGCAGCGGCCCTCACTGCCATCGTTCAGACTCCCGTCGTCAGCCAGTTCTTCGGGTGCACACCCCTTGGCCCTCTTGGATGGAGTATTGGCGCTGGTGCCGCGGTAACAGCCACCGGCGCCTCGGTGCTCGCCCCTCGGGTCATCGCCCGGTTCGGGCGCTCCCGTTCCGTCGTGTTGAGCGAGATCTGGGATCTTGAGGAACTGTCTGCTACCCGTGCTCAGGTTCGTGGGGAAGACGACGTTCGCCGCTAGCCAATCCACACCCCTTGCAATGCGCCGGTGTGCTGCCTCACAAGACTGAACCGCATGGGGCGCTCACTCTGCACACTCGGTAAGATCACGGACACCATCGGGTGTCCGTGATCTCAGGTCAGACCGGCGGCTCCGGTGCTCCCAAAATTGCTGACAACCAACCTTGCAACGGTGGACCCTCAGGGGACCTCTCGACATCATTGGCGTGCCGGGGCACCCCTAGGATCGTGCGGGTGTCCCTTCTGTTGAGGCCGTTCCGCCCTGATGATGAGACCGTGGCAGTGGCCGCACATCGAGCATTCGCCGGGGAGAACTTCACATTTCTGCTGGGCTACAACGACGACATGCAGTGGCTGGAATGGATCCACGAGACAGAGCGAATCCGTGCCGGTACCGATCTTCCGTCGGACAGGGTGCGTGCAGCCTTCCTGGCAGCTGAGGTGGATGGGGCCCTTGTCGGCCGTGTTTCCGTACGCTTCGAGTTGAACGAGTGGCTCGTCCGTCATGGCGGACATATCGGATACGGGGTCCTGCCTGAGCATCGGCGGAGGGGGTACGCGACCGAGATACTGCGCCAGGCAATCGAGGTGGCCCGAAAGGAAGGTGTTGATCGAGTTCTGGTCGTCTGCGACGTGGAGAACCACGAATCTGCGGCCGTCATCGAGCGATGCGGAGGTGTCTTCGAGGGTCTGGGCGCCTCAGAGGATGGCAATGTGATTCGCCGCTATTGGATTTGATGGATCGAGAGATGGTCGCAGCGTGCCACCTCGTCCCGGTGAACTGGGGCAGGGGCAGAAACTCGACCTACGAGCCCATCGACGGCATGCGCCCCATTTGGTGATCATGCGGGATGGTGAGCAGCGGGATCGCGTCAGGTGCCGCGAGTAGCAGCACGCCGAGGCTGAGCAGTATCAGCGCCGTCCCGTAGGTTGCGATGCGGCGCGATGGGATCGTCTTCTCGATGGTTATGAGCCCGGCCACGAAGAGCATCCAGACGACGCTCATGACCCCCAGGGCAAAGAGGGATGCCATGAGTGCCCAGCAGCAGCCGACGCACCAGGCGCCGTTCTTGGCGCCCATGTGAAAGGCGCCCGATCTCCCGTCGCGCCAAGAGCCGAGGAGAAGCCCGAGCGGGCTACGGCACTTGCCGAGGCACGCGTCCTTCAGCGGTGTCAGTTGGTACAGCGCGGCGAGAATCAAGATGGTGCCCGCGACCGGCCGACCTGCGTGGTCCCATGCCAGCGCATGGTCGGAGATCCGGCCGAGTCCAGTCACCAGAGCGAACGCCACTGCCCCGGCGACCGCCCACACGGCCAAATATCCGGTGGTGAAGACGATGGGCAACAGCAACGATCGCTTCCGGGTCATGCGCGAGTACAGGGCGACCGTGGGCGCAACGGATGGGAACATCATCGCGGCCATCATCACAACCCAGACACCGAGGAACCAGCTGAGCGCTCCCAGACCGGTCCAGGGTCCATTGTCCATCCCCCGCATCTGCCCGGCAGTCCACCACCATCCGATACCCGCAAGCGCAAAGAGGAGAAACACCACGGCCAATCGCGCCCGCATCGCCGCGAACGCCGGCGAGAGGCCCTCGTTCCGCTTCAGGCTCTCGCTAGCCAACATCGCTACTCGATCACGCCGCCCAGGAGAACTCCGAGGTCGAAAGACCGGTCTTGCCCTCGTATTGGATACCAAAGGCGTTGATCCGCGATCGTTTCGCCTCGGCCATCGTCAAGTTCGATCCAACCGGGTGGAACATGCCCGAGAAGCGAACCGGCTCGCCCGTCTCGATGCCGAAAGGCACGATGTCCTCGATCTCAAAGTCGATCGCGTCTCCTATGCGGACACTGTGTCGCAGCCCGTCATCGACGATCTCGATCGCCGCTCGCTCGACGCCGAGCATCTCGCCCACCAGCGGCGTGAGCGCCGCCATCGGACCACCGAGCTGCCCACCGAAGACCTGAACCAACTTCTCGAACTGCTGATCGGTCGCCTCGTCGTCAACGAACACACCGAGACGCCAGTTTCCATCTGTCATGACCTTCGGCGTGTCCACGATCATCGCTACCCTGCGGTCGGCGATCTCGGTGCCCTCAACCTCACCTTCCCGAATGTTGAATACCAGGCACGCCCGGCAAAAGTCGTACGTCGCACCATGGTCGAAGGACAGGTTGCACGGGCACATCAGCTCACACGAACATGTCTCGACGTAGCTTCCCTTGAGGTTCCACGACATAGATGACCTCCCTCCTCAAGGACTGAAGATTTCCTATCGCAGAAGGCCAGATCGGTCAACCGTGTTATCGCGCACGTGAAGGCTCGGCCGGGATTCGTACGTGGAGAGTGGATGAGCAAGGGCGAGGCAGAGGGCATCGGAGTCGTCGTCTTCGAGACGGCGGTCCACGCGTCCAGCTCCGTGGATCAGCTCAAGCCACCGCCCGGGGGCCCTACGCTGCGTGTAATCGATGACGACGAGGTGATGGCCGAGGCCTGAGCGGTCCCCATCCACCTCACCCGTCCCCAGCTTCGGGCGGGTAGCCGAAAGTGCCGCAGGGTGGCACCCCAGCCCGGCGAAGGGGGGAGCCAGGAAGTCAGACCAGATTCAGCATCCAACGGATCACATCCGAAGTGACCTCGTCTCTATTCGTCTCATTGAGCAGCTCGTGGCGAGCGCTCTCGTAGAGGGTCAGGTCGACCTTGACGCCCGACTCACCAAGTGCCGTCGCGAGGCTGAATGCATGGGCACCCATTGCGGCAGCAGGGTCATGATCACCGGCGATGACCAGCACCGGGCACGAGATCGCTGCAAGGTTCTCTCGGGCAGGGGCCACCACATCGAAGAGGTCGATCAAGTACCCGAAGGTCAGCGGATGGCTGTCGCCGCACAGTGGATCGGCGAGGTACCTGTCGACCTCGATCGGGTCGCGGCTCAGCCAGTCGAACGCCGTTCGAGCTGGCTCAAAGGCGGCATTGTTGCTGCCCAATAGATCGACGGCAGGCTCCTCGCGCATGTCTGGGTTGTCGAAGCCCTGGAGTAGGGCGCCGAGAGCGGCTGCCTCGTCCACTTCAGCCGGCACACCGCACAGAATGCATCCGGCCAAGGTTCCAGCATGCCGAGTGGCGTACGCCAAGGCAATGAGCGAGCCCATCGAATGCCCGAACAGGAAGGTAGGCACTCCGGTCCCGACCTTCAAGCGTGCCGCCTCGCTGAGTTCGTGAAGGTCGTCGACGACTGCCTGGCCACCGCCGGCTCCCATGACGGCGCTCGTCGTCTGCGCGGTGCGGCCGTGCCCACGGTGGTCGACGGCCACCGCTGCCAGCCCCACACGATTCAGTGCCTGGGCGAACCGGTCGTAGCGACCGGAGTGCTCAGACGCCCCGTGGGAGATGACCACAACTCCGATGGCCGATTCGACTTCCCACCAGCGGCTGAAGACCTCGACCCCATGTGAGTCGGTGAACACTTGTTCGTGCGTCATTGTGATGCTCCACTCAGAGTCGACACCTGACGAGGAGGCGCCGATCGTGATCGGACGATGCTCCTCAGGCTCGCATCTGCTGTGCCGACCTGCCGGCTGTCGACTTCACGATGTCGAACGCTGCTCGACTGACCTTGTCGAGGGACTCGTGATCCACCTTGTCCATGGTGTCCGCCGAATCAAACAGATACCACGGCGCGGTCAGGTAGTTCACGAGAGGCACGCCTTCGAGATGGAAGAAACCACCGTCGGTCGTGGGAAACGGGGCCAGGGCGTCTGGAGTGAGGATAAGAGAACGGTCCAGGCGATGTTCCACGATGGCATCCCACACGACCTGCTCGAGGGCTAGATGCTCGGTCGTGAACCACCAGCGCGGAGTGACGCGTGGACTCTCGTCAGCCAGTCCGGAGCCGGGACTGTCGATCGCTGCGTGCTCCAGGTGGACCTCCAGGACGATGCGATCCAGCATCGTCCGGTGGCGTTCGATGAAGGCACGGGTGCCCGCACCATGGGACATGTGTGCCGCCATAGCGGTGAAGATCATCCGGTGCGGTCTCTTGGGCACGGGGAGCGCCGCCCAAGCCGTGGCTTGGGCGAGCAGCATGGCGATACCCGTGCCGTCCTCGACTGCCGAAGCCCACGGGGCGTCGTGATGGGTTCCGATGACCACCCACTCTTCGTCAGCTCCGGGAAGCTCCCCCACGACGTTGTGCGACGTCGTGACACCCCGTTCGGCCACGACTTCGATGCGTGCCGTCGATGCACCGCTCTGCAACAGAGCGAGGACCCGATCGCCGGCTTCCTCGGAGACGTACACGCCCGGGATCGAGCGAAACACCCCGTCATAGGGCACGTAGTACTCGCATCCCCCGCTGGGATACCCGCGGAGGATCCCGACGAAGCCAGTGGCACCCGCGGCGATTGCCGGCTCCATCGTCTCCTGGAGTTCAATAGCGAACGGGAGGCGATGTCGTCCATCGGGAAACGTCCCATCGGGATCGAACGCCCACCCGGCTTCGACCACGGCGTCGGGTGACGAAGGCGGAGATCCCGCGGACGCTCTTCGCTGGAGAATCGGGAACTCGTCGGGCAGGGAGTCGAACTTGATGTCGTAGAGAGCGATCTTGCCCGCGACGTGGCCCGGGTCGGCTCGATCCCACCGAGCCAGTTCACCCTCGACTCGGATCGGCTCCGACAACGGAACCGGGAAGCACTCAATCGCCACAGGATCCGGATCTGCTCCCACAAGAAGATGGGCGTGACTGTCCTTCCAGAAGGCCGATTCCACCGGCTCGAAGCGCACTGACTCGAGTCCCAGGGCCTCGAACTTCTGGAAGATGAACTCCTCGGTCCACTGATCAGCGGGATAGCCCGGTCTGCGCACTCCCTGCGCGACCACCTCTTCGACCCAACCGAGCATGTCGGTCACCGATGGCAGCTTCTGACTGTCGGTCACCCGCGTCTCCTTCATCAAGCGCATACACGGAGGTCGTCGATGGCAATCGAGCATGTGATCTTACCCGTGTTCGCCATTGTGTCAGAAGCTTCGAGTCTCTCGGCAAGGCGCTCGTCCCGGCGCCGGTCTCTGCGAGTGAGTCGCAGCTGACAAGCCTTAGGCCGACTTTGATCCCTTCCCCACGCATCGCGGTGGGCATCGCCGTAGGAACGGGCCAATAGGATTTCCGACATGGCGAAGTCGGATTGGGTACAGAGTGTTCGTCGAGTCGAGAAGCCCTGGGGCCACGAAGTCCACTTCGCAATGGTCGATGGAAAGTATTGCGGCAAGTTGCTCCATGTCGACGAGGGTCATGCGCTCTCATTGCAGTACCACGAGCGCAAGGAGGAGACGATTTCCGTGCAGTCTGGACGCCTGTTGTTCGAGGTGGGTGAGGAAGACGACGGCCTTGAGTCGTTCGAGTTACTCCCAGGGGAATCAGTGCACCTCCGCCCTGGGACCAGACATCGGATGATTGCTCTGGTGGACACCGTCGTGCTGGAGGCGAGTACAACAGAGCTGGACGATGTCGTTCGCCTTGAAGACCGCTACGGCCGCTAAGGGGCGTCAAGTCGGCGGGGCATGGGTCAAATGGACTATGACTGAACCGAGGTCGAGGAAGAAGGTGCCGTGCTCATTGTTCCCGACTTCGACAAGCACGCAAGCTGACGCCTGGCATCTCTTCACGAAGGGATACTCCCTCGGTAGGCATCGCATCTTGTGCGGTCCAAGTTGGAACCTAGGGGACCACCTGCAACCGATGAGGCGCCGAAAGTCCCCTACCCGGCAAGGGTGCTCCCCATGTCGGGCGTGAGTAGACCTCACTTGACCCGCTCTGACGCTCTCGCCACCGCCAGACCGCATGACCCCGGACAGACTGGCAGTCAAGAGGTTTGTGGGTTCACAAGCGCCCCACTTCTCACGGTGGGCAGACCGTGAGCGACGCTATGTTACGTGTCCTCCTTGTTGCTCGCGACCTGGGCGGCCTTCTGGGAGACCGTGAGAGGCGTCGGGGGCTGTGACACCAGCGGCGTCGGCGCAGGGCCGGCAGGCGTACACCCGTGCACCTGCGGAGCGAAGCAGAAGGCACCTCGATAAGCGTACGCCGACCCATCGTTCGCCGGGTCGAGCGCGGCAAGCCCGAAGGTGTGTTCCACGAAGGCGAGCGTTCCTGCAAAGGTGGTGGGCTTGCGGTCCGTGTAACCCAATTTGGCGTAGGGGCTCACGATCACGACCGGCACACGAACACCCCACTGGGAGTTGTACTGCAGGGGGTTCATATGGTCATAGAAGCAGCCACAATCGTCGTATTCGATGAAGATGGCGGTCGATGACCACTGCGGGCTGGCTTGGATGGCCGCCACCGTGCTCCCGATGAAGTTGTCCCCAGCGCTCATGTCGGTGTCGTTGTGTTGGCTCTGGTCCGCCAGTGGCGTCACGATCGCGTAGGACGGAAGCTGGCCGTTCGCGGCATCCGTGGCCAGTTGGGTATTGGAAACCAAATTGCTGTGTTTCGAGGTGTAGAGGCATTCGACGAAGGTCGGGCAAATGGCCCACTGCCAGCCTGCCTGTGTGAACGAACTCGTCGACCGTGGGGAAGGTGCCCCCGCTCCCCCATAGATCTTCCAAGTGAGGCCCTTGGCGCTGAGCTCGTCGAAGATGGTCTTCACGTAGGGCGCGTGCGGACCCGCGTAGGAGGACCAGTTCGGACCGAGGAGTCCGCTCGAATCCGGGACGCACGACGGAACCCGCGCCTGTGAGGGGCCCCACCGCTCGACTCTTCCCGAATCGCAGCCCCACCCGGAGCCGATGGAAATCGGTTGAGGGTCCGAGGCGGTCGGGTTCTGCGGATTGTCCCCCTGGAACCCGTCCTGGTTCGCCGTCGCCCACACGAGGTGACCCGCCCAAGAGGGCGAGGAATACAGTTCGAAGGTCCGGTCCGAGATGGTGTATTTCTCCGCTAGTGCGGCCAGGTTCGGAATGCACGATCCCGCCGAGCACGGACCGGCCAGCGGGTCATACTGGCTGTAGCAGGTGCTGACTACCGTGCAAGCGGGGGTGCCGTTGATGGGGGTGCCGTTGAAGCCGTCCATCTTCCCACCGTCGATGTCTCGCTGCTGGCCCTCAACGCTGTGGTCCAGTCCGGGGACATAGTCGGTCGCCGACGCGAGCTTGACCACTTGGCCCGTGTTCGTCGTGCCCGTGGTCGCTCCGTCACAATGTACGTCCTTGCCGGGCCGTGTGATCTGGCCGCTCTTGACCTCGGCGCAGAACTTCCCCAGGACGTTGTCGAAGCTGTGGTTCTCCTGCAGGATTACGATCACGTGCTGAATCGGGCCGGGAGCAGCAGCGGGAGTCACCGCCGGAGCGGCCGCCGCGACCGACGTCACACCGGCACCCAGTGTGACGTCGAACACAGTTCCAAGTGCCAGAACAGGCCACAAGAGTCGCAGACTTCGCCGAGCTTTCATAGGCCAAACCTGCCTATCCCCGCATCGTCAACTCGAAGTCCACAGTCTTCTGCGCCGATCGGAGTTGGCACAAGGCCACCAACCACACGTTCTCGACAACTTCGACCGGGGGGCGCCGTCATGGCGGCATGTAGCGTCGCACTCTCACTTCGGCACCTTCGGTCTCCTCGGTATTGACTCGAAGAAGTCCCATACGGACTCACAATCTTCGGCAACGTCGCCCACCCGGACCGCATCCCTCCGCGCCTCGTGTGATCCGGGACAGGGTGACACCCTGCGGCACGATGGGGATCCTCAACTCGCATCCCGGAGTATTCCGTGGCCAGCCCGACGAGCCTGGGGCGTGGCGGCTACTCGCTGTCCGATGGTCGGCCTCCCCGATACCGTGGCGGGAGGAGTGAACTGCTTCACGAGGGAGCGATGGATCCGTGGATGACGAAAGACGCAGCAAAGCTGGGCGTGAGGTCGTCCGGTTCATCCCGGTGCCGACATCGGTCAGCGAGCAAGCCCAGCAGTTCCTTAGCATCGACATGTTCGGCGGCGGCGCGGGACGACTCGTCCCGAGGGACATCGCCGGATGGCGGGCCCTGATCAAAGAGACGGACGAGTTGCTCGTTGCCGTCATCGGTTCACAGGTAGAACATCTCCGCGCGTCCGTTCAGTCCAGATCGGTCGGTGGAGTGCCGGTATTCGTGATCACCCCAGAGGGCGTGGGCGAGGGTGACACTCAGCCGATCTACTTGGACATCCATGGCGGTTCGTTTGTGATGGGCAGCGGCAAGGCGTGCGAAGTGATGGCACGAAGGATGGCGGCCCAAGTGCAGATGCAGACGTGGTCCGTGGATTATCGGATGCCCCCCGATCATCCCTACCCAGCTGCCCTTGATGACGTCCTCGCCGTCTACCGAGGTCTGCTCGATGTTCGAGAACCCGAACAGATCGTGGTCGGTGGGGGTTCGGCAGGTGGCAATTTGGCCGCCGCCCTGATGCTGCGAGCGCGCGACGAGGGACTGCCCCTCCCGGCTGCACTCATCTTGTTGACGCCGGAAGCCGACCTGACCGAGTCCGGCGACTCATTTCGTACAAACCTGGGTATCGATTGCGTTCTGACCGAGAGCCTGGCCGACTCCATCGCTCTGTATGCATCTGACCACGATGTGCGACACCCCTATCTGTCGCCTCTGTTCGGTGACCTCACCGCCCCCTTCCCACCGACATTTCTGCAGGCTGGAACCCGAGACCTGTTTCTGTCCAATACCGTTCGGATGCACCGGAAGCTCCGCTCCGGCGGGGTTGATGCCCAACTCCACGTATTCGAGGCCATGCCCCACGGCGGGTTCTTCGGTGCCCCTGAGGACGACGAGCTGACCGACGAGATCCGTCGCTTCCTGGCTGCTCACCTCGACACCTGACGATCAGTCGCTTCGCCAAGCAGCCTGGGATAGGTGCCCGCGGCCGAGGCTGGACGCCACGCAACGCCTTCCGTACGAGCGCAGACGACCGACCTCGGCGGTTCGCTTACCGGCCGCCGCGCTGTGGACAACCCGGCAACGCCGGGCCTCTAGGCGAGCGCAGCAAGGAGAGCGCTCGCTCGTTACTCCAACGCACCGAACTATCTCCGGGTTGGCAGGTCAGAGCGGAAGTCCGGGTCCTGAAGGTTCGCTTCATCCCGCGATTACCCCGAGCGCAAACGAGCCGTCGTCGTTGGTGTCATGGCGGGCGCCTTGTACATCGCATCGCAGGACGTCGGGCGTGGCCCAGGACGGCACACGAGCTCGTCGGCGCTCAGGGACTTGGCATTTGCTGCAGCCTCAGCGTGCCTATCGGGTCAGCGACTGGGCTGCGGCGAACAAACGTCTTGCGGATGTGTCGGCGGGCGGCCGGGTGCCGGCGACGGTTGGGCAAATCGGTTCCGGGCCAGTCAGGTGACCACGATCGTGGCAGCGAGCGCCATCCGATGGTCCTTCGACCACGGGGGACCTAACGTCACTCGCGGGCCGTGCAGCACCTCGTTCGCTTCTTCGCCCAGGATGCGAGCCGCTTCGTCCTCAACGTTCTTTGCGTTGTAGAGGTGGACCGCCCAGCCGCGTTCGCGCGCGAGCGCGGCCAGCACCTCGCAGTACATGACGGAGTCGGCGCGGCTCTCGTAGGGAACGCGGCGTTGGACGGCGATGTCCTCGGGGAAGTCGGCCGGCCACGCTCGCAGCGACATCGAGACAATTGGTTCTGGCGAGGCGGTCACAAGCTCGTTCAGTGTCGCCGACGTTGCCCGGACGACTGACGCTCGCACGTCCGCCACCAACGCCCCAAGAGCGTCGTCGTCGAGAGGCTCCCCTGATCGGTGGAGGAGGTGTGGGCCACCCGCATGGTGGATCGGAGCCGCCAGCAGGCCGGGTTCGATCAACTCGACTCTCCGGCGGTCCACGACCTTGTGGTCTGCCGACGCCGTGACGGCCACGGCCCAACCGAAGTGATGGGCAATACCGAGACGCATGCCACGAATTCTGACCCCGTCCATGCCTTGGATCATCTCTCGCGGTGTGGCACCGGGTTCGGTTCTGACGTTGACCTGGAGGATCGCGTGGAACCAATGATCTCCGCGGTCTCGAAGTGGGATCTTGCGAGGCAGATCGAGCGATTGCGAAAGAGCAGAGACGCGAACCACGGGTTCGCCAGAGTTGGAGATCTGTTGTGAGGAGTTGGCGATACGTTCGCAACGCTCAGCGACTCCGAGTCGGGCGACCTCAACGGGTTGCTGATATCAGGTCCGACAGTGGAAGGGAAGCGACAATGAGCACGAGCATCCGAGGTGCCGCCGTGACGGGCGGGATCGTCCGTTCTGCCGCGGTGGCCGCCGTGACCGTCGCCTCGATCGTCGGGCTGGCCGTGGCTCCCGGCTTGGCATCTGCTCCGGTGGCCGCCGCCACCACGATCCCCACCTACCAGTGGCCGGAGGCGCACGGGAACCCCCAGCTCACCGGCGTCAGCGGCGACACCTCCATCAACTCGACGAACGCTGGTCTGCTCGGGGTCCGCTGGATGGTCAACCTGGCCGCGCAGTCGCTCACGTCACCTGTTGTCGGCTACAACCAAACCCTCGGCCAGACCGTCGTCTATGCCGGCAGCGAGGGTGGGTGGTTCAGCGCCTACAGCGAGGCGACCGGGAAGACGCTGTGGTCAGTGAGTCTGGGCAGTGCCATCCGCTCGACCCCGACCCTGGACGGCAACTACATCTGGGTGGCGGCGACCTACGCTCCTCGGCTGTTCAAACTCGACGCCTCGACGGGAGCGGTGCTTTGCAGCAGCTCCATCTACGCCGTCGCCGAAGCGAGTCCGGTCGTCGCCACCCCTCCAGGGGGCATCCCGACGGTGTACATGGGCTCCAATGACCAGGCGCAGAACGGACCGGTCTACGCCTTCAACGAGGCGGACTGCTCGGTGGAATGGCAGAAGGTTCCCTACCCAGGGGGCGGAGGACTGTGGGACATGATGTCCTACGCCGTCGACGCCCCCACTTCGGCCCACCCCAGTGGAGAACCGCTCGTGCTCTTCGGGACCGCCGACCCGGACGGGAGCATCTATGCGCTCGACGCCGTCACCGGGGTCAAGGTCTGGCGCTATCAGACCTACGTCGCCAACGCCGACAGTGATGTCGGGTCAGGTATCACGATCAGCTCTCCCGGGGTGAACGGGTTCGCCGACGGGGTGGTGTACACGACCGGCAAGGACGGTGTCGCCGACGCGGTCGACCTGACCACCGGCACCAAGATCTGGACCTACACGTTCGAGAATCCGCCGCAATCCAACGCGAGTCGGTCGACGCCCGCGCTCGTCGGCAATCAACTGGTCTTCGGGACCAGCGAAGGGACGTTCGACCTCAACGCCACGACGGGCACGCTCAACTGGCACTATGTGCTGCCGGTCGGAGACGAGAACCTTGGAGCGGTCGCTGTCGAGGGTCCGCCCGGTGAGCAGGTGGTCCTCACGACCAACCTCGACGGACAGTTCCAAGTGCTCTCCTTGGCCACGGGCGCGGTCTTGTACAGCTATCAGACGCACAACTACGTGGCCTCTTCGCCTGCCGTCGTCGACCGCAACGTTCTGTTCACCTCGGCCGACGGGTTCCTCTACGACTTCGCCCTCGGGGGCGGGAACTCGTCGAATCCGTCCACGACGATCACCTCCCCGACGTCGGGGAGCACGATCCCCTACACCAGCCAGGTGATGGTCACGGGTACTGCCAGCGACCCCGCGGGGGTGAACCAGGTACAGGTCACCGTCCAGGAGGACGGCCAGGAGGGTCAGTGGTGGAGCGTCGCCAACAACTCGTGGGAGCCCGGGCCCTTCACGAATCAGGCGACGCTCGCCGCGAAGGGTGCGACGTCGACCACCTGGTCCCTCCGAGTGCCGATCCCACCGCGCGGCACATCCATCGAGGTCCGATCGGCAGCCATGAACGCGAACCATATCGACGACACCAGCTCGGACGACGTCCAGGCCACGTCCTCGAAGATCTCGTTCACTGTCTCGCCCGGCCCGTCGTCGCCCACCCTCCAGGCGAGCGCACCCCGGGTACCACCCGGCGGCACGGTGACCGTGACGGGAGGTGGCTACCAGCCCGGGGAGCAGGTGGCCATCAACCTGGCAACATCCCCGGTGCAGCCCCTGGCTACGGCCACCGCCACGTCCACTGGTGCGATCCCACCAACCTCGGTCACCATCCCGGCAACGACGGACTTCGGCCCCATGGCACTCAGCGCGCTGGGGCTCACTTCGGGGAGCGTCGGCAGCACGCCGGAGATCATCTCAAACGATTGGGACCAGTTCTCCGACACGGCCCAGAGGACCGGGACCGAGCAGAATGACAACGAGATCGTGACCAATGTCGCCCCAGACGGGCGGTTCTACTTCGACCAGGTCTATAACGTGCCCGCCAGCGCGCCGATCCACTCGAGTCCGGTCGTGAACAACGGCATGGCCTTCTTCGGCGACGACGCCGGCTCGTTCTTCGGCGTCGACGTCCATACCGGATCTCCCCGCTGGCAGAATTCGTACAGCGCCGGGATCGATTCGACGGCAGCCGTCGATTCGAACAGGGTGTTCTTCGGTACCGAGGGGAACTCAGTGGTCGCGCTCGACGAGCAGACCGGATCTCAGCTGTGGTCGGTGACGACCAGCTCGCCGGTCGAGTCCTCTCCGGCGGTCTACGGTGGCTCGGTCTACGTCGGGAGCGACGACGGTACGTTCTACGCCCTCGACGAGCAGACCGGGGCTGTCTTGTGGACGAAGACCCTCAGCGCCCCCATCCACTCTTCGCCCGCCGTCGATCCCGTGAATGGCAACGTCGTGGTCGGTGACGACAGCGGACGTGTGACCGCGATGTCGGTATCCGGTGGTGCGACAGCCTGGACAGCCACCACCAATGCGGCGGTGACCGCCACACCATTGGCTTACTCGGGCCGGATCTACGTCGGCTCGACAGACCATTTCGAGTATGCCTGGGACGCGGCGACGGGGAGCTCGGTGTGGAAGCACGGGACACAGGGACCGATCGTGTCGAACACCATCGGGCTCGATTCCCGAATCGCGGTGGGCTCAGAGGACGGCACCCTGTACTACTTCAAGGCGCTCACCGGTGTGAGTACCTCGCAGTACCTGGCCGGCTCCCCCATCATGGGGATCGCCGGATCCCAGCGAATCGTGGTCGCCACCTTGCAGAGCGGGGTAGCGGTCGGGAACCGGATCGGCGGCGGCGAGACGACCTGGAAGTACTTCGGCAACGGCCACGGTATCGCCTCCTCCCCGATCGTCAACAACGGCATCGTCTACATCACCGGACTCGACTCGAATCTGCGCGTGTTCGACGCTCCAGGCCGACCCGTCTACTGACGAGCCGACGCATCGCAGGTCAGGGAGCCCGGCATCGGGCCATCGGGCTTGTCGGGCGGACTCGGGGGGCCAACCCGCACCCGGAGCGACTACCTTCGGATCGCCCGGTGGCCCAGCGTGGTGTCGACGTCGCGGCGCCTGCTTTGGCAGGCTCCCACCGGTGGCCACCACCGCCAGATGCGGACCCGGCCACGAACCTGGGGGTGGAAATGACCGGAACTGATGACACGGTGCAGCCTGAAGACACGGCGCAGCTGGACCCCAACGCGAGCGTGACGCCGCAGGATGAGTCCCCGGGTGCGCGCCGGGTGCGGCGAGCCCGCATCGTACAGATCGCGCTCGGCTGCGTCTGGATCGTCGACGCCGCGCTGCAGTTCCAGCCCCGGATGTTTGGGCACGAGTTCATCACCGAGATGATCCTGCCCAACGCCCAGGGCCAGCCAGCCCCCGTCGCGTGGTCGATCACACAGATGGGTCACTTCCTCAACCCCGACGTCGCAGTGTGGAACTTCCTGTTCGGGATGATCCAGCTACTGATCGGAGTCGGGATGTTCTTCCGGCGCACACTCAAGCCGGCCATCGTGGCCATGGCAGTCTGGGCGTTCGGCGTCTGGTGGTTCGGCGAAGGGTTCGGCGGACTACTCCACGACAGCGCGTCGCCGTTGATGGGTGCCCCCGGCGCCGTCGTGCTCTACCCGCTCATCGGCCTGCTCGTCTGGCCGAGCGGCGAATCGAGCGAGGAAGAGCCCGGGATCGCGTCCTCCGCCGGGGCCAGCGGGCCGCTCGGCGCCAACGCCGCCATGTTCGCCTGGTCGGGATTCTGGGTCCTGTCGGCGGCGCTGTGGCTGTTCCCGTCAAACCGGTCCGCCGGCGCCGTCAGCTCCATGGTGACCGGGATGGCCGGCGGCGAGCCCTCGTGGTACGGGCACTTCCTCACTTCTGTGGGGAACGCATTACCCCAGTCCGGATCGGGCCTGGCCTGGCTCATGGCGGCCGTGTCGCTGGTCATCGGGCTCGGCCCGCTGTGCAGCCGGCGGCCGCTGCCCTTCCTTGTTGCCGGGGCCGCGCTCGAGACGCTGTTCTGGATCACCGGCATGGCCATGGGCGGCATCCTCACCGGCATGGGCACCGACCCCAACGCCGGCCCGCTCGTGATCCTGCTGGCCTTCGCACTGGTGCCGACGCTGCACGCGGTGCCCGAGCACGCTCCGGTTCGGGCCTTCGCCCGTCGTCATCCCGTGGCCGGGGTCGTCACTTCGGGCGCCGCCATGGCCGTGCTCTTGGTGAGCGCGACCTACCCGGTGGCCTCCGCAGCGGAGTCGGCGTCCGCTCCGGCATCCAACACGTCCGCCTGGTCGTCCTCGCCGACCCAGACGGCCATGGCCGGCATGGCCATGGGCTCCTCGTCGGGTACCGGTGGGAAGGGAGAACCCACATGGCACTACACGGGTCCGGCACTGCCTGCCCAGGAGCGGTCCGTCTTGACCAGTGTGTTCGACGCCACGGAGAAGGGCCATGCCATGCAGACGCCCAACTGTGACAAGTCACCCACCGGGTCGCAGGTGGAGACGGCGATGCAGCTGGTGCAGACGACGAGTTCGGCGGTCGCCAAGTACAAGGACCTGGCTGTGGCGAAGGCCGACGGCTACTTCCCGATCACCAACCCCAGCTACCCGGTGGTCCACTACGTGAATCCGGCGTACATGCAGGACAAGGACGTGCTCGACCCCGGCCACGTGCAATCGCTGGTCTATGCCACCACGCCCAACGGTCCGGTGCTCGCGGCCGCCATGTACCTCATGCCCTCCGCATCGGAACAGGGCCCGATGCCCGGTGGGTGCCTCACGCAGTGGCACAAGCACACCAACCTCTGCATCGGTGGGCCGACGGGGACGATCTCCGGGTTCTCGCAGAACGGGGCGTGCGCCGCCGACGAGCGACTGCTCCGTACGCCCGAGATGCTCCACGTCTGGCAGGTACCGGTCCCCGGCGGTCCGCTGGCCATGGACCCGACCGACCAGCAGGTGGTGGAGTCGGCGATCATGGCCCAGCCGGCGGGCCAGGTGCCGGCGAGCTCCGGCGCCTAGATCCGGCACAGCGGGGCCGCGCGCGGGGCTCCTCGGCGGACGGATCGCACACGGGACGCGCCCGGTATCCCTGTGCGCTGCTAGCGGCGCGGCCTCATCGACGTCAGGACGAAGTGCCCGTGGGCGTCGAGCGTCGAGATGCCGACCGGTGAGGGTGTCGACACCTTGGTGTGCCAGGTCCCACGGAGCGGAAGTCCAGACTCCACGGAGAACCAGGTGTCGGCCACGTTGATGCCGGTCTGTCCCCCAGGAACGTGACGTGCTCCGCGACCAGCACCGAGGGGCACGTGCGACCGCCGACCCTGATGTCGGCGGACCGAACGAGCGTGGCGCTGCCGCGCATGAAGACCGGCCCGGTGGCCAGGTAGTCGAGCGTCGGAATCTCTCGATCGCTGCGCCGGTGCTCAATGCGTGGGCCCCACTGTGGGACCACAGGTAGGCGAACGTGCCCGCGGCTGCGAGGAGGACGAGGGCCGTGCCCGCCAGCACCCAGCGCACGACATGCCGACGACTCCGTCGTTCCGGGCCAGCCCTTGTTGGGACCGTGGACTCCGACGCACACCGGGCCCATAGGATTCACAGCTTTCACAAGATCCACGTGCGGGAAGGCGCGGGTGTCACCTCACCGACATACAACTCCCAGATCGGGCTCACGTGGCGCTGACGTCGGGCCGAACCGGGGACCACACGATGAGGACCGAAGAAAGGAGATGGAACCCTCACTCTCGGTTCCGCACACGACAATGGCAGTCTTCATCATCAGCATCCCCCTCATGGTCCTGGCTTTGGCCCTGGCCGTCGTCCCCTTGATCGTCACATCTCATTCGGTGCAGCGAGAGCGGGGGCAGGAGTCGATCTCCCAGCCCGAACCCTCCCCCCACCGCATCCTGGTCGATGCCGCAAGGAGCTGAATCAGCCGGCGTCGCGGCCGTCGCTCGCTAACTGAGCCAGAGCTTGTGAATGCTGGGATGCAGGAGCAGGCAGAACAGGAACACGGCGAAGACCAAGACCAGGCCGAGCGAGATACTGAGCCAGGGTCGGTACGCCAGGAAAGGCGATCGACGAATGGGCGTCTCCATGACCGCGTACATGCCGTAGGCGGCGACGAGGGTCACGACGGCGATGATCAGGTTCTCCTGTACGGCCAATGGATGCGTCCAGAGCGCCCCCGTCAGGATGATCATCGGCGGGTAGTGCAGGAGGTACCAGCCAAAGGAGACGCGGCCGACGGACCTCGCCGGGCGTAGACCCAGGACATGGCCCGCCCCGGTTCCCGAGGCGCCGCCGACGATCACCGCCGTGGCGCCCAGGACGGGCAGCAGCGCCGCGGTCCCCGGATAGGGCGTCGCCGGTGTGTACCACACGGCGGCGAGGACGATCGCGGCAAGCCCGCCGTACGCGATCGTCATTCCGGCTGCCTTGGGCAACTTGCGAAACTGCGGGATGAGCGTCGCCGCGACCGCACCGATCCCTAGCTCCCACCCCCGGGTGAACGGCGAGAAGTAGGCCCACGTCGGATTGGAGGTGGTCTGGAACAGCGACCAGACGAACGATGCAACCGTCGCAGCGGCGGCGAACGTCGTGATCCGCCACCGCAGGGGGATCCGCGTGAAGAGGGCTCCGACGAGCAAGATGAGTGCCGGCCACACCAGGTAGAACTGCTCTTCGACCCCGAGGGACCAGTAGTGCTCGAGGGGGGACGGAGCCACCGACTGCTGGAAGTAGCCGGTGCCGACTTCGGCGAAGTGGATGTTTGCCGCGAACAGGGCTGCCCACCGCCCGTCCTGTGCGACCCTGGCGTACTCGACGAAGTTCTGTATGAAGTACGAGGCGGTCACGGTCAGGACGATGACGAGCATCGCCGCGGGGAGGATCCTTCGTGCCCGGCGTGCATAGAAGCCGGAGATCGAGATCCGGTTCCGCTTTTCGTGTTCACGGAGAAGTAATCCGGTAATCAGGAACCCCGAGATCACGAAGAAGACGTCGACGCCGACGTAACCACCTTGCAGCCAGCTCACGCCGGCGTGGAACAGGACGACCGGCACCACCGCCACCGCACGCAGTCCCTCGATGTCGGGGCGGAAGTGGATTTCCTGGCCGCCTGGAGAGTCTTCAGGCGGGTGGACGGGAAGGCCGTCGGAATCGGTCGGCGAATCCGTTGTCTTGCTCATCCCCCCTCCATTCTCCGTCGTCTCTCCGTTGTCTCTCTGTTGTCTCTCCGTCGTCCCTCCGTGTCCACCTGGTCTTTTTCAGCCGCTACGAGGCAGGGGACTGCGGAAACGGTCTTCAGAGAGGTGGCCGCGTGGGCGAAAATTAGCTTCGGGCGCCGACGGGGGGGTGCTTAGTCATTTTCGCAACTCTTTCCTATGATTTTGGACAGGGACTGAACACAGGCGGAGATCGCAGCCCAGGACCGGGGTCTGTCGATTGCTCATTTCTTCCAACCACCGGTCGGTACCGTCCAGCCCCTTGTGGATATTCGGAATGCCGAGAAAACAGGAGCTGATCGTGAACCACCGTCCCCGCAGGTTGTCCCGGGTGCCTGCCCGCGCCGTTCTCGCCCTGCTTGGTGCCTGCAGCGCCGCGGTGCTCCTCCTTGTCCCCGCGACCGAGGCCGGAGCCCAGGCGAAACCCGCCGCCTCCAATAAGGCAGTGTCGGCTGCCATCGCCGCGTCCATTAGCAAGCGATCCATTCCGGCGGATCCCAACAAGCTCACTCCGAGTTATCTCGGCATCATCCAAGACGACCCGTACTCCCTGCAGGGAAGTTGGCTGCTCAAGTCCAATTGCAATCCCTACAACGACCACAGTGAGATTGCCGCACCCCAGCCGTGCATCTACGGATCGGCCAACGCGACCCGCACCATCGTCATCTTCGGAGACTCGTACGTCGGGAATTGGATTCCCGCTCTCGATGCGGTCGGCAAGAGCCTGGGATACCGGATTGCCGCATTCGAGTTCGCTGGTTGCATCACCCCCTTCGTCCCTCCGACCGGGTCGTCGCCGGCGTCGTATCAGGCTTGCTCGCAATGGCACACGACCCTGCCCGCGGCGGTGCAGGCGCAACACCCGGTGGCGGTTCTCGCCGCCAACGGAACGCCGTCGTGGGGATCAGGCGATTCTTCTTGGGTCCAAGGCATGGCCACGGCGTTCGACGAAGTGACCGCGAACTCCCCCACGACTGTCCGCATCTTGCTCGGGACGGGGCCCCACATGCCGCACCCCGCGCCGTCGTGCCTGGCCGCATATCCTCAATCGGTCCAGAAATGCACGCTCACCTATAACCCGGCGGGTACCGGTGCGAACCAGTACGCCGCCGCGCTGGCTCGGGACCAGCAGGGTGCCACGGCCGCTCACGCCACACTCGTTCCGACATCACAGTGGTTCTGCGTGAACAATCGCTGCCCCGTGCTCATCAACAACATCCTGGTCTACGCGGACGATGATCACACGACCATCGTGTACAGCAAGTACCTGTCGAAGGTGCTGCAACAGGCGCTCGTCCCACTCCTCCCGCCTTCTTGACCGTCGAGCCGCCGGCGGTCGAGCTGCCGGCGGGGTCACGTCTGGCCTGGAGAGCTCGGGTGCTTGAGCAGACTGCCCCACCGGGACGCAGCGCGCCATAGGGTGGACGGTCGATGACCGATCCCGACCAGCGCCGTCAGCGGAGCGGACATACGAACCACGGCTGGACCTCGATTCCCCACGAGGAATGGAGCGCCACCTGTGACACCCTGCACGCGCACACCCAGGTCCTGGGCAAGCTCGCTGTTGCCCTGGCACCCCCCGAACCACAGCTTCAGCACTGTGCGCTCCGGTTGACGGCCCGTGGCTGGGAGACCGCACCGTTGCCGGCGCCCGACGGGTCCGGGGCGATGGTCGCCGTATTGGATCTCCGGACCCACCGGGCGGTCCTCGAGCACAGCGACGGGCGCGTCCAGAGGATCCCGCTCGTGCCCGACCGCTCGGTCGGTGAGGTGACCCGCGACGTGCTGCGGGCCGTCGAAGGTTTGGTCGGGCCGGTGCAACTCAACCCGCGGCCCCAGGAGGTGCCCTGGACCACGCCGCTCGACGAGGACGACGAGCATCACACGTACGAACCGACCCATGTGGAGAGGTACTTCTCCGCCGCCGTGCAGGCCGCGCTGGTCCTCGCCGAACTACGAGCCCCATACCGCGGTCGATCGAGTCCGGTCAACGCCTGGTGGGGTACCTTCGACCTGGCCGTGAGCCTGTTCTCGGGCCGGCCCGCCGAACCGCCTTCGAACGACTTCATCGTCCGCAACTCGGGCGACGCACAACAGATCGAGATCGGCTGGTGGCCGGGTGACGCTCGCTACCCCCGGGCCGCGTTCTTCGCGTTCGCCAGCCCGGCCCCCGAAGGCTTCGGTCAGGCGACGCTGTCGCCGCCTGCCGCACGCTGGAATGCAGTCCTCGGTGAGTACCTGGTCGACTGGGATGACGTGATCGCTGCGTCAGACCCCCACCAGGCCGCTCTCGGTTTCGGGCGTTCGGCGATCGCCCACGCATGCGCGGTGTGCGACTGGGATCCCTCCCTCTCGGACAGCGCGCGAGGCGCGCTGTCTCCCCTCAGCTGAGAAAGGCCCCTCAACCGAGAAAGGCAAGGACATGGAACGGACCTGCAGCCACCTCGACACCGTGGGGGACGTTGTTCCCTCGAGCGAGGGGTGCGAAGACTGCCTGCGCATCGGGGGGCACTGGGTGCACCTGCGCATGTGCATGGAGTGCGGGCACGTCGGCTGCTGCGACAACTCGCCGGGTCGTCACGCCACCGCCCATTGGCGGGCACACCCCGATCACCCGCTGATTCGCTCCTACGAACCCGGCGAAGACTGGTGGTGGTGCTACGCCGACGACCTGTTCTTCGAGGTCGAGGGCGCACCACCCGCTCTGTCCCACCCCTGATCTTGGAGGACCCGGGGTGATTCGCCGAGGTATCGGGTGAAGCGGGTCAGTGGTCCCTCATGACGGGCCGTAGACGTAGTGACCGTCGTCAGGGTGGTGGTACCAGCCCATCGACGCCGCCGTCCCGCCGTCGACGTGCAACGTGTGGCCCGTGATGTAGCTCGAGAGCCGAGAGGCGAGGAACACGGCGGCCCCGGCGCACTCGTCGACGTGGCCGGGCCGTCCCATGGGCACCGTCAGGCCCATGCTGGCGGTGGCGCCTGCGGGTGCCACCGCCAGCATGCCCTCGGTGAGCGTGATGTCCGGTGCGATGGCATTGACCCGGATGTCGTGCGGGGCGAGCTCGAGGGCGAGCGTCTTGGTGAGATTGATCACCCCGGCCTTGGCCGCGGCGTAGGCGGCGTACAGCGGTGCCGCCCGCACCCCCTCGATCGAGGTGATGCTGATCACCGCGCCGCCGTGGCCGGCCCCGACCATGTGCCCGGCCACCGCCTTCGTGCACAGAAGCACGTGTTTCAGATTGGCCCGGTAGAGGGCGTCGAAGCCGTTCTCACTCGTCTCGAGAAACGGAGCGGCGAAGACACCGCCGGCATTGTTGACGAGCACGTCGACAGTGCCGAAACGTTCGATCGTGGCCGCCAGTGCAGCGTCCACCTGCTCACCGTCACGCACGTCGGTCGGCACCGAGAGGCCTTCGACCTCCGCTGCTGCCGCAGCGCACGTGTCCGGGTCGCGCTCCCAGATCGCCACCTGGGCGCCGAAGACGCGCATCCCATTGGCGATGCCCCGTCCGATGCCTGCCCCACCGCCGGTGATGACAGCCACCTTCCCGTCGAGACGGGCCGCGTTCGCGTCGAGGACCATGGTCGAAAGCTACTCGAACGACCAGGTCATTCCTCTGGCGGACGCGCGCCGGGAATTTCGAAGCGCTCGTTGTAGAACGCGAACTCCCCGGCGATCGCGGTCTGGTCGAGGCCGAAGTCCTCAGGCGCATAGCTTCCTGGCCCCGAGCGGTCCTTCGAGCTCTCGGCCCACCAGTCGCGCATGCGTCGGCGAGCCTCGTCGCTCAGGTCGTCGCCCAGCTCGGCATAGAGGTGGCTCACCTGCCCGATCGGGTCTCGCTGCACCGCCTCGAAGGAGAGGTCGAAGAAGCGGTCCTCGTTCCCCTGGTCGCGGAACGCGATCAACCGTTCGAGCGCCTTCCGCCACACCTCGCGGTTGTGGGTGCCGATGGCGACTGGGTCCGGTCGTTCCGTGAGGACGGTGGCCAGGGTGCTGTACAACGCGCAAACTGAGGGCAGCACCCGGCCCACGTCTCGGTGGGTCATGACGAACCGGGCGTCGGGGTACACCGAGTTCAACGCATCGATCGACAGCATGTGGGCCGGGGTCTTCAACCACCACCGGTAGGGCGGGCACCGCCACTGCAGCAGCTTCAACACCCGCTGGTGGTAGCGGTACGCCGGTTCCATGTCGCACCGCAGGAGCCACTCGGTGTAACTCGGAACCTGCGACATCCCCTCGAAGATCAGAGACCGGAATTCGAATGCCATCAGGACCAGGCACTCCTGGG
This sequence comes from uncultured Acidimicrobiaceae bacterium, assembly GCA_963781955.1. Taxonomy (GTDB): domain Bacteria; phylum Actinomycetota; class Acidimicrobiia; order Acidimicrobiales; family RAAP-2; genus Bog-473. Next base: position 209,620 of record CAWAHU010000003.1, read on the forward strand.
GACCGTCCGCCGCAGTCGGCAGCATCCCGGCGAACCCGGGGAACATCTCGTTGGTGAAGTCGATGCCGGCCTGGGCCACCGCGATGCGTGGGTCATTGCGCTCGGTCGCTGTTTCGGGTGGCGGGCACGGATCAGCGGCCTCCCACACGCGCAGGGAGCGCCGGGCCGGATCCTGGGCCAGCAAGAAGCTCAACGCGGTGGACCCGGTACGGGGAAGGCCGAGTCCGAAGAGCGGCGCCACGATCTGCTGCTCGTCGATCTCCGGGTATCTCCCGTACCACTGTTCGACCCGGAGCCGGTTGACCAAATTGCCCACGATCTGGTCCGACATGGCGCCGATGCCGATCTCATTGAGCGCCGCCTCCGTGTTCAAGGAGCGCACCAGGACCTCGAGACCTTCACGCCACGTCTCACCGCCGAAGTCATCGGATCCGGCGCGCTCGCATGCTGCTGCAACAAGTTGGTCGACCTGCAGGGCATTCTCCGCGTGTCGTGACGTCTGGTTGTCGGTCATGCCGCAATCCCTCCCACGATGATGTCCACCACGCGCTCGACCCACTCGGCACCGAGGTCGTGGGGCGGCCGGATGGCGGTCGCCACGAAGGTTGCGCCGGCAATGAGCTCGAGCACGGTCGACGGCTGCACGTCGGCCCGGACCTCATCTGCCTCGATCGCCGCATCGACCCGCCGCTGGAGCCATCCCCACGTACCGGTCGAGAAGCGACTCAGTACCTCGGTATGCAGGGTCGAATCCCCTGTCATCTCGGCCATCAGCCCTGGGAGAGCCGCACGTGCCGCGGGTCGGCCGAGGAGCTCGACACCCAGGGCCACCAGGGCGCGGATGTCGCTCCGCAGGTCGCCGCCGGCCGGGATCAGCTCGGCCCGATCGTCGAGCGGGAAGACCGCTTCGTGCACCAGATGGGCCTTGGTCGGCCAGCGGCGGTAGATGGCGGGCTTGTTCGTTCCTGCCCGTTCCGCGATGGCACCGACGGTCAGGCGGAGGTAGCCGACCTCCTCGAGCAGCTCCGCCGTGGCCTGCAGGACCGAGTCGTCGATCCGTGGATCGCGGGGCCTCCCGACGCCCGCAGGCGATGGGTGCGACGAGGTCGGAGCGGCTGTCGGCATCACGCCCCCATAACGTACCGGAACGTAATGTAATCCGCACGCTAGAGCTTTTCGGCGGCCGTTCGCGCCAGGCTCCGGCCGAAGGGCAGTGAACAGGTCAGCCCGGGGCTCACGGCGTTCAGCACGTGTACGGAGTGCGCGGTCTCCCGGACGACGATGTCGTCGAGGAGCTTCCCTTGCCGGTCGACCAGCTGCGCTCGGTTGCCCGCGAACGATCGCACCAGTTCGTCCTCCCCGATCTCGGGGACGAGCACCTTGGCCTCCCGTGCGATGTGCCGTATGGCCAGGGACTTCTTGATCTCCCGGCGCAGCAGGTCCTGGAACTCAGGGGAACGCATCATCCGGTAGAACCCGGGCCAGCGCACCGTCTCGGCGAACAGGCCCCCCTTCAGGCTGCCGAACGAGTACGCCTCACGGCCGAAGGCCAACATCGCCCCGGGCCCCACGATGACCCGGCCGTCGGTCCTCTTCGAGAGATGCACGCCGAGAAACGGGAACTCCAGATCCGGTGTGGCGTAGATGTGACTGTGCACCAGCCCGGTTCTCTGCGGCTTCAGTTCCGCGTAGTACCCGCGGAAGGGGATCACTCGCACGTCGTCGGCGATTCCGCCGGCGAGGACGTCGGCGTAGAGACCGGCGGCGTTGACGACGACGCGGGCCACCACACGGCCACGGTTCGTCTCGATCGCCACGCCCCGTTCGGTATCGACGATCGACCGCACCCGATGATCGAAGAAGAGCCTCGCCCCCGACCTCACGGCATCACTGGCCAGCGCATGCACGTACGAACGGGCGTCGAACGAAGCACCCTCGAGAGCCTGGAGAGCCCCGATCCCTATCGCGTGGGGCTCCACGTCCTTGATCTCGCCCTCGGCCAGGAGCGTGACGCGCACACCATTGGCCCGACCGCGTGCATCGAGCTCCCGGAGGACGTCCATCTGCGCATCGGATTGCGCGACGACGAGTATCCCGCCCTCCTTGAGCGGCACTCCCCTCTCAGCGCAGTACTGATGCAGCTCGCGGTTTCCCTGCACGCAGTACTGCGCCTTCAACGACCCGGGCTTGAGGTTGTACCCCGCATGGATGACGCCGGAGTTCCGCCCACTCTGGTGCATCGCCGGACCCGGCTCCTTCTCGAGGACGAGGACGTTGACGCCCGCTCGCGCGAGATGGAACGCCGTGCTGATGCCGACCGCCCCGGCACCGATGACCGCCACCTCTGTTTCTGTCACGCCTCTCCCTCGTTCAGCGACGGGGTGCCCGCAGCGCGGGCGGCCCGCTCTGGGCGCAATGTCCACCCCTTCCCGGCTCGGCGCACCAGGAAGCGGCGTCCCCGCCCACGACGGCCCTCATTCTGCAGTGATCACGCATGATGCCCGTTCCGACGGGTGGATGCGACCTGGAGAGCCTCGGCCCTTCAGGACCCTCCGCGATGCCCGCTCGTCAACACTCGGCCAACCGCGCCGGGAGATGCTCATTGGGGGCTGTCCAACAGCCGAGCAAAGAGGGGACGAGAGGGAACGGTCCCTCGCCATCTCAGACGGCCCTTGTCTTTGGGTCCGAGGAGGGCGGATCTGATGACGAGCTCGAGCGTCGACATCACGATCCCCGTCCTCGACGAGGAGCGGACGATCGTCGCCACCCTCGCCACCCTCACCTCCTACCTGTCGACCCGCTGTCCCTACGACTGGTCCATCACGGTCGCCGACAACGGGAGCACCGACCAGACGTTCGAACTGGCCAGCGCCTTTGCCCGGGTGCACACCCGCACGAGGGTCATCCGGCTGGCCGAGCGGGGTCGCGGGCGGGCTCTCAAGGAGGCATGGTCGACCAGCACGGCGGACGTCGTCGCGTACATGGACGTCGACCTCTCCACCGGGCTCGAGTCCCTGCAGCCGCTGGTGGACCCCATCGTCGAGGGCCGTTGCGACATCTGCATCGGCTCGCGGCTGGCCCCGGGGGCGGAGACCGCCCGCAGCCTCCAGCGCGAGGTGATCTCGCGCGGCTACAACGTCATCGCGCGGTCCTCCCTCGGCTACGGGATCCTCGACGCCCAGTGTGGCTTCAAGGCCATGCGGGCCAGCCTCGCTCGTCGGCTCATCCCGAGCATCGAGGACAACGGCTGGTTCTTCGACACCGAGCTCCTGGTCAAGGCGCACCGGAGTGGGATGCGGATCACTGAGGTCCCCGTCCGCTGGGTCGAGGACGACGACTCCCGGGTCCGCATCCTCCGGACGGCAGTCGACGATCTGAAGGGAATCGTACGGCTCTGGCGGGACGGCCGGAGGAACCCGACGGGGAGGGCGCCCGGCGCTGGTGACGGCCGGCGTGACAGCTCCGACCCCACGGCCGCCCCCACGGCCGCCCCTGCGGCCGCCCGGACCGCCGGCTTCGGTGCCCACGCCGCCGGATACGAGGACGCGGTCGACCGGTCGGTGTCGTTCACCGGGCGCGACGCCGCCTTCTTCGCCCGGCGCAAGGTGGAGATCCTCGAGGAGATCGTGCGCCCGGGCCTCGGTCCCCTCCAGGGGCTGTCGGTCCTCGACGTCGGCTGCGGCACGGGCACGACCGGTCGCGTCCTGCTCCCGAGGGTGCGCTCCCTTCAGGGCGTCGACATCTCCGAGGAGATGTTGGCCCAGGCCCGGCGCAACCTGCCTGACGCCGCCTTCAGCTGCTACGACGGTGAGACCTTGCCCTTCGCCGACGAGACCTTCGACGTGGCCGTCGCCGTGTGCGTGCTCCACCACGTACCGGTGACGAAGCGGTTCAAGGTCGTCACGGAGATGGTCCGGGTGACCCGGCCTGGCGGCGTCATCGCCGTGTTCGAGCACAACCCCTACAACCCCCTCACCCGCCACGCCGTGCACTCGTGCGACCTGGACCACGACGCCGTGCTGCTGCGGTGTCGTGAGGCGCTCGAGTTGCTGAGGGCGTCGGCCGACGCGGAGCCGGGACGCCGCCACTACCTGTTCTCGGCGCTCGGCGGTGCTGCCGGCCGCTCGCTCGACCGGCACCTCCAGAGCATCCCCCTCGGCGGCCAGTACACAGCGTGGGTCCGGCGACCGGGGCCCGCATCGCACCACCCCACCGTCCAGGTCCGGACGCACGGGCGCCAACCGGCGGGGCAGGGCCGCGTTCTCTAGGCACCGCCCGCCGGGCGGCCTGGCGGCGCCGGGCCTCAGATCCTTAGAGACCGAGAGTCGAGTGCTGGTTGCGGATGGCGTCGTCGAGCGCGTCCACCCATTCGCGGGGAGACCAGCGGTCGACTTCCATGCTGCTCGCCATCTCGAGCTCGATGGGCAGCAACACGGCCGCCTGCATCTCCTCGAGGGTGTACTCGGGGTTCACCAGTTCGAAGATCTCCGAGGCCAGATACGAGCGAGCGATGCGCCAGCTGCGGGTGGTGCGCCGGTTCCGGTAGGGGCGGGCCACGGTCTCGGTGATGAGCCCGACCGTCCCGTGGGCGAGCAGGTTGGTCCATGCCCACACGGGCACGGCCACACCCCGGTCGTCCCAGTACTCGGCCAGCGTCCCGTCCAGGAAGGCCTCGCACTCCTGCGGCAGCACCCCGCGGTTCCACGACCGCCGCTCACGCCTGTACATCTCGTGATCTCCTCCACCACGCGCCGATCCCCCACCCGGGAAGAGCGCCAGGAGCCATTCTGCAGCTGCGGCGACTCCCCCTGTAGAGCCGAACGGCCCCTCGTCGGAGCCTGACGCCCGAGCGGCATGCGGGCGGTCGGCGGGTACGCCGCCTCCACCGGCGAGCCGACCTCGTTGCGGTCGGCCGCTCTGCCGTGCCCCTATCCGGCGGCCACCTCCGACGGACCGCTGACCTTGCGGGCCCAGGCCGCAACAAGCTGGAGCAGGCCCAGGTAGACGGCCAGGATCAACACGATGACCAGCAGGCTCCAGCCGGTGAGGTCGCCCCCGAAGACGACGAAGAGCGCGGCGATGACGACGCCAGCGATGCGCAGCCCGTTGATGTGTTCGAGCATCCAGGCGCCGACCCGGCGGGCGCCCTCGGACCCGGCCGCGGCGCGGCCAGCGCCGGCCGTGAGAGCACGGGCCTGCGCCACCAGCCAGTGCCAGCCTTTGGCGCAGGTGGAGCGGATCCAGACCGCGTAGCGGGCCGGGCCGGCCAGCCAGGCACCGAGTGCGAAGAGCACCGAGATCAGCAGTGTCCAGCGCAGGTTCGTCTTCAAATAGCGGAGCAGCGTGTCCCACACCGCTGCTGCGACCTGCCCATTGAAACTGTGCGCGTGAGCCTGGTTGATGAATGTGATGCGCCCCAACGAGAGGCCAGCCAGGATCAGCAAGGTGACGATGGCCACCCCGAGGGCGAGCCTCAGCAACGTCTTGCGGCGTTCGATGGCGACGACGATCGCCAACACGCCCAGGATCAGGGCCACGACAGGGATGGCCCATTTCAGCTTCACGATCAGGTTGAAGAGCGCCGTGAATTGCGAGACTTGCGACTTCGACACGACGGTGACGCCCAGACTGTTCCCCTCGGCCAGCACCGCCTTGACCGGATTGAACACCGTGATGCCGCGCGCGTTGGCCTTGTCGATCAGCTGGTTCAACGCCGGGGTGACGTTGACGACGATCCCGCCAGCTTTCTCGAGCTTCTTCGTGAGCGGCGACTGCTTGCCAGAGAGGACGTCGACCACTGCATCATGGGTGTGCCGGTTCAGGGAGTCCCACAGCTTTCCGAATTTGGGACTCTCGAAGACCTGTAGCGCCAAGCCGTGCACATAGTTGTGGACCTGGTTGACGATCGGCGTCACGATGGGCTTCGCCTTGGCGGGCAGCGCGTCGGTGATCTTGTTCTGGACGATGTGCGACGAGAAGAGCGCGTCGGTCGCTCTTGTCGCCAGGTGGTCGACGATCACCTGGTTGCGGGCCAGCGGCGCCATGGTCTCGACGTACTTGTCCGTGTTGGTCACGGTGCGGATCGCCCACACCGAGATCACCGAGACGGGGATCAGCAGCGACGCCAGGACGACCAGCACCCACGCCGAGATGCGGCGCGTCCGGGGGCGCGGTGGGTCTTGGTCGCCGGAGACGCTCCAGCTGGCGTTGCGGCAGGGGCGCTCCCTGACGAGCTCTGCTCCGACGGGGTCTGCTCCGACGGGGTCTGCTCGGACTGGGTCTGCTCCGGGCCTTCGGACGAGGGCTCCGACGGGGTCTGCTCGGACTGGGTCTGCTCCGGGCCTTCGGACGAGGGCGCGGCCGGCGTCTCCTGGGGTTCAGCGTCGCTCATTGAGACCCTCCCATCCCACAATGCCTAGTGCGAAACGCCTAGTCCGCGCACGCATAGGCCCGTGGTGTAGCAAATTAGCTGTCATGGCCGGATCGGAGCTGGGGAAGACTGGGTTGCGCATCGTTGTCCTGAGCGCCCTGTCGGCGTTCGCGGCGCCCCTGGTCTTCGTGGGCATCATCGCCCTGCGCAAAGTCGATCGCCAGCTCAGTTTCCACCTGCGGCAGTGGACGAAGCGGCTCCGGCACGAGATCGCCCGCTGGACCTGACGACCCCCACCCGGCCACGGATCATCGGAAAAATCGGTGTTTCCGCCCCGAAAATGTGCATCGGAGGGTGCGCGTCGGCCACAATGGGCGCCATGAACAAGCGAGAACTAGCAAGAGCTGTCGCAGTCCAGTCCGATGTCGAGTTGAGGACCGTCGCCAAGGTCCTCGACGGATTCACCGATGTCGTCACCGCCGTGGTCGCCAAGGGCGAGCCCGTCGCCATCTCCGGCTTCGCCAAATTCGTCAAGGTGGACCGCCCGGCGCGCATGGGCCGCAACCCGGCCACCGGCGAAAGCATCCGGATCAAGGCTTCGAAGAAGGCGCGCATCACCCCGGTCAAGGCGTTCAAGGACGCCGTGCTGGCGCCCAGCAAGGCGCCGAAGCTCGAGAAGGGGGCGTACCCGACGGTCGACACCGCCGTCGCCGCGGCAGGCAAGACGGCTGCTCCGGCTGTGGCCAAGAAGGCCCCGGCACGCAAGGCCCCTGCCCGCAAGGCACCGGCGAAGAAGGCCCCGGCCCGTCGGACCACGACCGCCCGCAGGGCCCCCGCACGCAAGGCGCCGGTCCGCAGGACCGCGAAGAGGTAGCGCCGATTGACTGGCCTCCTGCCGGGAGGCCAGTCAATCCCGCTCTCCCGGGCATCCGCTCGCCCCGGGCTCCGCTCCCATGGAGGGGTGACAACCCGGACCCCCCGCCGCTTGCCAGGCTGTCCGCCCGGCCTCTACGCCGCCGCCGCGTCCCCGCCTCGTATGCTCCACCAGGGTTTCCGGCGCGCCCTGCGCCGGGAGCAGCACTGAGAGGGGAGACGGTCACGGAATGAGCGACACCTCGCAGGGCCATGGATGGTGGCTGGCGTCCGACGGCAAGTGGTACCCGCCCGAGCTGTGGACGGGCCCGCCCGGGAGCGGACCATCCGTCGAAGGGCCTGCGGGTGGCGCCGGCCAGCAGGCATACGGCACCACCCCGCCCGCTCAGGACCCGGCCACCTCGCCCTACGATTCAGGGTCGCCCTACCAGTCGGGGTCGCCCTACGATTCAGGGTCGCCCTACCAGTCGGGGTCGCCCTACGAGTCGGGGTCGCCCTACCAGCCGGGGTCGCCCTACCAGCCGGCGTCGCCCTACCAGCCGGCGTCGCCCTACCAGCCGGCGTCGCCCTACCAGCCGTCGTCGCCCTACCCCGCCGCCACGCAGTACCCATATCCCGCCGGCACTACCCGCCCCAAGAACAACGGGCTCGCCGTAGCGTCGTTGGTCTGCTCCATCTGCGGGTTCGTCCTCTTGATTCCCGCGATCCTGGGCGTGATCTTCGGCTTTGTCGCCCGCTCGCAGATCAGGAGGTCCGCAGGGGCTCAAGGAGGGAACGGACTGGCCATCGCCGGCATCATCGTGGGGTTCGGTTGGATCTTCTTCTTCGTCATCCAGATCGCCATCGGCGTGAGCACCACGTCCAACGGCGTCATCGGCCTGGCCGGCGTGATCGGCCGATAGGAAGGGAGGGCACCCGTGCAGGGCCTGCTCTACGGCGTCCGCGGCGAGCGATGGAGCCTGCCCGATGGTGCCAACGATCTGATGGTGGGTCTCTCGCGCACGCCCATGCGCCTGACGGAGCTCGAGCGGCCCGCCCTGGTCCGCGACGACTGGTGCGTCGCCAAGACGCGGCTGACCGGCATCTGCGGGTCCGACGCCAAGATGGTCTTCATGGACTTCGGGGAGGACCTGGGCGACAGCGCCCTCAACGGCTACTTCACCTTCCCGACCGTCTTCGGGCACGAGGTCGTGGCCGACGTGGTGGAGGTCGGCCCCGCCGTGCGGGGCCTCGAGGTGGGCCGACGCGTGGTGCTCAACCCTTGGCTCTCGTGCGGGCCGCGTGGCATCGACCCACCATGCCCCTCGTGCCAGGACGGCGACTACAGCCTGTGCTGGCACTTCACCGAGGGGCCGCTGGCCGCCGGGATCCACACCGGGACATCGAGAGACGCCCCGGGCGGCTTCGCCGAGTACCTGCCGGCCCACGAGTCGATGCTGATCCCCGTCCCCGACGACGTCAGCGACGAGGTGGCGGTCATCGGCGACCCGTTCGCCGTCTCGTTGCACTCGGTGACGCGCCACCCGCCACCGCCCGGTGGCAAGGCGCTCGTCTACGGGGGTGGCGCGCTAGGCACCTGTGCCACCGCGATCCTCAAGGCCCTCTACCCCGGCGTCGATGTGATGGTGGTCGCCCGCTGGCCGGCGCAGGCCGCGTTGGCCCGAGGGCTCGGTGCGGCGGTCGTGTCCCCCTTCCCGGTCGAGCAGCTGCTCGAGGAGGCGGCTACGTGGTCGGGCGGCGTGCTCCAGCGGTTCGGCGGCGGCGAGGGCCTGCCGATGGCCCACCCCGGTGGCTTCGACGTCGTGTACGACACCGTGGGGACCGCGCAGACCGCCGAGATCGGCGTCCGACTGCTCAAGGCCCGGGGCACCATGGTCAAGTCCGGGGTGCATGCGCCGGAGCGCTGGGAGTGGTCACCGCTCTACTTCAAGGAGATCTCGTGGGTGGGATCCAACGCCTTCGGGGTCGAGGAGGTCGAAGGCGTCCGTCTGCACGGCATCGAGCACTACCTCCGGCTGGCCGCGGACGGGCGGATCGACCTGACAGGCATGCTCACCCACACGTTCCGGCTCGAGGACTGGCGCGAGGCCTTCACGGTGCTGGCCAACCAGGAGGAGAGCGGCGCGGTCAAGGTGGCCTTCGACTTCCGCTGAGCCGGAGTCGGCTCCACGTCCGATGACGGTGGGCGGGGCGGGTCCCCTGGCCGCGTGCGGAACCACCTTGAGTGAGCGTGTGCCTATGGGCCCGTGCCCTCCATCCCGGCCTGGATCTGTTGAGTCGGCTGGTTGGTATCGAGGTAGTCACGCCACGATGTGACCCGGCCCTGCGCATCCACGTCGATCACGGTGGCGCCCTGCATGGTGATGGGTATGCCCGGACCGTCGCCGGTGACGAATGTGCCGGTGCCCGTCCACTCGAACACGGCCCAGTCGTCACCACCGCGGATGCGGTCGATCCGCTGGGACCAGTCGGGGAAGATGGCGTCCGTGTCGAGAGCCACCTTGCGCACGTCGGTGGTCCAGGGTGTCACCGGGTCGCAGAACACCCCACCAGGGGCGAAGAGCGCGACGAACTCATCCGCGAAGTCCACCGCCTCATAGGCCCGCGCCCACGCATCCCAGTCGTGCTGCGTCCTCACCTGCTCCTGCCTCCTCCACGGTGGCGGCCACGGAGGCTCTCGGCCTCGAAGGTGACGACGGCGTCGTCCAGCGGCAGCACCAGCTCTGGCTGGACGAAACGGTGTGCCTCCTCGCTCAGGCGCACGGCCGTCCCCCAGGCCGTGAACCCCACGGCGTGGCGCGCGAAGCTCATCGGGCCCTCGGTGACCTTCACTTCGACGACGCCCTCACCGCCCGCTTCGAGGGCCGAGCGCTGCATCTTCTCCATGGCCGACTCACGTGCCGCGTACATGGCCTCGGTGTAGTTGGTCAGCTCCACATTCTGTGTCTTCTGTTTCATCGCGGTGCCGGGGGCGCGGCGGGGCGCGTAGACGAAGCTGGCCCCGAAGGCCAGACCCACGGGCATCCACCCGGCGCGCCGGAGCAGCGTGAAGTCCCGGGCCGAGAGGTCCGAGACGAACGGCACGGCCTCGGCCGCATCGGCACCCTGGACGGCGGTGCGGTCGATCGGTCGCACCGCGGTGCCTACGAGCTCGACGTCGATGTGGTGTGTGCGCACCGCCACCTCCACTCGCACGCCGACCACACCGTGGCCGCGGACCTTGCCGCACTCGCCCCGCATCGCCCTCGTTGCCTGATCCACCGCAGCATCGTGCGCGTCGGAGGCGAGCGAGATGGCACCGCTCCCCCAGTTCCACACCCCGACGGGGACAGAGACGACGGCCACCCCGCATACCAGGTCCAGGGGCTCCCAGCCGGCGGCGTGCAGAAGCAGCGCCTCGTCAACCGAGAGGTCCGAGGTGATGCCTCGCCGACTGGACGGGGCGGTGGCGACCGCCAGCGCCTGGGCTCCCCGGCGCATCTCGGCGCGGAGGTCGGCGACCGCTGGCCCGCCCGACGTCGCTCCGCCGGAGCCCTGGTCGTTGGCGGCGCTCATGCCAGACGCACGGTCGGCCGCGGGGGCTCCACCGGGTCGAAGTCCTTGAACCGCCGGACGCGGTTGCCACGGAGCGTGCAGTCGATGACCTCGTCGCCCTCCGAGAGCTCACGGGTGACCACGTCGATCGAGGCGCCGTGCAGCTCGTCACCCGCCAACTGCTCCCGCACGTGCTTCCGGGCCAGCTGGCGCGCCGCCATGTGCGCCTTGCTGATCTGCTCCACGAGCGCCGGTCCTGACGGGGCCCCCCATCGCATCGACCCTTCCATCATGTACTCCGTCATGCAGTAGGCCCACACCTGGACCGAGGCGAGCGCGCCCACCACGGCGACCGGCATGAACCCTGCTTCGATGGACTTCGCCAGTCGCTGCCCGGCCAGGTACGTACTCCAGGGGACGCCGCCCGACGGTGGCGGTCCGTCGACGACGGTGACCGCCGTACCGAGAAAGTGGAACTCGGTTGTCCCGGTGTCGGCCACGGAGGAGATCCGGTCGACCACGCCGATGATCCCGTGAGCGCCGAGGGTGCCGGCCTCTTCGAGCATGCGCCCGTAGGCGGAGCCGTAGCCCTGGGCCCAGGCTGCCTCCACCCAGGTCTGCTCGACGTTCTGTCCCCAGGCGCGGTGCTCGTTGGAGACGAAGCCGTGCGGACAGCGGTACGACTCGTTGTACGCGCCGGGCGTCTGCCCGGCCGCATAGGGCGACATGCCACGCATGAAGCCCGATGGCGGCCCGGTCCAACCCCCCTGCATGACGCAGAAGCCCTGCACGAGGGCGACCGGCTCGAGACCGAGGTCGAGACAGGCGGCGAAGTCGGGCACGCTGAGTCCCGAGGAGAAGGCGGCGCTGGACTCCAGGCGATGGACCGCGGCCTCGGGGAGGTGGGTACCTGCGGCCCCCGTGGCCGGCGTGCCCTCTGTCCCCGACGTGTCGACCATCAGTTGTCGAGCGAGATGATCGTGGTCGGCTTGGGCAGGGTGACCTCCCCGCTGCGACGGGTGACCGCGGTGCCGAGAGCCAGGAACTCGATGGTGTGCGAGCCCCACTGGTGCGACTTCTCCTCGAGCCGGACGCCCACGATGCCACCGGCTTTGAGCCGACCCGCCTCGTCCTGCATCCGGGTCATGGCGAGCTCCCGGGCCTCGTAGAGGGCCTGGGTGAAATTGGGCAGCTCCACGTTCTGGCCCATGGAGCCGAGCGCCTGGGCCAGCTTGCGGTGCGCGATGTGGAAGACGCAGGTACCCATCACGAGACCCTGGGGCACGTGGCCGGTCTGCATCAGCGTCCAGAAGTCCTGACCGGACAGATCGGACGTGAACGGCTTGCCGAGCTCGTTGCGGTACGAGGTGCCGTCTTCTGCCTTGACCGCGGTGCCGAAGGCGATGAACTCGGCCGAGTCGTTGCCCCACTCGTAGTAGTTCACATCGAGCCGCACACCGACCACGCCGTCTGCTCCGAGTTCCTCGGCCTCTTCCTCCATCCGGTTCATGGCCAGCTCGCGGGCGGTGTACATGGCCTCGGTGAGCTTGGACAGCTCTTGGCTCTCACCCCACCTCCGGGTCTGGATCCCGATGTGGTAGATCGACGATCCCATGACGAAGCCGAGGGGGTGGAAGCCGGCTTCTTTCACCAGGAGGAACTCGTTCACAGAGAGGTCCGAGGTGAACAGGCCGTGCTCCAGCTCCTCAAGCCGGTGTACAGCGTCCCTGGGGAGCCCCCGCGGTGTCGAGGAGTCCGCCGAAGGCGTCGCCGGGGCCGCAGGTTGGGCCGCCGGCTGGGCCGCCGGCTGGGCCGCGGCGTCATCCCGGGCCGGTCCGGGCTGGTGCTGGTCGGTCATGTCTGCCCTCCGATCACGATGTTCTCCAGGGCGAGACGGGCCTGCTCGCTGTGGGCTGCTTCGGACTGCAGCGTGGTGAGGAGCCTGGTCAGCCAGACGTCCAGACCCACCTGCTCGCTCCGGATGCGGATGCCCCCCGACGAGTGGCCGATGCTGCAGCGGACCGATGCACCCTCCACGACAGCCTCGAGGGTGTCGTCGCCGAACGTGACCCGCACCGACTTGATCTCGTCGGACTTTCGGAAGCGCCCAGCCCGTTCTACGACGACGCGGTCGCCCAGCACACCGGCCACCTGGGAAACAAGCAACTTGAGCATGATCCGCATATCCGTGCGGTCCGACGCCAGCTGCGAGACGGCCATGCTGAGGTCGAGGGCGGCGTCCCCCTGGCCGTCGCCAGGACCCCCACTTGCATCCTCGACTGGCGAGCCGGCTGGCTCAATGGGCATCGGCTGTATCGTACCGTCCCATCCCGGGAACGCCTCGGCGTCGTTCAATCAGGACGCGTCTCGCAGACCACCACCGGGATGTCCCGGCTCGACTTGCGCTGATAGGCGTCGTAGTCCTTGTAGGCCGCCACGATCCGAGGCCACAACGCCGCCTTCTCCTCGGCACTGGCCGTCCGTGCCCGCATGGCGCGCGTCTCGCCGTTGATGACGATCTCCACGTCCGGGTGCACCGAGAGGTTGCGGTACCACTGCGGGTCGCGGTCGTCACCGCCCTTCGAGGCGACCAGAACGACCCGGCTGTCGTCGTGCACCGGCGACGTGAGCATGGTCGAGCGCACCTGACCCGAGACGCGGCCCACCGTGCGCAGCTCGACAGCCGCCATGCCACGCAATGAGTGCGGCCAACGTCCCCCGGTCAGCCGCAACACCGTCTTGTGCCCCAGGTTCAGCAACTTGAAGCCCACGTCGGCGGCGCGATCGCGCTGGTCGCTCATCAGCCCTCTCCCCGGGTCCGTGGCCCGAAACCTACTCCGGACCCGGCCCTGGCACGTCGGGAAGGGGACCGGTCGGTACCATGGCCGGACCCGGAGCGGCGGCGCCCGGTGGGCGGGAGCCGGGAAGGAGGGACGGGCGGTGCGCCTCTCAGTCCCCAGCGAGCGAGGGTGAGGTCGGTGTCACGCGGCCTCGTCGTCGCTCCGCCATCGCTGGCCGCCGCGATCGCGCTCGCGGCGCTCGCCGGCGTGCCACTCCCGGGAGTGACGGCGAACGCCGCCGCGCGGGCCGTCCGGCTGGTCACCCGTGCTCCCCTCGGACTTCCCCGACCCGAGCATCCTCATGTGGAGCGGTGCGTACTATGGCTTTGCCACCCAGAGTTATTCGCCGAACGGGTCGCCCGTGAACGTCCAGGTCGCGACCTCTCCCGACGGCGTCCACTGGACGGCGAGCGGCCAGGACGCGTTGCCCACGCTGCCTTCCTGGGCGGTGGCCGGCGACACCTGGGCCCCGAGCGTCGCCTTCGACGCCTCCGGCGAACGAGTTCGTCATGTACTACACCGCCACCGAGGCCTCGACCGGCTCCCAGTGCATCGGGGTGGCGACCGCACCGGCGAACGACCCGACCGGCCCCTACCGCGACCGTCGGCCGCCCCGGTCGTGTGCCAGAACGGGCTCGACACGTCCCCCACCCTCGACAACGGTGACTTCGGCGGGAGCATCGACCCCGACGTGTTCACCGACGGCAGCGGAAACTCGTGGCTGTTGTGGAAGTCCGACGGGAACCACGTGGGCGTGAGCTCGATCGTCTGGTCCGTGCCGCTGTCGCCCAACCTGCAGTCGGTGGCCTCGACGATCCCGACCGAGCTGCTCACCGACGACGCGTCGTGGCAGGCGGGCGTGGTGGAGGGTCCGGACATGGTCGAGACCGTCGTCGGGAGGCGGGGCGACGGCCGTCTACGACCTCTTCTACAGCGGGAGCGACGTGAACTCAGCCGCCTACGGCATCGGGTGGGCCAGCTGCCCCGCCGGACCGTCTGCGCCGTGCACCGATCAGTCCACGGCGGGCCCGCTGTTGGGCACCTCCTCGGGCATGTCGGGTCCGGGCGGACCCTCCGCCGTACGCCCTGCCGGGGTCCGGGCAACTCATGATGGCCTTCGCTGCCTGGCAGGGCACGGCCGTCGGGTACCTGTCGTGCGGCATCAGGCCGATGTACCTGGCGCAGCTGTCGGTCGCGGCTAGCGGGGCACCCCTCGCTGGCCCCGGCGCTCTCGACCGGTGCGGCATCGAACCCGCCCTGCACCGATCCTCTGCGGTCCCCCGGGTACTGGCAGGTGGCGAGCGACGGCGGCGTCTTCACTTTCGGGTCCGCCGGTTTCTACGGCTCGACCGGCTCGCTGCGGCTCAACCAGCCCGTCGTCGGGATGGCCGCGACGCCCGACCGGCGGGGCTACTGGCTCGTGGCCCGTGACGGCGGCGTCTTCGCGTTCGGCGACGCCGGCTTCTACGGCTCGACCGGGGGCATCCGGCTCGAACCAACCGGTCGTGGCCATGCTGCCGTCCCTCGACGGCCGCGGCTACTGGCTCGTGGCGGCCGACGGCGGCGTCTTCGCGTTCGGCGACGCCCGCTTCTACGGTTCGGCGGCGGGCCTCGGCGCTGACTCCCCCTTCACGGCAGCCGGCAGCAGCTTCCTCGCCGGCGGGTACTGGTTGGTCGACGCCGACGGGCAGGTGTACACGTTCGGGAACGCCCCCTACCGAGGCCAGCCCTCGTCGGCTCCGGGCGGGTACCGAATCGTCGGGATGGCGTCGACCCGCACCTCCAACGGCTACTGGCTGGCCAGCGCCAACGGCAACGTGGCCGCGTTCGGTGACGCCCGCACCGACGGCTCCGCTCTACGGCACCGCCCTCGCCGCGCCGCTCGTGGGCATGGCGGCCACCGCCGACAGTGGCGGGTACTGGCTCCAGGGTGCCGACGGCGGGATCTTCGCCTTCGGCGACGCGCCCTTCCTGGGCTCCATGGGCGGCCGGCCTCTCAACGCGCCGGTGGTCGGGATCGCCGCGGCCTGAGGCCCGGCCTATCCTGAACTCCGGTGACAGGCGGCGGACGGCGCCGAGGGAGGGCAGGCTCATGGCAGGCACCGCAGGATTCGAGTTCCGGGGAATCAATCATCTCGCCCTGGTCTGCCGCGACATGGAGCGGACGGTCGACTTCTACACCAACGTCCTCGGCATGCCCCTGGTCAAGACGATCGAGCTTCCGGCCGGGATCGGCCAGCACTTCTTCTTCGACTGCGGCGGGGGCGACTGCCTGGCGTTCTTCTGGTTCCCCGACGCTCCCGACGGCGTGCCGGGGGTGAGCGCCCCGGCGACGCGCCCGGACCAGGGGGAGCTCACGAGCGCCATCGGCTCCATGAACCACGTTGCCTTCGACGTGCCGCCGGACAGGATCGAGGAGTACCGCGACCGCCTGGTCGCCGCCGGGGTCGAGTGCAGCGAGATCTGGAACCACGACGACTCGGAGTGGGGCCTGAGCGAGAACGTCGACGAGGGCGTCTTCGTGCGCAGCATCTATTTCTGCGATCCCGACGGGATCCTCCTGGAGTTCGCCTGTTGGCTGCGCCAGTTCACCCCGGCCGACGTGTCGCACGCCCCGGCCCGAGCCGCCGAAGCCACCCGTGACGCCCGACCCGGGGTCCCGGCCCAGCCGACCCCCGTCTGAGCGGTGCCCCGGCTGCGCCAGGTCTCCAAGGACGAGGCCACTGCCCCCATCGTGACCACCATGTACGACTGGCTCTTCGAGGGCCGGGACCCGGTGGCAGAACCGGGGCGCTGGGACGGGACAACTGGCGACTGGTGGACGGTGTTCGCCAACAGCCCCGACATTCTGGACCACTGCGTGAAGGGTTTCGGCCTCTACCAGTCCCCCGCCCGGCTGCTCGACCCCTCGCTGCGCGAGTTGGGCCAGATCCGCGCCGGCTGGGCGGCCGGCAGCCAATTCGTGTTCAGCCAGCACGCCAAGTCCATGCGCGAGCTCGGCATGCCCGAAGACGCAGATCGCCCACATCCCCTCCTGGAGCGTCGCTCCCGAGGGCACCTACAGCGAGGTCGAGCGTGCCGTCTTGGCCTACACCGACTGTCTCGTCTATGACCATGGCCGCGTGCCCGACGCGCTCTTCGCCGAGTTGCGACGACACCTCGACGACGTGGCCATCCTGGAGCTCACGTACATCACAACGCTGTACTTCCAGCACGCCGTGATGTCCAAAGCGCTCCGCACCGAGTTCGATGACCGCGACGAACCGGTGGTCGAGGCGCCGGGCCCACCTGGGGCCAGTGCCATGCACCCGGGGAGGGAACGATGACCGCACCACACACCACGCTGCCTGCCGACGAGGCGCGCCACGCCCCCGATCCCGATGACCTGTGGAACGAGTCGTACTACTGCGACTTCGTCGATGCGGACGGCGCCTCCGGCGGTTGGTTGCGCCTCGGCCTCTACCCGAACCGCCAGGTGGCCTGGTGGACGGCGTGGATCGTCCGACCCGGGCACGCCGCCGTGTGCGCGGTCGACTACCACGCACCGATCCCGCCCGGCGGCGGCCTGGTGTCGGAGTCCGATTCGCTGGGCCGGGTCGAGATCGACGTACGCCGCCCGCTCGAGGAGTTCCGGATGGCCACCTCGACACCCGCGTTCGTGTTCGCCGACCCCGCCGACGTGTATACCCACGGCGAGACCTCCGGCCGGCCGGCGCTGCTCGACCTCGATCTCACATGGACGACCGACGGCACTCCCTATGCCTACGACGTCACCACCCGCTACGAGATCCCGTGCCTGGTCAGCGGCACCGTGACCGTCGACGGCGAAGAGCACCGGGTCGACGGGCAAGGCCAACGCGACCACTCCTGGGGGGTGCGCGACTGGTGGGAGTTCGGCTGGTGCTGGTGCTCCCTCCGGCTGACCGACGGGACCCGCGTGCACACCGTCGACGTCCGGATCCCAGGCTTCCCGGTGTTCTTCGGATACGTGCAGACCCCGGAAGGACGCGACCGGACACCCCAGACGGTGACCTCGCTGTCGGTGACCGAAGAGCTGGGCGAGCACGGCTTCCCCACGGTCGGGCGGATCGACCTGACCGCTGGCTTCGCCGAGGACGGCGGCGCCGTCCACGAGCTCGGCCTCGAGGTGACGCCGACCGCCTTCGGGCCCGTGCTGCTGCGCAACGATGCCGACGGCCGGGTCAGCCGGTTCCCGCGCGCCATGGTCACCTGCCGCACCGACGACGGCCGCACCGGTGCGGGCTGGATCGAGTGGAATCAGCCCCAGGGCTGAGTCGCGGCGCCACAGCCCAGCCTTCCTGGCCTTCCCACGTCGCCCCCCCCGGCCCGCTGCTAGGGCAACTCGGCCTCCGCCGGCAGCGACGCCTCCCCTGGGCCGTGCGCGCCCCGGACCAGCCGCTCGGCCAGGGTCACCTCCATGAGGCCAAGGGCCATCCCGAAGAGGTCACCGAGCACGAACGTGGTGAGGAAGACGAGTCCCACGTTCTCGTGGGGCACGAGCTCGGCTATGAAGACCACGACCTCGTGCTCGACGGCCAGCGGGAGCGTGATGAACACGAAGACCAGCATGAAGTGCGGCCACACCACCTGGATGGACTTGCGGAAGGCCTGGGGCACCGAGACGTCCAGGAGGTTGATGAGGGGACCGACCAGGGCGAAGAGCGTGCCGACGACGAGGCCCGGCACGACGATGAACACCGATGCCACCGCGCCGATCAGCACCAAGACCGCGTCGGCCATCAGCAGGCGCAGCCACGGCAGCGAGCGCAGCACCTCGAGGATCGGCTGCGGGGGCTCGTTGCGCTCCACCGAGCCGACGAGGCGCTCGAGCATGCCGCTGTAGAAGGTCAGCCCAAGCGTCGAGGCACTGAAGACGAACGCGCCAAGCAGCGAGAAGATCCCGTGGTGGTCGACACTTACCTCCGTGTAGAAGGTGCTCTGCAGCGCGTCGATTCCGAAGATCACGAGGGCCGGGACGACCACGCGGCCGGGCTCGGCCCGGAGGGTGCGCCAGGCCATGGAGATCAGCTCGGCCGGGTGCAGGTGGTGGCGCTCGGTCATGCCGCTTCCCTCACACTGGCGCGAATCCGTCGCCGACGAAGTCGAAGAGCACTCGGCGCGGCTTCGAACGGTGCGACCGGGCCGTCGAGCTGGTGGTGCCCCACCGCCAGGACGGTTCCCGCCGGGGCCACGAAGGCCAGCTCGGTGAATCCGGCCGCTACGAACGCGGCCCGGATGGCCGGCGTGGCATCAGGCGGTCGCCGGTGCCGGGTCCAGATCACGTGGCCCCCCGGTGCGCAGAATCCGGGCATGGCCGCGACGGTGCCCGCGATGTCGACCTCGCTGATGTTCCCGAAGATCCCGCACAGCAGCACCAGGTCGGCCGGCACGTCGTCGGTGTACCAGGCGCAGCGCGCCGCGTCCCCCACCACCACTCGCACGGAACCGGTCAGCCCCGCCGCGGCCGCCCGGTCCCTCGCGAACGCCGCCAGCGCCGGGTCGAGCTCGACCAGCAGGGCCGATACCTGCCGAGCGCCGGGGTGCGTGGCCAGGACGTCGATCACGTCGCGACCCTGCCCGGCGCAGAGGCTGATCACGCGCACCGGGCCGGGGCGGGACCAGTCCACGTCGTCGAGAGCACGTTGCACCATCGACTGCACGATGCCCAGGCGCAGGGACAAGCCCGAGGTTGAGTCCTCGTACGGCTCGTGCCAGCGCACCCAGTGGGAGTCCCCGGCCACCATCACCGCCCATCGTAGGGTGGGCCGGGTGACCGACCCGAGGCAGGACCGGTGAGCACACCCCCGTGATCAAGTACATCGGCTCGAAGCGCCGCTTGGTCCCGGTCCTGGCCCGCATCTGCGCCGCGTCGGGCGCCCGGACCGCGCTCGACCTCTTCACCGGCACCACCCGCGTGGCCCAAGCCTTCAAGGCTCAGGGCGTACACGTCACAGCCGTGGACAGCGCGCGCTACGCGCACGTCTTCGCCCGCACCTACGTCGAGACGGACGGGTCTGAGATCGACCTCCACGCGCTCGAGGCGGCCGTGGCCCACCTCAACGGCCTGCACGGCACCGACGGCTATGTCACCGAGACGTTCAGCCGCCAGGCCCGATATTTTCAGCCGCACAACGCCCGGCGGATCGACGCCGCCCGCGACGCGATCGAGGCGGAGTACGCCGGGTCTCCGCTCGAACCCCTACTGCTGACCAGCCTGATCGAGGCGGCCGACCGGGTCGACTCGACGACCGGGGTCCAGATGGCATACGTGAAGCAGTGGGCGCCGCGCTCGTACAACCAGCTCGAGCTGCGGGTGCCGGCGCTCTTCGAGGGCCCGGGCCGTGCCGTGCGGGGCGACGCCGTGGCGCTGGCCGAGGCGCCGGACTCGGGGCCACCACTGGGCTCGTTCGGCCTGGCCTACCTCGACCCGCCGTACAACCAGCATCGGTATTTCACCAACTACCACGTGTGGGAGACGCTGGTGGCCTGGGACGCGCCCGAGGCCTACGGCGTGGCCCGCAAGCGCGTCGACGCCCGTGACCCCGTGACCCGGTCGGCCTTCAACTCCAAGCGCACCATGCCCGCCGCCCTGGCCTCGGTCGTCCGGTCTCTCGACTGCGAGCTGCTCGTCCTGTCCTACAACGATGAGTCCTGGCTCGGGTCCGACGAGCTCGAGTCCATGTGTGCCGTCCGTGGAACCGTGGCCACGCTCGCCTTCGACTCGGCGAGGTACGTCGGGGCCCGTATCGGGATCTTCGACCCATCGGGCCGCAAGGTAGGACGAGTGGGCCACCTTTCCAACCGGGAGTTGCTGGTGATCGCCGGCGAGCGGGCCGCCGTGCGCCGCGCCGCCGCTGCGGCCGGCGGATCCGGCACCCCCATGGTGGATCGGCTACAAAAGACGACGTGAGCAAGCACGCCCACGGCGACCCCGGGGGCCGGCCCCACGGAGGCGACGACGACGGACTTGGGCCTCCCCACCCGAGCCTCGAGGACTGCGACCTCGCGCGCGAAGCTCTCCAAGGACGAGGAGGCCAAGCGGCTGGGCAGAGTGCAGCGGCGCCTGTTGCACCTGCGGCTCATCAACGGTGGTCAGCTCAACGACGGCAAGCTCGGTCCGCCCGTGTGCATCATCTTCGAGGGATGGGACGCCGCCGGCAAGGGTGGCGCCATCAAGCGGCTCGTCGAGCCGCTCGACCCGCGCCACGTGCACGTGGCACCCTTCGCCGCGCCGACGCCCGACGAGCTGCGCCACCACTTCCTCTGGCGCTTTTGGCCCCCGCTCCCAGGATGGGGCGGCATGACCATCTTCGACCGCAGCTGGTACGGGCGTGTCCTGGTCGAGCGCGTCGAGAATCTCGCCACCGAGGTGCAGTGGCGCCGCGCCTACAAGGAGATCGCCGACTTCGAGCAGACCCTGGCGGAGGAGGGGATGGTCGTCATCAAGCTGTGGCTGCACATGTCGCACGAGGAGCAGCTGCGGCGGTTCGTGCGCCGCCGGGACGATCCGCTGAAGACGTGGAAGCTCACCGACGAGGACTGGCGCAACCGGGAAAAGCGCGCCGACTATGACGCCGCCGTCTCCGACATGTTGCGCCTGACCAACGGGCCACTGGCCCCGTGGGACGTGATCGCCTCGGAGAACAAACGATTCGGCCGCGTGCAGGTGATCGAGACGGTGATCCGGCGCATGGAGGAGGGCATGGCGCGCTGGGGCGTGCCCGTCCCGCCGCATGACGCGGCCGAGGAGAAGACCGAGCTCGCCCTGGTTCTCGACGACCCCGAGTTCCAGCACGGACCCGAGAGCCTGTCCCCCGTCGCCCACGACGAAGCCGGCGACGGGGAACGACTCCCCGCCCAGCGGGGAGTCGGGTGCAAAGCCGAGCCGGGAGCCCGGTGCGGAGCCGAGCGGGGGACCGGGAAGGGAGAAGCTCGACGCATGAGCCCCGACGCTGGGACCGGCCCCGCCCGGCCGGGCATCACGGTGCCCCTGCCGGGAGTCCCCCTCCACGCGCACCGCGAGTGGTTCGCCCGCCTGCGCGAACTGGGGTACACCGATGTGTGGTCGGCCGAGGTCGACGGCGCGGACGGGTTCACGCCGCTGTCTCTGGCCGCCGCCTGGGAGCCGTCGCTCAACCTGGGCGTGGCCATCACGCCCGCCTACACCCGGGGCCCCGCGCTCCTGGCACAGAGCCTGGCCGCCATGGCCGACGCCGCGCCGGGACGCTTCGCGTGCGGCCTCGGCGCCTCGTCCGAGGTCATCGTGGCCGACTGGAACGGCTTGGTCTTCGAGGACCAGTTTCGCCGGGTCCGGGACACGCTGCGGTTCCTGCGCCTGGCCTTCAGCGGCGAGAAGGTCACCGAGGACTTCGGGACGTTCCGGGTCAAGGGCTTCCGGCTGGCCCTCATCCCCGAGCAGCTCCCGCCCGTCTACCTGGCTGCGCTGCGCCCTGGGATGCTGCACTTGGCCGGGCGCGAGGCCGACGGCGCCATCCTCAACTGGCTGAGCGCCGAAGACGTCGCGACGTCGGTGGCGGAGGTGCAGCGTGCGGCAGGCGGCGCGCCGCGCGAGATCGTGGCCCGGATCTTCGTCGTGGTGACCGAGGACGCGGACACGGCGCGGGCCCTGGGGCGCCGCATGATCACCGCCTACCTCAACGTGCACGCCTACGCCGAGTTCCACCGCTGGCTCGGGCGGGGACCCGCCCTCCAACCCATGTGGGACGCCTGGGCCGCCGGCGACCGCAAGGGCGCCCTGGCCGCCATCCCCGACGAGGTGGTCGACGATCTGGTCGTCCACGGCTCGCCCGCGGAGTGCCGCGCCCACGTGCAGCGCTACGTGGACCACGGCGTGACAATCCCCGCACCGATGGTGATCCCGATCGGAGTGAGCCTCGAGGACGCCGTCGCCGGCCTCTCACCGTCCGCCGCATAGGCCGAGGAGCGTGCAGCCATGAGCGAGATCGACTTCCGCACCACTTCGCTCGAGCAGCTGGCCCGGTCGGTGCGCACCAAAGAGGTCTCGGCCCGGGAGCTGACCGGGGCGGCTCTGGAGCGGATCGAGCGGCTCGACCCGCTCTACAACGCCTTCGTCGCCGTCGACGGTGACCGCGCGCTGCGCGAGGCCGCTGCCGTGGACGAGAAGGTGGTCGCCGGCCGCGACCCCGGCCCGCTGGCCGGGATCCCCCTCGGGGTGAAGGACCTCCAGCGTGCGGCCGGCTACCGCACCACCTTCGGTTCGGTCCTCCATGCGGACGACGCGCCCGCAGAGGCCGACGACCCCTTCGTGGCCCGCATGCGGGCGGCCGGGTGCGTCGTGGTGGGCAAGACGAACACCCCCGAGTTCGGCTTCATGGGAAACACGACCAACGCCCTGTTCGGCCCCTCGCGCAACCCCTTCGACACCACACGGGGCCCCGGCGGGTCGTCCGGCGGGTCCTCGGCCGCCCTGGCCACCGGCATGGTGCCGCTGGCCACCGGATCCGACGGCGGCGGGTCGATCCGGATCCCTTCGGCCTGCTGCGGCCTCTCGGGCATGAAGCCGAGCCTGGGCCGCGTCCCGCTCGGCGGGCCGACCCCGCCCAGCTGGCCCGACTTCTCCACCAACGGACCCATGACCTGCCGCATGGCGGACGCCGCCCTGGCACTCGAGGTGGCCGTCGGACCCGACCCGACCGACCTGCGCTCACTGCCACGGCCCGAGGCGTCGTGGTTGGCCGCCGTCGAGAACCCGCACGTCCAGCTGCAGGTCGCCTACTCCCCCACCCTCGGGTACGCCACGGTCGACGGGGAGGTGGCGGCCGCCTGTGGGCGCGCCGTCGAGGTGCTCGAGTCGCTCGGAGCGCGGGTTGTCGTGGTCGACGACGTCTTCGACACCGACCCCGTCGGCGACTTCCTCGCCTACACCGGGGCGGCCGGCCTGCGCTCCCTGCGGCCGTTCATGGGCCACCCGCGGTGGGACGAGGTCCACCCGGTGCTGCGCCGGCTCGTCGAAACGGCGCAGTCGACCACGGCTGAGGAGCTCTTCTGCGTCTACGACCGCTTCCACCTCCTGAACCTGCGCCTGATCGAGCTGTTCCGGACCAGCCGCATCCTTGTCACCCCCACGTGCTCGGGCACCGCCCCGCACGCCGGCGAGATGACCGGTCCGGTGAACGGGGAGAGCACCTTCAACTGGATCCAGTTCACGTACCCCTTCAACATGACACGCTCGCCGGCGGCCACCGTGTGCGTGGGCACCGATCGCGCCGGCCTGCCTATCGGCCTGCAGCTGGTGGGGCCCCAGCACGCTGACCTTGTCGTGCTGCGCACGGCGGCGGCCCTCGAGGCCGAATTGGGCGTCGAGGCGCTGGCCCCTGTCCCGTAGTAGACCCGTCCACGAGCCACCACGAAGGAGCCACAGATGTCGATCGTCACGCCCGCCAACCCCCAGGACATGGTCCGACTGGTCGCCGAGGACGACGCACCCTGGGCGGACACGGGCACCGGTGCGCTGCTCAAGGTGGTCCGGTACGACGCCGCGCACGGCACCTGGGTCATCCGCAACCGCTTCAAGCCTGGCGTCACCGTGCAGAAGCACCGCCACACGGGCTCGGTGGACGCCTTCACCACGGCGGGGCGCTGGCACTACCTCGAGTACGACTTCTACATCGGGGCCGGCTCCTACCTGTACGAACCGGCCAACTCGGTGCACACGCTCCACGTGCCTGAGGACAACGCCGATGACACGGAGGTCTGGTTCACCATCGAGGGCGCGCTGCTCAACCTGGCCGAGGACGGTTCGGTCGAGTGGGTGTCCGACGGGCCGAGCACGCTGGCCGCCTACTACGCGCTGCTCGAGGCCCAGGGCGACCCACGCCCCAACGGCCTGATCGTCTGAGGCAGCGGGACCCGCATGACCGTCGACGCCGAGCATCTCCTCGATGCCACGCTCTACTCGGCCGGTGACCCCTTCGCGCTCTACGCCGAGCTGCGCCGCGACGCGCCGGTGTGCCGGGTCGAGCGCGAGGGCGGTGGCTTCTGGGCCGTGGCCACCCACCCCGAGGTCTCCTCCATCGGTGCCGACCCAGTCCGCTTCTGCTCGTCGCAGGGGATCCTGGTCGAGGAGATCGGCACGTCGTACGACACGCCCCCGACGATGATGCACACCGACCCGCCGCAGCACACCCGCTACCGGCGGCTGGTGCAGCCCGGCTTCAAGCCCTCCATGGTGCGCCAGATGGAGGCGGCGGTGACGGCCAAGGCGCGCGCCCTGGTCGACCCCATCGAGGCGGAGAGGCCGCTCGACGTCGTGTCCGCGCTGTCGGTCCCCTACCCGCTCCAGGTCATTTGCGAGCTCCTCGGCGTCGACGGCGCCCAGTGGCCCCGTTTCTTCGAGTGGTCCGAGGCCGCCATCCCGGGCGAGAGCGAGCTCACCGACGAGGAGCGCACTTCCCTCCAGGCCGAGATGTGGGCCTACCTCATCGGGGTGGCCGAGGAGCGGCGGGCCTCCCCCGCCGACGACCTGGTGTCGGTGCTGGCCACGGTCGGCACCGATTCGTCCTCGGGCGGCGAGCAGCTGAGCGAGGCCGAGCTGGCCATGTTCCTGATCCAGCTGCTCGTGGCTGGCAACGAGACGACCCGCAACTTGATCTCGGGCGGGCTGGTCGCCCTGTCCGAGCACCCGTCCCAGTGGGCGGCGCTCCGGGCAGACCGTTTCCTGATCCCCACCGCCGTCGAGGAGCTGCTGCGCTGGACCACCCCGGTGATCTCCTTCCTGCGCACGGCGACCGAGGCGGTGAACGTGCGTGGGCAGGCCGTCGCCGCCGGCGACCCGGTGCTCCTGCTCTACGCCTCGGCGAACCGAGACGAGGAGGTCTTCGGACCTGACGCCGGTGAGCTGCGCATCGACCGCACGCCCAACCCCCACGTGAGCTTCGGCTTCGGCCCGCACTTCTGCCTGGGTGCCGCGCTGGCCCGTCTCGAGGCGCGGGTCGTGCTCGGCGCACTCCTCGACCGCTTCGAGACGCTGACCCCGGCCGGGCCGGTCGAGCGCACCCCGAGCCCGGTCATCGCGGGCATCCGGCACGCGCCGATCGTGTTCGCCTGAGCCCGCGGTGGAGTGCCGTCTCGTCCGGGCCCTCGAGCTGCCCGACGACCTCCGGGCGTCGTGGACCACGCTGCACGGGCGCGCCCTCGAGCAGAACCCGTTCTTCGAACCGCAGTGCATCATGCCTGCGGCGCGCCACCTGCCCGGCGGCGACCGGATCGAGCTGCTCCTGGCCGTGGACGACGGCACGGTCCACGGCTGCCTGCCGCTGCGGTCGCTGCCCCGGTGGCACTGGTCGCGGCGCGCCACGGCCACGACGAACGTCCGCCGCCTGACCTGGTTGGGCACGCCGCTGCTCGACCGCAGCCGGGCCGACGAGGCCATGACCGCCATGCTCGGCCACCTGCGCGACCGGCGGCGCGCGCGGGGACAAGCTCCTGGCGATCGAGTGGATGCACGCCGGCGGTCCCGTCGAGGCCGTGCTCCGGCGCGCCGCCGACGGCCTGGGCTTGCCCGTCGCCACCGGCGAGGCCTTCGAGCGGCCCGGCTGGCTCCGGCTCCCAGGCTCCGGGCCTGACGGGGCCGCTGACCCAGTCCGCCGGCCTCGCTCGGCGCTCAAGAAGCGGCGGCGGCTGACGAACGAGGCGGGCTCGGTCGATCTGGTCGAGCGCA
Source organism: uncultured Acidimicrobiaceae bacterium (assembly GCA_963781955.1). Lineage (GTDB taxonomy): Bacteria > Actinomycetota > Acidimicrobiia > Acidimicrobiales > RAAP-2 > Bog-473. The sequence goes on from CAWAHU010000003.1 coordinate 235,958, forward strand.
CCGGGGATCCCGGCGTGGCGCAGGAGCTCCTCGCGCTCGAGGCGAGCGGCTACAAGTCGGGGCAGGGTATCGCCATGCGCAACAACCCCGGCGAGCCGGAGTGGTTCGCCGCCATGTGCGAAGCCTTCGCGAGCGAGGGTCGCCTCGTCGCGCTCTCGGTCGTCGCCGGGGATCGTCCCGTGGCCACGAAGGTTGCCGTCACGGCCGACGACGAGGTCTACCTGTGCGTCACCGCCTACGACGAGGCGTACGCCCCCTTCAGCCCCGGGATCCAGCTGCACTACGACACCATCGACTTCCTGGCCCGGTCCGGCCTCCGCCGCATCGACACTTGCACCTACGCCGGGAACGAGACCGAGAACGACATCTACCCCGACCGGATCGCGGTGGCCACGCTCCTTGTCGGCCTGGGCTCGCCGGTCGAAGCGTCCCTCCTCCGGGCCCTGCCGGCGGCCCGGCGGCTGCGCAACCGGCTTCGGGCACGGACCGGGGACCGCACCGGGGACCGCACCGGGACACCCACTGGGTAACCCACCGGTGCACCTGCCCTGAAACCGTTGCCCGACTGATGCGTCAGGCCGGCACGACCTCGAGCTCGGCCGTGCACCCCTCCCCCACGCGCACCGGCTCCGTCGCCGGCACGGTGTCGCGGGCGCCGCGCCCGGGCAGCAGTCCGAAGGCGGCCAGGGCGCCCAGCACGGCCACGGCGGCGCCGGCCAGACTGGCCGCCCGCAGGCCGCTGTGGAAGGCGCTGAAGGCGATCGACTCGAGGGCGGGCCGGGCGGACTGCGGCGCGTGGTGGACGACGGCCAGGGCCGCCGCCATCGACTGGTGCGCCTCGGACTTGGGCCCGGCCGGTATGGGAAGCGGCCGGAAGGCGCTGGTGATCCTCGGCGCGTAGGCCGAGGCGAAGAGCGACCCGAAGACGGCCACGCCGAGCGTCCCGCCGAGCTCCCGCGTGGTGTTGTTCACCCCGGCCGCCGCGCCGCGCTGCTCGTCGGGCACCGAGCCCATGACCGCCTCGGTGCTCGGGGCGGTGATCGACGACAGTCCGAGAGCCAGCAGCACCATGGCCACCATGATCGGCCCGACGTAGGCCGTGTTCGGCTCCGAGTTGAACGCCGAGACCACTAGGCCGGCCGCCATGAGGACCAGGCCGGCCGTGACGACGAGGCGGGTCCCGACCTTCAGCGCGAGCACCGCGGCCAGCGGCGTGAAGACCGCGGCCACGACGGCGAAGGGCAGTGTGTGCACGCCGGCAGAGAGGGTGGAGTAGCCCTTGACGAATTGGAAGTACTGGGTGATCAAGAATATGAAGCCGAACAGGCTGTAGAAGGCGACGGCGATCGATACGGCACCGCCGGTGAAACGCGGGACCCCGAAGACGCGGACGTCGAGCAGGGGGCCCTCGGTGCGCAGCTCGAGGACGACGAAGGTCGTGAGGAGCACTCCGGCCGCTGCGAAGCACGCCAGTGTCCCGGAGGCCGTCCACCCCCACTGAGGCCCTTCGATGATGGCCAGCACCAAGGCCGTGACCCCCGCCGTCGACAGCACCACGCCCCGGAGGTCCAGAGGGTGCTTGGCCAGGCGCGGCAACCGCGGGATAAGGCGTTGGCCCGCGATCACGGCGACCACGACGATGGGGACGTTGACGAGGAAGATCGAGCCGTACCAGAAGTGCTCGAGCAGCGCGCCGCCGACGATGGGCCCGAAGGCCACCGCGATGCCCGACGTGGCGCCCCAGATGCCGAGTGCCTTCTGCCGCTCGGCGGGGTCTGGGAACACGCTGGTGAGAATGGCCAGGCTGGCCGGGAAGATGAACGCGGCCGCCACCCCCATCAGGGCCCGGGAGGCGATGAGGGACCCGGTCGTGTGCGAGACGGCGGCCAGCGCCGAGAACAGGCCGAAGAAGACCAGCCCGGCCTGCATCGTCCCCTTGCGGCCCAGGCGGTCCCCGATGCCTCCCCCGGCGAGGAGCAGACCGGCGAAGGCCAGGCTGTAGGCGTCGACGATCCACTGCAACGACGTGATGGAGGCGCCGAGATCCCGGTTCAGGGTCGGCAGGGCCACGTTCACGATGGTGTTGTCGACGACCACCAAGAAGACCGAGATGCACAGCACGATCAGGACCATCCAACGGTGGGTGCCCTGGTCGGAGGTGATCTTTCGGAGGGTTCGGACCATGGCGGTCGCTCCTTTCGGGCCAAGGCATCCGGTCGGCTCACGGGACTCGATCGGGCGCTCTGGTACACCGTTCTCTTGTTATAGGACGTTGTTCTCTTGTTATAGCACGACGTTCTTCAGTACGCTAGGGAGCATGATCGAAAGCCGCCGGACCAGGACCCCCAGCGCCGGGATGGAGGCGGCGCTCCTCACCTCCGCTGCCGAGATCCTCGAGAGCGAGGGCCCCGACGCCCTGTCGGTGCGCCGGATCGCCGCCGCCGCCCACGTGGCGCCCATGGGCGTCTACAACCACTTCTCGTCGAAGTCCGGCATCGTCGAGGCCCTGTTCATCCAGGGCTTCGAGCGGCTGCGTGCCGCCATGGCGTCCCTCGCCGAGATCCAGGACCCGGCCGAGGCCCTGCGCGAGGGCGGCCGCCGCTACCGCACCCTCGCCCTCACCCACCCGATGGCGTACCAGCTGATGTTCCTCCGGGGGTGCCCGGGGTTCGAGCCCAGCGACGACGCCCTCCTCATCTGCGCCGGCGCCTTCGACGGCCTGGTCTCCGCCGTGCGCCGAGCCATGGACACCGGCGTGGTCGCCGAGGGGTCCGCCGCCGAGACCGCCCAGGTGATCTGGGCCGGCGTGCACGGCTGGGTCTCGCTCGAGCTCCTCGGCATTGGCTTCGTCGACGACCAGGAGGCAGGCTTCGAGCGCCTCTGCGGGTCCCTGCTGGAGGGACTCCGCCCCTGACACCCGCCACGCGGTGCCGCCGGCATCGCGTGGCGCCGGGCCCGTCCGCACCGCGCCGCACCGGGCGCGCGCGCTCCGGCACCGGCACGGGCACCGGGCACCGGGCACCGGGCACCGGGCACCGGGCACCGGTACACGCGTGGCACAGTGGGCCGGTGATCAATCACGTGTCGATCCAGTGCGCCGACGTCGAGCGGAGCGCGCGGTTCTACGACGCCGTGCTGGCCCCGCTCGGCGGAACCCGAGTCATGGACTTCGGCCAGGTCATCGGCTTCGGGGTCCCGCCCATGCCGAGCTTCTGGATCGGTCCCCGGCAGACCGGCGAGGGGTTCCGGGAGTCCCACATCGCGTTCGACGCGCCGAACCGCCAGGCCGTGCGCGACTTCTTCGCCGCCGCGGTCGCCCAGGGGGCGGTGGTGCTCCACGAGCCACGGCTGTGGCCCGAGTACCACCCCAACTACTACGGCGCCTTCGTGCGGGACCCCGACGGCAACAACGTCGAGGCCGTGTGCCACACCCCCAAGACCTGATCGCCCCGCCGGCGCTCCGGGTGGCGCGTCAGGCCACGGCCACCCGGCTGACGCCGACGAACGAGGTCACGTAGAAGTCCCGTTCCGCGCCGGGGCACGGGAACAGGACGCTCTGCATGCCGTGCCCGCTGTCGACCCGGGCCAGCTCGTCGCCGGTCTCAATGTCGAGCACGACCACGTCCGCCACGTCGCCGGTCACCACCTCGCCGCCGTCCGTATACAGCAGCAGGTGGCTCGCGTGATCCTGGCCGCGCCGCCACCGCAGAGCCAGCGTCGCCGCATCGAAGCACGCCACCACCCCGTTGCCGCTGTCGTAGGCCATGACGAGGCCGCGACGCTCGTCGACCACCGGGGGGTTGGCCACCAGTCCGCCCGGCCGGCCGCACACCTCGGCCATCGACACGTCCCCCGAGGCGAGGTCGACGCGCACCAGGTGGAGCGGCGCCGTGGAGAATCCCAGGCCCCGGAGCGTGCCGGCGAAGCGCTCGCTGCCGTCCCCGTCGTCGAGGAACCAGGCGGCGCCGCCGGCCAGCACGCAGTCCCACCCGTAGGTCTGGCCCTCGAGGGTCCGGTAGGGAACAGCGAAGGCCTCGTCGCGCGCAAGGCGGTCGCCGTCCCAGCGCACCCGCAACAGGCTGGTGTCGCCGACCACGTACACGGTGTCGCCGTCGGCCGACAGCCGGGCGACCGAAGGCTCGGGGAGGACGAGCGCGTCGAGCACCTCGAGGTCGTCGGGATGGAGCACGAGCAGCTCGCAGGGCGCGCGCTCACCTGGGGCCACGGCCAGCCCCGGCCGGGAGCCGCCGAAGTCCTTGGTGGCGAGGCAGCCGTCGGACAGCGGCACGAAGCTGTTGTAGGGCCGGTCGCGCGGCAGGCGCCGGCTCGCAGCCACCTCGAGGAAGGGGGTCAGCCGGTGGGCATGGTTCCCGAACACGACGTGCACCGAGCCGTCGGCCGCAACCCCGGCGCCGCCGGGCCATACCGGACCGCCGGGGAGGTCGGGCGAGTGCTCGAGCGCCTCGAGCGTGACCGGGTCGATCCGGTCCAGGGCGCACGTGGCGCCCTCGCCGGCTCCGTGGCGCAGCAGGTAGAGCCTGCCACGGCCGGGGTCGCCGACCACCATGGTCGCCGCCGGCGCCACCCTGGTCGTGACCTCCAGTCGCTCCCGGGGCTCGGCAGGGTGGTCACGCAGGCCGAGTGCACCGGACACCGTCTGGGTCCGCCGAGGACCGCCGTCCTCGTGGGTCCACCACGTCATGGCCCCGCCCGGACTCAGGCGTCGGTCGTGAGCGTGTCGAGCAGGTCGGCGAAGCGCCGCTGCGCCTCGGCGCGCCGGGTCGGGATGTGCTCGGTCGGCACCTCGCTGGGCGCATAACCCTTGAGCACCTGCCGGGCCACGGTCTGGCGGTGCACCTCATCGGGCCCGTCGTAGAGCCGGGCCGCTCGGGCGGCCCGGTACATGGACTCGAGCGGCAGGTCGCAGGAGAACCCGAGTGACCCGTGGACCTGGATGGCTCGGTCGATGACGTCGTAGAGCACCTTGGCCCCGAAGTACTTGATCATGGCGATCTCGACCCGAGCGGACTGCGCCCCCTCGCGGTCCATCTTCCACGCGGCCTGGAGCGTCATGAGGCGGGCGGCGTGCATCTCAGCCATGGAGTCGGCCACCCAGTTCTGGACCGTCTGCTTCTCCGCCAGCACGGACCCGTGGGCGAATCGCGACACGGCGCGCTCGCACAGCATGTCGAAGGCCCGCCGCGACTGCCCGAGCCAGCGCATGCAGTGGTGGATGCGGCCCGGGCCGAGCCGGTGCTGGGCCAGCGCGAAACCCGAGCCCTCCTTCCCGATGAGGTTCCCGGCCGGGACGCGCACGGCGCGGTAGACGATCTCGGCGTGGTTCCCGAAGCGGCCGTAGGGCGTGTTGGGGTCCTCCATCGTGGCCACGTCGCGCACGATCTCCACGCCCGGCGTGTTGGCGGGCACGATGATCATCGACGACCCCGCGTAGGGATGGACGTCGGGGTTCGTCACCGCCATCACGATGAGGAAGTCGGCCACCGACCCGTTGGTGGTGAACCACTTGTGCCCGTCAATCACCCACTCGTCGCCGTCGCGCACCGCCGAGGTGGTGAGCAACGTGGGGTCCGAGCCCGCCGTGTGGGGCTCGGTCATGGAGAAGGCCGAACGAAGCGTCCCGTCGAGCAACGGCTGCAGCCACCGCTCGCGCTGCGCCTCGTCACCCGACGTCTCGATCCCCACCGCGAGTAGCTCGGCGTTTCCCGAGTCGGGCGCGTTGTTGCCGAAGACGAGCGGAGCCAGCGGCGATTGACCGAGGATCTCGTGCATCAACCCCAGGCGCACCTGCCCGAATCCCATGCCTCCGAGCGCCGGCGGGAGGTGCGCCGCCCACAGGCCCTCCTCCTTGACCCGTTCCTGGAGGGGGCGCACCACTTCGAGCACCTGGTCGTAGCCGAGGTCGAGCGTCTCGAGCGGGAAGACCTCGTCACGCACGAACGCGCGCATCCAGGCCAACTTCGCCTCGAAATCGGGCTCCGTCGAGAAATCCCAGGCCATGTCACTCCTCCCGTGCCCCGGGCGCGCCGCTCGGCTACCGGAACGCCACACCCTGCCACTACCGTGGGCGGCGTGACCACCACGAGCCCCGTCTCCTTCGGACGCGCCGCGTCCGGTCCCCCGCCACAGATCGCCCTCGACGCCACCGAGCGCGCCGTGATCACGGGGGCTGAGAAGGCCCTCCTCGACGAGCGCCGCCCGCTGCGGGCCGACGAGCTCACGGCGCTGGCCGCTCTGCCCGACGGCGCCGTCATGACGCTCGCCGCGCTGGCCCACCAGGTCCGGCTGGCCTGGTGCGGACCGGAGGTCGAGGTCGAGGGCATCCTGTCGGCCAAGACAGGCGGGTGCCCCGAGGACTGCCACTTCTGCTCACAGTCGTCGCGCTTCGACACGCCGGTGAAGGCGACTCCCTTCCTCGACACCGAGGAGGTGCTGACCGCCGCCCGCGAGACCGCCGCCCTGGGCGCCTCGGAGTTCTGCATCGTCCTGGCCGTGCGCGGCCCCGACGAGCGCACGCTGCAGCGGATCCTCGAGCTCGTCCCGCTGGTGCAGGAGATCGGCTGCAACGTGGCGGTGAGCGCCGGCATCCTCACCGAGGACCAGGCCCGCCGGCTCGCCGAGGGCGGCGTGCACCGCTACAACCACAACGTCGAGACGGCGCGCTCGCACTTCGGCTCCATCGTGTCGACCCACACCTGGGAGCAACGTGCCGAGACCTGCCGCCTCGTTCGCCGGCACGGGATGGAGCTGTGCTGCGGCGCCCTCCTGAACATCGGCGAGACGGACGCGCAGCGCGTCGAGCTGCTCGTCCAGCTGCAGGAACTCGAGCCGACCGAGGTGCCCCTCAACTTCTTGAATCCGCGCCCCGGGACCCCGCTCAGTGACCAGCCGGTCCTCAGCGCCTGGGAGGCCATCCGCTGGATCGCCCTTTTCCGCCTGGCCCTCCCCTCGGTCATCCTGCGCTACGCCGGCGGCCGCGAGGTCACGCTACGCGACCTGCAGGCCTTGGGCATGACAGCTGGCATCAACGCGCTCATCGTCGGCAACTACCTCACGACGCTCGGGCGCTCGCCCGAGGAGGACCTCCGGATGCTCGAGGACCTGCGCATGCCCATCGGCGCTCTGAGCGCCGCCATCTGAGCGTGCCCGGGCCACCTGCGGCCCATTGCACCGGCTGTGGCCGGCCGGTGGGTGCGTGCGCCGGGTGCGCCCGCGACCTCGACCCCCCGCGCTTCTGCCCCGCCTGCGGTCGCCGGATGACCGTCACCGTGGTCCCCACGGGCTGGGTGGCGCGCTGTCGCGACCACCCGGACCTCGGGCTGCGCTCGGGGTCGACCTCAGCCTGGGACGTCTCCGCCGAGCCCCAACCTCCGGTTCGCCACTGACACACGGTCCGCCACCTCGGCGTCGGCTTCCTCGATCTCGCCGTCGGGGACGAACCAGCGGACGACGGCGCCGATGACGTCGGGCCCACCGCCCTTGACCCACGGGACCGAGCCAGAACGCTCCGACGGTCCGGCCAGTTGGAAGACCTCCGCCCACTCGAGCTCGGGGGTGCGGCTCAGCTGCCATTCGACCTGGTTCCTGTCGCCGAGCTCCTCGACGATGGTCCTGCCGACGATCGTGATCTCCTCGCCTGCTGCTCCCGTCATGCGCCCTCCCACCCTTCGCTACTCCCGCGCCGCTGCCGAAGACTACTGAGCGAACCGGTCCGCATCCGACACCCGAGGGTGCTCACGACCCGAATGCATCGTGCGCCGTCGCGATTATGCGGCGCCCAACGCAGGTACCCCGGTGGTGGCGACCAGGACGCATGGCCTCACGCATGTGACACTCGGCTCGGGTGCCAAGGGTGTGCGCGCTGCCTGGCGCCACGGTGAACGTGGCCTTTCCCGCTTCGTGCTCGATCACGATGCACGACTGCGCCGCCAGCTGAGCCCCACAGCCTTCGGCCCCGACGTCCACGGAGGCACATTGCGACAGGAACGCCTGTCGGGGGGAAACCCGACGCATTGACGTGCACGACCTCGCCGTCGTGCAGATTGGTGTCGGACGTCGGGCGTCACGTGGAGCCCGAGGCGAGGACCGGTGGACGAGGTCGACGTCGCCGCTGGGGTGGGGCCCGAACCGCACGCCGCCAGCGCGGCGGCCCCGACCACCAGCACTCCCGACCCCGATCGTCGCGACATCAGAAGCACGGACACCTCCTCGCCGCGACGATGCTGGGAACAGCGAGGTCACCCCGAGCCGACCGCTCAAGGGCGGACGAGCTCCGCCAGCTCCGCTTCGTGGCCGGGGAGCGCGACCACTCGCAGCGCGCCGGGGCCCCGCAGCCACTCGAGGTTGCGTACGTGCAACTCCGAGGCCGGGTCGAAGCGGTTCAGGACCACGACCAGAGGTGCCGCCACCCGTCGCAGCGCCTCGACGGTGAGCCTCACGGCGTTGATGGTGCCCAGGCCCGCGTCGGCCACCAGCACCACCACGTCGGGTGCCAGCGCGATGCACAGGCTCAGCGCGTCGCCATCGGTGGCCAGCGGCGAGCGCACCCCGCCGGCGGTCTCGACCAGGCCGACGTCGACCGCGTCATCCGGCCAGCGCACCTCGGCCATCAGGTCGGCGACGCCGAACGCCGGCCGCCCGAGCACCTCGGCCGCCATCGGAGGCGCCATGGCCACCTCGAACCAGCGGTGTGGTGGGCACACCTCCTCGGGCATCTCGCCGCTGGCCGCGCCCAGCACGGCCGCGTCGCGCCCGGCGGGATCGTCACCGGGCTCGAAGGACTGCGCCGGCTTGCGCGCCGCCACCCGTCGGCCGTCGGTGCGCAGCGTGCGCAGCAGGCGGTCGGCGACCCACGTCTTGCCGACGTCGGTTCCCGTCCCGACGACCACGACGAGGCGGCGCGGGCGCACAGACTCAGTGCACGGCCGGCGCCGCTGCCGGCGCCGCTGCCGGTGCCGCGCACCCCAGTGCGCTGAGCGCGTCGATCAACCGCCCCACGTCCTCGTCGGTGTGAGCCGCGGAGATGGTCACCCGCAGGCGGCTCGTCCCGACGGGCACCGTGGGCGGCCGGATGGCCGGGACCCACAGCCCCTGTTCGAGCAGCGCGGCGGACGCGGCGACCGCCCGCTCCTCGCTCCCGAGCACGACGGGCAGGATCGGGCTCGGGTGCCCCGTCGGTGCCAGCCCGGCCGCGATCATCCTGTCGACCAGCGACGCGAGTCGGGCCGTCAGCGCGGCCCCTTCGGCGGAGCACACCACGCGCACGGCGGCCAGGGCGGCGGCGGCATCGGCCGGGGTGAGGGCGGTCGTGAAGATGTACGGCCGCGCCCGGTTGACCATGAGGTCGGCCACCTCGCGCGACCCCGCCACGAACCCACCGAGGGAACCCAGCGTCTTGGACAGGGTGCCGACCCGCACGACGGTCACGCCGGCGGCCGCGGCGTCCGCTCTGTGCGGTCCGAGCACGGCATGTGCCTCGTCGAGGACGACGAGGGCGCCGTAGCGGGCACACAGCGCGAGCAACTCGTCCAGCGGCGCTGCGTCGCCGTCCATGGAGAAGACGGTGTCGCTCACCACCAGCACCGGTGCCCCCTGGGGCCTACCGGCGGCCAGCAGTTCCTCGAGATGGCCGAGGTCCCGGTGCCGGTAGACGGCCAGCGAGGAGCGTGAGAGCCGGCAACCGTCGATGATGCTGGCGTGGTTCAGCTGGTCCGAGAGGACACGCACTCCCGGGCCGCCCAGGGTGCACAGCACCCCGAGGTTCGCCGCGAAGCCGGTCGGAAAGCACACGGCCGCCTCGGCGCCCTTCCACGCGGCCAACGCCTCCTCGAGCTCGGCGTGGACCGGGCGGGACCCGGTGACCAGGCGCGAGGCTCCCGAGCCGGCACCCCAGCGATCGAGCGCCTCGTGGGCCGCCCCCACCACGGCCGGGTGCGCGCTCAACCCGAGGTAGTCGTTGGACGCGAACGAGACCACCCCCCGGCCGTGGTCGAGCACGCCGGCGGGCCCGCGGGCGTCGAAGTCGCGGGGCGAGCGCCAGCGGCCCTCGTCGGCCACCTGCTGCAGGGAGGCCCGGATCCGTTCCGGCCAGAATCCCTCGCTCACCGAGGGCCCACCTCGTCGGCGACGTCCCTGGCTGCCGCCGGACGCTCGACGTCGCCCAGCGCAGCATCGAGGGCGTCGACCATCCGCAACACCTCCTCGGCGGTGATGGTGAGGGGCGGCATGAGCACCACGACGTCGCCGAGCGGGCGCAGCAGCACACCGCGCGCCACGGCACCGGCGCAGACCCGCCGCCCCCAGCGCAGCCCCGGGCCGGGCGGGTTCAGCTCGACCCCCACCATCAACCCGGCGCGGCGGACCTGGCGCACCGACGCCCGGCCGGCGAAGCGCTCGTCGAGGAGTCCGGCCAGCTGTGCGGCGCGGGCGCGCACGTTGGCCAGCACGTCGCCCGCGGTGACGAGCCGCAGGTGCTCGAGCGCTACGGCCGCGGCCAGGGCGTTCCCTCCGTAGGAGTGCCCGTGGTAGAAGGTCTCGGGGCCGAGGTCAGGACCCAGGAAGGCGCGGAACACCTCGCCCGAGGCGACCGTGACCGACATGGCCAGGTACCCGCCGGTGATCCCCTTGCCCAGGCACAGCAGGTCAGGATGCAGCCCGCACTGCTCGGAGGCGAACAGAGTCCCGGTGCGCCCGAAGCCGGTGGCCACCTCGTCGCACACGAGGAGGACCCCCGTCCGGCGGCAGGCCTCCCCGAGCCGGCGCACGTCCGACGCCTCCGCGCAGAGCATCCCCGACGCCCCCTGCACGAGTGGCTCGATCACCACCGCGGCGAGCTCGCCGGCATGCGCCTCCACGGCGGCGCAGGCCTTGTCGGCCCAGCCCTGATCGGCGTACCCCGGTGTGCGGATCACCGGGAAGCACAGCCGCTCGAACACCGCGCTGAAGACCCCGCCGTCCCCCAGTGACAGAGCCCCGATGGTGTCACCGTGGTAGGCGTCACCCAGGGCCAGGAACGACCGTCGCCCGTCCTCCCCGCGGTTCACCCAATACTGGAAGGCGATCTTGAGCGCCTGCTCGACGGCCACCGCCCCGTCGGCCGCGAAGAGGAAGTGCGGCTCGTCCACCGGCACCACGCCCGCCAGGGCCTCCGACAGCTCCACTACGACCGTGTTGCCGTTGCCGAGCATGGTCGAGTGGGCCACCTTCTGGGCCTGGGCGGCCAGGGCGGCGTCGAGCTCGGGCACCCGGTGCCCGAGCGTGTTGACCCAGAGGGACGAGATCGCATCGAGGTAGCGCCGTCCGTCGGCGCCGATCAGCTCGCGCCCCTCGGCTCGCTCGACCACGAGGGGCGCGTTCTCGACGTAGGAGCCCATCTGGGTGAACCCGTGCCACACCACGGCGGCGTCGCGCTCGACCCAGGTCCTGGCGGCGTCCTCCTCCACGTTCCAATTGTGGTCGCCCCCGGGGGGACGGGGCCAATGCCGGGCCCGGAGCGGTGCGCCGGGCCTTTCCAGTGGGCGGACCGACCAGAGCGCTGCGCGAGAATGGGCCATGGACCTGATCGGCGTCGTCGACACCATGTTCGCCCGCTACGACATGGGCGGCGAGGCCCTCGACGAGCTCTCCGGGTGCCCCGGCCACGGCACTGTCTTCACCACAGTCAGGCGCACGGTCCCCGGATTCAAGGACCTCGCCGTGCAGGCCAAGAAGCTGATCGAGGAGGACGGCTGCCGGATCGTGGTCGCGTTGGGGATGCCCGGCAGGGAGCAGGTCGACAAGGTCTGCGCCCACGAAGCCTCGCAGGGGATCATGTTGGCCCAGCTCATCACCAACACCCCCATCCTCGAGGTGTTCGTCCACGAGGACGAGTCGGACGACCCGGCCACCTTGGCCATGGTCTTCAAGAACCGCTCGCGTGATCACGCCCGCAACGCCTACCTCATGCTCTACGAGCCAGAGCAGCTGACCGCCCGGGCCGGGCAGGGCATCCGCCAGGGATTTGGGGACGCGGGGCCGCTCGAGTTCTGACTTGCGCCGCTCGCGGTCGGACCGCTGACCGCGTCCCGCTCAGACGTCGCGGGGCAGCCCCAGCACCTTCTCGGCCACGATGTTGCGCTGCACCTCCGCCGTGCCGCCGCCGATGGTGAGGGCCGGAGAGAAGAGGAACCCGCGGGACCAGGTGTCGCCGGCCGCACCGGACGCTGCCGCGCCGGGCACGGGGCCCGACCCCGACAACATGGCGTGCGCGCCGGCCAGGTCGCGGGCCACCCCCATGACGTGCTGGCCGTGCGCGTCGGCGATCGCCTTCCGCACCGAGGCCTCGGGCCCCGGTGCCCGTCCGGCCAGCACGGCCGAGACGGTGCGCAGGCGCAGGACGCGGAGGATCTGCGACTCCGTCCAGACCGAGACGAGCGACTCTCGCAACACCGGGTCCGGCGCTCCGCCGGCGGCGCGCACCAGGTCGACCAGGTCGTCGGCCGTCGGCCCCATCCCCCACAACGCTCCCTCGCCGCTGAGCGACACCCGCTCGTTGCCCAGCGTGACCTTGGCCAGCTCCCAACCGCCGTGCTCGGGCGCCGATGAGGTGGTCGGCCGGGAGGCGCACGTCGGTCGAGGAAGACCTCGTTGAACGCGTGCTCGCCCGTCATGTCGATGAGCGGGCGGATCTCGACCCCCGGCGCGTCCATCGGGCACACGAAGTAGCTGATGCCCTGGTGCTTGGACGCACCGGGGTCGGTGCGGGCGAGCAGGATACCCCAGCGGGCCACGTGGGCGTAGCTGGTCCACACCTTCTGCCCGTTGACCACCCAGTGGTCGCCGTCACGCTCGGCCTTGGTCGTGAGCGACGCCAGGTCCGACCCGGCGCCGGGCTCGGAGAAGAGCTGGCACCAGAACTCCTCACCGCTGAGCAACGGCCAGAGCCAGCGCTCCTTCTGCTCGTCGGTGCCGGCGTAGAGAAGCGTGGGCCCGGCCCAGCCGATCCCGATGGGGTTGACCGGGCGCGTCACGCCGGCGCTCGGCGCAGCTCCTCGTCGATCACCAGCTGCGTGATCGGGTCGGCGTCGAGCCCGTAAGGTGCCGCCCAGTGCGGGGCGACGTAGCCCGCTTCGGCCAGCTGGCGGCCCGTCGGGCCGCGGGTGCGTCCCGAGCCACTCCCGGACCCGCCGCCGGCGCAGGTCGTCGTCACCAGGGAGGCCGAGGTCCACGCCGGGAGCGTAGGCTCATCGCCGTCTCACTGCCGCATGAGGCATGCCGGGGAGGCCGGGCGGGGGACGGTGGACTGGAGCGAGCAATGACTGACTGGAACTACGCAGACGTGTGGGAGGTCGTGGCCGACGCGCAGCCGGACCTGGTCGCCGTGACCCAAGGTGCCCGCCACGTCACCTGGGGCGAGCTCGAACGTGGGGCCGACGGCGTGGCCCGCTTCCTGCTGGACCTGGACGTCGAGCAGCAGGACAAGGTGGCGGTCTACCTCTACAACTCTCCCGAGTACCTCCAGAGCACCTTCGCCGCCATGAAGGTCGGGCTGGTGCCGGTCAACACGAACTACCGCTACGGCGACGACGAGCTGGTCTACCTGTGGGACAACGCCGACGCGGTGGCCGTCGTCTTCCACGGCGCCTTCGTCGAGCGGATCGAGCGGATCCTCGACCGGGTGCCCAAGGTGTTGGGCTGGCTCTGGGTCGACGACGGCACCGGCCCGTGCCCCGACTGGGCCACGCCCTACGACGAGGCGGCGGCATCCGCCGACGGCCGGGTTCGGGCCCCGTGGGATCGCAGCGGCGACGACCTCTACATGCTCTACACCGGCGGCACCACCGGCATGCCCAAGGGAGTGATGTGGCGCCAGGACGACCTCTTCGCCAGGCTGACCGAGAGCGGCGCCCGGCACTACGACCCCAGCGGGAGCCTCGACGACGTCCGGGACGCGCTCGAAACCGCCCCGGGTGGGGTCACCCTGCTCCCGGCTTGCCCGCTCATGCACGGCACCGGCGCCTTCACCGCCAACACCACCTTCACCGAGGGAGGCCGGGTGGTCCTGCTCGAGTCACGCCACTACGACCCGGCCGAGATGCTCGACACCATCGAGCGCGAGAAGGTCAACGGCCTCGTGATCGTGGGCGACCCCTTCTCGCGCCCGCTGCTGGCGGTGCTCGACGAGCACCCGGGGAAGTGGGACCTGAGCACGCTCGTCATGGTGATCTCGTCGGGGGCCATGTGGAGCGAGCCGGTCAAGGAGCGGCTGCTCGCCCACCACCCCGGCATGCTCCTGGTCGACGCCTTCAGCTCCTCGGAGGCCCTGGGCATGGGCGTGTCCGTGTCGGGGGGCGGGGCGGCGGCCAAGACGGCCTCGTTCACCATCGGGCCCGACGTGAAGGTGCTGAGCGAGGACGGCCACCTGGTCGAGCCGGGGTCCGACGAGGTGGGCGTGCTCGCCCTGGGTGGGCGCAACCCGCTCGGCTACTACAAGGACGACGAGAAGTCGGGCCGCACCTTCAAGGTGATCGACGGGGTGCGCTACTCCATCCCGGGCGACTACGCGCAGGTCGGCGCCGACGGCACCATCCACCTGCTCGGCCGGGGCTCGGTCTGCATCAACTCGGGCGGCGAGAAGATCTACCCCGAGGAGGTCGAAGAGGCGCTCAAGACCCACGATGCCGTGCACGACGCCGTGGTCGTGGGCGTCCCCGACCCGGTCTACGGGGAGCAGATCGTGGCCGTGATCGAGCCGGTCGAGGGCCTGAGCGTGCCCGGCGAAGCCGAGCTGATCGGGCACGTGAAGGAGCGGCTGGCCCACTACAAGGCGCCACGGCGCGTCCGGGCCGTCGACACCCTCGGGCGCGCGCCCAACGGGAAGGTCGACTACAAGCGCCATCGCGCCGAGTCGATCGAGCAGCTCGGGGTCACCGCCGGCTGAGGCCCTCCGGGCCGCGGCAGACTGGGTCGATGTTCGTCGCGCCCGCCGACGCCACCTTCGGCGAGGAGGAGTGGCGCCCCTTCGTCGAGGCTCACCCCTTCGGGCACCTGGTCGCCCCTGGGGGCCCGCAACGCGAGATGCCCGTGGTGGTGCCCACTCAGTTCGTGCTCGAGCGGGACACGGTGTGGCTGCACCTGGTGCGGGCCAACCCCGTGTTCGGCGCGTTGACCGAGAACCCGCGGGTGCTGCTCAGCGTGGCCGGTGACTGGGCGTTCATCCCCTCGGCGTGGAAGGCCATCGGCGACGAGAACCCCGCCCTCGGGATCCCCACCACCTATTACGGCGCGGCGCAGCTCGAGGGCCGGGCCACCGTCCTCGACGAGCGGACCACGCCCGGCTGCGTCGCCGCCGTCGTGCGGCGCCAACTGGCCACCCTCCAGCCCGGCCTCCGCGTCGCCGACCCCGCCGCGGCCCACCCGGCCCGTCTGCTCGGCATCCTCGGGATCGAGATCGCCGTGGAGCAGGTGACGGCCAAGTTCAAGTACGGGGGCAACGTCGACGAGGCGCACCGGCAGGCCGTGGTGGAGCGCCTGCGAGATCGGGGCGGTCCGCAGGACGATGTGGCGGCCGACCACGTGGTGCGGCGCCTCGAAGCGGAGAAGGGCTCCTGAGCCGGCGCTAGCCGGCCCCCGCCGACGTGGCTGCGACGGCCAGCTCGGCCAGGGTCGCCGCCATCTCCTGCTCGGCGTGCGCGGCCCCGTGGTCGCCCAGCACCCGGGCAACCACGGTGAACCAGCGAGCCCGGTGGTCCTGCCACGACTCGGTGACCCGGCACCCGCTCGGGGTGTCCTCGAACTCGTAGCGCCAGCTGGCCACGGCGATCGGTCCCGAGCTGACCGCGAACTCGAACACGGCGCCCGGCTCGCAGGCGACGACGGTGGCGTCGGTCGACCAACGCCAGAAGCCGTTCCGGTTCCGGCCGCGGAAGACGGCGCCGACGGCGGGGCCCGTCGCTCCCTTGACCCACCGGCCACCTGTGTTCTCCGGGGACCACTCCCCCATGCGGGGCAGGTCGGAGACGAGCGCCCAGACCTTCTCGGCCGGGGAGGCGATGTCGCGGGTGACCGCGGTCGCGTAGGGCACGGGGACACCGTAGTGGCGGCGCTCCCGGTCCGCGGGCTCCGGCGGGCCAAGGCGGGTCTCCTGATTCTCCGCAGAAAGAGAACGTGTTCTAACCTGAGCGCGATGAAGTTCAACCTCGCCGACCTCTTCGAGGCCGCGGTCGACGCCTTCCCCGAACGGGAGTACATCGTCGCCGACGGCAAGCGCCGGACCTACGCCGAAATGGAAGCGCGGGCCAACCAGCTGGCCCACTACCTCGAGTCGCTCGGCATCGAGCCGGGGGACCACGTCGGCATCTACGCCTACAACTCGGTCGAGTGGGTCGAGACGGCGTGGGCCGTGTTCAAGCTCCGGGCCGTCTGGATCAACATCAACTACCGCTACGTGGAGGACGAACTTCGCTACCTGATGGGCAACGCGGACCTCAAGGCGCTTGTCTTCCAGCGCGAGTTCTCGCCGCTCGTCGCCGCCCTGCAGACCGAATTGCCGTCGCTCGAGCACCTTCTGGTGATCGAAGACGGGAGCGGCGGCGAGCAGGTACCCGGGGCCGTCGCCTACGAGGAGGCGCTGGCCGGTCAGTCGGCCGAGCGCGATTTCGGGCCCCGGTCGGGCGACGACCTCTACATCCTCTACACCGGGGGCACCACCGGCATGCCCAAGGGCGTGGTGTGGCGCCACGAAGACGTCTTCTACGCGCTGGGCGGCGGCGTCGATCCGACGACCAACGAGCGAGCGACCCACCCCGGCGCCATGGTGGCCAAGGGGGCGGGCGGTGGCCTGGTCCACCTCCCCGTGGCGCCACTGATGCACGGCGCCACCCAGTGGTGCGTCATGGGGCAGAGCTTCGTGGGGTCCAAGATCGTCCTCACGGCCAAGTTCGACCCTCACCACGTCTGGCGCCTGGTCGGCGAGGAGCGGGTGAACTCGGTGATGATCACCGGCGACGCCATGGGCAAGCCAATGATCGAGACGCTCGCGGCGCAGCGCGACGACTACGACCTCTCGTCGCTCCTCGCCGTCGTCTCGTCCGCCGCGCTCTTCTCCGCCCCGGTGAAGGACCAGTTCTTCGAGCACCTGCCGAACCTGGTCATCACCGACGCCATCGGGTCCTCGGAGGGTGGCAACAACGGCATGACGGTGATCACGGCGGGCAACACGGCCATGAAGAGCGGGCCTACCGTGCGCCTGGTGGGCGACACGGTGGTCTTCGACGAGAACCTCGAGCCCGTGCAGCCCGGCTCGGGGGTCATCGGGAGGATCGCGCGCTCGGGGGACATCCCCGTCGGCTACTACAACGACCCCGAGAAGACGGCGCAGGTGTTCATTCACGTGCGCGGGACGCGCTACGTGATGCCCGGAGACTACGCCACGGTGGAGGAGGACGGTTCCATCACGCTCCTCGGCCGGGGCTCGATCGTCATCAACTCGGGCGGAGAGAAGATCTTCCCCGAGGAGGTGGAGTCTGCGGTCCGCTCCCACCCCGACGTGATGGACGCCATCGTGTGCGGGGCGCCCGACGAGCGCTGGGGCCAGACCGTTGCCGCCATCGTCCAGCCACGGGCCGGGCACCAGCCGCCCTCGCTCGAGTCGCTCCAAGAACACTGCCGGAAGTCGGTCGCCGGTTACAAGGTGCCCCGGCGGCTCTACGTCGTCGACGCGGTCGAACGCGCCCCTTCGGGCAAACCCGACTACACCTGGGCCGCCGAGGTGGTTGCCACCGGCGAGGGCTGAGAAGCCCGAGCCCGCGGTGGGCCGAAGGCCTCATCGACAAGGGCGGCGGCGGCGGGTTAGCCTGCGACCATCGCCGGGGGAACGAGGACGTCGGAGCGCTTGGGGCGCGCGCGGTCGGGCCCGGGCCCGGGACGCCTGCACTCGGTCATGGGCGCCACGACGGTGACGTTGCTCGTCGCCGGCGGCTCCGTCACGGCCGCCGTCGCCAAGGCCGCCGCCTCGGCCGGGGCCGCCGACCCGGGCGCATCGGTCCGCGGGCACGACCTCTCCGCGGCGTCGTGGACCGTCTACCACGGTGACGCCGCCGGAACGGGCGTGGACACCTCGGGCGTCACCTTCTCCCCGCCCTCCCCCGCGTGGACCTCCGCGGCCCTCGACGGCCAGACCTACGGCTCGCCGCTCGAGGCCACAGGGCGCGTCTTCGTCGCCACCGAGAACGACACCGTCTACGCGCTGCGCGCCGACACAGGTGCCGTCCTGTGGTCGTCACACGTCGGGACCGCCGTCCCCTCGGGCAACCTCCCCTGTGGCGACATCAGCCCGACGGTCGGCATCACCGGCACCCCCGTCGTCGACCAGGCCCGTGGCGAGATCTTCGTCGTGGCCGACGAGCTGGTGAACGGGTCGCCCGCGCACGTCCTCTACGGGCTCGACATGTACAGCGGGACGCTGCGGCTGGCACAGCCCGTCGACCCGCCGGGGCAGTCGCCGTCGGCCATCCTCCAGCGGACGGGGCTCAACCTCACCAACGGCAGCGTCGTCTTCGGGTACGGGGGGAACGACGGCGACTGTGCGACCTACAGCGGGTGGATCGTCTCGGAGCCCGAGGGCGGCGGCTCGCCCGGCTTCTACGCCACCACCCCAAACTTCCAGAAGGGTGCGGTGTGGATGGGCGGCGCCGCACCCGAGGTCGACGCTGCGGGCAACATCTGGGCCGCCACCGGTAACGGGTCGTCGGACAACCCCTACGACTACAGCGACTCGGTACTCGAGCTGTCATCGGGGCTCACACGCACGCAGTTCTTCGCGCCGACGACCTGGCCCACCGACAACGCGTCCGACGCGGATCTCGGATCGACCGCGCCGGCGCTGCTGCAGAACGGGAGCGCCCTGCAGGTCGGCAAGTCCTCCACGGCCTATCTGCTGAACCGTTCCTTGCTCGGTGGGATCTCCACGCCGCCCAACGCGCCGGCGTGCGGGAGCGACGCCGACGGTGGGGACGCCGCATCGGGCACGGTCGTGTACGTGCCGTGCAACACCGGGCTCGAGGCGATCGAGACGAGCTCGGGCACGCCGGTGGTGCTGTGGCAGTCGAGCAGTGCCAGTCGACCACCCATCGTCGCCGGCGGGCTGGTGTGGTCGATCGGCAGCAGCACCCTGTACGGGCTCGACCCCGCATCGGGGAACACAGTCGAGCAAGTCGCCGTGGGCAGCCAGGCGAACCACTTCCCGACCCCTGCGGTCGGCGACGGCCTCCTGCTCGCACCCAGCGCCGATCAGGTGCACGCGTTCTCCGGGTCGGCCGGCCTGCCCGGACCTCCGTCGCCCCCGCCCCCGGCTCCCCCTGGCTGGTCGTACTGGACGGTGGCCTCCGACGGCGGGATCTTCAGCTTCGGCAACGCCGGCTTCTACGGATCGGCCGGCAGCCTGCATCTCGTCAAGCCCATCGTGGGCATGACGCCGACGAGGTCCCGGGGCGGCTACTGGCTCGTGGCGTCGGACGGCGGCATCTTCGGCTACGGCGACGCGACCTTCGACGGCTCCATGGGGGGCAAGCCGCTCAACAAGCCGATCGTCGGCATGGCGGCCACGCCCGACGGCGGCGGCTACTGGCTCGTGGCGTCGGACGGCGGCATCTTCGGCTACGGCGACGCCACCTTCTACGGCTCCATGGGGGGCAAGCCGCTCAACAAGCCGATCGTCGGCATGGCGTCGACGGCCGATGGGCACGGCTACTGGCTCGTGGCGTCCGACGGCGGCATCTTCGGCTATGGCGACGCCACCTTCTACGGCTCCATGGGGGGCAAGCCGCTCAACAAATCGATCGTCGGCATGGCGTCGACGGCCGACGGGCACGGCTACTGGCTCGTGGCGTCCGACGGCGGCATCTTCGGCTACGGCGACGCCGTCTTCTATGGCTCGACCGGCTCGCTCGTGCTCAACAAACCCGTGGTGGGCATGGCGGTCACCCCCGACGGCGGTGGCTACTGGACGGTGGCCGCCGACGGCGGGATCTTCACCTACGGGGACGCCGGGTTCACCGGCTCCGAGGGGGGTCTCGCGCTCAACCGGCCCATGGTCGGCATGGCGGCGGCCGGTTGAGCAATCGGTATGGCGGACCGCCGAGGGCCGTCCACGCGAGGATGCCGGTGTGGCCGTCGCCCCGCTCCTCGTCCTGACCGGCTCGCCCGGCTGCGGCAAGACCACCGTGGCCCCACTGGTGGCCGACCGCCACGAGCCCTCGGTCTGCCTGAGCCTGGACTGGTTCTTCGCCGCGCTGCGGCGGGGCGCGGTCGAACCGTGGCGCGCCGAAGCGCACGGGCAGAACAGGACCGTGCTCGAGGCCGCCGCGGCGGCCGCAGTGGTCTTCGCCGCAGGCGGCTGGGTCACCGTCGGCGAAGGCATCGTGTACCCCTTCATGATGGACCTTTTCGCCGACGCATGTGCGACGCGCCGGGTCCCACTGCACTACGCCGTGTTGCGCGCCCCGATCGCCACGGTGCGCCGCCGTGTCGTGGACCGCCGGGGCGAGCCGGAGCACGCCGGCGCGTTGGCCGACACCGAGGTGGTCCACGACCTGTGGTCCCAGTTCGAGCGCCACGGCACCGACGAGCGTCACCGGGTGGACGTCGGGGGCCTCGCGCCCGCCGCGGTGGTGGCCGAGATCGACCGGAGGATGTCAGCCGGCGAGTTGCTCTGGGGACGGCCCGACCCGGACGCGCAGCCGGGCGGGCCGGCGGTCGCGCCCCGATGACCTACAGCGAGCTCGGAGGTCCGGCCAGCCGCATCTTGGTCGTGCGGTGCTGGGGGTCCTTGTCGAACTGTGGCAGGACGTGCTGGCCGAAGGTCTCCACGGCCTCCTGGCACGCCTCGATCGGCATCGACGTCGAGAGCATCCCGAACGACAGCTGGTCCGCCCCGGTGGCGGCGTAGTTCTCCACCGCCTTGGTCACCTCGTCGGGCGTTCCGATGGCGATGGCACCCGCCGCGATGACGGCGTCGAGATCATCCGCCGTCATGGCCGGGATCGTCTCGGGCCACTGGGGGATGCCGTCGGGCCGAGGGAACGTGTCGAGGTAGCGGAACACCAGACTCAGGTGGTAGTTCGAGTCCGAGTCGAGGAACGTCTGACGGGCCTTGGCCCCGTCCTCCATGCAGATCATCTGCGTCGTGATCATGATGTTGTCGTTCACGAAGCCACCCACCGGGTTCTTGCAGTCCCCGATCTTCTCCTTGTAGCGGGCCACGAGCGGGGTGAGCTGGTCGGGGGTCGAGAAGCCGAAGCAGAGGACCCCGACGCCGAGCTCGGCGGCCAGGTCGAAGGTGCCCGGACTGCCGGCGGCCATCCAGATCGGCGGGTGCGGGTCCGAATAGGGCTTGGGCAACACGTTGCGCGGCGGCATGGAGAAGAACTTGCCGTCGTAGCTGTACACCTCGTCCTTCCACATGCGCACGATCTGCGGCAGCGTCTCGGCCACCATCTCGCGCGTCAGGTCGGGGTCCGTGATCCCGAAACCGGCCTGCTCGGTCGTCGACGAGCCCCGACCCGTCCCGAACTCGAAGCGGCCCTCGGAGAGGTGGTCGAGCATGGCCACCCGCTCGGCGATGCGCGCTGGGTGGTTCACCGGGGGCGTGATGTTGAAGATGCCCGAGCCGATGTGGATATTGCTCGTGCGGCCGGCCACGAACGCCAGGAAGGACTCGGAGTCCGACAGGTGCGAGTACTCGGTCAAGAAGTGGTGCTCGGAGGCCCAGGTGTACTTGAAGCCCGCCCGGTCGGCCGCCTCGATGAAGGCAACCTCGTCCATGATGCGGTCGTGCTCAGCCGACTTCCCGTGCTGGTCCGTGTAGCGGGGTAGCACGCACGCGGCGTTGAAGATGCCGAATTCCATGAGATTGCACGTCTCCGTCTCTGTTCAGCGGTATGTCCCCGCCAGCCAGCGAGCGACGCTACACGGGGCCTGCGCAAAATGCAACGCGTTCCAGTATTGGGTGCTCCAGCCCTGCTCACAGCGGTTGAGGCCCGCTCAGTTCGGCGGGAGTACGAAACGCTCCATGGCCTTGGCGAAGCCGTCGTCCTCGTTCGAGGCGGTGACCCGGCGGGCGGCCCGGTGGACCTCGGAGCCCGACTGCCCCATGGCGATGCTGAGGCGCGAGTTGGCGAACATGAGGACGTCGTTGGGCATGTCCCCGATGGTGGCGATCTCGTCGGGTCCGATGCCGTAGCGCCCGGCCAGCCACCGCGCCACCGCGCCCTTGTTGGCGTCGGGGTGGGTGATGTCCGCGTAGTAAGGCTGGGACCGCGCCGCCGAGACGTGGTCGCCGAACTCCTCACGGACCGCCTCGACCGCCGCCTGCGCCAGCTGGTGGTCGTCGCTCACGCCGACGATCTTGGCCACGTCCGCCGTGAGGTCGTCGAAGCCGCCGACCAGCGTCGGTGGGAACTTGACCGTCCACGCCTCACGGTCGACGTGCGCAGCTTCCAGATCTCGTACGAACCAGTCGGATCCGCGGTAGACCCAAGCGTCGAGGCCGCGCTCGTCGAAGACGGCGATGACACCCGAGGCGACGTCCTCGGGTATCGTCCGCTGCTCGATCATCTGCATGTCCGGGTCGACGAAGACGCCGCCGTTGAAGGCGGCGACCGGCGTGGTGATGGCCAGCGGCTGGACCAGCATCTCCGTGCCCCGGGGCGGGCGGCCGCTAGTGAGGGCGAACAGGATCCCCGCCTCGCCCAGACGCCGGACCGCGTCGACGGCCCGGTCGGTAAGCACCTTGTCGTCGGTGACGAGCGTGCCGTCGACGTCGGCCAGGACCAGCTTGATGGAGCCGTCGGCCACGCCGCCCCCCTGGCCTCAGCCGGCCGCCGCGTCGGCCAGCACGAGCGAGGCGCCGGCCTCGACCCGCCCGGCCGGGATCCCGGTATCACCGGCGATCAACCCGGCCAGCGGCCCCTGCTTGTCGGCCCCGGTAACCAGCCATAGGATCTGGCGGGCGCGGGCCAGGGCCGGGTAGGTCAGGGTCATCCGCACCCGGTCCTGATAGGGACGGGTCAGCGCGACGAGCCGGTCCTCCACCTGCAGCACGGGGTCGCCGGGGACGAGCGACGCCGTGTGACCGTCAGGGCCGAGCCCGAGGTGGACCAGGTCGAAGGCTGCGGGCAGCGCGCCGGCGTAGGACGCCGCAGCGGCTTCGAGGTCGTCCTCCTCCACCGGCATGGGCACGACGCGGGCCGGTGCGCCCCCCAAGGCCTCGGTCAGATGGGTCAGGTTGCGGTCGGGGTCGCCGGCGGGCGCCACCCGCTCGTCCACCTGGTAGAGCACGATGCCCTCCCAGGGCACCTCCTCGGAAGCAAGCTCGGCGAACATGGCCCACGGCGTATGCCCGCCGCTCACCGCGAAGTCGAAGCGGCCGCGGTCGGCCACGGCCTGGCGGGCCCGGGCCGCCACGAAGGACGCTCCGGCACGGGCGACCGCGCCCGGGTCGGCGAGCACGTCGAGCTCGTGGTGCACGCGCCCGGCGCCTCGTGCCTACGAGGGTTTCTCGGCGTGGCCGCCGAACTCGCTGCGCATGGCCGAGAGGATCTTCCCGGAGAACTCCCCCAGCCCTCGGGACTCGAATCGCTGGTAGAGCGACGCCGTGATGACAGGGGCGGGTACGCCCTCGTCGACGGCAGCCAGCACGGTCCAACGCCCCTCACCCGAGTCCGACACCCGCCCGGCGAAGTCGTCCAGGCCGGGCGAGCGCGGCGAACGCGTCGGCGACGAGGTCGACCAGCCACGAGCCGACGACCGAGCCTCTGCGCCAGAGCTCGGCCACCTCGCCCACGTCGATGTCGTACTGGTAGGCCTCCGGGTCGCGCAGGGGCGTGGTCTCGGCATCCACCTCCTGGGTCGCCTTCCCCGCGTTGGCGTGCTTGATGATGCTCAGGCCCTCGGCGATGGCCGCCATCATCCCGTACTCAACGCCGTTGTGGACCATCTTGACGAAGTGGCCGGCGCCGTTGGGCCCGCAGTGGAGGTAGCCCTCGGGTGCCGTCCCGCCAGCCCGGGTGCGGCCCGGGGTTGGCTCAGCAGACCCGGTGCCCGGGGCGATGGTCTTGAAGACGGGGTCCAGACGCTCGACGGCCACCTCGTCCCCACCGATCATCAGGCAGTAACCCCGCTCGAGGCCCCAGACACCGCCGCTCGTACCGCAGTCGAGGTAGTGGATCTTCTTCGCTGCCAACTGTGCCGCCCGAGCGATGTCGTCGCGGTAGTAGGAGTTGCCGCCGTCGATCACGGCGTCGTCCGATTGGAGCAGCGGCACCAGATCGTCGAGCGTGGACTGCACGATGGCGGCCGGCAACATGAGCCACACGGCACGCGGTGTCTCGAGCTTGGCCACGAAGTCCGCCAGCGAGGTGGCGCCGGTCGCCCCTTCCCCCTCGAGCTGCGCCACTGCATCCGCATTGACGTCGTAGACGACGCAGCGGTGACCGTCGCGCATGAGCCGGCGCACGAGGTTGGCCCCCATCCGTCCCAGGCCGACCATTCCGAGCTGCATGGGCGTGTCAGTTGCCATGCCGGCTCAACCTAGTGCAGGGGATCCCGGGGCCGTCCCGCTCAGCGGTCGGCGCCGGCCGCTCAGCGGTCGGCGCCGAGGACCAGCCCCGAGGTCGGCACGCCGGTGCCCGCGGTGACCACCACGTGCTCGACGTCGGGCACCTGGTTGGCCGAGGTGCCCCGCACCAGCCGGACGCCCTCGGCGATGCCGTTCATGCCGTGGAGGTAGGCCTCGCCGAGTTGGCCCCCGTGCGTGTTGGTCGGCAGCGCCCCGCCGAGCTCGAGGTTCCCGTCGCGCACGAATTCCTTGGCCTCACCCTTGGCGCAGAAGCCGAGCTCCTCGAGCTGGTAGAGCACGTAGGGGGTGAAGTGGTCATAGAGGATGGCCGCCTGCATGTCGTCAGGACCGAGTCCCGAGGTCTCCCAGAGTTGCCGGGCCACCACGGCCATCTCGGGCAGGCCGCACAGGTCGTCGCGGTAGTAGCTGGTCATCATGTCCTGGCCCGCCCCCGAGCCCTGTGCGGCGGCCCGGATGACCACCGGGTCCGTGTGCAGGTCGCGGGCGCGCTCGAGCGAGGTGACGACCAGGGCCTGCCCGCCGTCGGTCTCCTGGCAGCAGTCGAGCAGGTGCAGCGGCTCGACGATCCAGCGGCTGGCCTGGTGGTCCTCGAGCGTGATCGGCTGCTCGAAGAACCACGCCCGCGGGTTTGTCGCCGCGTGCGCGCGGTCGGCCACCGCCACCCGGCCGAAGTCCTCGCTCGTGGCGCCGGTGGCGTACATGTAGCGCTGCGCCGCCATGGCCACCCACGAGGCCGGGGTCAGCAGGCCGACGGGGAGGTACGACGCCAGGTGCGCGTTCTCGGCGTTCGGGAGGGGCGCCCGCCCCTGGACCCCGGCGCCGAAGCGGTTCCCCGAGCGCTCGTTGAAGGCGCGGTAACAGACGACGACGTCGGCCACGCCCGACGACACGGCGAGCGCCGCCTGCTGGATCGTGGCGCACGCCGCCCCGCCGCCGTAGTGGATGCGGCTGAAGAAAGTGAGCTCCCCGATGCCGAGGCTGCGAGCGATGTCGATCTCGGGGTTGGTGTCAGAGCTGAAGGTGACCATGCCCTGCACCTCGGACGGCGCGATCCCGGCCTCTTCGAGGGCGGCGCCCACCGCCTCGACGGCCAGGCGCAGCTGGGAGCGCCCCGACTCCTTGGAGAACTCGGTGGCGCCGATCCCGGCGATGGCCGTCCTCCCCGCGAACGCGTGCGCCATCAGGCCCCACCGCCCGCCGGCGTCGCCGCTCCCGTCGGGAGCTCGACGACCACGGTGCCGGTGACGTGATCGCCCAGGTCGTTGGCGCCACGCACGGCCACCGTCACCGTTCCGGTGGCGCCGTCCCCGGACAACGCGCCCTTCTCCGCCACCGAGCCGGTCAGGGTCATGGTGCAGTCCGGGTAGTTCGGTGCGCCCAGGCGGATGTTGACGTCGGTGATCCGGCTGCGCGGGCCCGACCAGTCGGTGACGTAGCGGCCGACGAGCCCGTTGGTGGTCAAGATGTTCATGAAGATGTCCTTCGAGCCGCGCGCCGCCGCCAACGCGGCGTCGTGGTGCACGTCTTGGTAGTCGCGGCTGGCGATGGCACCCGAGACGATGAGCGTGCGCGTGATCGGTAGCTCGAGCGCGGGCAGCTGGTCGCCCACGGACACCTCGTCATAGAGCGGCCCGGGCGACGTGCTCACGGGGCCACCCCCGACACGCCGGCCACGCCCGCCGCCCCGGCCTCGGCCTCTTCGAGGGCCTGCTCGGCGATCTCCGCCCCCAGCCGGGCCAACTGCAGGCTCGGCCCGCCGAGCATCAGCTCGATCTGCTTGCCCCAGAGGAAGTAACGGTGGATCGGGTAGGAGACGTCGGCGCCCATGCCGCCGTGGAGGTGCTGGGTGGCGTGCACGACGCCCTGCCCCCGCTCCGCCGCCTGCCACTTGGCCACGCGCGCCGCCTGGGCGGCGTCGCGCCCGGTGTCGAAGCGCCAGGCTGCGTTCTGGCAGGTGACCCGCATGGCCTCGATGTCGATGGCAGCGTCGGCCGCCCGCAACATGGTGCCCTGGAACGTGCTCAGCGGCCGGCCGAACTGGTGGCGGGCACTCACGTACGCGGCCGTGGTGCGCAGTGCCGTCTCGCACACGCCCACCTGCATCGCGCACAGCGTGATGGTGGCGGCCACCAGCAGGTAGTCGAGCGCGGCGCCGCCGACGTCGGACCCCACCAGTACGTCGGCGGGCCCGAGGGTCACACCCGAGAGGTGCAAGTGCGGGTGGATCTCCCGGTTTGTGGTGGCCGCCGCCTCGAGCGACAGGCCGGCCGCGCCCGGTTCGACGAGGGCGAGCAGGACGCCGTCGGGCGTCGTTGCCGGGACCACGATCGCGTGCGCCACGTGTGCTTGGGGCACGGCGAGCTCGGTGCCCTCCAGCCTCCACCCTTCTCCCTCGGGCACGGCCCGCACGGACGGCGACCGGGTCGGGCTGGTCGCGCTGGTGCTCAGCGCCGCGGTGAGGAACACATCTCCGGCCACCACGCCGGGCAACCACCGGGCGCGTTGCGCGTCGGAGCCGAAGTGGGCGATGGGGAGCGCGCCGAGCACCAGCGTGGCCCACAGTGGCACCGGGGCCACGACGTTGCCCTGCGCCTCGAGGAGGAGGCACAGCTCCGTGAGCCCGTAGCCGGCGCCGCCGTCGGCTTCGGGTACGGCCAGCCCGAGCAGGTCCGCCTCGGCCAGCGCCCGCCAGAGGTCGCGGTCGACGCGGTCCCCGGTCGCCTCGACGGCCGCCACCCGGTCGGGGTCCACCAAGCGGGAGAGGAGCCCGGTCGCCGCCTCGGCGACGGCGAGCTGCTCCTCGGTCAGGCTGAAGTCCATCAGGCTCCTCCTCAGTCCCCGCCGCTGCCAGCCCCGGCCGGGACGAACACCGGCAGCGACAGCCCGTCGTCGTGGTCCACGAATTCGGCCTGCAGGCCCATCCCCACCGAGATGTCGCCGGGCTCCATCCCCAGGTTCGCCACCACGCGCGTGCCCTCCTCGAGCTCGACCAGCCCGATGGGCAGCGGGTAGTCGAACGAGGGCACCTGCGGGTAGTGCACGACGACGTAGGAGAACAGGGTCCCCCGGCCACTGGCCACCACGGTGTCCCACTCGAGCGACCCGCAGGCGCCGCACCCGGGCAGTGGCGGGTGGCGCAGGGTGCCGCAGGCCGTGCAACGCTGGATCCGCAGCTCGTGGGCACGCGCCCCTTCGAACCAGAAGGCGTTGTCCTGGGTGATGGCCGGGTGCGGCCGCGGCGGCTTGGTCGCCCGGCGCGGCGGCGGCAGGTACTTGAGGATCCGGAAGCGCATGGTGGCCACGGGCTCGCCGGCGTCGAAGAGCGCCCGCAACTCGGCGTCGTCGAACGACGCCGGGCTGCCAGCCGGGACCTCGGCGTCGGCAAGCGCGACGAAGTCCATGCGCGTGGTCACGAAGCGCCCGGTGCCGAGTCCGGTGCGCTTGGCCTCCGAGATCGACTCGATCACCGAGCGCACAACCAGGCGGTCGCCCACTACCAGGGGGCGGTCGTAGTGCTGCTCGCAGTTGGTGGCCACGACCGAGGTCAACCCCTCCTCGTCGAGCAGTTGCATCATGATCTCGTTCGGCCCGTCGCCCGGCGCGGCGCCCGCGGCGCGGGCTGCCTCCACCCCCTGCGACGCACGCAGGCCGCGCATGATCCACGCCTGCAGCATGGTTGGGGGCGCGATCAGCGCGTCGTAGCCCTCCTGGCGCGCCGCCTCGTCGGAGGCGTAGACCGGGTTCTCGTCCCCCATGGCCTCGACCCAGTGCCGGATCATGGGCACGTTCACGGCGTCGAAGGACAGGCTCGGCGGGCCCGCTTCCTGGCCCACCAGCGCGGCCAGCGCCTCGCTGCGGTCGGGGAGTCCGGCCAGCTCCTCGAAGCGCCCGCCCGCGGCAGCCGCCGACGCGGGCGCGCTCACCGCGTCCCCCGGGTCATCCCCAGCCCCGCCGTGGCGACGATCTCGCGCTGCACCTCGTTGACCCCGCCGCCGAACGTGTTGATCTGCGCCTGGCGCCCCGTGGCCTCGAGTCGACCGCGCAGCACGGCGCCGGGCGAACCCGGCACCAGGTAGCCAGCAGCGCCCACCACTCCCAGCAGCAGCCGCGTGATCTGGACAATCCGCTCGGTCCCGAACACCTTGATGGACGAGGACTCCGCCCCGGTGAGCTCGCCGTCCGCCACGTGGACCGCCATGCGCCAGTTCAACAGCCACATGGCCTCGAGCTCGGCGCGGCACCTGGCCAGGTCCATCTGCACCCAGCCCTGGTCGACCAGGGGTCGCCCGTCGTCGGTCACCTGCATGGCCGCCCACGAGACCACATTCTCGAAGAGGGTGATGGCCAGGCCGCTCCACGCCGCCAGCCCGACACGCTCGTGGTTGAGCTGGGTGGTGATCATGCGCCAGCCCTCGTTCTCCTCCCCGACCCGGTTGGCTACCGGGACCCGCACGTTGTCGTAGAAGGTCTGCGTCGTGGTGAGGCCGCCCACGGTGTGGATGATGGACCAATCGAACCCGGGCGAAGTGGTCGGGACGCAGATGATCGAGATCCCCTTGTGCTTGGGCACGTCGGGGTCGGTGCGCGCGGCCAGCCAGACGTAGTCGGCCTGGTCAGCCCCGCTGGTGAAGACCTTGGCGCCGTTGATGACGTACTCGTCCCCGTCGCGCACGGCACGGGTGCGCAGCGACGCCAGGTCCGTCCCGGCCTCCGGCTCGGTGTAGCCGATGGCGAAGTTGAGCTCGCCCGAGAGGATCTTTGGCAGGAAGAAGGACTTCTGCTCGTCAGTGCCGAACCGCATGACGGTCGGGCCGACCGTGTTGATCGTGACGAACGGGAACGGCGCGCCGGCGCGACGGGTCTCGTCGAAGAAGATGAACTGGTCGGTTGCCGGCCTCCCCCGACCGCCGAACTCGGTCGGCCAGCCGATGCCGAGCCACCCGTCCTTGCCGATCTGGCGCACCACCTCGCGCCAGGCCTCACCCCCTTCGCCACCGTCGGCCAGCCCGGCCCGCACGTCGTCGGTCAGCAACTCGGCGTAGTACGTGCGCAGCTCGGCGCGCAGTTGCTGCTGTTCGGGACTCTCTTCGAGGAACATCGTGGGGCAGCCTCGCGTGTCGCCTGCGGTCCCTGCCAGGTCAAGGCCGCGTCAGAAAACTGTAACACGTTCTCGTTTTAGCGGGCACGCCCGCACCCCTGTCGCGCCGCGCCGGGAAGCGGGACACCCACGTTGTCGAGCCGACATGGGTGCGCGTGTCGGACAGGAAGACCGTGCCCTCGTCGACGCGGAGCGCCAGGCAGTCCGTCTGGGCGCGAGAGCCTATGATCGAATGACACACGTTCTAGAAACGGTCGCGAAAGACCAGGCCCACGCCGTGGGTTGCGTGGCGCCGAAAGGGGGGTCCGTGAGTCTCGAGGAGATCGACCTCGTCGACGGGCGGAACTTCGTGGCGGGGGTGCCCCACCACTGGTTCGCCGAGCTGCGCCGGGAGGCGCCCGTGTACTGGCACCCCGAGGACGGGGCGCCACGCGGGGGCTTCTGGGCCGTCACCCGCTACGACGACTGCGTCCAGGTCAACCGCGACTGGGAGCACTTCTCGTCGGCCCGGCGCACCTCGCTCTTCACCGAGATGGACGAGGACCAGTTGGCCCAGCAACAGCTGATGATGGTCAACATGGACCCGACCATGCACACGCGCTACCGCCGCCTGGTCAACAAGGGCTTCACGCCCCGGATGGTCCGCGACCTCGAGCAGCAGATCGTGGGGTACGCCGACGGCATCATCGACGCCGTGTGCGAGCGCGGCACGGCCGACTTCGTCGAGGAGATGGCGGCCGAGCTCCCGCTCCTGGTCATCGCCGAGCTGCTGGGAGTCCCTCAGGAGGACAGGCGGATGGTCTTCGACTGGTCCAACCGGATGATCGGCGCCGACGACCCCGAGTACCAGAGCTCCGGCACGGACGGGGGCGAGGCGGCGATGCAGGTGTACGCGTACGCCGAGGAGCTGGCCGCACAGCGCCGCCTCGCGCCACGCCAGGACCTGGTCTCGGTCCTCCTCGACGCCGAGGTGGAGGGTGAGAAGCTCGACCAGCTCGAGCTCGACCTCTTCTTCCTCCTCCTCATCGTCGCCGGCAACGAAACGACGCGGAACCTCATGTCGGGTGCGATGGCGGCGTTCTTCGACCACCCCGAACAGTGGGAGCTGCTGCGTGCCAACCGCTCGCTCCTGTCCTCGGCCGTCGAAGAGATGCTGCGCTTCGTCACCCCGGTCATGCACTTCCGCCGCACCGCCACGAGGGACATGGAACTGCGTGGTGAGGAGATCCAAGAAGGCGACAAGATCGTGTTCTGGCACGCGTCGGCCAACCGCGACGAGCTTGCCTTCGAGGACCCGGACACGTTCGACATCACACGCTCGCCCAACAACCACATCGCGTTCGGCGGCGGCGGGCCGCATTTCTGCCTGGGTGCCAACCTGGCTCGCATGGAGATCATGGTCATGTTCGACCGCGTCCTCGACCGCCTGCCCGACATCCGCCTCGACGGCGAGGTCCAGCGGCTGCAGTCGAACTTCATCAACGGGACGAAGCACCTGCCGGTGGCCTTCGCTGCATCCGCGCCCATCGGGGGCACTCCGCTCCCGGCCCGGGCCGGCTGAGGCCGGCGCCGTGCCCGACCAGCCGATCCGCTTCCACCAGGCGGTTGCCTTCCTGCCCACCAGCCAGGTGCTCCCGCTGGCGCGTGAATGCGACGAGCTGGGCTACGGCGGGATGTACGTCTCGGACCACCTGTTCAACCCGCGACACCTGGCGTCCCGCTACACCTACTCCGCCCGCGAGGACGGCGCTCCGAGCTGGGGCACCGAGACCTCCTGGCCCGACCCCATGTGCACGATCTCGGCGCTGGCCGGCGCCACCCGGAACATGGTCTTCACCACCGGCGTCTACATCGCCCCGGTGCGCGACCTCATGACGGTGGCCAAGTCGGTCGGCACCACGGCGGTGCTCTCGGACAACCGGCTGCGCCTGGGCGTAGGCGTCGGCTGGTGCAAGGAGGAGTTCGACCAGACCGGCCAGGACTTCACCACCCGGGGCAAGCGGCTCGACGAGATGATCGTCGCCCTACGCACCCTGTGGCAGGGCGGCTGGGTCGAGTTCCACGGCACTCACTACGACGTGCCCGAGTGCCAGATCGAGCCACACCCCTCCCAGCCGGTGCCCATCATCGGCGGGGGGCACTCGCCGGTGGCGCTCCACCGGACGGCCGCACTGTGCGACGGTTGGATCGCCGCCGGCGCCTACACCGAGGAGGAGGCGTGGGCACATCTGGCCGAGCTCCACGCAGCATTGGACAAGGCCGGGCGGCGGGGCGACGAGGGCTTCACGGTCTACATGTCGCTCAAGGAGCGCCCGACCGTCGACCTCTACCGCCGCTTCGCCGAGGCCGGCGTCACCGACTTCGTGTGCGCGCCGTGGATGTTCGTGGCCGTCCCACCGGGCACCCCCGACGACGAGGCACTGGCCATGCGGCTCGGTGCCGTGCGATGGTTCGCCGAGGAGATCGTCAACAAGGTCTGAGGACACCGGGTCCGCACCGGTGCACGAGGCCCGAGAGGAGCCGGACGTGAAGGACATGAAGATCGGCCTGCAACTGGGCTACTGGGGATCCGGGCCGCCGCCGAACGCGCAGGAGCTGGCGATTGAGGCTGAGCGTCTCGGCTTCGACTCGATCTGGACGGCGGAGTCCTACGGTTCCGACGCACTCACGCCGCTGGCCTGGTGGGGCTCGCGCACCGAGCGGGTGCGCCTCGGCACGTCACTGTGCCAGCTCTCGGCGCGCACGCCGACGGCGATGGCGATGGCGGCGCTGACCATGGACCACCTCTCGGGCGGCCGTTTCGTCCTCGGCCTCGGCGTGTCCGGCCCCCAGGTGGTCGAAGGCTGGTACGGCCAGCCGTTCCCCAAGCCCCTGGCGAGGACGCGCGAATACGTCGACGTCGTGCGCCAGGTGCTCGCCCGCGAGGAGCCGGTGACCAATGATGGTCCTCACTACCCGCTCCCCTACCCCGGCGGCACCGGCCTGGGGAAGCCGCTCAAGCCGATCGTGCACCCGCTGCGGTCCGAGATCCCGATCATCCTCGGCGCCGAAGGGCCCAAGAACATCGCCCTGGCCGCGGAGATCGCCGACGGCTGGTTCCCGATCTTCTTCTCGCCGCGCGCCATGTCCTCTTTCGAAGCGTCGCTCGACGAGGGCTTCGCCCGGCCCGGGGCGCGCCACAGCGCGGCGGACTTCGAGGTGCTGGCCTTCGCTCCCACGGTGCTCAGTGACGACGTGGACACGGCAGCGGACGCCTTCCGGCCGATGCTCGCTCTGTACGTGGGCGGCATGGGGGCGAAGGACATGAACTTCCACTTCGACGTGTTCGCCCGCATGGGCTACGAGGAGGCAGCCCACAAGATCCAGGACGCCTATCTCGACGGACGCAAGGAGGACGCCGCGGCGGCGGTGCCCACTTCCATGGTGGAGGACATCGCGCTCGTCGGCCCAGCGGAGAAGATCCGCGACGACCTCGAGGCGTGGCGCGAGTCGCGCGCCACCACGCTGCTCGTCAACGGCGACGTCGCCACACTGCGCATCCTGGCCGAGCTCGTGCTCAGCTGATCAGCCGGCTGCTTCGAAGGCGGAGCTCTCGAACCTAGATCGCCCGTGGCCCAGATGCTGCCGGGCCGGCGTAGGTCGCCGAGCCAAAGGCGAGGATCGGTATGAAGATCGGCGACAAGAAGATTAGTCCGGCGGCGAAACCAGACCCCTTGTCGAAGGATCTGGCGAGATCGATGTTCACGATGATGCTAACGACCAACCCGACGAACGGGAACCAGAAGAAGAACCAGAGCACTAGCCACCATCCCGGTCGTCCGATGATCTTCAAGAAGACGAAGATGTTGTAGAACGGGATGAGCACCTTCCACCCCGACTGGCCGGCTTTCGTGAACACGATCCACGAAGCTGCGATTTCAAAGACGACGAACACAAGGGCGATTACGACGACGATTACGACGATCGCTGATCCGCTCGAGGCGGCCGTGAGCGCTGCAGACATGGGCGCCTCCCCTCTTTCGCCTCACGTCCCTGCGGTGGGCGAACCGAGCGTAGGCCACCCACCCTTCAGAAACGGGGATTCCGGCGGGATACGCCCGCCGGTGACAGCGGTCGGCCACAATGCCGCCATGACCCTCTTCGACGTCTCCGAGCTCCTCGAGCCGGAGCCGGCACCGGAGCCGGCACATCAAGATGCGCATGACGCGGGTCCCGGCCTCGCCGCTCCGACGGCACCGCCTGCGCTGCAGCTGGTAGCGGAGCCGCATGTCCCGACCGAACCGCAGCTGGCCTCAGAACCCGAGCTGGAGCCCGAGGTCGAGTCCATGCCGGCGCCCGAGGTCGAGGTCCGGATCAGTGCCCGCCGCAAGAAGACCTCGGAGGCCCGGTGGGTCGGCAACCGCATCGTGGTGTCCCTGCCGGCGCACCTCGACGTCTCCAGCCGCCAGAAGACCATCGACTGGCTCGTCGACCGCCTGCTCACCCGCCACCGTCCGCATGCGGGGATGAGCGACGACGAGCTCCTGGCGCGTGCCATCGAACTGAGCGACCGCTACCTCGTCGGCCTACGGCCCACCTCGGTGCGCTGGGTGACAAATCAGACCGCCCGCTGGGGTTCGTGCTCGTACGAGTCGCGGCAGATCCGCATCTCGCACCGCCTGCGCACCGTGCCGCGCTGGGTGCTGGACTCGGTGCTGGTGCACGAGGTGGCCCACCTCACGCACCCCGACCACTCACCCGCCTTCCACCGGCTGGCCGGTGCGTACCCCCGCCACCAGGAAGCCGGCACGTTCCTGGCTGGTTACGGCCTGGGTCTGGCCGGCTCCAACGGCCAAGCTGGGCAGAACTCCCACACCTAGTTGCCGGCCTGCGGGGGGCGTACCGGCCTGCGGCGTGCTTGCCGCGACCGTTGGCTGCGGGCGCTCCGTCCCGCAAGCGGGTCACGGCTATCGGTCCCGGCCTGCGAGGCGATACGTGTTCGCGCACCCTAAACGGAACTGTTTATGGTTCGCGAAACACACAACCCTCGGTCCACCGCGGTCAACATCGGTCCACCGCGGTCAACATCGGTCCACCGCGGTCAACATCGGTCCACCGCGATCAACATCGGTCCGTCGAGGGGGCTGGCCTTCCGACCGGGTCGGGCTTCTGGAGCCCGGAGTCGCTTCCCGCAGGCGAATGTCAGGCCGGCTCGTCCGCCAGGACGCGACCGAGGCGCCGCAGGCTCTCGTTGGCGCCGCCGAGGGTCAGCTCGATCTGACGGGTCAGGAGGAAGAACCGGTGCAGCGGGTAGTCCCGGTCTACCCCGACACCTCCGTGGAGGTGGGACGCCGCGTGCACGACGCGTTGACCGCCTTCAGCCGCCCAGTACTTGGCCACCGCGACCTCTGCGGTCGCCGGGAGCCCGGCGGCCAGACGGTAGGCCGCCTGCCAGGCGGTGAGCCGGATGGCCTCGGTGTCGACATAGGCATCGGCGGCCCGCTGCCCTACGGCCTGGAACGTGGCGATCGGCTTCTCGAACTGCACCCGCGTCTTGGTGTACTCCGCCGTGAGCTCGAGGGCGGCTGCGCAGACGCCCGCCTCCTCGACGCACAGGGCGGCCGTCGCGTGCTCGGTGACGTCGTCGATGATCGCCGCCCCGTCCACACCCCCTCCGAGGAGCCGATCCGCGCCCACCGACACGCCCTCGAGCGAGATGATGGCCTCGGACCGACCCGTGGTCGTCGTCTGCCTGGTGAGGGACACACCCTCGTTCGTGGTGTCGACGATGAAGACGCCGGTACCGGTGACTCCACCGTCGCCGGACCGGCAGGTCGCCGGGACGAGCACGGCGTCGGCGATCAGCCCTGCCGGCACGCAGGCCTTGGTGCCGGCCAGGAGCCAGGACCCGTCTGGACGCGCGGTCGCCGTCGTCGAGGGCTCCGTCCCCCCGGCGACGATCACCTCACCGACCAACTCGGACAGCGCGGCGGTCAGGACCGTCTCGCCGGCCGCCACACCGGGCAGCCACGCGCTGCGCTGCTGTGCTGTGCCGTGACGGGCGATGGGCAGCGCGCCGTACACCATCGTCTCGACCACCGGGACGTAGGCCGCGGTGCGCCCTGCCGCCTCGACGACGAGGCAGGCCGCCACGAAGTCCAGACCCGCTCCCCCGACGTCCTCGCCGAGGTGGATCCCGAGCAGGCCCGCCGCGGCGAGCTCGCGCCACAGGTCGCGGTCGAAGGGACCCTCATCACCCGCCTGGGCCTCGAGCTCCTTCTGGCGGTCGTGGGTGGAGCGTTCCCCGAAGATCTGGGCCGCCAGCTGGCGGACCGCCTCCTGCTCCTCGCTGTAGTTGAAGTCCATGGGTGTTCCGTTCTCCTGGGTCGACCGGGTCTCAGCGCAGCGACCGCGGCATGCCGAGGCCGAAGATGGCGATGAGGTCACGCTGGATCTCGTTGGTGCCGCCGCCGAACGTCAAGATGATCATCGAGCGGGCGTACATCTCGAGCCGTCCGGCGATGACGGCCGCTGGTGAGCCGCGGGTCAGGTAGCCGGCCTGCCCGATGATCTCCATGAGCGAGCGGAAGGCCCGCAGGTAGAACTCGGTGCCGAAGACCTTGATACTGGACGCGTCGGCGACGTCGAGGTGCCCCTGGGTGGCCTGCCAGGCCACCTTCCAGTTGATGAGGCGGAGGAATTCCAGCTCGGCGTGCACCCGGGCCAGGTGCTCCTGCACCCACTCCTGGTCGACCACGCGCCGGCCGTCGGGCAGCTTCGTCGCCTGCGCCCAGACCCGGACGTCGGTGAGCACCCGCTCAATGATCCCGGGCGAGCACAAGGTGACCCGCTCGTGGTTGAGCTGATTGGTGATCAGGTTCCAGCCCTGGTTCTCCCCGCCCACAAGGCTCGAGGCCGGCACGCGCACGTCCTCGTAGAACGTGTAGTTGATGTTGTGGTCGCCGAGCAGCTTCATGGGCACCACCCGGATCCCAGGTGTGCTCATCGGGATCACGAACATCGAGATCCCCTTGTGCTTGGGCACGTTGGGATCGGTGCGGGTGGCCAGCCAGATGTAGTCGGCGTCACCGGCCAGGCTGGTGAAGACCTTGGCGCCGTTGATGACGTACTCGTCTCCGTCGCGCACGGCGCGTGTGGTGAGCGAGGCCAGGTCCGTGCCCGCGTTGGGCTCCGTGTAGCCGATGCAGAAGTGGATCTCGCCGGCGAGGATCTTGGGCAGGAAGAACTCCTTCTGCTCCTGCGTGCCGAAATTCATGATGGTCGGGCCCACCGTGTTGATGGTGAGCATCGGGACCGGCGCGCCGCTGCGCATCGACTCGTCGAAGAAGATGAATTGCTCTATGGCCGAGCGACCCTGGCCGCCCCACTCCTTGGGCCAGCCGATCCCCAGCCAGCCGTCGGTCCCCATCTGCTTGACCACCCGGCGCACCATCGGCCCGATGCCCCCGGCCCCCGAGAGCCCCTGCTCGACCTCGGGCGTGAGGAGGTTCTCGTAGTAGGAGCGCAGCTCCTGCTTCAGCGCCAGCTGCTCCTCGGTGTAGGCAATCTCCATCGCGTCCCTCCCGGATGGCGGCCTCCACCACGGCTCGCCGAACTGGAACACGTTACAGTCCGCCCCGACGAAGAGGCCACCTCGTGACGACTCCGGACGGGGGGCCACCCGGCTACCGGGGAGTAACCTGCAATCCGCCCCGGGGCCGAGAGGCCCGGGCGCCGGGCCTGAACCGTGCAGGCCGGGACCGAGCAGAGACCGAGGAGCCGCCACCATGCCTGAAGCCGTCATCGTCGCCACCGGCCGCACGCCCATCGGGCGGGCCAACAAGGGTTCCCTGGTCGACTGCCGTCCTGACGATCTCGCTGCGCTCGTCATACGCGCCGTGCTCGAGAAGGTGCCCCAGCTCGACCCGGCGCTGGTGGAGGACGTGATCCTCGGCAACGCTCAGCCAGCGGGAGAGGCGGGCTACAACATGGCGCGCGTGGCGGCGCTGCTCGCCGGCCTCGACGACGTCCCCGGCGTCACGATCAACCGGTACTGCTCCTCCTCGCTGCAGGCGATCCGCATGGCGACCCATGCCATCCGCTCGGGCGAGGGCGACGTCTTCGTGGCGGCCGGGGTCGAGGCGGTGAGCCGCTTCATCCACGGCGCTTCGGATGTCGGACCCCACAACCCGCACTTCGCCACCGCCGAGGAGCGCACCACGCTGCGGGCCCCCGCGGTCACCGAGCCATGGGCCCCGGGCCCCGGCCTGCCCGACATCTACATCGCGATGGGCCAGACGGCGGAGAACGTGGCCGAGTACGAGAAGGTGAGCCGCCAGGAGATGGACGAATTCGCGCTGCTCTCCCAGACGCGCGCGGTGGCCGCCCAGGAGAACGGGTTCTTCGAGCGCGAGATCATCCCGGTCACGCTGCCCGACGGCACCGTCGTCGCCAAGGACGACGGCCCGCGGGCCAACACCACGCTCGAGGGCCTGGCGAACCTGAAGCCGGTCTTCCGCGAGGGCGGCACGGTCACCGCCGGCAACGCCTGCCCGCTCAACGATGGCGCGGCCGCTGTCGTCGTGATGAGCGACACCAAGGCCAGGGAGCTCGGGATCACACCGCTCGCCCGAGTCGTGGCCAGCGGTGTGACCGGCCTCAACCCCGAGATCATGGGGTTGGGCCCGATCGAGGCCTGCCGTCAGGCGCTCACGCGGGCCAACATGACCATCGACGACATCGACCTGGTCGAGATCAACGAGGCCTTCGCGGCACAGGTCATCCCGTCGGCCAAGCACCTCGGCATCAGCTGGGACAAGCTCAACGTCAACGGCGGCGCCATCGCGCTGGGCCACCCCTTCGGCCAGACCGGAGCCCGCATCATGACCACGCTGCTCAACGGACTCGAGGACGCCGGCGAGACCTTCGGGCTCGAGTCGATGTGCGTCGGCGGCGGCCAGGGCATGGCCATGATCGTGGAGCGCCTGAACTAGCGCGCGCGTGCGCCTCGTCGATGCCGGGCGCCGGCCCGGGGTCCACGCCCTCGTTGCTTGCCAGCACCAGTGAGACCGACTCGGCCAGGAGCGCCAGGTCCAAGAAGCGACCGAGGTCGTCCCCGCCCTCGGCGCGCACCTCGAGGACGTCGGCCATGACCTCGTCGCACTCAGCCCACACGGCCTCGAACAGGCGCCCGATCTCGGGAGGTTCCGCGTCGTGGCGGAGCAGCACGAGCGTGAGCAGCTGGCGCGTGATGTCACCGCCCTGCCCCCAGCCCGCCAGCTCGTCGTAGGTCGTCGCCGGCACCGTTCCGGCGAACGCGGGCGACTTGGCGTTGAGGTTGACCCGGGCCTTCCACCAACGGGCAGCCACTGCAGCGACCCCGTCCGCGCCGTAGAACAACGGGACAGTGCGGCCGATACGCCGGGCCAGATCGGTGGCGCGCCCCGCAGGTCCCACGAAGGTGTCGTGGCGCCGCGCCAGCGCCGACGACGCTGCCGTCACGCCCGGCCCCGGGTCGGGCACCAAGCCGGCGCCGGCCAGCGCTGCGAGCACCGGCACCAGGGTGGCCGCCAGCCCGAGGACTGTTCGCGGCCCGACGTCGCCGAGGGGGCACCATGGCGCCCCAGCCTCGGCGGCCACCCGGGCCAACAGAGAGTCGGCCCCGCCCCCCACAGCGACCACGGCGGCGCCGCGGCGCGCCGCCTCCGCGGCTGCGGTTGTCGTCTCGGCAGTCGCGCCCGAGCTGGACACGGCGAAGAAGAGGGTGCCGGGCCCGACGAAGGCGGGCAGTTCCGCCGCCCCGCCGACCCAGAACGGCACCGCCAGGTGCGGCCGGGAGATCCGGGCAGCAGCCTGGGCGGCGAGCCCGCCCGTACCCAGCCCGCAGGCCGCCACGGCGCGGGTGCCGGCCGCCCAGGTCGGCACGGGGCCTCTCGGGCCGCTCAGCGCGGCGCGCGCCGCGTCGAACACCGCGGGAAGCGTCTCGGGGAGTGCGGTCGCCGCGTCGGCCAGGCCGAGGCTGTCGGGAGCCGGGCGGCCGCTCACTCCGCCGCCCCGCTCACCCCTCCACTGACCCGGTGGCGCGCACGTGGTCCCGCTCGGCCTTGGCCATCAATCGCTCGTGCTCGGCCTCGCCCACGTCGGTGGCCTCGTCGATAAGGACGACCGGCACGCCGTCGACCACCGCGTAGCTCTTGTGCAGCCGTGGGTTGTAGAGGACGTCCTCGTCCTCGAACCACAGCAGAGGGCCCTTGTCGACCGGGCATGCCAGGACCTCGATCAGCAACGGGTCGAGGCTCATGCCGCGCTCCTCCTTCTTCGAGCCGGCGACACCGGCGTTCTCGTTCGAGCCGGCGGCACCGGCGTTCCCCTTCGAGCCGGCGGCACCGGCTCTGTCGGCGATCAGCTGCTGCATGGCGGCGACATGTGCGGCGCACTCCTCGGGCGTGCGCGCCTCCACGTTGAGCCGGAGCAACGGCTCCGTGTTGGATGGCCGCACGTTGTACCACCAGTCCTCGTGCTCGACGGTGAGGCCGTCGAGCAGGTCGACCGACGCACCCGCCGCGCGCTCGTGCTCGGCCAGGGCGGCCACGGTGTCGGCGGGGCTGGCCACCTCCGTGTTGATCTCCCCCGAGTCGGCATAGCGCTGGTACGGGCCGAGCATCTCGGAGAGCGGTTGGCCGCTCGCCGACAGCAGCTCGAGCACGACCAGTGCCGTGATGATGCCCGAGTCGGCGCGGAAGTTGTCCCGGTAGTAGTAGTGCCCGGAGTGCTCACCGCCGAAGACGGCGCCGGTCTCGGCCATCACTTTCTTGATGATCGAGTGCCCCACCCTCGTCCGTACCGGGGTGCCGCCCATCTCGGTGATCGTCTCGGGGACGACGTGCGAGCAGATGAGGTTGTAGAGGACGGTCTCGCCGGGGTGCTTGGCGAGCATCGAGGCGGCGACGAGCGCCGTCGTGAGCGAACCCGAGACCGGCTCGGCCCGCTCGTCGACGAGGAAGACCCGGTCGGCGTCGCCGTCGAAGGCGAGTCCGATGTCCGCCCCCTGCTCGAGCACCGCCTTCTTCAGCGCCACCAGGTTCTCGGGCTGGATCGGGTCGGCCGGGTGGTTGGGGAAGCTGCCATCGAGCTCGGGGAAGAGGATGTCGACCTCGAAGGGGAGCCGTTTGAAGACGATTGGCACCACGAGCCCGCCCATGCCGTTCGCCGTGTCGGCCACCACCTTGAGCGGGCGCAACAACCCGGTGTCGACGAACGAGACCACGTGGTCGGCCCACGCCTCGAGTAGGTCGAGCTCGCGCCAGGTGCCGGTGATCGGAGGCAGCGGCCGGCCCAGCAGCGACGCCGCGTCGGCACGGACGTCGTCGAGGCCGCTGTCGCTGCCGACGGGACGCGCCCCGGCCAGGCAGAGCTTCATGCCGTTGTACTGCGCCGGGTTGTGCGACGCCGTGAACATGGCGCCGGGAGCGTCGAGGTGGCCCGAGGCGAAGTACAAGAAATCGGTCGACGCCAGGCCGAGGTCGGTGACCGAGACCCCCTCGGCCCGCACGCCCTCGGAGAAGGCAGTGGAGAGCTCGACCCCGGAAGCCCGCATGTCCCGAGCCACCACGACCTCGGGAGCGGCGGCGAAGCGGGCGAAGGCACGCCCGATGGCACGGCACATCTCCGCGTCGAGCTGGTCGGGCACCGTGCCACGCACGTCGTACGCCTTGAAGACCTGGTCCATGCGGCTCGAAGGGCTGCCCACGGGACAACACCATAGGGGGCGCCAGGAGCGGCCTCCCGCGGGCAGGCGCCCGGCGCCGCGCCGTCAGTTGATCAACCCGCCCCCCGTGCCGACGAGAGCGAGGATGGCGACCAGGTTGAAGGTGGCATGAGCGACCATGTTCATACCCAGGCGCCCGGTGCGATACGAGATCGCGGCAAGGACGATGCCGAAGACGGCCAGGCCGGCCAACTGCACCCACTCCCCGTGAGCCAGGCCGAAGAGGAGCCCGTCGAGGATCACGGCCAGCACCACGCCGACGGCCCGTCCGGTGCCGGCGGCGCGCGCCGGGGTCAGCACGCGCACGAGGCCCTTGAGCAACAGGCCGCGGAAGAAGAGTTCCTCCATAGCCGGGGCGAAGACGACGGTGGCCACGGCGATCAGGATGAACCCGCCGCCGTGGGACCCGCCGGTCAAGCGGTGCGTCGGACCGTTGAAGTTGTGGATGTGGCGCTGGAAGGGCGCGTACATGACGGCCACGAGGAACTGCCCGGCCACGCCGATGACGATGCCGACCAGGTCGATGAGGCGGAAGCGCAGGCCGAGGTCGCGCACGAAATGGCGCGTCCCTTGCGTGCGGCTGGCCAGCCAGGGCGCCCCGACGAAGCCGATCCACAGGCCGAGCAGGGTGGCCACGACGTACCACTCGGGCGGCACCGACTCGGTGGCGATGGTCTGCAGATCTCCCGCCTTGCCTGCGATCGCCGCGGCGATCGCCGCGAAGATCAGGGCGCCGATCTGCCCGACCACGAAGCCGAGGACGCCGTAGAGCAGCCACATCCAGCCCTGCCGCCTGGTCCGGGGCGGAACCCACGGGGTGTCGAGGAACGGGACGTCGCGGTCGGGCGGCGGTGGTGGCAGTGCGGGTGGCTGCGATGCGGCCATACCGGTCGGCGCACCCGGCTCCCCGGCGGGCCACCCGGAGGCAGAACGGTCGTGACCAGGAAGAACGGGTGGGGCCACTTGCTGCAGCCGGTCACGCGACACGTACCCCGCGGGGACCGGACCTGGCGGCTGCGGAGGCGGGCCCGGTCGGCCGGGCTCGGCCGTACCTGGCTCGGTGTCGGTCATCGGCAAGACGTTACCGGCGGTCGCCCTGCCCGGAGCCTGCAGGGAAGAGGCCCGCCACCTGCCGCGGGAGACCTCGAGCATCCGGCCCGGCCCCCTGTGGCGGTCCGGTGAAGGCGGTCACCAACCGACGGGGGTGGCGCCTAGCATGGCAACCGTGAGTCCCCAGCGCAGCGACAAGCCCTCGGGCCGGCCGAACGCGCCGGCGGGCGGGGACGGCGGCCAGCCGGCGGGAGGGCCGCCGGGACAGAGCTGGCGCTGGCTCTGGGGGGTCCTGGCCATCGGGATCGTGGCCATCCTCCTCGCCGTCGGCACGATCAAGACCACGAACGCAAAGACGATCTCCTACACCAAGTTCATGCAGGACGTGACGGCCAAAGAGGTCTCGTCGGCCAAGATCTCGAACGCCACCGGCGCGATCACGGGCACGCTGAAGGACGGGACCACCTACGCCGTCCAGGGCCCCAGCCCGTCGCTCCAGAACGACGTGACCACGATGCGGAACAACGGGGTGCAGGTCAGCTTCCCCACGCCGTCGTCCAGTTTCATCAGCGCCCTACTCCCCTACCTGTTCATCATCGGCATCGGCGCCGCCTTCATCTACTTCATCGGCCGCCAGACGCGCGGGCAGATGTCCGGCATCATGTCGATCGGGCGCTCCAAGGCCAAGACGTTCAGCAGTGACCGTCCTTCGACCACCTTCGACGACGTGGCCGGCTACACCGGGGTCAAACAGGAGATCAGCGAGGTGGTGGACTTCCTCAAGACCCCTGCCCGCTTCAAGGAGATCGGGGCCAAGATCCCCAAGGGCGTCCTGCTGGTCGGCCCCCCGGGCACCGGCAAGACCCTGATCGCACGGGCCGTTGCCGGCGAAGCCGGCGTGCCGTTCATGTCTGTCAGCGGGTCCGACTTCATGGAGATGTTCGTCGGCGTCGGGGCCAGCCGGGTGCGCGACCTGTTCCAGACGGCGCGCAAGCAGGCGCCGGCCATCGTCTTCGTCGACGAGATCGACTCCATCGGCCGCAAGCGCGGCGCGGGACTCGGCGGTGGCCACGACGAGCGCGAGCAGACGTTGAACCAGATGCTCTCGGAGATGGACGGCTTCGACACCGCCGAGGGCGTCGTGATGATCGCGGCCACCAACCGGCCCGACATCCTCGACCCGGCCCTGCTCCGGCCGGGCCGCTTCGACCGCCAGATCGTCGTCCCGCTCCCGGACCTCGAGGAGCGGCTGCCCATCCTGCAAGTCCACTGCAAGGGCAAGCGCATGGCAGCGGACGTCGACCTCAGCGTCGTGGCGCGGGGAACCCCGGGGATGAGTGGCGCCGACCTGGCCAACCTGGTGAACGAGGCCGCGCTTCACGCGGTGCGGCGTGGCAGCCCCGACATCGCCATGGCCGACTTCGAGACCGCCCGCGACCGGGTCCTCCTGGGCCAGCGTCGCGAGTCGATGGTCCTGTCCGAGGCCGAGAAGGAGCGCATCGCCTACCACGAGGGCGGGCACGCCGTGCTGGCCTACGTGCTCGAGCAGGCTGACCCGGTGCACAAGGTGACCATCCTCCCCACCGGCATGGCCCTGGGCGTCACCCACCAGCTCCCCATGGAGGAGCGCCACATCCACCCGCGCCAGTACATCGAGGACTCCCTGTGCGTCCGCATGGGGGGCCGCTGCGCCGAGCTGCTCGTCTACGGTGACCTGTCGACGGGTGCGGCCAACGACCTCGTGGGCAACACCGAACTGGCCCGCAAGATGGTGCGCGAGTGGGGCATGAGCGACGCCGTCGGACCGATGGCCTGGGGATCCCAGGGTCAGGTCTTCCTGGGCGAGGACCTGATGCACACGCGTGACTACTCCGAAGAGACCTCACGGGTCATCGACGACGAGGTCGAGCGCATCTTGCGGGCCCAGGAGCAGCGGGCCATGGAGGTGCTGAGCAAGCACCGCGGCGGACTGAACGCCATCGCCCGTGCCCTGCTCGACAATGAGATCATCGACGGCGCCGAGGTGGCCCGCCTGGTCGACGAAGCGCACGGTTCGCCCGTGCACGGCGAGGGGGGTGCCAAATCGGTGCCGCACTTCAGCGAGGCCGCCATCTCCGCGCCCGCCCCCAAGGGGAACGGCAACGGCCAGCACGCCGCCCCGGGCACCGAGGTCGCCCATGAGGGGCACGTGGCCGTCCCGGCCGCCCCAGTTTCCCCCGTCGCGCCGGCGCCGGCTGCTCCGGCGCCGCCCGCAGCCTCCCCCTCGTGGCCGCCGCCGCCCTGGCCACC
Source organism: uncultured Acidimicrobiaceae bacterium (assembly GCA_963781955.1). GTDB lineage: Bacteria > Actinomycetota > Acidimicrobiia > Acidimicrobiales > RAAP-2 > Bog-473. The sequence continues at coordinate 280,772 of CAWAHU010000003.1, forward strand.
CCCGGCCGACCCGTCGGCTCGGGGCTCCGAAGGCCCCGCCACGCCATAGGCCCCACGGACGGGGCCACGAACCGGATCGGGTCGCCGAGCGTCAGAAGGGGGGATGGTGGACGACCAGCTCGCCGACTGGCTCCGGGACGGGTACGCCGACTCCTTCCGCACGGCCTGCCTCATCCTCGGCAACCGGGCCGATGCCGAGGAGGCGGTGCAGGACGCCTACCTGCGCGCCTGGCGCTTCCGGGACTCGCTCACAGGCGTGGCGAGCATCCGACCCTGGCTCTACCGGGTCGTGGTCAATTCCTGCTACTCGAAGCTACGAAGCGAGGTGCCGCACCGGGACCGGCGCGCCGGCGACGAGCCCCTGACCCGACTGCCCTCGGCAGGTGCCGGTCCCGAGGCCGGGGCCGAGCGCAATGTCATTGCCGGGACCGTGCTGGGCGCGCTCCAACGGCTCCCTCTGTCGCTGCGTGTCCCCGTCGTGTTGCGCTACTACGCCGACCTGAGCGAGCGCGACATCGCACGGGCCATCGGCCGGCGGCCGGGGACGGTCAAGTCGCGGCTGCACGAGGCGCGCCGTCGCCTGGCGGACGACCCCGCATTGGCCGCACTGGCCGGCGGCCTCGAGGAGGTGGGACCGTGACGATGCTCGACGACGATCGCCTGAGCGCGCTGCTCACGAGCGCCGGCGGCGCATTCGAGGTCCCGGCGTCGGGGATCGACGACATCCTGGAGCGCGCGGCCGGCGGCACCGACACCGGAGCCGGCCACGCCGGGGGCAGCGCCGGCCACGCCGGGGACAGCGCCGGCGACGAGGGTGGCAACGGCGACGAGGGTGGCAACGGCGACGATGACGGCCCCGGGTCGTCCCGAGCCGGGCGGGTGCAGCGTGCCGTGGCGCTGGCGGGCCGCCACCGAGTCCTCACCGTGGCTGCCTGCATCGTGGCCGCCCTCGTGGTGGCCGGGACGCTCGGCGCTCTGGCGGCTCGACCCAGCAGCCAGACGGCGACCTCGAGCCTTCCGCACATCCCTGGGGTCACCGCCCATGGCGGTGTCGCCACGACCACGCTCCCGACCTCGGCCTCCGTCCCGCGCGCGTCGGCCGGGAAAGCAACGGGAGGCTCGCCCGCGCTCGGGCTCAACGGGAGCGCCCAGAGCGCGGCCGGCAGCACCGGTCCGGGCACCGGCACCGCGACGCAGACCACACCCACGCTCCCGACCGGCGCCGTCGGGCAGTCGGCCAAGATCGAGCAGTCCGGCTCGCTCGGCCTGAGCGTGGATCGGGGCCGCCTCGACCACACCATGGCCCGACTGGCGGCAGTGGCGACTGCCAACGGCGGCTTCGTGGCGAGCTCTCAGACCCAGTCGGGCGCGAGTCCAGGCGACACCCCGTTCGGCAGCGTCACCCTCCAAGTCCCGGTGGGCAGCTTCGCCGCCGCGCTGGCCCAGGCGCAGGCGCTGGGTAGGACATCGAGCCTGACCACGAAGGCCACCGACGTCACCGGGCAGTACGTCGACCTCCAGGCGCGCATCGCTGCGCTCGAGGCCAGCCGCCAGCAGTATCTGACCATCATGGCCAAGGCCACCACGGTCGGCGACGTCCTGGCGGTGCAGGAGCAGCTGGACGGCATCCAGTCCCAGATGGAACAGCTCCAGGGCCAGCTCCAGGTCCTCACCAGCGAGACGTCGTACTCGACGCTGACCGTCACCGTGAGCCAGGGCAGACACCCGCCGCGGGCAGCGCCCCGGCCCGAATCGGGCCTGGCCCGGGCCTGGCACGACAGCGTCGCGGGGTTCGTCTCCGGTGTCGAGGGCCTCATCCGCGTAGCCGGCCCCCTGCTCTTCGCCTTGCTCTGCCTCGGCGCTCTGGTCGTCGGTGGCCGTGCGGTGTGGCGGCGTTGGCAGCGCCACCGCCTCTAGGTGCGTCGCGGACCGGGGCCGGCGGTCAGCCCGTGCCGATCGGGGCGGCGACGGGGATCCCGGACATGGTGATCACGCCGATCCCGCCCGACGGCCCCGCCACCTGGCTGACCGCCGCCGGGCCGCTGGATTGCACCACGATCTGGTCGAGGCCGGCGTCGGCCAACGCTGATCCCGACACCACTGCCACACCGCTGGCCGGCAACGTCCCGGTGCCGACAACGCGGCGACCAGACGCCGTCACGGCGGCCGCGGTGTACGTCTCTGGTGCGCCGGACACGTTCAGCACCGCCAACCCCGCCGGCGCGGCGCCCGCGACGGGTACGGTGCCCGAGCTCCCCGGCGGGGGCATGACCCAGGTACCCGTCGGTGACTGCGCGTTGGCGCCGTCCACGCCGAGCGCTGTGCCGGCCTGAGGCGCGGACCACGACGACGGGCCCACCACCGTGCGCCCCACGACAACGCCTGCCCCGCCGCCCGTCGAGACGGTGGCCGAGTACTCCTGCCCGTCGGGTATGCGGGTCTCCGAGCTTGTGGCCACCACCCACGTGACGCCCGCGGCGACCTTACCGGTGATCGGCGCCAACGGTCCGGAGGGCAGGCGCACCTGCACCGTGACCGACGCCGTCGCCGAACCTGGGTTCAAGACGTCGATCTCGGTGCTCGCGCCGGGAGACTCCTGTGCCACCGGGATGGACCACTCCGACTGTGCCGCGGCTGCGCCGAGAACCAGCGCCAGGCCCTGCGAGGGTCCGACGAACCGCTGGACCTCGGATGCCACCACCCGACCCGTGCGTGTCGAGACGATGGTGCTGACCGTCGGCTGCTGCTGCACATCGGCGGCGACGTCCTCCACCGCGATCTGGTCCGGCTCGAGCACGATCCCCTGGAAATTGATCGGGTGCACCACACCGCCCGCGGTCACGAAGCTGAGGTCGACCACCACCGGCGTCGACGCCGGGTTGAACAGCGAGATGTCCAGCCCGTCCTGAGCGCTGGTGGAGCCGCCCGGGAAGTACCAGTGGGCGGACGTGCTGCTGGCGCAGGGGGCCTCCGACCAGCCGAGCGGGCCGTGGACCACCTGCGACACCGCCACACCCCCGCCCGAGACCACTACGGACTGAGCCTCCCACGAGCCCGACGACGGTGCAGGGATCGGTGGAGTCACCGCGGCGTGCGGTGGGAGCGTCACCGCCGTCTGGGCGTGGCTGCCGCTGTCGCTCACCACCGAGACACTCGAGCCGATCCGGTGCCCCGTGGTGTTGGTGAGCACCAGGAACCCCGGTGCCGCGCCACCCTCGGTTGACTGCCCGGTGCAGTACCAAGCGGACGACTCGGCGTCGGCTGCGCCGACGAGCGCGGACGGCGCCGCCGGCGGGGGTGCGGCCGGCGTCCCGCCCACCTGGGCGAGGGCCACGCCCCCGACCACGACCAGCACGAGGGCGATGACCCTCCACCGGTGCAACGCCGTGGCGTGTCCGGGACTCATTGCTGCTCCGCGCCACGGCGCCGGCGCCGGCGCGGCCCGATCAGGGCGACGGTGAGCACCACCCAGAGTGCCAGCTCCAGCGCGACCGCGATCGGTACCAGCGGGAACTGCGAGATCGACAGCGATCCCTGGCCCGCCGTGGCGGTGTACTGCGACGCCCATCCGAAGGCGGGACGTCGCACCGCCGTGTGACCGTCGACGGACAGTGTGAAGCTCCCGGCCGGTGCGTACCCGGCGTACACCGTGCCCGCGCTCACGGGTCCCGTGGCCGGGCCGCCGGCCGACAGCGCGCGCAGCACCGGCTGCCAGCCCACGACGTCGGCGCCGGCCGGCTGGGTCCACGTCTGTCCGGCCGGGAGCGGCGCCGCCCGCTCCCCCGTCACCGGCATGCTCTCCTCATTGGCGAACACCTGCACCCCGAACTCCCCCGGCACCACCCTGAGGTCGCCCTGGGCCAGCAACTCGGCGTCGAGGCCGGGTGGCGGCGGCGCGCTGACCGAGGGGGTGCCACTGCCGACCATCGACGGGGCCAGTGCATCGACCACCACGATGTACCGCACGCCCTCGGGCGCCAAGAGCCGCCCGAGGTGCACGGTGCCCCCCGAGGTGGCCAAACGGACGGCGTCGCTGACCAGGCTGGCCGGTCCGGGGCCGGCCGGGGTGAGCACCTGCTCGGTGTCGGGCAGGCTCTGTGGTGTGAGCGCGTAGGCCAGGCCCGACCCGACGGACCAGCCCCCGGCGGGGACGGCGCGCGGATCGCCGAGCCACAGGACACGGGCCACGCCCGTCGTCGAGGGCTGGTCGAGGAACGCCAGCGGCTGCTCGACCCCCTGGGAGGGCAGTCCCCAGCGCCCCCCGACGGCCGAGACGACCACGGGCAGCAGCCCCACGCCTACGAAGACCAGAGCCACGACGCTCACGACCTGGCGCCAGCCGAACTCTCGGCCGGCCAGGTCGTTCTCGAAGGCCGAGATCCCGAGCCCGACGCATGCGGCCACCGCCAACGCGGCGGGGACCAGGACCACGGGCTCCGACGGGGTGAACGCACCCAGGTCGCCCCGGGAGGTGGCGAGGGCCAGACCCCATGAGGCCAATGCCGACACCCACAGGCGCGCCGCCCAGACCAGCCGCGTCCCGCGCCCGAGCACCAACGGCAGGAGCGCGGAGACGACGAGCAGCCAGACGACGGGCGAGCGCGCCGCGGGGCCGACGGCGAAGCGCACCACCTCACCCCATCCCGGCGCCGTGGCGGCCGACACCGGCAGTCCGAAGATCCCGATCGACGCCCGTCCGGCCAGCAGCGTGCCGACCACCCAGGGCAGCACGAGCACGAGCGCCACGCCCACGCCCCCGAGGGCGGTCAAGAGCAGGTGGCCGGCGCGCTCGCGGACCCCGACGAGAAGGGCGCCGGCCTCCCAGGCCGCGGCCGCCACCAGGACCATGGGCACCACGGCAGGGGCGAAGCCGCCGGCTGCGGCGATGATTGCTCCGAGGATGACCACCTGACCCATGTGGCTGGTGCGCCACGGTGCACCGGGTGGCCGCGGCGTCTCGGGGGAGAAGGGCACGAGGCCGGCGGCACGGGCGAGACGGACGGCGACGAAGGGGAACGCGGCATAGGCGGCGAGGCCGTCCCAGCGCCCGGTGCCCAACGCCCCGTACGCCAGTGGCAGTCCCAGATAGCAGATGACGGCGAGCACGCGGGCACGCGGCGACACCAGCGGGCGCATGAAGCGGGAGACCCCCCACGCACCGGCAGGGATGCACCCGAGCAGGAGGACCTTCTGCACGGCCGACATGGCGCCGAGGAGCACCGTGCCGGTCAGACCGACGAGGCCGAAGGCTGGCGAGGCCGGCGCCGTTGTGCCCACGCCGGCCGCCTGCCAGCCCGAGAAGAAGTGGTGCCAGCTCGTCGCCCATGAGGGCAACGGGGCCAGCTGGCCCACCAGTGGCAACGTCCCGAAGATCAGCTCACGCGTGCCGAGCGTCACCACCACCAGCGCCAGCACCACCGCCAGCACCCGCTGGCGGCCCGACCCCATCGGGACCGCTCGCACGCGACGGCCAAAGCGGTCCCGGCCCGCCCGCCGGCCCAGGTCGTCGAGCTCGTCGAAGTCTGCGTCCTCGCTGAACGCCGCGCCGACGCTCCCGGTCAGCACCGCCACGTCCTCGTGGTCGTCGTGCGCGTGGTGCGCGCGGTTCGACGCCCCGACTGCGTTGGCCGCTGCGAGGCCCTGGTACGAGAGCCGGCTGAAGTACTTCGAGAGCCGGGCGCTCCCCCGCACCTGGAGCCTCCGGACTTCGGAGTCGGGCAGCAGTCGGTGAGTGGACAGCTGGCGGCGCAAGACTTTGATCTCGGACCACCGGCGAGCATTCCAGCGCCAGGCGCCCGCGACCGCCCGTACACGGTCCCGGTCGCGCGCGAACAGGCCGATGAGGATCTCGCCGAGCGCCAACAATGCCGCCTGGGGCAGCACCCGGAGCAGGTGGAAGGGCGAGTAGTTCTTCAGGACGGCGCGCAGCTCGTGGCGGCGCTGGAGCATCTGCATGGTGACCGGGTGCCGGCCTTCGACCTCCTGGCCGGCGGCCGGCGGCGGCTCGAGCCCGCCGGCGACCACCTCGCGGTGGCGCACACGGGCCCCGGGCGCCACGACGACGCGTGAACCTGCCACCTGGCTCCGCCACGACAGGTCGAGGTCCTCGCCCATGGCGACGATCCCGCCGTCGAATCCGTCGAGCTCCGCGAACAGGTCGGCGCGCACGAGCATGCACCCGCCCGGCGCCACGAACACGTCTCGCACGGCGTCGTGCTGGCCGTGGTCCACCTCCCCCTCGAGCACTCGCTCGACCACCGCTCCGGTCTTGTCGGCGCTCATCCCGACGTGCAGGAGGATGTTCGGATCGTCCCAGTTGACGAACTTGGGCGACACCACCCCGGCGTTGGACCGGAACGCCTCCTCGACCAGCAGATGCACGACGTCGGGGTCGAGCGCCACGTCGTCATGGCACAGCAGGTAGAAGGCGGCCCCTTCGACCATCCCGAGGGCCTCGTTTGTCGCCGCCGCGTAGCCGGTCCGCCCCGGCAGGTGGCGCACAAAGGCGTCGGGCAGGACGCGCCCGACCCGCGCCGTGACCTTCTCGGCCTGGTCCCCGACGGCTAGCACCAGGACCGAGAGCTCGGCGTAGTCCTGGTCGGCCAGCGACGACAGCGCCTCGTCGAACCAGGGGCCCGGGCCCGCCGTGACCATGACGGCGACCACGGCCGGCACTTGGGCGTCCATCAGGCGACTGAGACTACCTGGTCCCAATTCCGCCACCCCGGCGCGCGACGGCTCCGCCTACGGGTCCCCAGAGGGCGGTCAGTGCTTGCTACTGTTTAACGCCAGTGATACTCTTGTACACATACAGTGCATCGTCGGCGTAGGATCCATCGGCTGCGCGCATCCCCACCATCCCCACCATTCCCGGCACCAGGACCGACACCGCCACCGAGGAAGGAGCACCGATGCCCGACGTGCCCACCAACTTCAGCAACCTCTCGAGGGGGGTCACCGACCTCGCCCGAGATGCTGCCTACGTGGCAGTCGGCCTCGGCGTCCTCGGGTACCAGCGGGCCCAGGTGCAGCGCGTCGAGCTGCAGAACCGGCTGTCCAAGGACTTGACGCACGCGGTCCACTTCGTCGAGAGCACCCTGCAGCCGATCGAGGAGAGGCTGACCCTCATCCGCGAGCGCATCACCGCCTGACCGGAACGTATCGGGCCGTCGCGCCCGGCGGCACCTGCATTCCGGGCTCAGCCGTTCAGCGCTCCACCCACGATGCGAGGACGTCAGCCAGCGTCGTCTTGAGCGGGATGGTCGGTGTCCAGCCTGTGGCCTCCTCCAACCGCGTGGCGTCGCCGCGCAGGACCGGCACGTCGACGGGTCGCACCAGGGCCGGGTCCGTCTCGAGGGTGAGGTCCGCTCCCGCCAGCTCGAGGATCTGCGCAGCCACCTCCGACATGGCCACGTCGAGCCCCGAGCAGACGTTGTAGATCTCCCCGGCGGCGCCTTGCTCCATCAAGAGGCGATAGGCCACCACGACGTCGCGCACGTCGGTGAAGTCGCGTCGCGTGGTCAGCGTCCCCACCGAGAGGGACGACGCACCGGTGCGCTGGGCCTCGACGACGCGCTTGGCCAGCGCGGGAACGAAGAAGTTGGGCGCCTGGCCCGGGCCGATGTGGTTGAAGGGCCGGACCACGACCACCGGCTGGCCAAACCCCCTCCAGGCTTGCAGGGCCACCGCTTCTGCCGCGAGCTTGCTGGCCGCGTACGGGCTGGCGGGCTCCGTCGGCGTGCGCTCGGTCAGCGGCAACTGCTCGGGGCGCACCACGCCGTAGACCTCGGCCGAGCTGACCACCAGGACGCGCTGGCATCGGGTCGAGCGACCGTGCCGCCGCCAGGATCTCGGCCGTGCCGAGCACGTTGACGCGGAGCACCTGGCTCGGCTGGTCCCAGCTCTCGCCCACATGGGTGAGGGCGGCGAGGTGGTACACGGCGTGGGGCCGCACGTCCCCCATGACGCGGCGCACCGCCTCACCGTCGGCCACGTCTGTCTCGATGTCGATCACGGCGACCTCGTCGCCCTGCTCCTCGAGGTGCGCGGCCAGCCAGTGCCCGACGAAGCCCTTCCCCCCGGTGATCAGCGCTCGCACCGGCGGAACCCTACTGCGGGCCTGCCCGCGCCACCGCATAGGCCTCCAGGTGCCGTTCCACGCTCGCCTCCCACGTGCATTCCCCCGCCACGGCGATGCCCAGGGCCCGGCGCTCCGAGTGGCGACCCTCGTCGAGGGCGGCCCGCAACGCCTCCGCCAGTCCGGAGACGTCCCCCGGGGGCACCAGCAGCGCGGCGCCCCCGGCCAGCTCGGCCATGGCCGTGCCCTCGGTGGTCACGAGCGGCGCACCGCAGGCCAGGGCCTCGAGCGTGGGGAGCCCGAAGCCCTCCTCGTACGCCGGGTAGGCGACGACCGCCGCCTGGCGGAGCAGGGCCGGGACGGCGTCGTCGGGCAAATAGCCCGTCCGCACGATGCGGTCGCCGTGACGGGCGGCAGCCAGGGCTCGCTCGGTCTCGTCCATCCCCCACCCCACCTGGCCGCCCAGGACCAGCACGGTGTCGCGGGCGGCGTCGGCCAGCCGGTCGAAGGCACAGATCAGCGGCACCAGGCCCTTGCGCGGCTCGAGGGTGCCGACGAAGGCCACCAGCGGGGCGTCGGCGGGCACGCCGAGGGCGCTCAGAACATCCCGGTCCCCACCCGTGGCGGGCTCCTCGGGCCCAAAGCGCTCGTGATCCACGCCGTGGGGCGCCACCACGACGGGCACCCGTACGTCGCACACCTGGTGCAGGCGGTCGGCCGTGACCTGGCTCACGCAGATGACGACGCCGGCACGCCGTGCGGCCGTCCGGATGGCGCGGCGGAAGAAGGCCACCTTGGAGCGCACGTGCCACTCGGGGTGGTCGAAGAATGTGCAGTCGTGCACGGTCACCGCGCACTGGCACCGGGGAGCGGGCCGGCATGGTGTAGTGCGGCCCGTGATGCACCGCGACACCGAGGCTTCGCAGCGCCGAGGCCATCCCGAGCTGCTCGAAGACGAGGCGCCCCGGCCGCGAGGCGGGGACGCTGGCGCGCACCCTCGCGCCGACCGGGCCGCCGGAGGCCGCACCGGCCAACGACTGCCAGCGCGCCTCGTCCCCCCGCCGGGCCAGCAGGGTGAGCTCGACGTCGTCACGAGCGGCCAGCCCCCGCGCCAGGGCGATCGTGTAGTAGCCGGCGCCGCCCGGGCGCGCCGGCACGGCGGAGACGTCCAGGGCGAGCCCGAGCGACCCGCTCACCGCAACGACCGCCAGAGCGTCACGTAGTGGCGGGCCGCGGCATGCCAGGTGCGCGAGCGGGCGTGCGCGGCGCCGCGCGCCGCCAGGTCGGCCCGCGCCACCTCGTCCGTCAGCACCTCCGCGAGCCCCGCCGCGATGTCGTCCACGTCGAGAGGGTCGACGAGGCGGGCCGGTGCGGTGCCGACATCGCCGAGATCGTGCACGCTCGGCACCTGGTCGGAGACGAGCGTGGGCGTCCCCTGCACCATCGCTTCGAGCGGCGGCATCCCGTAGCCCTCGGTCAACGGTACGTATGCGAAGGCCTGGGCCCGTCCGTAGAGCGCCGCCAGACACCCGTCGTCCACGCGGTGCGCGAGGACGACGCCCTCGGCACCGGTCGCCGGATCGGCGCCCCACCCCGACGGCCCGACGACGAGCAGCGGCCACGGGCCCGGCAGGGACGGCCGCACCCTGGCATAGGCCTGCACCAGTCGGTCCAGGTTCTTGCGCGGCTCGAGCGTGCCGACGGTCAGCACGAACGGGCCGCGCACGCCGTGGCGCTCGAGGAGGGCGTCGGCCCCGATGTGGTCCGGCGGCGGGAGGTGGTCGGCGCCGCCGGGCACCACGGTGACCCGGGACGGGTCGACGCCCGACGACGTGAGATCGGCGGCCACCAGCCGCGACGGCGTGACGAACGCCGCCGCGCGCCGCTGTGCCCGGGCCAGGGCGGCCTCATGCCAGCGGGCCCCGCGCCGCGTCGTCGCCTCGGGGTACCGGCGCCACGCAAGGTCGTGCACGGTGACGGCCAGACGGCTGCCGCTGCCGGAGCGCAACGGCGGCGCGGCGAGGGACACGGCATGGACCACGTCGAACCCGTCGGGCGCGTGCACCAGGCCGTGGTCCCAGGCCCTGGTCAACAGCGGACCCGGGAGTCCCGAAGTGCGCAGGGGCAGCCCGAAGGCGCGCAACGGGTCAGCCGAGGCCCGGCCCGGCGGACGGCTGGCCAGCAGTGTCACTGCGGCGCCGTCCCCTTCCTGGTTGCAGCGGGACAGCCCGCCCAACAGGCCGGTCGTGAACGTCCCGATCCCCCCGGGGACCTGCCGGCGCAGCTGCTCGACCGCCACCAGCACCCGGGTCGGGTCAGCCACCGGACCCCCCGGCCACGTCGCGGTAGAGCTGCTCGAGCCCGGCGCCGCAGCTCTCCCACGAGTAGCGCGCCGCCCACGCCCGGCCGGCCGCCACCAGCCGATTGCGCAGTGCCTCGTCCCCCAGGCAGCCGTCGATGGCCGCAGCGAGGGCGTCGACGTCGCCGGGCTCGACGAGCAAGGCTGCGTCGCCGAGAATCTCGGGCAACGAGCCGGCCCGCGTAGCCACGACCGGCACGCCTGCCTGCATGGCCTGCAGCGGGGGGAAGCCGAAGCCTTCGTAGAGCGACGGGTACGCCAGCACGCTGGCCCCGGCGAGCAACGCCCCCAGGTCGGGCGCCTCGACCCAGCCGGTGCGCACGATCCGGTCTCGCGCGGGGGACGCGGCGACGGCAGCCGACAACGGCTCCTCACCCCAGCCCGGCGGGCCGGCGAGGACGAGGGAGACGTCGTCGTGGCGCGCCGCCACGGCGCCGAAGGCACCGACGAGCCCGGGAAGGTCCTTGCGCGGCTCCGCCGTCCCGATGGCCAGGCAGTAACGGCCGGCGCCGGCCGGGAGCAGCCGGGCCAGGACCCCGGCCACCTGCGCACCGTCGGGCCGCGGCAGCTCGGGGACGCCCGGGTGCACCACCCGCACCCGGTCGGGCGCCGCGCCGAAGGCCTCGACCACCTCGGCCGCCACGAAGGCCGAGTCGGCGTGCACCCAGGCACCACGCCCGAGGGCCCGCCGGATCAGGCCCGGATACGCGAGCGTCGCCCGGTTGCACAACTCCGGGTGGCGCAGGGGCGTGAGGTCGTGCACCGAGACCACCGCCGGGCACCGGGACGGTGGCACGACGAAGTTGGTGCCGTGCACGACGTCCAGCGGCCCGATGAACCACTCGACGGGCGGCACGTCGGCGTGCGCCCAGAGGGCGTGCAGCGGCCGGGCCGGCATGGGGCGCTGGGGCGCCGGCACACCGGGCGGCAAGCGGATGTCGATGCCCTTGCGCCGGCGCCAGCTCACGGCGAAAGCCCGCACGTCGATCCCGGGTCGCGCCGCCAGCGCGGCCAGCGCACCGTGGCAGAAGGCACCGATGCCGGTCGGGAGACCGAGCAGTGGCGTGGCGTCGAGCGCGACGCGCAGGTTCGCCCGTTCGGCGACCGGGGGCGGGCCGACGCTGCTCAGGTCGTGATCGCCCCGTCGATGGAGAGGATGGCGCCGGTGACGTAGTCGGCCTCGTGCGAACCCAGGTAGGCGAATGCTCCGGCGATCTCGTGCGGATAGGCGAAGCCGATCGGCGACGTCAGGCGCTCGATGAGCTTCCAGTCGGCGTCGGCCGGCGGGCCGAAGGCGTGGATGATCGGCGTATCCACCCCTCCGGGTGCCACGCCGTTGACGCGCACGCCACGGGCCATGTACTCCACGGCCAGCGACATGGTGAGCAGTCGCACGCCACCCTTCGACGCGGAGTACGCGGCCGAGTAGGGCTGGCCTTTCATGCCCGCCGTGGAGACCGTGTTCACGATCGACCCGCCGTGCTCGATCATGTCGGGCAACACCGACCGGCACATCAGGAACGTGCCGGTCAAGTTGACGGCGATGATCTTGTCCCAGGCGCTGAGGGTCTCGTCGGGGGTATGGGCGAAGCCCCCGATGCCGGCGATGTTGCAGAGGTTGGTGATGGTGCCGAGCTCGTCCTGGGCCTCCACCACCACGCGCGCCACTTCGTGCTCGTCGGTCACGTCGCAGCGAAGCGCGACGGCACGCCCCCCGGCGGCGGCGGACTCCTGGTTGATCTCGGCGGCCACCGCCTCAATGGCATCCTCGGAGACGTCGAGGCACGCCACCGCGCCGCCCTCGGCGGCCAGCCGGCGCGCCGTGGCCCGGCCGATGCCCGACCCGGCCCCGGTCACCAGGGCCACGTGCCCGGCATACCGACCGGGAGTGATCGCCTCGGGGGCGGTCCCGCGCGTCGGGTCGGACTCGCCGACTCTCTTGGTGGGGCTCATGCACGCTCCTTCTCGTCACGGTCGGGCTCGTCGGATTGTCCGGCCGGGGCACTGCCTAGCACCCCCGGAACGGACCGAGCGCGGCGGGCCGCCAGCGCGGCCCGCCGCTCCACCGCGCCCCGCTCGGCCAGCGAGGACAGGCTGGACGGGTCGACCTTCATCATGGGGGTGAGCGGGAGCTCGTCCACCACCACCAGGGCGTCGGGGGCCTTGTAGTCCGCCAGCGCCTGGGCGCAGTGGGCCCGGAGCTCGCCCAGCTCCGGCCTGGCGCCCGGTGCCGGGACCACGACGGCGACGCCGACCTCCCCGAGGACGTCGTCGGGCCGGCCCACCACGGCGACCCGGGCCACCGAGGGGTGGGCGGCCAGGACCTCCTCCACCTCGGCGGGGTACACGTTGTACCCGCCGCGGATGTAGCGCTCGTGCGCCCGGCCCGAGAGCTGGAGGTTGCCCTCGGCGGTCAATCGCCCGAAGTCGCCGGTCCGCACCCACCCGCCGTCGGTCACCACGGCCGCCGTGGCCTCCAGGTCGACGAGCTCGGCCGCGCTGTGGCCGCGGCCTGGCCCCCGCGCCCAGTACCCGCGCATGGTGGCGGCCGAGCGCAGCAGCACGCGCCCGACCGCCCCCGCCGGCACCGGCCGATCGTCGTCGTCGAAGATGGCGAGCTGGACCCCGGTCACCGGTCGTCCCACGGTCGTGGCCACCTCCTCGTCCGACGAGGAGAGCGTGGTGCTGGTGCCCAGCGACGTCTCCGTGGAGGTGTAGCGGACGACCACAGGGACGCCGAAACGGCGCCGCACCTCGGCGACCATGGACGCCGCCATGCGCGCCGCACCCGTGGTGGCGATCCGCAGGGAGCTCAGGTCGACGCGGTCGAGCTCCGGGCTGGCCAGCATCAGGGCGTACTGGGTCGGGACGCCCTGGGCCACGGTGATCCGCTCGCGGGCCATGATCCGCAGGGACTCGTCGGCGCTCCATGGCGTGGGGGTGATCACCGTCGTCACCGCGTTGGCGATCTCATCCCACGCCCGCGTCATGTAGCCGACGTGTGCGAAGGGCACCGGGAACAATCGTCGGTCACCGGGCTGGCAGATGACGTCGGTCCCCAGCGCCACCGCCGCCAGGTTGGCGTGGTCGAAGAGCGCTCCCTTGGGCCGGCCGGTGGTTCCGCTCGTCCAGACGAGCGCCACCGGGTCGTCGGAGCGGAGGGCGGGCCACGAGGACGGTGGGTCCCCGGTCCAGGCGGCCCGCAGATCGGCCCGAGCGATCTGCGCCACGGTTGCGGCACCCCGCGGCAGCGTCGCGTCCGGGTCGGTCACCAGCAGGGCCGGCGTCGTGCGCTCCACGATGGAGGCCACCTCGCCCGCCCCCATGCGCGGGTTGATGCCCGAGGTGATGGCGCCGAGCCGGGCCGAAGCGGCGTAGACGACCGCGTAGTCCATGCAGGAGGGCAGCATCAGGCAGATCACGTCTCCCTTGGACACGCCGTGGGAGGCGAGGAGGCCCGCCACGCCGTCGGCGGCGCGGTCCCATTCGGCGAAGGTGAGCGACCGGCGGGCTTCGGCGCCGGCCGGCTCCACATAGGCCTCGGTGTCCCCGTTGACCTGCGCCGCCTCACGCAGCACCGACGCCACCGTCTCGTGCCGGTCGACGGGAATGCGCGCTGGCATGGCGGGCGGCGATGGTACCAGGGCTCACGGCGGGACCGGCCGTGCCCGCCTCCTATGCTCGTCCGCGTGCTGGTGGCCCTGTGCGGCGGCGTCGGGGCCGCTCGGATGCTCTCGGGGCTGGTGCGCGTCATCCCACCCGAGGACATCACGGCCGTGGTGAACGTCGGCGACGACATGGTGCTCCACGGCCTGCACATCAGCCCCGACCTCGACACCGTCACCTACACCCTGGCCGGCCTGGACAACCGGGAGACGGGATGGGGCGTGGCCGGTGAGAGCTGGACGGTCATGGACGAGTTGGCCCGCCTCGGCGGCGAAGACTGGTTTCGTCTCGGCGACCGCGACCTGGCCACCCACCTGTTCCGCACCGGCCGCCTGCGCGCCGGCGAGCCGCTGAGCGCGGTGACGGCAGAGCTGGGCCGGCGGCGCGGGGTCGGCGTGCGGCTCCTCCCGGTCACCGACGACCGCCTGCGGACCCGCGTCACCCTGGCCGAGCAGAGCGTGCTCGGGCCTCGGGGCACCGAGGTCGCCTTCCAGGACTACTTCGTCCGCCTGGGCCACAACGTGGCCGTACGGGGCGTGCGCTTCGAAGGAGCCGAGGCGGCCCGGCCCGCGCCCGGGGTCATGGAGTCCCTCGGGACCGCGGAGGTCGTCGTCGTCTGCCCGTCCAACCCGGTGGTCTCGATCGGGCCGCTGTGCGCCGTCCCTGGCGTGCTCGAGACCCTGATGACGCGGCGGGAGCGGGTCGTGGGGGTGTCGCCCATCGTCGCCGGCGCCGCTCTCAAGGGCCCGGCCGACCGGCTCCTGGCCGAACTCGGCTTCGAGCCATCCGTGGTCGGCGTGGCCCGCCTCTATGCGCCGTGGATGGGCACGTTGGTGATCGACGAGGCCGACGAGCTCCACGCAGGAGCCGTGGAGGCCGAGGGTATGCGTTGCGTCGTGACCCCGACCGTCATGAGCTCACCCGAGCGGGCGGCCGCACTGGCGCGGGTGGTGGTCGGTGCCACGCGCTGAGGGCCCCCGGGGCGGGGGGGCGCACTCCGCAACGCCCCTGCCGGGTGGGATCCAGGTGATCCCCCTCACGGGAATGGGCGAGGTGTCGCCGGGCGACGAGCCGGCCGCCTGCATCGCCGAGTGCGTGGCGCCGGCCCGGCCGGGCGGCCTCGCCCTGCACGACGGCGACGTCGTCGTGGTGACCCAGAAGATCGTCTCCAAGGCCGAGGGCCGGCTGGTCCCCGTCGACCACGACGACCCGGCGGCCAAGGTGGCGCTCGTCGAGCAGGAGTCGGTCCGCATCCTGCGACGCCGGGGCGAGCTCGTGATCAGTGAGACCCGGCACGGCTTCGTCTGCGCCAACGCAGGCGTCGACCTGTCGAACGTGTCTGACGGCACGGCGGCCCTGTTGCCCGACGACCCCGACCGCTCGGCCCGCCGGATACGAGCCGGGCTGCGGCGGGCACTCGGCGTCGAAGTGGCGGTCATCGTCTCCGACACCTTCGGTCGGACCTGGCGGCGCGGCGTGACCGATGTGGCCATCGGCTGCGCCGGCGTCGCCGCCGTCGTGGACCTCAGGGGCACTCCCGACGCCCGCGGGCGCCAGCTGGTGGCGACGGAGGTGTGCGTGGCCGACGAGATCGCCTCGGCCGCCGAGCTCGTCATGGGCAAGGACCGCAACGTCCCGGTGGCAGTGGTGCGGGGCGTGCCGGGGGGGTGGTTGCGAGACGGGTCGGTTCGCACCGAGGTCGTCAGGCCGCCGTCCGAGGACCTCTTCCGCTGAGGTCCCACGACCGCGCCACGCCCCAGTGGCCGCGGTCGCTCAGTCGAGCCGGGAACGCACGAAGTCGAGGACGGCCCGCGTCCCGTCGGCCAGCTCGGTCCAGGGCCGCCAGCCGAGCTGGATCGACGCCCGCTCGATGTCGAGGCTCGAGCGCAGCAACTCCCCACTGCGCAGCGGCTTGTCGACACGGTCCACCTCTCCGCCGAACTGCGCCGTCATGGTGCCGAGCAGCTCGTTGACCGAGGTCTCGCGGCCGGTCCCCACGTTGCACACCAGCCCACCGCCCCTGGTGGCGCCGCGCACGAACGCGTCGACCACGTCGTCCACGTAGACGAAGTCCCGTGTCTGTTCACCGCCGCCGAACACCGTGACGGGCTCGCCCTTGAGGATCCGCTCGGCGAATATGGCCACGACGCCCGCCTCTCCGTGCGGATCCTGGCGGGGCCCGTAGACGTTGCTGAGGGCGAGCGCACAGAATTCGAGAGCGTGCAACTCGCGGTAGGCCACCAAGTAGTCGATCACCGCCTTCTTCGAGACGCCGTACGGAGAGAGCGGCTGCTGGGAGTGCGCCTCGCGCACCGGGAGGTCCTCGGGGGCGGGCTCACCGTAGAGCGTCCCGCCGCTGGCTGCGAAGACGACCCGCTCGGCCTCGGCCTGCCTCGCCCCTTCGAGGACGTTGAGCGACCCGATGATGTTGACCATGGCGTCGAAGCCCGGGCGGGCCACCGAGACCCGCACGTCGGCCTGTGCTGCCAGGTGGAAGACCAGCTCGGGGCGCCGGCGTGCCATGAGCTCGGTCACCGCCGGCTGGCTGATGTCGGCTTGGTGGATGGTGAGCGCCCGGCCGGCGTTGGCCCGCGCCTCGGACAGGTTCGACAACGAGCCCGTGGAGAAGTCGTCGACCACGTCGACCTCGTGCCCCTCGACAAGGAGCCGGTCAACCAGGTTGGACCCGATGAACCCGGCGCCTCCCGTCACCATCGTGCGCATGACCGCTGTCCTCTCCCTAGCCCGACACTCTCTCGCCGTCGACCACCGTCCCCGACGAGACGACAGCGTCCGCTCCGAGTACCGAGACGGCGCGCACGTCGGCCCGCTGCCCGACAATGGACCGTGGCCCCATGATGGAGCCGGCGACCTTGGCGTCGGCCGCGACGTGGCAGCCATCCATCAGCACCGAGTCGGATATGACGGCGCCGGTCGAGACGACCGAACCGCGCCCGACGATGCAGCGCTCGACCCGGGCACCTGGCTCGAGAACGCAGCCGGCGAACACGACCGACGGTCCCACCACGTCGCCCTCGAGGTCGCTGACCCCCTCGGTGAGCACGCCGTCACCCCGGTCGGCCAGGCCCGGGGCCACGACCGGCCCCCGCTTGCCGGCCAGGTAGTCGAAGTTCGCCTCGAGGAACGCCCCCGGCGTGCCCGTGTCGAGCCAATAGGCGGTGTCGGAGCGGGCGAAGAGCCGGCCGTCGCGCACCATCGCCGGGAAGGTCTCGCGCTCGATCGACACCCGGCCAGTCACGGGGATGCGCTCGAGCACCGACGGCTCGAGCACATAGGTGCCCGCGTTGATCTCGTTGGTGGGCGCGTCGTCGCGCGGCGGCTTCTCCACGAACGCGACCACCCGGCCGTCGTCGTCGGTCGGGACGACGCCGAAGGCCGACGGGTCGGACACCGGGTGCAGGGCGATGGTGCCCTCTGCACCACGCTCGCGGTGAAATGCCATCAGACCCGTCAGATCGAGGTCGGTGAGCACGTCGCCGTTCACCACCACGAACGTGTCGTCAACCCCGGCGAAGGTCGCCGCGAACCGTACGGCTCCCGCCGTGTCGAGCGGCTGGGGCTCCACGGCGTAGGCGAGGGCCACCCCGGCGGCGGTCCCGTCCGGGTAGGCCTTCATGAAGGCGTCGGGCAGGTAGCCGAGGGAGAGGACGGCCTCGTCGATGCCGTGTGAGGCCAGCTGGCCCAGAACCCGCTCGATCATCGGCACCCCGACGATGGGGAGCATCTGCTTGGGCGACGTGAGGGTGAGGGGGCGCAACCTCGTCCCCTCGCCGCCGACGAGCACGACGGCCTTCATTGCTTCGTGGTCACTTCTTCGAGGTTGACGTGGTCGACGAGGGCTGCGTGGTCGTCGTGGCCGGGACCATGTGCACCGTCGTCGTCGTCTGGCCGGCCACCGTTGTCGTCGTCTGCGGGGTGGTCCCTCCCGAGAGCACCTGGAGCAAAGCCGTGATGGTCGACGCCGGCGGCTTGGGCAACGAGGTACCCGACGGGACGAAGCCGACGGTGATGAGCTGGCGGTTGAGGAGCTTGAGGTCGGCCGGGCTCACCGAGGTGATCCCCCCGGTCTCCTGGACCTGGCCGTTCGAGCCGGTCGCGGTCGAGATGGTCCACCAGCGTGCCTGGACCTCGCCCACCTTGCCGGCGTCCGGGGTGCCCGAGGCGCACCGCTGGCCGTTCTTGTACGCCGGCACCTTGCTCGACGGGTACTTGAGGGTGGTGTTGGTCAGCGTGAGGCCGCTGTATCCCTCGGCGAACTTCCCGAGGGTGGCGTTGTTGCCGGCCTCACTCGAGCTCTTGGGCGCGATCACGAGGACGCCGTCGCCCGAGGTGGTCAGCCCGGTGGTGGCTGTCGCAGGCGACGCCGCCAGCGCGGGCTGCATGGTCCCGCAGATGTCGAACGCCAGCCCGGCGTGCCACGACGTGCCCACAGTGGGCTGGACCGAAGAGGGGCTCTGGTCGTACTGGTACTTGGCGAAGAAGATGGAGCCCACGCCCAAGACGACGATCACGACCAGCGCGGCGTACCAGTTCACCGGCATCTGCCCGCGGTAGGTGGCGCCACCACCCGTCGCGGCGGCGCGTGCGACCGATTTTCCAGAGGAGCTTCTCGCCATGGCGGGAGGCAACCCTACAGCCTGGCGGCACTCACCCCGGCTGCAGGCAGGCCCCCCACGAGCCGCAGGTAGAGGGCGGTCGTCTCGGCGTGGAGCTCCTCCCCGGCCAGCGTGCGCAGCTCTGCCACGGCACCCCGCAGCCCCGCCCGGTTTCCCTGCGCTTCGGTGGCGCGGAGCAGCATGCGGTACAGCCGCTCGTCGTAGGGGCTGACGAGCAGCGCCTGGCGGACGACCCACGAGGCCTCGGCACCCCCGTGGCACCGGATCAGCTCGTCGGCGGCACTCAGCGCGGCGTCGACCACCATCGCCTCGATCCGGGCCCCAGTCCCGTCGAGGACCACCCAGTCGGCGCGGCGCAGGCCGCCGAAGACCCCTCCCCGGACGAGGCGCATCGCCTCGAGGACCCCTGTCGGGTCGCCCGGACCCGACAGGGCCGCGAAACGCTCGACGTCGGTGGTGACCGTGTCCCCCAGGCGGAGCCCGGGGCCACGGGGCAGGTGCAGGGCTCCATCGGGGCCACGGCCGAGGGCCCGGCGGCAGTCCGACGCCGTCGAGTGCACCGTCGCCTGCGCCACGGGACGGTCCGGCCACAACGCGAGGGACCACTCGTCGTGTCGCACCGTGCGCCGGTGCAGGGCCAGGTAGACGGCCAGCTCGCGAGCGGCGGGGCGGCGGAACGGGGCCGCCGTCCCGGTCACAGCCACCGGGCCGAGCACCGCCACGTCGACGGCACCGGGGATCATGACGGGGAACGGTCGGGGTGACCCGCGGTGATCCGCGACATCACAACCGTGGGGGCGGAGGGATTCGAACCCTCACTGTGGGCGGTTTAAGCGCCTCGCCTCTACCGATTGGGCTACGCCCCCCGCCCCATTCTTGACCGGTCACGCCGGCCCCGTGAGGATGACGTGATGGGTGAGGACCTGCTCGGGGTCGACCTGACCGATCTGGACACCTTCGCCAACGGCTTCCCGCACGAGGTCTTCCGCCTCCACCGGGACACCGCGCCCGTCTGGTGGCACGAGCCGACCGGGCACACGCCCGACGGCGAGGGCTTCTGGTCGGTCGCCACCTACGACGAAGTGCTCCAGGTCCTCAACGACCCCCTCACCTACTCGTCGGAGACCGGGGGCGCCCGCCCCTACGGGGGGACGATCATCCAGGACCTCCCGGTGGCCGGCATCGTCCTCAACATGATGGACGACCCCCGCCACGCCCGCATCCGCCGGCTGGTGTCACGGGGACTCACGCCGGCAGCCGTGCGCGGCCTGGAGGAGGAGTTGCGCCGTCGCATGCGGCGGATCCTGGGGCGGGTTGGCGACGAGTGCGACTTCCTGATCGAAGTGGCAGCCGAGCTCCCGATGCAGGCCATCTGCCTCTTGCTCGGCATCCCCGAGGACGACCGTCACGCGCTCTTCGACGCAGTGGAGCACATTTTCGATCCGCCCGACGAGTGCGACCTTCTGTCCATGAGCCCGCAGCGCCAGCGCGCCACTGATTTCCTGTCCTCCTACGGGGCCGCCCTGATCGAGGAGAAGCGCGCCCGCCCCGGACAGGACATGTTGTCGAGCGTGATCCACGCCGAACTGCCTGACGCCGATCCCCCGCGGCTCAGCGACGACGAGCTCTCCGCGTTCTTCTCGCTGCTCTTCTCGGCGGGTGCCGAGACGACGCGCAACGCGGTGGCCGGGTCCCTGGTGGCGTTCGTCGAGTGGCCCGAGCAGCTCGAGCTCCTACGGTCCGGGCGCGTCGCCATGGCGCCGGCCACCGAAGAGATCCTGCGTTGGACCACGCCCTCGCCGTCGAAGCGCCGCACGGCGACGACGAGGTGCGAGCTCGGTGGCCACACGATCGAGGCGGGGCAGAAGGTTGTCGTCTGGGAGGGTTCGGCCAACCGGGACCCCCGCCGGTTCGACCGCCCCGACGAGTTTTGGTTGGCGCGCGACCCCAACCCGCACCTCGCCTTCGGCCACGGCGTGCATTTCTGCCTCGGTGCGCACCTGGCCCGGCTCGAGATCCGCGTCGCGCTCGAAGAGGTGCTCCGGTGGGCCGCCTCCTTCGAGCCGGACGGCCCCGTCGTCTGGACGCGTAGCAACCGCCATGCGGGCATCCGCCACCTGCCGATGCGCATCGGCCGCGCCGGTGCAGGCATCGACCCCTAGCCGGACCGGCTGACGTCGAGCGGCAGGTGCCGCTCCAGCACGGCCAGCTCCTGGTCGCGGGGCGCCTCGACCAGCCCGGTGTCAGGCCCGAAGATCATCGTGGCCCGCCCGCCGGGGTCCCAGGGTCGCCACTCGCCGATGCCCTCGTGCCCCGGACTGCCGCCGGCGGCGAAGGCGAGCCACGCCTGCTGCATCTGTGCAGACAGCCGTTCAACATCGGGGCCGCTGCCCGAGAAGAGCTGCACCACGGGCCGGTCCACCGTGCCGAACACGAAGGGCAGCTCGAGAGCGTGGCAGGACCCGAGGATCCCGCCCAGCGCGGGCGACTCCCATTCGAACAGGTACACGAAGGCGCGCGCGCCGCTCCCCACGTGGGCGGCCGCCAGTTGGAGGCTGGGCCAGCGAAACACGATGTCCGTGCCCGCGGCCACCCATATGTCGGACGGCTCCACCGGCTCGGACCGAGCCAGCCGGGCCGTCCGGTAGGCCTCGATCACCCCACGGGGCGCCACGCGCGGCAACGCGTCGGCGAGCCGGCGCTCCACGCCCGCATCGTCGAGGGCCCAGAACGAAGGATCCCCGAGCCCGTAGAAGCGGAGCTCGTCCCGGTTGGTGCCGATGAGGAGGTCGACGCGCTCGGCGCTGCCCGCGGCCACCGCCTCGAGCGGGTGTCGGGTCAGGAAGGTCCCGTCGACGACGGGCAGGAACGGGAGCGGAAGAGTGCCCGGCTCGGGCGGGTGGCGGCGGACCTCCTCGGCCGCGGCCACCAGCTCGGCGGCCGGGACTCGCTCGAGCGACGCCCGGCCCAACGTGGAGAGCCCCAGCACCGCCAACATCCGCTCGGCTGAGCGCTCCGCCTCCGCGACCGTGTGCACGTGCGGCGCGCCGCTCTGCACCACGGCGCGCCGGAACAAGCCCGCCGCCGACGGTACGCCGAGCAGCGCCGTGATGCTGAACGCCCCCGCGGACTCCCCGAAGACGGTGATGCTCGTCGGGTCGCCCCCGAACGCCGCGATGTTGTCGCGCACCCAGCGCAGCGCGGCCACCTGGTCGTGGAGGCCCCAGTTGCCCACGAACCCCTGCGGGTCCGCCAACGAGCGGTGCCCGAGGAACCCCAGTGCACCCAATCGGTAGTTGATCGTCACCACCACGGCGTCGCCGCTGCGGACGAGATTGCCCCCGCGGTAGAGGAAGACCGAGCCGCTCCCCGATGTGAACCCGCCGCCGTGGATGAACACCATGACCGGGCGGCCGGCGCCCGGCGGCACTGGCTCAGCCGGGAGCTCCCGGGTCCACACGTTGAGGGACAGGCAGTCCTCACTCTGGAGTTCCGAAGCGTCGGGGTCCCCCGGGACGATCGCACCGGGGGCCGAGGCGGCCTGTGGCGCGATGGGTCCGAAGTCCGACGCGTCGCGGACCGCGGTCCACGGCTCGGCCGGTTGAGGCGGGCGCCAACGGAGAGCGCCCACGGGCGCCCGTGCGTACGGGACGCCCGAGAAGGACCACAGGTCGCCCCGCCGGACGCCTCTGAGCCGCCCCTCGGTCACGCTCACCACACCCCGCACACTCGGGACCCTACGAACCGGCACGGCCCGGGTCAATCGAGCCAGTCAAGCCACCGGCACGAGCTGCCGATTGTGACAGAGGTGAGCTGTGCGCGAACCCCCTCCACACGCGGACAGACAACGGCCCCACGTCGATCCGGCAACGACTCGGCCGGTACGGTCGCGCCCTCGGCCACGCTCCTCGTCGCGCTCCTCGTCGCGCTCCTCGCGCTGCTGCCCACCACGGGCACCGGGGCCGCACCGCCGACCACGGTTCCTGGCCCGGCGCCGAACCAGTCCCAGATCAATGCGACGCAGTCACAAGTGACACAGATCGAGAGCACCTTGGCACAGGAGGAGCAGCAGACGGCCGTCCTCGATGACCGCTACAACACCGCCATGGAGGACCTGCAGAACGCGCAGAACGCGCTGCAGAGCGTCGAGGCCGCCCTGGTGCGCACGCGCTCGGCCGTGGCGGCGGACAAGAAGCTCGTGGCTGATGACGCCGTGGGCGCCTACGTCTACGGGACCCCCTCGACCGGGGTCACCTCATACTTCGACACGACGGCCTCGCTGAGCCAGGCCCGCTCGCAATACACCGAGGAGATAGTCGGGAACCTGACCCGCGACGAGCAGTCGCTCCAACGCTCCGAGGCGGAGCTCCAAGCTCAAGAGACTCAGCAGCAGGCCGCGACGGCACAAGCGCAGCAGGCGGCCGGCCAGGCCAAGTCGCTCGCGCAGGCGAACGCGCAGGCGGCCGCGGCGACCATGGCGACGCTCCATCAGGCGCAGGGGCACTTGGCACAGGAAGTGGCGCAGGCAGCCGTGGAAGAGGCGCGCCAGGCGGCGGCGGCGGCCAGCGCCACCACCAGCCCGGCGCAGAAGCAACAGGCCACGGCCGCCGCGGCCGCGGCCACGGCGGTGGCGGGGACCGTCGGCGGCACGTCGGGGGCGGCGGCGGCCACGGCCGCGGCCAACCAGGCCGTCGGCTCACCGGGGCCGGTGGGCGGATCCTCCTCGGGAACCTCCGCCGGCGTCGCCGCCGTACGAGCTGCGGTTTCCCAGCTCGGCGTGCCCTACGTCTGGGGCGGCGAGCAGAAGGGAGTGGGGTTTGACTGCTCGGGACTCGTGCAGTGGGCCTGGGCCCAGGCCGGCGTCTCCATCCCCCGCACGTCGGAGTCGCAGTGGCCGGCGCTGACACACGTCTCGCTCGACGCATTGCAGCCCGGCGACCTGCTCTTCTACTTGAACCTGGATGGCGACAACCAGGTGGACCACGTCGTCATGTACGCCGGTTCAGGCCCCTACGGAACCCAGACGGTGATCCAGGCGCCCTTCACCGGTGCCACCGTCTCGTACTCGCCCATCTTCACCGGGGGTCTCATCGGGGCGGCCCGCCCCTGAGCACCCGGGGTCTGGTGGCCGGCCCGGTCGATACGATGACCCGGTGGCCAGCGGGCGCCAGGTGATCAGCGAGCAGGACCGATCGACCGAGATCGTGCCGCTCCGCTTCCCTGACCGCGAACCCGAGGAGCTCGACGACCCGCGCCTGTCCGACGTCGACGAGTGGGGACGCTCCGAGCGCACCAGGGCGCTGGCGCGCGCGCTCTACGAGCCCTTGTACTCGAAGTGGTTCCGAGCCGAATGGGACGGACTGGAGAAGATCCCGGTCGACGGCGGCGCGTTGCTCGTCGCCAACCATGCCGGCGCCATCCCCTCCGACGCCCCCGTCATCATGCACGGGATCGAGAAGGAGCTCGGGCGTCCCGTCTACGGGCTGGCCGACTACTTCTTCCGCACCCTGCCCGTCGTCGGGACGTTGTGGGCGCGGGCAGGGGGTGTCTCCGCTCGCCCGGCCAACGCGTACCGGCTGCTGAAGGAGCAGCAGCAACTGGCTCTCGTGTTCCCCGAGGGCACCAAGGGGCCCTCGAAGTCCTTCACCGACCGCTACCAGCTGCGCCGCTTCGGGCGGGGGGGCTTCGTCGAGATCGCCATGCGCGCGGGCGTGCCGGTGGTCCCGATCGCCGTCGTCGGATCGGAGGAGGCCATGCCGGTGTTGCTCAGGCTGCCGGCGGTGTCGCGGGCCCTCGGCCTGCCCTACTTCCCGGTCACCGCCAACCTGCTGGCCTTCGGACCCGTGGGGATCGTGCTGCCCTTCCCGGCGAAGTTCAAGTTGCGCGTGCTCGACCCCATCCGGTTCGACGTCCCTCCCAACCAGGAGCGCTACTCGAAGAGCCGCGTCATGGAGGAGTCCGAGCGCGTGCGGTCCGAGCTCCAGGAGGCGATCTACGACATGCTGCGTGACCGCCGCAGCGTGTGGTTCGGCTGAGCGACGGTGGCGCGCCGCATCCTCGTCACCGGGGCCGACACGTTCTGGGGTGGGCGCATGGTGCAGGCGCTCGAGAGCGAGCCCGGCATGGACGTCATCCTGGGCCTCGGTACCCGGGCGCCCACGGTGCCCTTCGAACGGGCCGAGTTCGTGCGGGCGGACCAGAACTACGCCATCCTCAACCGCATCGTGAAGGCGACACAGGTCGACACCATCCTGCACACGTTCATGATCACGAACTCCACCACGGTGCCCCGGCGTGCCATGCACGAGATCAACGTCATCGGCACCATGAACCTGCTGGCTGCCGCCGGCGCGGCTGGTTCTTCGGTACGGCACATCGTGGTCAAGTCGTCGACACTCGTCTACGGCTCTGCCGCCAGCAACCCCAACACCTTCGCCGAGGACACACCGCGTACCGCATCGCTGAAGAGCGGCGTGGAGCGCGCCCTGGTCGAGGCCGAGTCCCTGGTGCGCGACTTCTCGGAGGACAACCCAGGTACCAGAGTCAGCGTCCTCCGCTTCGCCAATGTGCTCAGCACCCATCTGACCACCCCGATCAGCCGGCTCCTGGCCCGGCCGGTGTGCCCGGCGATCTTCGGCTTCGACCCCCTCCTCCAGTTCCTCCAAGAGGAGGACGTCGTCCGGGCGCTGCTCCACGTCACACGGGACGGGATCCCCGGGCTGTACAACGTGGCGGCCGACGGACGACTGCCCTGGAGCGAGGTGGCGGCGATCTGCGGGACCAGGCTGGTGCCGATCTCGCCGTACGGCCTCTTCGGCCTGCACCCCCTCGCCCGCCTCTTCGACGTGCCCGAGGAGCTCTTCGACCTGCTGCGCTACGGCCGGGGTGTCGACACCCGCCGTTTGGCGTCGACCGGGTTCTCCTACAGCACCACCAGCGCCGGCGCCGTGCACGGGTTCATCCGGGCCCTGCGGCTGCGCCGGCAGTCAGGCCGCGTGCCGATGTCCTACACGTACGAGCACGACGTGGAGCAGTTCTTCCGGCACTCGCCGTCGGTGGTGAACGCGTCCGACACCTGAGCAGACCGCCCCGGGGGCACGGCCGACCCGGCGCCGCTCAGTCGCCGATCCAAGCGGCCGCCAGCTCGGCCCGCCGCTCCGCCCACTCTTCGGCCGTGATGGCGTAGCGCACGTGGTCCTCCCATACACCGTCGATCTCGAGGAACCGCAACGCCACCCCCTCCTCGCGAATACCGAGCTTCTCCATGACGCGCCGGCTGGCCCGGTTCCTCGGGATGATGGAGATCTCGACGCGGTGCAGGGAGATCGCCTCGAAGGCGAAGCGAAGAGCCACCACGACTGCCTCGGGGACGAGGCTGCGGCCGGCCAGAGCCTCGTCGACCCAGTAGCCGATGAAGCCCGCCTGGAACGGCCCGCGCTGGATCGACGACAACGTGACCTCGCCGGCGAAGCGCTCGCCCACGAAGATGCCGAAGCCGTAACCGGTTCCCAGGTGGCGCTCGCGCTCGCGGATGCCACAGCGGGCGGCGAAGCTCGACCGGTCCTCGGAGGGGACGGGCGCCCCCTTCGGCCGCGGCTCCCAGCGCAGCAGCCAATCGGCGCAACGCGTGCGCACCTCGTGCCAGGCCGGGAAGTCGTCCTCGGTGAGCGAGCGCAGGAAGACCCGGCGGCCGCGAAGCTCGAGCGGCGCGTGGCGTGCGGCGCGGGCGGCGGTCATCGCCCCAGCACCTCCCGAAGCGCCTCGAGTAGCGCGAACACGTTGCGGCGGCGCGCCACGTTGCCCATGCATCCGATGCGCCACACCCGGCCGGCGAGCTGCCCGGCCCCGGCGCCGATCTCGATCCCGTACGTCTCGAGGAGCGCCCGCCGGCAACCGGCCTCGTCCACACCCTCGGGCACCTTGACCGTGGTGAGCTGGGGCAGCCGGTGGGCGGGGTCCCGGACGTGGAGCTCGAGACCCAGCCGCTCCAAGCCTCGCTGGAGCGCGGCACCACAGTCGGCGTGACGCGCCCACGCACACCCGAGACCCTCGTCGAGCACCGCACCCAGGCCGGCGTGCAGGGCGGCCACCATCGCCACGGGGGCCGTGTGGTGGTACACGCGCCCCGACCCGGCGGCATCGTTGACGTAGCGCGCCAGCAGGTTCAGGTCCAGGTACCAACTCGACGGGCGCTCCACCATCCGATGCAGGGCGCGCGGCGACACGGTCATGGGCGCCAGGCCGGGCGGGACGCCGAGGCACTTCTGCGTGCCGCTGTAGGCCACATCGACGCCCCACCCGTCGACGTCGACGGGGATGCCACCCAACGAGGTGACCGCGTCCACCACCAGCAGGGCGTCGCCCTTGCCCCGGCCGAGCGGCTCCACGTCGTTGCGCACGCCGGTCGAGGTCTCGGCGTGCACGACGGCGATGATCGCCGGGGCCCGGTGCGCCGCCAGGAGAGCCTCAGGGTCGATTGGTTCGCCCCAGGGCGCGTCCACCCGCACGACCTCGGCGCCGTGACGGCCTGCCACCTCGCACATCCGCTCGCCGAACACCCCGTTGACCCCGACGACGACGGCGTCACCCGGGCGGACGAAGTTGACGAAGGACGCCTCCATCCCCGCCGACCCGGTTCCGCTGACCGGCAGTGTCAAGGCGTTCGACGTCGTGAAGACACGCCGGAGGCGGTCGTTCGTCTCGTCGAGGAGCGACAGGAACTGCGGATCGAGGTGCCCGACCACCGGCCCGGCCAGGGCCATCGTCACCTCCGGGTACGGATTGGATGGCCCAGGCCCCATGAGGAGGCGTTCGGAGATCCCCACGGGCGCATCGTTTCAGGTCCGCGCTCGCCTGCGCAACGCGGAGCCTGAGCGCGGTGCCCGTATAGATTGCCTGCGTGGAACGGGTGCTCTTCGCCCCACCGGAAGCGCCGCCACTGCCCCCCGATGTGGCGCGGGATCCCTGGTGGTACTCCGAGTGGGTCCGCAACCGCGAGCACGAGCGCACCTCCCGGCCACTCCGCGTGCCCGTCGGTGCGCCGTCTCTGTGCCTCTTGATGGTGGTGGGCGACGCCGACACCCGGGCGATCACTCGCTCGCTGGGCGCGCTGCGCCGGCAGACCAGCGCTCGCTGGACACTGACGGCCGTCACCGCCGCGGACCGGGGTCCCGAGGTCGAGGCCCTGGTCCGCGCGTCGTCGACGTGGCGGTCGCGGCGGCGCATGCGTTGCCTCGTGGCCGGCGAGGGCACACCCGACCACGAGCTCCTCCGTGCCGGCCTGTCGGTGGCGGGCGGACACCCGGTCGCGCTGCTCTTCCCGGGGGACGTCTGGGCCCCTGATGCCGTGGCCCTGCTCGGCGGCGCACTGACGACCGGCGGCGTCGTCTACGCCGACGAGGACATCCTGCGAGACGACGGCACCCACGTGGACCCGAAGCTCAAGCCCGACCACTCCCCGGACTTCCTCCTCACGACCGCGTTCGTGGGCCGCCCGCTCGCCGTGGGCGCCGGGCTGGTGGGCATGCTGACCGGCGTGGACACCGACGGCGCGGCGCTCGAGCACGACTGCGCCTTGCGCGCCTGCGACGCCGCGTCCTCTGTGACCCACGTCTCGGAGGTCCTGTGCCACCGGACCCTGCCACGCGGCCCCATAGCCCAGAGCAAGCCCTCCCTCCGTCAGGTCGAAGAGGCCCTGCGCCGCCACGGCGAAGTGGGATCGGTCCACCAGGGTCCGACGCCGGGCACCTACCGAATCGCCCGTGCCCGTCCGGCCGGGATCGTGACGAGCATCGTGATCCCGTTCCGCGACGAGCCCTGCCTGCTGCGAACGTGCGTCGAGTCGATCCGCAGCACCACGACCGCCGACCGTGTCGAGCTGCTCCTGGTCGACAACGGTTCGACCGACCTCGAGACCCTCACCCTGATCGAACGGCTGGTGGAGCGCCCAAGGGTCCGGGTCCTGCGAGACGACCGCCCCTTCAACTGGGCCCGCCTGAACAACGCCGCCGCGGCCGGCGCCCGGGGCGATGTCCTGCTGTTCCTCAACAATGACATCGAGGCGCACCGCTCGGGTTGGCTCGACGCGCTGTGTGCACAGGTGATCAGGCCCACGATCGGCGCGGTCGGTGCCCGGCTGCGCTACCCCGGCGGCCGGCTGCAGCACTGCGGGATCGTCGTCGGGATGACCGGTGCCGCCGGCCACCCCTTGGCCGGGCTCGCGCCAGGTGAGCCCGGGTACCTCGGCCTGGCCACCGCCACCCGCGAGTGCTCGGCCGTGACCGGCGCCTGCCTGGCGACCCGCAGAGCTGTCTTCGAGGAGCTCGGAGGCTTCGACGAGCTCCTCGGCGTCGATCTCAACGACGTCGACTACTGCCTTCGCGCCTGGACGGCGGGATACCGCACGCTCTTCGAGCCGAATGCCGAGCTCGTGCACCACGAGTCCCCGAGTCGGGGCACGGCCGGTGGGGTCGACGACATCGTCAATTTCGTCGAGAGGTGGAGCGGGTACATTAGCGAGGGAGACCGCTACTTCAATCGACGTCTCACCCGCGCCGACACCTCGTGCGGTCTGGCCCGGCCGGACGAAGAGGACTCCTGGAAACGATGGCACTCGATCCTCACCGAGCGGTAGGCGACGACGACCCGTCGCCGCCGCGGATGTTGGGCCGTCCGGCGGAACCGTCCCGTGCTCCCGGGCACCTCGCAGACGGCGACGCGGTCCGCACGTTCCGCCGCACATGGAGCACGTGGCGCGACCCGGCACGCGCTGGCTCGTGGAGTGCCAGGCTGCGGTCGGCCGCATCGAAGATTGCCGGACGGCCCGAGCGCCGTTTGCTGTCCAGCGTGGCCGGGGCCACCGATGCCGTCGCCGCCGGGTGCGACGCGCTGTCGGACCGGCTGGAGTCCCAAGAGGCGTTGACCGCAGAGGTGGCGGAGACCCTCGGGGAGGAGGTCAGCCGCCTGCGCGCCGAGGTTGCCCATCTCCGGAGGTTGCTCGACGCACGCGACGGCGCCTCGCCGCATGGGTGAGCTCCGCACCGTCGTCATCGGCATCCACTGGCACGACCTGCGATCGGAGCTCTCCTTCGTGACCCGCTCACTGGCGGGGGCCGCGTCACGGTTGGGCCCCGTCGACGTCCTCGTCCCCGGCGTGCCGGGTCAGGCCTTGGCCGATGGGGCGTTCGATCTCGTGGGCATGGGACTGTCCGGGGAGCTGCGCTGGCCGTCGGACCTGCCGACGGAGTGCACGGTGGTGGTCGACGAGATGACCCCTGCGGCCACGAGGCTCCTCGGCGAGGTCTCGCCTCGCCGCGTCCTCTCCTTGTCCGCGTCGGCGGGAGCCGGTCCGCCTGCCGGGTGGGAGATGGTCCGGGTCGCTCCGGTCGGCTCCCGTGACGAGTCCGGGCACGACGCCGTCCCGGTGGCCGCGGTCCACGTCCCGGTCAACCCGGTGGCCCAGACACAGCGGCATCACGGCTTCGGCTTCGTCGGGTACCTCCTCGTGCTGCCAGGACCGAGCCGGACCGTGGGCGCGGTGCCGACCACGGCGGCCTGGCTGACCGCGGCGTTGCACGACGCCAATGTCGTCGTCGTCCAGGACGGCACCGCCGCCGTGTGGCGCGGACGGGCGCTCCGGGGGCAGGTCTCGGTCGACACACGCATGGACTTCTGGCGTCTCCTGGCGCACGCCGCACTCTGCGTGGATCTCGCGCCCGGATCCTTCGTTGCTCGCGAATGCGTCGAGGCGCTCCGCCTCGGGACGCCCATCGTCGTCCCGTCGGGTTCGGATCCGGCGGCCGTGCACGCTGCGGAGAGTGGAGGTGCCGAGTTCGGCGACCCCGGGGAGCTCGTCGACGCCGTCGCCCGGCTGTGCCGCGAGCCCTACCGCACCGAGACCTCGTTGCGGGGACGTGCGTACGCCGACGCCTCGCACGGCGACCCCGTCGCATTCACCGCTCGCGTGCGGTCCGTCTTCTTCCCGCCCTGACCGGGGCGGGCCGCCGCGCCGGGACGCGGACGGCGGCTATACGAGGGGGTTCGCCCGGCCAGGACTATGCTCAGCCGGGTAATGTGCGGAGGTTCCAGAACGCTCCGGCAGCGCAGCGGGCGGCATCGAGGGCCGAACGGCCAGGTCAGAGTAGGCGCAGGCGAATCCTCCGCAACGATCATCATGAACCCCTCTTTCCCGTGACGCGCGGACCCGATTCACCCACGCAGGACCTGGTGGGCAACGTGCCCGGCGGGCGGGACGCGCGCCCGGAGATCTCGATCTTCGACGAGCTCCTGCACCTCGAACCGCCGCACGGCCTCGGCCCGGCGTGGCACGGCTTCTCCCCGCTGGTGTCCTGGCTGATCGCCCGGACCCGCCCGGCGCTCACGGTCGAGCTGGGCCCCGGCGACCGGGCATCCCTCCTCTCGACGTGCGACGCCGTGAACCGGATCGGCGAGCGGGCCACGTTCCTCGCAGTGCGACTCCCCGGCCCTCACGGCCCGAGCGCAGGCGCGTTCTTGGACCTGGTCGAGGAGTGCGCCTCGGCGTACCCGACGGAGGTCTCGGGGTACGCCGAGAGCGCCCTCGACCCGGGCGAGGTCGTGGACGAGTCACAGATCGAGTTGCTGCACCTGGCCCTGTTCAACCTCGACGAGGCCGCACTGCCGGATCTGTCCCCGTGGCTGGACGCCTGCGCTCCGGGCGCCACCGTGGTGATGACCACGGCGTCGGCCGGCGCGGCCGGTGCGTTCACGAAGGCCACCGAGATCGCTCGCGGCCGTTACCCCTCGGTGAGGGTGCCGACCGGCGGCACGACCGAAGCGGTGGTGGCCCAGGTCCCCGTCGACGGCGCGGCACCCATGGTCGACCTGCTCACCCACGCGCCGGCCGCAGTCGGCCGGTACCTCGCCCTGCTCGGCGAACCCCTCGAGGACGGTGAGTTGCTCGGCGACGAGCCGCTCCCACCGGGTGCCGTTCGGGCGGTGGTGCGTGCCATGCGGGAGCGCCAGGACGTCGAGCGCGCCGCGATCCTCGGTGCCGTCCAGGCGTACCGGGAGTACGCAGCCGGCCTCGCCACCGAGCTCGAGGTGGCGCGGCGAGATCTCGCGGCGCAGGTGGAGGCGGCCCGGATCGAACGAGAGCAGGTCGTCCGGGAATTCCTCGACCGGCTCGATGTCCTGTCGGCCAAGATCTCCACCTCCGCATCACGCTACGCGGCGCAGCTCGAGGAGAAGGACCGGCTGATCGAGGAACAGCAACAGGAGGTCCTCGCCTACGCCGGGCAGGCCGCCACGGCACAGAGCGTGATCGACGACATCCGCCGGTCCAGCTCCTGGCGGATGACGGCACCGTTGCGCCTTCTCTCGAGGATGGCTGGCCGTCGCCAACCCCGTCGTGCCGACTGACGCGGACGTCCGGTCGGCCCCGACCGACCCCTTCCACCGCAACGTCTCGGTCATCGTCCTCAACTACAACAGGGCCGAGACGACGCTCGAGTGCCTCGACGCCCTGGCCCTCGCCGAGAGCGACCTGATCCGCGAGATCGTCGTCGTCGACAACGGCTCCAAGCCCGACGAGCTGGCGCTTCTGCGCTCCCGACACCGCCGCAAGGACTTCAAACTCGTCGAAGTCGGTGAGAACCGATTCTTCAGCGAGGGCAACAACATCGGCGTGGACTTCGCCGGGGGCGACTACATCGTGCTCTTGAACAACGACGCCTTCGTCGTGCGCGGTTGGATCGAGGCGCTCGCCGCGAGCATGCGAGCCGATCCCACCGTGGCTGCGGTCGGGCCGATGTTCCTCTACCCGGACGGAAGCGTGCAAGAGGTGGGGAGCCTGGCTCTCCCGACCGGGGACATCGTGCAGGTCGGCAAGGGTGCCGTCTGGGGCCCGGACCACTACGACACCCCGTGCATCGTCGACTTCTGTTCGGCCGCCTGCCTCATGATGAGGAAGGCAGACTTCCTCAAGGTCGGAGGGTTGGGCTTCGAGTGGGAGCCCGCGTACTACGAGGACGTCGATCTCTGTCTCAAGCTCTGGGTCCACTGCGGGAAGGTGATGGTCAACCCAGGTGCACGCGTCGTCCACATCGAGAGCAAGACGACGTCGGACAGTTCGTTGCAGTTGCAGGACATCTCGGAGATAAACCGGGCCAAGTTCGTCGCCAAGTGGGGTCCCTGGCTCGAGGAACGACACACGCGCCACCTCGACCAATTCACACCGAAGGAGGAGATCGAGGAGTTGAGCCGGAGAGACCTCGAGATCCTGACCGAGCACCGCGTCGAGCAAGCGCCGCCGTTCGTCCTGTTCTCCCCCTATCCACTGGTTCCGGGAGGCGGCGAGCGCGTGATGTTCGAGTTGGCGTCCCACTTGTGCTCCATGGTCGGAGCCCCCAACGTGGTATTCAGCACGCCACACCGCTACAGCACCATCCGCCTGCGTCAGATCGCTGCGGAGTTCGGGTTCGACAACGTCGTGGGGACACCCCTCCCGTGGGAGCAGGTGAAGCCCGACAATTGCAGGTTCGCCGTCGTCCTCGGCAACTCGATCATCCCGCCCCTGGCCGCCTTCGGCAACCGCTGCGTCTACCAGCTGCAGTTCCCCTTCTACATGCCCGACGAGGCCGTAGCCGCCGGAGCGGACCTGCTCGCCGGGTACGACGAGATCTGGGTGTACTCCGAATTCGTCGGGCACAACGTCAACGGCCTGGTGCGCCACTACGGCCTCGACGCTCCTCCGATCAGAGTGGTCCCGCCCCCGGCCACGTGGTCGGGAGCGACCAGTGGACTCCCGTGGTCAGAACGCCGGACCATCCTCTCGGTCGGGCGCTTCTTCGCCGGGGGCCACAACAAGCGCCAGGATGTCGTGGTCGACGCGTTCAGGACGCTCGTCGAGGGCGGACGCCGTGACGTGCAGCTGGCACTAGCCGGCTCGATCCATCCCAGTCCTGAGGGGCGTCGTCGGTTTCAAGAGTTGCGGGACATGGCGCAGGGTCTCGACTGCACCTTCTTCCCCAACGCCAGCCGGAGCAGCCTGATGTCCCTCTACGAGCAGTCCGCGGTGCTCGTCCATGCCGCCGGGTTCGGCGTCGATCCGGATGAATTTCCCGAGACCCTGGAGCACTTCGGCATCACGCCGGTCGAGGCCGCGAGCTTCGGGTGCATCCCGGTGGTGTACGGCCAAGGAGGGCCTCGGGAAGTCGTCAACGTCCTCGGGTGCGACACCGCGTTTTCGACCGTCGACGAGTGCGCTCGGATCATGCGCGACCTACTCGCCGACCCCCGGGGGTCCACTGCGCTGAGCCAACACCTCCTGGAGAGCAGCGGGATCTATTCGGCGCAGGCCTTCCGCAACCGGGTCGACGACGCGCTGGGGGAACTGGGCGTGCTCTGAGCAGCGCTGCTCACCGTCGGACTCGCCGTTCGACCGCGGCGACGAAGGAGTTGGCCCGGATCCGCCGGGTCAGCTCGGCGTCCAGGGCCCGGCGGGCCTGCGCGTACAGAGGGGTCGAGCGGACGGCGTCCAGCTCGGAACGTACCTGCTCGAGCTGCGCTCGCAAGCTGGCCTCCTCGGCGTGTGCTTCCTCGAGCTGGATCAACGCGGCGGCGAGCGGGCCCCGCTCGTAGTACTCACCACCACGGTCACGGGCGCAGCGCTCGCGTTCGGTCTCTGCTTCGTTCCACTCCGCCAGCAGTCGGTCCTCGGTGAGTACCGACTTCCGCGGTGTCCCGGCGAAGTAGGCGAACAGGGTGGAGTCAGGGTGCTTCTGCAGGAAGCGTTCGTCGGCCAGCAGGATCCGGTCGACCCACCGCGCCCGCTCCTCGTCGTCTGGGGCGGCGAACATACGCGCGTTGTGCGTCAGGAGGGGGTAGGCGACCGCACCCCCCAGCTCCGCGAATTCGTGCTCGACGAAGTAGCGCCGGAACGTATCGACGATCAACTCCGAGTGGATCGCCTCGGTCGGGTCCACCTGCAGCATCACGGTCAAGGGCGGGTACACGAGTTCCTGCCGCAAGGACGGTGGAAGCTCCTCGTTGAGCTTCCATGCCTCCTCCCACGCATCGAGACGGTACTGGTTCCGGTGCGGCCCCACGTAGTCGAAGGACACGAACCAACCATCCTCGGGCAGGGTGCTGCACAGGGCGCGGAACACCTTGTCGATCGCCGCGACGTGGTGCGCCGCGGCGTGGTTGACCACAAGGTCGAACTCCCCCTCGGGCAGAGCGGCGGTGTTGATGTTCACCTGGTGGTATGTGAGCGGATAACCGCCCCGGAGCGCCGCCGCCCTCGCTTCGTCGAGCAGGTTCTCCGAGTAGTCGATCCCCACGGCCTCGCGGACGAGTCCGTGTTCGAGGAGCTCACGCTCCACCCACCCGTTCCCGCAGTTCAGGATCAGGGCTCGCTCGAAGACACGGTTCGTCTTCTTGGCGAAGTGCTCGTACCACTTCAGGGAGCCGTCGCCTGAGATGCAGCGGTTGATCTGCTGGCGGACGGCTTCGAGGTCGTTCCAGTAGGACCCGTCGTAGTAGACCCCGCTGTTGTCGTTGACATCGAATGAGTCGACCACGGATCCCTCCAGATCGTCAGCAGCATGCATGCGCGTGCATCCGGCGCCAGGCGACGCGAGCCGTGCGGTCGCCACGTCGGCGGTTCATGGTCGGCCGCTGCCCCGCAGCGACCCTCGGACCCAGCGCAACGGTGCGGTCATCCGGTACGACCGGGACCGCGTGATCTCATCATTTCGCTGTTCACTGCGGGCCAGGGCCTCCGCGGTCTCCTCGAGCGACGTTCGCAGCGAGGCGCTGGCCTGCTCGCTCTCAGCGCGATGGCGCCCAGCGTCCTCGAGCTCCCCGTGCAGCTGGTACAC
Source organism: uncultured Acidimicrobiaceae bacterium (assembly GCA_963781955.1). Taxonomy (GTDB): domain Bacteria; phylum Actinomycetota; class Acidimicrobiia; order Acidimicrobiales; family RAAP-2; genus Bog-473. Next base: position 316,370 of record CAWAHU010000003.1, read on the forward strand.
CTGCCTGGTCAAGTCCTCGATGTGGTCGGCAAACTGCTGCATCTGCTCGGAGATCAGCGCGTACTCGGCTTTCAACTCGTCGTGGCCGACCAGCTCGTCCTGGAGTCGGCGGTTGTTCACCTGCACTGCGTGGACCTCGTCGGAGAGCTGCTCGACGTGGTGCGCCATCTCGGCCACCGCCTGCGAGCCGTTGTCGAGGACGGACTTCATGACGAACTGGTAGGTCTCGTACTCCGCATCCGCCCGGATCTCGTCGAGCACGGCTTCGGGGAAGTCCTCCCGGCGCAGGCCGAGCTCCGTGTTGAACATGGGCATGATCACCCGGCGGGTGTCGACCACGAGAAGCCCCGCGTCTCGCAGCAGTTCACGCACCGACTGCACCGTGAAGAACCGGATGTGCGTGCGGTCGAGCAGCCCGATCTCACGGTATTGGAACGAGCCGTGCAGCAGTGACAGCCTGACGTCGCCATGGGCGATGTTCGGGAGGGATGTGACGACGAATCCGCTCGGCTTGAGCTTCTGCAACGAGGAGCGAAGGACGGTCAGTGGGTTCTGCAGGTGCTCGAGTACGTCGCCGAACGTGATCACGTCGTAGGCCTCGTCGTCGATCTGGTCCCAGACCTCCGCGTCGTCGGCGCTCCCGACGATGACGCGGTCTGCCCAGTTCTCGGCCTGCTCCGCAGCACCGTGGTCGATCTCGATCCCCGTCACCTTGCACCCGCGCTCAGCCAGAACCCGGGTGAAATAGCCGGTCGCACACCCGACCTCGAGGACCCTCTTGCTGTACCCGATCATCCCGAGAGCAAACGCGTGCGTGTTGTTCTCCGCATCGGGATCGATGGTCAGCTCATAGACGAATCTCTCCTCCACGTTGACCTCTTTCGTCGGCCGTTCCGCGGGCCGCTCTGTGTGGATCGAGCGGCAGGCCTCCAGTTCGTGAAGACGGAGTTCACTATACCGCCCGCTTCCCGACCCCCGGGGTCCACCAGGGGGGCCGGCGGCGGCACGATGCACCGTCGGGCTACTGCTCCCGTGACTCGGTCCGCATGGACAGGACCAGGCCGTCGAGGATGTCGTCTTCCGAGACCAAGCACTCCACCACACCGAGCTTGCGCATCACCTGGCGCAGCACGAGCGCGCCGCCGACGATCACGTCCTGGCGCCCCTCGGGGAGACCCACCCGACGTGCCCGTTCGGCCACGCGCTCACCTCCGAGGACGTCGCACCACCGGGCGACCGCCTCGTAGGAGAGCACGGCGTGGTGGATGCGGCCCCTGTCGTACACGGGCAGCCCCTGCTCCAGCTGGGACAGGGTCGTGACGGTCCCGGCAAGACCGAGGAGTCGGACACCCCCCTCGGCGACCTCGGGCACGGGGATCACCTGCATCGCCCGGTCCAGCTCGGCGTCGATGGCGGCGACCGCGGCAGCCACCTCCTCCGCGCCGGGGGGGTCGCCGGGCAGGAACCGCTCGGTCAACCGCACGCACCCGATCTCCAGGGAGACCGAGATCACCTCGTCCCCCTCCATGGTTGACAGCTCCGTGGAACCGCCGCCGATGTCGAGCACCAGCGGGCGTCCCGGCGCGGGGGAAGGCCGGCCGTGGCCCCGACATAGGACAGCCGGCCCTCCTCGGGGCCAGACAGCAGCTCGGCGTGGACGCCGACGATCTCCCCGGCGGGCGCCAGGAACGCATCACCGTTGCGTGCGTCGCGCACGGCGGATGTGGCGACCAGCCGCGCCCGCTCGACACCGAAAGCGTCCATGACGTCCCGGAACCCCCGCAGAGCCTCGAATGTCCGCTCGAGCGCCTCGGGGTGCAGCGACCTGGTCTCGTCCACCCCCTGACCCAGGCGGGTGATCCGCATCTCGCGCGCCAAGGCGGTACCGGTGGGGTCAGCGACCAGCAACCGTGTGGAGTTCGTGCCGCAGTCGACCGCCGCCAACGTGCCCGCCTGGCTCACCACGTGAGTATCCCAGATGGCGTCAGCGGGTCAGCCGTCGTCCCGGTGCAGATCCAGGCGGGCGGCCACCCACGCCCCCACCGGGTCGTCCCCTCCGGCCAGCCACCAAGCGAGGTGTGCGTGCAGGCACTTCACGCCGCGGCGGGTACCTCCCACGCCCCCGCTCGGGCGCGGGCCGCCCCAGTCGGCCGGGAGCAGCGCGTCGCGCTCGGCCCGGTAGCGGTGGTGACACGCGGCCAAGGCCTCCGGGTCGACCGCGGACTCGGCCTCCCTCACACCGCCGTCCGCCTCGAGCCGCCCGACCAGGGTCCGTAGCGTCGGATCCACCAGCCAGTAGCGCGTCGGCATGGGCGTCCCGTCGCGCAGCAACGGCTCGTTGGCGATGACCACGGGGGTGCCGTCGTCCGCCCGGACCACCACCGTGAACGCACCGGCGGGGACCCGGCCGAGAAGGGTGGCCACCGCGGCCTCGTCGCCGGCACATGCTGCGCCCGGCTCTGGCCGCTCGCTCAACGCCAGAATTCGAGGGTCTGCACCATGCGCGACCACAGCCCGCCCGACGCCGGGGCATGCACCGGTTGAGCGCCGCCGGGCGACGTCGTCGAAGCGGGCGCCGTGGTCGCCGTCGTGCCGTCTGGCAGCTCCGAGGTGGCCGACGGCGTCACCGGACCCGACGCGCCCGGGTCGCCGGCGTAGGGCGCGCCGGCAGCGGCCGTCCCCGACGGCGGGAGCACCTCGTAGGCCTGCTGGCCGGGGCTGACGAGCTGGTACTGCTCGCGGGCGACGCGTCCGATCTCGCCGGCGGCGCTCAGGTTCTTCTTCTCATGGGTCAGCGCCGCGTCCTGCCGGTGCAAGGTGGACAGCTGCGACGCGGTGTCGTTGAGGGCGTTCCGCTGGCTGATGAGGGACCCGGCGGGGAACCACGCGAAGAGAATGACCGCTGCGGCCACCAGCGCGCCCGCGAACAGGAGCCGGGGGCGGGCGGACGCCCCGCGCCGGACCCGAACCCGGTTGCCACCGCGGCGCGGCTGCTTCGCCCTAGCCGCCACCGCTGCCACGGCCTCCGCGTCCCGACAGCGCGGCGATACCCGGGAAGCCTGCCGACTCGCCCAGGTCCTCCTCGATCCGGAGCAACTGGTTGTACTTGGCCACCCGGTCCGAGCGCGCCGGAGCACCCGTCTTGATCTGGCCGGCGTTGACGGCCACGACAAGGTCGGCGATGGTCGTGTCCTCGGTCTCACCCGAGCGATGCGAGATCACCGTGCCGTACGAGGCGCGCGTGGCCATCGCCACAGCGTCGAGCGTCTCGGTCAACGTCCCGATCTGGTTCAGCTTGACCAGGATCGCGTTGGCCACGCCCTCGCGGATGCCCCGAGCCAGGATCTCGGGGTTGGTCACGAAGATGTCGTCGCCCACGAGCTGGACGCGGTCACCCACGGCCTTGGTGAGGGCCGACCAGCCGTCCCAGTCCTCCTCTGCCATGCCGTCCTCGATCGACACGATCGGGTAGCGGTCCACCAGGTCGACCCAGTACGCGACCAGATCGTCCGGCGACAGGGTCCTTCCCTCGCCCTCGAGGACATAGGAGCCCTCCCGCCACAGCTCGCTGGTGGCCGGGTCGAGGGCCAGGGCGATCTCGTCACCCGGGACGCGGCCGGCCCGTTCCATCGCCTCGAGCAGCAGGGTGATGGCGTCCTCGTTCCGGGCCAGGTCCGGGGCGAACCCCCCCTCGTCACCGACGGCGGTGGTCATGCCGCGCTCGGCCAGCAGCGCGCGGAGCGCGTGGTAGGTCTCGACGCCCCAGCGCAGCGCCTCGTCGAACGACGCCGCCCCCACAGGCATGATCATGAACTCCTGGAAGTCGACCGAGTTGTTGGCGTGGGCCCCGCCGTTGAGCACGTTGAGCATCGGTACGGGCAGGTCGTGGGCGCCCGCGCCCCCGATGGCGCGGTACAGCGGGATCTCGAGGTCGTCCGCCAATGCCTTGGCCGTCGCCAGCGAGACCGCCAGCATCGCGTTCGCCCCGAGGCGGCCCTTGTCGGGCGTCCCGTCGAGGTCGACCATGGCGTTGTCGACCGCCCGCTGGTCCAGCGCGTCGAGGCCGCGCACGGCTTCAGCGATCTCACCGTTGACGTTGGCCACGGCGCGCAGCACGCCCTTGCCCGAGTAGCGCTCGCCTCCGTCGCGCAGCTCGACGGCCTCACGAATGCCCGTGGAGGCGCCCGACGGAGCGATGGCGCGCCCACGCGCGCCTGAGTCCAGCAGCACTTCCGCCTCGACCGTCGGGTTCCCGCGGGAGTCGAGGACCTGGCGGCCGATCACGTGCTCAATGGTGCTCACGTCCACTCTCCCTCGACGTCCCCCCTGGCGGGACACCGGGCCACCAGGCTAGCGGTTGCCCCGGTGCTGGTCGGGGACGCCTTCCGCCTCGCGCACCTCGGCACGCAGTGTCAGCGCCCGCCGGCGCAATGCCTGTTCCGCGTCGATGCCGGAACGCTGCGCCAGCGTGGCGACAGCAAGGAGGAGCTCGCCCACCTCGTCCTCCAATGCGCCGACGCCCGCGGCGATCGGATCGTCAGGCCCAGGTGCCGCGGGTGCCGCGCGCCCGGCCGCCGCAGCCAGCGCGGCCAGGGACGAGCGGGCACGCTCGTCCGCTCCCTTGGACGGGTCGAGCCCGACGGAGCCGGCCTTGCGCGCCAGCTTCGTCGCCAGCATGAGCGCCGGCAGCGCGTCCGGGATGCCCTCGGTGATGCTCCGCCTGCCCTTCTCGTCCTTCTTGATCGCCTCCCAGTTCGACACGACCTGCTCGGGCCCGTCCACCGCGACGTCGGCGAAGACGTGCGGGTGCCGATGCACCAACTTGTCGTGCACGCCGCGAGCCACGTCGGCCAGGTCGAACCGGCCCTCCTCGTCGGCCAGGCGCGCGTGGAAGACGATCTGGAACAACAGGTCACCCAGCTCCTCCTGCAGGTGGCCGAAGGCGGCGCTCCCGTCCCCGGCGACCACACCCTCACCGTTGGTCGGCGACCCGGATCCGGCAGCTGAGCCGGGCGCACCCAATGCGCCCAGCGCGTCGAGCACCTCGTAGCACTCCTCCACCAGGTGCGGCATGAGGGAGGCGTGCGTCTGGGCACGGTCCCACGGGCAACGCGCCCGGAGGGTGTCCATCAGCACGACGAGCTGCGCCACCTCGGGGCCGACGCGCAACCCGGGCGCTGTCGGCCGTGCCGGCACGTAGAGCGACGTCAGGTGATCCGGCTCGACGGTCCGGTCGAGGTCCCACCAGTCGACCTCCTGGACCATCTCGTCCCCGAGCCCGAGGTGGTGCAGGACGACCGGCCGCACCCCGGCCAGGTCGGCGTCGTCGGGCACGGAGAGCTTGACCTCCGAGAGCAGCGCGCGCGACCAGCACTGCGCCACGAGGAACGGTCCGCGGTCGTCAGCCTCGAGCGTGCCGTACGCAGCGGCGTCGACCAGCCGCACCCCGGCCGCCACCGGGTCGAGGCCGAGCGCCGCCCAGGCGAGATCCAAGAAGGACGGGGCGGGCAGCACCGTGACGTCCGCTCGGTCTTGCGCTCGCAGGAGCTCGACGGTGCGCTCGGCCACCAGCGGGGACCCTGGCACGGCGTACACGACGGCATCGGGCGCAGCCTCAGCCGCCGCGGCGACGAGCCGTTCGACGATGCCGGCGTACACCTCGTCGAAGGTCGTTGCCGTCTCGTAGAGGTCGTCGAAGGTCGCCGCGCCACCGAAACGGCGCGCTGCCGGGTGGCGTGCCGTGCGCAAGAAGGCGCGGCCCCCGGCCGCATCGAGGAGCGCCACCGTGGCGGGCGGCAGGAGGTCGGCACCGGCCGGTCCCAGGCCCACCACCGTGACGTGGGGGCGGCGTCGCGACACGCTCAACCGCTGGTCGAGCCGGCCGAGGCCGCCGGGGCGCCCGGCTCGTTCGCCGCGGCGTTGGGAGTGTCCGTGGGACGGGGGGTCAGCGGCGTGAACACGTTGGCCGTCCCTCCCACCCAGATCCCGTACTGCGGGTTCACGTGCACCGAGGACCGTCGACCCGCCACGGCCAGGAGCTTCTGCGCGGCGGCGGCCCCACGCCGTTCCACCGCCTCGGTGACCGCCTGGCGCGCTTGGGGCCACGGGGTGACCGCCCGTTGCGTGGGGGCGACGACGAACCAGCCGCTGCTCGTCTGCAAGGGGGCCGACGCCTCGTTGAGGGCGAGCTGGTCGAGGGTGACCGCACTCGTCCCGAGCTCGGCGGCGAACGACGAGAGGACCCCGCAGCCGAGCGACCCGCTCTGGGCGGCCCCGGAGACTGCCTGCGTGAAGGGGGTGCCGTTGGCCACCGCGGCCGACGCCTGCTGGGCCGACGACTCACTGGAGAACGCCGCCGCGTCCAGGCACACCGTGTCGAACTGCGACCGGTGCCAGAGGTACCAGAAGTGCAGCCTGGCGTCGCTCGACCCAACGCCGGAGAGCTCCTCGTAGAGGGTCGTGGCGGTGGCGAGCTGCTGCACCTGCTCGTCGACGAACGAGGCCGGCATCGTGGCCAGCACCTGCTGGCCGGTCAGGGGCGTGCCCGAGGCGCCGCACGTCAGGCTGGGATTCCCTGTCCGGGCGGTGGTGCGCATCACCTGGGTGATGTGGCCGGTGAGGCTGGCCCGGGTCTGGTCCAGCTGGGCCTGGGTCACCGTCACGCCCCGCTTCGCCGCCTGCTGGTCCACGATCTGGGCGCTGATCTGAGTGTCGAGGTACGTGGCGACGAACGCGCTCCCCGCAGTCGGCTGCGCGCCCGACCCGACCTGCCCGGTGCCCGCCCCCTGGACCGGGGGCGCCACGGACGTCCCGCCCGAGGACACGTAGGCGTCCGAGTTGAGGTAGCACTGGTAATAGGCGCTGGCGGCGATGGCGCTGACGTCGGAGTTCAATGAGCTCTGGCTGATCGACGTGCCGTTGACGGTCACCGCGTTGCTCGGGATGGCCACTGCGGCCGCGACGACACCGCAGCCCAGGACCACGAGGAGGACGACGAGCCGCTTCACGCGCCGCGCATGCTACAAGGTGTCCCCACCCGGCCCCACATCGGCCACCGGGAGCAGTTCGTCGAGCAGCCGGCCCACGACTTCGGCGGGGGCCTCCCCCTCTGGCACGGGAACGAGCAGCCGGGAAAGGTCCTCGCGGTACGTGGCGCCCGACGACAGGCGGCGGAGCCTGACCTGGGCGCTGGCCGGAAGCCCCACCGGCTCGAGCCGCACCACCGGCCGCCGCGTCCCGCCCGGGCGGACCGAGCTCATGGCGATCTCGGTGATCCCGCGCGCCAAGGCGCCGGCGCGGAGCCGGGCCACGCCGAGGAGCGCCTGGGCCGGGGTGGGGAGCGGGCCATAGCGGTCGGCCCACTCGACGCGGATGTCCTCCACCTCGTCGGGCGTCGTCACCGCGGCCAGCCGCCGGTAGGCCTCGAGCCGTGCGTCCTCGGCCTCGACGTAGTCTGCGGGCAGGTGCGCGTCCCCCGGGACGTCGATGGTCACCGCCGGCGGCACCGGCCTCGGCTCGCCGCGCGCCTCGGCGACCGCTTCGGCCACCAGCTGGACGTAGAGGTCGTAGCCCACGGCGGCGATGTGACCCGACTGGTCCGAGCCCAGCAGGTTGCCGGCCCCCCGGATCTCGAGGTCACGCATGGCGATCTTGAAGCCCGAGCCCAGCTCGCTGTGCTCGCCGATGGTGCGCAACCGCTCGTAGGCCTGTTCGGTGAGCACGCGGTCGGCCGGGTGGAACAGGTAGGCGTAGGCCCGCTGGCCCCCGCGGCCGACCCGGCCCCTGATCTGATGGAGCTGACCCAGGCCGAGCAGGTCGGCCCGGTCGACGATCAGGGTGTTGACCGAGGGCATGTCGATGCCCGACTCGATGATGGTCGTGCACACGAGGACGTCGTACCGCCGTTCCCAGAAGTCGAGCACCACCGTCTCGAGGCTCCCCTCGTCCATCTGCCCGTGGGCCACGGCCACACGGGCTTCGGGCGCCAGGGTGCGGACGTCGCGCGCCACCTGGTCGATGTCGGACACCCGGTTGTGCACGTAGAACGCCTGCCCCTCGCGGCAGGAGCTCCCGCCGCAGCGCCTCGCTCACCGCCGAGGTGTCGTGCTCCCCGACGTAGGTGAGGATCGGGCGCCGGTCGGCGGGCGGGGTGTTGACCATGGACAGGTCGCGGATGCCGGTGAGGGCCATCTCGAGCGTGCGCGGGATCGGGCTGGCCGTGAGCGTAAGCACGTCGACCCCCTCGGCCATGCGCTTGACCGCCTCCTTGTGGCTCACGCCGAAGCGCTGCTCCTCGTCGACCACCAGGAGCCCGAGGTCCTTGAACCGCACGTCCTGGGCCAAGAGCCGGTGGGTGCCGACGACCACGTCGACCGTCCCGTCGGCCAACCCCTGCACGACGGCACGCTGCTGGGAGGGCGAGAGGAAGCGGCTGAGCATCTCCACGCGGACCGGATAGGGCGCGTAGCGCTCGGCGATGGTCTGCGCGTGCTGGCTGGCCAGGAGCGTCGTCGGCGCGAGGACGGCGGCCTGCGCCCCCTCCTGCACCGCCTTGAACACCGCCCGCACCGCCACCTCCGTCTTGCCGAACCCGACGTCGCCGCACACGAGCCGGTCCATGGGGCGTGGCTCCTCCATGTCGCGCTTGACGTCTGCGATGGCCGCCAGCTGATCGTCGGTCTCGACGAAGCCGAAGGACGCCTCCATCTCCGCCTGCCACGGCGAGTCGGGGCCGAAGGCGCGCCCCGGTACTGCCAACCGCCGTCGGTAGAGCTCCACCAGTTCGGCCGCCACCTCGCCGGCCGCCGCCCGGGCCTTGGCACGGGTGCGCTGCCAGTCGGCGCCGCCCATCTTGGAGAGCGTCGGCGACTCCCCACCCGAGTACGGCGTGAGGGCGTCGATCTGGTCGACGGGGAGGTAGAGCCGGTCGGAGCCCCGGAACTGCAGGATCAGGTAGTCCCTCGTCGTCCCGCCCATGGTGCGCGTCGTGACCCCCTCGAAGCGCGCCGACGCCGTGCTGGCGGTGCACCACGAAACTCCCCGTAACCAGGTCGTCGAAGAAGCCGTCGGCCGCTCTGGCCCGGGGTCGGGCCCGCCGGTGGGGCATGCGGCGCCCGGTGATGTCCGTCTCCGAGAGCACGGCCACCTTGGCCCCGGGAAGGATGAACCCGCGGGACAACGGCGCCACGACGACGTCCGAGCCGGGAGAGCCGGCCGCCGCCGCGTGTACCGGCGTGTGCACCCCCTCCCCCGCCAGGGCTCCCGACACCCTGGCCGCTCCCGGACCGGTGGCGGCGCACAGGGTGACCGTGTATCCCTGGCCGACGAGGCGCGACACCCCGGCGGCGAGCCGTTCGGGGTCCCCCGCCACCTGCTCGAAGCGCCGGACCGCCAGCGTGGGTACCGCCGGCCCCTCGGGCACCGAGGGCATGGCGGTGACGCCCGCCGGGCAGTCGCGTAGCAACCGGTCGAACTCGACGTGCAGCCGCGGGAAACCGTGCTCCTCGGCCTCGCCGGCGCCCCACGTGGCGGCGAGCGTCTCGGCCAGGGCCGCCTCTTCGTCGAGGAGCTGCACCGCCCGGTCGCGGATGCGCCGCGGCTCGACCAGGACTACCTGCGCGCCCGCCGGCAGAAGGTCGGGGAGCACCCGCTCCCCGTCGTCGAGGAACGGCAGCCACGACTCCATGCCGTCGAACTGCTCGCCTCGGGCCAGCCGCTCCCACACGGCAGTGCCCCAGGGGCGCCCGGTCACCAGCGTCGAGGCGGCCGCTCGCAGCTCGGGCGAGGTCACCAACTCGCGGCACCCGTAGAGCACGGCGGTGTCGAGGTCGTGCGACGATCGCTGGTCGCTCACCGAGAAGGCGGTGAGCCGGTCGACCTCGTCGCCCCACAGGTCGATGCGCACGGGCAGGTCGGATGTCGCGGGGAAGACGTCGACGATGCCCCCGCGCACCGCCACCTCTCCCCGGTGCTCCACCTGGTGCTCGCGCCGGTACCCACGGGTCACGAGGTCGGTGACGAGCTCGTCGAGATCGAGCTGCTGCCCGCGCCGCACGACGAGCGGCGCCGCCCCATCGAGCGGGGCCAACCGCTGCAGCAGGGAGCGCAACGGCGCCACCACGATCCTCGGCGGTGCCGGCAGTCGTTCGTCGTGCCCGCCGGCCAGCGCGTGGAGGATGGCGAGGCGCCGGCCCATCGTCTCGGTCTCGGGGCTGACCCGCTCGAACGGCAACGTCTCCCAGGCGGGCAGCAACGCCACGGATCCGTCGAGCGCTCCCGCCACCGCACCGGTGGCGCCCTCAGGCGGGGCGACCAGGCACGACAGGTCGTCGCCCAGCCGCTCCGCGTCGACCCCCGTGGCGGTGACCACGAGGAGGGGGGCCCGCTCGCTGAAGGCCGCCAGCCCGGCCACCGCCACCGCCTGAGCCGCTTCGGGTACGGCGACGGTGGCGTCGGCCGCGCCCACGAGCGCGGAGAGCACGGCATCGCCCCGCAGGAGCCGCGGGACGGCGGCCAGGGTGCCCACCCCCGGTGCCCTGGTCTCGGCCGACAGCGCCCTGGTTTGGACCGACGGTGCGGTGGTCTCGGCCGACGGCGCTGTCGGTGTCGCGGGGGTCGTCACGGCGCTCTCAATTGGGCAGGGAATGGCACCAGAGCATGGCGGCGTCGATCCCGTCCGAGGCGATGCGCTCGACCGCGTCGGCTGCCCTCCCCACCGCCTCCTCGAGCTGGGAGCGCACGGCCTTGGGCGGGCGCCGGAGCACGTGTGCGGCACCCTGGGCCGCGCTCGGCGGCTTGCCCACACCGATGCGCACGCGGAGGAAGTCCGACGAGTGGAGGTGCGACTGCACCGAACGCAGCCCGTTGTGGCCGGCCAGGCCGCCCCCCGCCTTGAGGCGCACGGTCCCCGGCGCCAGGTCGAGCTCGTCGTGCACCACGACCACGTCGGCCGTCTGCGCGATCCCGAACCGCTTCACGAGCGCGCGCACGGCTACGCCGGACTCGTTCATGTAGGTCGTGGGCACCGCCAGCGCCACCCGGGTGCCGCCCAGCGTCACCACGGCGGCGCGGGCCCGCGCGCCCTTCTCCGCCCGCAGAGACGCGCCGTGACGCGCGGCCAAGAGCTCCACCGTGTCGGAGCCGGCGTTGTGCAGGCTGCTGGCGAACTCGGCGCCCGGGTTCCCCAGCCCGACGACCAGGAGGTCCGCCGGCGTGCCCCGGCGCCCGGAGCCGGTGAAGGGGCGGCGCAGGGCCTAGCCCTCTTCGGACGCGGCCTCGGCTGACTCCCCGCCTGGCTGCGGCGCGGCCTCGGCGCCTTCGGCCAACCCCTCGCCCTCGCCCTCGGCCGCCTCTTCGGCTGCGATCACACGCGGCGGCTGCCCCACGACCACGGCGGACTCGGGGTCGAGGTCGGTCGTCACCCCCGCCGGCAGCACGAGGTCCGAGACGCGCACCTGCCCGCCGATCGTGAGCCCGCTGATGTCGGCCTCGAGGGCGGTCGGGATGGCGCCGGGCACGGCGTTGATGGAGATGGTGAACATCTGCTGCTCCACCAGGCCGTCGCCGTGGTTCACGTCGGTCGCCTCGCCCACCAGGGTGATCGGCACGTCGGCGCTGATGACCTCGTCCCGCCGAACGATCACGAAGTCCACGTGGGTCACCGTCTGCAACACGGGGTGGCGCTGCATCTCCCGGGCCAGGGTCAAGAAGTTGCCCGAGCCGGTCTCGAGGGACAGCAACTGGTTGGCGCCGGCCTCCGAGTTGAGGGCGACGCGCAACTCCCTGGCCACCACGGCCACGGGGAGGGGGTCGGTGCCGTGGCCGTAGATGACGCCGGGGATCTTCCCCTCGCGGCGCAGGCGGCGCACGGCACGGGAGCCCACCGGGCGCCCGACTTCGGCGGCGAGTACGACTTCGGCCATGGGGATCTCCTCAGAAGGTCAGAACGGCGTGCGCGGAGTGCGGGGGCTCCGGCGAACGGCCTACCAGCGTAGCCGCCTGGGTGGGCGCTTCCAATCGCACCCCGACGTCCGGGACGCGGGCCCCGACCCGAGGTCATCGCCGTGCCGGGCGTCCCTCAACCGGGTGCCTCGAGCTCGGTCAGCCACCGAGGGGGTTCGACGCCCGGCGGCTCGTCGTACCCGTCGTCCCGCCGGCGTTCGTCCTCGCTGCCGGCGGGCGTTGCTCCGCTGGCCTCAGCCGGATCGAGGGCGGCGGGGGGTGGTTGCTCCCGCAGCCAGTCCGACGCCCCTAGATCGGCGGCGGATGCCTCCCGCATCTGTTTCGCCTGCTGCCGTAGCTGCTCGAGCAGCGACTCGTTCATGTCGAGGATCTCCTCGGCCTCGTAGCGGGTCCACCCGAGCTTGCTCTCGTAGTACGTCTTGAGCTCCGCGAGGCGTCGCTCCATGGCGGCCAGGTGCCCGCTCGACGAGCGCTGCAACGCCACGAACCGCTCGTAGAGGTCGTGGTAGCGGTCCTCGGCGGACCGGAGCCCGGGGAGCACGCCCGCCGGCGGAGGCGCCGGCTCCCGCCCGCCGCGGAGATCCCGCAGGACGTCGCGGGTCACCGAGAGGTAGGCTCGACCCCAGTCCGCATCGGGCTCGAGGTGGGCGCCCTCCGCCCACTCGTTCCACGCGTTGACGAAGACGATGCCGTCGGGGCCCTCGGAATGCATCTGGCGCTGCGCCGCGTTCTCGAGCCATCTGCCGTACGCCTCGGGAGTGGAGCCGCGGAGGATGAACGCCTCGCCGTTCTGGCGGCGCGGGGAGTTGTCCCACCCGGGAGCCACACACGGGTAGCGCGTCCACGCCACCGGGTCCCGGCCGAGATACGCGGACACCACCTCGTCGTAGTCGTACATGCGGTGCGATCCGCCCGGCCCGAACCGGTACGGCTCCGAATCCACCAGGTCCGGCAGGTTGTGGGGGATGAACTCGGCGCAGGCTTCCAGGCCCAGGCTGCGGGGATCCGTCGACGGATCACCCGTCTCGAACCCGACCAGCCACGGGGGCTCCACACCTGCGTGTTCGCATGCCCGGCGCCAGACCTCGGCCGTCCGTCTCGGTCCGCCAGGTGGTGGGGACGGTACACCGCGAGCAACGGCCGGCCCTTGATGCGCACATAGCGCGGGTCCTTGAACACCTCCACCAGCCACTCGATGTGGGCCAGATCGTCCGCCTCGTCGAACTCCTGCTCCACCAACAACTCGTCGTTCGAACCCTGCCACCGCCGGTACCAGCTCTCGTTGGCCCAGCAGAGAGCGAACGGGAAGTCGGGCTCCCCGGACTCGAGGACCTCCTGGAACGGGCGCTCGAGCATGCGCCTCCCGCTGAACCAGTAGTGGTAGTAGAGGAACCCGGTGATGCCGTGTTCCCGCGCCAGGCGCGCTTGACGGTCGCGGGTCTCGGGCACCCGCAAGTCGTAGAACCCAAGCTCTCCCGGCAGATCGGGTTGGCGGTGCCCCGGGTAGAGAGGACGGCTCTTCGCCACGAGGGTCCACTCAGTGAAGCCGCGGCCGTGCCAGGCGTCGTTCTCGGGCAACACGTGGAACTGGGGCAGGTAGAACGCGAGCACGTGGGGACCCTCACGGGAGGTCTCGGCACCGACGGCAGCGGGTTCGGGCATCAGCGGGCCCGCGGGCCTGGCGCCGGACGCGCCACTGAACGTCGCAAACGGCCGTACAGTCGGCGTAGGCGCGAGGAGCCGGTCTTGGCGCCGGGCGCGCCGTACCGAGCCACACCGTCGGCCAGCGCCCGGTTGAGAACCTCGATGTCGTGCTGGAGGCCCGACATGTGACCCTCCAGCGCCTGGACGTGCCGGCGGTGCGCGTCGAGTTCCCGGGTGGCCGCTTCGAGCTGTTGGGCCAAGGCGGAGCTGTCCCGCAGCCTCTTGCGCAACAGCGCGATGAGGAGCCGCTGATTGTGCGCCCGGTCCTCGAGCTCGTTGACCCGGCCTGCCAGGTCCGCCAAGGCCTGCGACCCGTCGTCCAGAACGGACTTCATGACATACCGGTACGACTCGACCTCCGGGTCGGCCAGCAGTCCGTCGAGCACCTTGTCGTCCACGTGGGCGCGCTCCAACCCCAGCTCGCTCTCGAACAGCGGGACGACAACGCGCTTGGTCCCGACGACCACCAACCCGGCCCGGAGCAGCAGCTCCCGCATGCCCTCGAGGGTGAACGGCCCGCTGGTCGGGTCGTCCGGCGTGACACCCTCCGCCTCGCCCGGCCCCCGGCCGTGCGGGCCTCGTGCATCCGGGCCATCTGCAGGTCCCCGTGTGCATCGTTGGGGGACGAGGTGACCACGAACCCCGTTGGCTTGACTTTGCGCGTGGCGCGACGGAGCGTGCGGAGCGGGTCGCCCAGCTCGTCGACGTCGCCGAGGACGACGACATCGAACGACTCGTCCCTGATCTCGTCCCACACCTCCGCGGCGGCGACGTCGCCGGCGACACCCCGGTCCGTACAAACCTCGGCACCCAGCGCCGCCGGACCCGGATCGATCCCGTGGACATCACATCCGCGCTCGTGCAGGTCCCCGATGAGGGAGCCCTCCGGACACCCGACCTCGAGCACTGACTTGTTGTAGCCGACGAACGACAGTACGAAGGCGTTGCTGCCGTCGCCCGCCAGGGGTTCACCTGGGATGTCGTCGACGGACGACACGCTGACCTCCCCGCGTTCGGCGCGTTCGGCGCGGAGCCGTGACGGCCCGGCTCACACCAGGTTGTCGCCCCCGAAGAGCTCCGAGACCGAGGTGTCCTCGAAGACGGCATCGATGGCGTCGGCGATGATCTTGGCCACCGAGATCACCTCGAGCTTGTCGAAGGCCCGCTCCTCGGCCACCGGCAGCGTGTCGGTGACCACGACACGGGAGATGGGCGCCGCCTTCAGGCGGTCCACCGCCGGGTCGGACAGCACGCCGTGGGTGGCCATGGCCACGATGTCGGAGGCGCCTGACTCGGCCAGCAACTCGGCGGCGGCGCAGATGGTGCCGGCCGTGTCGATCATGTCGTCGATGAGCACGCAGTGACGCCCCTCGACCTCGCCGATGACGTGGCGAGCCTTCACTTCGTTGTACGTGCCGCGGGGGCGTGTCTTGTGGATGAGGGCCAGGTCGCACCCCAGGTGCTGGCTGTAGCGCTCGGCCACCTTCACCCGGCCGGCGTCGGGCGCCACCACCACGACGTCGTCCCCGAAGTTCTCCTTCATGTAGGCCTCGAGGACAGGCGTCGCCACCAGGTGGTCGAACGGCACGTTGAAGAAGCCCTGGATCTGACCCGAGTGCAGGTCGACGCTGACAACCCGGTCCGCCCCTGCGGCGGAGAGCATGTCGGCGACCAGCTTGGCGGTGATCGGCTCGCGCCCGGTCGACTTGCGGTCCTGGCGCGAGTACCCGTAGTAGGGGCACACGGCAGTGATGCGCTTGGCCGAGGCCCGCTTGGCGGCGTCGATCATGATCAGCTGCTCCATCAGCGAATCGTTCACCGGGCTGGCGTGCGTCTGGACGATGAAGACGTCGCACCCGCGGATTGAGATGTCGTACTTGCAGTAGATCTCGCCGTTGGCGAACTCGCGCAGGTTGGCCTGGCCCAGCTCGACGCCGAGGTGGTGCGCGATGTCGTCGGCCAGCGCGGGGTGGGCGCGGCCGGAGACCAGCTCGAGGCGGCGCCGGGGAATCAACTCCACGGCCCCCAACGCTACTGCGCCGCAGCGCCACCATGTCTCCGGGGGCCGGCGGCCGCACCGGCCCGAGGTCAGGAACCGGCGCCGGGGACGACCGAGTGAGGCCCGATCTCGGTCCCGGCGGGGACCTCGGCCCCCGGCTCGAGGACGCTGTAGGGACCGATGCGCGCCCCGTCGCCGATGGTGGCACGGGTACAGACGCTCTGCGCCACCAGGGCGCCCCGGCCGACCACGGTGTCGGTCAGGACGGCCTCGGGGCCTATCTCCGCGCCGGCACCGATGCTGCAGGCCCCCCGGAGGATCACACCCGGCAGCAGGGAGACGTCGGCCTCGAGGTGGACCTCGGCGTCCACGTAGGTCCGCTCGGGGTCCCACATGGTCACCCCGCGGCGCATCCACCGCTCGTTGATGCGGTCGCGCAGCTCGGCCTCGGCCACGGCCAGCTGGGCCCGGTCGTTCACGCCGGCGGCCTCCATGGAGTCCGGCAGGACCAGGGCGCGCACGGGGTAGCCGGCGCTGCTGAGGACGGCGATGGCGTCGGTCAGGTAGTACTCGCCCTGGACGTTGGCCGGGCTCAGTCGGCGCAGCGTCGGGGCCATGATGCTTCGGCGGAAGCAGTAGATGGAGGTGCTCACCTCGGTGATCTGCTTCTCCTCGTCGGTGGCGTCGGCTTCCTCGACCACCCGCGTCACGTCGCCGTTCTTGCCGTGAACCACGCGGCCGTAGCCGGTGGGGTTCTCCACCTCGGCAGTCAGCAGGGTGGCACCGGCCTCCTCGGACCGGTGCGAGCGCACGAGCGCGGCCAGGGTCTGGGGACGCAGCAGCGGCGTGTCGCCGGGAAGCACCACCACGTCCTCGGACTCGTCGTCGTCGTCGGGCAGCCCGGTCAGCCCCACGGCGAGGGCGTCCCCCGTGCCGCTGCGCGCCAGCTGCTCGACGAACTCGATCTGCATGGTCGGGGGTGTGTGCTGCAAGAGCGTCTTGGTGACCCACTCGCCCCGGTGCCCCACGACCACGACGACGCGGCGCACGTCGATCTCGGCCATGGCGTCGAGGACGTGGAGGATCATGGGCCGGCCGCACAGCAGGTGCAGCGGCTTGGGCCGCTCCGAGCGCATCCGCGTCCCCTCCCCGGCGGCCAGCACCACAGCTGAGAGGCGGCGCGGGGGCATGGCGCATTCTTAGCCCGCCGGGACAACCGCCGCCGGTATGGGACACTGCTAGACGTGCCGGAAGTGGTGCCCTACGACGAGTTCGGCCTGTTCCACGAGAACGCGGCCGAGTACGGCCTTCCCTACGACCGCCCCCCCGACGTGCAGCGGGTCGACATCGAGGTCTCGCCGGGCCGCAAGGTCTCGAGCCTGCTGTGGGGCGCGGCCAGCGGGTCGCCCGAGCTGGTGCTCGTCCACGGCGGGGCCCAGAACGCCCACACCTGGGACACCGTGGCGCTGGCCCTGGGCCGGCCCCTGCTGGCCGTCGACCTGCCGGGCCACGGCCATTCCGACGGCGGGCCCGACGGCTCCCTCTCGGTGGGCTCCAACGGCCGTGACCTGGCCGCCGTCGTGGCCCAGCTGGCGCCCACTGCCCGAGGTGTCGTCGGGATGTCCCTCGGCGGCATGTCCTCGATCGCCCTGGCCGCTCACGAGCCCGAACTGGTGCGCGCGTTGGCGCTGGTCGACATCACGCCCGGAGTGACCGCCGAGAAGGCAGCGCCCGTGACCGACTTCGTGAACGGTCCGGCCAGCTTCGAGAACTTCGACGAGCTGCTGGCGCGCACGAAGGAGCACAACCCGACCCGGTCGGAGTCTTCGCTGCGCCGGGGCATCCTGCACAACGCCGTGCAGCGCGAAGACGGCACCTGGGTCTGGCGCTACGCCCGCTTCCGCACCGATCCGGTCCAGAGGTCGCACCCCGATTTCACCGACTGGTGGGACGCCGTCTCGGCCATCACGGTGCCCCTCCTGCTCGTGCGCGCGCTGGCCTGGTCGGTGGTCGGCGACGACGACGTGGCAGAGCTGCGGCGACGCCGACCCGACGCCGAGATCGTCGGCGTGGAGGGCGCCGGCCACTCCGTGCAGGGGGACCGGCCGATCGAGCTGGCCCAAGTTCTGTCCGACTTCTTCTTCCCAGGCGGATGACCGACAAGCGGATCTGGTTCACGCCGCCGCGCCTTGCGGCTGCACGCGGTCATCCTCGTCGTGGTCCCGGCGTTCATGGCGCTGTGCGCCTGGCAACTCGACCGGGCCCTCGGGGGGAACACCTTGAGTTGGGCTTACGTGTTCGAGTGGCCCTTGTTCGCGGCCTACGCCGTCTACATGTGGTGGCGCTTCCTGCACGAGGAGCCCGAGGTCCCGGCGGAGGGCACACCCGGCGTGGGCAACATCGCGACGGGGACGACCCCAGATACCGCTTCCGCGACAGGTGCGACAGGTGCGACAGGTGCGACGGGTGCGACAGGAGCGACGGACTCGCCGGATGTCGCCAGGGATCCGGCACCGGACCCAGATGTGCCGGATCCCGGCCTGAAGGGACCCGGTGCGCCAGCTACAGCAACCGCCGCCGCGGAGGATCCCGAGCTGTCGGCCTACAACGCCTACCTGGCGGAATTGGCCGCGCGCGACCGGACGACCCGTCAGGGACGCGGGCACTGAGCCAAGACATCGCGCAGCCGCTGATGCCCTGAGGCCGGAGGCCGGAGGCCGCACCGGGGCCGAGGGCCGTGGGCCCGACGCGCGGTGTGCGGGGGTTCCGGGGGGAGGGCTCGAACCTCCAACATCCGGCTCCAAAGGCCGACGTTCTGCCGATTGAACTACCCCGGAGCGAGACGGTCGCCACCCAAAGGTTAGGCACGTCGGCCCACGCGGCCGGGGCCCGTGCCGGCCGGGGCACGGCGGTAGGTTCTCTGCCGTGCGCATCCTGGTGGTGGACGACGACCCTGCCGTCCGCCGGTCTATCGACCGGGCGCTGCGTCTCGAGGGCTACGACGTGGCCACGGTCGGGTCGGGCGGCGAAGCCCTCGAGGTCCTGGCGCAGGCCCCGCCAGACGCACTGGTCCTCGACCTCGGGCTGCCGGACCTCGACGGACTGACCGTGTGCCGCCGCATCCGCGCCGCCGGCGACGACACGCCCGTGCTCATGCTCACTGCACGCGACGCGGTGGACGACCGCGTGCAGGGGCTCGATGCCGGTGCGGACGACTACCTGGTCAAGCCCTACGCCCTCGAGGAGCTACTGGCCCGGCTGCGCGCCCTGCTGCGCCGGCGCTTCGAGAGCGAGGGCGGGCTCCTCCGTGTCGGCGACATCACCTTGGACCTCTCGACCGCGCGAGGGGCAGCGGGGCGACCGGACCTTCGCACTCACGCGGATCGAGTTCGACCTCCTCGAGATGTTCTTGCGCCACCCGCGCCAGGTGCTGACCCGCGAGGTCCTGCTGCAGCGGGTGTGGGGCTTCGACTTCGACTCGGGCACGAACTCGCTGGCCGTGTACGTGGGCTACCTGCGCCGCAAGCTCGAGGAGGGCGGCGATCCGCGCTGCATCCAGACCGTGCGGGGCGTGGGCTACGTGCTGCGGGACGCGTGACCTTCCGCGCCAGGCTCGTGCTGGCCACCACGGTCGCCGTCGTGGTGGCCGTGCTCGCCGCTTCGCTGGGTGCCTACCTGGTCGCCCGCAACACGCTGCTCCAGGCCGCCGACAACTCGCTGACCACCGCGGCCCAGAAGATCGTGGCCGGCCAACAGATCGGCTCCACCACCGCCACGCTCGGCCAGGTGATCGACGTCAGCGGCGCGGTGGTGGCGGGCGGCGGCCTGCCGGTGACGGGACAGGTCCGGCTGGTGGCGGTGAACCTCGCCTCGCCGTTCTTCACCACCGTCACCGTGGACGGGAACGAGATGCGCGAGTACGTCGAACACCTGCCGGCCGGCACGCAGGTCTCCTCGGGGATCCTGCGCGACGGGGGCGCCCTGCAGATCGCCACGCTGTTCAACGGCAGCTCAGAGCTCCGGACACTGGCCATCCTGCTCGGCGTGGTCGACTTGGTGGTCGTCATGCTCGCCGTCGTGCTCGGCTGGTTGGTCGCCCGCGCCGTCCTGCGGCCGCTCAACGCCCTCACGGACACGGTCGAGGACGTGGCCGAGACCACCGACGTGACGCGACGGCTGTCCCCGGGCGGCCCCGACGAGCTCGGGCGGCTGCGCCGGACCTTCAATCAGCTCCTCGAGGCGCTGGAGTCGTCGCGCCGCGCCCAGAGCCAGCTCGTGCTCGATGCCTCCCACGAGCTGCGCACCCCCCTCACGAGCCTGCGCACCAACTTGGAGGTGATCCGGCGGGTGGACGAGCTGAGCGTCGAGGACCGCTCCGTGCTCGTCGCCGACGTCCTCGTTCAGCTCCAGGAGCTGACCGACCTGGTCGGCGACCTGGCGGAGCTGGCGCGGGGCGACCAGGAACCGGCTGCACCCGAGCTGGTCCGCCTCGACCTCCTGGTCAAGGAGGCGGTGGCGGTGCAGAGCACCCACGGGAGGGCGGCGGACGTGACCTTCGCCCTCGATGCCGAGCCGTCGTGGGTCGAGGCCCACCCGGACCGACTGAGTCGCGCCGTGGGCAACCTGCTCGACAACGCCCGCAAGTGGAGCCCCAGGGGCGGATCGGTGTCGGTGACGTGCGGTGCGGGGACCGTCGTGGTCCACGACCAGGGCCCGGGCATCGCACAAGAGGATCTCCCCCAGATCTTCGACCGCTTCTACCGGTCCCCGGCCGCCCGCGGCCTACCCGGGAGCGGCCTCGGGCTGGCCATCGTCGCCCAGGTCGCCAAGGCCGAAGGCGGCACCATCAGAGCGGAGAACGACCCCGGCGGGGGCGCCCGGATGACGCTGACGGTGCCCGCGGTACCCGGCCCGGACTGATTCTTCGCTCCTTCTTACATTCCGCCCACCCGACTCCAAGGTGCGCGGAGCACGCTGTTGGGCGTACCCCCCCCCGGTGGCGGGATGTCCGCCCACTCGCCGCCGGTGGCGCCGGCGGAGGCGGAGTTTGCGCCTCCGCCGGCGCCCCCCCTCTCTCCTTCCCCTCCCTGTTCGGGCCCCTCCCTGTTCGGGCCCCTCCCTGTTCGGGCCCCTCCCTGTTCGGGCAGGGACCCCGGGCCGTGTGGCTCAGCCGCGGGCGCCGTCCGCCGCGATCAGCTCGATCCGGTTCCCGAACGGGTCGTCCACGTAGGCGCCGTGGCCCGGCTCGACGTCGGGGTTGGGCCGCACCGCCGCCCCTCCCCCTTCGAGGGCCACCACCAGCGCTGGGAGGTCGTCGACGACGAAGGCGGGGTGCGCCTTGCGGGCAGGGCGGAATCCGTCCTCCACTCCGAGGTGCACGGCGACCGCACCGCGGACGAACCAGCAACCGCCGCGCGACGCCTGTGGCTCCGGCTTGGGTACCCGCTCCAGGCCGAGC
This sequence comes from uncultured Acidimicrobiaceae bacterium, assembly GCA_963781955.1. Taxonomy (GTDB): domain Bacteria; phylum Actinomycetota; class Acidimicrobiia; order Acidimicrobiales; family RAAP-2; genus Bog-473. Next base: position 337,492 of record CAWAHU010000003.1, read on the forward strand.
AGGCCGGCATAGAAGGCCTCCGCCAGCGACTCGCCGCCGGGAGGCATGGCGAGCTGCACGTGGTCGATCCGCACGATCCGAAAGCCCATGTGCGCCTCCAGTGCCGGGGCGACCTGGCAGTCACCCCGCCGGACCGCTAGCCTGCCGCACGACATGGGATCACTGATCAAGAAGCGCCGCAAGCGGATGCGGAAGAAGAAGCATAAGAAGATGCTCAAAGCAACCCGCTGGCAACGCCGGGCCGGCAAGTAGCACCCCGGCACCACGTAGCGCTCCGGTCCCAGGTCCTCCACCGCCGTACGGCCCTGCGCGGGGCTCGCCTTCTTTCAGTCCACCTCGTAAGCCGGCCCCGGCCAACCCGTCGGCACCGTGTGCACCCGCAGCAGCCGCCCGGCCTCGTCGCCGACCCGCAGGCTCGCCACGTCGGGCGTCCCCGCCTCGGGCGGGCCCGCGGCGACGAACCACGTGGACCCGCTGCCGGCCAGCGACGGCTCGGTCCCCGTCAGGTCGCCGAGGGCGTCACGCCAGCGGGCCAGCCGGGGCTCGACGGCGAGCGCCGCGCCGGCCAGGGCGTTCGGCGCCTCGTCGCCCGGATGCTCGTCCCACGCCTGGTAGACCCGCGCCGTGTCCATCCCGAAGGGCGGGAGGAACAGCAGGTAGTCGCGCCGCTCGAAGGGCAGCGGGGTCACCACCTCGCCGACCCCACGGACACGCGCCCGGCCGCCCACCACGCAGAAGGGGACGTCGGAACCCAGGCGGGCGGCGACCTCGAGGTCGGTCACGCCGGCCCAGCGCAACACCGCGGCGGCATCGGCCGAGCCACCGCCGAGCCCGCCGCCGAGTGGGATCCGCTTGATCAGTCGCACCGAGGCGCTGCGGCCGCAGGCCGCCAAGGCCGCGGCCACCAGGTTGTCCGCTGGTGCAGGCAGCTCGCCCGCCCGCACCGCGCCCACTGCCGCGACCGTCAGCCCTGACCCGGCGGGGTCGAACTCAAGCTCGTCGGCCAGGCTGAGGGAGACCATCTCGGCGTCCAGCTCGTGGTAGCCGTCGTGCCGGATCCCGGTGACCCGCAGCGACACCGTGAGCTTGGCCGGGGCCAGGATCCGGGTCACAGGGCAGCCAGCCTCCCCCACGCGGCCACGTCGAGCTCCTCGGCCCGGGCGTCGGACCTGACCCCAGCCCGCTCGAAGGCCTCGGGCTCGACCACGCCGGCCAACGAGCGGCGCAGCATCTTGCGCCGTTGGGCGAACCCAGCACGGACAACGGCGCCGAGCCGCTCGTAACCGACCAGCTCCGGGTCCACCGCCGGTGCTGGTCGCCGCTCGATGCGCACCAGGACCGACTCGACCCTTGGCCGCGGCAGGAACACCGCCGCCGGCACCCGTCCCACCACCTCGGCCCGGGCGAAGTAGGCGATGCGCACCGAGACCGCACCGTAGGCCGGGTCGCCCGCCGACGCGGCCATCCGCTCGCCGACCTCTCGCTGGACCATGACCAGCAACCTGGTCACGGCCGGCACCTCCTCGAGCGTCCGGAGCACCAGGGACGTGGCGATGTTGTAGGGCAGGTTGGCCACGAGGTGCCAGGTGCCGTCCCCGCGTGCCGCGGTCAGCGAGGCCAGGTCGAGGACCAGCGCGTCACCCTCGACCACCTCGACGCCGGCCGGCTCGACCACGCCTCGGAGCACCGGGACGAGGTGGAGGTCGGTCTCGACGGCGACCACGTCGGCCCCGGTCTCGGCCAGGGCGAGGGTGAGCGAGCCCAGCCCGGCGCCGATCTCGAGCACCCGGGAGCCCGGTCCGACGCCGGCGAGCCGGGCGATACGCCGGACGGTGTTCGGATCGATGACGAAGTTCTGCCCGAGGGCCCGGCTCGGACGCAGCCCGTGGGCCGAGAGCAGCCGGGCGACGTCGGCGCCGGAGAGGGTCACCAGGAGATTGTGACTTCCACCACTCCCTGGCTGAGGCTGGCGATCTGCGAGAAGTCCGAGGGCGACATGTCGACCACTCGCGGGTACCCGGCACCCTCGCGGTCATCCACCGTGCACCGTGTCGACGCCCCCGTGGCGCTGTTCGTGACCGTGAGCACGGTGCCGAAGCTGAGCGTGGGGCTGGCGCACATCCCCGCCGACGCCGCCGAGTACCACGTCGCCTGCCCCACCTGGGTGCTGGCCGGCGGCGGCGCCGTGGTGGTGGTGGTCGGCGGCGGGGGTGCCACAACCGTGTGCGCCGGCGCGGTCGTCACCGTGTGCGCCGGCGGCGCCGGCGGCGCCGTCGTCGTGGTGGTCGGGGGCGGGGGGGTCGCCGTGCTGGTCGGGGGCGGGGGCGTTGTCGTGGTGGTCGTCGCGTTGGGGGCCTGGTACACCACCAGGTGCGAGCGCAGCTTCACGCCGATGGCCCGCCCCTGCGTCGGGGCGCGCTCGCGGGGGGATGCGGCGCCGTGCCCAGAGGAGGGCGGGCGGGACGCGTTCGATGACGTGCTCTGGACCAACAGGAGAGGCGCCACGAGGACGACGCCGCAGATCGCCGCGGCGACGCCGAGGCGCCTCCCCTCGGTGCTCTGGTTCCGCAGGGCTCCACCCTTCTCTGGGACGCAGCGCACCCGCGCCGACACACGGGCAGGCGAGGGGTTTCGGGAGAAACTAGAGAAGAATCGGTGCCGGTGCAAATCGCCAAAGTCATGCGGCCGTCTCCCAGCTTCTTTTCCCAGGTCACAGAGGGTCGTAGGCGTGACATTTCCGTAAACTCCCTGTTCACAGGCGGTAATTGTGGACGGAAACCCTCAAACATCCTGGTCATGAGGTTCTCGTATTTTGCACAACAACACGCGAATTACCTATCTGTGGAAAACACAGTGTCGGCGGAGACGGCCGAGCGTTCCCGGACCTCTTCGGCCGTGCAACCCCTCACCTCTGCGATGGCTGCACCCACCAGCGGCACATAGGCCGGCTCATTGACCCGCCCCCGGTGGGGCACCGGTGCGAGGAACGGACTGTCCGTTTCGACCAGCAACCGGTCCAGGGGGCACCGGGCAGCCGCCTGGCGCACCTCGGTCGCGTTCTTGAACGTGACGATGCCGCTGAAGGACACGTACATCCCGGCCCGGAGGCAGGCGTCGACCTCCTCGGGGCCGCCGGTGAAGCAGTGGAGCACGGTCCGCTCGGGCACTCCTTCGGCGCCGAGGACGTCGAAGAGGTCGTCCCAGGCGTCACGGGCATGGATCACCAGCGCCAGCCCGTACCGGTGTGCCAGTCCGATCTGCGCGGCGAAGGCGGCGCGCTGGTCAGCCCGGGACGAGTGCTCGTAGTGGTAGTCGAGGCCACACTCCCCGACGGCCACCACGGCGCCGTGGTCGGCCCCGGCCTCGCCCGCCAGGAGCGCGGCCACCTCGTCGACACCCTCCGCGGCGTCGTGTGGGTGCAACCCGATGGACGCCCAGACCCGCGGTCCTGGGCCCTCACCGGACACGGCGCGGGCCAGCGCCACCGCCTGACGCGAGGTGGCGGCCCCGGTACCCACGCAGACCAGCCGGTCGACCCCGGCGGCGCGCGCCCGGGCCAGGACGACGTCGAGGTCCCCGTCCAGGGGGGCGGGGGCGCCGGGACCGTTGCCCTCCCCCCCGAGGTAGGCCTCCTGCACGTGGCAGTGGGAGTCGAACCAACCCCGCACGTCAGGACTTGCGCCGGGGGAAGAGCGGCTCCGCTTTGACCACCGTTGCCCCGCCGGCGTAACCGCCCCACGCCGCAGCCGTCGGCAGGCGCGCCGAGGAGGGGTCGCCCGGCACCCCGATGCGGCGCCACACCTCGGCCGCCGTCGCCGGCATGGCCGGCGAGGCCAGGACGGCGACGATGCGCAACGCCTCCAGTGCGTCGCCGAGCACGGCGTCGACGGCCGGGCCCGGCTCCACCTTCCAGGGCTCGGCCGCCTCGAGGGCGGCGTTGGTGGCGCCGATGAGCCGCCAGGTCTCCTCGAGCGCCTCGTGGGGCGCCCAGCGCGCCCACGCCTCGGACACCGCCTGCAGCACGTCCGCCGCCACGTCGGCCAGGGCGCTGCGCGGATCGGGCGCCGGGCCGGTGCCGTCGCACTTTGAGTGCACCACCGTCGTGACCCGTGAGACCAGGTTGCCCAGGTTGTTGGCCAGGTCGGCGTTGTAGCGGGCCACGATCCCCTCGTAGGAGAAGTCACCGTCGTTGCCGAGCGGGATCTCGCGCAGGAGGTGGTAGCGGAGCGGGTCCACGCCGAATTCGTCGGCCAGGGCCAGCGGGGACACGTCGGTGATGCGCAGCGCCGGCGCGTCCTCGCCGGTGCCCGCCCGGCCGGCCGCGATCATGGTCTTGCCCAGCTTCTGGCCACCCATCAGCAGGTAGCCGTGGACGAAGATCTCCGCCGGTGGGTCCAGGTCCGCCGCCATGCACATGGCCGGCCACCACACGCAGTGGAACTTGAGGATGTCCTTGGCCAGCAAGTGGTGGGCGGCGCCCCAACGGGCGGCGAACTCCCCCGGGTCGCCGCCGTAGCCGGCCACGGTCAGGTAGTTGATGAGCGCGTCGTACCAGACGTAGAAGACGTGCCCGCTGTCCCACGGCACGGGAACGCCCCACGAGAACGATGTCCGGGTGATGGAGACGTCGTGCAGGCCACCCCGGATGAAGCCGAGCGCCTCGTTGCGCTTGGACACCGGGCGCACGAACTCGGGATGTGACTCGTAGTAGTCCAGCAGCCGCTGTTCGAACACGCTGAGCTTGAAGAAGTAGTTGTCCTCCTCCATCTCCACGACGGGGCGACCGTGGACAGGGCAGTTCCCGTCGACCAGCTGTTCCTCGGTGTAGTAGTCCTCGCAGGACACGCAATACAGGCCCGAGTAGGTCGCCAGCTCGATGTACCCGTTGTCGTAGATCCGCTGCAGGAACTGCTGGACCACGGCGTAGTGGCGGGGCTCGGTGGTCCGGATGAAGTCGTCATAGGCGATGTCGAGCCGCCGCCAGGCCTCGACGAAGCGGGCCGACGTGCGGTCGGTCCAGTCCCTGGGGGTCGTGCCGTTGGCCTCGGCCGCCTCCACGATCTTGGCCCCGTGCTCGTCGGTGCCGGTCATGAACCAGACGTCGTCGCCGCACAGGCGGTGCCAGCGGGCCAGGGCGTCGGCGTTGACGGTGGTGTACGCCGTGCCGACGTGCGGCGCGTCGTTCACGTAGTAGATCGGGGTGGTCAGGTAGTAGGGCGGCACCGCCGGTAGCGTACCGGCGCGCTCAGGCGTGGCCCGACGAGCCGGGACCCGTCCCGTCACCCGTGCGCACCCGTAGCGCTGCCTCGTAGGCGCGGCGGCGGGACACGCCGAGCGACGCCGCCACCCGATCAGCCGCCTGGCGCGGACCGGCCGACGGGTCGGCGGCGAGCTCCCGGCGCACCGCCGCCTCGACGTCGGTGTCGGCGGCGGGATCGGCCGGCGGGGCACCGCCCACGACGAGCACCACCTCGCCCCGTGCCGCTCGTGCCGTGAACGCGGTGACGGCCTCGCTGACCGGTCCGCGCCACACCTCCTCGTGGAGCTTGGTCAGCTCGCGCACGACGGCCACCGGCCGCTCGGGGTCGAGCACGGCCAGCTCGGCCAGGGTCGCCGCCAGGCGCGCGGGGGCCTCGAGCACGACCGTGGTCCGCTCGTCAGCCATGAGGGCGGCCATCCGCCGGCGGCGCTCGGCACCCTTGCGGGGCAGGAAGCCCTCCATGCAGAACCGGTCCGTCGGCAGCCCGCTGACGACCAGCCCGGCCAGCACGGCGGACGGACCGGGCACCGTGCTCACACTCTCGCCGGCCGCCGCCAGGTGGGCCGCCAGCCGCGCCCCAGGATCCGAGATCCCCGGCGTGCCGGCGTCGCTCACCACTGCCACCGTGGCCCCGCCGGCCACTGCCTCGCGCACGCGGTCCAGGCGAGACGCTTCGTTGTGCCCGTGCAGCGAGAGGAGGCGGTCGCCACCCGGGCCGCCAGCGGGGATCCCGGAGGCCGACAGCAGCGCCCGGGTGCGGCGGGTGTCCTCGCAGCAGATCAGGTCGGCCGAAACCAGGACCTCGTGCGCCCGTGGGGACAGGTCTCCGAGGTTGCCGATCGGCGTGGCGACGAGCACGAGCCGGCCGGGCCGGCCTGCCGTCACGTGGTGTCGCCCGCGCCGCCGCCTGTCACCCGGCCATCGGAAGCCCAGCCGGTCGTTGCCGGGCCGTTCGAAGCCGGGCCGTTCGAAGCCGGGCCGTTCGAAGCCGGGCCGTTCGAAGCCGGGCCGTTCGAAGCCGGGCCGTTCGATGGCGGGCCGTTCGATGCCGGGCCGTCGAGCGCCTCGCGCACCTCGAGCTGGTCCCCCACCCGCAACCCCCATCGCTCCAGCGCGCCCGCCTCGGCCTCGACCGCGCTGTGCGCGCCGCGCCATCCGACGGTGAGCCGCCATGGCTTCAACCGCGCCACCCGCAGAACGGTCTGGTCGGCCGACAAGAAGGCCACGTCGACGGGGAACTTCATCCCCGCGGTGTGGACCGTGCGGACCTCGCCCAGGTGCAGCGCCCCGTCGCAGCCGTCGCGTCTCCGCAGTGCGCCGCGTTCGGCCGGGGTCTCGGCGATCTCCAGAGCGCACACCACCCCGCCGTCCCGCAACAGCCAACCGGACCGCATATGACCGAGGCTACCGGACCAATTGCGGCTTCCTTCCGGGAGCGCCGGCCGGCGAGATCCCCGGAGACCCCGCCCCGTCTAAGCTGTCTCGCTCATGTCGAAGCGAACGGTCAAGCGCAAGCTCAGGACGAAGAAGAAGGCCAACCACGGCAAGAAGCCGAACTGCGGCCGCGGCTGAGGCTGCCCCTCCCCGCCGGGTGCTCGGCCGGGTCCGCCGGCCCCGTACTCAGACCCCGGCCCAGGCCACGCCCCGGGCCGCCAGGACCCCGCACAGCGTGGTGGGGAGATCCGAGATGATCCCGTCGACCCCGAGGTCGAGCAGGCGCTCCATGGACTCGGTGTCGTTCACGGTCCAGACGTGGACGGCGCGCCCGGCCCTGTGGGCCGCGACCACGAAGCGCTCGTCGACCACGACCAGGTCTCCCTGGCGCTCGGGCACCTGGTAGGCCACGGCCGGGATGTCGGGCAGTTCCTCACCGGCCTGCACGGCCTGCCAGGCCTCGGCCGTCGCCACGGTCCCGGCCGAGGTGGGCACCGACGGCGCGTGGCGCCGGAAGGCGTCGGTCGCCGAGTCGAGGAACGAGGCGACGATCACGTCGTCGCTCCGGCCGTACTCGGCGAGCAGGCGGGCCAGCGCCGCCTCGTAGGGTGCCACCACGGGTGCCGTCTGCTTGATGTCGAGGTTCAGGATCACGCCGGGATAGCGCTCGAGCACCTCGCGCAGGGTGGCGATCCCGAAGTCCCGGTCCGCCGGCGCGCGGCCCCGGAACGGGTAGTCGACCCCGGGGCGGCCGGGCGTGACGTCGGCACCGGGGATCCACCAGTAGGAGAAGTCCATGGCCCGCAGCTCGGCCAGCGTGTGGCCGGCGATGGTGCCCGACGACGCCGTCGTCCGGTCGACCGTGGCGTCATGGCACACGACGAGCTCTCCGTCGGCCGTGGCGTGCACGTCCAGTTCGATGGCGGTGGCGCCGGCGTCCAGCGCGTGGTCGATGGCGTGGAACGTCGACGACGGGCCCTCCCAGGCGCCGCCCTGGTGTGCGTAGGCGATCACCCGGCGTCCGGCCCAAACCGACCCGCTGCTCACCCGGCCGACGGTAACAGCCGTGACGACGCGGGTGACGGAACGCAAGGGCCACCGGAGTCCACCACGGGGGCGAGGCCGGTGCAGGCATCGGCGGGCCTATCCTCGTGCAGCGTGCTGGACCACATTCTCGTCGACGTCATCGGCACCATCAGGGCCTCATTCGACCGGGCGCTGCTGCAGCGTCAGGCGGTCGAGGAGAGGTTCCAGGTCGACGTGTTCCTCGGCGACGTGTCCTGGGAGACCTCTTACAGCCTCCCGGGTGAGGAGCAGCCGCCGCGGGTCCGGGCCGACCTCTCAGTCGACTGGCCGACCTGGAGTCAGACGTCCTACCGGAGCTGGTCCATCGGTGAGCCGCCAGAGGAACTGCCCGAGGTGGTGATCGAGGTGGCACTACGCGTGCAGCGGATGGCCGAGCCCCCCGACAGCGAGAAGGTCATGGCGGCCCTGGCCACATCCGGACCCCCGGGCGACCCCATGGACCTCGTGCGCACTGCGACCACGATCGAACAGGTCTGCGCCGGGGACGACGACGCCAACCTGCGCTGGGCGGCCGAGGCCACCTACGAGGGCTCGCTGCACTTCACCGACACCCAGCTCGAGGATCCAACGACCTTGGTGCCGGTGTTCGACGAGCTGACGCGGTGGATCGCATCGACGCTGATCTCGCTGGCCGACCTTCCCTTCACCTTCCTGCCACCCGGGGAGGACGGCTGAGCGGCGCTGCGATACGTGGCGCGGTCCGTGCCGTGTCACGTCGTGGCACGGTCGGCGCGGTCATCGTCGTTCTGGGGGCGCTCCTGGCCGCCTGTGGCTCGTCCGCTCCGCCGGCGCCCCCGGCCAGCCAGGGTCTGGTGCTCGACCAGACGACACCCCAGCACCTCCGGCTCGTCGACCAACACGGGCGGACCGTGTCGCTCGCGGGCCTGCACGACAAGGTGGTCGTCCTGGCCCCGTTCCTCTCGCTGTGCCAGGACGAGTGCCCCCTCGTCACGGGCGCCTTCTTGTCGATGCAGCGCGATCTGCGCGCCGCGGGCCTGGCCAACCAGGTGGTCTTCGTCGAGGCCACCGTCGACCCCGGACGCGACAGCGTGGCTCGCCTCGCCGCCTACCAGAAGGAATTCGGCGCGGACTGGGAGTTGTGGACCGGCACGCCACAACAGGTGGCCGCGTTCTGGAAGCCCTTCGGAGTCGACTACCAGGTGACGGCCGAGGACGAACCTGCGAGGACTGATTGGTGGACCGGTCAGCCGCTCACCTACGACGTGAACCACACCGACGGCTACATCCTCGTCGACCAGCACGGGCGCGAGCGCTTTGTCGACGTCAGCGCACCCGACATGCGCGGCCAGCTTGACCCCGCGCTGACCGGACTCCTCAACGGCGGCGGCGTCCACAACCTGAACCACCCCCAGAACCCCAACTGGACGCCGGCTGACGCGCTGGCCGCCGTCGGATGGCTGCTCGGGACAGGCGTCCCGGCCTCGGGCCCGTGAGTCGGACCGGGTGGCGCCGCCGCGCCCTGGGCGTGCCCGCGCTATTCGCCCTCGTCGCGCTCGGGGCTTGCGGCAACTCCGGCGTGACCACGCTCTCGGCCACGCCGACCACTGACCGGTCGCTCACGCTCACGCTGCAGCGGTCGCCCGTCGGACCCATCCTCGCCACCGGCGGTGGCAATACCCTCTACGACTTCGTTCCCGACACGCCGACCCACAGCGCCTGCCTCAACGACGGGTGTGTGTTCCAGTGGCCGCCGCTGGTCACCCGCGGTCCCATCCGGGTGGGCACGGGGCTCGACCCCAAGCTGGTGGGGACGCTGAGGCGGCCCGACGGCACCACCCAGGTCTCCTACGCGGGGCACCCGCTCTACGCGTACGACCTCGATGTGTCGCCCGGGGTCGTCATGGGCCAGGGTATCGACCAGGAGGGCGGGCCGTGGTACGTGATCGACCCCAAGGGACGGCAGATCACGACGCCGTTCACCGTCGAGGCTCCGGGCGCCAACGGCTGAGACCGGACCCGGCACCCGAGAGGATCAGGTGTTGAACCGGAACTCGACCACGTCGCCATCGCGCATCACGTAGTCCTTGCCCTCCATGCGCGCCTTGCCGGCGCTGCGGGCCGCCGACACCGACCTGGCCTCCATGAGGTCCTCGAAGCTGATCACCTCGGCTTTGATGAACCCCCGCTCGAAGTCGGTATGGATCACTCCGGCGGCCTGGGGCGCCGTGTCGCCGACGTGGATCGTCCACGCCCGCGCCTCCTTGGGACCTGCGGTCAGGAACGTCTGCAGCCCGAGGGTGGCGAAACCGACGTGGACCAGCTGTTCGAGTCCCGACTCCTCCTGCCCGTAGCCGCGCAGCAGGTCCCGGGCGTCCTCGGGCTCCAGGCCCGCCACCTCCGCCTCGATCTGAGCACAGAGAACGACCGACGGCGCGGGCCGCACGCTGTCGGCCAGCGAGCTGGCGAACCCGGCGTCCCCGAGGCGGTCCTCGTCGACGTTGAACACGTAGATGAACGGCTTGGCCGTCAGCAGGTGCAGGTCGCGCAACAGCTGGGCGTCCACCTCCCCCGACACGGCGGCGCTCGAGATCGTCCGCCCCTCCGAGAGGAGGCGTTGCGCCGTGTCGACCGCGTCGACGGTCGCTTTGAGTGACGTGTTCCCCTTCGCCTCCCGCGCCAGCTTCGGCAGTCGCTGCTCCACCGTTTGCAGGTCGGCCAGGATGAGCTCGGTGTTCACCGTCTCGACGTCCCCGGCCGGGTCGACGCGCGCGTCGACATGGATCACGTCCTCGTCGTGGAAGACGCGGACCACCTGGCAGACGGCGTCGGTCTCGCGGATGGCGGCGAGGAACTGGTTGCCGAGCCCCTCCCCTTGTGACGCGCCACGCACCAGCCCGGCGATGTCGACGAACGTGACCGTCGCGGGTACGACGGGCGCGCCGTCATAGAGATCGGCCAGCCGGGCCAGCCGCTCGTCGGGCACGGCGACGACCCCGACGTTGGGCTCGATCGTGGCGAACGGGTAGTTCGCCGCCAGCACCTCGTTGTTGGTCAGCGCGTTGAAGAGCGTGGACTTGCCCACGTTGGGCAGGCCGACGATCCCGATCGACAGGCTCACCGCGGGGGCACCGCCCTCAGCCCAGGAGGCCGGCCGCGGCGGCCAGCACCGTGAGGTCCGCCTCGGGCCGGGCGCCGGTGTGCGAGATCACCTCGGCCGCGCACAGCCCGCCCAGCCTCGTGCTCTCGACTGGGCCCATGCCGTGGGTGAGGCCGAAGAGGAAGCCCGCGGCAAAGAGGTCACCAGCCCCGGTGGTGTCGATCACCCGGTCCACCGGTGCCGCCGGGACGTCGACCGACCCCTGGGGGGTCAGCACGGTTGCGCCGGCCGGGCCGCGGGTGACCACCACCAACAGCCCCGTCTCCTCGGCCGCTTCGACCGAGGCCGCGAAGGACGACGCCCCGAAGAGCATCGTGATCTCCTCCTCGTTCCCGAGCAGGATGTCGACGTCATCGATCAGCAGGTCCAAGAATTCACGCTGGTGGCGGCCCACGCAGAACGGGTCGGACAAAGAGAGTGCGACGGACCCCTCCGATGCGTGGGCCGTTGCCGCCGCGTGCCGCATGGCCTCCTTGGCCGCCGGCACGTCCCACAGGTAGCCCTCGAGCAGCACCACCGAGCCCCGGGCCACGAACGCCGTGGGCACGCCCTCGGGCGACAGGGTGGACGCGGCGCCCAGGTAGGTCCCCATCGTGCGGTCGGCGTCCTCGGTGATGAGGACCACGCAGCGCCCGGTCCCGAGCCCGTCGCCGGCGGCCGACTCACTGACGTGCGGCTCGAACTCGACCCCGGCCTCCCGCAGGTGGTGGGCATAGGCCCGCCCGACCTCGTCGTCGGCCACGGCGCCCACGAAGCCCGCCCGGCCGCCCAGCTCGGCGATGCCGGCCGTCGTGTTGGCCACCGAGCCGCCGGACACGTAGCGGGGGGCACCCATGAACTCCTGGACCGCCAGGGCGGTCGGCAGGTCGATCAGCGTCATCGACCCCTTCTCGAGGCCGACGGTGGCCAGCTGCTCGTCGCTGGCCATCTCGATGACGTCGAGGAGCGGGGACCCGATGGCCACCACGTCGAGGTCGGGGGCGGCGTCGGGGTCCGCGACGTCGGGGAAGCCCGCGGCGGCCGCGGCGCTGGGGGTCTCGGGTTCAGGCACGAGGTGAGACGCTACCCGCGGCCAGGCGGGTAGCCTTCACCGGATGCCAGCTGATCCGACGCCAGTCGCGCCCGGCTCGGAGGCCTATCGCCTTCCCCGGACGGTCGAACCAGAGACGTACCGGATTGAGATCGAGCCCAACATCAGGTCGGCCAGCTTCTCGGGCACCGTCGCCATCGACGTGGTCGTCCATGAGACGGCGAGCGAGATCGTGCTCAACGCGGCCGAGCTGGCGGTCTCCGACGTCGACGTCCGCGGGGAGGACGGGGCGGTCTTCGCCTGCACGGTCAACTTCGACGACGAGTCCGAGCAGGTCACCTTCCACCCGGGGTCGGACCTCGGGCCGGGGCGCTACACGGTCAGCTGCCGGTTCACGGGGACGCTCAACGACAAGCTGCGCGGCTTCTACCGGTCGACCTACACCGGCCCCGACGGGGCCACCGAAACCATCGCCACCACGCAGTTCGAGTCGGTCGACGCGCGCCGGTGCTTCCCCTGCTTCGACGAACCGGACCGCAAGGCCGTCTTCGAGATCGCGCTGATCGTGGATCCCGATGTCGACGCCATCTCGAACTCCCCGGTCGTCGGCATCGATGACCTCGGGGCCAAGCGTCGCATCCGCTACTCGCCGACCATGAAGATGTCGACCTACCTCGTTGCTTTCGTCGTCGGGAAGCTCGAGACCAGCGAGACGGTCGACGTCGACGGCGTCCCCCTCAGGGTGGTGTGCACGCCGGGCAAGAAGGCGCTGGGCCAGTTCGCGCTCGAGGTCGGAGCGTTCGCGCTGCGGTTCTTCGCCGAGTACTTCAGCATCCCCTACCCCGGGGAGAAGGTGGACCTGGTCGCCATCCCGGACTTCGCCGCGGGTGCCATGGAGAACCTCGGGTGCATCACGTTCCGCGACACGGCGCTCCTTGTCGATCAGGACAAGGCGGCCCGCACGGAGCTCGAGCGGGTGGCCGATGTCATCGCGCACGAGCTGGCGCACATGTGGTTCGGGGACCTCGTGACCATGGGCTGGTGGGAAGGCATCTGGCTGAACGAGGCCTTCGCCACCTTCATGGAGACGCTGTGCGTCGACGCCTTCCGGCCGTCGTGGGACCGTTGGGTCGGGTTCGCGCCGTCGCGTGAGGCGGCGCTCGCCGTCGACGCCGTCCACTCGACCCGCCCGATCGAGTACCCGGTCGGGCCGCCCAAGGAGGCGGAGGGGATGTTCGACTTGCTCACCTACGAGAAGGGCTGCGGGGTCCTGCGCATGCTCGAGCAACACATCGGGGCCGACGTCTTCCGGGACGGCGTGCGCACCTACCTCAAGGCTCACGCCTACGGGAACACCGTCACCACGGACCTGTGGGACGCCCTCGAGGACGCCAGCGGAGCACCGGTGCGCGACGTGATGAACACGTTCATCCTCCAGGGCGGACACCCTCTCGTCTCGCTGCACGGGGACACCCTCGGCCAACAGCCCTTCGCCCTGGGGCCGGTCCCGCCGGGCGCCACGTCGTCCATCGGCAGCACCTGGCAGGTACCCGTGGCCGTGCGGGCACTGCCGGCCGGGGACGGCTCGGGGGCCCCGGTGCGCCACCTCGTGCTCGGTGCCGACCCGCTGCCCGTGGCCGAGGCGGGACAGGGGCTCCTCGTGGTCAACGCCGGCGGCTGGGGCATGTTCCGGGTGAGCTACGAGGCACCGCACCGGCTGGCGCTGGCCGAACGACTCGACGCACTCACGCCGCTCGAGCGTTCCAACCTGCTGGCCGACACCTGGGCCACCACCCTCGCCGGGCACACCCCGCTCGTCGAGTTCCTCGTCCTGGCCTCGTGCCTCGGCCTCGAGCCGGACCCGGCGCCCTGGGCCCCGGTGGGCAGCGCGCTCGCACTGACCAACCGCATCGCCGGGCCCGAGCACGCCGAAGCCCTCCACACCGCGGTGGGCGCGCTCCTCGGCCCGACGCACCGCCGTCTGGGCTTCGAGGCGCTGCCCGGCGAGAACGACCGCACGCCGTCGCTGCGTGCCCTGGCCATCAACCTGCTCGGCACGGTCGGGGTGGACGCGGCCGTTCGGGCGGAGGCGGCTCGCCGCTTCGACGCCTCTCCCATCGCCGGCGGCTCAGGCGACCCGATTCCCGCCGACGTCGAGGCGGCCACTCTCTCGGTGATCGCCTGGTTGGCGCGGCCGGGCGATTACGACGCGCTCTTGGAGCGGTACCGGACCGCCGCCACCCCGCAGGAGGAGATGCGCTCACTGGGCGCGCTGGCGGCATTCGCCGACATCGACCTCTGCCTGCGCACGTTCGACCTCGCCATGTCCGAGGTGCGCAGCCAGAACGGGTTCATGGTCATCGGCGCGCTGCTCACCAACCCCATCGGGAACCAGGCGGTGTGGACGCGCCTGACCGAGCGCTGGGAGGCCGTGCTCGAGCGGTTCCCCAAGAACGCCCCGCCGCGGATCGTCGAGTCGATCCCAGCCCTGTGCGCCGATGACGCCTTCGCCGAAGGCGTCATCGGCTTCCTGGCCGACCACCGGCTCGATTCGGGCCCCCGCCGGGTGGAGCAATCGGTGGAGCGGCTGCGGGTCAACGTGGCCTTCGCCGAGCGCGAGCGCAGCGGGCTGGGCGACGCCTTGCGGGCGGCCGGCACGGCCACCGCCTGATGGCCCGAGCACTCTCCCTGGACGACGTCCGCTCCTCGCCCCGGATCCGCGACCTGCTGGCCCGGGCACGGCGCGCCCGGGGGTTCATGCCCGACGACGAGGGCGAGGCCCTGTTCGCCGCCGCCCTGCGCGCCGGGACCGACCCCCCACCCGACGCCTCGCCACCCACGTTCGTCGAGATCGGGGCCTGGTGCGGCAAGTCCACGGTGTACATCGGTGCCGCCGGCGAAGCCACCGGCGCGGTGGTGTTGTCCGTCGACCACCACCGCGGCTCGGAGGAGAACCAGCCCGGCTGGGAGTACCACGAACCCGACCTGGTGGACCCCGAGGACGGACGCATCGACACGCTGCCGCACTGGCGCCGGACGGTCTCGGGCGCCGGGCTCGAGGCGTCGGTCATCGGCGTCGTCGGAGACTCCCCCACCCTGGCCGCCCGCTGGGACCGGCCGCTCGCCTTCTGCTTCATCGACGGGGGGCACGGGGAGGAGCCGGCCTGGGCCGACTTCCGCGGCTGGGCGCCGCACGTCGCCGTCGGAGGCCTCCTCGCCATCCACGACGTGTTCCCCGACCCGGCCGACGGGGGGCGTCCCCCGCACGAGCTCTACTGCGCTGCGCTCGAGTCCACCGAGTTCGTCGACGACGACGCCCGCGGGAGCCTGCGCGTGCTGCGCCGGGCGCGGCCGGCGCCATAACCCGGTCACGCGCCGCCCGGTGACGGCTCGGCGGCCCGGCGCGTCATGACGGCCGCTGAGGACCGGGGCGGCTCGTCTCAGCGCTGCTCGAGGTCCGAGGCGGTGCAGCCCTCGGTGGCGTCGCCGCAGTGGGGATCAGCCAGGTCGAGCGCCTCGGGCAGGCACTCGCCGCGGAACAGTCCGGCCGCTGGCGTCGTGCTCGACAGCGCGTCGGCGGCGAGGACCATTGCCGCGAAGGTGTACGTGGTCCGCTCCCGGTCGGGAAAGGTCTCGCGCTCGGGGTGGACCATGCCGGTCCAGTACGAGCCGTCGGCCAGGCGCAGGTGCTGGCCGGCGATGAAGAGCTCCCGGGCCGCTCCGTCCATGCCCAGCGCATCGAGGGTGAGCACGCACTCGGCCGTCTCGGCCGCCGTCACCCAGTCGCCCGTCGATACGCAGCGCACGCCGTAGCCCTCGAGGACGAACGCTGACCATCCCTCGGCGATGCGGCGCCGGCCGGCCTCGCCCTCCACCGCGCCCGACAGCATCGGGTAGTACCAGTCCATGGCGAACTCGACCTTCGGGGCGAAGGCGCTGGGGTGGTGCGCCACGGCGTGGCCCAGCCGGCCGGTCGCCAGCTCCCAGTCCGGACGGTCCTTGGCCAGGCACTCGGCCACGGCCACGGCGCAGCGCAGGGCGTGGTAGATCGACGACGACCCGGTCAGCAGGGCGTAGCCCTCGGCACGTCCCGCCGAGTCGAGCGACCACAGCACCGACCCGTCGGGCTGCTGCCAGCGCAAGATGAAGTCGATCCCCTTCTCGATCGTGGGCCACAGCTCCCCGAGGAACTCGACGTCCCCGGTGATGAGGTGGTGGTGCCAGGCACCGGTGGCCAGATAGGCGCACACGTTCGTGTCGAGGCGGGAGTCCTTGACCCCGTCGCCTTGGTAGTAGTTGAACCAGCTCCCGTCAGGCAGCTGGCGGCCGGCCAACCACCGGTAGGCGGCGACGGCCTGGTCGACGAGGCCGCACACTGTGAGCGCCATGGCCGCCTCGACGTGGTTCCACGGGTCGCAGTGGCCGCCCTCGAACCACGGGATCATCCCGTCGTACCGCTGGACCTCGGCGATGGCGTGGGCCGTGGCCAGGACGTCGGAGGCCGAGAGGATCCCCGGGACCTCGGGCAGCCTGGTCCGCGTGGAGCGGATGTCCTCAGTCGTCACGCCGCCGCCCCTTCGCGCGGCGGCGTCGGACCGCGGCGACCTGGCACCCCGCGCGGCATGGTGGGCCGGGCATCGGGGAGCCCGGCAACCGTCACCTCGGGCTTGGTGAGGTAGACAACCAGGCTCTTGCCGATGAACGGGCTCAGCACCCGATCGGCCGCGCGCGTGAAGATCGGCGCCCTCACGATGTCCCACACGAGCACCTGGTGGTAGGCCTTCACCGCCAGGTGGGAGTCGTTCGAGGGTCCGACGAGGCAGCGCAGCCACCAGTAGGGGGAGTGCAGACCGTGTGCGTGCTGGAACCCGGTCGGCTCGAGCCCGGTGGAGATCAGGCGGCGTTCGAGGGTCGACCGCCGGTAGATGCGGACGTGGCCGCCGGGGGTGTCGTGGTACTCGTCGGACAACACCCAATTGATGGCCTCGGGGATGCAGCGCGGCACGGTGACCGCCATGGAGCCGCCCGGACGCAGGACGCGCGACAGCTCGCGCATGGCGGCGGTGTCGTCGGGAATGTGCTCGAGGACCTCCGAGGCGATGACGCGGTCGAAGGTCCCGTCTGCGAATGGCAGCGCCAGGGCGTCACCCTGGATGGCGACGAAGGGATGCCCCGGGGCGAGTTCCTCCGCCTCGATCATGGCGCCGATCGTGGCACGCACCTGGGCCACCTCTTCGGGGCCGGCGTCGAGCGCCACCACCGAGGCCCCGCGGCGCGCGGCCTCGAACGCGTGGCGGCCGAATCCGCATCCCAAGTCGAGCACCAGGTCGCCCGGGCGGACGCCGAGGCGGTCGTAGTCGACGGTCAGCACAGCGGCTCCTCTTGCGCCTCGTAAGCCTCATCGGCCGCCGGGGTGGCGGCCGATCGGGTCTCGGCGACCGGCGCGCCAGGCAGCGGCCGCCCCTCGAGCAGCGCTTGATAGCAGGCGGCGGTCCCCGCCGCGGTGACCTGCCAGGTGAATCGGCTCACCACGCGCTCGCGCCCGGCCGCCCCGAGGCGGGCTCGCAGCTCGGGGTCGTCGAGCAGGCGCCCGATGGCCAAGGCCAACGCACTTGGGTCGTCGGGCGTGACCAGCAGCCCGGTCTCGCCGTCCTTGCCCACCACCTCGGGCAGCGCGCCCCCGGTGGTGGCCACCACGGCCACGCCGCAGGACATGGCCTCGATCGCCGGCAGCGAGAAGCCCTCGTAGAGGGAGGGCACCACGGCCACCTCGGCCTGCCCGTAGAGGTGCGCCAGCTCGTCGTCGCTGATGCCGCTCACGCAGTGGACCACGTCGCGCAGTCCGAGGGTGGTGATGGCCCGGTCGACCCGACCGCCCGTCGTGGGGCGACCGATCACGGTGAGCTCGACGTCACGCTCGGTCCGGAGCTTGGCCACGGCCTCGAGCAGGGGCACCAGGCCCTTCATGGGGACGTCGCTGCTCGACGTGACCATGATGCGCCCGGGCAGGGGCGTCGCGTCGGGCCGCGGCCGGAACACCGTGTGGTCGACGCCCACCGGGACCACCGTCATGCGCTCGGGTGCCACACCCATCTGCGCCGTGATGTCTTGGCGGGAGTTCTGCGACACCGTGAGGACGGCCGGGAGCGCCCGCGCCACCCGCACCTGCATGCCCAGGAACCCGAACCAGCGCCGCTGGGTGAACCGCTGCCACGGGCTCGTCGCGTGCAACAGAGCCAGCTCGCGGTCCACCGTGATCGGATGGTGCAGCGTCGTGAGGAGGGGCCAGCCGTCCTCGACCATCGCGAGCATCCCGTTGCCCAGGCACTGGTTGTCGTGCACGACGTCGAAGTCACCCTGACGGCTCGCCAGCAACTGCCGGGCGCGCAACGAGTACGCCAGGGGCTCCCCGAAGCCGGCGCTGCACATGATGGCGAACTCGGTCACGTCCTCCTTTGACGTGAACTCACTCGGGTGTGGGATCCGAAAAGGGTCCGGTTGGCGGTAGAGGTCCAGGCTGCGGACCGGCGTGAAGCCCACCCCCTCGTCGAGCTCGGGCCAGGGCGGGCCGGCGAAGACCTCCACGGAGTGCCCCAGGTTCACCAGCTCACGCGTCAGGTGCCGTGTGTAGACGCCCTGCCCCCCGCAACGTGGGTTGCCACGGTAGATCAGGAACGCGACACGCAGACCCCCGGGTTGCGGAGGTGCGGCGGGTACGGGTGCGGGCAGCTCGATATGGCGCGACCGCTCCCACGACTCCTTGGTCTCGATCCACTTCTGGCGAGGAGTTTTAGGCAATGGACATCCCGACTCGACCCACCATGGCCGCATAGCCTCCCCGAACGCCCTGGTCCGGCGCAAACGGCGCCGTTGGGGGCCCGTGGTGGCGGCGCGTCCTCATCCGATCCCCAACCAGCTGAGCACGGTCAGGAGCACGTAGACCGCGGCCACGACGGCCACCCCCACGATGAAGGTCCCCCCCACCCAGCGGGCCACGGGGCCGTTGGCGGCCGAGCCCAGCAGGGCACGCCGGTTGGCCAGGACCAGGATCAGGATCAACGTGATGGGCGTGATCACGCCCTCGAGGACCTGGGTGTTGAGGATGAGGGTGATGAGGTTCCCGGGGAGCAGGACGACCGCCGCCCCGATGACGATCTGGAAGGTGAAGATCCCCAAGAAGACCGGGGCCTGGCGGAAGCTCGAGGAGACCGAGCGCTCGACCCCGATGGCCTCGGCAACGGCATAGGAGGTCGAGAGCGGGACGACGGCTGCGGCCAGGGCGGAGGCCCCGAGCAGCCCCAGGCCGAACAGCGTCTCGGCCGACGCCCCGGCCACGGGCGCCAGACCCTTGGCCGCCGTGGTCGCCGAGGTCAGTGGTCCGGTGCCGCCGATGGTGGCACCCGTGGCGACGATGATCGACATGGCGACGAACGCGGCCAGCAAGGCACCCGTCACGGCATCGACCCGCTGGAAGCGGTACTCGTCGGGCTTGACGCCCTTGTCCACCACCGCGCCGGCCTCGTAGAGCTGGATGTACGGGGTGATCGTGGTGCCGATGAGTGCGACGCACATCAAGAGGAATGACTTCGACGCAACGAAGTGGGGCCACAACGTGTTCTGCGCCACCTCCTTCCAATCCGGGTGCGCCATGACGGCAGCGATCGGATAGGCGATGAACACCAGTGTCATCAGGAGGAACACGCGCTCGGCGTAGCGGTACGACCCGAAGAGCACGAGGGACCAGATGGCCACGGCCGCTATGGGCACCGAGATGTAGCGCGACACGTTGAAGAGACTGAACGCCGTGGCGATACCGCCGAATTCGGTGACCATCAGTCCCACGTTGGCGATGGCGAAGGCGGTGATGGCGAAGGCGGTCAGGCGGAGGCTGAACTCCTCACGGATGAGCGCGGCAAGGCCCTTGCCCGTGTACACCGAAAGGCGCGCCACCATCTCCTGCACGATGACGTAGGCCACCGTGATCAGGACCATGAGGAAGAGCGTCTTGTAGACGAACTGGGCCCCGGCCGAGGAGTACGTGACGATGCCCCCGGCATCGTTCCCCGCGGCGGCCGCGATGAGGCCCGGACCAGCCGCGGCCAGGTAGACAAGCCAGCGCCGCTGGTTCAGGAGCTTCATGAGAGCAGGCGCGGGAAGTGGAAGCGGCCCTTGGTCGGCACCAGGGCGTCGAGCACGTCGTCGGCCAGGATGCGGCCGATCGGCCGGCCGTCGTCGTCCACGACGATCGTCGAGTGTCGCCGGGTCTCCACCAGCTTCCAGGCCACGTCGTTGACGGGCGAGTGGGACTCGATCGTCACCACGTCCTCGTCCCCGAGCAGCGCCGACATGCGGGTGTCCGAGTCCGCCCGCAACGCCAGGAGGATGTCGAGCACGGTGACGTCGCCGACCAGGCGGCCGTCGCTGTCGACGACGGCCACCGCATCGAGGTCAACCTCGTGGCTGCGTGCCTCGGAGAGGCGGTCTGCGACCTTCTTGACCTTCTCCCCCGACGTCGCCGTGACCAGGGCCGTGGTCATGATGCCTCCGGCCTCGTCCTCGTCGTACCCCAGGAGGTTGCGCAGGGCCAGGGCCGTCGTGGTCGGGATGTGGCGCAGCACCTCCGCCCGCACGGCCAACGGCAGGTCGCGCAGCGCGTCCACGGCCTCGTCGGGCTCCATGACGGCGAGCAGGCGTGCCGCCTCCACCGGGTCGGACTCGCGCAGCAGCTGCTCGAGGTCCTCGGGCTGCATCTCCTCGAGGGCGTCCGCTGCCTCGTCGGGGCTGAGGGCGGCCAGGAGCTCTCGGCGCTCGTCTCGCCGCAGGTCCTCGAGCAGGTCGGCCAGCTCGCCGGGTCGCAGGCGGTGCAGCCCTTCGTTGGTGGTCTTGAGGCGCACCTGGGTGGCCTCGCCATTGGGCTCGGCGCCCGACTCAATGAAGGGCTGGATGGCGGCCCAGTCGATCACGCGGTCAGGTGTCGGACGCGGCCGCCAGCGGCGCGGGCCCAGCCGGCGCAGCAGCGTGGCGTTCGACACGTCGGCGCCGACCAGGCGGATGCGGCCGATGACCTCGGCTAGGTAGAGGTCGGCGGCGCGGATGACCTGCACACCCTCGACGTCGACGAGCTGGTGGTCAAGCACGTCCTTGGCCAGCAGCACCTCTTCCTGCCGACGGATCACGTCGCGCAGGTCGAGGCGCGAGGAGCGCAGCATCACCTCGGCATGGCCGATCCGGTCGATGGCCGAGGCCGGGACGAAGGCGCGGCGGCGCCCGACACGGATCACCAGCCCACTGACGGGCGGGTACACCTGCCCGTCGGCCCAGCGGGCGACGACGTCCTCGAGGCGGCCGATCTCCTCGCCGCGCTGGTTCCGGACCGGGCGCCCGAGGAGGCCGGCCAGCGACACGATGGCGTCGAAGACGCCCTCGGAGGCGAGGATCCGGCGGGTACGGCGGCGGCGCTGGTGCGGCGACCGCTGGCCGTCGCGATTGCGTCCGGGCAGCAGCCTCGAGCGAGTGGCGGAGCGGCGTGTCGGCGGCGCGGGCGGTGGCGTGGCCATGGGGCTCCCTCCTCTTGTGCCCACGAGGGATGGTCGGGTCGGTCGGTCGAGCGGTGAGCGGGCGCGACGGCGCCGGCTACCAGGAATCAGTGACCGGCGCCTGCCCTCCCGCAAGTCCCGTGTGCGGGACTCACGGCGTTCCTGTGCGGTGGATCAGCCGATGGGGCGAGGGCCACGGAGGGGGCATGCGCCGGCAGTGCTACTGGGGGGCTCGCCTCTCGACATGGCCACACCTCCTCCGTCCTGCCCTACGGGCACCCCGGTGTGGCGGCCCGGACCAACGCGTCGCCCCCATCCTACCGGGCCGGCAAGGGACGTTTTCCCCTGGCGCACGGCCGCACATACAGGGATGATGAGGTTCATGGACCCGCAGGCCACGCTGCTCGAACCGGGGGTGCCGACATGCTGGTGAGGGAGTGTCTGAGGAGCGCGCCGGTGACCGTGCCCCCGGGCTGCTCGCTCGAGGAGGCGGCACGCCTGCTCGGGAGCCACGGGGTGGGGTCGTTGCTGGTCGTGGAGGGTGACCGCCTCGTCGGCATCGTGACCGACCGCGACATCGCCGTGCGCGGCATCGGTGAGGGCATGCCGCCGTCGGCCGACATCGGCTCGGTGATGACCAGGGACCCTGTCACGATCCAAGGCTCGGCCGACGTGTTCGAGGCGTTCTCGACCTTTCGCACCGCCACAGCACGCCGGTTGCCGGTGCTCGAGGACTCGGACCTGGCGGGCATCATCTCGGTGGACGACCTGCTCATCGCGCTCGTGGCCCAGTTCGGTTCGGTCATGTCGCCAGTGGCGCGAGAGGTGGTGCACCCGGGCTGAGCGGGCCCCGACCGGGCGGGCCCCGACCGGGCCAACCCACCGCGTCAGCACCGCGTCAGATCGACCGGCGCTGGGCCTCCACAGGGCGCACGGGCCCGACCGCCGGGAGCGGGAGCCTGATCACGGTGGCCGCCTCGGTCCCGCCCACGCCCCGCCCGTGCCGCTGACGGGCGCCGAGCGCGAAGAGGGGCACGCTGGCCACCAGAGTGGCCACCCCGCCGAGCGCCAAGGCGAGGCGCGGATTCGTGGTGTCGCTGATGAGGCCCATCAGCGGCGCGCCGATCGGCGTGGACCCGAGGAACGCGATGGCGTTGAGCGACATGACGCGACCCCGCATCGAGGGGTCGGCGCGCAGTTGCAGCGTCGCGTTGTTGGTGGCGACGAAGGCGATGCTGGCCGCACCCATCGGGACGAGGAGGACGATGGCCCAGGTCTGTGTGGGCGAGAAGGCAACGGCCAGCGTGGCGCCTCCGAAGGCCAGCCCGATCAGGGCGAGCAGCCGGCTCGAGGGGCGGGCGTGGAAGGCGGTGGCCAGGCCGCCCGCCACCGCCCCGACCCCCATGGCGACCAGGAACCAGCTGTAGAGGCCCGCGCCACCGCCGAAGGTGAACTTCGCCAGCAGGGGCAGCGTCACGGTGAAGTTGAAGGCGAACACGCCGACGATGGCCATGGAGACGAGCGGGACGCGCAGGTCGCGGGTGGCCCAGACGTAGCGCAACCCCTCGCGGACTTGTCCCTTGGCCCGCTCAACGCCGGGCCTCCGGTGGAGCTCCGACGCCCGCATCATGGCCAGCGCCACGATCACCGCCGCATAGGACAGCGCGTTGAGGAAGAAGCAGGTGGCGACCCCCACCGTCACGATCAGTACGCCGCCGATGGCCGGACCGATGATCCGCGCCGAATTCATCAGCACGCTGTTCAGGCTCACCGCGTTGGGCAGGAGATCCCGCCCGACCATCTCCGAGACGAAGGTCTGGCGGGCCGGGTTGTCGAACAGGTTGACGAACCCCAGCCCGCCGGCGAGGACGTAGACCTCCCACATGACGGCCGAGTGCGTGACGGTCAGCAGCCCGAGCACGAGGGCGAGGACACCCGCGCCGGCCTGGGTGGCGTAGAGGACCCGGCGCTTGTCCAATCGGTCCGCGGCCAGGCCGCCGAAGGGGCCGAGGAGCAGCATCGGCAGGAACTGCAGGCTGGTGGCGATGGCCACGTCGACGCCGGTCCCGTGAAGCGGGAAGAGGATCAGGTAGGCCTGGGCCACCGTCTGCATCCACGTCCCGGACACGGAGATGACCTGGCCCGTGAAGTAGAGCCGGTAGTTGCGGACCGAGATGGCGCGGAACGTGCGCCGGCCCGCCTCTCTCATGCGGCGCCTCACGGTTCGTCCAAGAGGTGCTCGAGCAGGGCCACCAGCTCGGCCGCGTGTCGCTGCTCCTCGGGGCCGAGCTCCGCCAGGCGGCGGACCAGGAAGGCGTTCTTGCGGGTGCGCATGCGCTCCAGGGCGCGCTCGCCGGCCGTGGTCAGGCGCACGCGCGCGCTCCGCCGGTCGTCGGCGTCTGCCACACGCGTGACCATCCCGGCCTCGCTCAGGCCGGCCACGATCCGCGTCATCGTCGGCGGCTGCACCTGCTCCATGGCTGCCAGCTCCCCGAGGGTAGGGCTGCCGCTGCGGCTCACCGACCCCAGGGCCGAGGCCTGGGCCGGCGACAGCCCTTCGAGGGACTCCCGACGCAGGCGGCGTTGCAGCCGGTTGACCGCAATGCGCAGTCGCCCCGCCACCTCCTCGGCACCTGGCCTCGCGGCCACGGTGCCCTTCACGGTGGGCCGCTCCAACGGGGTGACCGGGGGCGTGCGCATGCCGCCCAGTATAGTTAGTTCTGCTAACTAACCGTTCACCGCAGCCGGACGTCCTACCCGTGGCGGTTCGAACCGGGTCAGAACCGGGGGATGTAGCCGCCGGCGCCGAGCGCCGCGCTCTCGTCGAAGGTGAGCGTCTCGTCGACTCCTCCGACGACCTCGGTCACCCACGGCAGCCGCTCGCGCAAGATGCGCTCGACCCCACCCGAGAGCGTGGCCGAGCTGACCGCGCACGAGCTGCACGCGCCCTGGAGCTCGACCTCGACGACGCCCGTCTCGACGTCCGCCCGCACCAGCACCAGGTCACCACCGTCGGCCTGGACGGCGGGGCGCATGAGGTCCATGATCGCCTGCAGCTGCTGGAGGCGATCGGCGCGCTCGGTCTCGTTGAGCTCCGTGACGGGGTCTTCCACTCCTCCATTGTGCCGTGGAGATCGACTTGTGTGACGCGCGGGTGACACCGGGGGTGGGTCCCGGGCGCCGGGGTTACTATCGGGCACGTTCGCGCTGGCCGGCAAGCTGAACGGAGGAGAGTCTGTGGGCGTCAAGGTTCTGGGAGTGTTCAAGGCTGCGACCGACACGCGGAACCTGGCCGCCGGCGACGTGGTCTTCGAGGCCGGATCCGCCGGCAACGAGATGTTCGGTGTGGCCGAGGGCATGGTGGAGCTGCGCTTCCCCGATGGGCGCGTGTCCCAGGTGGGGCCGGACGACACGTTCGGCGAGCTGGCGATCATCGACTCGTCGCCCCGGGCCGCCACCGCGGTGGCGATCGAGGACACCACGCTCGCCGTCATCGACAAACGCCGCTTTCTCTTCCTGGTGGGCGAGACGCCCCAATTCGCGCTGCAGGTGATGTCGAGCCTGGCCGAGCGCCTGCGGAACGCCACCGAGGCCTGAGCCGGCCCGTCAGCGATCCGTGCAGGCGGCCGCCTCCGGGGATCGCGTCAGGTGAGCCCGAGGGTCTCGGGCGGACCGCCCTGCACGACGGGGTTCGACAGGGCGCCGATCCCCTCCACCTCGATGCGCACGGTGTCCCCCGCGGCCAGGTAGCGGGGCGGGTCGAGCCCGGCACCAACGCCGGCCGGGGTGCCGGTGGCGATGATCGTGCCCGGCTCGAGCGGGAAGGCCGAGGTGAGGTACTCGATCATCTCCTCGCACCCGAAGAGCATGTCGGAGGTCGAGGAGTCCTGGCGGAGCTCGTCGTTGACCCAGGTGCGCAGCGAGAGCGACCCCGGATGGCCGAGCTCGTCCGCGCTGACCAGCTCCGGGCCACACGGTGCGTGCGTGTCGAACGACTTGCCCATGGTGAAAGTCGGCGTGCGCCACTGCCAGTCGCGCACGCTCACGTCGTTGACGATCGTGAACCCGGCCACCACCTCGAGCGCGCGTGCGGCCGGCACGTGCTCGCAGCGCGTCCCGATCACCATCGCCAGCTCCCCCTCGTAGTCGACCATGTCGGACACCGACGGGAGAACGATGGCGTCACCGGGTCCGGCGATCGACGTGCGCTGCTTGTTGAACCAGTACTGCCACTGAGGCGGCTCTCTGCCCATCTCGGCCACGTGCGCCCGGTAGTTCATGCCGATGGCCAGGATCACCGGGGGGTCGGGCACCGGCGCGTGCCGGCGCACCTGTGACAGCGCGTGGCGGGCAGCGCCGGAGCGCGCCGCCTCACCCGCCCGCTCGAGCCCTGACCGCCCCAGCGCCACCAGCCGGCGGACGGAGGCGGGCAACCCCAGCGCCGGGTCAGCGAGGTCCACGACCTCGTCGCCGACGACGAGACCCGGACGGGCCACTCCGTCGTCGGTGGAGAAGGTGATCAGCCGCATGCCGTCGGGATCCCTCCTCGCGGTGCCCCGGTGGTGCCGGGCGCTGCGGCCCGGAACGTCCTCAGCGCAGCTGGGACTTGTAGTTGTCCCAGTACTTCGTGGCGTGCCGAGCCGAGAAGGCGGCGACGACCTCGACCGCCCCGAACACGATGGCCAGGATCCCGATCAGTACCACGAGCGCCGTGAGAGGGGCGCCCGGGTGACGGATGCACAAGAAGCCCAGGGCAACGGCGACGATGCCGCGGATCAGGTACGCCCACCAATACGCCATGTAGTGGAAACGCACCGCGTTGATGATGTCGAAGATCCCGAGCACCAAGAAGGCCCAGCCGATGAGGACGGCCACGATGAAGATGGTGATGTGGGGCCAGACGAACCCCACGATGCCGGCGCCGACCCAGATGACGCCGAACACGATGTGGAGCCATCGCTGCCTGGCGACGCTCACTGCGCTGACGATCTCGAAGATCCCCACGGCGATGAAGAACCCGCTGGCCAGGTAGATGATGGCGTAGACGCTGGCGTGCCGGTAGCTGATCACGAAGAAGCCGAAGATCATCGCCAAGATGCCCCCGGCCAGATACCAGCCCCACATCTTCTGGAGTTGTGCGCTGACGGCGTCACCGACCGCGATGTCGTCGTCGCTGAGTGTGTACGTGTTGGACATTGCTTCCTCCTCGGCGAGCAGGAGTCGCGCCGCGCTGCCAGCCGCAGCGTACCGCCGCGCCACTCAGGACGAGGGGATGCAGGAACGGAGCGCGTCAAGCGTGCGGGAGCCCCAGGACGCCCCGGCGACCGGCCAGCGGGCGGGCTGCTCCACCACGTCGTCGGCCTCGGACCACAGCTCGTCCTCCAACGGGTCGAGCACGGCGCGGACCTCCGCCAGGGCGTCGGGGTCCGACTCCACTCGGCTCCGCACGTCGTCCGCCGCATGCCAGAGCTCCGCCGCGGAGACCTCGGTGGGGACGAACGGAGGCGGCCCGCAAGCCGTGCGGGGGAACCCGGGCACGTACACACTGGCGCACGGACTGCCGGCGGCCACCCAGACGCGCACCGGCGCACCTTCGGCGATGGCCGCCGGCAGGAGGGCGATCATCGATGCCGCGGTGACGCTCAGGCCGCGCACGTGCATGCAGACGCTGACACCGCTGAAGTCCTCCGCCACCCGGCGCGGCGGCGGCACGACCGTTCCGCCGTGGCCGGGCGCGCCCCACGGCCCGCTCCCGTGGTCGCGCAGGTGGGCGGCGGTGGCGGCCGGCGTGAGCCCGCCGGCGGGGGTCCGGTCCAAGAAGCGGCGGCTCGCCGCCAGCCGGATGTCGGCGTAGCGCGTGTCCTCGCCGTGGTCGCGGAAGCCGTCGAAGTCAGCGCCCTCGGCCACGCCGGCGGAGGCCCGGGTCCACCCGGTGCCCAGGCCGAGGCGGTTGGAGAGAGCCGTGCCCTCAGGGAAGGGCGCAGCGGCCCATTCCGCACCCGACGTCTCGAGCACGAAGGCACTCGTGGGGTCGGCCACCAGGAACGACGAGTCGTAGGCCTCTCCATGCGCGGTGTCCGCGATACCGCCCTGCCCGTGAACCTCGAGCAGCCCGGTGATCACGTCGACCGCCTGCTCGGCCGTCCTGGCGCGCTCGAGCCCGAGGCGTACCAGGTCCATCCCGATCAGCGCCGGCGGCGCTGCCGCGGCATCGTGCGTCGTGCTGACACGCTCGTTCCCAATCGCCACCCCGTGCTCGTTGACGCCGTGCTCGGCCCCCCACAGCCAGGTCGGGCACGAGAGGAACGTGGCGTACGCCCCGTGGTCCCCGATGGTGAGGTACTGGGTGCGCAGCGTGCACCCGTTCGAGGCGCGGCGACCGAAGGGCCACACCACCTGGACCTCACCGGGCGGGCGGTCCGAGTTCTTGGCGAACAGCATCCCGCCGGCTGCCGGGGCGCACAGCGTGTCGCACATGGTCGCAGTGTAGGGACGTCGCTAGGGTGGTCCGCATGGAACCGCGGGAGGTGTTGAGCCTCGACGAGATCAACCTCAGCAACATCGACTTCTGGGCCCGGCCGTGGGACGAGCGGGAGGGCGCCTTCAAGACGCTGCGCAGCCAACGGCCCCTCGCCCACTTCGAGGATCCCGAGATCCCGCCTGAGCTCAGCCTGACCATCCAGCGGGGCAACGGCTACTACGCCGTGACCAAGCACGCCCATGTCAGCGAGGTCAGCCGCCACCCCGAGATCTTCCAGTCGGGTCAGGGGGCCACCTCGATGCTCGACATGCCCGAGGAGATGCTCGATTTCTTCGGCTCCATGATCAACATGGACAACCCGCGGCACGCCAGGCTGCGCCGCATCGTGTCGCAAGCCTTCAACCCGCGCATGATCCGCTCCATCGAGGACCGCATCGACTTGGTGGCCAACAGCGTGATCGACCGGGTGGCGCCACTCGGCGGGTGCGACTTCGTCACCGAGGTGGCGGCCCGCCTCCCGCTCGAGATCATCTGCGACATGATGGGCATCGGGCCCGAGGACTACGAGACGGTCTTCAACGCGTCGAACATCATCTTGTCCAACGGGGATCCCGAGTACGTCCCCGAGGGATCCGATCCCATCATGGCCTTCCTGACGGCGGCGCAGCAGCTGAACATGCTGATGCTCGAGCTCGCCTCCCAACGGCGCGCGCACCCCACCGAGGACATCACCTCGGCGCTGGTCAACACCAACGTGGACGGCGAGGCGCTCACGGACACCGAGGTGGCGGCGTTCTTCATCCTGCTGGTGGTGGCCGGCAACGAGACGACCCGCAACGCCATCACCCACGGTCTGCTCGCCCTCACCGAGCACCCGGACCAGCGGGCCCTGTGGCAGGCCGACCCGGTCGGCATCGCCACCACCGGTGTCGACGAGATCGTCCGCTGGGGTTCGCCGGTGATCTGGATGCGCCGCACCCTGGCGGCCGACACCACCCTGGGCGACGTCGAGCTGCACGAGGGTGACCGGGTGATCCTCTTCTACGCCTCGGCCAACCGCGACGAGGACGTCTTCGAGGACCCCTACACCTTCGACGTGCGCCGCGACCCCAATCCCCACGTGGGCTTCGGCGCGGCCGGCCCGCACTTCTGCCTCGGGGCGCACCTGGCCCGCCAGGAGGTCAGCGTGATGGTCCGGCGCCTCTTCGAGCGGCTCCCCGACATCGAGGCGGTCGGCGAGCCGGACCGGCTCCTCTCACCGTTCATCAACGGGATCAAGCACCTCGACTGCCGCTTCACCCCGGTCGCCGCCGGCTGACCGGCTCCGTCGCCCGGCTTCTGCGGCCGGACCACTCCCTCACTCCGACCGGTCGCTGTGCGGCCCACGGTTGCGGACTTCGCCCACCGCGGCCATGGCGTCCCGCAGCTCCTCGATCCAGGACCCCTCGTGCCGGGCCACCAGCCGGACGCACCACGCCAGGGCCTCGCTGCGGCTGCGGGCCACCCCGCCGTCGATCAACGTGTCGAGGACCTGGCGGTCGGCCATGCGCAGCCGGGTCATGACCGGCACTCCGGCCGTCGTGAACAGCACCTGGGAGCCGCCGCATGCGGCGCCCCACGAGACAGTGCGGCGGAAGGCCGGCTGGGCCTCGTCCGCGATCTGCATGCGGGCGGCCCGGCTCTCTTCTCGGAACCCGCTGATCCGGGCCAGCTCGGCCACGCGCTCCTCGTCCTCGCCGGCGCCGTCTGGCAGCTCGGGCCGGGGCAGCGTGCCCACGACCTGCACTTCGTCGCTGTCGATCGTGATCGCCGGGCTGCCCTCGAACCAGCCCTCGGGCACACGCCCCGCGAACCAGGCCCCGATGAGCCGCTCCTGCTCGGGCCCCGACGGAGGCGGCGCACTCGATCGCCGCCTGCCCCGCCGCTGTGTCCTCCCCGGCCCCTGTGCGCCTGCCTGGTCTCCGCCGTCCTCTGGTCGATTCGTCATATTACTAGATTACATAATTACGTAGACATGTCAACCCACGGCATCGTGGCTCGTCAGTCCAGGGGCATCTTGAACCCGACGTGTGAGGGCGTGAACCCGAGGCGCTCGTAGAAGCGGTGGGCGTCCCCGCGGGCCGCGTTGGAGGTCAGCTGCACACGGTAGCACCCCAGCTCCTGTGCCTGCGCGCACGCCCGGCGCACGAGCGCCGAGCCGATACCCCTCCCCCGGTGCTCCGGGTGCACATGGACCGACTCGAGCTCGGCGCAGCGGCCACCCCTCGACTGCAGGTGCCGGAGGATCAGGAGCTGGCACACACCCACCGGCGCCCCGTCGAGCTCGGCCACCAGCACTGTTCCCCCGGTGGTCCTGATCTCCTCGAGCGCGTCGCGATAGGGCGTGAGGTCCCCCGGGTCCTCGTCCCTCGGAGGGCCGCCCGGGAGGGCGCCGAGGCGGAGCATGTCGACGATCCGCGGCAGGTCCTGTGGGCCCGCCGGCCTGATCACGACACCACCCGGGGTCCGGTCTTCGCTCCCGGGGCCCGGATCAGTTCGCCGGTCGGCGGCCATGGTGCGCTACTGCGGGCAGGCGGCCATCGTGATGGCCACGATCGTGCCCGGACGGACCACGGTGCCGGCGGCGGGGGCCTGGCTCCGCACCGTCCGCGGTGAGGTGGTCGGGGTCGCCGCGACCAAGCGGGGCGTGGGGGTTGTGTGGGCCGTGGCGGCCGTGGCCGACGTCGTGGTGGTGGTCGTGCTGGTGCTCGTCGTCGTGGTCGACGGCGGGGGGTGGGTCGACGTGGTGGTGGGCGGCGAGCTGGTCGTCGTCGGTGTGCCCGACGAGTAGCAGGCCCACGCGAGGCCCGCCGTGTGCAGGACGCTCACTGCCGTGGCGAACGGCAGGCCGGTCACCTGGGGCACGGTGGAGCCGTTCGGGAAGCAGCCTGACCAGATGATCCCTACGAAGGACCCCTTGGGCCTCGGCGTCCCGGGAGCGAGCGGCGTGGCACCGACGTTCACGTGCGGCAGCGGTCCGGGGACCGCCAGCGAGACGACCACGCTCTGGCCCGCCGGTGTCCCCTTGCCGCACGGGGTGTTCATCGGAACCGGAAAGAAGCCGGCGACGCGCAGGTAGAAGCGGGCGGGCACGGACTTCATCCCGATGACGTCGGGGACGGCCACCGGCGGCGCCGTCGGCCGCGTCCTGGCCTCCGTCGTCGGGGTCACGAGGGGCACCGTAGTCGTCGTCGTGGTCGTGGTCGGTCCGCGCGCGGCTTGCCTTCCGTTCCCCGCTGAGGTGCCGCACGAGACGAGCGAGCACACCGCCACCGGGGCGCACAGGCCCACGAGCAGGGGCCGAAGCCGGGGATGCATCCCCCAATCTTGCAAGACGCGGGCGCCGGCGCGCCCGCGCCTTCGGCGCGTGCCGGGCCTAGGACGCGCGCACCTGCAGCGTGATGGCGCGCCGGGGGCAGGTCCGCGCCGCCTGCTTGGCGGCCTCGACGAGCTCGGGCGGGAGCGGTGTGCCGTCGACCACCGGGTACCCCCACTCGTCGAGGCTGATCGCCTCGGGCAGGAGCTCGGCGCAGTAGCCGTAGGCGTCACAGGCGACCGGGTCGACCAGGATGCGGGCGGTCACGGCGCACCTCCAGGGACCGGCGGGAAGCGGAGGACGGTCGGCCGGTCGGTGTGCGGGCACGGCGCACCCAGGGCGTGTGCCCGCACGTCGGCGGCGAAGACCCGCAGCGCACTGCGCACGACCTGCACGGCGCCGTCGGGGTGGCGGCACGCGCCGCGGCCCTCGACCTGCCCGAGCCGCCGTTCCAGACGGGCCATCAGGGCTGGCTCGGCCGGCCCGCGGGCCAGCCGGGCCATGTCGTCGGCGATGGCGGGCAGGCCGTAGACGCAGGGCCCGCACTGGCCGGCGCTCTGGCCCGCCAGGTAGTGCGCGATGCGGGCCGTCTCGGTGACGCCGCACGCCTCGGCGGCCAGGACCACGATCACCCCCACCCCGGCGGTGGCACCGACGGCCCGGAGCGACAGCGAGGCGTACGGCGTGGCGAAGTCCCCCGGCCCCACCCAGGCCCCGCCGTACCCGCCGACCAGGAGGGCCTGGGGTGACCCGAGCGGAAGGGCGCGGGCGACGATGTCGGCGAGCGGCGTGCCGCGGTCCACCTCGACCACGCCGGGCATCTCGACGGCGCCCGAGATGGTGACGAGCGAGGAGCCGGGGTCCTCGGGCAGGCCACGGGACCGGAAGGCCTCGGGACCGGTCCGGGCGATCACGCCCACGTGCGCCAGGGTCTCAGCGTTGTGCACGAGCGCTGACCCCCCGCCGATCCGCAGCGGCGTCCCCTTGTCCGGACGGAACGACGGGAGCGATGCACCCGACTCAAGGAAGCCGACGATCGCGGACTCCTCGCCGGCCACGAAGCGGTCCGGGGGATGCACGAGGCGCTCGGGCACCGGGGCCCATCCTGCGGCCGCCCGCTCCGCCATGGCCCGGCTGACGGCCTGCGTGACGTTCGGCCGGCCCTCGGGCACGCAGACGATCACCTGACGCGCCCGGCCGGCCGCGGCGAGGAGCTGCGCGCCGTCCAGCACGAGGTGTGGCGACGTCATGAGGAGGAGCTTGTCCTTGTCACTCGCCGGCTCGCCCTCCATCGCATTAACCACGATGGCGCCGGCACCGCCGGCGCGATACGCCACGGCCAGCTTGGCCGCGGCCGGGAAGCCGGCCCCGCCGCGTCCACCGAGGCCCGATGCCTCGAGGACGGCGACAAAGTCCTCACGCCACCTACGTGTGTCTCCTGCGGGCAGCGGAGCGGGTCCCAGCGCTGCCGCGTGGCCGCGCAGGTCCGACGGGTGGCCCAGCAGCCGGTAGCGGCTTGCCGTCGACACGGTCTGACTTGCGCTAGGCACCGACGGCCTCCTTGTTCGTGGAATCGTTCCTGGACTCGTACGTGGATCGGTTCCCTGCTTTGTTCCCGGGCGCCACGACGATGTGCTTGGCCGGCGTCCCGGGCAGTGACGCGGCGATGGCGGGAGCAGCAGCCCGTCGCGCCGCGCCCTGACGAGCCGTCACCCAGAAGCGCCACGCGAGGGCAGCCCCGACCGCGGCCACGCAGGCGGCACCGAGCACCACCACCCAGCTCTCCCCGGCGTCGGTGCCCATGCCGAAGGTGTGGGCGAGTGCCACCGGCCAGCACAGGTAGGCCAGCCAGTGCACGGCGCGCCAGGTGCCCGCACGCATCCGCGCTCGCAGCAGGCTGGTCGCCCAGACGGCGAGCATCAGGTCGAGGGCGACGGCGCCGACGCCGACCCAGAACCGGCTGTACCCGGACGTGAACGGCACGACGACGGCGATCCATCCGATGTGCACGTAGGTGTCCATCACGCTGGTGAGCACGTGGACCCCGAGGAACACGACGGACATCATCGAGATGCGGCGATGCAGCTCCTGCTGTGCGAACCCGGGCCACTTGCGGGAGCTCAACCTCGTGGTCGTGGCGATTCCCATGACCATGGTGAGCGTGAGCAAGATCAGTGCCATCAGGCCCGTCGAGCGCGTGGCGTACCAGAGATAGGTCGAGCTCATGCTGCCTCCCCATCCTCGAGCGGCCATCCGTTCACCGAGAGCACCTCGCCGTCGAACCGGACGAGTCGCGCCGAGCGCCCCAGCCGGGCCAGGTGCTCCTCCGCCTGCTCGCGCCACACGATGGCCGCCGTCGTGGCGACATTGGCCTCCACGCAGCTCGCGCCGGTGGCCGAGACCAGAACCCAGTAGGGCTCGACGCAGTCACCCGTACGGGGGTCGACGATGTGGTGCGCCTCACGGCCGCCCGACCGCCACGTCCGCACGGAGGTGGCGGAGCTGGCCAGGCCGCCGTGGGTGATGGCGACCACCTGGTCCACCTGGTCGGCCGGGGTGGACGACTCGCGGGCGATGCCCACGGCCCATCCCCCGACAGGCGGTGGGCCGGCCACGGCCACGTCGCCACCCAGGCTCACCAGCGCACCGCCCCCGACCTCCTGCGCGATGCGGGCCACGGCCCGGTCGGCCGCAAGCGCCTTGGCCGTCGATCCCAGATCGAGGCGGACGCCGCGCGGGATCCGGACAGTCCGGTCATTGGCGTTGAGCTGCACGTGCTGGAAGCCCGCCACCTTGCCGAGGGCCTGAGGTGGGGAGGGCGGGCGCGCCACCACCTCGTCGAGGTCGGCGTCGTAGCCGAGAGCGGCGATGGCGTTCCCGATGGTGGGGTCGACGGCACCGCCGGTCAGCACCGCCGCGTCGACCGCCATCTCGAGGGCGCCGAACAGGAGCGACCCGACCCGCACCGGGCGGCCCGCGGCGGCGTGCACGGCCTGGAGCTCCGAATCGTCGCGGAAACGGCTGCAGGCCAGATCGATGGCCCGTAGCTCGTCGTCGAGGACCTCCGCCGCCCGCGTCGCGACGGCCGGATCCTGGACCACCACCGTCGCCGTTGTGCCGATGGCCCGGAACGAGCGCGCCGTGAGCGTTGGTTCGTCTTGCATCGTCGCTCCGGTCATGACGACGAGGATCCCCCCGACGTCACCGTCGGGCTCGAGGTGCTCGACGACGGCGTCGTGGTCGTGGTCGAGCTCGAGCCGGTGTTGCCGGTGGTGCCCGTCGAGCTGCTGCTCGTTCCCGTGGTGCCGGTCGAGCTGCTGCTCGTTCCCGTGGTGCCGGTCGTGGCGGTGGTCGAGCCCGAGGTCGTGGTACTCGAGCCGGACGCCGTGGTGCTCGAGGTCGACCTGCCGGTGGTGCTCTTGGACACCGATGACGACCCGCTGGTGGACACCGATGACGACCCGCTGGCGCCGGGGTGCTCACGGGCGACGGTCACTCCGACGAGCGCGGCCGCCCCGGCGGCCGTGAGCACGGCGGCACGGGTCACGGTGCGCACCCTCGACTGCGCCTTCTCTCTGGGGGTGCGGGTGGGACCGGTGGGTTGCATGTGGCACACCTTCTCGTTCTGGGGACGTCCCGATCCCACCATGTGCGCTTCGACCCCCTCGCAGGACCGGCTGTGGGCCCGCTGAGACTTGGTGCACGGCCGGACCTACGCCCGGCCAGGGAGGTTGCAGGGCCGAACGGTACGTGTGCCAGGATTCGCTACGGTCCGGTCACGCATGTCACGCACGCGCTACACGTTCGACTCCTCACGCTCCTGCATCTGGGTCCGGGGCCGCTCCAGCCTGCACCCGATCAACTCGGAGACCCGCGGCATCACGGGGTGGTTCGAGGCGTCGACCGCCGCAGACGGAACCCTCGACCTCGGCCAGCCGGTGTCTGGTGAGCTGGCCTTGGACGTGGCGCGCCTGACGTCGGGGAACCAGCTCTATGACCGCGAACTGCGGCGGCGCATCGATGCGCAGCGCTACCCCACGATCAACGGGATCGTGACGGGCGTCGCGCGCCCCGAGGCACATCCCCGCTACCTGGTGAGCGGGGACGTCCTGTTCCACGGCAAAACCAGGTCCTTCCAGCACGAGATGCGAATCCAGGTCGGATCTGGTGCCGTGAGCCTGTCCGGGGAGTACTTGTTCGACATCCGCGAGTTCGGGATGAAGCCGCCCAGCATGCTCATGGTGCGCGTCTACCCGGAGATCAACGTGCGGGTCGAGCTCCACGGCACCGTCGCCGGCCCCCCGCAATCCGAGAGGGGCGCGTAGCAACCCGAGAGGAACGGCAGCGCCCCCGGAAGCGCCCCCGGAAGGATTCGAACCTTCGCACACGGTTTAGGAAACCGATGCTCTATCCCCTGAGCTACGGGGGCGGGGTGCCGCTGACCTGCGGTGACACGGCGCCCAGTCGCGCTGGCCGCGACCCGGTCAGTCTACGCAGCACCCCTGTGACGTTCTAGTCACTCCTGCCGTCTCGCTCCTGCCGCCTCACCGTCCGTCAACGCCAGGTTGCCTGCCGGTTGCACGACGGTGGCAAGCGGTACCCGGCACCCGGTCGGGCTTGATGCTGCCGCACAACGGGCCGAATTGCTGAGTGACGAAATAGGCAAACCCCTCGCGAGGGGGGGACGCAAAGTTACGGGACTCCCAGAGTCGGCCGGGCCGCCGAAGTAGCGATCTGCCAGCGCTCCCCTGCGGCACGTGCTTCTGGGGCGGGGGAAGCGATGAGGGCGAAGATCAACGCACTGCCCCGACTGCGGTCGACGTTCCGGGCTCACCGCATCCTGGCGGCCCTGGCCCTCTCACTCGTGACCGCGACGACGGCGTTCGTGGCCATCGGCACCCCGCCGGCGCGCTCGGGTGCAGCGACGACGTTCTCGTCGGACTACGGCACTGGGCGCTGGATGGCCGCCGATCCCAACGGCGGGTACTGGACGACGACATTCTCGGGCGCGGTGACCCCGCACGGCGGCGCCCCCCAACTCGGGTCCCCGGCGGCCTCGGGACTCTCGCTGTCGCGCCCCGTCATGGGCATGGCCCCGACGGTGGACGGCCGCGGCTACTGGCTCGTCGCCTCCGACGGCGGCGTGTTCTCCTATGGTGACGCCCAGTTCTACGGATCGACGGGCTCGATCGAGCTCAACCAGCCCATCGTCGGCATGACGCAGACCCCCGACGGCCACGGGTATTGGCTCGTCGCCTCTGACGGTGGCATCTTCTCCTACGGCGACGCGCAGTTCTACGGTTCGACTGGCTCCATCCGGCTGAACCAGCCCATCGTGGGCATGGCCCCGACTGCCGACGGCCACGGCTACTGGCTGGTTGCCTCGGACGGCGGCATCTTCGCGTACGGCGACGCGCAGTTCTACGGATCGACCGGGTCCCTCCGTTTGAACCGCCCCATCCAGGGCATGGCACCCACACCGGACGGCGGTGGGTACTGGCTCGTGGCCGAGGACGGTGGGGTCTTCAACTACGGCAACGCCCCGTTCGACGGGTCGCTCGGCGGCACCGGCGCCCAGGCCCTCGGCCTGGCGGTCACACCGCTCCAGGGCTACTCGATCATCACCGCCGATGGCAACGCCTACACGTTCACGAACCCGACGGCACAGCCCTCCTCGCTGACCACCGGGCCGGCACAGGCCCACATCGCCGGCGGACCGTCCCAGGGTGACTGCGCCCCGACGTCCACGCCGTCGGCCACCCCGGACCAGTCCCTGCAGAACGTCTTCAGCGGTCAGTACGGTCCGGGTTGGGTCGGAGGCGACGCCACCTACTCGACCGCCCTCCCGTCGGGGCAGGAGGCGTTCGACTTCTCCGACACGCTGGTCGGCACCGCTCAGGCCTCGGGGAGCGCCACCATCGTGGGCATGCCCTCCAACAGCGAGCTCGTCGGCAACGTCCCCACCCTGTTCAGCGTGTTCGGGGGCAGCTATGGGGCGCCAGCCTCCCTGATCCCCGACTCGGGTGGTGACTCGTGGGAGGTGGCGGCCACCTACATGGAGAACGGGAACCAGTTGGTCTTCGTCAACGAGTTCGCCCCCCGGTCCGGGACCATCTTCGACACGTTCACGGGGCGCTCGGGCATCGCAACCTTGTCGTTGGCCTCGGGCAAACCCACCTTCCAGTCCCTCACGCTGCTCCACACCGATGCCACCACGCAGTGGGGCAACGCGGTCATGCAGGACGGTGGGTACGACTACGTCTACGGCTTGGACTACGACACGTCAGCCAACGTCTATCACGGCATGAAGCTGGCGCGGGTTGCCCTCGGGGTTTCGCTGGCCGCGGCCAACTGGACGTACTGGAACGGAACCCAGTGGGTGAGCGGCGAGGCCAACGCGGCTGACGAAGTCCTCCCGACCGTGTTCACAGGTGTGATCGCGCTGGCAAACGACAGTGGCTACATGGCGGTGTCGATCCCGGGCGGTCTTGCCAACGACACCACGGTGGACCTGTCGTTCTCGTGTTCGCCGCAGGGGCCGTGGAGCTCACCCAGAGCCGTCTACTCCATCCCGCAGGTCTCGCAGTTCCACGACGAGTTCGCCTACATCCCAACCTTCCACCCCGAGCTCTCGGGCAACGGGGGCCTGGTCGTCTCCTACAACATCGACACCACCGACGGGTTGTCGGCGCTGGCCGGCAACGTCCACGCCTACCAGCCCCAATTCCTGCAGCTCGGGTAGCCGGCCGTCAGCTCGGGTGGCCGGCCGTTCAGCCCCCGGTGGACGATCGCTCGCCGGCGCTCTCCGATGACGCGGGCCGGCGGATGGCGCGGTTGGAACCCGCCCGGCTCGCCGACCTCGACCTGCCGTTCGCGCCGTCGGGCACGGGCGCGGTCGTGCGGCCGTTCCTACCGCCGACCGTCGGCGCCTGGACATGCTTTTCGAACTCGGCGCGCTGCTCGGCGATCTTCTGCAGGTAGTACCCGTACAGGTCGCGGGCGTCCGCCATCAGCCCCGCATGACGCGGGCGCTCGAGCTCGGCGCGGTGTCGTTCGGCCACCTGGCGCCGCGCATCGGTCGGTCGCGGTGCCACCAGTTCTGACCGCAGCTTGGGGTGCGTCAGCCGGTGGTACTCGGCGATCTCGTCGAAGACCCTCTTCGTGTTCTCCGGCGAGTCCTCAAAAGGCGGAAGTTCCGTGCCGAAGCGCTGATTGAGGCGGGCGATGCTGGCGGAGAGGTTCGCCACGTTCTCGTCGAAGTCGCACACGACCAGCTGGTCGAGGTACGGGAGCAGCTCCCGGTGGTACGAGCAGTACTCCCGGATCGAGGTCGCCGGGCGTCCGTGCTGCCCGTAGGTCAGGTACGAGGCCAGTGTGTCGAGCGGGTCCCGCACCACCAGCGCCGTCGGCAGGCCACGCTGGACCGCCAGCTTGACCTGCGACGGGTGGTGCACGTGGCTCGAGATCCGGAGCCGGTGGTCGCTCGCGAACAACAGTGCGGTCACCATGAACGTGTTACCCGACCGTGGGAATCCCTCGACCACCAGCTCGGTGTGCTCGGTGATCTGCCGGCTGATGCCCATCGGGGTCAGGCGCAACAGGATCGGGAGCGTCGCGGGGTCATGCCCCAGCAGGTACTTGCCCCGTCGCAGCAGGCGGAACCACGCGTTCCTGGTCTCGCGTGTCACCTTCTCGACGAGGAGCCCTCGTTCTGTACTCACCCCAACCTTCTCCCTGAGCTCGGCGACGTCAGCCTGCATGCGGCTGCCCCTCGCCCACCGCTTCCGTCTCTGTGATCTCAGTGCTGTCTGTGCTCGCTGTGCGTGTGGCCCAGCTGTCCGCAACCAGCGCCGACAGCACGGCGGCCAGCGCGATAACCGATGCTACTTGGGCGGGAGCCTCGAGCG
The DNA here is from genome assembly GCA_963781955.1 of uncultured Acidimicrobiaceae bacterium. Lineage (GTDB taxonomy): Bacteria > Actinomycetota > Acidimicrobiia > Acidimicrobiales > RAAP-2 > Bog-473. The sequence goes on from CAWAHU010000003.1 coordinate 376,699, forward strand.
CACCAGCGATGTTGGTGTTCAGTGCAGCCGGATGGACCGCCGCGCACACACCCGCCACGACGAAGGCCACGAACGCGGTGAGGGCCAACGGGCCCTGACCCCACCGGCGCGCCACGGCCAGGAGGGGGACCATGGCGAGTGCCCACGGCCCGCCGACCATGACCAGCGCCACCGCGCTGACCGCGAGCAGGACCCAGAAGTTGCCCCTCCTTCGCCCGAGCGCAGCAGGTTGCACCCGGCGCCGCACCGGATAGAGGGCGAGCACCAGCAGCCCGATCAGCACGAGCGCGCCGAGCAGGAGCAGCAGTTGGAAGCGCCCATTCGCCTGCATGCCCATGGTGACGGTTCCGGCCTGGCCTCCCGGTACCAGAAAACCCTGTTGCCATCCGTCGATCCGGACCGGCTGCAGCTGCTGGGTGCCGAGGTGCGCCACCCATCCAGGATTGAAGTTCTGCGCCATGACGATGTACGTCGCCGGCCCGGCACCGACGTGGACCGTCCGGCTCTCGTCCGTCCAGTGGACCACCGACACCGTCCGCTGGCCGGCGGTGTTCGTCGTGTTCGTCGTGTTCGTCGTGTTCGTCGTGTTCGTCGTGTTCGTCGTGTTCGTCGTGTTCGTCGTGTTCGTCGTGTTCGTCGTGTTCGTCGTGTTCGTCGTCGAAGCGTGCGCCGGCTGCATCACGAACGACGACACGAGGAACTGCGAGTACGGGTCGGTCGTCATGAAGTTGTGGACACCCTGCTGCAGCACGAGTCCGCCCTGGGGGGTGCACATGGTCACCAGCACCGGCTTGAGGTTGACCAGGTCCCCCACCGTCCCGAACACCGACGTGTCGTGGCCCTTGCCGTCGACCATGACCTGCGGTCCCTTGCCGCACGGTATGAAGAACGTCGCACTCGTGTTCGGCCCCGGGTCGGGCACCGTGAGCAACCCCGGGACAGAGACGGCGTACAGGCCGACCGGGAGCGGCACCCCGACGCCGAAGTTGGGCGTCACCGACAGGTGGCCCTGGTTCTGCAGGAAGCGGATCTTCAAGGAGTCCGTGACCGTCGTGGGGAACTTCAGGACGCCACCCTTCACCGGCAGGGAGCGCACCACCGTCTGGCCTCCGGCCGGTGTGATGGAAACCTGAGTGGGGATGCTGGCCGCCGAGGATGTGGTGAGCTGGACCTCGCTCACGGCGCGCTTCCCGGGCCAGCTGACGTCGATCCACGGGTTCTTGTCGCCGATGTTGGCGATCCACGGCTCGGTGGTGTTGGCCTCGGCGAGGTTCTGGGGGCTGAACTTCGGCAGCCCGCCAAGGGTCGAGCTGGCCGTCACCTTCAGGCTCCCGGTCGGAACGGGTGCGAAGTAGTGGATCATCTGCTCGAGCGCGGCGCTCGGATGCGCGACGGCGGATCCCGCCGCGCTCACCGACTCGGTCTTCGGCACGCTGAATTCCCGCCGCATGTCGGGATCGTCCGTGGAGCCGAGCCCCAGCGCCAGGTTGTTGTCGACGAGGGTACGGCTGAAGGCAACGACGGCCCCCTGCGAGGACGCCTTCGAGAAGGCCGCCGCCTCGTCGTTCGGGAGGCGCAACCTGGGGGCGTATGAGACCCCGGGGATGGCGATGTCCCTGATCCCCGCACTGAGGAGGATGCCTCCCGAGAGTGGCACCGGCGCCGGGCGCACGCCGATCAGCGTGACCTTGAGGTGCTTTGTGTCACCGGGCGCCACGGAGAGGTCGTACGTCTTCTGGCCGGGTGGAAGGTTGCGCACCACCGAACCCTTGTCCGTGGTGAGCTCAACCCTGGTGATCGTCGGCTGTTGGGTCGATCCGGGAATCGGCGTGAGCTTGATCGACGACATGGGGATCGCCTTGGCGAACGAGATCGAGACCCATTGCCCCACGGAATTATGGGTCAGGTTGGCCGACCACGCCGTCTTGGGATCGTTGTCGAACGCCGCCGCGGGGCCGGCGGAAGGCTCCTCGTAGAGCGGGATCGGGCCGAACGACGAGGCCGCGACCGACTGTGCCCCGATGGGGGCCTCGACCGCCTGGTGCTCGATGCCGCTCACGACCTCGTAGGAGTCGGGCACGCTGGCCAAGTGGCCGGGGAGCTCCTGCTGCCCCCCGAGCACGTACGACTCGTTGTACCGGACGCCGCCGAAGGTCGTCACGCGCCGCTGGTTGCCGTCGGTGATGGCCCACGAGGCCTTCGGTTCCTGTGCGACACCCTTTGCGTACTTGTCCCCGGCCAGAACCGCGGCGCGGTCCTGCAGCACGCCCGTCGCGCTCAACGGGACGACGGAGGAGACGCTTCCGCTGATCACCACAGGGTTGCTCGCCGGGTACGACTGCACCGGGGGAACGGCGGCGTCTACCCGGTAGATCTCGACGGGACGCAGGTGGAGATAGGAGTACTGGTCGTAGACGGGCAGCGATCCGTGCTCGACCTGGGTCAGGGGGAGGTACGAGCCGAAGGAGGCGACCTCGGTGAGCCCCGTGGCCTCCGAGAGCACCTGGTGCACCTGTGCCGGCGGAGGTGCGCCCGTCTTCTTCAGATCGAGGTCGTTACGCTCCACTACGTACTTGACGCCCTCGCGCGCCAGGTAATTCGACAGGCCCGGGGCGGCCACCCCGGCATCGAGCGCCCGCTCGACGGTGTCTTCCATCTGGTTGTACCCGTTCGAGCCGATCGGGATGATGTTGCGCCACATCACCGACTTGGAAGTGAGCGCCTGCAGCGGTTCGTCCACCGGGTTGCCCCACGTGTTGTAGGCGAAACTCGAGCCCGGTACCAGGAGCGAGTTGTTATGGCCCTGGTGCTCGTTGAGGTAATCGGCGGTCTGCTGCCAATAGCTCGGAATACTGGAGAAGCCGCCGGTGCGGTACAACTCCCCGGTCCAGAACGGGGCCGCCGCTACCGCCACGGCGGCCACGACGAGGCCGGCGAGGACCGCCCGGATGCTCCGCGCGTCACGGAACTTTCCGAAACCGCGCCACGACGTCTGCGTCAACCCCGTGACGGCGGCGGCGACGCCGAGCGCGAGCGGGAGCGCCACGTCGGGCGCGAACTTGCTGACGTTGCGGAAGGGCGCGAGCGACCCCTGGAGGAGTTGTTGGACCTGGTGGGAGAACAACCCGCCCATGGCACCCGAGTAGCCCGACGCGATGACTATGACCCCGAAGGCGAACGATGCGACCAGGAACAGGCGCTCGGGGATCCGACGACACAGTCCGACCAACCCGACCGCGACCACCGTGGCCGAGCCGAGGACCACCACCGGCACCGACACCAGCATCCAGGGCCCGCGCAGCAGCGGCCCGCCGATGTTGAAGTAATTGATCCAGAACGAGGCTCCCCGGACAGCCTCGAAGGCCGAGGTCGTGCTGGTGGTAAGGGCGGACGTCTCGGTGTAGGGCAGGTAGTTGTACCCGAAGTGCCCGATGAAGGCGAGTGGCACCAGCCACCAGAAGCAGGCCATGGCGACGGCCACGACCCACCAGCCGGCCAGCGAGCGCCTCCGCGGGCCTGGCCGGCGCGTGAAGAACCAGATGATCCCGAGCGGGATTACGGCCAGGGTGACCGCGGCGTTGACGCTTCCCATGAGCGCGACGGCCACGCCGGATCGGGCCGCGGCCCGCCGCGTCGAACCCTCGCGCGAACCGATCACGAGCGGCCGGAGCATCCACGGGAGGAAGGCCGCCGCCAGAAGGTCCCCCGAGGTGGACACGTAGGTGACGAAGATGGGGGCCGTGCAGTAGACGACCCCGGCGAGGACGCGAGTCCAGCGAACGCCGATCCCGAGCGCCTCGGCCAGGCGGATGGCTCCCCAGCAGGAGATCGTCAGGATGGTCGCCAGCCAGATGCGCTCGGCCAGCCACACGGGGACGTGTAGGAGATGCGTGAGCAGGAAGAACACGCCCATCGGCCACAAGAAGCCGAGTCCCGGCTCGACCGTGCCCCCAAATACGTTGGTGTTCCACAAGTGGAGGAGGGACTTGAAGTAGACGACCGGCGCCGCGACCAGCGGGAGCTTGGTGTCGAATTCCACGAGTCCCGGCGACTGGGCGACGGTGACGATCAGGAAGCAGACGGCGACGACGACCAGGGCCCGCCGGCTGAGCGGCGTTGTCTCGAGGGCGCCGGCGCGCGACCACCATTGGCGCAGCCGGTCGCCAGACCGGCTCCGTGCCGGGGCCGAGCCGTTGTGCCGGCCGTTCTGCCCGTTGAGCCCGGAAGGCTGGTCCGGCGACGCCTCCCGAGTTTCGGACTCCCGGGTGAAGATGGTCATCGCCGTCGGAGGACGACGACCAGGTTCCAGGTGGCGACCTCCCGGACCCCCGGTACGGATACCAGCGGCTTCGTCCAGCGGGGGTAGTAGCGAGGGAAGGCGTCGAGCAGGTCGGCGTCGTCACGGTTGCGCACCCACGGGAGCACGTCGGCGATGTCGAGGCGGAAGAGACTGGACCCGTAGCGGTTCTTCGGGGCCTCACCGTGCTTGCGCTCGTAGCGATCCGCGGCCCGCTCCCCGCCGAGGAAGTGCCAGGGTGACGTCTCGTGGCCGCCGAACGGCGAGAGCCAGTTGGTGAAGGCCAGGAACATGACGCCGCCGGGCCGGATGACGCGCACCATCTCGTCGAGGAAGCGCCGCGGCTCTGTGACGTGCTCCAACACGTTCGACGAGTGGCTGACGTCGAACGTGGCATCGGCGAAGGGGAGGTTGAGACCGTCGCCGATGAGCCCGTAACCGAGCTTCTGCCCCTTGTCGGTCAGGGCGTCCCAGAAAGGCTCGACGAACACGCTCTGGGCACCGGCGCGCCGAAATGCCTCCGCGAAGTAGCCGGGCCCGCCTCCCACGTCCACAACCTTAGAACCGACCAGCGGAAAAAACTCCGCGACGAGTGATGCCGTGTCCGCGGCCAGCATGGAGTAGAAGCCGTCCGGGTCGTCGTACTGTGTACGGAATCCCTGCAAGAGCTGCACAGAACGACGGATCTCTCCGCTAAACGTCGTTTTCGAACTACTTCGTTGCGTCATCGTCTCACCTGGGGCCTGTTCGTCGCGACGGAGGTCAGGACAGCCTCCCACCGGTCGACGAAGCAGTCCCAGCTGAACTCCCGCGAGCGCTCCAAGGCGGCCTCCCCCATGGCGCGGCGGCGCTCGTCGTCGTTCACGAACCCGACCAGCGCCTTGGCGAACGCCTCGACCAGCTCCGACTCCGGGGCCCTGACCAGGACCCCGGTGGACCCGTCCACGACGGCATCCCTGATTCCCGGGGCCTCGATCGCCACGGCCGGGGTGCCCAGCGTGGCCGCCTCGAGCATGGAGAGCCCCCAACCCTCGTGGTGCGACGTGCTCAGGGCGGCCCAGGCACGTCCGAGCAGGTCCGACTTCTCCTCGTCGCTCACCCGGCCCACCACGTCGACCCGGGGGATGGACGACGCCTGCAGGCGCAGGGCCTCGAGCTCGGGGCCGTCGCCGGCCACGACCAGGCGTCCGGGGATCGCCGCACCGGCCCGCTCCCATGCCTCGAGAAGCAGGTCGATCCGCTTGTGGGGGACGAGCCGGTTGAGCGAGACGAACAGGGGCTCGGCCGCCTTCTGCGGCGCCGGCCCCGGCGGGATGTCGACACCGCATTCGATGACGTCGATCCGCTCGCGGTCGATGCCGATGGCCACCAGCGCCTCGGCCGTCGAGGACGAGATCGCCACGAAGCGCCGCCTGCGGTACACGGCCGGCATGACGTAGCGCTCGACCGCGCTGCAGGCCGCAGCCAACGGCGCCGGGAAGCGATCGCGCCATTGGTCGGTGTGGACGTGGTTGACCAGGCACACCGACGGACGGCGACGCCACAACGGCGAGAAGTACGGCATGCCGTTCTCCGCGTCGATGAGCACGTCGACGTCGCGCAATCGCGTGGCGCACTTCCATGGTGCCAGGGCGTACTGCGAGTACGTGCCACCGGCCTCGATCACGTCGTAGGCGTGCTCCGACACCGGCCCGCCGCACACGAGGGTCACCTGATGACCACGCGCGGCGAGGCCGCTCAGTAGGTGGTCGACCAGCACCTCGGCTCCGCCGGCGGACGGGTTCGCCAGGTCCCGCCACGTCACTGCCGCAATCTTCATGCGGACAGCGAGATCTCCTGTCGGGTCGAGACGTTCTGACGGCTCCGGTCCGCTCTGACTGCCTCCCAACCTCCGACTGGTGGGTGCGTGCTGATGTCGATTTCGCCATCCGCCGCGATGGCGAGCCCTCCGTGCTCCCCGTCGATCCACTGAAATGGGGCGACGTCGACCAACTCCTCGAACGACACGGAGCGCTCCATGATGACCAGCTTCGTCGGGAGTTTCCGCAGCCGGGCGGCCATCGCGTGCACCTCGAGCGGGCCGCAGAGCGGCAGCAGCACCAGGGCGTGGCCCTCGGCGGGTCCCATGAGGATCGGGAACGTCGGGCCGAGCGCGCGGCGCAACTCCCCCACGACCCACGAGGAAGACCGGCGCCGCTCCCCGTGGTCCGGTGTCACGGCCAGAGCCGGGAGGCGTGACCACTCACGGCGCCTGCTCAGGCTCAGCACGTCACGGGTCATCGAGAGCGGGTCGACCAGAGTGCGCACCCGGCTGCTGCCCACCTCGCGCCAGCGGACGGCGATCTCACTGATGTCCATCTGCAGTCGCTGCGCCAAGTGGAGCACCTCGACGTCGAAGGCGAAGCGCTCCACCGTCAACAGGTGGAACAAGATCCGCGCCATCGGGGTCCGGAACGCCTTGAACCCGCACTGGGTGTCACGGAACGGCATGTTGGTCAGCGCGCCCACCAGCATGTTGAACGATCGGCCCATCATCTTGCGCTGCAGGCCGTCGCTGACGACCACCGACTCTGCGTGCGAGCGCGACCCGATCGCCACGTCGGCCGATGCGATGGCACTGACGAGTTGTGGGATCTGGCTCGGGTCGACCGACATGTCGGCGTCCATGAAGAGGACCACGGGCGCGGTGGCCGCGGCCGTGCCCAGTTTGACTGCTGCTCCCTTTCCGGAGTTGTTGTGGTGCCGGAGCACACGCAGGAGAGGGAACGTCGAGGCGAAGAGCTCTTCCGCCTTCACCGCGGTGTCATCAGTGCTCCCGTCGTCGACGATGATCAGCTCGGTCGTCCTGGCGCACAGCACGCCCTCCTGTACGGCGGCGTGGAACATCCCGGCATGCTGCGCCAGTCGTCGTGACTCGTTGAAGGCCGGAATGATTACCGAAATGCGAGCGGCGTCAGCAGCCTGCATGAGTCCCTCCCCCCTTCAGAGCGCTTCCAGGCCGCGACGATACGGCGTATGGCCAAACCCCCGCCGGTCGGCCCCTAGGGTGCCAACCGACCACGCACTCCCCCATAAGGTTCCTCCTCCCCCAACGCAAGACCCGAACGGTAATCCGCTCACGCTCTCAGGTCCACCGGTTTTCTATCGCGCCGACGCGACTTTTTCGAGTCGCGTCGGGAACGTGCGCCGCCACCTCCCGTTGCTTGTGTGGGCCCTGTGGCGATTGACGGTCCGTGGCGTAGAATCACGTGATCGCGACGCCACCTCGGAGTGGTGGCGTCGACGAGGTTGGGAGGCGGGCGCAGGGGTGTCGCGCGTGCGTGAGGACTCAGGTGAAAGGGCGCGCCCGGCAGAGGCTGACGACGTCGGCCCCCTGGCCGATGCCGACGGGCCCGCACCGGCACGCGGGATCCGCGCCACCGCCAAGGGCATGGTGCTCTGGGCGGGCACGGTCTCCATCGGCTTCTCGACAGTGGTGCTGCTCGCCGTCCTGTCCCGCCACCTCCACCACGAGGGGTTCGCCGCCCTCTCAACTCTCTTCGGCCTCTTCTTCGTCGCGTCGCTGATCCCCTCGGGCTTCCCGCTCCGCTCTGCTGCGCTGGCCGTCGACGGGGCAGCCCCGATGCGGATGACGGCCCGCCACACAGCCCTGTACTGCTTGATCGGCGCGGTGGTTTCCCCGGTCATCGCCTTCCTGCTCCACCTACCGGTCCTGGCCGTCGTGTTCGTGTCGGCCCAGGTCATCATCGCCATCCCCCTGTCGATGAAACGGGGATTGCTGATTGCGGCCCACCGGTTCGACGCCATGGGGGCGAACCAGTTCATCGAGAGTGCAACCCGTATTGGAATCGGGATACTGCTCGGGTTGCAATGGGGATTGACAGGCGTGTCGGCGGGGCTGGCGCTGGCGGAGGTGGTGGCGCTCCTCGCCGTCCCCGGTCAGGCCCCGTTCGCGGTCCGTACCCAGCGGCAGATGACGTCCCTGCTCGACACGTGGCTGGCGCTCGTCCTTTTGGGCCTGTTCGTCCAGCTGGACATCCTGCTGGCACCCCGCGTCATGCACCACCCCTCGGCGACCCGGTACGACCTGGCGGCCGTGCCGGCGAAGGGCGTCTACCTGCTGCTCGTCGCCGTCAGCACCCTGATCTTCCCCTACGTCCGGGTCCACGCCAAGCGCCGAACGGTGGTCTTCGCCGCCGGCGCGACGATGGGAATCGGCCTGGCGGTCTCGGTCCTGATCGTCGCCATGCGGGGCACGATCGCCACCGTCCTCGGACAGAACGTCGCCTCGGCGCCCCTCCTGCTCGCCCTCGGCATCTCCATGTCCGTCGCCGGGGCCACCGGGATCGTGATCAACGGCGGCATCGCCCTCGGCGTGTCGCGGCCCTGGCCGCCTCTCGTACTCGGGATGATCGTCATCGCCGGCTGCGAGTACTTCAAGCCCAACAGTTGGGAGTTCGGCCTCGTCGTGCTGGCGTCGCAGCTGGGCACGTTGGTGCTCACCGCCTGGGTCTGCCTCCGCTGGCATCCCTCAGTCGCCGCCGAGCGCCGCCACAACGCGCCGCTCATGCGCTTCGGCCGGTGGACCTACGCCAACCTGCAACACCTCATCACGACGCCGGTCCAGGGTTCCCCACCTGTTGAAGAGGCCTACTGAGGGAGAGGGCCCGCTGGCCGCGGCGAGGGCGTGTCCCAGCGGGCGCGCCCGCTGGCCTATCCTGGGGGGCGGGTACGAGGCCTCCGACAGAGGTCGGAGCCGTGCGTTGCGCTGCCGCCGTCCGGCCCACCGAGGATGTGCGCGTCCGCGCACGTCCATCCGTTGGATCTACCGGAAGGAAAAGGAGCAGACATGACCGCACCCGTCCCCCACAAGGTGGCCGACCTCTCGTTGGCCACGTTCGGCCGCAAGGAGATCGAACTGGCCGAGCACGAGATGCCCGGACTCATGGCCATGCGCGCGGAGTACGCCACTGCCCAGCCCCTGGCCGGGGCCCGCGTCACCGGCTCGCTGCACATGACCGTGCAGACGGCGGTGCTGATCGAGACCCTCACGGCTCTCGGGGCCGAGGTCCGCTGGGCCAGCTGCAACATCTTCTCGACACAGGACCACGCCGCGGCGGCCGTCGTCGTCGGCCCCGGCGGGACGGTGGACGACCCCAACGGCGTCCCCGTCTTCGCCTGGAAGGGTGAGACCCTCGAGGAGTACTGGTGGTGCACCGAGCAGGCCCTCGCATGGCCCGGCGAGGGTGGGCCCAACATGATCCTCGACGACGGTGGTGACGCCACGCTGCTGGTGCACAAGGGCGTCGAGTTCGAAAAGACTGGGGCGGTGCCCGACCCCTCCACCGCGGAGAGCGAGGAGTTCGCCGTCGTGCTCGCCCTCCTGGGGCGGAGCCTGGCGGAGGACGCGGGCCGTTGGACGTCGATGGCCAACGGGATCAAGGGAGTGACCGAGGAGACGACCACCGGCGTGCACAGGCTGGCCGACATGGCCAAGCGCGGGGAGCTGCTGTTCCCCGCCATCAATGTGAACGACTCGGTGACCAAGTCGAAGTTCGACAACAAGTACGGCTGTCGCCACTCGCTGGTGGACGGGATCAACCGAGCCACCGACGTCCTCATCGGCGGCAAAGTCGCCGTTGTGTGCGGCTACGGCGACGTCGGCAAGGGCTGTGCCCAGTCACTGGCCGGCCAGGGTGCGCGAGTCGTGGTCACGGAGATCGACCCGATCTGTGCCCTGCAGGCGGCCATGGAGGGGTACAAGGTCACCACGCTCGAGGACGTGCTGCCCGAGGCCGACATCATCATCACCACCACCGGCAACAAGGACATCATCCGGGCCGAGCACATGGCGGCCATGAAGCACCAGGCCATCGTCGGGAACATCGGTCACTTCGACAACGAGATCGACATGGCCGGCCTGGCCAAGACCCCGGGCATCGAGCGGGTGAACATCAAGCCCCAGGTCGACAAGTGGGTCTTCCCCGACGGGCACGCCATCATCGTGCTGTCGGAGGGCCGGCTGCTGAACCTCGGGAACGCCACGGGGCACCCGAGCTTCGTCATGTCGAACTCGTTCACCAACCAGGTCATGGCGCAGATGGAGCTATTCACCCAGACCGGCCAGTACGTGAACGACGTCTACGTCCTGCCCAAGCACCTCGACGAGAAGGTGGCACGCATGCACCTCGACGCGCTGGGCGTGAGGCTCACCACGCTGACCCAGGAGCAGGCCGACTACATCGGCGTCCCCGTCGGGGGCCCCTACAAGCCGGACCACTACCGCTACTGAGCCGAGTCGGAGCCGGGAGAGGTCGGCCGCGCTCCGTCGCCACGCGGCGACGGAGCGCGGCCCGGCCCCGGTTCAGCGCAAGCCGGCGAAGAGGTCGCTCTCGGGCACCGGCGCGTCCGTGGTGTCCAAGACGCGGACGAAGCTCTCCGATCCCATGACGCTGGAGAACACTTCCTCCCCCATCTGGAGGAAGAAGATGTTGTCGCTCTGACTGGCGTGCGCGGCCAACGAGGCGTACTTGCGCCCCGCTACCGCGCTCACGTCGACGGTCGTCGTCACGAGCTCGTCGGGCGTGCCGACGTCTGGCAGGTCCTCCACGTCGCCCATTTCGCCCCCTGCCGCGGCCATCTGGTCGCGAAAAGCCAGCATCCTCGAGCGCGGCACGGCGGTGTAATAGAGCTTGGAAGGGATCCCGCACGCAGCGATGGCGGCCAGGGTCACCCGGTTGGCCTGAATGTGGTCAGGGTGCCCGTAGAAGCCGTTCTCGTCGTAGGTGACCACCACCTGCGGCTGATAGGACCGCATGAGGTGGGCCAGGCGCGCGGCCGCCTCCTCGACCGGGGTGCGCCAGAAGCTCTCGGGCGCCTCGTTCTGTGGCCAGCCCTCCATGCCCGAGTCGTGGTATCCGAGCAGCTCCAGGTGCGACACCTCGAGGACCTCGCAACTCGACTCGAGTTCGCGACGCCGCAGCGGCACCACGACCTCCGTGTCGTGGCCTGGTTCACCGGGCTTCACACCGCCGGGCGCGTCGCCCAGCTCGCCGTTGGTGCACGTGACCAGCACGGTACGCACGCCCTCGGCGGCGTACCGCGCCAGGATGCCCCCGGTGCCGATGGCCTCGTCGTCGGGATGGGCGTGGACCGCCATGAGGGTCAAGGGTGGTGCAGACATGCGCAGCAGCGTAGGGGGCGAGCGCCTGGCGTCGTCACGTCTGGAGACTACCGACCGCGGCAGCCAGAGCCTCGAGCTCGGTGCGCCAGTCGTCCGGCGGGGCGAGCGGGCGCACGATGAACTTGGAGAAGCCCACCGCACAGAAGCGCTCGAGCACGGTCCGCAGACCGGCCTTGCCGACCGGCACCAGATCCTCGAGCGGTCGGCCCCGGGCCCGGCGGGCCAGGGCGGAGGAGGCCAGGGCCGAGAGATCGGTCCCGTCCGGGGCGTAGCCCAGGCTGACCCCGAAATGCTCGGGGCTGATGACCCGGCCGTGCTCCGCCGCCACCCGGTCGATGACCGACTTCCCGGCGGCGGCGTCGTCGGGCGTGCAGAACGCGGGGATCCATCCGTCGCCCATGCGACCGCACCGCTCCAGCGCTGCGGGGACGTTGCCGCCGAGCCAGACGTCGAAGGGGTCCTGGACCGGTCGTGGTGAGACCGAGACGTCGGAGAAGGTGCCCGCCGGTCCGTCGTGACTGACCACCTCGCCCGCCCAGAGCCGGCGCAACACCGGCAGCGCGTCCTCCATGAGCACGGCACGCTCCTCGGCGCTGAGGCCGATGGCGCTGCGCTCGCTGCCGACGCCGAGCCCGGGCACGAAGGTGAGCAGGAAGCGGCCGCCCGAGAGGAGGTCGAGCGAACCCACCGCCTTGGCCAGCCACACGAGGTTCCGGCCCGGCAGGAGCATCGTGGTCCCGATCTTGAGACCCGGGCACGTGCCCGACGCCCATGCCAGGCCGACCAGTGGGTCGGGGCCAGGCCCCGTGAGGACCTCGGGCAGCCAGAGCGAGTCGAAGCCCGTCTCGGTAACGGAGCGGCCGAGCGCCACCATGGCGTCAGGCGACAGGCTCTCGCCGCCGGCGCCGATGCCGATGCGCACCTTCACGTCCAGTCACCTCCCGGCGCGTCGGCCAGCGCGGCGAGCGCGCACGCGATGCCCGCGTCGTCGACGTCGTGGTGAGTGACGAAGCGGACAGCGTCCGGCGCGATGGCGTGCGCCAACACGCCGTGGGCCTCGAGGTGCGCGAGCAGCGTCGCCGGTGCTGCGTGCCGGAACGTCACGATGTTGGTGCGCACCGCCGCCGGGTCGAGCCCGCAGTCGGGCCAGCGGGTCGCCACCGCCTCAGCCAGGCGCGCCGCCCGGGCGTGATCCTCGCCGAGGCGACGGGTCATCTCGCGCAGCGCCACCAAACCAGGCGCGGCGAGCACGCCCGACTGGTGCAGGCCTCCACCGAACCGCTTGCGGGCCAGGCGAGCCGCCTCGATCACGTCCGCGTCCCCCGCCAGCACCGAGCCGGCCGGCGCGCACAACCCTTTGGACAGGCAGCACGTCACGGTGGTGGCAGGCGCCGCCCATGTCGCGACCGGGATGCCGGTGGCGGCCTCCGCGTTGAACAACCGTGCCCCGTCGAGGTGGACCGGCAACGGCCCAGCGGCTTCGGCCACCGCGGCCATGCGCGACGTGGACCAGACCGCTCCGGAGGCCGCCATGTGGGTGTTCTCGATGCTCACCAGCCCCACCGCCGGGTGGTGGTGGGCGGCGGCCTGCCGCGCCCTGCGTACGTCCTCGGGGCTCAGCATGCCGTCGTCGTCGTCGAGCTCGGCGAACTGGATCCCGGCGTTGAGGGCCGACGCGCCGTACTCGTGGGCCACCACGTGTTGGCGCCGCCCCGCCAACACGACGTCGCCCGGTGAGGTGAGCACGCGGAACGCGATCTGGTTGGCCATGATGCCCGACGCCACGAAGAGGGCCGCCGGCTTGCCCACCCGCTCGGCGAACGCCTCTTCGAGCGCCCGCACCGACGGGTCCTCCCGGTACTCGTCGTCACCGACCTCCGCCTCGGCCATGGCACGCCGCATGGCGGCTGTCGGCCTGGTCACGGTGTCGCTGCGCAGGTCGACCAGGTCGGGCACGCGGTTAGGATAAACGGCGTGCCGTTAGCCTGCGGCCGTGACCACGCCCCCTCCCCGACCGCCGGCGGGAACCGCCTCACCCCGCCCTGGACAGAGCCCCAGTATCCACGACCTCCTCCATGTCGAGACTCTGGAGGTGGGACCCGAGCGCGTCGTCATGCGCCTCCCCGTGGACTGGCGGGTGCACCAGCCCTACGGGATCCTCCACGGCGGCGTCTCGGCCCTGCTCGCCGAGTCGGCGGCGAGTTTCGGGGCCTCGCTCGCCGCCGGGCCGGGGCGGCGGGTGGTGGGCATCGAGCTCAACTGCAGCCACCTCCGCTCGGTCCGCGACGGGCACCTGACGGCCGAGGCCACCCCGGTCCGGGTCGGCCGCACCGTCCAGGTCTGGCACGTCGCGCTCACCGACGACGACGGGCGCGCTGTGTGCGACGCTCGCTGCTCGGTCGCCGTCCTCGACGGCGGCGGCCCAGGGGGCACGGACGCCGGACAACCGCCGGACAACCGCTGAGCGCCTCCCCGCGGCCCGCAGCGCGGTCTCCGCTCCGAATGGGATAGGCAGACCCGCCTCGCCCACGTACTATGTCGGTGTGACCGCGGTAGGAAGTGGATCGCACCAGCCGTCGCTCGGGTTCATCCTTCCCGCCTCCTTGCAGGGAGAACTCCCGAGGGAACCTGGTAATACCAAAGGTACGACTCCTGCGCTCGAACTCGCCCGGTTATGCCGTCGGGCCGAGGCGTCGGGTGCCGACTCCCTGTGGGCGGTGGACCACCTCTACTGGCCCCATCCGATCAACGAGGCCGTGACCACCCTGGCCGTGGCCGCCACCGCGACCACCCTCCCGACCCTGGGGACGTGTGTCTTGCAATTGCCCTTGCGCAGCCCCGACGTCGTGGCCAAGCAGGCCACCGCCCTCCAGCTGCTGAGCGGCGGGAGGTTCGTCCTCGGGCTCGGGGTGGGCAGCCACGAGGCCGAGTACGAGCGGGCCGGCGCCGACTATCACCGCCGGGGCCACACCCTGGACCAGGCGGTGGCCCGCCTGCAGGCGGCGTGGGCCGGCACCGATGCCGGCACCGATGCCGGTCCCGATGCCGGTGCTGACGCCGCGTACGTCCAGACCCCCCGTTCGGCGCCGGTGCCGCTGTGGTTCGGTGGGGCCAGCGCGGCGGCCCGCAAGCGAGCGGCGCGGGTGGGCGATGGGTGGGTCCCGCTGTTCATGACCCCAGAGGACTACGGCGATGCGCTCCGCGCCCTGCGGGCCGAGACCGAGGCGGCCGGACGAGATCCGGCGGCCGTCGAGGCCGCCGTGGTCGTGTTCGTACGGGTCGGCGACGACCACGACGCGCCCCGACATGGCGCGGCCTGGCTCTCCGATCTCTACCAGGTGCCGGCGAAGGCCTTCCGGCGCCACCTGGTGGCGGGGACGCCGGAAGCGTGCGCGGCCACGATCCGCCACTACGCCGACGCCGGCGCGCGCCACGTCGTGGTCATGGTGGCGGGCACCCCTGCGGTCGAGCACTTCGAGCTCTTGCGGGACGCGTTCGCCCAGCGGGAAGCGACGGTGCTGGCGGGGTCGCCGGTATGAACGCCCCGACCGACGTGGCCGTCCTGGGGGCCGGCATGACCGACCTCAGCCGGCGCGACCTCGACCCCGAGACCATGGCCTGCGACGTGGTGCGCCAGGCGCTCGACGACGCCGGGGTGCCCCCCGAGGAGTTGGGGCTCGTGGTCATGGGCAACGCCATGGCGGGTCGCCTGAGCGACCAGGGCTGCGTCCGCGGCCAGACCTGGCTGCGCAAGGCCGGGCTGACCGAGGCCGGGATCGTCAACGTCGACAACTCGTGCGCCGGGGGGAGCTCGGCGCTGCACCTGGCCACCATGGCGGCCGCGGCGCAGGACCGTCCCGTGCTGGCCATGGGCGTCGAGAAGATGTGGACCGGGGACCGCGGCCAGACCATCGCCGGGATCGAGGACGGGTTGCCCTGTGAGTACCGCCGTGACCTGCACGAGCGTCGGCACGAGGACGACAACCCGGCCGGCAGCATCCTCATGGGGTTGAACAACAGGTGGGCGCAGCGCCTGATGGCCGAATCGGGCACGACTCTGCGCCAGATCGCGTGTGCCGCCGCCAAGGCGTTCGACCACGCAGCGCGCAACCCGCTGGCACAGTTCCAGCGCCGGGTCACTGTCGAGGAGGTCCTCGACTCCCCGCAAGTGGCCGGGGTGCTGACCCGGCTCATGTGCAGCTCGTTCACTGACGGCGCAGCGGCCGTCGTGCTGGCCGGACCGATGACCCGGGCCCCGGCGTCGGCACCCCGTATCATCGGTTCGGTGGCTCGATCGGGGAACGGCATGCTCGACTACCACGACCGACTGGCCCAGGCAGCCGAGGCGGCCTGGGAGACGTTCGGGTTCGGGCCTGACGAGACCGACATGGTGGAGCTGCACGACGCCACTGCGGCCGAGGAGCTCTACGCCCTCGAGTCGCTCGGGTTCTTCGCGCCCGGAGAAGCGGGCCCCGCCACTGAGGCAGGCGCCACCGGCGTCGACACTGCGGGACTGGTGGTGAACCCCAGCGGTGGCCTGGTCGGCCGGGGGCACCCGCTCGGCGCCACCGGCCTGGCTCAGATCGTGGAACTGGCCACGCAGCTGCGCGGCCGCGCCGGCGACCGGCAGGTCGAGGGGGCCCGCACGGGCGTGGCCGTCAACACGGGCGGCATCGTCTACGGGGACGCGGGGATCGTCTGCATCCACGCCGTGCGCGCCGGGTCACCGGGGTGACCGGCATCCGCATCACCGGCTGGGGGATCGCCGTGCCCGACAAGGTGGTCACCAACGACGACTTCGCGGTTCGGCTCGACACGAGCGACGAGTGGATCGTGGAGCGCACGGGGATCCGTGAGCGGCACATCGGCGGCACCACCTCCGGCCTGGCGATCGAGGCCGGCCGGGCGGCGCTGCGCTGTGCCGGGCGCAGCCCCGAGGAGATCGCCAACCTGGTGCTGGCCACCACCACGCCCGACGGAATCGTCCCGGGGACCGCCCCCACCGTGCAGCACGGGATCGGCATGCACGGTGGCGCGATGGACGTCAACGCCGCGTGCTCGGGCTTCGTGTACGGACTCGTCACCGTGGCCGGACTCATCGCCGTCGGGTCCGGGCCGGTGCTGCTCATCGGCTCCGAGACGCTGTCGCGCATCACCGACATGGACGACCGCACGATCGCCGTCATCGTCGGCGACGGTGCGGGCGCCGTGGTGGTCGAGCCGGTGGACGGGCCCGGCAGCCTCCTGAGTTGGAACCTCAACTCGGACGGCTCGCTCAAGCACCTGCTCAAGTGCGAGCACGGGGGCACCCTGTTCATGGACGGCAAAGAGGTCTTCCGCCGCGCGGTGCGGGTCGTCGTCGAGTCGGCGGGGCGGGCCATGTCCGACGCCGGTCTGGGGCCCGACGACATCACGCTGATGGTGCCCCATCAGGCCAACCTGCGGATCATCCAGGCCGCGTGCCAGCGACTGCACATCCCCGAGGAGCGGACGGCCGTGGTCATCGACCGCTACGGGAACACCTCGTCGGCCTCGATCCCGCTCGCCCTCGACGACGCGCTGGCCAACGGACGTATCGAGAGAGGCGACCTCCTCCTGCTGACGGGGTTCGGCGGCGGCATGACCTGGGCCAGCGCGGTCCTCCGCTGGGACGCCTGAGCACCTCGCCGTGACCGCAGAGGATCCCGACCCCGAACTCGCCCTCGTCATCCTGGCTGCGGGCCGGGCCAGGCGGTACGGCGGTTGCAAGCCGCTGGCGCCCGTCGGCCCCCGAGGGGAGGCCGTGATCGACCTGGTGGCCTCCGACGCGCTGGCCGCGGGGTTCGGCACCGTCGTGCTGGTGCTGGGCCCGAGCACCGGGCCGGCCATCCGCTACCACGTCGAGCACACCTGGCCCAGCGCCCTCGATGTGCGCTTCGCCACCCAGGCGGCGCCCCTGGGCACCGTCAACGCGGTCCTGTGCGCCTCCGAGCATGTGGCGGGCACCCCCTACGCCGTGGGGAACGCCGACGACGTCTATGGCCGCCCGGCATGCGCCCTGCTGGCCCAGCACCTGCGCTCCCGGTCGGAGGAGAACGCGCTGGTCGGCTACCGGCTGGCCGACGCCGTGGTCGGGTTCTCGCCGGTCACCCGTGGCGTCTGCACGGTCGGTGACGGGGGGCGGCTCCTCGGCGTCGACGAGCGGCGCCAGGTCCAGGCCACCACCGAGGGCACCTTCGTATCGGGCGACGGCCGCGAGCCGGCGACGCTCTCGCCCGACAGCCGGGTCTCCATGAACCTGTGGGGGTTCACCCCGGCCTTCCACGGCGTCCTCCAGGAGGCCATGGACGCCGCGGTGGACGCCTCCGAGGAGTCCGAGGTCCTGCTGCCCGAAGTGGTGGGCCGCAGCCTGGGCACCAACCCGTTCACCGTCCTGCCGGCCCAGGGCCGCTGCGTCGGCGTGACCCACCCCGACGACCTCTCGTTGGTCCAGGACGAGCTCAACCGCCAGGTGGGCACCGGCGAACGCCCGGCCGCCCTCTGGTCCTTCCTCGGCTGACGCCGCCACGCTGAGCGGGACACGCTGAGCGGGCCAGGCCGAGCGGGAGCGGGGGGCACCGCGTGCTCCGAGACGTTGGGGTCCGGGCTCCGGCCGATCGCCAAGGGTCGACCGGAGCCCAGACGCGACGCAACCCCGAGTAACCGTTCGGCCAAAGCCTCCCGCGCTCCTCGGGGCCACGCCAGCGGCTGGCCGCTGGCACCTGGCCGGGGTCGTGTCGGACAACCCCCGCCCGGGCCGGCCACGCCGGCTCCAGGGAAGCCGCCGTGACACACCACGGACTACCGCGATCCGGATCCTCCTGCCCGCTCCGGTCGCGTTCCCCTCGCGGGGTTCGCTCCCGTCCCTCGGTCCCGCTGTGCAGCGTTCCCTCGGCTTCCCTCCGCTCGGCCTTACGGCCTCACTTCGGGCTTCCCTTGCTCGCCCCTCTCGGTGCTCACTCGGGGTTCGGCGGACTCTCGTTTCCGAACTGGAGACAGGTTGCGCTCTGCGCAACGCAAGGTCAATGGCTCGGCGCGAAATCCAGATGTTCTCCCCATGTTTCTTGGTCTCGTCCCCAAGGAGCGCGCTTCCGTCCCCAGCTCTTCCCCATGCCGTGCGACCCGGGGTGCACGCTGGAGCCACGTCACGGGGACTCCCCGTCACGGTCGTCGCGCCCGAAGCGGGGACGACCCAGCCACACCGCGAGGACGCCCAACACCACGGCGGCCGCCGCCAAGATGAGCGCGGCGACAGCCAGCGTGTTCGAACCGGACGAGACGGCGCCCGTGCTCGTGGCCGTGGCAACACCGGCCGTGGTGGTGGTCGTCCCTGCGTCACCCACGGCCGTCAAGGTCACGGTCGGCGCCGGGTGCTCGGGGTTCGGCACCGACTTGCTCGGCACCTCGATCCATGAGACGACCGTGCCGTCGCTGTAGGTCTGGATCGCCTTGAACACGAGCTCCGTCGTACTGGACGGGATCCCCTGGGCCAAGGCGCTGAACTCGCCGAACTGGCCCACGGGGATCATGCTCCCCGACCAGTCGATCTCGCTCGTCGTGGTGGTGAAGGTGCCGTCGTCGGTCGTCACGGGCTTGGGCAACGGCGACTTCACCACTGTCACCTGCCACCCTGATCCCGCCTCGGGGTTGACCAGCACGATCGGGTGGGCCAGCGGGAATTGGACCTTCAGGCCGGTCGTGGCGGCGGTCGTCGACTCGTTGGGGACTCGGAAGGTCAGGATGACGTCGCTGGTCCCCTGGGGGATGCTCGACGGGCTGACCGTCACGTGGGCCGCCACCACCGTTGCGTCGACCGCGACCAACGCGAGCGCGCAGACGGCCGCCACGGACAGTCTCCTCATCATGTGAACCTCCTCCGCCCCGGGGCGGCTCTGCGTTGCGGAACCCGTTTCGTCACTGCACGGTGCCGTCACTGCACGGTGTCGACGAAGCTGACGTCCGGCTGGCTGAACTCCGAGACCCTGACCTGCAGCACGATCTGCCAGGTACCCACGACCGGGGGGTTCGCGCTGTCGGCCAGGACGAAGCGGCCCACGCCGACCTTGTGCATGTCCTCCTCGATCGGCCCCACGTTCTGCGCCGGCAGGACCAGGTAGATCGAGACGCTCTGGGCCAGGTCCGCCGGCGCACCCGACGCATCGGTGAACTGCACCGTCCAGTCGTTCACCAGCGCCTGGTTGGGACTGATACGCAGCGTCACGTGCCCACCCTCGAGGGGCTGGGTCTGGTGGAACGGGACGGGCGGCGGGACGCTGGCCCCGTTGCTCGGGGTCCCGTTGGCCAGCACGGCGGTCACGCCGAGAACGGCGACCATCCCGAGGGCCTCGAGGCGCACCGTCCCGAGCATGCGGCGCCATCCCCAGGCCACGACCGAGCTCCGGTCCGTCTCCGCCGCGGCGAGCAACCCGGGAACGAGCAGGAAGCGGTTGTAGGCGGCCAGGAAAAGGAGGAGCCCGACCAGAGCCAGCTTGACCAGCAGGAGCTGGCCGTACCCCGTCTCGAACAGGTTGGCCACCGACCCCACCTCGGCCACGGCCAGCGCCGTCCCGGCGACGACGATCCCGGCGAACGAGATCCCGGCCATGGTCGAGAACCGGCCGACGATCCGGGCCGTGTCGCCCAGCCACGCCCCCTCGCCGTTGCGTTCGGGCCGGTCGCCCCCGTCATCGCGGGCACTGTCAGCGCCGCCGGCGCCTCCGCCGCCCAGGACGCGGCTCGTGGCCGGCCGCTCCAACAGCGCGCTGCGGGTGCCGCCGCCGGCCACGCGGGTCCCGCCGGCGCCCTCGCTCGCACCCGCCGCGGCCACGGGCACCTCGGAGGTCCGCTCGGTACCATCGGCGCGCCGCTCCTCCCGGGCGGCCCGGCTGCGGCGGCGCAACACGCTGACCAGCCCCACCAGGCCGCCGGCCCACATGGCGGCGAAGACGACGTGCACGACGTCGGCCGGAATGCTCAGCCAGCGCTCCCGCGACACGACGGCATGTCCGAACAGCACGAAGGCGCCGGCGGCGACCAGCAGGCCGTAGAAGGCGGCGACCTGCCGCGCCACGGCGGCGCGCGGGTGGAACGAGGCCAGGCAGAGCGCCAAGCCGGCCAGCTGGGCCAGGCATTGCTGCCCGAACCTCCCACCGAAGGCCTGCCGGTCGACCGACCAGTGGCCCAACGCACCGGGGCCACCCCCGACCAGGTCCGCCTGGGCGGCCCCGGTGATCAGCAGGCCGAGCAGGCCGACGGCGGCGGCCGCGTAGGCCCAGCGCCGGAGCCGGCGCCGCTCGGGTCCCCCACGCAGGACGAAGGCCACGAAGAAGGCCAGGCCGCTCGCCACCAGGACCCCCAGGTAGGTCAGGAACTGGCCGAAGTCGTCGACCCGGCTGGCCACCGTCGTCCGGGGGCGGGCGAGGGTGGCGATCGACCCGGCCGTGGCGGAGACGTGGCCGACCAGGAACACGATGCCCCCGCTCACGACGTGCCCGTCGACCGAGGTCACGGTGTAGTCGGCCACGTAGGCGCCCGGTCCGAGCGAGGCGGGCAGGACGGCCTGCAGGACGGCTGGTGCCGGGTGCTGAGAGGCGATCTGCACGGGCTGGGCGCTCGAGTCGAGCACGACGAGGCCACCGTTGTCCGGCTGGACGGGCTGGTCGAAGTCGACCGTGACCGTGCGCGGTGCGCTGGCGAGGTGGGAGCCCTGGGCGGGCGAGGACGAGGTCACCGCCGCGTGAGCCGAGGCCGGGGCGGCCCACGCCCCCAGGGCGAGGCACGCCAGCACGCCTGACGCGGCCAGCCGCCGGAGCGCCGGGGTCATGCTGCCACCCTCATCGATCGCTCCCCCCGGTCGTGTCGGCGTCCAGCCGTCCGTCGTGTCGGTGTCGGGCCGCGCCCCGGCCGCGGCCGGCCCGACGCCGTGGTCGGACTGCCGCCGGCAGCCGTGGTCAGGACTGCCGCGTGCAGAACCCGACGGCGTCGGTCAGGTCGGTGTTCCCCGGACAGTAGACGTGCAGGTTGTCGTGCGAGAAGACGCCCTGGGGACTCTCCCAACCGGGTACCACCCAGGCGTGAACCATCCAGATCGTCTTCTTCATGAACGTGCCGTGCACGTCGGTGCACTGTTGGGGCGTGATGCTCTGGTCGGCCGCGAAGGGCACCGCGATCTGGCCTCCCTTGAACTCCACGCAGACGTTGGAGTGGCGGTGCCAGTGGTCGTTCGGGCCGATGAACCCCGAGGGCACCTGGTCGGTCAGCGATTCGTACATGATGCCCACCACCGGGTCGTTGTCGGCCGTGCCGGCGTAGATCCACGACGCCGGGTAGAGCGCGTTGACCGAACCGTCGGAGTTGATCCCCTTGAAGCCGGCGGGGTTGATCATCTGGTAGTGCGCCCCGACGCCCGGCGCCATGCCGCCGGCCAGGATCATCCCGGCCGCCTTGGCCGAGGCCACCGTCGGGTAGCGCAGGGCGGCCGAGCGGGCCTCGGCCAGCTGCACGGTGAGGACGGCCTGGTCCTGGGGGTCGAGCGGGACCCACTTGGCCAGCTCGGACTTCTCGGTGTCGTTGCCGGCGATCGTGCTCTGGAAGGTCTTGGAGTTCTCGCCGGGCACCTTGACCGTCCCGGCCAGCGCCAGCGCGGCCGAAGCCCCGCCGGCCGGGGTGGACGGCTTGGCCGAGGGCACGGCAAGGGCATCGGTCGTTGCGAACAACCCGCCGATGGCCAAGGCGGCCACGGCCACGGGCACCACCGAGCCGAGCACCGAGGTGGCCGAGGACCAGCCGGTCCCGAGGTCCGGGTGCAGGGCGAGGGCCACCGCCACCACCACGGCCAGCAGCGAGATGGCCACTCCGATGGCCGCCGTCGCCACCGACACCGCCCCCGGCCCCTCGACGGCGGGCCAGAACAGGCCGACCCCGATGTTCACGGCCGCGGCAATCCAGAAGCGGGCGCGCGAGGGCCGGACCAGGGCGCCCACGGCGCAGGCCACCTGGACCAGCGCCGCGAGCACCCCCACCGTGGCCCGGGCCCCGTGCAGGTGGCCCGAGGACATGGCGAAGAGCAGGACGGCGGAGCTGCCCAGGGTCACCGCGAGCAGGACGTGCAGCGGGCGGGTGGTCCCCGAGGGCACCGCGCCGCTTGGACGGGCCGATGGACGGGCCGACTCGGCTGGCGGGTCGCCGCCGGGTCGCTCCCCCTCGGACGGGAACGCGGCGTCGACGCGCTCGATGAGGTCGGTCATGGTGTCACCCTCCCCGCGCCGACCTCCCCCGCCGACGACCGGACAACCGTACTCCGGGACGCCCGTCGGTGACGAGCGCGGCGATCCCTACAGCGGCGTCACGTAGGCGGCGGAGATCCCTCCGTCGACCAGGAAGGTGGAAGCGGTGACGAACGAGGCGTCGTCTGAGGCCAAGAAGGCGGCGGCGGCCGCGATCTCGGTGGCCTCGCCGAAGCGGCCCATCGGGATGTGCACGAGCCGGCGGGCCGCCCGCTCGGGGTCCTTGGCGAAGAGCTCCTCGAGCAGCGGCGTGTTGACCGGCCCCGGGCAGAGCGCGTTCACCCGCACGCCTTGGCGCGCGAACTGCACGCCGAGCTCGCGGGAGAGGGCGAGCACGCCACCCTTGGAGGCCGTGTAGCTGATCTGGCTGGTCGCGGCACCGAGCACGGCCACGAACGACGCCGTGTTGATGATCGACCCCCTGCCCCGGGCCAGCATGTGCGGGAGCGTGTGCTTGCAGCACAGGTACACCGACGTCAGGTTCACCCGCTGCACCCGGTCCCAGGCCTCGATGCCCGTCTCGAGGATGGAGTCGTCGTCGGGCGGGCTGATGCCGGCGTTGTTGCAGCAGATGTCGAGGCCGCCCTCACGGGCGACCACCTCGTTGTACAGCCCTTCCACCTCCTCCGAGGAGGTGACGTCGGCCTTGAGGAACAGGCCGCCGACGGCGGCCGCCGCGCCGCCGCCGGCCTCCTCGTCGAGGTCGACCACCACGACGGTGGCCCCCTCGGCGGCGAAGCGCTCACACATGGCGCGGCCGATGCCGCTCGCCCCTCCGGTGACGACGGCCACCCGGTCCACGAGCCGCCGGGCGTAGGGGGTGCTCTCGCTCACTGTTCCCTCCTCGTGGGAATGGCTGTTCCGGACTTCTTCGGGGGCTGACTGACCCGTTCCGACCGGCCTAGTCGGAGCTGATGAAGACGTTCTTCACGTCGGTGAAGGCATCGAGGGCGTCGGGCCCCAGCTCGCGCCCGATGCCCGACTGCTTGACCCCGCCGAAGGGCGTCCAGTAGCGGACCGACGAGTGCGAGTTGACCGACAGCGTCCCTGTCTCGACGGCGCGGGCCACCCGGAGCGCCCGGCCGACGTCACGCGTCCACAGCGAGCCCGAGAGCCCATAGGGGGTGTCGTTGGCCAGGCGCACGGCGTCGGCCTCGTCCTCGAAGGGGATGACCACCACCACCGGCCCGAAGATCTCCTCGACGGCGGCCCGGTCGGACGGCGCCACCGGGGCGAGCACGGTCGGTGCGAACCAGTTGCCGGGGCCCTCGGGGCAGCTGCCCCGGACAGCCACAGGCGCCTCGTCGGGGACGAAGGAGGCCACGGTCTCGAGGTGCGACGGCGAGATCAACGGGCCCATCTCGGTCGATTCCTGCGTAGGGTCGCCCACCACGACGCCCCGGACGGCCGGTTCGAGGAGCTCGAGGAAGCGGTCGTAGACGCGGTGCTCGACCAGGATCCGCGACCGGGCGCAGCAGTCCTGCCCGGCATTGTCGAACACCCCGAAAGGCGCCCGCACCGCGGCCAGCTCGAGGTCAGCGTCGGCGAAGACGACGTTGGCGCTCTTGCCCCCGAGCTCGAGCGTGACCCGCTTGATCTGCCGGGCGCACCCGGCCATGACGGCCTGGCCGACCTCGGTGGAGCCGGTGAAGCAGATCTTGCGCACGGCCGGGTGCTCGATGAACCGCTCCCCCACCACGCTGCCCTTGCCGGGCACCACCTGGAGCACGTCGGCTGGGAGTCCGGCCTCGAGGGCCAGCTCGCCGATGCGCAGCGCGCTGAGCGGCGTGAGCTCGGCCGGCTTGAGCACGACCGTGTTGCCCGCGGCCAGCGCCGGCGCGAACCCCCAGCCGGCGATGGCCATGGGGAAGTTCCAGGGCACGATGACGCCGACCACTCCGAGCGGCTCGTGGAAGGTGACGTCGAGGCCGCCGGGCACCGGGATCTGCCGGCCACACAGGCGTTCGGGGGCCGCGGCGAAGTACTCGATCACGTCGCGCACGTTGCCCGCCTCCCAGCGGGCATTGCCGATGACGTGGCCGGCATTGGCCACCTCGAGCCCGGCCAGCTCCTCGAGGTGGGCGTCCACCGCCGCGGCGAAGCGGCGCAGCAGGCGCGCCCGATCGCCCGGGGCGACGGCGCGCCAGGACTCGAAGGCGCCGGCGGCCCGCCCGATGGCGGCGTCGGTGTCCTCGGCGCTCGTCCCCTCGACGGTCCTGATGACCACCCCGGTGGCCGGGTTGCGGACGTCCACGGAGGCATCATGGCCCATGGCGCGACGCCGGCGGGAACCGGGCCCGTGCGGTGCGTGCCGGTACAGTGCGGAACCGTGCCCGGACCCGCCGACGCGCCCACCACCCAGTTCAACCTGGCCAAGGCCTTCGGCGTCCTCGTCGAGTCCCTGGCCGACCGCGAGGCCGTCGTCTGGCGCGACCGCCGGCTCACCTACGGCCAGGTGGCGGGGCGCTCGAAGCGCCTCGCCGCCTACCTGCACGACAAGGGGCTGGGGGCGCACCGCGAGCGGTACGAGCTGCACGGCTGGGAGTCGGGCCAGGACCACCTGGCCCTGGCCCTCTACAACGGCAACGAGTACCTCGAGGGCATGTTGGGCTCCTATGGGGCCCGGGTCGCCCCGTTCAACGTCAATTACCGCTACGTGGGCGAGGAGCTGCGCTACCTGCTCAACGACGCCAGGCCCCGGGGCCTGATCCTGCACTCGATCCTCGCCCCCACGTTCGCCGAGGTGCTCCCGACCCTCGACTCGCCTCCCGACGTGGTGCTCCAGGTGGCCGACGAGTCGGGGCACCACCTCCTCCCCGGGGCGGAGTGGTACGAGGAGGCATTGGCCGCCTCCTCGCCGGATGGCGCGCCGGTCGACCCCTCGCCCGACGACCTCTACATCCTCTACACCGGCGGCACGACGGGCATGCCCAAGGGTGTGCTGTGGCGCCAGCACGACATCTTCATGGCGGCCATGGGCGGGCGGAAGGTGGGCACCTGGGAGATCCTCACCAGCTACGAGGGCCTGACCGAGCGCCTTTCCGAGTCGATGCCGCTGCGCATCATGATCCTGCCGCCGCTCATGCACGGCGCGGCGCAGTGGGCGGCCTTCATGATGTGGGCCCAGGGCTGCACGCTCATCTTCCCCGACGAGGTCCACCACGTCGACCCCGACGACGTCTGGACGGTCGTCGAGAAGGAGAAGGCCAACACGATGACGCTGGTGGGCGACGCCGTGCTGCGCCCGCTGCTGACCCAGCTCGACCGGAAGGACTACGACCTCTCCAGCTTCTTCGCCGTGGGCAACGGCGGGGCCCCCCTGACCCCGGCCGTGCGGGCCATGGCGCTCGAGCGCCTGCCCAACCTGGTCATCTCCGACTCGGCGGGCTCGTCGGAGACCGGCGCGCAGATGCACGCCACCTCGGTCGACGGCACCGCGGTGGGGTCGTTCCTCCCCGGGCCGGGCACGGTCGTGGTGGACGAGACCTTCACGAGCGTGCTCGAGCCGGGGCACGAGGGCAACGGGTGGCTGGCCCAGACCGGCAACGTGCCCCTCGGGTATCTCGGCGACCCCGACAAGACGGCGCGCACCTTCCCGGTGATCGACGGCATCCGCTACTCCATCCCCGGTGACCGGGCCCGCTATCTGGCCGGCGGTGAGGTCCAGCTGCTCGGCCGCGACTCGGTCACCATCAACTCGGGCGGCGAGAAGATCTTCGTCGAGGAGGTGGAGCGGGCCATCGCCGGGCACCCGGCCGTCCACGACGTGGTGGTGACCGGGCGGCCGTCGGAGCGTTGGGGGTCCGAGGTGGTGGCGGTGGTGCAGCTGGCCGAGGGGGCGCAGGCCGACCAGGCCTCCATCCGCGAGCACGCCTCGGCGCACATCGCCCGCTACAAGCTGCCCAAGGAGGTCGTGTTCGTGGACAAGGTCCAGCGCTCGCCCTCGGGCAAGGCCGACTACCGCTGGGCGGCCGAGACCGCGGTCAAGAGCGGCGCAGGGGACTGACCACGTGGTCCGGACGGACCGGCTGGTGTTGCGACCCCTCACCGATGCCGACCGGGCGCCGCTGGCCGACCTGAACACCCATCCTCTGGTGGCCGAGTCCCTGGGCGGGGTGGCCACGCGGGGGGAGAGCGACGCCATGATCGATCGCTACTCCGCCGAGCTCGCCCGCGAGGGATGGAGCTTCTGGGCCCTCGCGTTGCCGGGCGGACCGGCGTTCATCGGGATGGTGGGCCTGCACCGCGTGCCCGAGTGGATCCCGTGCGCCCCGGCGGTCGAGGTCGGGTGGCGGCTCCACCCAGACCACTGGGGCCACGGCTACGCCACCGAGGCGGCCGCGGCATCTCTGCGCGTCGGCTTCGAGGCGGGCGTCCCCGAGATCGTGGCCTACACCACGACGCGCAACGCCCGGTCGCAGGCGGTCATGGAGAGACTCGGCATGGTGCGCGACGCGACCGGGGACTTCGACCACCCCTCGCTGCCCGAGGGCAGCCCGCTGCGACGCCACGTTCTCTACCGGATCACCCCGTCACAGCTGCGGCCTACGGTGGCGCCGTGAGCGGCGTGCGGCGACAGGTCGACGGCGATGGCAGCGACGATGGCGGCAACGGTGGCAGCGGCGGTGGCGGTGGCGGTGGCGGTGGCGGTGGCGGTGGCGGCGATGGCGGCCGTGGCGGCGGCGGCCGTGCCGTGCGCCGTTGCGACTGGGCCACCGGGAGTGCCGAGATGCAGGCATACCACGACACCGAGTGGGGTGTGCCCGTCCACGACGACCGCACCCACTTCGAGTTCCTCGTCCTCGAGGGCGCTCAGGCCGGGCTCAGCTGGGCGACCGTTCTCAAGCGCCGTGAGGGATACCGGAAGGCCTTCGCCGGTTTCGACGCCGTCAAGGTGGCGCGCTACACGCCGGCCCGGATCGAGAAGCTGCTGGCCGACCCGGGGATCATCCGCAACCGGGCCAAGGTGGAGGCGACGGTGCGCAACGCCCGGGCCTTCCTCGCCGTCCAAGATGAGCTCGGCTCCTTCGACGCCTACATCTGGGAGTTCGTCGAGGGCATCCCCAAGGTCAACCGGTGGCGCCGGATCGATCAGCTTCCCGCCACGTCGGCCGAGTCGGAGGCCCTGAGCAAGGACCTGCGCCGGCGCGGCTTCGGCTTCGTCGGCCCGACCATCGTCTACGCCCACCTGCAGGCAGCCGGGCTCGTCAACGACCACCTGGTCGGCTGCTTCCGCCACGCGGAGGTGGCCGAGGCGCACTGAGGCGCGGCAGCCGACCCGACCGGGCCTCAGAGCCGCCGGCGCATGAGGACCCTGGTGCCACCCCGGCCCATGACCGGCTCCTCGGGTGGGAGGCCATGGGCCACCAGCCAGTCGTCCACGCCCCCGTCTTCGACGAAACCCTCCGAGGCGTAGAAGGGCCCGTTCCACGGGACGTCGCGGTAGGTGGCCAGGGTCAGCTCCGCGAAGCCGTGGGCCGCCGCCCAGGCGCAGGCGGCGCGCAGCAGGGCCCGGCCCAGTCCCTGGCGCCCGAGGTCGGGACGGACCGAGAGCTGCTCGAGGTGCGCCCCCGGAGCGGGTGGGCCCACGCGGTCGAGGCGGCAGAACCCCACGGGAGGTTCGCCGGCCACGAGGACCACGAGCGCGGCGGCGAGCTCCTCTTCGGTGCCCGGTCCGGGCAGTGGCCCGATGCCCAGGTCGTCGAAGAGCGCGTCGGCCGCGGCCTCCACGCCGGGCAACCACGCCAGCTCGTCGGGCCGGGCCACCTTGATGCGCTCCACCGTCCGCACGGTAGCGTCGGGCGCCGTGCGCGCCGTCGTCTGCCACGAGCTCGGGCCTCCGTCGCTGCTCCGCGTCGAGGAGCGGCCGGATCCCGAGGCTCGCCCCGGCACCGTGGTGGTCGACGTGGAGGCGGCGGGCGTGAACTTCGTCGACGCCCTCTTCGTGGGGGGGCGCTACCAGATCAAGCCCCCCGTGCCCTTCGTGCCGGGCAACGAGGTCGCCGGCCGCGTCTCGTCGCTCGGCGATGGCGTCGCTGGTCTCGTCGTGGGGCAGCGCGTGGTGGCCAACTGCGGTCTGGGCGGCTACGCCAGCCGGGTGGCCGTGCCCGCCGCCTCGGTCTTCGCCCTCCCCGACCGGCTGAGCGCCCCCCAGGCCGCCACGTTCACGCAGAGCTTCAGCACCTGCCTGTTCGCTCTGCGCGACCGGGCGCACCTCGCCGCCGGTGAGGGGGTGGTCGTGCTCGGGGGCGGTGGCGGCATCGGGCTGGCCGCCATCGGTGTGGCCCGGGCGCTGGGTGCCCGCATCCTCGCCGTGGCGTCGAGCCCCGAGAAGCGGGCGGCGGCGGCCGCGGCCGGGGCGGAGGAGGTGCTCGACCCCGAGGCGGCGCCGCTCAAGGACGCGGTGCGCGCCTGGGCGGGCGGCACCGGTGCCGACGTGGTGGTGGACCCGGTGGGCGGGCCCCTGGCCGAGCCCGCCCTCCGTGCTCTGGGCGACGGGGGGCGCTACCTGGTCATCGGCTTCGCGGCGTCCATCCCCTCGTTCCCGCTCAACCAGGTGCTGCTGCGCAACCGCAGCGTGCTCGGCATCGACTGGGGTATCTGGGCCATGCAGCACGCCGACGAGCAGCGGGCGCTGCTCGTCGAACTCCTGGCCATGGTCGCGGCCGGTCGCCTCGAGCCGATTGCCCCGACCACCTATCCGCTCGAGGACGCGGGCCGGGCCCTCGACGACCTGCTGGCGCGGCGGGCGGTGGGCAAGCTGGCCCTGCTCCCCTGAGGGCCTGCTCCCCTGAGGCCCCGCACTCCTGTGGTGGCCCCGCGGCCACGGGCGCTCAGCGGAAGGCCGGGATCACCTCGGTGCCCATGAGCTCGATGGTGCGCATCACCGTCTCGTGCGGGATCTTGTAGGGATTGACCAGGCAGAGCAGCAGGTCCACGCCGGCCTCCTCGTAGGCCTTGCAGGCCTCGATGCACTCCTCGGGCGTACCGAGGACGCACGCGTTGGCGTCGATCAGGTACTCCAGGCTCAACAGGTCGAGCATCCCCTCCTCGTCCGTCCTCTTCATGTCGGCGGCGTAGGCGTAGCTCCCCAGCTCCTCGTTGCGTTCGGCCATCCAGTCGCTGAGCGTGGCGATCGCCCGGGCGCCCGTCTTCGGGTACCACTCGAAGGACTCGCGGGCCTCGGCCACCACCTGATCGCGGTCGTCACCGCAGATGGCCATGGTGAAGGTGGCCGCCTGGTTGTGCACGAAGGCGCCGATCGGATTCGTGCAACGCTCGACGGCGGCGCGGTAGAGGTCGATCTTGCGCTGCACCTCCGACGGGGGCAGGCCCACCGCGAACGAGCACAGCCCGAGGCCGAGGTCGCCCACCTGCACGTGCCCCTCGTCGCTGGTGGTGGCGCCCCAGAGCGGCGGGTGGGGCTTCTGCCACGGCTTGGGCTGCACGCGGCGTCGGGGCATCTGCCAGAATTCGCCGTCGAACTCGTACTCGTCGTGGGTCCAGCACCCCACGACGTGCTCGATGGCCTCCTGCCACATGCGACGGCTCTCGGCCGGGTCGACCCCGAAACCCTCGAGCTCGGTGCGGGTGGCGGAGCGGCCGGTGCCCAGGTCGACCCGTCCCCCCGAGAGCAGGTCCAGCACGGCCACCGACTCGGCCGTGCGCACCGGGTGGTTGTAGGGCTTGGGCATGAGCCGCACGCCGTAGCCGAGGCGGATCCGCTCGGTGCGCGCCGCGATGGCGCCGTAGAGCACCTCGGGGTTCGAGCAGTGCGAGTACTCCTGCAAGAAATGGTGCTCGACCGTCCAAAAGGCGTCCCAACCGAACCGGTCCCCGGCGATGGCCTGCTCGAGCGTCTGGCGGTAGGCGATCAGCTCGCTGTCCTCGCCCCATGGTCGCGGGACGGGGATCTCGTAGAACAACGCGAACTTCACGGCCTGGTCCCCATGTAGGGCCTGGTCCCCATGTGGCGGCTCCCCCCGTTCGGACGAACGCCCCGGTGCTCCCGGAGCTAGAACAGTGCCCTGCTCCTATCAGCCGGGCCGATCCGGGCGCAACCGCCACGGAAGCAGAAGCGCACCGGGCGACCAAGCGAGACGGACGAGAGCCGGACACAAAGCCGGACACGAACCGGACAAGAGAAACAGACCAGAGACACGGAGGCTCCCATGCGTGGACTGACCGGCCGCACCTACATCGTGACCGGGGCCGCTTCGGGCATCGGGCTCGCCACGGCAGCTCGCTTGCTCGAGGAGGGGGCGCGGGTGGTCGGCGCCGACCTGGCGCCGCCGTCGACGCCGCCATCACCCGACGCGGGCGACGCGGGCGACGCCTGGACGTTCGTGGCGACCGACGTCGCCGACGAGGCGTCGGTGTGCGCCCTCGTGGCCGCTGCCGTGGCCTTCGGGGGGTCCCTGGACGGACTGGTCAACGCGGCGGGCGTGGCCGGGGGCGGCCCGGTCCACCTGCTCCCCCGCGAGGAGTGGGACCGGGTGCTGACGGTCAACCTCACCGGCACCTACCTCACCGCCAAGCATGTCGTCGACCAGATGCTGCGCCAGCCGGCCCGCCCCGACGGCCAGCGCGGCTCGGTGGTCACGGTGGCCAGCATCGAGGGGCTCGAGGGGACGGCGGGAGGCAGCGCCTACAGCGCCTCAAAGGGAGGCGTGGTGATCCTGACCAAGAACATGGCCATCGACTACGGCGGGCGCGGCATCCGGGTCAACGCCGTGTGTCCCGGTTTCGTGGAGACCCCGATGGCGGCGTCGATCTTCGGCCCGGGCATGGAGGCCGTGCGGGCCGACATCGTCCACGAGCACAAGCTCGGTCGGCGCATGGCCCGCCCCGAAGAGATCGCCTCGGTTGCCGCGTTCCTGCTCTCCGACGACGCTTCCTTCGTGACCGGGCTGGCCATGGCGGTCGACGGGGGCTACACCGCGGGCCGCGACCACGGGGTCACCGACATGCTCGGGCTCTCGGGCCCCGAGTAGTTTCGTTCACTGAACGGCACTGCCGCATGGTGTGAAGAGGGCTCACGGGCGCCCCGGCACGGCGCCCGTCAACCCAGCACGATCTGCGCCCCGACGTAATCGAGGACGATCCAGCGGTAGCGCTTCAGCTGGTCCGACCCGAGCAGACCCTGGATCCCGCTCGAGCCGACCGACCCGAACTCGGTGGACCCGAGGAACTGGCGGTGTAGGGACACTCCGGGGACGGCCCACGGGCCGCTCTGCACCAGGGGGACCGTGATCACCGAGCACACGGTGGGCTGGCGCTGCGCCAGGTCGGTGCCGGCCAGGGAGGCTGCCTGGGCCGCCGAGGTCGAGACGATGCTCTGCGAGGACCCGGTGTCCACGACGAACTGGCGCGGCGCCCCGCCGGCGAAGCGGACGGCCACACCGAGTGAGACGTCGCCCTCGGCCGCCGTCACGGTGGCCGGCACCGCCGTGCCGGCGCCGCCCGTCAACGACGTGGGGGGCGCGGCGGTCGGCCCGGTGACGGGCGTGACGCCGCCGAGTTGATCGCCTTCGGGCCCGGGTAGCACCAGCGCCCCGGCCCGGAAGTCGACCCGCACCGCGCCGAAGCGCGCCAGCACGTCCGAGCCCAGCAGCCCGACCAGCTGCCCCTTGCCCCCCATGTGCGGCAGGGTGGCCGCGGTCAGCTGCTGCGGCCGGAGAGTCACGCCATCGAGCGACCAGGACCCGACTGAGACCGGGTGGGCCGTGCCGGTGCACCCCACACCGGCGAACTCGCTCGCCGGCCCGGCCGACGCCAGACCGAGGCGTCGAGCCAACCCGGTGTCGATGATCGAATGACCGGCGCCCGTGTCGAGCACGAAAGGGAAGGGCCCCTGTCCGCCGATGCACACGTTGAGGGACTCAGCCACCTGCCCGCTCACCGTGCTCACGGTCAAGGGGATCCGATCGCCTCCGCCGGGTAGGCCGGTGGCGCCGTCACAGGCCGACGCCGGAGGCGGCAGTGCGAAGGTGGCCTCGGGCTCGATGTGCACCGGAGTCGGGCGGGTCAGCGCGACGGCAGCCAACACCAGGGCCAGCACGGTCATTGCCAGGGCGACCACCGCCGCCAGGCGCCACCCGCGGTGGAGCCGCGCCGCCCGGGTCAGCGGGTCGGGCGGGTGCACGCTCAACGGGTGAGGGCGAGACGCGCCGTCGCCAGCACCATGCGCGCCCCGAGCACGACGAGAGCCAGGGGCAGTGCCAGCCGCCGCCACCCCTTCGTGGTCCGCACCGTGAAGCGCAGCGCTGAGCGGTGATGGGCCGCCATCATCCGGTACGGGTGTCGGGCCGTGCTCACTCCCTGGATGTGGGTGGCGGCCGCCGTGCCGGCGAAGCCGACGCCCCAACCCGACTCGTGCGCGCGCCAACACAGGTCCATGTCCTCCGCGTACATGAAGTACGCCTCGTCGAAACCCCCGAGCTCCTCGAGCGCGCGGCGCCGAGCCAAGAAGCACGAGCCTGACACCCAACCCGCCGCCGCCACGGCGTCGCCCGCCGGCGTCCCCGGGTTGTAGCGCCGCGTGAACGGGTTGTCCGGCTTGAACTGGGCGAGGAGCGCGTGACCGGCGGCGTCGGTGAAGGAGGGGAAGTTGCGCACGGACGGGTACACCTCTCCGGTCTCGGTGAAGATGCGCGGCCCGACGAGGGCCCAAGCCGGGTGGGATGCCAGCGCATGGCGCAGGGCCGGGAGCGACCCTTCGTGGAGCACCAGGTCCGGGTTGGACACCAGCACCCACTCGGGGGGCGAGGACTCACCCGCCAGCACGGCCAGGCCGCGGTTCACGCCGGCACCGAATCCGACGTTGCGACCGGGGCGCACGAAGCGGACGGGGACATCGGGCGTCCGCGACAGCCGCCCGGCCAGGGCCGCGGCGGCGCTACCCGGAGCCCCGTTCTCGACCACGATCACCGGCGAAGCCCCCTCGCTGAGGAGGGAGTCGACGCAGAGTTCGAGCAGGTGCCCGGCGTCGTGGTCCACAACCACCGCGCCGATGGCGCCATGAGCGCCGGGCACCGATGGCTCAGTAGTCCCGGGTGAAGCGGAACTTGACCAGGGCCTTGAGCGCCCCGAACCCGTCACGCCACGTGATCTTCTTGCCCTCGTCGGGCTCGCGGCCCGCGTAGGAGATCGGCACCTCGTAGATCCTGTGGCCGCGTCGGAGGATCTTGGCCGTGATCTCGGGTTCGAAGTCGAATCGGTTGGATACCACGGTCAGCCCTTCGAGCACCTGGCGGTCGAACACCTTGTAGCAGGTCTCCATGTCCGAGAGGGTGGAGCTGTACAGCACGTTGGTCACGAAGGACAGCAGCCGGTTGCCCATCCAATGCAGCGGCAACATGTTCTTGCGCTCGCCGGTGAAGCGGCTGCCGTAGACCACCCTCGCCTTGCCGCGCAGGATCGGCTCGAGCAGACGGGGCCAGTCCTCGGGATCGTACTCGAGGTCGGCGTCCTGGATCATGACGATGTCGCCCTGCGCCTCGGACAGGCCGGTGCGGATGGCCGCGCCCTTGCCTTGGTTCCCCTGATGCCGGATGACCCGCACGGTCGAGTCCTGCAGGGCGCTCAGGACTTTGTCGGAGCCGTCCTGGGAGCCGTCGTCGACCACGATGATCTGTAGGGTCAGCGGCAGCTCGACGGCCCGCATGCGCCGGATGATCTCCGCCACGGTGGTGCGTTCGTTGAACACCGGTGTGATCACCGACAGGGATCCGTAGGTCCGCTGGGGCGGCATGTCGGGCAGGTCGCTCGTCGTGTCGTTGTCAGTCATGTGTGCGTGCTCCGTGATGTGTGGGTGGTCCCCCCGTCGATGATGCTCGGGGTGTCCCGGCCTGGCGCCGTCTCGGCGTCCGTCCCGTCCCTCACGCGGTCGGCGAAGAACGGGATGGTGCGCTCGATGCCCTCCTCGAGGCTGACCCGAGGCTCCCATCCGAGCGCGCGCCGCGCCAGCCCGATGTCGGGGCAGCGCCGGGTGGGGTCGTCGACGGGAAGTGGCATGTTGGTGAGCTCCGACGCCGAGCCGGTGAGCGCGAGCACGAGCCGGGCCAGGTCGAGCATGGTGCGCTCGTCAGGGTTCCCGATGTTGACCGGGCCGACCAGCGAGGAGTCGAGCAGGGCCAGCAGCCCGGCGATCTGGTCGTCCACGTAGCAGAAGCTGCGCGTCTGGCTCCCGTCTCCGTAGACGGTCAACGGCTGGCCCCGGAGTGCCTGCACGATGAAGTTCGACACCACCCGGCCGTCCCCTGGCGACAGGCGAGGGCCGTAGGTGTTGAAGATGCGCGCGATGCCCACGTCCACGCCGTACGTCCGGTGCATGGCCATGGTCAGGCTCTCGGCGAAGCGCTTCGCCTCGTCGTAGACACTGCGGGGGCCTGTCGGGTCGACGTTGCCGCGGTAGGACTCGACCTGGGGGTGCACGTCGGGGTCCCCGTAGATCTCGCTGGTGCTGGCCATGAGGAACCTGGCCCCGTGCTCACGGGCCAGCTCGAGCAAGCGTCGCGACCCCTCGCTCCCGACCGCCAGCGTGGCGAGCGGCCGTGCCAGGTAGGCCGGGGGCGACGCCGGCGAAGCCAGGTTGCAGACCGCGTCGACCGGTCCCCCCTCGACCTCCACCTTCTCGCTCACGTCGTTGACCACCAGACTGAACCGCTCGTGGCCCAGGAGGTGGGCCACGTTCTCCCGGCAGCCTGTCGACAGGTCGTCGAGGCAGATGACGGCGTCGCCGCGCTCGATCAGGCGGTCGCAGAGGTGCGAACCCAGGAAGCCGGCGCCCCCGGCGACGACGACCCGCTTCACCGGCGTCCGATCCCGGTGTACCCGAAGCCCATACGCCGGACCGCGGCCGGGTCGAGCAGGTTGCGCGCGTCGACGATGTTCGGCTGGTCCATCACCGTCAACACGCGCGAGAAATCGAGCCACCGGAACTCGTCCCACTCGGTCAGCACGACGAGCGCACGCGCCCCGGCCGCCGCGTCGTACGGGTCGCCACGCAGCACGAGACCGTTGAGGTCTTCCGCATCCGTTGCCTCGGCGTCGACCGTGGGATCGAAGGCCTGCACCGTGGCGCCGAGCGACATCAGGCGCTGCGCCACGTCGAGGCTCGGCGAGTGGCGCCGGTCGTCGGTGTTGGCCTTGAAGGTCAGGCCCCAGACCGCCACGAGCGCTCCCGACACCGATCCGCCACAGGCCGCCTCGACCTTGGCCACGACACGTGAGAGCTGCTCGTCGTTCGAGGCGATGGCACCAGCGAGGAGCGAGAAGTCGTAGCCCGCCTCCGACGCGATGTGCAGCAGGGCACGCGTGTCCTTGGGCAGGCACGAGCCGCCCCACCCCGGGCCGGGCCGCAGGAACTCGAAGCCGATGCGCTTGTCGTAGCCCAGCCCGAGCAGCACGTCCCGCGCGTCCGCTCCGAGCTCCTCGCACAGGCCGGCCAACGCGTTCACGAAGCTCAACTTGGTGGCGAGGAAGGCGTTCGAGGCGTACTTGATCGTCTCGGACGTAGTGGCGTCGGTGACGATCAGCGGCGCGCCCGTCGGCGCGAACAGCTCCCCGACCCGGGCGGCGGCGTGCGGGTCGTCGGCACCGACGACGATCCGGTCCGGCCTGAGGCTGTCGATCACCGCAGTGCCCTCGCGGAGGAATTCGGGGTTCGACACGACCCCGATGTCGGAGCGTCCGATCACTTGCTCGACCATGGAGGCCGAGCCGACTGGCACCGTGGACTTGTTGACGACGACGGCGCCGGGCTCCAGGTGGCGAGCGATCTCCTTCGCCGCCTCCTCGACGAAGGACAGGTCAGCCGATCCGTCCGCGCCCTGCGGCGTGGCCACGCACAGGAAGACGAACTCAGCGCCCCTCACCGCCTCGACCGCGGAGTCGGTGAACGCCAGCGTGCGGGCCGCCACGCCACGCGCCACCAACTCGTCGAGGCCTGCCTCGAAGATGGGCAGGCGTCCGGCTCGCAGGGCGGCCAGGCGGGACGGCTCGCGCTCGGCCAACACCACCGAGTGCCCGAAGTGGGACAGCGTGGCCGCTGTGGGCAGCCCGACGTACCCCGCCCCGATCACGGCGACGCGGCGCCCGGCGCCGCGCGCGCTCACGCCACCACCGCCTCTGCCTGCAGGACGGGAACGAGCCGGCCCAGGGCGTCCTGCCAGTCGGGCAACGCCGGCAGCCCGCTGAGGCGCAACGCCGAGTTGTCGAGCACTGAATACGCCGGGCGCGGGGCGGGGCGGGGCGGCACGAGGTCCTCGGTGCGGATGGGCCGCACCCGCTCGGGGTCGGCACCAGCGGCGTCCAGCACCGCCCGCACGAAGCCCCACCAGGTGGTGACACCGCTGTTGGTCACGTGGAAGAGCCCGGGCCGGCGGCCCAGTCCCAGCGTCACGACGGCCGGGGCCAGATCGGCGGTGAAGGTCGGCGAGCCGTGTTGGTCGTCCACGAATTGCAGCTCCCCCTCCCCGTCGGCCAGGCGGAGCGCGGTGCGCACCATGTTGGCGCCGTGTGCGCCGCACAACCAACTGGTGCGCACGATGGTGGCGCCGGGCCGGCACTCGTGCTCACCGGCCAGCTTGGAGGCGCCGTAGACCGACGCGGGCGACGGCCGGTCCCACTCGCGGTACGGACGCCCTGCCGTGCCGTCGAAGACGTAGTCGGTGGACACGTAGACCATGTGGGCCCCGGCCTGGGCCGCGGCCTCGGCGACGTTGCGGGTGCCCACGGCGTTGACCGCGTAGGCCAGGTCGACCTCCGTCTCGCAGAGGTCGACCGCCGTGAGCGCACCCCCGTGAAGCACCAGCTCAGGGCGGAACTCCGCGAATGTGGCTTGCACGACGTCGCGATCCTCGACCTGCATGGTGTCGATGTCGGTGGCCAGGACCTCGTGGGCGAGTCCCGGGCGGTCACCCTCGGGACCGAGCAGCGCGCACCGGAGCCCCCCGGCGGGCCGCCTGCCGGCCAGTGCGTCCTGCAAGTCGCGCCCGAGCTGCCCGTTCGCCCCCGTGATCAAGATCCGCACCGGTCAGCGCGCGCTCCGCCGTCTCCGGTCCCCCACGACCCTTCGACGACGGGCGCGCGGGCCATCAGGGGCTCCCACCAGGAGCGGTGCTCGGCGTACCAGGTGACCGTGTCCACCAGGCCCTGCCCCCAATCGACCGTCGGAGCCCAACCGAGCTCGTTCCGCAGCTTCGAGGCGTCCAGGACGTAGCGCCGGTCGTGCCCGGGGCGGTCCGGCACGATGGTCTTGAGCGACGCGGGTTTGCCGAGCGCGGCGAGGATCCGGTCGGCCACCTCCATGATCGAGGCCTCCACGCCGCTACCCACGTGGTACGTCTCGCCCACCTGGCCCTGGCTCAAGACGGCGTCGATGGCCGTGCAGTGGTCGTGGACGTGGAGCCACTCCCGGCGGTTCTCCGTGCTGGCGTAGAGGGTCAGCGGCTGATCATCGAGGGCCAGCGCGCAGAAGTGCGGAATCAGCTTCTCGGGGAACTGGTACGGGCCGTAGTTGTTGGCGCAGTTCGTGATCGTGATGGGGAGGCCGTAGGTCTCGGCGTAGGCCCGGACAGCGTGGTCGGCACCGGCCTTCGACGCGTTGTACGGCGTGCGGGGGCGGTACGGGGACTCCTCGGTGAAGGCCTGGTCGGTGTCGAGCGCCAGGTCGCCGTAGACCTCGCACGTCGAGACGTGGTGGAACCGTGCCACCCCCGTTTGGCGGGCCGCTTCGAGCATGGTCTGCGTCCCGATGACGTTGGTGCGGAAGAACAGCCCGGGGTTCAGCACCGCCAGCGAGTTGTGGGACTCGGCGGCGAAGTGGACGATGGTGTCGATGTCCTGGTCGCGCAGGGTCTTCTCGGCCACCGCGTCGTCGCAGATGTCACCATGGACGAAGACGATCCGGTCCTCGATGTCGATCAGATTGGGTCGGTTGCCGGCGTAGGTGAGCGCGTCGTAGGCGACGACATGGTCCTCTGGGTGCTGCTCGACCCAGTATCGGACGAAATTGGACCCGATGAACCCGGCACCTCCCGTCACGAGAAGGCGCATAGTGCGGGTCATGTTAGCCGACCGACCCCGCCGATCCGTGGCTCATCGGCGCAGGTGGACCACGTCGCCGGCGCTCAGGACACGGGGCCCTGCGCTGGTCTCGAGCACGAGCCTGCCGGCGTCGTCGAGGGCCACGGCACGGCCCCGGAGCTCCTCGCCCGCCAGGAGGACTCGCACCTCTTGCCCCAGCGTGGCGCAGCGCTTCCGCACCTCCTCGGCCAGGGAGGCCCGGCCGGCCGGGTCGTCGAGCAGGACCCGACGCGGGGTCAGCGCCCCGAGCAGGTGTTCGAGCAGGACCCGCCGGTCCACCGGTGGCGCTCCGGGGCGCAGATCGTCGAGGCAGGTGCCTCCGGCCCCCGCCGGGCCCGGCCAGGCGACATTGCAGCCGATCCCGACGACGACCGCATCGAGGTGACCTCCGGCGAAGTCCGCCTCGGCCAGCACGCCGGCCAACTTGTCCTCGCCGACGAGCAGGTCGTTGGGCCACTTCAGCACCGGCTCCACGCCGGCCACCTCGCGGCAGGCGTCCGCACCCGCCAGGGCGACGGCCGCCGTGCAGAGGTGCAGGTCCTCGGGGGCGCAAGCCGGCCGCAGGAGGACCGACACCAGGAGGTTCGCGCCGGGCGGGGACTCCCAGCGGCGGTCCAGGCGGCCCCGGCCCGCGGTCTGATGGTCCGCCGCAACCACCAGACCCTCGGGAGCACCCCGGCGGGCCTGGTCGTGCAGGTAGGAGTTGGTGGACTCGACATCGTCCAGCCAGCGGACGTCCCACTCCCCTCGCCACATGGCAGACACCATACGGCGCGTGCAATTGTGAGAGCCCACCGCGGGTGACTACCGGCCCCGCGGGACCGCCCACTCGAAGAAGAAAGGCCGGCGTGCTCCAGAAGATCCTCATTGCAAACCGCGGCGAGATCGCAGTCCGGGTGATCCGGACCTGCCGCGAGCTGGGCATCGGCACCGTGGCCGTGTACTCGAACCTCGACCGTGACGCCATGCACGTCCGCATGGCCGATGAGGCGTACGCCCTGGGCGGCGAGACCGCGACCGAGAGCTACCTCAACACCGAGGCCATCCTGGCCGCCATCGAGCAGAGCGGGGCCGACGGCGTGCACCCGGGCTATGGCTTCTTCTCGGAGAACACCGACTTCGCCCGCGCCATCACCGGGCGCGGCGTGACCTTCATCGGCCCGCCGCCCGAGGCGATCGAGGTCATGGGCGACAAGATCAGCTCGCGGCTGGCGGCCGAGCGGGCGGGGGTGGAGGGCGTGCCGGGCCGCTCGGAGGCACTGACCTCGCCCGAGGAGGTGGTGACTTTCGGGGAGGAGCACGGCTGGCCGGTCGCCATCAAGGCGGCCTACGGGGGCGGTGGCCGGGGCATGAAGGTTGTCGCCGCCCCGGGTGAGGCGGCGGAGGCCATGGAATCGGCCGCCCGCGAGGCGCAGGCCTACTTCGGCCGGCCCGAGATCTACCTGGAGCGCTACCTCACGTGGCCCCGCCACATCGAGATGCAGGTCCTGGCCGACCAGCACGGCAACACCCTGTGGCTCGGCGAGCGCGACTGCTCGGCGCAGCGCCGGCACCAGAAGCTCGTCGAGGAGAGCCCGGCGCCGGACTTCCCCGACCAGGTCCGGCAGGCCATGGGCGCCGCCGCCGTGAAGGTCTCCGAGGCCTGCGGCTACTACAACGCCGGCACCGTCGAGTTCCTCTTCCAGGACGGCGAGTTCTACTTCCTCGAGATGAACACCCGGCTGCAGGTGGAGCACCCCGTCACGGAGCTGGTCACCGGCCTCGACCTGGTCGCATGGCAGATCCGCATCGCCTCCGGCGAAGCCCTCGACTTCACGCAGGCGGACATCGACCGGCGCGGCCACGCGATCGAGGTCCGGATCAACGCTGAGGACCCGACCGGCGGGCGCTTCGCCCCCTCGCCGGGCACCATCACCTCGTTCCGCCAGCCGGCCGGCCCCGGCGTGCGGCTCGACGCCGGGTACGAGTCCGGGGACATGGTCTCGCAGTACTACGACAACCTCATCGCCAAGCTCATCGTCTGGGCACCCGACCGAGAGGCGGCGCGGCGGCGCATGCTGCGGGCCATCGGCGAGACGATCATCACCGGGGTGGCGACCACGCTGCCCGCGGACGTGGCCATCCTCAGTCACGAGGACTTCGCCGGGGCGACCCACTCGACGAAGTGGGTCGAGGAGCGGCTGGACCTGAGCGAAGTGACCGCCGAGCCCGCCGGCGACACCCCCACGGCGCCCGGAACGGGAGAGGACGCGGTGCCCCTCGTGCAGCGCGACGTCACCGCCGAGGTCGACGGCCGTCGGTTCTCGGTGCGGCTCTGGGTGCCCGACCTGGGCACGGTGGCAGCGCCCGGGCGGACGGCCGGGAGGCCCAAGCGCGCCGCGGCGAGCGCGGTGGCCGGCAGCGGCTCGGGCCAGGTGACGGTCCCCATGCAGGGCACGATCGTCAAGGTTCTCGTGGCCGTGGGCGACGCCGTCGAGGTGGGGCAGTCCGTCTGCGTGCTCGAGGCCATGAAGATGGAGAACGCCGTGGCCGCCGAGAAGGACGGGGTGGTGAAGGAGGTGCGCGTGAGCGCGGGTGACTCCGTCGGCGCCGGCGACGTCGTGGCGGTCATCGAGTAGGTGGCAGACGGGCCGGCTGCCGCCACGACGGCCAAGGAGGCCGCGGCCGCGGTCGTCGACCGCCACCTGGGTGACCTCGTCGCACTCAGCCACTCCGTCCACGCCACGCCCGAGCTGTGCTACGAGGAAACCCGCTCCGCCCACCGCGTGGCCGAGGCCCTACGCTCCGCCGGGCTCCCCGTCGACGAGGGCGTGTACGACCTCCCCACGGCGCTCGAAGCCAGGTCGGGGGACGGTGAGCTCGTCGTCGCACTGTGCGCCGAGTACGACGCCCTGCCCGAGGTCGGCCACGCCTGCGGCCACAACATCATCGCGGCGACCGCGGTGGGGGCCGGGCTGGCGCTCGCCGCGGTGGCCGGAGAGCTCGGGCTGACCGTGCGCGTCCTGGGCACCCCGGCCGAAGAGGGCGGTGGCGGGAAGGTCCTGATGCTGGAGCGGGGCGCCTTCGAGGGCGTCCACGCCGCCATGATGGTCCACCCCTGGCCGACCGAGCGGCTCACCGCGACGTGCCTGGCCGTCGCCCACTACGACGTCCGCTTCACCGGCCACGCTGCGCACGCGTCGGCGGCACCCTGGCACGGGGTCAATGCGCAGGACGCGCTCACGGTGGCACAGGTGGCGATCGGCCTCTTGCGCCAGCAGCTCCCTCCGGGCGACCAGGTGCACGGCGTCGTGACCCAGGGTATGGGTGCGGCCAACGTGATCCCCGCCGAGGCCACCGCCCGCTACATGGTCCGCTCGCTCACTGCGGAGGGCCTGGCCGTGCTCCGGCCGAGGGTCGACGCGTGCTTCGAGGCGGGGGCGCTGGCCACCGGGTGCTCGGTGGCCTTCGAGGAGCTCGCTCCGGCCTACTCCCACATGGAGGTGGACCCCGGGCTCCTCGGCGCCTACCGGGCCAACGCCGAGGCGCTCGGTCGCCGCTTCGAGGCCGACGATGCCGGGGCAACGCCGCCGACCCTGTCGACGGACATGGCCAACGTCTCGCTCGCCGTCCCCACCATCCACCCGCTCATCGGGATCGAGGCGCACGGGGCGGTGAACCACCAGCGCGAGTTCGCCGCGGCCTGCATCACCCCCTCGGCCGACGCCGCCGTACGGGACGGCGCCGTGGCACTGGCCTGGACCGCGATCGATGCCGCCACGGACCCGACACTGCGCCGGCGACTCCTCGCCGGGTGACGGGCCGGTGATCACCGAACACGCTCTGCTCGAGGTCGTCCCGGGCCGAGAGGACGAGTTCATCACCGCCATGGAACGGGCCAAGGCCCTCATCGCGGCCAGCCGGGGCTTCGTCTCCTTGCGCGTCGAGCGCTGCCTCGAGCGGCCGAACTGCTTCCTGCTCCTCGTCGAGTGGGAGAGCCTGGAGGACCACACCGAGGGGTTCCGGGGGTCGTCCGCCTACGAGGAGTGGCGCGCCGCGCTCCACCACTTCTACGACCCCTTCCCGGTCGTCGAGCACTTCGAAGCCGTCGTGGACGCCTGACGCGCCAGCCCGCGTCAGCCCGGGTCAGCCCGCGTCAGCCCGAGGACGCGGTCGAGGATTGGGGCGAGCCGGGTGACTGGGTCGAGGTGTATGCCGCCGACTGATCACGGACGATCTGCACCAGGTTGCCGAGCGCCAGCGCGACGTCGTCGCTGTGGAGTCCCCAGCCCGAGCCCGACGACGCGACGACGGGCCGATCGTCGTTGGGCCCGGGCACGGCCGTCACCTGCAGCCACGTCGCTCCCTGTGCGCTGAGGCACTGCCCCCGGTAGAGGTTGGGGTACGACACCCACGGGACCCTGACCGATCCTCCCTCGAGGAAGTACGGCAGCAGCCACCCCGGCCCGCCGGCGAGCGAGGCGGGATTGGTGCACAGCACCTGCAGGCCGGCGGTCGAAGCCGGCTCGAACCCGTCCTGCCCGTTGATGCTGCTCGCGGGCCGGCCGAACGAGCTGGAGGCCGATGGTTGCGAGCTGAACGTCGAGTAGGCCACGACGCACCCGGTCTGAGTTTCGGCCTGGCAGGCCGGCACGTGGACGAAGTCGCCGCCGACCACCTTGCCGGTCGGTACGAGGACGTTGCCCCCCATCAACAGCGCAGAGACAAGCAGCCGCCGCTCGGCCGGGTTCGGGTCGATCTCCCGCTTGATCAGCCCGATGAGGAGCGCGGCGCCCTGGGAGTGGCCGATCAAGACGACGCCCCGGCCCTGGTTGTACCTGGCCAGGTAGTCCTTCCACGCGGAGAGCAGGCCGCGGTAGGCCACCGCAGTGGTGCGGGCGTTGATCTGGTTCGCGTCCAACGCGGCGAGGGTCAGTTGTGGGTACATCGGCGCGTACACCCGGCATACCTGGGAGAAGCGGGACGCCTGCTGGCGCGCCACGGTTCGCTCCTCGGGGTCGATGCGCAGGTTGGCGTTGATCGTCGGCTGCGTGCTGACCGTGGGGTACACGTAGAAGCAGTCGACGGGCGGGCGCGTGGCCGGGGTGGCCCGCTGGACGGCGCTCGTACCGTTGCGAGAGGTGACCGAGGTCGTCAGGTTCGCGGTGCAAGGGTTGGCGCGGAGTCCCGGGCGGCACAGCCACACGGTCGAGGACTGGGTCGAGGACTGGATCGAGGACTGCGACGTCGCCGCAGCCGCGGTGCCGACGCCGGCGCCGGCGGCCCCGTCGAGGATGGCGAGCCACGCAGCGGCAGCGGCCACGACGGCCACGGCGGTGTGGCGGGCGGGTGCGCGGCCGCTCCGAGGGGACACGTGGGCACGACGCGCTGCCATGGCTCATCTTGGCCCGTCGGGAACGGCGCCAGGGGTCAGGAAGAGGTCAAGGCTGCGGGGACCCACCGAGGAACATGTCGAAGCACTCCTCGAGCCCGAAGATCTCAATGTCGTGCCGCCGCCGCGGCTCCCAGCGCTGGCGGCTCAGCCGGAAGCGGATGGTGCGCCCGGACCCGTCTCGCCGCGGCCCACGCGCCTCTCCGTTCTCCTCGTAGCCGATGGTCCGCGAGGTGGCCAATGAGGCCTCG
This sequence comes from uncultured Acidimicrobiaceae bacterium, assembly GCA_963781955.1. GTDB lineage: Bacteria > Actinomycetota > Acidimicrobiia > Acidimicrobiales > RAAP-2 > Bog-473. The sequence continues at coordinate 421,193 of CAWAHU010000003.1, forward strand.
TTGTCCTCGAAGGCGCCGCTCAGGGCCTCCTCCGCCCCCAGGCCGGCGAACGCCAGGTGCAACACGGCCTCGCGCATCTCGCGCCCGAGGCCCTGGCCCTGGTGGGCCCGGCCGAGCCAGGACCCGGTGTCCACCGATCGCACGGCTCGGAAGTGCTCCGATTCGAGGTCCTGCATCCCGACCGGCTGCCCGTCGACGAAGGCGGCGGCGGTGAAGGTCCACTTCTCGGGCGACCAGGTGGCCCGGTGCCCCCAGAGCCACTGCGCCGTGGCGCGCGCCCGGCGATCGGGCTCCTCGTCGGTCCACGGGACGAAGAACGGCATGCTCCCTGGGTCGTGGATCCCGCCGTCGATCAGGGCGACCAGCGCCGGGAACTCCTCCTCACGGGGCAGGCGCAGTTCCAGGCGGGGCGTCCGCACGACGAGGTCGAACAGAGGCCAGAACGCGGGTTGTCCGGCCCCAGGCATCGAATCAGCCCCCGGGTTGGTAGACCCCGAACACGTCGCGCAGGACGTCGGAGACCTCGCCGAGCGTGGCCATCTCCTTGAGCGCCACCTTCATGGGGACCAGCAGGTTTCCCTCGCCACGGGCCGTCTCGGCCACGTCGGACAGGGCCCGGTCCACGGCGGCCCCGTCCCGTGCGGCCCTGATGGACGTGGTCCGCTCGATCTGCAACTGCTGGAGCTTCACGTCGATCGGGAAGACCTCGGTGTGCTCCTCGTCGGCGTCGACGAACCGGTTGACGCCCACCACCACCTTCTCGCCGTCGTCGACGGCCTTGGCGAAGCTGTAGGCGGCCGCCTCGATCTCCTCCTGCATGAAGCGGGCCTCGATGGCCGCCACCGCGCCGCCCAGCTCCTCGATCCGCACGAGGTAGTCGGTGGCCGCCGCCTCGACCTCGTCGGTAAGCGACTCAACGAAATAGGAGCCCGCAAGTGGGTCGACCGTGTCGGCCACGCCTGACTCGAAGCCGACGATCTGCTGCGTGCGCAGCGCGATCTTGGCCGCCCTGGTCGTGGGCAGGCCGAGCGCCTCGTCGAAGCCGTTGGTGTGCAGGCTCTGCGTCCCGCCCAGCGCCGCGGCCAGGCTCTGCACCGTGACGCGGACGATGTTGTTCTCCGGCTGCTGCGCCGTGAGCGTCGAGCCCCCCGTCTGGGTGTGGAACCGAAGCATCTTGGACCGCTCGTCCTTGGCCCCGAAGCGCTCGGTCATGATGCGGGCCCACATGCGCCGCGCCGCGCGGAACTTGGCCACTTCTTCGAACAGGTTGTTGTGCGAGTTCCAGAAGAAGGACAGCCGCGGGGCGAACGCGTCGACCTCCATGCCCGCGGCGATGGCGGCCTCCACGTAGGCGATGCCGTTGGCCAGCGTGAAGGCGATCTCCTGCACCGCCGTCGACCCCGCCTCGCGGATGTGGTACCCCGAGATGGAGATCGTGTTCCAGTTGGGCAGCTCGGCCGCGCAGTAGGCGAACGTGTCGACGATGAGGCGCATCGACGGGCGCGGCGGGTAGATGTAGGTGCCGCGGGCGACGTACTCCTTGAGGATGTCGTTCTGAATCGTCCCGCGGACCTTGGCTCCCGGCACGCCCTGTTCCTCGGCCACCAGCTGGTAGAGGAGCAGCAGGATGGCGCCGGTGGCATTGATCGTCATGGACGTCGTGACCTTGTCCATGGGGAGGTCGGCCATGAGGAGGCGCATGTCGGCCAGGGAGTCGATGGCGACTCCCACCTTCCCCACTTCGCCCTCGGCCCGCGGGTGATCGGAGTCGTAGCCCATCTGGGTGGGGAGGTCGAAGGCGCACGAGAGCCCGGTCTGGCCGGCATCGAGGAGGAACTTGAAGCGCTGGTTGGTGGCCTCGGCCGACCCGAAGCCGGCGTACTGGCGCATGGTCCAGAGCTTCGAGCGGTACATCTGGGCATGGACGCCGCGGGTATAGGGGAACGCCCCCGGCCGACCCAGCTGGCCGTCGGGGTCCCAGGCCGCGAGGTCCTCGGGCCCGTACACCGGGCGCACCACGATGCCCGAGTCCGTGATGCGCTCCGGGCTGGCCTGGGGGTCCCTCTTCTCTGCTGTCACACCCGCGAGCCTACGGAGGATCGCGCCGTCGGGGCCATCCGGGGCAGACTGAGGGCGTGGACGACGACGTGGACACCGCCTTCTCGCACTTCGGCATCTGCGTGAGCGACCTCGAGCGCTCGCTGCGCTTCTACTGCGACGGGTTGGGGTTCGAGCGGGCCGAGTCCCACGAGATCGGGTCCGAGTTCGCCCGCCTCATGGACCTGCCCGACGTGGCGGTGACCTCGCAGTTCATCAGACGCGGGCCCGCGGCCATCGAGTTGCTGGCCTTCCGGGAGCCGGCGCCGTTCGGACCACGCGAGCGGCGGGAAGTGCACCAGCTCGGGCTGACGCACCTCTCGTTCCGCGTTCGTGACGTGCCGGGTACCGCCGCCCGCCTGGTGGAACTGGGTGGCGCCGTCGTCGAATCCAGCCGCACCAGCATCGACCTCGGCGGGATCGCGCTCGAATTCATCTACTGCACGGACCCCGACGGGGTGCGCGTCGAGCTGATGGACCTCGGGGGCTAACCCCCCGGGTACGTGCCGGCACCCGCCTGGGTCCGTGCCTGGTCCTCGGCGTCGGCCTGCGCGTCGAGCTCACGATCGATGCGGACCGCTTTGCGTTCCTCCATGTGCATCCAGCGGAGGGCGACCGGGATCATGGGCCACAGCATGAGCGTGTCGCCGATGACCCACATGATTGAGCCGCCGATGTGGAGGTCGACGACATAGGACGGCCCCCAGGTGCGGTGCGTGGCCAGGTAGGCAGGGAAGATCTCGTGGGTCTCGCCGGCCAGGCTCAGCCCGGTGAAGGTGTCGATGGGGACGGCGAGGAACAGGTAGAAGAACTGCAAGGCCGGGTGGAGCCGGTACTTGTTGGGGTCGTTGCCGAAGATCTGCCGCCAGAACATGTAGCCGACCAGCAGGAAGACCAGGTGCTCCAAATTGTGCACCGCCTCCTCTGTGAGCGTCAGGTTGTACCAGTGGGTCACGTGGCTGATCGGGATCACCACGGCGTAGAGCACGAAGGCGACCGCCGGGTGCACGAGGAACTTGGCCACGGGGTTGCGCAGCGCCTCGGTCACCACGAGGTGCGCCGTCCCCGAGGTGCCACGCCAGGCCAGTTGCAGCGGAGAGGCGATCGCGTAGAGCGGCGCGGCCACCATGATGAGCAACAAGTGCTGGACCATGTGGTCCCAGAACAGCTCGCTGTCGTAGACGCCGACGAAGCTGAAGACGGCGACAGCCGTGGTGGCGAGGGCGCCGATCCACGCCACCGTCTTGCCGACCGGCCAGCGGTGGCGCGGGTGCAACACGTTGTTGCGCTTCACCCCCCACAGGTAGAGGGCCAGCGCGGCCAGGATCATGGCGACAGGCACGAAATCGAACTGGGTCGAGACCAGTTGTGATCCCCGCAGGGGCGGGAGCGGTGCGTCGTAGAGCGCGGCGATCACACGGAGACGGTATGCCCGCTCAGCCGTGTTGCCAAAATCGGGTCGTGAGGCCCCGCCGCTCGAGCAGGGCGGCCGCATCGAGACGGGCCAGCTCCTCGTCGTCCATGCGCCACCCCAGTGCGCCAGCGTTCTGCTCGGCCTGTGACCGGTTCTTCGCCCCGGGGATCGGCACGGCGCCCTGGGCGACGACCCAGGCCAGAGCCACCTGACCCGGCGTGCGCCCGCCGTGCGCCTCGCCGATACGCCGCAGCTCGGCCACCACGGTGTCCACTTCCGCCATCGGGTAGGCCGAGAACGTCCTCTTGCCCGGCGGAGGGTGCTGCGCCGAGTACTTCCCGGTCAGCCGTCCCTGCCCGATCGGCGAGTAGGCGAGCGGGGTGACGCCGAGCTCGCGACAGCGGTCGAGCAGGCCGGCACGCAGCGGCTTGGCGCGCAGGAGCGAGAACTCGATCTGGTTGGTGGCCAGCCGCAGTCCTCGTCGGCGCAAGGCCGCGTCCATGGCGCTGGTCTCGTCGGCCGAGTAGTTCGACACGCCGACTGCCTTCACCAATCCTTCGGCATGTGCGGCGGCGAGGGCGTCGGCCAGGGCCCCGTGCGAGCGCAGCGAGATCGGGCCGTGGATCTGGTAGAGGTCGATCGAACCGGTACCCAGCCGCTCGCACGAGGCGCGGGCGGCGGCCAGCAGCGACCGCTGCACGTCGAGCTTCCACGGGCTCGGCATGAACTTGGTGGCGACGACCACCCGTTCGCGCACCGGCGGGTCGGCCGCCAGCAGGCGCCCGATGATGCGCTCGCTCTCGCCACCGCCGTAGACCTCTGCCGTGTCGAAGAGGACGACGCCCGCCTCGATGCTCGCCTCCCAGGCCTCACGGATGGACGACTCGGTCAGGGACGCGTCGTAGCCGCCCATCCCCCACGTGCTCTTGTCGCCCCATGCCCACGTCCCCACCCCCAGTGGCGGGATGGTCACGTCCGAGCCGGCCAACGCGATCCGGTCGCCCGCCCGTGGCGGCGTGCGGTCGCCCGACCGCGCGGCAGCGTCGTCGGTCATGGTGAACCCGAACCGGCGCGCTCGTCCGCCCCGGCGAGATGCGCTCGCACCGCAGCCACCCACTCGTCGGGCTGCGTCAGCTGGGGCGAGTGGTACGCACCCTCAATGATGACGCCGTGGCCGTCGGCCACGGCAGCCGCCAGCTCCGGGGCCTGGTCGACGAGCGGGTGGTCGTGCTCGCCCGCGATGACGGTGGTCGGGCAGGTGATCGCCGGCAGCTCGGGGCGCAACGAGATCCCCGTGGTGAACAGCTCCAGCCCGAACCCCTTCACGGCCCACGGGTCCGTGCCGGCCTGGAGGACCTCCTTCTCCTGCCGCCAGGCGGCCGGGGTGCGGGCCTCGATCAGTGCCTCCTCGGGGGAGCCCGCCCCCAGGTTGGGCGGCATGCCCCGCGTCGGGTCGAAGCTCTCGATCCAGTTGCGCACCAGGTCCCCCAGCCCGTCGTCGGGCGACAGGAAGGACCAGCCGCTCGTGTCCATCAGCACCAGCGAGCGCACCAGGTCCGGCCGTCGCAGGGTCAGCCCCATGGCGACGCGTCCGCCCATGGAGTGACCGAGCAGGTCGACAGGTCCGCCGGCGACCTGCTCGAGGAAGACGGCCAGGTCCGCCACGAGCTGGTCGAAGGTGTACCCCTCGAGACGGCCCACCTTCGTCGAACGCCCGTGACCGCGCTGATCGAGCATCACGACGCGGCGCTCGGCCGCCAGGTCGCCGGCCACGAGCGCGAAGTCGTGCGCGGAGCCGGTGAACCCGTGCACGAGGACCAACGCGGGAGTCCCGGTGGCGCCGCCCCCCTGGTCGGTCCAGGCCAGGTCGACGCCGTTGACGTGCAGGACGTGGCCTGGGGCCACCCCGGGGGACGGCATCTCTCAGCGGGGATGCGGCATGCAGAGGTCGTCGTACTCGGCGATGACGATCTCGCCGGCGTCCGGACCGCAGGCCGGGCACACGGGGTCGCGACGCACCTTGAACGTCCGGAACGACTGCTCGAGCGCGTCGTAAGACAGCAGCCTCCCCACCAGCGGGTCGCCGAGACCGAGGAGCACCTTGATGGTCTCGACGGCCTGGATCGACCCCACGATGCCGGGCAGCACCCCCAGCACCCCGGCCTCGGCGCACGACGGCGCGAGCTCGGCCGGCGGCGGCTCGGGGATCAGGCAGCGGTAACACGGCCCGTTGTAGGGGTCGAAGACCGTCACCTGGCCCTCGAAGCGGAAGATCGACCCGTGGATCACCGGGATCCGCTTGAGCAGCGAGGCGTCGTTGACCAGGTAGCGGGTGGGGAAGTTGTCGGTTCCGTCGACGATGGCGTCGTAGCCGTCGATGATGTCGAGGACGTTGTCGGCACCGAGGCGCACGTCGTAGGTCACGACATTCACGTCGGGGTTGAGGGCGGTCAAGGTCTTCTTGGCCGAGTCGACCTTGCGATCCCCCACCCGGTCCATGTTGTGGAGGATCTGGCGCTGGAGGTTCGACTCGTCGACCACGTCCATGTCGATGACGCCCAGCGTGCCCACGCCCGCGGCAGCCAGGTAGAGGGCGGCGGGAGAGCCCAGGCCGCCCGCCCCGAGCAGCAGCACCTTGGACCCGAGCAGCTTGAGCTGCCCGGTCTCCCCCATCTCGGGCAAGAGGAGGTGGCGCTGGTAGCGGTTCCGCTGGGCCGGGGTCAGGGTCTTGGGAGCCGCCCACGGCCGACCGTCGTCCTTCCACCTGTTGAACCCGCCGACGAGCGACTGCACGTCGCCGTAGCCGAGGTCGCCCAAGGTCTTGGCGGCGAAAGCCGAGCGCACCCCCCCGGCGCAGTACACGACCACCGGGACCGACTTGTCGGGCAGCTTGCCCTCCACCTGGAACTCGAGGTGGCCGCGCGGCAGGTGGACGGCGTTCGGGATGGCGCCCTGCTCGTACTCGTCGGGCTCCCGGACGTCGAGGAAGACAACCCCACCGCCTTCGAGCAGGGTTTGCGCGTCGGCCTGCTCCACCTCGCGGATGGACGCCTTGGCCTCGTTCAAAAGGTCTCGGGGAGTGGGCACGCTCGAACCTCCGTGGCGCCGTCGCGTCGGGTGCTCCGGCATCGGACCGTAAAACACTACCAGTGAGGTCAACATTCCCCGGCGTCCTCGCGACAGCGGTCCGCCCCGGTGCGAGACTGCTCGCCCATGGAGCTGCACGAGGCCATCCGCCGGCGCGCCATGGTCCGGAGCTTCTCGACCGATCCGATCGACCCCCCCACGGTCGACCGCATCCTGCTCGACGCGCTGCGCTCCCCCACGGCGGGCAACACCGGGGGCACGGCATGGGTCGTGCTCGAGGGGCCGGCCCAGACCCAGGCCTACTGGGAGGCCACCACCGACGAGGAGTGGCGCCGGGCGAACCACCGGTGGTTCGCCGGCCTGGTGCGGGCGCCGGTGGTCCTGCTGGCCTATTCCTCCCCCGAGATGTACCTGGCCCGCTACCAGGAGCCGGACAAGTCGACCTCGGGGCTCGGCGAAGGACTCGACCGCTGGCCTGTCCCCTACTGGGTCGGCGACGCCGCCTTCGGCGTCATGGCGGTCCTCCTCGGGGCCGTCGACGCCGGTCTCGGCGCCTGCGTGCTCGGGACGTTCCGGGGCGAGGAGGCGCTGGCCTCCGCCCTCGGCGTCCCGTCTGGGTGGCGCCTGTTCTGCGCCGTCGTCCTGGGTCGGCCCGACGACGACGACCGCCGCTCGCCCTCGCTCGACCGGCCCCGGCCGCCGAGGGCCGTCCGCATCCACCGCGGACGGTGGTAGCGGCGGCGGTAGCGGCGGCGCGGCCGGCCCGCGCTCAGCCCTTCGACAGCGTGTGGTGCTCCCCCTCCTGCCAGCGGGCCATGGCCCACAGCAGGTCGGAGAGCCGGTTCAGGTACACCCCCACCAGGGACCCCTCGTCGGATCCGGAGCCGACGGTGGCCCCCGAGACTCCGATCCGCTCGGCTCGGCGCACGATGGTGCGGGCCAGGTCGAGCGCGGCCGCCGTCCGGTTCTCACCGGGCACGGTGAAGTCGCTCGGCATGTCGAAACGGCCGAGCAGCTCGTCGATGCCCTTCTCCAGCGCAGCCACCATGTCCGGGGTGACCAGGGTCGACCCCGCCGTGAGCTTGTGGCGGTTCTCCGGGGCGGTGGCGACCTCTGCCATCAGCACGTAGAGGTCGCGGGCCAGCACGAGCAGCCGATCGTTGGCCTCGGAGCCGGGCGGGGTCTCGGCGCGCGCCACGCCGATCGCCGCCTGTGCTTCGTCAACGGCGCCGTTGAGCTCGATCCGCCACGAGTCCTTGGGCACCCGGCCGCCGAAGAGCAGCCCGGTAGTCCCGTCGTCGCCTGTCTTGGTGTAGATCGTCGGCGGCACCAGGGCGGATGCTACCCGGCCCCTCCGACGGCCCGGCAGGTCACCGGTATCCTTGTGTTGTGGCGACTTCTGCATCTGATGTTTCACCCGAGCTGCTCGGCCGGCTCGACCCGTCCGTCTCGTCGTACCTCCGGGCGTTGCGCGAGCGCGTCGTGGTCTTCGACGGGGCCATGGGGACGAACCTGCAGCTGCTCGGGCTCGGGCCAGGGGACTTCGGCGGGCCGGAGCTCGAGGGCTGCAACGAGATCCTGATCGAGACCCGGCCCGACCTGGTCACCGAGGTGCACCGCTCCTTCTACGAGGTCGGGTGCGACGTCGTCGAGACCGACACGTTCGGGTCGTCTTCCGTGGTGCTGGCCGAGTACGGCCTGGCCGACCGGGCCCGCGAGCTGAGCCGCCGGGCGGCCGAGCTGGCCTGCGCCGTGCGCGACGAGTTCAGCACCGCCGAGCGCCCGCGCTGGGTGGCCGGCTCCATGGGCCCGGGCACCAAGTTCCCCACGCTCGGGCAGATCCCGTACGCCGAATTCCGCGACGCCTACGAGGAGCAGGCCCTCGGCCTGCTCGAGGGTGGCGTCGACCTGCTGTTGATCGAGACCCAGTTCGACCTGCTCTCGGTCAAGGCCGCGGTGAACGGTGCCCGGCGGGCCATGGCCACGCTCGGACGGTTCGTGCCGCTGCAGGCGCAGGTCACCATCGAGCTCACCGGGCGCATGCTCCCGGGCACCGAGATCGGCGCCGCGCTCACCGTGCTCGACGCCATGCAGGTCGACGTGGTCGGGCTCAACTGCGCCACGGGCCCGGTGGAGATGAGCGAGGCGCTGCGCCACCTCTCCGCCGCCAGCCGAGTCCCCATCTCGTGCATCCCCAACGCCGGACTCCCGTCGGTGGTCGACGGGGCCATGCACTACGACTTGACGCCCGACGGCCTGGCCGAGCACCTGCACCGCTTCGTGACGGAGTTCGGCGTGTCCGCCGTCGGCGGGTGCTGCGGCACCACGCCCGAACACCTGGCCGCCGTGGTCGATCGCTGCGCCACGGCCACGCCGGCGGCGCGCACCCCCGCGTACGAGCCGTCCGCGGCGTCCATCTACACGTCGGTCCCCTTCCGACAGGACACCTCGTTCCTCGTCGTAGGCGAGCGCACCAACGCCAACGGCTCGAAGGCCTTCCGCGAGGCCATGCTGGCCGCCGACTGGGACACCTGCGTGGCCATGGCGCGCGACCAGGTGAAAGAGGGCTCGCACCTGATCGACGTCTGCGTCGACTACACGGGCGCGGACGGGGTCGCCGACATGACAGAGGTGGCGAGCCGGCTGTGCACGCAGTCGAGCGTGCCCCTGATGGTCGACTCCACCGAGGGGCCCGTCGTACGTGCGGCCCTGGAGTGGCTCGGCGGCCGGCCCGTCCTCAACTCGGTCAACCTCGAGGAGGGCGACGACCCCGGCACGCGGCTCGACACCTTCTTGCGCCTGGCCCGCGAATTCGGCGCGGCCGTGGTGTGCACGTGCATCGACGAGGAGGGCCAGGCCCGCACGGCGGAGTGGAAGGTGCGGGCCGCTCGCGCCATCCACGACGTCGCCGTGCACCGCTACGGCCTCGAGCCCCATGACTTGATCTTCGACCCCCTGGCGCTGCCGCTCTCCACCGGGATGGAGGAGAGCCGACAGGACGGGATTGAGACGATCGAGGGCATCCGGCGCATCAAGGCGGAGCTGCCCGGCGTATCGACGATCCTCGGCCTCTCCAACGTGTCGTTCGGTCTCAACCCCGCCGCCCGCCAGGTCCTCAACTCCGTCTTCCTGCACGAGTGCGTGGAGGCCGGTCTCGACTCCGCCATCGTGCACGCGTCGAAGATCCTGCCCCTGGCCCGCATCGACGAGCGGGCCCGGGAGGTCTGCCTCGACCTCGTCTACGACCGGCGCACCGACGGCTACGACCCGCTGTCCGAGCTCCTTGCCATGTACGAGGGCGTCAAGGTGGCGGCCGCCGACGCCGACGAGCACCTTGATTGGCCCGTCGAGCGGCGGCTCAGCCAGCGGATCATCGACGGGAACCGCAACGGCCTGGAGGGCGACCTCGCTGAGGCGCTCGAGGCCGGCCACGCCGCGCTGAGCATCGTCAACGACATCCTGCTCGAAGGCATGAAAGTGGTGGGCGACCGCTTCGCGTCCGGCGAGATGCAGCTGCCTTTCGTGCTCCAGTCGGCCGAGACGATGAAGACCGCGGTGGCCTTCCTCGAGCCCTACATGGAGAAGTCCGACCAAGGCGGCAAGGGCACCGTGGTGCTGGCCACCGTGAAGGGCGACGTGCACGACATCGGCAAGAACCTCGTCGACATCATTCTCACCAACAACGGGTACGAGGTGGTGAACCTCGGCATCAAGGTCGGCATCAACGAGATGGTCGCCGCTGCCCAGGAGAACCAAGCCGACGCAATCGGCATGAGTGGCCTCCTCGTGAAATCAACCTTGATCATGCGCGAGAACCTGGTCGAGATGAACGAGCGTGGGCTGGCCGCCCTCCCCGTCTTGCTCGGCGGGGCGGCTCTCACCCGCACCTACGTCGAGCGCGACCTGCGCGAGATCTACGAAGGCCGCCTCTTCTACGGGCGTGACGCCTTCGAGGGACTGCGCACAATGGACCGGCTCGTCGAGCTCAAGCGCACAGGCGAGGACGACCCCGGCTTCGGCCGCGAGATCTCAGAACGCAACGTGCCCCGCCGCTTCGCCGAGGGTGACGCCGGGCCCGTCGACGGGCAGCCGTCGCGCTCGGCCGTGGCCACCGACAACGAAGTCTTCCGGCCGCCCTTCCTCGGCTCGCGGGTGGCGGTTGGCCTCCCGATCGACGAGGTGGCTGAGTTCCTCAACCTCACCGCGCTCTTCCGCAACCAGTGGGGCTTCCGACCCGAGAAAGGCGAAGACGACACCGAGTTCAAGGAGCGGGTGAAGGCCACGCTGCGCGAGCAACTGGCCAAAGCCAAGGAAGCCGACCTGCTGGTGCCCTCCGTCGCGTACGGCCACTTCGCCGCGAACGCCGAAGGGAACGACCTGATCATCTGGAAGGACGATTCACGCACCGCCGAGTGGATGCGCTTCGCGTTCCCGCGCCAGCGCAAGGAGCCCTGGCTGTGCATCTCGGACTTCTTCCGCTCGACCGAGTCCGGTGAAGAAGACTTCGCCAGCTTCATGGTGGCCACCATCGGGGCCCGGGCCTCGGAGGAGACGGCTCGCTTGTTCGCCGAGGACCACTACCAGGACTACCTGTTCGTACACGGCTTGAGCGTCGAGATGGCCGAGGCCACTGCCGAGTACTGGCACCACCGCATCCGTGAGGAGCTCGGCTTCGTCCACGAGGACGGGCCCACGCTCACCGGCCTCTTCCGCCAGCAGTACCGGGGCGGCCGCTACTCGTGGGGCTACCCGGCCTGCCCCGACCTCTCCGACAACGGCAAGGTGGTCGAGCTGCTCGGCGGGGAACGCATCGGCGTCACGGTGACCGAGGGGTTCCAGCTGAACCCCGAGCAGACCACCGACGCCATCATCTGCCACCACCCTGAGGCCAAGTACTTCGTGGCCTGAGCCGGATCACGAACCCGGGGCCCGGAGGGTTCCCGGAGGTTCCCGGACGTGCCCCGCAGGGATGGATAGTCGTTCCGCAGCATATAAACCGATCTGTTTATAGGTTGCGGAACATGGACACGGTCCGTCGGGTGCTGGACGGGAACCGGTCAGGCCGTGCGGTCGGCGGCGTCCCGGGCGTTTCCCGTCCCCGCGGCGTGTGACGCCTCTCGGGCGTGGTAGCTCGACCGGGTGAGCGGTGACGCTTCGACGTGGGCCAGGCCGGCCGCAATCCCGGCCCGGCGCAGGCGCTCGAACTCCTCGGGTTCCCAGTAGCGGGCCACCGGAAGGTGGTCGGCGCTCGGCCGCAGGTACTGCCCCACGGTGACGATGGAGACCCCGACGCCACGCAGGTCGGCCATGGTGGCCACCACCTCGTCTTGGCGCTCTCCCAGGCCGACCATGAGCCCGGACTTGGTCACCAGCCCGGCCCCCGCCGCGCGCGCCAGCACGGCGAGGCTGCGCGCGTACCCCGCCGATGGACGCACCGCCCGCTGCAGGCGAGCCACCGTCTCGATGTTGTGGTTCAGGACGTCTGGACGGGCGTCGAAGACGGTGTCGAGCGAGTCCGCGTCGCCGCGGCAGTCCGATATCAGCACCTCCACGCGAGTGGCCGGGTTGCGGGCGCGGATGGCGGCGATGGTGGCCGCCATGGCTCCGGCACCCCCGTCCGGGAGATCGTCGCGTGCCACGCACGTGACCACCGCGTGCGCCAGCCGCATGCGCGCCACCGCCTCGGCCACCCGGTCCGGCTCGTCCTGGGACAGCGGGAGCGGGTGGCGGGTGTCGACCTGGCAGAAGCCGCAGGCACGGGTGCAGCGCTCGCCGTTGATCATGAACGTGGCCGTGCCGTCGGCCCAGCATTCGTAGATGTTGGGGCAGCCGGCCTCCTCGCACACGGTGACCAGGCCCAGGTCGTGCACGGTGGACCCGAGTGTCCGGTAGCCGGTGCCGATGCGCACCGGCACGCGCACCCACGGCGGCTTGCGCTGCGACAGGGCCAACCCGTCCTCGGGCGCTACGCCGGCTTGGCGCAGCCGGCGCAGCAGCGGCCGCTCGCCATCGGGTCCGCCCAGGGAGCCGGCCCCGTCCGCCGGCCCAACGACGACACCGGCGTGCTCGACCTTCCCCCTGGCGAACGCGGCGACGGCCCGCGCCGTGAAGGCCTCGGCCACCGCGTCCATGGTCTTCTCCACGCCCTCGGCGCGCAGCGAGGTAACGCCTCGATCGGCGATCCCGCAGGGGACGATGTGGGAGAACATCGCCAGGTCGGTGGCCACGTTGAGTGCCACACCGTGCAGGGTGCGGCGCCGCCCGGGCTCGACCCGAACGGTGCGCACCCCGACGGCGGCGACCTTGCGCGGCGTCGGCCCGTCCGGGTCGAGCCAGACACCCGGATAGCTCTCGAGGCGGCCCGCACCTGGCAGGCCGACATCGGCCAGCGCGTCGATCACCACCTGCTCGAGGCGGTGGACGTGGCCAGGGCCGGCGGCGGGGTCGTCGTCGACCGTGACAAGCGGGTAGGCCACCAGCTGGCCGGGCCCGTGATAGGTCACGTCGCCGCCGCGGTCGGCCCGCTCGAGCACTGCCCCGACGGATGCGGGGTCGACCAGCACGTGGCGGCCGTCGGCGTGGGCACCGAGCGTGTACGTGTGCGGATGCTCGAGGATCAGCAGGTAGTCGTCTCGCGCCTCCCGGGCCAGGGCGTGCTGGAGCACGTCGGCCTCGTGGTACGGGACAGTCCCGAGCCGGCGAACGCGCAGCATCGCCGCCTCAGAGCTCGGCGGCCCAGTCCCGGCTGCCCAGCAGGTCCGCCACCCGCTTGAGGAACAGCGAGACATAGGCGCCGTCGACGGCGCGGTGGTCCCAGCTCACACCGAGAACGCCGGTCGAGTGGATGGCGATCGACTCGGACCCGTCGGGATGGGTGACCACGACAGGCCGGCGGCCGATGCCGTCGGTGGCCAGGATGGCCACCTGCGGCTGGTTGATGATCGGCACGGTGAAGTACGTGTCGAAGGGGCCGTCGTTGGTGATGGAGAACGTCCCGCCGGCGATGTCGTCGGCGTTGAGCTTGCGGCTGCGGGCCCGCTCGGCCAGGTCGCGGATGCGCCGGGCGATGCCGCGCAGCGTGACCTCCTCCGCCCGGTGAACGACCGGCACGATCAGGCCCTCGTGGGACAGGTCGACGGCGATCCCCAGGTTGACCTCCGCGTGCACGAGCAAGGAGTCGTCCATCACCGACGCGTTCAGCAACGGGAAGTCGCGCAGCGCCTCGACCGACGCCCGGGCCACGAACGGGAGGTAGGTCAGCGTGAAGCCTTCCTCGGCCTTGAAGCGGTCGCCCCAGGCCTTGCGCACGCGCTCGACCGCTTCGAAGTCGACCTCCTTGGCGATGAAGGCGTGCGGGGAGACGGCCTTGGAACGCACCATGTGCTCGGCCGTCCGCCGCCGCATGTTCGAGAACGGCACGATCTGGTCACCGGCGGCCCGGAACGAGGCCATGGACACTGGTGCGGCGGGCACGGCCTGGGCGACCGGTGCCGGCACCGAAGGTGCGACCGGCGGGGGCGGAGAGGGCGGCGGAGGCGCCGCGGGCGGAGGCGGGGCGGCGGGGGCCGGTGGCGGTGGTGGTGGCGGCGGTGGTGATGGCGGCGGTGGTGATGGCGGCGGTGGTGATGGCGGCGGCGCCGAGCGGCGGGCATCGATGACGCGCTGGACATCCGAACGTGTGATACGGCCACCCTCTCCGGTACCGGCGACCTCGGCCTCGCTCAGGCCGTTCTCGGCCAGGAGGCGGCGCACGATGGGCGAGAGCAGGTGTGCCCCTCCGGCTGTTCCCGGGGTGGCGCTGGCCTCGACCGGGGTGGGCGGTGGCGCCGGTGCAGGCGGGGGCACGGATCCCGGCGGTGGCGGCGGGGGCGGCGGGGGGGGTGGTGGCGCGGCTTCTGCTACCGCTGGCGCCGGTGGTGGTGGCGGGGCAGGGGCCGCCGACTCTGGTGCCGACGCCGGCACGGCGGGAGCGGCCCCGTCACCGATCACGGCCAGCGTGACACCCACGTCGACTGTCTCACCCTCGGGTACCAGGATCTCGGTCAGCACCCCCGAGGCGGGCGACGGGACCTCCGAGTCGACCTTGTCGGTCGACACCTCGAAGAGCGGCTCATCCCGCTCGACCGTGTCGCCGACCGACTTCATCCAGCGCGTGACGGTGCCCTCGGTCACCGTCTCGCCCAGTTGCGGCATCGTCACGTCAGGCAACGTGGAGCCCCCTTCCGGTCAGCGCCTGCACCGTCTCGCCGAAAGCCTCGGAGAGCGACGGGTGGGGCTGAATGAACCGGGCCACATCCTCGGGGAAGGCGTCCCAGTTGACCGCCAGGTAGCCGCCGCTCAGCTGCTCGGTGACCCACGGGCCGCAGAGGTGCACCCCGAGGAGGCGTCCCGCGGAGCCGTCGGGGCGCCGCTCGGCGACGACCTTCACCACGCCCTCGGTGTCCCCGATGATCTGCGCCCGGCTGTTGCCCCCGAAGGGGTCCTTCTTGGTGACGACGTCCAACCCCGCCTCCTTCGCCTGGGCCTCGGTCATCCCGCAGAAGGCGACCTCGGGGTGGCTGTAGATGGCCCACGGCACCTTGTCGTAGTCGACCGGCTCGACCGGCTCGCCCAGGATCCCCTTGACGGCGACGATCGCCTCGGCGAACCCGACGTGGGCCAACTGGGGCGAGTCGGCCACGATGTCGCCCACGGCCCACACGCCCGGCACGTCCGTGCGCTGGTAGCGGTCCGTCACGACGAAGCCGCGCCCGTCGATCTGCACGCCGACCCCGTCGGCCACCAAACCCTCGGTCCGGGGGCGCCGGCCCACCGACACGACGACGGCCTCCACCTCGTAGGACTGGTCCCCGGCCCGCACGGTCGTGGTGCTGTCGCCCGAGGGCGAGTGCCCTTGCACCTGCACGCCGGTCACGATGTCGATGCCCCGCTTCTTGAAGGCGCGGGCCACGGTGCGGACGATGTCGTCGTCGCAGCCGACGAGGATCGAGTCGAGCGCCTCGAGGATGGTCACCTTCGAGCCGAGGTCGGCCAGCAGCGAGGCGAACTCACAGCCGATCACCCCGCCGCCGATCACCACGACCGACGTGGGCAACTCCTTGAGATCCAAGAACTCGTCGGAGGTCATCACGACGCGCCCGTCGACCTCGAAGCCGGGCAGGGTGCGGGGCACCGAGCCCGACGCCAGCACGACGTTGCGACCCACGATCACGCGGCCGGCGTCCTCGCCGTCGGTGACCCAGACCCGGGGGCCGTCGAGCAGCGTCCCGGTCCCCGACAGGGTCGTGACCTTTCGGCCCTTGAGCAGGCCGGCGAGCCCCTTGAACAGCCGGTCCACCACGGCGTTCTTGCGGTCCTGGCTCACCGAGAAGTCGACGGCCACGTCCGTGACCCGGACCCCGAACTCCGCTGCGCCGGCGATCGTGCGACGCACCGCGGCCGTCTCGAGGAACTCCTTGGCCGGGATGCAGCCCCGATGGAGACACGTCCCGCCCACCTTGTCACGCTCGACGACGGCGACGGACAACCCGGCCGCAGCGCCGTAGAGGGCGGTGGCGTATCCGCCGGGGCCGCCACCGATCACGACGATGTCGTACTCGTCCTCCGTGGCCATGACCCGGTCCTCTCCCTGTGTGCTCACGACGTCCGTCCGGCGCGCTCGGCTCCCCCGGACTGCCCGATCGCACCGGCGAGAGTCCTCTCTGCCCCGCACGTTCGGGTGCAGCCTACCGTTCGGCGCAAAGGCCGGAAGCCGCTCGAGCGGGGCTCGCACGGGTGCCCGCGCCCGGTCGCGCGGGGGTCAGGAACCGCCGCGCGCTCCGCGCACCGAGTCGGCCGCGGCGGCGGCCAACTCGTCCACACGGTCGTTCCACGGGTCACCCGAGTGGCCCTTGACCCACCGGAAGCTGACTGCCGCGTCCGAGTGGAGGGCAAGGGCGAGCAAGGGCTCCCACAGGTCGCGGTTCGCCACGGGTTTGTTCTGCGAATTCTTCCACCCGCGGCGCTGCCACCCCCGCCACCACCCGTCGTTGAAGCACTTCACGACGTAGGTCGAGTCGCTGACGACCTCGATGGTGGCCGGGTCCGATGCCGTCAACGCCCGGAGCGCCTCGAGCACGGCCGTGATCTCCATGCGTTGGTTCGTGGTGTGTGCCTCGGCCCCGCTGGCGTAGCGCCCACCGGGGATGGCCCAGGCCCATCCGCCCGGACCCGGATTGCCGCGGCACGCGCCGTCGGTGTACACGACGACCGGGCCCGCCTGTCGGTCGCCGTGTGGTTGATCGCCCAGTGGTGACATGACAAATGTGTAACACCCGGGGCTCCGGTCGAGGGGACGTCGTGGCGGCCGGTACCGTGGGGGCGATGCTGTTCGACGGGATCAGCCACCAGGTCCCCGACATCGACCCCGGGGAGACCCAGGAGTGGCTCGACTCGTTCGACGCCATCGTCGATGCCCGGGGACGGGCCCGGGCCCGCTATCTGCTCATGAAGCTGCTGGAGCGGGCCCGTACCAAGCAGGTCGACTTCCCGGCCATGGTGTCCACCCCCTACGTGAACACCATCCCGGCGGACGCCGAGCCATGGTTCCCCGGCGACGAATACCAGGAGCGGCGCATCCGTGCCTACATCCGCTGGAACGCCGCCGCCATGGTCCTCCGGGTCAACACGCGCACCGAGGGCATCGGTGGCCACCTCTCGACCTACGCCAGCTCGGCCGCGCTCTACGAGGTGGGCTTCAACCACTTCTTCCGCGGCAAGGCGGACGGCGGCTTCGGCGACCAGGTGTTCATCCAGGGCCACGCCGCGCCGGGGATCTACGCACGCGCCTACGTCGAGGGCCGGCTGAGCGAGGAGGACCTCGACAACTACCGCCACGAGGTGGGCGGGGGCGGGTTGCCGAGCTACCCCCATCCCCGCTCCCTGCCCGACTTCTGGGAGTTCCCCACCGTCTCCATGGGCCTGGGGCCGATGACGGCCATCTCCCAGGCCCACGTGAACCGCTACCTCCACCAACGGCAGCTGGTCGATACCAGCGCGGGCCGGGTGTGGTGCTTCGTGGGCGACGGCGAGATGGACGAGCCCGAGTCCATCGGGGCACTGGGCATGGCCGGCCGCGAGCACCTCGACAACCTGATCTTCGTGGTCAACTGCAACCTGCAGCGCCTCGACGGGCCGGTGCGGGGCAACGGCAAGATCATTCAGGAGCTCGAGGCCCTCTTCCGGGGCGCCGGCTGGAACGTGATCAAGGTCATCTGGGGCTCGCGGTGGGACGCGCTGCTGGCCCGGGACGTCGATGGCGTGCTCCTCGACCGCATGAACCGCACGGTCGACGGCGAGTACCAGAAGCTGGCCGTCGAGTCCGGGGCCTACATCCGCGAGCACTTCTTCGGGCCCGACCCGCGCCTGCGCAAGATGGTCGAGGACCTGAGCGACGACGAACTGGTGTCGCTGCCCCGCGGCGGTCACGACTACCGGAAGCTCTACGCGGCGTACAAGCTGGCCACCGAGCAGCGTGGCGCCCCGACCGTGATCCTGGCCAAGACGATCAAGGGGTGGACGCTCGGGCCCGAGATCGAGGCGCGCAACGCCACGCACCAGATCAAGAAGATGACCACGGCACAGCTGCGCACGCTGCGGGACCGGCTGTACCTGACCGACGACATCCCCGACTCGGCCCTGGAGGGCAACCCGCCCTACATACGGCCCCCCGAGGGCTCCGATGCCATGGAGTACCTGCGTGCCCGCGGCCGCATGCTCGACGGTCCGGTGCCCGTCCGCGTCGTGCGGCCCGCTCCGCCACTGCGTCCCGACCCCAAGGTCTTCGAGGAGTTCGCCACCGGGTCGGGGACGCAGTCGGTGTCGACCACGATGGTGTTCGCCCGGTTGCTGCGGAACCTGGTCCGGGACCCCGCCGTCGGTCAGCTGGTGGCACCGATCGTGTCCGACGAGGCACGCACGTTCGGCCTGGAGCCCCTGATCGCCGAGGCCAAGATCTACGCGCCCGAAGGCCAGCAGTACGTCCCGGTGGACGCCGACCTCCCCCTCAAGTACGCCGAGAGCTCGTCGGGCCAGTTGCTCCAAGAGGGCATCACCGAGGCAGGGGCACTGGCCACGTTCACCGCGCTCGCCACCGCCTACGCCACCTGGGGCCAGCCCATGGTGCCCGTGTACCTCTTCTACTCCATGTTCGGGTTCCAGCGGGTGGGTGACCTGGCCTGGGCCCTGGGCGACATGCGGGGGCGCGGCATCCTCGCCGGGTGCACCGCCGGGCGAACCACCCTCATGGGCGAGGGCCTCCAGCACGACGACGGCCACTCACCGCTGCTCGCCTCGACCAACCCGGCCGCCCTGGTCTACGACGCGTCCTTCGCCTACGAGGTGGCGGTGATCATTGAGGCGGCCGTGACCGAGATGCTCGGCCGCGACCAGCGCGACAGGTTCTGGTACCTGACGCTCTACAACGAGAACTTCCCCATGCCGCCGCTTCCCGAGGGTGCGGCGGGTGACGCGGTGCGCCAGGGCGTGATCGACGGGATGTACCGCTACGCCGAGGCCCCCGAGGTGCGGGGCGACCTGCGGGCCACGCTCTGCTTCTCGGGACCGATGTGGCGCGCCGCGCTCGAGGCACAGCAGGTCCTCGCGGAGCGCTACGCGGTGGCGGCCGACGCCTGGGCGGTCACCTCGTGGACCGGGTTGCGCACCGACGCGCTCGAGGTCGAACGCTGGAACCGCCTGCACCCCGGCTCGCCGGACCGCACCGCCCTGGTCACCGCCGCCCTCGGCAACGGACCCGACCCGGTGGTCGCCATCACCGACTACATGCGCAGCGTGCCGGACCAGGTGGCCCGCTTCGTCGCACGCCCCTACACGTCGCTCGGTACCGACGGCTTCGGACGCTCCGACGCCAGGCCGGCGCTGCGGTCGTACTTCGAGGTCGACACCGCACACCTCGTCGTGGCCGTGCTCGGTCAGCTGGCCCGGCAGGGCCGCATCGACGCAGCCACCGTGTCGTCCGCCATCGCCGAGGGCGGGATCGACCCCTCCCGGAAGCCGCCCTTCACGGTCTGACCGCGCTCGGGCCGCCTCAGCGGCGGGCGGCGGTCACCAGCGCGTCGCGGGTGATCTCCATGTGTCCGAGGTGCTGGAAGAGCTCCTCGAGGACGTGCACGAGGACGGCACCCTTGGTCTCGGTGTAGGGCACCGGCTCGGCCGGGTCGCGCCGCACGTCCACCGGCTCGGCTCCCGCGTCGAGCCCGACGATGTCCTCGCGCAGCCGGCGCCGCGCCTGCTCGGCCCGCCGCGCCAGGCCCGCCGCGTCCCCGGTGGCCACGAACTCCGCCGCCCTGTCCCGGCGCACCGGGCGCTCGGCCACGGTGGCGCCGGCCCAGTACTCCATCACCCCGAGGCAGTGGGAGAGGATCGCGTACGGGGAGTTGGCGTCCCGGAACGGGGGGCGCCGGTTGCACAGATCGTTCCCCAGCTCCTCGACGATCCGGGCCATCCGGCCCACCGCCAGGTCGACGAACCAGAGATAGTCCTCGGCGGAGAGGGCGACCCGCCCGTCCCCGCCGGCGTCAGCGGGCGACCCAGGCATCGGGATCCGTGACGAGCGCCTGGACGTGGGGCGGCAGCTGGCCGCTGATCACGTCCGTCAGTGTCACCTTCTCGAGGACCGAGCGCAGCGAGGCCCGAACGGCGACCCAGACCTGTTGGAGGTTCTCGGCGGCGCCGTCGTAGGCGGTGGCCTCCGGGCGGAAGCCACGCACCTCGGCCAGAGGGCCGTCGAGGGCCCGGATCACGTCGGCGATCGTGATGTCCTCGGGCCGGCGCGCCAGGCGGTAGCCGCCCTCCGCTCCGCGCTGGCTGGCCACCAGGCCGGACCGACGCAGGTCGGCCAGGATGGCCCCCAAGAACCGGGGCGGGAGGCCCTGCTCGCCGGCCAGGTGCTCGGCCGTCTGGGGCGCCCCGGCCGCGGCCAGGGTGAGCAGGGCGCGGATGCCGTAGTCGACCTTCGCCGGGATGTGCATGGCGGGAAGTCTGCCAAGATCTCCCCATGGCTCGCACCATCGCGCTCCACATCACCGGCGACCCCGAGGCCGACCGGGTCCTCAGCTCGGACCCCCTGGCCCTGCTCGTGGGAATGGTGCTCGACCAACAGGTGACCATGGAGAAGGCCTTCTCGTCCCCGGCCGAGCTGGCCCGGCGGCTGGGCACCCCCGGCACCCTCGACGCGGCTTCCATCGCGGCCATGGACCCCGACGAGCTGGCCGCGCTCTTCAAGGAGCGTCCCGCCCTGCACCGGTTCCCCGGCTCCATGGCCGGACGGGTGCAGGCCGTGTGCCGCGCCGTGGCCGAGGATTACGGCGGCCGGGCCGACGGGCTGTGGAAGGGCGTGCGTTCGGGCAAGGAGCTCCAGGCCCGGCTCCGCGCCCTGCCCGGCTTCGGCGAGCAGAAGGCCAAGATCTTCGCCGCGCTGCTGGGCAAGCAGCTGGGGGTGCGCCCCAACGGCTGGCAGGAGGCCACCGCGCCCTACGGCGAGGACGGTGCTTACCGCTCGGTGGCCGACATCACCGACGTCGAGAGCCTGCAGAAGGTGCGGGAGACCAAGAAGGCCATGAAGGCCCAGGTCCGCGCCGGGGAGTGACCGCCGGCGCCGGGCTCGGCGATCGCCGCCTCTACCTCTGCACCCCGGACCGCCCGGACTTGGCCGAGTTCCTCGCGGCGTGCATCGCCGGCGGCGTGGACGTCGTGCAGCTGCGGGACAAGGACCTCGAAGCGCGCCCCCTGCTCGAGCGGGCACGCCTGGCCGGCACCGTGTGCCGCGACCACGGCGTCCCCTTCGTGCTCAACGACCGGCCGGACCTGGCGCTCGAAGCGGGCGCCGACGGGGTGCACGTGGGGCAGGACGATGCGCCCGTGTCGCTGGCACGCCGCATCCTGGGGCCGGAGGCCGTCGTGGGGCTCTCCACGCACGCGCCCGCCGAGCTCGAGGAGTCATTCGGCGAGGACGTGACCTACATCTCGGCCGGCCCCGTGGAGCCCACGCCGACCAAGCCGGGCCGGCCCGGGACCGGCCTCGAGTACGTCAGTCTTGCCACCGGACGGTCCACGGTCCCCGTCTTCGTAACGGGCGGCGTGACTCCGGAGAGAATCCCTGCCCTGGCTGCAGTGGGCGTCCACCGCTTCGTCGTGGTGCGCTACCTGACGATGGCCTCCGACCCGCGACGGGCCGCACGGGACTTACGGGACGCAATTGACCGAGCGTTGAGTAGCGGGCCAACGGCGCCCTGAAGCCGGAGTGACCGCCGGCATCCTCCGGCTCGTCGTCCTCGTCCAGCGTGTCCACCGCGTCCACCGCGTCCGGCAGTGTGGCGAGGTCCGGTATGACCAACAGATCCACCCGGATCGTCCGGCCCCCGGTCGAGGCGTGGCCCTCGGCCAGACCCGGGGCGTGAGGGGAGACGACGTCGTCGGCGACGTCGTCGGCGTCGGCGTCGGCGTCGGCGTCGGGTATGAGGGTGTGGGGCATGAGCGTCTGGACCGGGGGCGCCACGAACCCACCGTGCAGCAAGGTGACCTCGGCCATCACCTTTGATGTCGGCCGCCACGCGGCCCGGGTTGAGCCCGAGCCCCGCTGCGCTCAGCCGAGCCGCTCGAGCCACCCCACGAGGATGGCGATCACCCGGGGGTCGGCGCGCAGCCAGTGCCCCGCCCCGGGGACCACGTGGAACTCTGAGGGCCCGGTGGCGGCGTCGGCCAGCGCGCGGGCGTCGGCCACGGGGACGTCGGGGTCGTCGGAGCCGTGGACCATGAGCAGGGGCCGGCCCTTGAGCAGGGCGGCGTCCTCGGAAGGCTGCAGGAGCGACAGCTCCTTGGACCAGGCGCCGACGGAGGCCGGGAAGCCCGGGGTCGAGATCAGCCCGGTCCGCCGGCAGCGCTCGAGCAGGGCATCGGAGTCGAGGGACGGCGATGTGGACGCAGCCGGCGTGCCGAGGCAGGCCACCCCGGCCACACGGTCGTCGCCCGCGGCCAGATGCAGGGCCAGCACGCCGCCGAAGCCGAAGCCGACCGCCACGCAGGAATCGCCGTCGGGCACTTCGGAATCGACCACGAAGCGCACGTCGTCCATCCAGCCGAGAGCCGAGAAGTCCCCGGCCGAGTCACCGGCGCCGCGCAGGGCGGCCGCGACGACCCGCCAGCCCGACTCGCGGGCGAGCCGGTCGGCCAGCGCCGGGTAGGTCAAGGCGACGTCCTGGGCGGACCCCTTCGGGCGGGGCAGGTCGTGGCACACCACGACGTGGCCACGCACGGGCGCGCCTGGCGTGGTGGAGCTGGCGTAGCAGTCGAGGTCCCCCGCGGGGCCGGGTCGGAGCCGGAAGGGCCCCGCCACCTCAGATGCCGATGCGCTGTGCGAGCAGCTCCCGGTGGTACGAAGGGTCGCCGAGCAGCAGCTCGGACGACTTGGCGCGCTTGAAGTAGAGGTGCGCGGGATGCTCCCAGGTGAAGCCGATGCCCCCGTGGATCTGGATGTTCTCCGCGGCGGCGTGGAAGTAGGCCTCGGAGCAGTACGACTTGGCCAGCGAGGCGACGACCGGCAGCTCGTCGGAGTCCTCTGCGGCGGCCCACGCCGCGTAGTAGGCGGCCGACTTGGCCGACTCCACCTCGAGGAGCATGTCGGCGCACTTGTGCTTGATGGCCTGGAAGCTCCCGATCGGCCGGCCGAACTGGATCCGGGTCTTGGCGTACTCCACCGAGGCATCGAGCACGTGCTGGGCGCCGCCCACCTGCTCGGCGGCAAGCGCCACCGCGGCGAGGTCGAGCGTCTTGGAGAGCCCGGGCTCGGCGCCGCCGTCGGTGCCGATGAGGGCGGCGGGCGTCGAGGAGAACTCGAGGCGCGCCTGCTTGCGCGTCTGGTCCATGGTCGGCAGTGGCGTGCGGGTGAGGCCTGACGCGTCGCCCTGGACAGCGAAGAGGGAGACACCGGCACCCGTGCGTGCAGCCACGATCACCAGGTTCGCCACGTGGCCGTCGATCACGAACATCTTGTGGCCGTCGATGACCCAGCCGTCCCCCTTCTTCGTGGCTGCGCACTCGATCCCGCTGAAGTCCCACTTGCCGTTGTCCTCGGTGATGGCGAGCGTGGCGATGGTCTCACCCGACGCGATCCCCGGCAGGTAGCTCTTCTTCGCTTCGTCGTCGCCGGAGGTCAACAGGGCGTTGGCCGCCAGCGCCACCGTCGAGAAGAACGGAGCGCACAGAAGCGCCGCGCCCATCTCCTCGAGGACCACGAGCAGCTCGACGTAGGTGAAACCCGATCCTCCGAACTCCTCGGGGATCGTCATCGACTGCAGGCCGAGCTGCTCGGCCATCTGCGCCCACACGGCCGGGTCGTACCCGTCGGTGGTGTCCATGAGGCGGCGCACCTCGGTCTCAGGCGACTTCTCGGTGAGGAACCGCCGCACGGCGGCCCGCAGCTCTTCTTGTTCTTCGCTGAAGGCGAAATTCATTTCCGGGCTCCTCTGCCTCCGTCCCGCTTCGTCCACCAGGGTGTCTACCAGACCCGGGACCTCTTGAACCAAAACCCCGGCGGCTGTGCCACGCTTGGGCCATGGGACAATTGGAGAAGATCTGGGGCGATGCGAGGGCCGAGGTCCACCAGATCGTGGTGGGGCCCATGGACAACAACGTCTACGTCCTGCGCTGCACCCGGACCGGGGACGCCATGTTGATCGACGCCGCCAACGAGCACGAGGCGCTGCTCGACATCTGCCGGCGCCTCGGGGTGAACCAGGTGGTCGAGACCCACGGGCACTGGGACCACATCCAGGCGGTCCCCGCCGTGCGCGACGCCGGGATCTCGGTGGCCGTGACCGGTGCCGACTCGGGCATGCTGCCGAGCTACGACCTGCTCCTCGAGGACGACGAGGTCCTCCGCGTCGGTGATCTACGGGTCCGCACCCTGGCCACGCCGGGCCACACCCTCGGGTCGATCTGCTTCGCCGTCGAGACGACGAACCTGCTGTTCACCGGCGACACGCTGTTCCCCGGCGGGCCCGGCAACACCTCGTTCGAGGGAGGGGACTTCCCTGCCATCATCGAGTCGATCGACCGCCGGATCTTCGCCGCTTTCAGGCCCGACACCCTGGTCCTGCCCGGGCACGGCGCCTCCACCACGGTGGGGGACGAGGCTCCTCACCTGCAGGAATGGGTGGACCGGGGCTGGTGAGCCAGCGCTGTCACAAAACCCGACCAAAAAGGTAAGCTTTTGGTGATGGCCTCCCCCCCACCCCTGCTCGAGATCCGGGACCTGCACGTCTCTGCCGAGGACGGCGCCATCCTGCGCGGCGTCGACCTCACCGTGGGCGCCGGCGAGGTGCACGCCCTCATGGGCCCCAACGGTGCCGGCAAGTCCACCCTGGCCGGCGCGTTGCTCGGCCATCCCTCCTACACCGTCACCGCCGGGAGCATCCTGCTCAATGGCGAGGACGTGACCGGCTGGCCGACCGACGTGCGGGCCAAAGCGGGCATCTTCCTGGCCTTCCAGTACCCCGAGACGATCGAAGGCGTGTCGGTCACGCAGTTCCTGCGCCAGGCCATGGCGGCCCGCAAGGGCGACGAGGTCTCGGTGCTCGAGGTCCGCGTCCTCATGACCGAGTGGATGGAGCGCCTCGGCATGGACACCTCGTTCGCCAACCGGCACCTCAACCAGGGGTTCTCGGGCGGCGAGAAGAAGCGCAACGAGATCCTGCAGATGGCCCTGCTCGAGCCACTTGTGGCCGTGCTCGACGAGACCGACTCGGGCCTCGACATCGACGCGCTCCGGGTCGTCGGGCGCGGCGTGCGGGCCGTCCGCGAGGCGAGGCCCGGACTGGGTGTGCTGGCCATCACTCACTACGAGCGGCTCCTCGAGGAGCTGGTGCCCGACGCCGTGCACATCCTGGTGGACGGGCGGATCGTCGCCAGCGGCGGACCCGAGGTCGCGGCGCGCGTCGAGACCGATGGCTACGAGGCATGGCGATGACACCAGCCGCCGTGCCCACACCCGGCTCACCGGCCGCACCCCTGAACGTCGAGGCTTTGCGCAAGGACTTCCCCCTGCTCCAACGCACCGTGCACGGCCGGCCGTTGGTCTATCTCGACGCGGCCGCCTCCGCGCTGCAGCCGGCCGCGGTCATCGGGGCCATGACGAAGTACTACGAGACCACGCACGCCAACGTCCACCGAGGTGTGTACGCGACAGCCGAGGAAGCCACCGCCCTGTACGAACGGGCCCGGGTGCTGGCGGGACGTTTCATCGGCGCGCCGGACCCGGCGCACGAGGTGGTGTTCACCAAGAACACGACAGAGGCACTGAACCTCGTGGCCCACTCCTGGGGTCGCGCCAACCTGCGCGCGGGCGACGCTGTGCTCCTCACCGAGATGGAGCACCACGCCAACATCGTGCCCTGGATGCTCCTCTCCGAGGAGCTGGGTGGCCTCGAGCTGCGCTACATCCCGGTCGACGGTGAGGGGCGGCTGGCGCTCGATGGTCTCGACCGCCTCCTCGAGGGGGTCAGGGTCGTCGGCATCTCGACGATGTCGAACGTGCTCGGCACGATCAACCCGGTGCGCCTGGTGGCGGACGCCGCACACCGCGTCGGCGCCGTCGTCGTGGCCGACGGGGCACAGCTCGTCCCGCACGCGCCGGTGTCGGTCACGGACCTCGGCGCCGACTTCCTGGCCTTCTCGGCTCACAAGATGATGGGACCGACCGGCATCGGCGTCCTGTGGGCGCGGGCCGAGCTGCTCGAGGGCATGGGACCGTTCCTGGGCGGCGGCGGGATGATCCTCGACGTGAAGCTGGACTCGTTCCGCCCGGCGCCGCCGCCGGCGCGCTTCGAGGCAGGCACGCCCCCCATCGCCGAGGCAGTCGGCCTCACGGCCGCCGTCGGCTATCTGGGCGACATCGGCATGGACCGGATCCGGGCCCACGAGCTGGCGCTCACCGATCACGCCCTGGGCCGCCTCGACGAGAAGTTCGGGTCCGATCTCAAGGTGTTCGGCCCGCCGGCGGGCGACGACCGCGGCGGCGTGATCTCGTTCGCCTACCGCGACGTGCACGCGCACGACCTGGCCCAGGTACTCGACCAGTTCGCGGTCTGCGTGCGGCCGGGCCACCACTGCGCCAAGCCGCTCATGCGGCGCTTGGGCGTCCAGGCGACCGCACGTGCGTCGTTCTCCCTGTTCAGCGACGAGCACGACGTCGAGGTGCTGATCGAAGGATTGCTGGAAGCCGGTAGATTGTTCGGCTGATGGCCGACCTTGAAGAGCTCTACCGCGAGATCATCCTCGACCACTACCGCTCACCGAGGAACCGCGGCGAGCTGGCGTCGCCACCGGCCACCCGGATCGAGGGGTTCAACCCGCTGTGCGGTGACGAGATCGTCATCACCCTCCTGGTGGAGGACGGCACGGTGGAGGACCTGAAGATCGCCGGCTCGGGGTGCTCGATCAGCCAGTCGTCGGCCTCCTTGATGTCGGCCGCGGTCAAGGGAAAGCCGGTCGACGAGGTGCGCCGGCTCATCGCCACCTTCAAGAGCATGATGTCGATCCACGAGGCGTCGCTCGACCATGACGGCGACGGGGGGTCCAGCGGGGCCGAGGTCGTCCACGGTGAGCCCGAGCAGATCGACCTCGGCAAGCTGGGCGAGTTGGCCGCGCTCCAGGGCGTGGTCAAGTTCCCCGTGCGCATCAAATGCGCCACATTGAGTTGGAACGCGCTGGCACAGGGTCTCGACGAGGTGGACGCCGAAGCGAGCTGATCGCCCGCCAGGTCCCGAAGGGATGTCAGGCCGGGCTGCAGGTGGTCGGGTTGTACGACGGGGGCGGCGTCGTGGTGGTCGTGGTCGCGGCTGCCGCACCGGGCCTCGAGGTTCCCCCGCCCGCGGCGCCCGCGCCCGACCCGGCACCGGTGCTGGTGGTCGGCGGCACCGTTGTGGTCGTGACGACCGGGGGCGGATTGGGGACGCCCTCGGCGTTCGGCGGCGGGTTGGTCGGTGTCACCAGGCTGTTGCCGAAAATGCTCACCAGCATCTCCTGAGCGGCCGGCTGGGCCACCGTGAGCACGTCGCCCAGCCCGCCGAAGCCGTTCACGGCCTCTGTGGGCAGCGTCTGGGTCTGCAGGGCGGACGGGTCGAACGAGTGGTACGTCAACGCCAGCCCGATCAGCTCGTTGAAACCGAACCCGTCGTCGATGGTCACCCCCTCGTGGACGGAGCCGACGAAGGCGTTCACCGTGAGCGGGTTGACCTTCGACTTGGCCGTACTGATGAGCGACTTGAGGAACACGTCCTGGCGTTGGATGCGTCCGAAGTCGCTCGTCGGGTCGTAGTGCCAGTAGCCGTTGGCGTAGTACTGGTAATGGCGGGAGCGGGCGACGCCGAGTGCCTGGGCACCGTTGAGCAGCTGGCAGCCCGGCGTTGTGATGTCGAGCCCTGTGTAGGCGTCGCGTGCAGGGTAGGGGAAGTTGAGGTAGATCCCGCCCAACGCGTTGACCGAGTCCTGGAAACCCGAGAAGTCGACCTGCACGACGTGGTTGATCGGGATCCCGAGGTTCGCCGTAATCGTCTTGACGAGCTGGTCGGCCCCTGTGTTGTACGACGAGTTGATCCGGTTGTAGGTCCCGTACTGCTCCGTGTCGGGCGGCAGCATCGAGACCACGGTGTCACGCGGGATGGACATGACCTGGATCTGCTTGGTGGCCGGTGTGACCCGCCACAGCTGCACCACGTCGCTGCGCTGCCCCGTCACCAGCGACGACGAGCCGAAGGCCTTGACGCCCTGCGACGATTCGCCGACCCGGGTGTCCGAGCCGATGACGAGGACGGTGAACGGGCCGCCGCTCTGAACGGCCACCTCGGCGTTGATGTGGACCTTGTTGATCTGGTTGTAGCGGTACCACAAGTAGGCGTACCCGCCGCCGACGACCGCCACCATGAGGACGAGCACGGCGCAAAGGGCGATCAGGACCTTCTTGCCCGTGCTCCACTTCGGCGTCCCACTTCGCCGGGAACGCCGCTTGCCACTGGCCGCGTCGATGCGTGCACCGAGGGAGCGCAATCCCGGCTCGTTGGCCACGGGTGCCGAGCCCTCGCCGCCGCCCTGCATCTGGCGGCCGAGCGCAGTGAGCCCTTCTTCGTTCGCGGACTTGCCGCGGCGTCTTCGGGACGAGCGATCCGACATGTCGCCCGGTGGACGACCGTTCGCCATGCCTGAGAACGGTACCAACCGCCGCGTCGCCGGTGGGGGCAGCAAGATCCGGCCGGCCCCGGTGCGCCGGCGGGCGCCCGGTGCGCCGACGGGCGCCCGGTGCGCCGGCGGCGTCTGATCAGCGAGCGTCCAGGTAGCCGGTGTACCCGGTCCGCTCGAGCTCGAGCGCCAACGCCGCATCGCCAGTGGCAACGATGCGCCCGTCCACCAGGACATGGACGAGGTCGGCTTCGAGCTGCACGAGGAACCGGTTGAAGTGCGTGATGGCGAGGATGCCCATCTCCCATTCGGTCGTGGCCTGCTGCAGGCGCCGGGCGACCTCACCCAGCGCGTCGACGTCCAGCCCCGAGTCGACCTCGTCGAGGATGCAGATCGGCGGCCGGAGCACACCGAGCTGGACCATTTCGGTCCGCTTGCGCTCGCCGCCCGAAAGGTCCACGTTCAGCGGGCGATGCAGAAGTCGGGTGTCGAGCCCCACCGCCTTGGCCTCCTCGATCATGCGATCCTCCAGGGAGCCTGCGCCGCCGACGCCCGGGCCGCCGGCCCCGCCCCCCTCACCCCCCAAGGCGGCCGCCAGCAGCGATTCGAGCCCGACACCGGGGACCTCGAGCGGCTGCTGAAGAGCAAGGAACAACCCGGCACGAGCCCGCTGCCACGCCGGAAGCCCGACGAGTTCCTGGCCGTCCAGGGTGATGGAGCCCTCGGTGACCTCGGTACCGGGCCGACCCATCAGCGCGTGGGCCATGGTGCTCTTCCCAGAGCCGTTGGGACCCATGATGACGTGGACCTCGCCGCTGCGGACCGTGAGGTCAACACCGTGCAGCACCTCCTGGCTGCCGACGGATGCGCACAGGCCCCTCACCTCGAGCGTGTGGGGACCACCCCCCGGCGGGGCCGTCACGGCAACACCACCGAGACGGTGCCGCCGGCGACCGCCACGTCGTAGACGGCGACCGGCTGCGTGGCCGGCAGCGAGCAGGGTTCGCCCGTCAGCAGGTCGAACGTGCTGCCGTGCCGCGGGCACTCGATCTGGCACTCCTCGGCCCAAACCTCACCCTCGGCCAAGGAGTAGTCCTCATGACTGCACTCGTCGTCGAGGGCATGGAAGGTGTCACCGATGCGCACGAGTGCGATCCGGCGGCCCTCCACATCGAAGCGTCGCGCCGTCCCGGGCTCCAACTCCTCGACACGGCACAGGACCACTTCCTCAGACACCGGCCGGGACCCTCTCCCCCACCGGGCCCCGCCCGTCTTTACTGTCTCCCAGTGCCAAGTCGAGTCGGTCGTGCACTGCGCGCACGAGCAGCGCGGTCGCCTCGGGGATGGGGCTGCGATCGATGATCGCATCGAAGAAGCCGCGCACGATCAGGCCCTCCGCCACTTCAGGCGCCACGCCGCGCGACTCGATGTAATAGCGCTGATCCTCATCGATCGGGCCGACCGTCGAGGCGTGCGAGCACTTCACGTCGTTCTCGAGGATGTCGAGGTTCGGCACCGAGTCGGCGTGCGCCCCCTCGTCGAGCACCAGGTTGTGATTGGTCTGCCGGGCATCGCTGCGCACTGCGCCCCGCTGGACCCGGATCAGACCGCTGTAGACCGAGCGCGAGCGGCCGGCGACCGCCCCCTGACAGAGCAGCTCGCTCGTGGTCCGCGGCGCGGCGTGGTCCTGAAGGGTCCGTATGTCGTGCACCTGGTCGCCGAGACCCAGGTACGCGGAGAGGATCTCGCTGCGGGCGTCACGGCCGTCGACCGCGACGTCCGCGCGCACCCGGTCGTACGCCGCGCCGAGGCCGACCGTGAAGGTGCGCAGGATCGATCCTGCCCCGCCGCGGGCGGCCAGCCTCGCTATGCACCAGGCCGCGTCACCGAGAACCTGGAGCGACACGTAGGAGACCGACGCGCCTGAGGCCGCCGAGAGCTCAGTGACCGGGACGACGAGCGGGCGTACGGAGCCCGAAGCGACGGCACCGGCACCGGCACCGGCGCCGGCGAAGACCTCGACCACGGCGACGCGAGCCCCTTCGCCGGCGCGCACGCAGGTGCGCGGGAAGGCCGCCCGGTCGGGACCGCACCAGTGGATCACGAGGACGGGCCGTTCGACGATGACACCGTCGGGTACGTCGACGAACACGGGGTCTGGGGCGAAGGCGTCGTTCAGCAACACCAGCGCGTCCCCGCCGCGCTGCACAGACCCGAGCATGTCGGCCGCGCCGGGCACGTCGCCAGCCGGGCCGAACGCCAGGCCCACATTCGCCCGTGGGTCCGCCACGGTGAACGTGCCCGCCTGGCCGTCGGAGACGAGCACGCTGCCGGCGGTTGCGCCGATCGCCCCCGAGAACTCGGCGAGGAGTGCCGGGGCATCGACCGGTGCCGGGCTGCCGGGCGACGGCTCAAGATCGTCGAGCGCGAGTCTTCCGATCGGCGTGTACCGCCAGACCTCCTCGTTCTCCGAGGGCAGCGTCGCCGCCTCGAAGGCCTCGAACCCGCGCTCCCGCCTCTCTCGGAGCCAGTCGGGCCCGGGCAGGCCCGCTGACGCGTCGGCGGTGAAGGAGTGCAGGGTCGGAGCTTCTTTCGGGTCTGGGTCTCGGATCTCAGATTTCGGATCTCGGGGGCTTCGGTCTCTGGGTGCGCCGGCGGCGTGCACGCCCGGCATGCGGCCCATGCACTCTAGTGGGGCTCCGGCGGGCTCCTTACCAGGCGGTTAGCCTCCATGGCATGGCCGAGACCACGGGATTCGATTCGCCGGTACTGACCATCGAACGGGAGGAGGCGGTGGCCACCGTGTGGCTGGACCGCCCCGAGGCCCGCAACGCCATGGGCCCAGACCTGTGGCGTGACCTGCCTCGTGCCATGGCGGCTGTGGCCGAGGACGACAGGGTGCGTTCGGTCGTCATCGCCGCCAAGGGTCCGCACTTCTCCGTCGGGCTTGATCTCAAGGCCATGGGCGGCCTCCTCACCGGCGGCGGCACCAGCGGCGGCCAGCCCGCGTCCATGGCGGCGAGGGCCCGGGCCGGGCGCACGAACATCTTGCACCTGCAGGAGTCCGTGACGGCCGTGGCCCTCTGCCCCAAGCCTGTGATCGCCGCCGTCCACGGCTACTGCATCGGGGGCGGCGTCGACCTGATTGCCGCCTGCGACATCCGGCTCGCCTCCGCCGACGCCGTCTTCTCGGTGCGCGAAGCGAAGATCGCCATTGTGGCCGACCTGGGCAGCCTGCAGCGGCTGCCGAAGATCATCGGTGCCGGTCACGTGGCCGAGTTGGCGTTCACGGGGAAGGACATAAATGCGGAGAGGGCTAAGGAGATCGGCCTGGTGAACGACGTGGCCGCGGACCCCGAGGGCGTCCTCAAGGCCGCCCGGGCCCTGGCCGCCGAGATCGCCGCCAACTCCCCGATCGCGGTGCAGGGCACCAAGGCTGTCCTGGCCGCCAACGACGGGCGGACCGTCGCCGAGGGTCTCGAGTACGTGGCCACCTGGAACGCGGGAATGCTGGCGTCGGACGACCTCGCCGAGGCGGTCACCGCCTTCATGGAGAAGCGGCCACCGAATTTCACCGGGCGCTGAGCTCGCTCCGGCCTAAACCGGAACGCGCTCAAGCCGGAACGCGCTGGCTCACGGCCGCTCGTGTATGCAGAGCCGATGCATGATTATGCAGATCGCTGCTGCCCTGCGCATAGCTCGTCGCCGTATACGCGACGTCCTATACGGCGAGACGTTGTTCACGGAGGACCCAGTGGATGCATATCTATGCATCTGATTGCATACGAGTTCGGCACGACGTGCCGGCCCACGCGGTGACGGTCAAGGCCTCGGGCCCCGATCGCCGGCGAAGTCCGCTCAGCGCTTGCGGCGCCACCAACGGTTGGACGAGCGATCCCGCCGTGCGTCTTCGGCCCGGACTTCCTCGAGCACCGAGGGGGCTACGTCGTTGACGATGTCCTCGGCCGAGTCCAGCAGCGCCACCACCTCGGCTCCCCCCTGGCCCGGCTCGTCCTCGATGGCCGGTTCCACCAGGCTGCCGTGCACCCACCCCACGTCGGCGAGGCGCGGCTTGTAGGAGGGGCAGTTCTCCGGGCACCGCCACGGTGCCTCGGGTGCGAGGTCGAGCACACAGAACCGGGCTGCTTCGCCAGAGTCGTAGGTGCGGCTCTGGAAATGGACGCATTCCTCTCGCATCGGCACGGCCTTATCGTGCCACGCCCAGGCCGGGTGGCTCGATCAGCCGACCGACCCTTCCATCTGGAGTTCGATCAGGCGGCTCCATTCGACCGCGTACTCCATGGGGAGGGTGCGGGTGATGGGATCGATGAACCCGTTGACGATCATGCTCATGGCCTGCCCCTCGGAGAGACCGCGGCTCATGAGGTAGAAGAGCTGGTCGTCGCCAACCTTCGACACTGTCGCCTCGTGGCCGATGCGAGCGTCGCGCTCACCGACCTCCATGTAGGGCTTGGTCTCTGAGATCGAGTGGTCGTCGAGCAGGAGCGCGTCGCAACGCACGAACGACTTGGCTCCGCGGGCAGCGGGGTCGACGTGCACCTTGCCGCGGTAGGTGGTGATCCCGCCGTCCTTGGAGATCGACTTCGACACGATGGTCGAGGTGGTCTCCGGGGCGATGTGGAACATCTTGGCTCCCGCGTCCTGATGCTGGCCGGCACCCGCGTACGCCACCGAGAGCACCTCGCCGCTGGCCTTGGGGCCCATCAGGTAGACAGAGGGGTACTTCATGGTCAGCCGCGAGCCGATGTTGCCATCGATCCACTCGACGCGCGCCTCGGCCTCCGCTCGCGCCCGTTTGGTCACCAGGTTGTAGACGTTGGTCGACCAGTTCTGGATCGTCGTATAGGTGATGCGGGACCCGGCCAGCGCGACCAGCTCCACCACCGCTGAGTGCAGCGAGTCCGTCGAGTACACCGGGGCCGAGCAGCCCTCGATGTAGTGCACCTGGGAGCCTTCGTCGGCGATGATCAGTGTGCGCTCGAACTGGCCCATGTTCTCGGCATTGATCCGGAAGTAGGCCTGCAGGGGCATATCCACCTTCACCCCGGGCGGCACGTAGATGAACGAGCCTCCCGACCACACGGCCGAGTTGAGGGCAGCGAACTTGTTGTCGTTGGGCGGGATCAGCTTGCCGAACCATTTGCGGACGATCTCGGGGTACTCGCGCACGGCCGTGTCCATGTCGCAGAACAACACGCCCTGGGCTTCGAGGTCCTCGCGGTTGCGGTGGAAGACCACCTCTGACTCGTATTGGGCGGTGACCCCGGCCAGGTACTTGCGCTCGGCCTCCGGGATCCCCAACTTCTCGTAGGTGTTCTTGATGGCGTCGGGCAGGTCTGACCAGTCGTCTACCTGCCCGCCCGTGGGCTTGATGTAGTAGTAGATGTCGTCGAAGTCGAGCTTCGGCATCTGCGTCGCGAACCACGGCGCCATCGGCTTGCGCTCGAAGTGCTTGAGCGCGCGCAGGCGGAAGTCGCGCATCCAGTCGGGCTCGGCCTTCATCGCCGACATCTCGCGGACGATGGACTCGTTCAGGCCCTTCTTGGGCTTGAACACGTAGTCCTCGGCATCGCTCCAGCCGAGCTCGTAGCGGCCCAAGTCGAGATCCGTTGTCGCCATGGGGCTCCTGGGGGTGGACCGGAATCCGGGAGGGGAATTTCCCCTATGGAGATAGTAACAACTGTCCCAGCCTGCCGAAACGCCGTCTCGGTGCACCCCCGTGTCGTCGACCGTGGCAGGCTCTCCGTCCATGTCGGCGACCACCCCACCGAGTGCACCCCAGCGTCCCCATGTCATCTCCGCCCACGGCGACGACCGGCAGGATCCCTGGTACTGGCTGCGCGAGCGCGACGACCCCGACGTACGGGCGTACCTCGAGGCCGAGAACGCGTACACCGAGGCCGAGACCGCCCGGATCACGCCGCTCCGGGACGGTCTGTTCGAGGAGATGAAGGCACGGATCAAGGAGACGGACATGTCGGTCCCGTTGCGGCGGGGCCCCTGGTGGTACTACAGCCGCACCGAGGAGGGGAAGGCCTACCCCATCCACTGTCGGCGGCCCGCCCGCGGACGCCATGAGCTGCCTCCGGCCAGCGAGCCCGGAGGCGAGGAGCAGGTCTTTCTCGACGAGAACGTGCTGGCGGCGGGGTCCGACTACTTCGCGGTGGGGACGGCGGCCGTCAGCCACGACCACCGCTGGCTGGCCTTTTCGACCGACCTCGAGGGCAACGAGAAGTACGAGCTCCACTTCCGCCCACTGGACGCCGAGACCGCGCTCGCGCCGGAAACGGTGCCTGACGTCGGGTATGGACTGGCCTGGTCGGCATGGTCCGAATTCGTCTTCTACGTCCGCCTCGACGAGGCCCAGCGCCCGTACCAGCTCTGGCGCCACCGGCTCGGGACCGATCCCGGGGCCGACGTGCTCGTCCACGAGGAGGCCGACCGGCGATTCGAGCTGGGAACCGGCTCGACCCGTGACGGGGTCCTCGTCCTCATCAGTCTGCACAGCACGAACACCACCGAGTGGATGGCCATCCCCACCGGTGCCCCGCTCAGCGCACCGGCGTCGCTGCTCCCACGGCGCGAGGGGGTCGAGTACGCCGTCGACCACCTGGTGCCGGCGGCCGGAGGGCGCGGGTGGTTCGTCGCCCTGACCAACGACGGGGCCCGGGACTTCCGGCTCCTGGCCGCGCCCGACGACACCTACGGCGACCCCGAGGCCTGGCGCGAGGTCGTAGCCCATCGTCCGGGCGTGCGGGTCGAGGATGTGGATGCCTTCAGCCGGGCCATCGTGCTGAGCGAGCGGTCCGAGGCGGAGACCAGGGTCCGTGTGTTGCCGCTGACGGAAGGCCCCGACCCCTTCGAGGGCGACGTGCTGAGCACGGGCTGGATCGTGCCACCTGTTGAGAACCCGTCCTCCACGTGGCTCGGGGGCAACCCCGAGCCCGACCCGCCCGCCCTGCGCATCGGACGGACCTCGCTCGTCACACCGACGAGCGTTCTGCAGATCGGGCTCGAGGACCGGGGCGAGACGCTGCTCAAGCAGGAACCGGTCCTCGGCGGGTACGACCCGTCCGACTACGCGACCTCCCGGGAGTGGGCGCCCGCGCCCGACGGCACGATGGTGCCGATCTCCGTGGTGCACCGGCGTGACACGGCGCTGCCGGCACCGTGCGTCCTCTACGGCTACGGCGCCTACGAGCTGAGCATCGACCCGAGGTTCTCCCATCACCGGCTCTCGCTCCTCGACCGCGGCGTGGTCTTCGCCATCGCCCACGTCCGCGGTGGGGGCGAAATGGGCCGCGCCTGGTACGAGGACGGGCGCATGGAGCACAAGGGCAACACCTTCACCGACTTCATCGCCTGCGCCCGCCACCTGGCCGCAGCCGGCATCGCCCGGTCGGACGCGTTGGCCGGTCGCGGGGGCTCCGCCGGGGGTCTGCTCATCGGTGCGGTGGCCAACCAGGCCCCCGAGCTCTTCTGTTGCCTGGTGGCCGAGGTGCCGTTCGTCGACTGCGTCACGACGATGCTGGACGACGAGCTGCCCCTCACCGTCGGCGAGTGGGAGGAGTGGGGCAATCCGGCAGCGGACGCGGTGGCATACCGCCGCATGCTGGCCTACTCGCCGTACGACAACGTGGTGGGCCAGAACTCCGACGGATCGCCTCGTACCTATCCCGAGCTCTTCGTGACCGCAGGGCTCAACGACCCACGCGTCGCCTACTGGGAGCCGGCCAAATGGGTGGCCAAACTGCGGGCGCGCTCCCCGAGCACGCGGGTCCTCCTAAGGACGGAGATGGGGGCGGGCCACGGGGGGCCGTCGGGGCGCTACGACGCCTGGCGGGAGGAGGCCCTCGTGCTGGCATTCCTGCTCGACAGACTCGGCGCTGCGGAGGGCTCGAGTCGGCCGGCGGGAGCCGGGCAGAAGCCGGCTGGGAGCTAACCGTCGGGAGCCGGGCGAGAGCTGACCGGCGGGAGCTAACCGGCGAGAGCTGACCGGCGGGAGCTAACCGGCGAGAGCTAACCGGCGAGAGCTAACCGGCGGGAGGCGGCTGGAAGGTGAGCGTGAAGGGCGCCTGCGCGCCCGTGGGCAGAGCCACCAGGACGCCGTCGACGGCGGCGGCGAACGCACCCGTTGCCCCAGCGATCACCGCGACGGCCCCGGCGGCGGTCACCACCTGCCGCTGCCCGGGGGACAGGGTGGCCGAGAACAGCACCGCACCGGTGGCGGTGTTGGTGACCTGCACCCAGCACGGGCCCGTGGTGGCGGCGACTGCGAGCGAGTAGGACTGCCCGGCCACCTGATACGTAGCGGCGTTGGTCGACACGGCGCCGGGCGCCGAGACGGCCGGTGGCGCAGTCGACGTTGTCGTCGTCGTGGTGCCGCCGTGCGAGCGCCCGGTGGACGGGTGTGGCGTGGCGGCATGGTGGGCACGGGGCGCCGTCACCGTCGACCCGCTGCGCGCCTTGCGGGCGGGTGGGCTGGAGTGCAGCCCGGAGACGATCAGCACCACGATGAGCACCATCACTGCACCGATGGCGGCCAGCGGAGCGCCCAGCCGCCGCGGGCGGTGGTTGATTGAATGCATGGCCGGGTCCTCGCTGCCGGTCATGAACGTGCGCCGGACGTGCTCGGGCCGCGTGTCGTCGAACACGATCGGCTCCGAGGGGCCGGGGACGGTCGGCAGCGGGGGCACGGCCGGGCGGCCTGGTTCGCCCACCCGGACTGTCGACGGCCCCGACACACGTACGGCGCTGGCGGGATACCGCGTGCCGGCCGACCCGCCTCCCGCTCCGGCGCCTGCACTCCCTCCCTCAGCGCCTGTGTCGGCGGCCGGCGTTGTGGCCATGGCGTCTTGGTGCTCGCGGATCTCCTCGAGCGTGTGCAACTGACGGTGATAGTGCTGGACGGAGTGTTCGTCGTCGTTGCCGCGGCGGCGCACGACCACGGCCGCCGCTACCACGAGGACAACCAACGCCACGCCGACGATCCCACCGATCATCACCGTCCCCTATTCAACAGGATCCGCAGGCCTGCGCAAGATGCGGCCCTCGCCGTCGACGGCCGTGTCCGGGGCCAGCCCCGCCGTGGCCGGCCCCGGCCGTGGCCAGCCCCGGTCGGGGGGCCGTTGCCCCAGGCGAGTTCAGCCCATGTAGCGGGGGCGAATCGCGTCCGGGATGTCGGCGCGCCTCGGGTTGGCTTGGTCTCGAGCCGAGAGGATCGGGACGCTGACACCCCAGTCGGCCCCCACAGCAGGGTCGTTCCAGGCCAACCCGTTCTCATCGGACGCGTCGTAATAGTTGTCGACCAGGTAGGTGAGCAGCAGGTCGGTCAACGCTGCGAACCCGTGAGCCACCCCGGGCGGGATGTAGATCCCCTGGTCGACATCCCCGTCCAGCTCGATCACCTCGGTCGCGCCGTCGGTGGGCGAGCCCTGGCGCAGGTCGTGGAGCACCACGCGGGCCCTGCCTCGCAACGCGTACCAGTAGTCCGCCTGCCGGAGGTGGAAGTGCAGGCCGACCACCGCGCCCGCCTGCTTCTCCGAGCGGTTGCCCTGCACCATCTCGCTCCCGCTGGGGAACCAGCTCCGCCGGTAGGTCTCGACGAACCGGCCGCGCTGGTCGCCGTGGACCTCGGGCCGAACGCGGACGACGTCGTTGATGACCGAGGAAGGGACCAGCTCTGGCATCTGGGAAACGGTAGTGGGCGTCGCCTCAGGGGGCGAAACGGCCGAATCCCGACCGGTAGAAGACCAGCGGGCTGCCCTCTCCGATCTCCATGGCGACAACGTGGCCAGTCACGAGCTCGTGGTCCCCGCCGTCGAAGATCTCGCCGAGGCGGCACTCCACGACGGCCAACGATCCCTCGATCACAGGTGCCCCCGTAACGCCCTCCTTCCAGCCCACGCCGGCGAACTTGTCACCCCCTGAGACTGCGAAGGCGCGACACAGCACCTCCTGGTGCTCCTCGAGGATGTTCACGCAGAACGCCCCCGCCTTGGCGATGCGGGGCCAGCTGGTCGAGCTGCGGGCCGGGGCGAGGATCACCATCGGTGGGTCGAGGGACAGCGCGGCGAACGACTGGCAGGTGAAGCCGACGGGCAGGCCGTCCTCCAGGGCGGTCACGATCGTGATCCCGGTGGCGAAGTGGCCGAGCGCCTCGCGGAACCGAGCCTGGTCGAGGCCCGACACCCGTTACGCCTTGCCGAGGTCGATCGAGTGGGACTCCTTCGCTGAGGTGATGTCCGCGAGCTGCTTGGCCTCCGGCAGGCGGCGGGCTGCATTGAGGAGGTGGTCGAGCTCCCGGTCGGTGTGCGCCGGGTCGTGGTGTGAGAGCAACAGGCGGCGAGCACCCGCCTCGGCTGCGACGTGCACCGCGTAGGCCGCGGTCGAGTGACCCCAGTCGCTCTTCACCGCGAACTCGTCGTCGGTGTACTGCCCGTCGTGGATCATCACGTCGACGTCCTGGCATAGCTCGAGGACCGCCTCGGGAATGGTCCGGCGGTCGGGTGGGGCCTGGTGGTCGGAGAGGTAGGCCAGCGACCGGCCGTCCGCCTCGATCCGGAATCCCAGCGTCGTCCCGTTATGGGGGATCGGCCGAGCCATCACCTTGGCCGACCCGATGGAGAAGTCCTCGGCGCCGATGTCGATCGTCACGACCTCACCACGGAACTCGTCCATGTGGATCGGGAAGACCGGCGGCTGCACCGCCTTGTGCAGCACGTCTTTGAGCGTTCCCTCCGGTTGAGCCGGGCCGTACACGGTGAGCTTCGCTCCCGGGTCGTGCAACGGCGCGAAGAACGGGATCCCCAAGATGTGGTCGTAGTGAAGGTGGCTGAGCAGCGCAGTGGCTTGGAGCGGCGTGCCAAGCGCCCGCACCTCCTTGTGCAACTCCTCGCCGAGTGCCCGCAGGCCCGTCCCGAGGTCGACAATCAGAGGCTCGTCCCCGTCGATGTCGATGACGAGACACGAGGTGTTCCCCCCGTACCGCCTGTAGCGGTCCCCCGAGCACGGGCATGAGCCCCGCACCCCGTAGAACGTGATGTTCACCAACTAGACGTTACCCCGCCTCGGCCGGATAGGTTTTTCGCCTCGTGGACAAGCTCACCGTCTCCGCGAGTGGGCTGGCGTTCTCGTGTCAGGCCGCCGGCCCAGACGACGAGCCACTTGCGCTGTGCCTCCACCGATGCCCCGACACGCCCGCACGCGGTGCCACCTGCTGCCCGAACCGGCAGCGGCCGGGTTTCGCTCTGTGTCGTTCCAGCGGGGGTTACGCCCCACCGAGATCCCCCCGACGGCCGGTACCAGACCCGGGCTCCGTGAACGACGCCAACGCGCTTCACGAGGCGCTGGTGGCAACGGCGACGCCGTCGTCGTGGGGCACAACTGGGATGCACTCGGACCTACGGCGCGGTGGCCCACCACCCGAGAGCGCTGGCGGCGCGCTGTCACTGCCGCCGTGCCCCGACGGCGTCCATGGACACGCCGCTCTTCACCTACTCGCAACTCCGTTGCAGCGGGTCCATGTTCTTGTTCGCCTCCCTGTGGCCAAGATGACGTTGGCCCTCGACGACCGGTCGTTCATCAACGACCCTGGCGCGACTGGTCGCCGTGGTACGACGCGCCGGGACATTCCTGAAGCTCAGCTGAGGCGGAGCACGCCGCCCGTCGCGGCGGACCAACGGGCGAAGCCCTCAGCGACGAGTGATGCCGCCACGCGCTCGGCCCGCCCGGGGTCGTCCGGCCACCCGCAGGCCCCAGGGATGGCCGACCGGGGCACGTCGCCGGCGCGCAGCGCATTCAGCAACCGTCCCCTTCCCTGGCGGTCGGAGCCGTTGAACGCGCTCTGGGGCCGGGCCGACGGGCTCACCCGCCACGGGTCGGGGGCGTCGACGCCGGCGCGCCGCCACCTGCAGAGGCGTCGAAGGGGGCAACCCGGGCAGCCGGGTCGGGCCGCCGTACAGACCGTAGCCCCGAGGTCGAACACGGCCTGGTTGAACTCCCAGGACCCGCCCAGGGGCACCAGCCGGTCACCCAGCCGCACCGCTTGCGCCACCGTCAGCGGTGCTCCGGCGACGGCGCGCGACAGCACGCGCACCGCGTTGGTGTCGACCGCGGCCACATCGTCGCCGAAGGCAAGCGACCGCACCGCGCGCGCCGTGTAGGAACCGACACCCGGGAGAGCGCGCAGCGCGCCGTCCCCCCGGGGCACTGCGCCGCCGTGCTCCGAGACGATCATCGCCGCCGCTCGTTGCAGGTTCAGGGCACGTCGGTTGTAACCGAGGCCCGACCACAGGCGCACCACCGCTGCCGGTCCAGCCGAAGCGCACGCTGACGGCGTGGGGAACGCGTCGACGAACTGCCCGTAGGCGTGGACCACCCTGACCACCTGGGTCTGTTGGAGCATGATCTCGGAGACCAGGATCGGCCAGGGTTCCCTGGTGCGGCGCCAGGGCAGGTCACGGCGGTGCTCGTCCCCCCACTGCAGGAGCCGACCCCGGATCCGGCGCAGCCGGTCCGGGGCGAGCGACGGTGCCTTGGTCTGCGAGGTCAGTCCCAGACGTCGTCGCCGTAGGGGCGCCGCCGGGGCGGCGCAGCCGCCGCCTTCCACACCATCAGTTTGCGGCGGAAGTAGCAGACCTCCTCGCCGCGCTGGTTGAACGCCTTGGTCTCCACGGTCACAATGCCGCGGTCGTCCTTCGACTTGGACGGGGTGGCGTCCAACACCCTGGTCTCGGCGTAGATCGTGTCGTCGTGGAACGTGGGTGACCGGTGAAGCAGCGACTCGACTTCGAGGTTGGCGATGCACGATCCGCTGACGTCTGGGACGCTCATCCCGAGGGCGATCGAGTACACGAGGTTGCCCACCACGACGTTCTTCCCTTGCACCGTCTCGTGCTCGGCGAACCACGCGTTCGTGTGGAGCGGGTGGTGGTTCATGGTCATCATGCAGAAGAGGTGGTCGTCGTACTCTGTGATGGTCTTACCCGGCCAGTGCCGGTACACGTCGCCGGGGACGAAGTCCTCGAGGTATCGCCCGAAGGGGCGGTCGTGCACGGTCACGGTTCCACCTCGGGCTGGCGCGGCCGGGTGGTGAAACCGAGCGAGGCGCCCGGGAGGGACTCGCCGTCGATGGTCAACCGCCACGCGAACCGAGTCCCGGGTGCCAGGGGAATGGGCCCAAGGTTCACGGCCAGCGCCACGTCGATCGGCGAGCCCTCGGGGATCCCCGGCGGCTGGCTCACCGTGAACTCGCCCCGGACCTCGACCGGCTGGGAGCCCTCGGCCGTCTCCATGAGGACGGGCTGCCCGTCGGCGTCCTCGAGGAACAGCTCCCAGTGGTGCGGCGTCTCGGTCTCGTGCCAGTCGACGTCGATCTTCAGCGCCACGGCGGAGGGCACGGGGTCGGGTCCTGTCATGCTCCAGCCGCCACCGAGAATGTAGAGCTTGCCGTCGGCCACCTGGGCGGCGTCGCAGAGCAGCATGGTCACCTTCACGGCGCCCAGGGTAACGGACCCGCCCGAGTCCACGGACGACCCCACCCGAGTCCACGGACGACCCCGCCCGGCCCGTAGAGTGCGGGTCCGTGGACACAACGGCCGGACGGCTCCAGCTCACGATCCCGGTGCCATGAGCGGATCGGGCGAGCTCAAAGGGCTGCGCGACGACGTCTACCGGCGCCCTCTGGCGACGGCGCTGGAGCGCCTCGGGCTCGGTGCCGGGTGGCGCTGCGTCGACGTCGGCGCCGGAGGAGGCGACGTCTCAGTGGCGCTGGCCGAGCTGGTCGGGCGCGACGGGCGCGTGTACGCCGTGGACAGCGATCCGTTGGCAAGGGACGAGGTGGCGCGGGCCGCGGCGGCGCACGCGCAGGTGATCGCGCTCACCCAGGCCGGGGAGGACTTGTCGCTCCCCGAGGAGGTCGACTTGGCGTTCTGCCGCTTCCTCCTCCTCCACGTGCTCGACCCCCTCGTCGTGGTTCGGATGATGGCCGCGTCCGTGCGCCCTGGCGGTTGGGTGGTGGCCCAGGAGCCGATCACCTCGGCCGGGCGCGTCGGCGGGGCTGCCCTCTCGATGCCCGACGCCCGGCACCCCGACGTTGGCGCATTGCTCCCCGCCCACGTGCGCGACGCCGGGCTCCAGGTGGTGGACGCCTGGGCGGAGGCCCCGGCCGGCGTCGGCCCCGGCCCGGTGTCCGAGTACCTCGAGACGCTCACCGGTGTCGACCCCGGCGACGACCCCGTGGTGCTCCCACCGCTGGTCACGGTCATCGGCCGGAGAGATTGACGAGACGTGGCCGGTAGGGTCGAGGCGCCATGACGACGCCCAGCACCGATCTCGCCGCGGCGGCACAAGCCGTCGACATCGCCCAGCAGCTCGTCGACGCCGCGTGCACCGCGGTCAGTGCGAACGGCGGCGTCGACGCCAACCAGGTCG
This sequence comes from uncultured Acidimicrobiaceae bacterium, assembly GCA_963781955.1. GTDB lineage: Bacteria > Actinomycetota > Acidimicrobiia > Acidimicrobiales > RAAP-2 > Bog-473. The sequence continues at coordinate 464,472 of CAWAHU010000003.1, forward strand.
TGGCCTACGACGTGGCGCACGCCGCCGCCGCCGTGGCGACCGCCCGGGCCACGCTCGAGTACGGGTCTCGGGGGGACGTCGAGGCGCGCATCGCAGCCGCCTTTGTCGCCGACGTCGTCGCCGACCTGACCGGTCGGGTCGCCGGTCGAGAGGCACGGTGGGGCGTCGACGTGGGCTGGGGCGGACCGGTGGCCGGCTTCCTCGCTGAGTGGCGCGACCCGGCGGTGCTCGCCGCTCTGGCCTCCACCGAGGGCCCGCGGCATCTGGGCGAGGACTTCGAGTTGGTCCGCGAGACGTTCCACCGCTTCGCCGAGGACAAGGTGCGGCCCCATGCCGAGCACGTCCATCGGGAGAACGCGGACATCCCCGAGGACGTGATCGAGGGACTGGCCGACATCGGGGGCTTCGGGCTCTCGGTCCCCGAGGAGTACGGCGGCTTCGCCTCGGGCGGTGAGAGCGACTACCTGGGGATGGTCGTCGCCACCGAGGAGCTGAGCTGGGGCTCACTCGGAGTGGGAGGGTCACTCATCACCCGGCCCGAGATCCTCACCCGCGCCCTCGTCCACGGGGGCACCGAGGAGCAAAAGAAGGAGTGGCTGCCCAAGCTTGCGTCAGCCGAGATCCTGGCCGCCGTGGCCGTGACCGAACCCGACTACGGCTCCGACGTCGCCGGCGTCGTGACATCGGCCACTCCAGTGCCGGGCGGCTGGGTGATCAACGGGGTGAAGACCTGGTGCACCTTCGCGGCGCGGGCCGACGTGCTGATGCTGCTGGCCCGCACCGACCCAGACCGGTCGATGGCCCACCGGGGAATCTCCATGTTCGTGGTCGAGAAGCCCCGCGGCGACGGGCACGGCTTCGTGTTCAGCCAGGGACCCGACGAGGCGCCCGGCCGGCCGGGCGACCTGTCCCAGGGGCGGCTGGAGGGCCGCCCGATCGACACCCTGGGCTACCGTGGCATGCACTCCTACGAGCTGGCGTTCGAGAACTGGTTCGTGCCCGAGGCCAACCTGGTGGGCGGCGAAGGAGGGGTGGGCAAGGGCTTCTACCTGCAGATGCAGGGTTTCGAGAACGGCCGGCTCCAGACCGCGGCCCGAGCGCTGGGCCTCATGCAGGCGGCCTACGAGGCGGCCCGCTCCTACGCCGCGGAGCGGGTGGTGTTCGGATCGCCCATCGGCGATTACCAGCTGACCCAGGCCAAGCTCGGTCGCATGGCTGTCATCATCCAGGCCACGCGCCAGAGCTCGTACCACGTTGCCCGCCTCATGGCGCAGGGCGAAGGCGCGCTCGAGGCCTCCATGGTGAAGGCCTACGTGTGCCGCGCCGCGGAGTGGGTGACACGTGAGGCGATGCAGATCCACGGCGGCATGGGCTACGCCGAGGAATTCCCGGTGAGCCGTTACTTCGTCGACGCCCGCGTCCTGTCGATCTTCGAGGGCGCCGACGAGACGCTGGCGCTCAAGGTGATCGCCCGTCGGCTCATCGGCTGAGAGCTGCGCGCGCCCGCCCGACCGCATCCGGCCGGGCGCGCTCCTCGGTCGTGGCTACTCGGCGCTCCGCGTGAGGCCGGCGCGCTCGCCCCGGCTCACGAACTTGATCGCCATCTTGCGGCTCGCCTCGTCAATCATCTCGTCGCCGAACATGACCGCACCCTTGCGGTCCTCCTCGGTCGCCTTGCGGTAGGCCTCGAGGATGTCGAAGGCGTGGTCGAACTGCTCCTGCGTCGGTGAGAACACCTCGTTCAGCACTCCGGCCTGGTCCGGCGTGAGCGCCCACTTGCCGTCGTAGCCGAGCATGCGCGCCCGCATGGAGTACTCGCGCAGCGCGTCCATCTCGCGCACCTTGAGGAACGGTCCGTCGATCACCTGCAGCCCGTTGGCGCGGCCGGCCATGAGTATCCGGCTGAACACGTAGTGGAAGTGGTCCCCGGGGTACTCGGGAATGTCGACGCCGCCGGTCAGCACGGGCATTTCGATGCTGGCTGCGAAGTCGGCCGGGCCGAAGATGATCGTCTCGAGGCGGGGCGAGGCGGCGCAGATCTCGTCGACGTTGATCAGGCCGCGGGCCGTCTCGATCTGTGCCTCGATCCCGGTGTGCCCGACGGGGAGGCCGGCCTTCTTCTCGACCTGGGTGAGCAACAGGTCGAGGGCGACGATCTCGGCCGCCGACTGCACCTTGGGCAGCATGATCTCGTCGAGGCGCTCGCCGGCGTTGCCTACGACCTCGATCACGTCGCCGTACGTCCACTCGGTGTCCCAGGCGTTGACTCGCACGCACAGCACCCGGTCGTCCCACGAGAGGTTCTTGATGGCGTCGACCACCTTGGGCCGCGGCGCTCTCTTTCTCCAGAGGCGCCACGGCGTCCTCGAGGTCGAGGAACGTCATGTCGGCCGGAACGGTCGGTGCCTTGGCCAGGAATTTCTCGTTCGAACCCGGTGTGGACAGGCATGAGCGCCGGGGCAGGTCACGTGAGCGTGCGGACATGATCCAAGGGTAACAAACAGGCCCCCAGGACCCGCCGGGCCGCCGGGAGGAGCGGCTCAGCACCGACGGACAGGCCGGCTCAACGCCGCTGCGCGGAGGAGCTGGAGCAGCCGTTCCGATCAGTGCTTTTCGATCAGTGCAGCTGCTCAGAGAAGAACGCGAGCGTGCGATCCCACAGGAGCTGCGACGCGTCGGAGTCGTGCACCTCGGGCCGCGAGTCGTTGAAGAAGGCGTGCTCGGTGCCGGGGTACACGATGATCTCGGCCGACTTCCCGAGTCCGCGCAGCTGCTCACCCAATGCCGCAGCCGCCTCCGGCGTGAAGAACGTGTCGTTCTCGGCGTAGTGGCCCAGCACCGCCGCCTCCATGGCCGAGTAGTCGGGTTGCGCGTCGGGCCACGGGATGACGCCGTAGCACGGCACCACGGCCGCCACGGCGTCTGGACGCTGGGAGGCCAGGACGAGCGCGAGCCCTCCCCCCATGCAGAACCCGATGACCCCGATGCGATCGCCCTCACTACGCCGGAGCAGCTCGTCGATGGCACCGCTCATGTCGCGGCCGGCCTGGTCCAGCTTCATCGCCATCATCGCCTTGCCCGCCTCGTCGGGCTCACCGGGGGGCACCGTCTGCCCGTGGTACAGATCGGGTGCCAGCGCCACGAAGCCGGCACCGGCGAAGCGATCGCAGACGTCCTTGATGTGGTCGACGAGGCCCCACCACTCCTGGATCACGATCACACCGGGGCCGCCCCCCGACGCGGGCACTGCGAGGTAACCGCCCGCCGTCGATCCGTTGCTTGGGAATTCGATCATCTCGCCCATGGACGCGACGGTAGTGCGCTCGAGAGCGCGCCCGCGGACGTCGTGCACCGGCGCTCGAAGTGCCCCGCGGGGGCACTTCTTTACAAAAGATTTCACAAAGGGTTCGTGACGGGCTCACCAGCCATTTCGCACCCTCAGTGCGACCAGGAGGACCATGATCCCACTGAGGGTGTTTGATGCCGCCATCCCCGGCCTATAAGAATGGTGCCCATCGTGACTGACGTAGAGCGGGATCACATCCACTCCACGCCGCGGTCTTCGAGGAGCACAAGGATGCTCTGGCGGGTCGGCACCCCCGCGTTGACCGTTGTCACAGTGTTGTCGAGCACTGTGCTTGGGCTTGCGCGCCCTGCGGCTGGAGACGCCATTTCGGACGCCAAGGCCAAGGCTGCCGCCATCGAGGCACAGCTCTCCGCGGCGCAGAACCAGATGTCGGCCCTCAGCCAGCAGTACGACCAAGCCGTCTACCAGTTGTCGCAGATCACCTCGAACATCGCTTCCACCGAGGCCAAGATCAGCGCCGACGAGCAGCAAGTGGCGAACGACAAGGCGATCCTGTCGACGTCGGCCGTGGCCAACTACATCTCCGACGGCACCGCGGCGGCGCAGAACCCCATCTTCGCCGGCAACAACAAGAACCTCGGCGCCATCACGCAGTACAACGAGATCGCCACGGGAAACCTCAACACCTCCGTGGCCAACCTGCACACAGCGGAGAACCAGCTGAACGCGGAACAGGCCCAGCTACAGAACGAGCACACGCAGGCGCAGGCGCAGGTCGCCGCCGAACAGAGCGCGGTGTCCCAGAACGAGCAGGCCATCAGCCAGCAGAAGGGCGCGCTGGCCCAGGAGCAGGGTCAGATCGCGCAGCTGGTCCAACAACAGCAGCAGGCGGAGGCCGCCGCCGCGGCGAAGGCGACACAGGCTCGCCAGGCGGCCGCGGCCGCTGCCGTCCACACGGCGTCGTCCACGGGGCACGCCTCGCCCAGCCCGGCCAACCCGGCCAGCCCGGCCGGGCTGTCGCAGGCCGCGCCACCCCCGACCGCTCCGGGCGGCGGCGGCGCGGTCCAGGCCGCCGAGAGCCAGGTCGGTGTGCCCTACGTCTGGGGCGGTGAGTCCCCCAAGGGTTCGGGCAGTCCTGGATTCGACTGCTCGGGCCTGACCGCATGGTCGTGGGGACAGGTGGGCGTCGGGCTCCCCCACTACTCGGGCGCCCAGATGGCTGACACCACCCCGGTGCCGATCAGCGACCTGCAGCCCGGTGACCTCCTCTTCTACGGGCCTGGCGGGTCCGACCACGTCGCCATGTACGTGGGCCCGGGGACGATGATCGAGGCGCCCTACACCGGTGCATCCGTCTGGGTCACCGGCCTCCGGCTGGGCAACGGATTCGTCGGCGCGGGCCGTCCGTAGCCACCCCGAGCCACCCCTAGCCGTCCTGGGCAGGCCAGCGGCCGAGCCCGGTCCACCAGCGGCTCGTCCTAGCCTGGGCGCCAGCCCGCCATGAGACCGATCCCCGTCGCCTTCCACATCGGGCCGCTCGAGGTCCACACCTACGGCATCGGCCTTGCGCTCACCTTCTGGTTCGGCTTCGTCTACTTCGAGCGCAGGCTGCAACGAAACGGGTTCCGCACCGACTGGTTCGCACCCGTCTTCCTCTGGATCATCGTCGCCGCGGTCGTCGGCGCCCGGGCCATGCACGTGCTCTCGAACCTGCACTACTACGCGCAGAACACGGGCGACGTGCTGGCCGTGTGGCACGGTGGCCTGTCGTCCTTCGGCGGCCTCCTGCTCGCCGTACCCGTGGGCGCCGTGCTCACGCGGCGCCGGTGTCCCGAGCTCCCGCTCGGGCGCGCCCTGGACCTGGCCGCGCCGGTGCTCATGGCGTGCTGGGCCATGGGGCGCCTGCTCGGGCCGCAGCTGATGGTGGCGGGCGGCGGGCACCCGACGCAGCAATGGTTCGGGATGTACTACGCCGGCCAGGTGGGCCGCCGGCTCCCCGTCCCCGTCTTCCAGGCGATCGAGGACTTCGCCGTGTACCTGATCCTCATCGCCATCGAGCGCCGGCTCGACCGCTGGCCCGACGGCTCGCGGCGTTCGGGCTACCCGCCCGGGATCGTGCTGGGCACCGGCATGGTGCTGTGGGGGATCGAGCGGTCCCTCGACGAGCACCTCTGGCTCGGGGAGGACGGGCGGCTCGGCTCGGACCTGGTCCAGCTGGCCGGCGTCCTCCTCCTCGTCGTCGGCGCGGTGATCCTCGTGCGCACTCGCTCCCGGTGGGGGGACTGGTCGCGCACCCACCACCCGCCCGTCCCCGCCTGATCCGGTCCGGCGGTGCCCCGGCGGCCGGTTCCCCCAGCTCATGCCCCGTGGGCCGACCTCAAGCCATCCGGCCAACGCGCCGATGTGGCGGGGAGGAAGGTGCGCCCGAGCACCGCGCCCGGCACGGGGCGCACGCGACCACGATGGGGCGCTGTGGGGGGGATGGACGAGCGGGACTGGAGCGACGAGGAGAAGCAGGCGTGGCTCGCTGCCCACGGCGCCACGCCCACCCACGTCGTCACCTTCGAACCCCTGTACCAGGTCGAGGTGTGCATCCCACCGTGGGAGCAGCCCCACCCGCGGATCGCCCGTTCTGCCGTCGACTGGGGCAAGTGCATGGCCTGGGTGTTCGACGACACGCCCCCTGGCGGCGTCCGGGTGGTCGCCGCCCACCACGAGGGCAACTCGCTCGAGGTGCACACGGCCGTGGCGCCACGGCCGCGACCGGTGCAGGTGGCCGACGAGCCCGCGTTGCCCGACGTCACCCGGCGCAGCGCACTCGGCTTGACACTCGGCTCGGCGCGCGGCTGAGCGCCTGGTTCGGCGCGCGGCTCGGCGCCCGGTTCGGCGCTCCGCTACGTGTTGGGCTTGTCCCCGGAGGCCGCGGCCTGGCGCATGGACTCGAGCCTGTCGATCATGGCCATCCGCTCCTGACCGACCGTTGCATCGAGCCGCGCCGCGATCTGCTCGGGTGTCCAACGACCCTCGGCCCACATGGCCCGGACCTCCACGGGCTGGTTCCATACGGCGATCTTGGAACCGACCACCGTGTAGACCTGGCCGGTCACATGCTTGGCCTGGTCGCTCAGCAGGTAGACGACCATCGGCGAGACGTCCTCGGGGTCACCCATCTCGGCCAGCTCCATGGGCACGTTGGCCGACATGCGGGTGCGCGCCACCGGTGCGATGGCGTTGGCCGTGATCCCGTAGCGCTGGAGGCCGACGGCGGCCGAGCGCACCAGGGAGACGATGCCACCTTTGGCGGCGGCGTAGTTGGCCTGAGCCACGCTGCCCTGGAAGGCGCCCGAGGTGAAGCCGATGAGCGCGCCGCCGCCCTCCTGCTTGCGCATCACGGCGGCGGCGGCGCGGAACACGGTGAAGTGGCCCTTGAGGTGTGTGGCGACGACGGCGTCCCACTCGTCCTCGCTCATGTTGAAGAGCATGCGCTCACGCAGGATCCCGGCCACGGCCACCACGCCGTCGATACGGCCCCAGCGGTCCACGGCGGTGCCGACGAGGCGCTCCCCCGCTTCCATCCTCGAGATGTCGTCGGCCACCGCGACGGCCTCGCCGCCGGCCGCGGCGATCTCCGCCACGACGGCGTCGGCCACCTCGCTGCTCGGGTCCTCCCCCGCCATGCCCACGCCGTAGTCGGCCACGAGCACCTTGGCCCCGGCCTCGGCCGCCGCCATCGAGACGGCGCGCCCGATGCCGCCGCCACCCCCGGTGACCGCGACGACCTTGCCTTCGAGGAACCCTGCCATCGACTTCGCGCCCTCCTGCTGTCCCGCATGCCGGCGCACGCGCGGGCCGGCGACCCAATTGCCGTCAGTTAGAACAGGTTCTAGCCTGCGGGCGGTGGGGGCCGCCACGTGGGCCGGGCCCCGGCGTGCCGGAAGGAGACACAGCACATGGGTGACCTCGGCTTCTGGGCCCTGGCCCAGGAAGACCCCGACTACCTGGCTCTCGTGACCCCCGAGGGGGAGGAGGTCGCAGCCGGTGCGCTGCTCGGGAGGGCCAACCAGCTCGTCCACGCGCTGCGCGCCCAGGGCTTCGAGGTGGGCGACGTGGTCGCCACCCTGCTGCCCAACGGCGCCGAGATGATCGAGGTTTACCTGGCCGCCCTCCAGGCCGGCTGGCGCCTGGTCCCCATCAACTTCCACCTGGTGGCGCCTGAGGTGGCGTACATCCTGCGGGACTCCGGCGCCCGGGCGTTCATCGCACACGAGCGCTTCGGCGACGTGGCCAGGGCCGCCGCCGAGGAGGCCGAGGTCGGCGCCGCGGGCCGGCTCGCCGTGGGCGAGATCCCCGGTTTCACCTCCTACGCAGCCGCGCGCGACGCACAGCCGACCACTCTCCCCGAGGACCGCACGATCGGCGACGTGATGAACTACACGTCGGGGACGACAGGGAACCCCAAGGGGATCCACCGCACGCTGCTCGGCGTCAGCCCGGAACAGGCCGCGCTCGGTCTGGCCGGCATACTCTTCCTCTTCGACGTCCAGCCTCAAGACGACAACGTCCACATCGTGGGGTCGCCGCTCTACCACACGGCCGTGCTGCGCTTCGGCGGCGCCTCGCTCCACCTCGGGCACACGCTGGTGGTGATGGACAAGTGGCTGCCCGAAGAGATGCTGCGGCTGATCGAGGAGCAGCGGGTGACCACCTCGCACATGGTGCCGACCCAGTTCCACCGCCTGCTCGCCCTCCCCGAGGACGTGCGCAACAAGTACGACGTCACCTCCCTGCGCCACATGATCCACGCCGCGGCGCCCTGCCCGATCCCGGTCAAGGAGCAGATGATCGCCTGGTGGGGCAACGCGGTCGATGAGTACTACGCGGCCAGCGAAGGGGGCGGCACGGTCGTCAAGGCCGAGGAGTGGCTCCTCAAGCCGGGGACGGTGGGCAAGCCGTGGCCCATCAGCGAGATCGCCATCTTCGACGACGGCGGGAACCGGATCACCGAGTCCGGCGTCATCGGCACGGTGTACATGTCGATGCAGTCGGCCGACTTCGAGTACCACGGCGACAAGGAGAAGACGAAGAAGAATCGCATCGGGTCGTTCTTCACGGTGGGTGACGTGGGCTTCCTGGACGAGGACGGCTGGTTGTTCCTGCGCGACCGGAAGATCGACATGATCATCTCGGGTGGCGCCAACATCTACCCGGCCGAGATCGAGAGCGTGCTGCTCTCGCACCCCAAGGTCGGCGACGCCGCCGTGTTCGGCATCCCCAACGAGGATTGGGGCGAGGAGATCAAGGCGGTCGTCGAGCCGGCCGAGGGCGTGGAGGCCAGCGACGAGCTGGCCGCCGACATCCTGGCGTACTGCGCCGGCAAGCTGGCCCGGTTCAAGACGCCCAAGTCGATCGACTTCACCGACGAGATGCCCCGCGACCCCAACGGCAAGCTCTACAAGCGCAAGCTGCGCGACCCGTACTGGGAGGGCTTGCAGCGCGTGCTGTGATGCGCGGTGAGCAACTGGGGGCCGACCCCGATCATCTGCGGGAGCGCCAGTACAAGGACCCCACCAACCTGAACGCCCGCATGGCCCTGCACGCCAAGTACGTGCAGGCGCCCGAGCCGTGGCACCGCTGGCTGGTCGGGCGCATCGCCTGGTCCGAGGGCGACCGTGTGCTCGAGGTCGGCTGCGGCACCGGCGCGCTGTGGGTCAAGGCCGCACCGGTGCTCCCCCGCCTCGGGCTCACGTTGACCGACCTCTCACCGGGCATGCTCGAGGCCGCCACCCGGGCGGTGCAGCCGCTGGAGCGGATCGAGCTGGTCGGGGCCCGCACGGCCGACGTGATGGAGCTCCCGTTCGCAGACGGTGCTTTCGACGTCGTGCTGGCCAACCACATGCTGTACCACCTGCCCGACATCGACCGCGGTGTCGCCGAGCTGGCCCGGGTCCTCGATCCGGCCGGTGTGCTGGTGGCCGCCACCAACGGGGCGAATCACGTCGATGCCGTGGCCGAGCTGGCGCGACAAGTGCTCGGCTGGTCTCCCAGCGACTTCGTGGCCCGCCGGTTCGGCAAGGAGAACGGGGGCGACGTCCTGCGCCGCTCCTTCGGCTGGGTCGAGTGGCATGAGCACCCGAGCACCATGGTGATCACCGAACCGGCCGACGTGGAGGCCTACATCGTCTCCTCCACGGCCGGCCAACAGGCATCCCCCGCGGCACGCACTGCGTTGCGCGCCGCCATCGGCGAGCGGTTCCGCGCCGCCGGCGGCACGCTCGAGGTGCGGACCGAGTCCGGGTGCTTCGTCGCCCGGTCCCCGTGCACCTGATCGCCTGACCCCGCCCCCGGGGCCCCTATGACCTCGGTCCCGTCCCGGGACCCACTACCTCGGTCCCGTCCCGGGACCCACTACCTCGGTCCCGTCCCGGGACCCACTACCTCGGTCCCGTCCCGGGACCCTGCTCGGCGATGAGCCGCTGCCACTCCGCGTTCAGCAGCGGCGCCTCCACCCCCTCGGCGTTGCCCGACACGATGCCGCGCATGCGGTCGGCCAGCACCTCGATGAAGATTCCCTCGGCTTCCGCGGTCAGCTCGCCGTCGCAGAAGATGCCGCCCCAGGTGAAGATCTTGCGCCGCTCCCTCCCGGTGTGGCGGGCCGCCAGCTCGAGCGGGGCCAGCAGCGGGGTGGGCCGGTGGTAGCGGATCTTCAGCGTGCCGGTCATCCCCGGCTCGTTCGCAGCCAGGTTGGCCAGCCCGAGCAGCTCGTCGAACAGCTCGGCGATCACGCCCCCGTGTACGCACGTCGGCGGTCCCTCGTACTGGTAGCCGAAGCTGGCCCGGCCCCGGACCTCGCGGTACCCGTCGGCCCCCATGACGGCCCACACCTCGACCGGCGGCGACACCGGGCTGGCCACGCCCGTCATGGGGCTGGTCGGGAAGAAGTCCTGCGGGTGCCCGTCGGGGTCCGGGAACTGGCGCAGGACCTTCTCGGCGGGCGCCGCCGCCTCGAGCCCGTCGGCCACTGCCGTGAGCCGCTCGGCGGCGTCGGCCAGCTCATCGTCGCCCACCGGGTGGCCCACGACCACGTGGCTGATGCGGCGCATGGCCGCCGCCACGCGATTGAGCGCGTCGTCGCCGGTCGAGGACGGCGGGCCGTCGACACCGGGGTACCCGCCGCCTGGGGGCGGGTCGAGGCGATCCGCCTGCTCGCTCACGTGCGAGTGAAGTGGGGTGGGCGCTTCTCGGCGAAGGCCCTCTGGCCCTCCTTGGCGTCGTTGCTGTTGAAGACCGGCCAGCCGAGCTCGAGCTCGCGGGCCAGGCCGTCCACCTCGGACATCCCTTCCGTCTCGCGCACGCTCCGCTTGATCGCCTCCACCGCCAGGGGCCCGTTGGCCCCGATGACGGCGGCGATCTCGAGTGCCTTGTCGAGCGCGGTCCCGTCGGGGACGACGTGGCCGATCAGTCCGATGCGCAGCGCTTCGTCGGCTGGTACGTGGCGCGCCGTGAGGAGGAGCTCCATGGCCACGGTGAAGGGGATCTGCCGGCGCAGCCGCACGGTCGACCCCCCGAGCGGGAACAGCCCGCGCTTCGCCTCGAAGATGCCGAACACGGCGCTCTCGCCGGCGACCCGGATGTCGGTGGCCTGCAGGATCTCGGTGCCTCCGGCCACCGCCCATCCCTCGACGGCGGCGATGAGGGGCTTCGCCACGTCGTAATGGCGGAGGAGCGCCTTCCAGTGCAGGTCGGGATCCTCCTCCATGCGGTGCCGGTACGCATCGGCGTCCGCCGCCCCGCCGGCCTTGAGGTCCATGCCGGCGCAGAACGTCCCGCCGGCGCCGGTGAGGATGGCGCAGCGGATGTCGTCGTTGCGGTCGATCTCCTCCCAGGCGTCCCTCATGCCCACCAGCATGGGGAGGCTCAACGAGTTCTTGGCCTCCGGCCGGTTCATCGTCACGATGGCCGTCGCGCCGTCGCGCTCGAAGGTCAGGTGCTCCGTCGATACCGATGCCACGGTCCCCTCCTTGTGAGGCCGGTGCCCACCGTGACCGCTACAGCCGCTCGATGATCGTGCCCGTCGCCAGCGCGCCGCCACAGCACATGGACACCAGCCCGTAGGTGGCGTCACGTCGCTCGAGCTCGTGCAGGACGGTCGTGACGAGGCGGCTGCCGGTGGCTCCGACCGGGTGGCCGAGGGCGATGGCCCCGCCGTTCACGTTCACCTTGTCCCAGTCGACCTCGTGCACCTTGCCCCAGCTCATGACGACCGAAGCGAAGGCCTCGTTGACCTCGAACAGGTCGATGTCCTCGATGGTCATGCCGGCCTTGGCCAGCACCTTCGCCGTGGCCGCGATCGGCCCGTCGAGGTGGTAGTAGGGATCGGAGCCCACGAGCACCTGGGCCACCAGGCGCGCCCGGGGCTTGAAGCCCTCGGCCTTGGCGCGGTCCTCGGACATCCACAGCACGGCGGCGGCGCCGTCGGAGATCTGTGACGAGGTGCCCGCGGTGTGCGTGCCGTCGGGCAGCACCGGCTTGAGCTTGGCCAGCCCCTCGGCCGTGGTGTCGCGGGGGCCCTGGTCCTTGGTGACGACCAGCTTCCCACCGGCGTGGTCGCCCCACGGGCCCTCCTCGCCGACGACGGGGGCCTCGATGGGCACGATCTCGCGGGCGAAGCGGTCCTCGGCCACGGCGACGGCGGCCTTCTTCTGCGACTCGAGGCCGAGCCACTCGAGGTCGGCCCGGCTGATGTCGTACTTCTTGGCGATGCGCTCGGCGGCGGTGAACTGGTCGGGCATGTCGTAGGGCAGGTCCTCGGGGATGGCCCGGCCGACGTTGGCCTTGGCGTTGGAACCGAGCGGCACCCGGCTCATGGCCTCGACGCCGCAGCCGATGGCGGCGTCGACGGCGCCGGCCGCGATGAGGTTGTTGACGAAGTGGTTCGCCTGCTGCCCCGAGCCGCACTGGCAGTCGACCGTGGTCGCCGCCACCTCGTAGGGCAGGCCGCTCAGCAGCCAGGCCGTGCGCGTCACGTTGAATCCCTGCTCGCCGGCCTGCGTCACGCAACCGCCGACCACCTGCTCCACCGTCGCCGGGTCGATGCCCGCCCGCTTGACCACCTCGACCTGCACCGCGCCCAGCAGGTCGGGCGCCCGCAGGCCCGAGAGCCACCCGTTGCGCTTCCCAATCGGGGTGCGGACCGCCTCGATGATCACCGGCTGTGCCATGACGACACTCCTCCTCGCCCGGGGCACCGGAGGGGGCCCGCGGGTCAGTTCTAGAACCTGTTCTAAGGTAGCACCGGCCCCCGGAAGTCTGCCCTGGCTCAGATCTGCTTGAGCAGCTCCCGGGCGATGACCACCTTCTGCACCTGGTTCGTGCCCTCGTAGATCTGCGTCACCTTGGCGTCGCGCAGGAAGCGCTCAACTGGGAAGTCCTTGGTGTACCCGTAGCCGCCGAGCAGCTGGATGGCGTCCACGGTGACCGACATGGCCGTGTCCGACGCGAAGGCCTTGGCCATGGCGCCGAACCGGGTCAGCTCGCCCGTCGGGTCGTCGTCGACCATGGCGCAGGCCCGGTACACCAGGGCGCGGGCCGCCTCGGTGCGGGTGGCCATGTCGGCCAGCATGAAGCGCAGCCCCTGCAGGTCGGCGATGGGGGCGCCGAAGGCCTGGCGCTGGGTCATGTACACCGCCGCGGCGTCGATGGCTCCCTGCGCGATGCCGACGGCCTGCGCACCGATGGTGGGCCGGCTCCGGTCGAGCGTGTGCATGGCCACCGTGAACCCCTGGCCCTCCTCCCCGATCCGGTGGGTGGCGGGGACCCGCACCTCGTCGAGGACGACCTCCCCCGTCGGGCTGCCGCGCATGCCGAGCTTGTCCTCGTGCTTGGCGATCCGGATCCCCCACTCCTTCTCGACGACGAAGCAGGAGATCCCCCGGCTGCCCGCGTCGGGGTCCGTCTTGGCGAACACGATGTAGACGTCCGAGATGCCGGCGTTGGTGATCCAGTACTTCGAGCCGCTGAGCACGTAGGAATCGCCGTCGCGCACGGCCCGGGCGCGCATGGCGGCGACGTCGCTGCCGGCGTCGGCCTCCGAGAGGCAGTAGCTGGCCTGGATCTCGCCGCAGGCCACCCGCGGCATGTACTCCTTCTTGAGCTCTTCGGACCCCCAGTTCATGATCGGCAGCATCCCCAGCTTCGAGATCAAGATGGTCAACGACGTCGACGCGCAGGCCCGGGCCAGCTCCTCGACCGCAATGGCCTGGGTGACCATGTCCGCCCCGGCGCCGCCGTACTCGGCCGGAAGGCCGAGCGCCGGCAGCTCCATGTCCTTGCAAGCCTCGAAGGACGCCCAGGGGAAGGTGGCGGTCCGGTCGACCTCCGCCGCGTGGGGCGCCACCTTCTCGTCGCAGAAGCCGCGCAGGGCCTGGCGGAAGTCGCGCTGGACGTCGGACAGGGCGAAGTTGGGGCTCGTGGTGCTCACGGGTGCCATTCTCGCAGGCACCGCGAGCGGTCAGTGCCCGCCGAGGTGCCGGACCAGGAACGACGAGAGCTCGACCGGTGCCATCTCGGGTATCCAGTGCGACACGTTCTCGAGCACCTCGAACGCGTAGGGCCCGGCCACGTGGCGGGCCGTGGCCTCAGCGGCGGTCCTCCCGACGGCCTCGTCCCCGGTCGACCACACGTAGAGCGTGGGCACGGCCACCGGTCCGAGGTCCGCCAGCGCGGCCGGGTCCATGGCGCGGTACCAGTTGAGCGCCGCGGTCATGGCCCCCGGCTCCCGCAGCGCCGCCACGTACACCGCGGCGTCCTCGTCGTCCAGGCCGGTCTCCGCCAACATGGTCGCCAGCCCGCCACCCGAGCCGTCCGGTCCGAGCAACAGGCGCTCGGGTACCTCGGGTTCACAGAAACGTGCCGTGGCGGCGGCGGCGGCCGCCTGCGCCGGGTCCGTGCCCTGCAACGCGTCGCGCAGGGCCAGGGGGTGCGGGGTGGACACCGCGGTGAGCGAGCGGATCCGGCCCGGGTGACGGGAGGCCACGATCCAGGCCAGCATGCCGCCCCAGTCGTGCCCGACCAGGTCGAATGAGTCCATCTCCATCGCGTCGGCCAGCGCCACGACGTCACCGACCAGGTGCTCGGTCCCGTAGGCCTCCACCGCGGCAGGACGCGCCCCCCGGCTGTAGCCCCGCTGGTCGGGCGCCACCGCCCGGTGGCCCGCCGCGCCCAGGGCCACGAGCTCCTCCCGCCAGGCCCACGAGGTCTGTGGGAAGCCGTGGAGCAGGAGGACCCGCGGCCCGTCACCGGGCCCGTAGGCCCGGCCGCTGAAGGTGAAGCCGCCCGCCTCGATCTCGATCCGGTCGACGGTCCCGGCCCACGGCACGGCGGATGTCGCCGCCGCGCTCAGCCGGGCTGGTCGCCGTCGGCCGGCGCGGGCCCCGCCCCGGCCCCGAAGGCCCACTCGGGAACCGAGTCAACCAGGGCACGCTGGGCGACGTAGTCGTGGGAGACCGAGGAGAAGAGCGCGCGGCGCTGGTCGCGCACCTCGGCCGGCGCGTCGGCGAGGAACTGCCACAGGTCGAGCGCGAACCGCACGTCGTAGACCGACGGTGCCCGGCCGAACAGGGCGGCCCGCTTGGCCGCCACCAGCGCCACCCCGAGGACGACGTCGTGCTCCGACTCGCCCTCGCCCAGCTGCAGGTCGTGCTCGAAACGCTTGGCCAGCCGCAGGGCGAACCCCGAGTCGGGGCCCGGCGTCCCCACCGACCGGCCCCGGTGCACGGCCGGGACCTTGAGCTCGGCGGGGCGCGACGCCGTCCACGAGCCCGGGACGTGCAGGTGGCGGGCCGGGCGGACCTGGTCGGCCTCCGCGATGGGCACGAACGTCGGCTGGGTCATGCGCGGGACACTAGCCGAGGGCATCCGCCGGGCCGGCTCCGGATCCGGGCCCCGGCCCGGACCCCGACAGCGGCTGGTCCTGCAGGAGCCGGACCACCTGCAGCGCGATGTGCGAGGGGTGGGCGGCGTCGTGGAAGACCTCCTGGTCCGCCCGGCGCAGCTCGGTCGAGGTGGCGAGCGGCGCGCCGGTGCCCGGGTTGCGACAGATGAGCGGGTGGGCGCCGCTCGAGACCTGCAGGCGGATCCGGTGCCCGGCGCGGAAGGTGTTGGCGGTGGGCCACATCTCGACATCGAGCCGTTGCACCTCGCCCTCGTCGGTACCGGACTCCGGTGCGTCACCGTCGCCGGAGGTGCCGGGGGCCAGGCGCACCACGCCATCGCTGAGGTTGAAGGACCGACCCTTCTCGTCGACGTCGCACAGGCGTACGACCACGTCGGTGTGGGCGAGGGAAGACCGCAGGTACAACGTGGTCGTGAGCGGTCCGATCACCGTGAGGTCCTCCGTGAGGACCGGGCTGGTGTAGGTCAGCACGTCGTGGCGGTGCTCGCGCCGGCGCTGCTCCTTGCGGCCGGCGTGCCGAGGGACCAGCGACGGCCCGCCCAGCGCCGGCGTGGGCCGGTGCGGGTCGTAGCGGTAGCGGTCCGGTGCGCTGACGTCGGGGGGCTCGGGGCCGAGCGTGCCCCACCGCCCGAGGTACCAGCGGCTGGTCTGCCCGGCCGGCGGCCACATGGAGAACTCCTGCCAGGTGCGCGACCCCATGACGAAGACGCGGACCGGGGCCCGCGGCTCGGCGACGCGGCCCTCCCCCAGCTGCTCGGCCCACCAGGCCGGCCCGTCGCGGACGGTCTCGGCGAACAGGCCCGGGCTCGAGTGCGTCCACGGGCCGATGGTGAGGCGGGCGGTGCGCCCGGCGTGGCGGAGGGCCTCGTAGTCGGCTACCTGGGCCGGCAGGAACAGGTCGTACCACCCGCCGATCAGACTGGCCGGCGGCACCGCCGCGAGCCGCTGGCCGAAGTCGACCGGCTCCCACCAGTGGTCCCCGGGGCCGGCGTGCGCCAACCACTCCCGGTAGAACGGCACCGGCTGGCCCACCGCGGCGACGTCGCACTCCCCGATCGGAAGCACGTCGCAGGCGGCCGCCACCTGCTTCACGCCACGCACCTGCATCCGGGCCACGGTGCGCCACCCGGACTCTTGGTGGTGGAGCTGGTGCAGCCAGGCCACGGCCGTCTCGAGACCGAAGGTGCCCCCAGGGAACACGACGGACTGGCGGAGGCCCGACGCCGTCACCTGGAGGCAGAGCGCCTTGAGGTGGTCCGGGGGGTCCTCGGCCACCGCCCACTGCGTCATGCCCAGGTAGCTCCCGCCCCACATGACCAGCCGCCCGTCGAACCAGGGTTGCGCGGCCACCCACGCCAAGGTGGCGTGGCCGTCGGCCTGCTCGTGGCGCATGGGGCTCCACTCGCCCCCGGATCCGAAGGTGCCCCGGCAGCTCTGGACCAACACCTGGGAGCCGCGCTCGGCGTACAGCCGCCCGAGCGGTCCGATGACGCGCCGCCCGTAGGGGGTGCGCACAAGCACTGTCGGCACGCCTTCGGCTGCACCGGCGGGGAACCAATGGTCGGCCAACAAGACGGCGCCGTCGGGCATGGGCACGGCCAGGTCGCGCTCGACCAAGACGCGGGTGGTCCGTGGTGCGGGCAGCCCGACCAGGGCGGCGGCGATCCGGCTCCAGACGGTCATGCCTCCCCCGAGCTCCCCCTCAGCGTGTTGGATCAGGAAGCGTGGAGCAACCCGAAGACGATCGAATCGTAGAGGGCCTGCCAGCTCGCCTCAATGATGTTCTCGGACACCCCGATGGTGGTCCAGGTGCGCGCCCCGTCGGTCGTGTCCACCAGCACCCGGGTCACCGCACCCGTGCCCCGTCCGGTGTCGAGCACGCGCACCCGGTAATCCGTGAGGTGGATGTGGTCGAGGGCGGGGAACTTGGCCCCGATGGCACCACGCAGGGCACCATCCAGCGCGTTCACCGGCCCGTTGCCCTCGGCGACGGCCACCACTCGCCCGCCGCCGACGTGGACCTTCACGGTCGCCTCGGTGTTCACGCCGGTGAACGGCGCCATGCCTCCCGCCCCGGTGCGCACCGTGTCAACCGCGCCGTGGTCGGTGATCACGCGGAAGGACTCCACGGTGAAGTAGTCGGCCACCCAGCCGGTTGCCCGCCGCAGCAGCAGCTCGAGGGAGCCGTCGGCCACCTCGAAGTGATAGCCCTCGTGCTCCAAGCGCTTGAGCTCGTCGAGCACGCGCCCGATCACTTCGCCGTCGAGGTCGAGCCCGAGCTCGTCCGCTTTCATGGCCAGCGTCGAGCGGCCCGCCATCTCCGAGACGACGACGCGGGTCCCGTTCCCGACCAGGTTCGGCTCGACGTGCTCGTAGAGGTCGGCGCTGCGGGCGACGGCGCTGGCGTGCAGGCCGCCCTTGTGGGCGAAGACCGAGTGGCCAACGTACGGCTGTTGTGGGTTCGGCGCGATGTTGACCAGCTCGGCGATGTGGTGGGCCACCGGCGTCAGCCGCTCCAGGCGGTCGGCCGGGATGGTGCGGATGTTCAGCTTCAGCGAGAGGTTCGGGATAGCGGCCGAGAGGTCGGTGTTGCCCGCCCGTTCGCCGTAGCCGTTGATGCAGCCCTGCACCTGGGTCGCCCCCGCCTGCACGGCGACGAGCGAGTTGGCCACGGCGCATCCCGCGTCGTTGTGGCAGTGGATACCCAGCTGCGCGCTGGCGCGCTCGCGCACCGCGGCCACGGCATACCCGATGTCGTCGGGGAGCGAGCCTCCGTTGGTGTCGCACAGCACGAGTGCCTCGGCGCCCGCCTCCTCGGCGGCACCGATCACCCGCAGGGCGAAGTCCGGGTTGCCCCGGAAGCCGTCGAAGAAGTGCTCGGCGTCGAGGAAGACTCGCAGGTCATGGCGGCGCAGGTGGCGAACGGAGTCGGCCACCATGGCGACGGCCTCGTCGAGCGACGTGCGCAGCGCTTCGCTCACGTGCCGGTCCCACGACTTGGCCACGATGCAGGCCACCGGCGCGCCGGACTCGATCAGGTTGGCCAGCACGTCGTCGTCCTCGGCCTTCACGCCGGCCCGGCGGGTCGAGCCGAAGGCCACCAGGGTCGCCGTGGAGAGCTTGAGCTCCTTCTTGGCGCGGGAGAAGAACTCGACGTCCTTGGGATTGGCGCCGGGCCAGCCCCCTTCGATGTAGGTGACCCCGAGGTGGTCCAGCTGCTCGGCCACCCGGAGCTTGTCGTCCACGGTGAGCGAGAGGCCCTCCTGCTGGCTACCGTCGCGCAGGATCGTGTCGAAGATGTCGACCGACTCCGGCAGGTCGGGCAGGTCGTAGTCGTGGGCGTGCGGCGCGTGGCCGTGCCCGTGGGTGTGACGGACGCCCCCGTGGGAGTGCTCGGTCGTCCCTTGATCAGTCGACATGGTCCAACCAATCCTTGTACTGGTCCACATCGCCCCGCACGGCGGCGAAGTAGATCTGCTGGATCTCCTTGGTGATGCGGCCCGGACGGCCGGGGCCGACCGGACGGTCGTCGACCGAACGGATCGGCACCACCTCGGCCGCCGTACCGGTCAGGAAGGCCTCGTCGGCCAGGTAGAGGTCGGTGCGGATGATGGGTTCGTGGCGCACTTCGTAACCCAGGTCGCGCGCGATTGTCTCGACTGAGTTCTGCGTGATCCCCTCGAGCGCCCCGGCATCGGAGGTCGGCGGGGTGATCAGCACTCCGTCGCGCACGATGAAGATGTTCTCGCCCGTGCACTCGCTGACCGTGCCGTTGGGCGCCAGCAGGATGGCCTCGTCGTAGCCTGCCTTGATCGCCTCCACCTTGGCCAGGGAGGAGTTGACGTACATGCCGGTGCCCTTGGCCGCGGTCGGCACTGCGTTGGGGTCGTGGCGCCGCCACGAGCTGATCTTCGTGGAGACGCCGTTGGCCACGCCCTCGTCGCCGAGATACGTCCCCCACGGCCAGGCGGCCACCGAGACGTTGATCGGGCACGGCAGCGGGTTGAGGCCCATCTCGCCGTACCCGAGGTACACCAGCGGGCGCAGGTAGCAGCCGTCGGGCAGGTCGTTCACCCGCACGACGAGGCGCGACGCCTCGACGAGCTGCTCGACCGAGTAGGGCACGTCGATCAGGAACACCTTGGCCGAGGCCACCAGGCGCCGGATGTGGTCCCCGAGTCGGAACACCGCAACGCCCCGGCTGGTCGGGTAGGCACGGATGCCCTCGAACACGCCCGAGCCGTAGTGCATGGTGTGGGTGAGCACGTGCACCGTCGCGTCGGCCCAGTCGACGAGCTCGCCGTCCATCCAGATCTTCTCGGTGGGCTTGATGGGCATAACGGCTAGAGCCTTTCTGCGATGGCGTCGCCCACGGCGGACGTGGGTAGCTGCTCGGTGGTCGATGAGCTGGTGGATGACATGGAGTCGATCTGGTCCTCGAGCGCCTTGACGATGCGGGCGGCCGCGTCTGCCTCCCCGAGGTGGTCGAGCATGAGGGCGGCCGAGTGGATGGCGGCCAGAGGGTTGGCGATCCCCTGGCCGGCGATGTCGTGGGCGGCGCCGTGGACGGGCTCGAAGAGGGACGGCCCGGTGCGCGCCGGGTTCAGGTTGGCCGAGGCGGCGAAGCCGATCCCCCCGGCGACCGCGCCGGCGAGGTCGGTCAGGATGTCGCCGAACAGGTTGTCGGTGACGATCACGTCGTAACGCTTCGGTTGCTCCACCAGGTAGATGCAGGCGGCGTCCACGTGGTTGTAGTCCCATTCGATGTCGGGTTGCTCGGCCGCGACCTCGCGGACGGTGCGCTGCCACAGGTCGCCAGCGAAGGTCAAGACGTTGGTCTTGTGCACCAACGTGAGCCGCCGGCGCCGGCGCGCCGCGAGCTCGAACGCGAAGCGCACGCAGCGCTCGACGCCCATGCGGGTGTTCACCGATCCCTGGGTCGCCACCTCGTGTGGGGTGCCCTTGCGCAGGAAGCCGCCCTCGCCGGCATAGGTGCCCTCGGTGTTCTCCCGCACCACGGCGAAGTCAGCCCCGTCGGCGATGGACCTCGGCACGCCGGTGAAGGGCCGGAGGTTGACGTACAGGTCGAGCTCGAAGCGCAGCCGCAGCAAGAGGCCCCGCTCGAGCGTGCCGGGCGGGATGGCGGTGTCGCCGACCGGCGGGCCGACGGCCCCGAGCAGGATGGCCTCGTACCCCCGCAGCTCCTCGAGGGTCTCGTCGGGCAGGATGGCCCCGTCCCGCAGGTAGCGGGCGGCTCCCAGGTCGAAGTCGGTGGTGTCGAGCTGCACACCCGACGCGGCCACAACCTTGAGGGCCTCGGCGCACACCTCCGGCCCGATGCCGTCACCGCCGATGACGGCGACCCGATGCCTGCTCCCGCTGCTCACGCTGCTCGTGCTCCCTCTGCCCCGCTGCTCTTGATGTTCCTGTGTCCCGGCCGGACGCGGCCTCTCTTGTGGACTTGGTGTCTGTTCTGGTCTTCGTGTCTGTGTCGGTCTCCGTAACGTCGCGCGTCGTGTCCCGGCGACGCCGGTCGAACCCCGCCTGGAATTGAAAAACCGTCCACAGCGTGGACGGTTCGACGGCGCGCGGGGTGTGGCGCGCCTACGGAATAATGCCTACGAAGTGCTTGGAACGACGCATAACCCCACCAGTCTCTCGCGCCCGGAACGCCCCCGTCAACCACGGGTGCGGGGAGCGGCCAGGACCCGGTCCGGCGCCGGTTAGCCTGTGCAGCGTCGGCGCCGTGCGGCGCACCGCCGGCGCACCCGCCCCCCGGAGGACCTGTCGTGACCAACGCTTCCGCCAACCAGAGAGAGACCACCAAGCTGACCCAGGCCACCTACGACCGGCTGGTGGCCGAGCTCGAGGACCTGACGACCCGCGGCCGGGTCGAGATCGCCCAGCACATCGAGGCGGCCCGGGCGCTGGGGGACCTGAGCGAGAACGGCGACTACCACGCCGCCAAGGACGCCCAGGGGAAGATGGAGTCCCGCGTCCGCCAGCTCCAGGCCATGTTGAAGCACGTCGAGATCGTCGACGACGCCGGGTCCGACGACGGTTCGGTGTCCCTCGGGAGCACCGTGACGCTGCGCTACGACGGCGACGACGAGGACGACACCCAGAAGTTCTTCGTGGGCTCGATCGAGGAGCGCCAGGGGGACCTGCACGTGATCTCACCCAGCTCGCCCCTGGGCCAGGTCCTGGTGGGTTGCCGCGCCGGGGACGCCGTCGAGTACCAGGCGCCCGGCGGCATGCTCAAGGTCCACGTCGTGGCCGTCGAGCGCTGAGGACGGCCATGGCCCCGCGCACGCTCAGCGAGAAGATCTGGGACGCCCACGTCGTCCACTCGGCCGAGGGTGAACCGGACCTCATCTTCATCGACCTCCACCTGGTCCACGAGGTGACCTCCCCGCAGGCCTTCGACGGCCTGCGCTTGGCCGGGCGCGCGGTGCGGCGGCCCGACCTGACCGTGGCCACGGCCGACCACAACGTCCCCACCACCGACATCGACAAGCCGGTCGCCGACCCGGTGTCCGCCCAGCAGCTCGAGGTGCTGAGTGTCAACACCGCCGAGTTCGGGATCACCTGCTTCCCGATGGGCGATCCCAACCAGGGCATCGTCCACGTCATCGGCCCCGAGCAGGGCTGGACCCAGCCGGGCATGACCATCGTGTGCGGGGACAGCCACACGTCGACGCACGGCGCCTTCGGCGCGCTGGCCTTCGGCATCGGCACCAGCGAGGTCGAGCACGTGCTGGCCACCCAGAGCCTGCCCCAGGTGCGGCCGAAGACCATGGCGGTCACCGTCGACGGCGACCTGGCCCCCGGCGTCACCGCCAAGGACGTGGCGCTGGCCATCATCGGCACCATCGGCACCGGCGGGGGCATCGGGCACGTCATCGAGTACCGCGGCTCGGCCATCCGGGGACTCTCCATGGAGGGCCGGATGACGCTGTGCAACATGTCGATCGAGGGCGGCGCGCGGGCGGGGCTGGTCGCCCCCGACGAGACCACCTTCGCCTACCTCCAAGACCGCGACCACGCGCCGAAGGGGGCGGACTGGGACGCGGCCCTGCGCTACTGGCGCACGCTGCCCACCGACGAGGGGGCGACCTTCGACACGGAGGTCGCCCTCGACGCCGGGGCGATCGCGCCTCACGTGACATGGGGCACCAACCCGGCGCAGGTGGTGCCGATCACCGCCACGGTGCCCGATCCCGGCGCCCTGGACCCCGGCGACCGCGAAGCGGCCGAGCGAGCACTTGCCTACATGGGTCTTGAGGCGGGGACCCCGGTCCGGGAGATCCGGGTCGACACGGTGTTCCTCGGCAGCTGCACGAACTCGCGCATCGAGGACCTTCGGGCCGCCGCCGCGGTGCTCGACGGGCGCCATGTGCGCCCGGGTCTGCGCGCGCTCGCCGTGCCGGGTTCGCACCGGGTGAAGGTGCAGGCCGAGGCCGAGGGTCTCGACAAGGTCTTGGTGGCGGCCGGATTCGAGTGGCGTGAGCCCGGCTGCTCGATGTGCCTCGCCATGAACCCCGACAAGCTCGCCGTCGGGGAGCGGTGCGCCTCCACCTCGAACCGCAACTTCGAGGGGCGCCAGGGCCGGGGGGGTCGCACCCACCTCGTGTCGCCTGCGGTAGCCGCCGCCACGGCGGTCGCCGGGACGTTCGCCACGCCGGAGGACCTGGACTGATGGAACCAGTCGTCGTCGTGACCGGACGCGCCGTGCCGCTGGACCGCACGGACGTCGACACCGACCAGATCATCCCGTCGGACTGGCTCAAGCGGGTGGAGCGTACCGGGTTCGGCGCCGGGCTCTTCTCGGAGTGGCGCGACGACCGCGACTTCGTGCTGAACAAGCCGGAGTACGCCGGCGCCAGCATCCTGGTCGCCGGGCACAACTTCGGGACCGGGTCCTCCCGCGAGCATGCCGTGTGGGCCCTCATGGACTACGGGTTCAAGGCGGTCGTCTCGTCGCGCTTCGCCGACATCTTCCGCAACAACTGCACCAAGCAGGGCCTGCTGCCCGTCCAGGTGCCCGAGGAGCTCGACCGGGCGCTACTCGAGGCCCTGGTCCAGGACCCGTCGCTCGAGCTCACGATCGACGTGGCCCTGGGCACCATCGAAGCTCCCGCGGCCGGGCTGTCGGGCACGTTCCCGCTCGACGAGTTCACCCGGGAGCGCCTCCTCAACGGCTGGGACGACATCGGCCTCTCCCTGCGCTACGAGGACGAGATCACGGCCTACGAGGGGCGACGCCCCTCTTTCCTCCCCTCGGCCTGATCGCCGGCACGCCCGTGGTGATGTACCGCGCCATGACCGAGGCCGACGTGCCGGCAGCCGTGGCGGCGTTCGACAGTGGCTTCCTCGCCATGATGACCCGGCACAACCTCCCGGTGACCCGCAGCACCATCCTCGACGAGCGCTACCGCCAGGACCGGACCCGTCATCTCCTGGCCACCGACCCGGGTGGATCCTGGGTAGCCGTGGGAGACGACGGCTCGGTCGTTGGCATGTCGCAGGCCCTGGTGCGCGAGGGATACTGGACCCTCTCCCAGATCGGCACGCTGCCCGGCCGGCAGGGGCGCGGCGTCGGCCGTGAGCTCCTGCGCCTGGCGCTGTCGTACGGCGACCCCGATGGGCCCGGGACGATCCAGTGCTCGCGCGACCCCAAGGCCATGGCGCTCTACGCCAGCAGCGGGTTCGTGCTTCACCCGGTGGTGGCCGCCTGGGGCGTCATGCGACCCGGTGCCGTGACCCACCCGGCCGAGGTCCGGCGCGTCGAGCCGGAGCAGGTCGGCGAGCGCGAGCTCGAGATCGTCGCCGCCGTCGATCGGGCCCGGCGCGGCTCGACGCGGACCACCGACATCGTCGCCATGCTCACGCGGCCCGGCACGCGGCTCCTCCTCCACGAGGACCAGGCCTACGCCGTCGCACGGGACGAGCGGATCGTCACCCTCGGTGGCCACCAAGCGGAATCGGCCCGGCTCGTGCTGCGGGCGATGCTCGCCGAGACCCCGCCGGGAGAGACGATCCAGGTGAACTGGCTGACCTCGGGCCAGCAATGGGCCATCGCCGAGGTGGTGACGGCGGGCATCGAATTGGTCCCCTATGGGCCGGTCATGGTGCGCGGCATGGACGAGCCGCCCCACCCCTACGTGCCGAGCGGCGGCTTCGGCTGAGCGCAGGCGCCTGCCGCGTGCTGGTCGCTCACCACCTCGTCGAGCCGGCCCGCGAAGCGCTGCAACCCGGCACCCCACCCCTCGGGCGAGCCGACGGCGTCACGCATGCCCTGCCACCCGTCGCCGTGCCGTTCCAGGTGCCGGTGCTCGAGCTCGACCCGGGTGCGGACCTCCCCCTCGGGGATGAAGCGCACCTCGACCTCGCTCGTGCGGACCGGGTCGGGCTCCACCTGCCACTGCAGGCTGATGTCCCAGCTGAACACCACGCGATGGGGTGGTTCGTAGGCAAGAACCCGCGCCCAGCGGCATTCGCTCCCGTCTGTCCCCACGTCGTACACGTGGCCGCCCGCCTTCGGCTCGAACACCATGGACGCCAGCGGCGCCACCAAGATGTGGTGCTCCGGTGGCCACCAGCTGCCGATGTCCTCGGTGAACACGCGGAAGGCGACGTCGGCCGGTGCGTCGACGACGATCGATGTGCTCACGGACGTTGCGGTGACGTCGGTCATGTGGGTGTCTCCTCTCGACGTTGTTCGACTCTCGCCTTGAACGAGTGCAGTGCCGCACTCCAGAACCGGTCGAGGTAGTCCCGCAGCCCGGCGATTCCGTCGGGGTCGAGGCTGTAGACGCGCCGGGTCCCGACGTGGACGTCGCGCACGAGCCCCGCTTCTTTCAGGACCTTGAGGTGCTGGGAGACGGCCGGCCGGCTCACCGGCACGACGGCGGCCAGCTCGACGACGGCCATCGGCCGCAGCCCGAGCTGCTCGAAGATGGTCCTTCTGGTCGGATCGCCCAGGGCGCCCAGGGCGCCCGGGGCCCCGGGGGCGCCGGGTGTGCTCGGTGTGCTCGGTGCCACTGGGTTAGTTTTCACTTACCGTAAGTTATAACTTACGGTACGTGCGGCGTCAAGGCTGCCCGGCGGCACCCGACGGCAGCAGGCCGAAGTTGCCGACAAGGGTGGCGTCGGCCGGGAAGGGCCCCTCGGCGCAGCGCTCCCCGATGCCGGCCTGGAAGGCGGCGAACGCGGCCGAGCCGGACAGTGGGTTGACCTCGCCGTCGAGGATGGCCACGTGGACGAAGCTGACCCCGTCGTCGAGGCGGAAGGCGGCGTAGCGCAGGCCATCGGGTTCGCTCTCGGCCAGCTCGGCGAACACCTCCCCGATCAGCCGTGCGTTCTCGTCGGCGTGCTCGGGCTTCGTGCGGTAGCGCACGACCTTGGTGACGGGCATGGGCCTCTCCTGTTCGGTGTCGATGGCGATGTCCCCGGGCCGGTGGCGTGCCGGCTCGGGCCGGGTCGGGTCGGGTCTGGTCACACGGCGCGCATCTTGTTGTTGCGGGCGTCGTGGGTGAGCTCGGCCAACCCGAGCTCCTCGAGGAGCGGTGGGAGGTACATCCCGAACCGGCCCCGGTATCCCTTGCGGCGCCCGTACCAGCCGCCGACAGGGTTGTCCGGGGACCGTCCCCAGGCCTCCACGGTGCCGTCGGCCGCCGCCTTCTTCTCGTCGGCGGAACCGAGTGGCACCCAGTCACCCTGCTCCAACAACCACGCGTGCAGGTCCTCGACCGCGCGCATCTCGTAGGTGAGCTTGGTGGAGCCGACCTGGCAGACGAGCAGCGGCGGATCGGACTCCTCGTCCGTGTAGATGGTGTACTCGGAACTCCCCGGTGGTGTCTTCAGCACCCACGGATCCTCCTTGCTCCCGGTCCCCATCACGCTGCTCCCTCCTCGGCCGCCGCGGCGAAGTGCGGCAGCAGTCCTTCCCAACCGTCACGGTTGCGGGCGCGCCACGTGCCCGCGGCCTCGCCGAGCCGGTCCCACCCGGTGTGCTCGATCTCGATGCGCGTCCGGGTGCCCCCCTGGTCGACGAAGTGGATGTCGACCTCGGTGGCCGACGAGCGGTCCCGCCCCAGGTGCCACAGGTAGGACAGCCGGCGGGCAGGCTCCCAGACCGTGACCTCGCCCCACTCGTGACGCTCGCCCGATGCGGTCCGCTCGTAGATCCGACCGCCCGCGCCGCGCTCGAGCACGACCTCCGCCGGATCCCCGCTGACCGTGTGGTCCCGTGGCCACCACGACCCGATCTTCGACGTCCACACTCGAAAGGCGTGTTGAGGAGGGCAGTCGACCTCGAAGGTGATGCGCAACGGGTCGGTCACGGCGCCGGGCGGGCCGAGGTGTTCTCGGCCAGCAGCCGGAAGCGGGCGGCGGCGGCGCCCCACACACCCTCGAGGTACTCCTGGATCGCCCCCAGCCCGTCCTCTTGGAGGTGGTAGATGCGCCGGTTCCCCTGGGCTCGCTCGGCCACCATCCCGGCACCCTTGAGCAGGCGAAGGTGGCGCGAGACGGCGGGGCGGCTGATGGGCAACGCGGCAGCGATCTCGTGGACCGGCTTGTCGCCCTCGCTGAGCATCCTGAGGATCTCCCGCCGCGTCGGATCGCCCAGTGCGTCGAAGGGGTCACCGGAGGCGACGCTCTGCGCCACGGTCAGCCTCCCACCCCGGACGCACGCAAGATCCGTAACACTTTGGTTACCGTAACAGAAGCGTTACCCAACGGCAAGCCCGTCCGATGCGGGCGGGCGCGCGGGCCGCCCCCGCATGCCTAGGCGGCTTTCGGCGCCGTCCTCGAGGTCACCATCTGCCGCACCTTCGCCGCCACGGAC
Source organism: uncultured Acidimicrobiaceae bacterium (assembly GCA_963781955.1). Taxonomy (GTDB): domain Bacteria; phylum Actinomycetota; class Acidimicrobiia; order Acidimicrobiales; family RAAP-2; genus Bog-473. The sequence goes on from CAWAHU010000003.1 coordinate 491,580, forward strand.
GGGACGTCGAGGATCCGGCGGAACTCGCTCGTCGAGCCGACGTAGACCACGAGGTCGCCCCGGGCGGTCACGGTCGCATTCCGCCGGCCCCGGCCGCTGCTGTCCAGCAGGGCCATCTCGCCCACGAGGTCGCCTCGACCGAGCGTGGCGACGGCCCGGCCGGCCTGGGTGACCACGGCCTCGCCCTGGATGATCACCATGAACTCGGAACCGATCGCTCCCTCGCGGACCAGGACCTTCCCGGCCGCCACGTCGAGCTTGGTCAACTGCCGCCGGATGACGGAGAGCTCGGACCGGCTTGCCTCCGCGAACAGGGGGAGCTCCCGCAGATCGTCCTGGACATCACCTCTGAGCACGCGCATCGACCGGCTCCTCCCGTCTTCTCGCTCCCAGCGTGGACCGTCCCGTATCATCTGTCAACCAGCTAGAACAGATAGTTCACATCGTTTCTAACGATGACGACCAGGCGGCGGGTCGGCCTCTCGGACCCGAGCGTCACCCCGGGTACCAGCGGTAGCGGGTCCAGCCCGCCATGGGACGGGCACCGAGGCGCTCGTAGAAGTCGAGGGCGGGGGCGTTCCACTCGAGCACGTCCCACTCCAACCGCCCGTCGGTCTGGTCCCGTAGGTGGGTCAGCAGCGCCGAGCCCAAGCCCCGGCGCCGGTGGGCGGGACGGACGTAGATGTCCTCGAGCCAGATCCCGTGCCGGCCCAAGAAAGTCGAGAAGGTCCGGTACCACAACGCGTGGCCGGCCAGTCCGCCGTCCTCGTCTTCCACCACGGTGTCGAAGACCATCGCACCGGGCCCGAACAGGGTGCGCGACAGGTCCTCCTCGGTGATCGTCACCTGATCGAGGAGGTTCTCGTACTCCGCCAGCTCACGGATCATCGCCACTAGCTCGGGCACGTCGCTCTCGACGGCCGGACGGATCACCCCGAGCGTGCCCGGTTGGCCGCCGACACCACCGCACTGAGCGATGCTTCGAGGATCGACGAGTCGCGACCGACGCCCCACCAGGTGGTGCCGTCGGCTCCGGCGCACTCGACGTAGGCGACGGCCGAAGCGCCCGATCCCTCGGTGAGCGCGTGCTCGGAGTAGTCCTTCACCTCCAGCACGATACCCAGGTCGGATTTCAGGGCGGCGACCAGGGCGTCGATCGGGCCGTTTCCCTCACCCGTGACCGTCCGGTGCTGGCCGTCCACGAGCAGCTGGGCGGTCACACTCGTGCGGCCCCGTCCAGTGGACACCTCGCTGGTCATGAGGCGCAGCCCGGCGTCCTCGGGCAGGTAGATCTCTTCGAACACATCACGCATCTCGCCTGAGCGGATCACCGTGCCCGTGGACTCGGTGATCTCCTGCACCTTCTTGGAGAACTCGATCTGCAGCCGCCGCGGCAGGTCGAGGCCGTGGTCCGTGTCCATCACGTAGGCCACGCCGCCCTTGCCCGACTGGCTGTTGACCTGGATGATCGCTTCGTAGGTGCGCCCGCTGTGCTTGGGGTCGATCGGCAGGTAGGGCACCTCCCACTCGTCGTAGGCCTCCCCGATGGACGCCATCCCCTTCTTGATGGCGTCCTGGTGCGACCCCGAGAAGGCCGTGTAGACGAGGTCGCCGGCGTAGGGGTGGCGCGGGTGGACGGGGAGCCGGGTGGCGAACTCGGACACCCGGCGCACCTTCTCGATGTCCCCGAAGTCGAGGCCAGGATCGACCCCCTGCGAGAAGAGGTTCATGGCGAGCGTCACGATGTCGACGTTGCCGGTGCGCTCGCCGTTCCCGAACAGGGTGCCCTCGACCCGGTCGGCTCCCGCCAGCACGCCGAGCTCGGCCGCCGCCACGGCCGTGCCCCGGTCGTTGTGCGGGTGCAGGCTCAGAATCACGGAGTCTCGGTTCTCGATGGTGCGGCCGAACCATTCGATGACGTCGGCGTACACGTTGGGGCTGTACATCTCGACCGTGGCCGGCAGGTTCAAGATGAGCGGGCGCTCGGGCGTGGGTTCGATCACGTCCATCACGGCCTCGCAGATCTCCACGGCGAACTCGGGCTCGGTCCCCGTAAAGCTCTCCGGCGAGTACTCGTAGAGGATGTCGGTCCCGGGGACTTGCGCCTCGTACTTCTTGCAGAGCTCGGCCGCCCGCACGGCGATGTCGACGATGCCGGCCTTGTCGAGACCGAAGACGACGCGGCGCTGTAGTTCCGAGGTCGAGTTGTAGAAGTGCACCACGGCGCGCGGCGCTCCGGCCAGCGACTCGAACGTCCGCTCGAGCAGCTCCTGGCGGCACTGGACGAGCACCTGGATCGCCACGTCGTGGGGGACCAGGCCCTCGTCGATGACCAGTCGCTGGAAGTCGAAGTCGGTCTGTGAGGCCGATGGGAACCCGACTTCGATCTCCTTGAAGCCGACGTCGACCAGCGTCTGGAACAGGGCCAACTTCCGCTCCGAGTCCATGGGGTCGATCAGCGCCTGGTTCCCGTCACGCAGGTCGACACTGACCCACCGCGGGCGCGGGTGAACTGCGCGTCGGGCCATGTCCGGTCCCCGAGCACCAGCGGCATGTGTGAGCGGTACTTCTCGAAGGGCATGGGCCTGGCGTCGCCGGTCAGGGTCAGGCGACCCCGCTCCACGTCGTCACCACTCCCTTTCCGTTCCTCAGCCATCTGTCCTTCCCTTCTCTTCTCTCTCTTCGCTCGGTCCCCGGAGGTTGCGCCCTGGCCCCTCGTCCCGCCGGCCCAACAAAAAACCCCCTGGCCGTTCGGCGCAGGAGGTCGTGAGCGAACGCGATGTGGCGTTCGCCGTCAGGTAAGCAGCAGGTCGGAGGTCGTGGGCATCACCATGAAGAGTGTAATCGTCGCATCGCGCCGCGTGGACGTCAAGCTCCGACGGGCTCAGCGTCGGACCGGTGAGCCGAAGCGGAGGAGGTTGCCGTCGACGTCGCTGTGAGCGGCCTCCCACACCCCGAACCCCGGGTCGAAGAGGTCACCGGTCTGCCCCACCCCGGCGGCCCGCCACTCGGCGTGCAGCGCGTCGGCGTCGTCCACCGCCAGGTAGGCGGCCCCCCGGTCGGCCTCGTCACCCGCCGGCGCCAGGCCCGCAACGTGCCGGAAGTGGATGCGGACGCCGTCGCGGGCAGCCGTTGCGTAACCGCCCTCGTGCACGTGGACCTCGAAACCCAGGGCTTCGTAGTGGGTGCGCATGGCTCCCAGATCGGCCGTGGGGAAGATAGGGGTGACGCTCTGGAGGGTGGCCATGCCGGCTCACGCTACCTTTGGCGCATGCGACGCCTGCTCTCCTTCCTCCTACGGGCCGCCGTCGTCGCGGCACTCGTGGCGCTGGTGCGGGCCGCCCTGCTCGACCGGGCCCCGCGGCGAGAGCTCCACGGGGACGAGCCGGTGATCGGCAGCCTCGACACGTGGCCGGCCGTGCCGCGCAAGCCCGAGACCTGACCCGTTCCGCCGGGTGCCCGTGACGCCGGGTGCCCGGGAAGCGGGAGCGTCAGAGCGTGACCCGGTGCAGGTCGAGGATCCCCTCGTCACCTCGCATCTGCTCGACGACGGCGTCAGGTGCCGGGGTGGTCGTGGAGATCACCATCATGGCGGTGGAGGATTCGGGGCTCGGCCCCACGTGCATCGACGAGATCGAGACGCCGGCCGCGCCCAGCGCCGTCCCGACCACCCCGATCACGCCGGGGCGGTCGTCGTTGCGCACCACGAGCATGTGGGTCGAGGGCGGCACCTCGACCACGTGGTCGTCGACGATCACGATGCGCGGCTCGGTCCGCAGCCCCACGGTGATGAGCGTGCCGGCGACAGAGTGGTCAGGAGAGCGCAGGGTGACGAGCGACTTGTAGTCGTGTGACGTCGCCGTCGACGACTCGCGCACCTGCAGGCCGCGCCGTTCGGCCAGCTGCGGCGCGTTCACGTAGGACACCGGCTCTTCGGTCGACCCGCCGAAGATCCCCTTGAGGACCGACAGCGTCAGGATCCCGGTGCTCTCCGCGGCCAGCTCACCCTGGTACTCGATGTCGATCGAGCCGGGGAGCCCGTCATGCAGTCCGACGAAGAATCGGCCCAAGTGCTCGGCCAACCCCATGAAGGTGCGCGCCGAATCGGACACCTCGCTCGCCGCCACGTTGACCGCGTAGGGCACGAAGTCGCCGGCCAGCGCCAGGAGCACCTGTTCGGCGATGGTGACGCCCGCTTTGTCCTGCGCCTCCTCGGTCGACGCGCCCAGGTGGGGGGAGACGACCACGCCGGGCAGCTCGAAGAGCGGGGAATCCGTGCACGGCTCGGAGGCGAAGACGTCGAGGCCGGCGCCCGCCACGATCCCGTCGCGGATGGCGTCGGCCAGCGCCTCCTCGTCGACGATGCCGCCGCGCGCCGTGTTGACGATGCGGATGCCCGGCTTGGCCTTGGCCAGCAGGTCACGGCCGAACAGCCCGACGGTCTCGGGGGTCTTGGGCGTGTGGATGGAGACGAAGTCGGCCTGGGCGACCAGCTCCTCGATGGTGACCAGGCGAACACCCATGGCCCGCGCCCGCTCGTGGGACACGAAGGGGTCGTAGCCGATCAGCTCCATGCCGAAGGCGTGGGCTCGCTGGGCCACCAGTGAGCCGGCCCGGCCCAGCCCCACGACGCCGAGGACCTTGCCATGGAGCTCCACGCCCTCCCACTTCGAGCGCTCCCAGCGGCCGGCCACCAGCGCCGCGTGCGCCTGGGGGATGTTGCGGGCCTGAGCCAGGAGGAGCGCCATGGCCTGCTCGGCCACCGACAGGATGTTCGAGGTAGGGGCGTTGACCACCATCACGCCCCGATCGGTGGCCGTGGGCACGTCGACGTTGTCGAGACCGACGCCGGCTCGGCCGACCACGGTCAGGTTCGTGCCGGTGGCCAGTACTTCCGCGGTCACTTGGGTGGCCGAGCGGATGATGAGCGCGTCGGCGCCCACCACCGCCTCGAGCAATTGCTCTGGGGTGAGGCCCTCGCGCACGTCGACCTCGTGCCCGGCATCGGCGAGCAGGTCGAGCCCGCTCTTCGCGATCTTCTCCGTCACCAGTACCCGTGCCACTGCGAAGGTCTCCTCACTCCCCCCGATCATCGGTTGTCCACCGCCGATCGGTCACCGCCGCCCCCGCCCGGCGGCGCGCCGTCGTCAGTCTTGCGCCTCGCCGAAGAGCGTGGCCAGCCGGGAGACGCCCTCGACCATGTCGGCCTCGCCCATCGCGTACGACATGCGGAAGTACCCCGGCGCGCCGAAGGCCTCCCCGGGGACCACGGCCACCTTGGCCTCGTTGATGCAGAGCTCGGCCAGCTCGGCGCTCGTGGCCGGCCGCTGGCCCCGGATGGTGCGTCCGAGCAGCCCCTTGACCGAAGGGAATGCGTAGAAGGCACCTTCGGGCTCGGCACAGACCACCCCGTCGATGTCGTTGAGCATGGCTGTGATGGTGCGCCGGCGCCGGTCGAAGTGCTCTCGCATCATGGCCACGTCGTCGAGGCCACCCGACACGGCGGCGAGCGCCGCCCGCTGGGCCACGTTGGACACGTTGGACGTCTCGTGGCTCTGGATGTTGGTGGCTGCCGCGATGGCGTCGGCGGGCCCGATCAGCCAACCCACGCGCCACCCGGTCATGGCGTAGGTCTTGGCCACCCCGTTGGCCACCAGGCAGCGGTCGGCCAGCTCGGGGACGAGCACGGGCATGGAGTGGTGCTCGGCGCTCCCGTAGACCAGGTGCTCGTAGATCTCGTCGGTGAGCACCCAGATGCCCCGCTCGAGCGCCCAGCTGCCGATGGCCTCGATCTCGTCCCGCGGGTACACCGCCCCGGTTGGGTTGGACGGCGAGACGAAGAGCAGGGCCTTGGTGCGCGGCGTCCACACCGCCTCGAGGTCGGCAACCGATGAGCGGAAGCCCGTCGTCTCGTCGGAGGACACCACGACGGGCTTGCCGCCGGCCAGGGCGATCGCCTCGGGGTAGGTGGTCCAGAAGGGCGCCAGCACGATGACCTCGTCGCCGGGGTCACACAGGACAGCGAAGGCGTTGGCCACCGCCTGCTTCCCGCCGTTGGTCACCAGCACCTGGGACGCGGCCACCTCGAAACCCGAGTCCCGCGCCGTCTTGGCCGCGATGGCCTCGCGCAGGGCCGGGATCCCCGCCGTCGGGGTGTAATGGTGGTTGGCCGGGTCGCGGCACGCCACGACGGCGGCCTCGACGATGTGGGGCGGCGTGGGGAAGTCGGGCTCCCCCGCCCCGAAGCCGATCACGTGCTCGCCCGCCGCCTGCAGCGCCTTCGCCTTGGCGTCCACGGCCAGGGTGGCCGAGGGCGCCACCGCAGCGGCCCGGCGCGAGATCCGGCGGAGCCCGGTCGCGGAAGAGGTGGTCGTCACGGGTGCCATGATCTCATACGTGCCAGACACCCCCGACATCGCGATCCCCGCCAACCTCCTCCCCACCGACGGCCGCTTCGGGTCCGGTCCGTCCAAGGTCCGGCCGGCACAGATGCAGGCGCTGGCAGACGTGGCCGGGACCTATCTGGGCACCAGCCACCGCCAGAAGACGGTCAAGTCGCAGGTGGCGCGCGTGCGCGCCGGCATGCGGGCGCTGTTCTCACTGCCCGACGGCTACGAGGTGGTGCTCGGCAACGGGGGCACCACCTGCTTCTGGGACGCGGCCACGTTCGGGCTGATCGAGGAGCAGAGCCAGCACCTGAGCTTCGGCGAGTTCTCTTCGAAGTTCGCCGCCTGCGCCAAGGCGGCGCCCCACCTCAAGGACCCCCAGGTGATCGAGTCCGAGGTCGGGACCCACCCGGTCCCGGCGGCCGACCCCTCGGTCGACCTCTACGCCTACACCCACAACGAGACCTCGACCGGGGTCTCCATGCCCATCCGCCGCCCCCAGGGTGCGGCAGCACCGGCGGCGGGCGGCGGCCTGGTGGCGGTGGACGGCACCTCGGCGGCCGGCGGGCTACGGGTCGACCCGGCCGAGTTCGACGCGTACTACCTGGCGCCGCAGAAGTGCTTCGCGAGCGACGGCGGGCTGTGGATCGCCCTGCTCTCCCCCGCCGCGCTCGAGCGGGTGGAGCGGATCGCCACCTCGGGACGCTGGATCCCCACCTTCCTCGACCTCAAGACGGCGGTCGACAACTCCGCGCTGGATCAGACTTACAACACCCCGGCCCTGGCCACCATCTTCCTGTTGGCCGAGCAGCTGGACTGGATGAACGAGCACGGGGGCCTGGGGTGGACGGCCTCGCGCTGCGACCGCTCGGCCGAGATCCTCTACACCTGGGCCGAGCAGTCCGGCTTCGCCCGCCCGTTCGTTGAGAACCCGGCCGACCGGAGCCACGTCGTGGGCACCATCGACTTCGTGGACGCGGTCGATGCCGCCGAGGTGGCGGCTGTGCTGCGAACCAACGGGATCGTGGACACCGAGCCCTACCGCAAGTTGGGGCGCAACCAGTTGCGCATCGCCATGTTCCCGGCCATCGAGCCCGACGACATCGCGGCGCTCTGCGCCTGCATCACCCACGTAGTGGGCGCGCTCGCCGCCTGATCACGTCGGGCCAGGTCCAGCCCGCCCGCCTGGTCAGACCACCGCAAACCCGGCGCCGGCCAGGAGCCGCTCGCTCTCTTCCCACAGGCGGTCCGCCTCGGTGTCGTCCTGCGCGTGGCGGCCCATGTGGCCGGGCTTGCACCGCACCCAGTACAAACCGCTGCGGCCGGACACTGCGGGCGACGTGGCCAGGTAGACAGAGGTCCTTGCGCCGCGGGCCGGGCTGATCTGAAGCGGCCGGATGAGCCGGATCCCCAGCCCCGCCACGCCCGACACGTCGCCGTCCATACCGAAGCGGCTGCGTACCCATCCGGGGTGGACGGCGTTCGCCGTGACGCCGGTGCCGGCGAGGCGCCGGGCCAGCCGGCGCGTGAAGAGGACGTTGGCCAGCTTGGCCCGGCAGTAGGCCTCCATCCCCTCGTAGCGCTGCTCGCTCTGCAGGTCGTCGAACCGCATGCCCTTCGACGCGAAGCGGTGGCCGACCGAGGTCACGCTGATCACTCTCGCCGGCGCCGACCCCTGCAGGCGGTCGAGGAGCAAAGAGGTGAGGAAGAAGTGGCCGAGGTGGTTGACCCCGAAGGTGTACTCGAACCCCTGGGCCGTGACGTGCCGCTTGGACCAGGTGCCCCCCGCGTTGTTGACCAGGACGTCGAGCCGGTCCCATCTGGTCAGGACCTCGTCGGCCGCACGGCGCACCGACGCCAGGTCGGCCAGGTCGAGATCCACCACGGACACGTCGTCGTTCCAGGTCCGCCGGACCACCTCGGCCGCCGCCGCCTCGGCCTTGGCCCGGTTCCGGCAAGCCAGGACGGTCGTGGCCCCCAGCGCCGCCACGCCGACCGCCGTCTCGAGACCGATGCCGGTGTTCGAACCAGTGACGACGACGACCTTGCCCTGCATGCTCATGGGGCGCCCATTGTGGCCTCTGGCTTCCCCCCGACGCCCGATTGCCCCGCGGCGCCGTCGATGGGAGGCTCGGCGGCCGATGACCATCGCCTCGGGCCCCGACCTCGACGCACTGCTGCTCCAGGTGCTCGCCACCCCCGAGGGGCAGGCCGACCCCTATCCGATCTACGCGGAGATGCACCGGCGGGCGGGCGCCGTCCGCACGTCGCTCGGGCCGCTGGTGGTCCTCGGCTACGAGGAATGCCTCGGGGTGCTCCGGGACCCCCGCCTCGGCCGCGGCGTCGACGTCGAGGATCCTTCGAGCGGGATGTTCAGCACCGACGCTGGCAACCGGATCGCCTTCCTGGAGGCCTCGCGCCACAGCATGCTGTTGGCCGACCCCCCGGTGCACACCCGGCTACGCCGGCTCGTGGCGCGCGCGTTCACCCCGCGCCAGGTGGAGCTCCTGCGCCCCGCCGTCGACGACCTGGTGGACGGCCTGCTCGACGACCTGGCCGCGCGCGGCGACGTCGAGTTCATGGCCGACTTCGCCCTCCCTCTCCCCATGGCGGTCATCGGTGAGCTCGTGGGTGTGCCGGCCGAGGACCGTGCCGCCCTCCAACCCCACGTCCGGGCGGCCGCCAAGGGAATCGAGCCGCTGCTCGCCGAGGAGGAGGTCGCCGCCGCCCTCGAGGCGATCGCCTTCCTCGGTGACTACTTCGGCCGGCTCCTCGAGGAGCGCCGGCGCGGCCCGCGCCACGACCTCCTGAGTGGCCTGGCCGACGCCCCGGGCAACGACGACCAGCTGAGCGCCGAGGAGATCGTCGCCACGGCCATCCTCCTGTTCGCCGCCGGCTTCGAGACCACGACCAACCTCCTGGGCAACGGGCTTCTGGCCATCCTCGACCACCCTGACGAACTGGCCGATTGGCGGGCGCACCCCGACATCGCCGCCACGGCCGTCGAGGAGCTACTGCGGTTCGACAGCCCGGTGCAGTTCAACATCCGCTGCGCGCTCGAGCCGGCCGAACTGCTCGGTGAGCCCCTGCGCCGCGGCGAGCGCATCATCGTTCTTCAGGGGGCCGCCAACCGGGACCCGGACCGCTTCGCCCGGCCGGACGCGCTCGACCTCCGTCGCGAGGAGAACGTGCCGCTGAGCTTCGGCTGGGGCATCCATCACTGCCTCGGAGCCCCGCTGGCCCGCATGGAGGGCGAGATCGCCTTCCGTGCCCTCCTGGCCCGGTTCGGCGTGCTCGAGATCCGAGGCGACGGGCCCCGCCGGCGCCCGGGGTTCACCCTGCGGGGTCTGGCCGAGCTCCCGCTGCACGTGGCCGCTCGCTGAGCCGGCGCAACGGCGGCAGCGTGGGCGGCGGCTGACGACGGGGCGGCAAGGCGGCCAACAGCATGGTCGTGGCCTCGGCGACCTGCGCCACGGCGCGCTCGAAGGGCTCCTCGGTCTGGGCCGAGACGCTCTGGACGCCGCTGACCTTGCGCACGTACTGGCGGGCCGCCGCCTGAATCTCCTCGAGCGTGGCGGCGGGCTCGAGGCCCCGGAGGGTGGTGATGTTCCGACACATGCCGCCCACCCTAGGGGAGCGGCCACGTCAGATCACCCGGACGCGCAGCCGCCGGGCCGGATCACGACCGTCACCCGGTGCCCCTTCTTCGCATTCTTTACGGCGAGCTCGGCCGCCCCGAGCCGCGACGTGACGCGCCCACCCTTGACGACGGTGCAGTAGCCGTGGGGGTAGTGCAGCTCCGTCGGGACGAAGACGATCGTGGGGGCGTGGATGCGGCGGTCAGGCACGTACGCCAGGTGGAACACGTCGGTGCGCGTCGAGAAGGAGAACGAGAGTGGGATGCCCGCCACTGCCTGTGGGTAGGCACGACTCAGCGCAAAGGCGGTCGAGCGCAGTTGCCCGGCACCCGTCACCAGCGCCTCGTCCATGCTCCCGGTGGGATCGTGGTAGTGCTTCCAGGCCCAGAAGGTCCACCCGACCTGCTCGTCGTCCATCCGCGCCGTGAGGGCGGCCAACAACGACGGGTCGCTGGTGGCGCCGAACTCGGAGACGAACCAGGCCGGGCCCCCGGGTTGGGCCGCCGATGCCAGCTCGCCGCGGTCCTCCTCGCGCCGGTCGATCGAGCGCATCTCCTGGTGGATGCATGCACCGAAGTCGGTCGGGTTGCCGGTGACCGGGCTGCGGGCGCCGCAGTAGACGTGGACGTTGTAGACCAGGTTGTGCAGGTTCATGGGGCCCACGAAGGTCGGGAAGCCCCGAGTGGAGTAGTTGTCCGGCTCGTCGAAGATCAGGTGGGCCGGGTCGGCGGCGAGGATGGTGGGTATCACGCCGTTGACCGGGTCGCCGGAGGGGCACGAGATGGGCGGCCCGCCGTGCGACGGCGAGCCGATGTGGGCGGTACCGGTGTAGAAGCACTCGAGCTGGACATCGAGGTTCTCGTCCCCGAGGCGGACCAGCGACTTGGAGAAGGGCTCGTTGAAGGGGTCGTACCCGAGGACCCACGGGTTCGTGCGGAAGTCCCGTGCGACCAACCCCCACACCCGGTCGTACTCACCTTGCAGGTCACCGCGGACGTCGTTGCGCCAGAAGTGGTCGAAGGCGTGGCTCGCCGCCGCGGTGCCGTAATTCGCGCGACCAGCGGCCGGGCGGGTCGACGTTGGGCGCGCCGTCGGTGCAGACGGCCCAATTGGGGGCCCCTTCCCCGTCGAACTGCTCGTTGTACACGTCCTGGTGCATGTCGAGGATCGTGTAGATGTGGAAGCGTCCCAGCAGCTCGACGGTGGCCTTCAACCGGTCCACGTACCGGGCGAAGACGCCCTGGTTGAACTGGTGCGGGTTGGTGGGGGCGCCGGGGGCGCAGATCGCCGGGTCGTCGGCGTGCGCCGTGCCGGGCTCCAGGCCGCTCCAGGTCATGCCGAGCCGCACCACGTTGAAGCCGAGGCGCGCCATGAGCGATGCGTCGGCCGCCGAGAGGTTCCACGCCCGGCCACGGTCGGGGTAGAGCTCGAAGGGCGGATACTTGTAGACGGCGTTGACGCCGTGGAAGAGCACGACCCGCCCGTAGTGGTCGAAGAGGTAAGGGCCGCCCGGGGACCGGATCGGCCCCGAGACGGCCGGGGCGCCGGCCGGGTCGATCAGCGGCGAGGCCAGCGAGGGCAGTGGCGTGGTCGTCGACGAGCCGGCGCCGGGTCCTGTCAGCAGGGCGGTCACGACCGCCGCGCCCACGAGCAGGGCGGTCAGGGCTCGAGCCGGGAGGCGATTCGACCGGCGGGGCACGGCCGAAGATTCTGGCCGGGATGACGAGCGAACTGGGCGCGACCCACTCCCTGCAGTGGGCCGCGGCGGCTCAGCCGGACCCGGCGGTCTCGGGCGCCTCAGCCGCCCGAGGCGTCCTGCACCTTGGTCTTGCCAGCCGTGATGAACGGCATCATGGCCCGCAGCTCGGCTCCCACCTGCTCGATCTGGTGGGCCTGGCCCTCCTTGCGCAGCGCCTCGAAGCGGGGCCGGCCGGCCTTGTTCTCGGCGATCCACTCCTCGGCGAAGGCGCCGCTGCGGATGTCGTCGAGGATGGTGCGCATCTCGGCCTTCACGGCGTCGTTGATCAGGCGGGGCCCGCGGGTGAGGTCCCCGTACTCGGCCGTGTCCGAGATTGAGTACCGCATGCCGGCGATGCCCTGCTCGTACATGAGGTCCACGATCAGCTTCAGCTCGTGCAGGCACTCGAAGTAGGCGGACTCGGGCTGGTAGCCGGCGTTCACCAGGGTCTCGAACCCCGCCGTCACCAGCGCGGTCAACCCGCCGCACAGCACGACCTGCTCCCCGAAGAGGTCGGTCTCGGTCTCCTCGTCGAAGGTGGTGTCGAGCACGCCGGCCCGGGTCGCGCCGATGGCGTGCGCGTAGGAGAGGGCGAGATCGTGCGCCTTACCGGTGGCGTCCTGGTGCACCGCGACGAGCGACGGCACCCCGCCGCCCTCCGTGTAGGTCCGCCGCACGAGGTGGCCCGGTCCCTTGGGCGCCACCATGGTGACGTCCACGCCGGCGGGCGGAACGATCTGTCCGTAGCGGATGTTGAACCCGTGGGCGAACATCAGCATGTCGCCGTCGTTCAGATTGGGGGCGACGAACTCGTCGTACGCCGCCTTCTGCTCGGTGTCCGGCAACAGGATCATGATCACGTCGGCCTCGGCGGCGGCGTCGGCCAGCGAAGCGACGCGCAGCCCGGCCTCCTCGGCCTTCTTGCGGCTCGCGCTTCCCTCTCGCAGGGCCACCCGGACGTCCACGCCCGACTCCCTCAGGTTCTGCGCGTGCGCGTGGCCCTGGGAGCCGTAGCCCAGGATGGCGACCTTCCGGCCCGCGATCAGGGAGGGGTCGGCGTCCTTCTCGTAGTACAGCGTGGCCATGACGTGTGCTCTTCCTCTCTCAGCGGTGACGTTCCAGCTTAGGCAGGGCGACCCGGCCCGTCCGCTGGAGCTCCACGACGGTGTACTGCTCGAGCAGGCCCTCGAAGTCGTCGATCTTCTCGGGGCGCCCGGCGATCATGACGGTGATGCGGTCGGCGCCGACGCTCACCACCTCGCCGCCGAAGACCCCCGCCAGCTGGATCACCTGCTGGCGCTCGGTCGGGCCGACGGCGACCGTGACGAGGAGCAGCTCGCGCTCGACCGCCTCGGTCGGGGACAGCTCGCCGATGGAGACCACGTTGACCAGCTTGTCCAGCTGCATGATCACCTGTTCGAGCGGGGCCGACTCCACGTCGACCACGATCGTGATGCGGCTGAAGCGCTCGTCCTCGTCGGTCGGCGCCACGGCGAGCGAGTAGATGTTGAACCCGCGGCGGCTGAAGAGCCCGGCCACCCGGGCCAGCACCCCCGCCTTGTTCTCGACCAGGACCGACAGGATGTGGTGGCGCGGCACGGCCGACTGGCCGCCGGGCACGGCCCGCAGCGGGACCGGGCTCATCGGGCCGCCCCCCCGCCGGCGCCATCGCCGGACTGGGCGGGGTGCACGACGATGTCATCGTTCGAGGCGCCGGCGGGGACCATCGGGAACACCTTCTCGAAGGCGTCGATCCGGAAGTCGACCACTACCGGCCGGTCGTCGATGGCGTTCGCCTTCTCAATGGCGGGCCCGACGTCCTCAGCCGTCTCGGCCCGGATGCCGACGCAGCCCATCGCCTCGGCCCACTTCACGTAGTCGGGCAGGTCGGGCGAGAGGTACACCTCCGAGTACCGCTCCTCGTAGAACATCTCCTGCCACTGGCGGACCATGCCGAGGTAGGCGTTGTTGAGGATGGCGATCTTGACCGGGATCTGCTCGGCGGCGGCGGTCACCAGCTCCTGGGCCGTCATCTGGAAGCAGCCGTCGCCGTCGATCGCCCACACCGTGCGGTCGGGGCGCCCCACCTTGGCTCCGATGGCGGCGGGCACGGCGAAGCCCATGGTGCCAGCTCCGCCGGAATTGACCCACGTGTAGGGGTGCTCGAACTTCCAGAACTGCGACGCCCACATCTGGTGCTGCCCCACGCCGGCCACCACGACGGTGTCCTCGCCGGAGGCATCGTGCAGCTGCTCCACCACGCTCTGCGGCTTGATGGCGCCGTCCGTGCCCTCCTCGTAGTGCAGCGGGAACCGCTCCCGCCAACCGTCGACCTGGCGCCACCACGGGGCCAGGTCTGGGACGACCGGGCGGTCCGCCCACGCGTCCATGGCGGCGAGCAACTCCTCGATGACCTGGCGGCAGTCCCCCGCGATCCCCACGTCGGGCACGCGCACCTTGCCCAGCTCGGCCGGGTCGATGTCGACGTGGATCACCTTGGCGCCCGGGGCGAAGGCGCTCACCTTGCCGGTGACCCGGTCGTCGAACCGCGCTCCCAGGCTGATGAGGAGGTCGCTCTTCTGCATGGCCGTCACCGCGGTGTAGTGACCGTGCATGCCCGGCATCCCGAGGGCCTGGGGATGGGAGTCGGGGAAGGCGCCGCGGGCCATCAACGTGGTCACGACGGGGATCCCCGTACGCTCGGCCAGAGCGCGGAGCGCCTCGGCGGCACGCGCCTTGAGCACGCCGCCCCCGACGTAGAGGACGGGCCGGTGCGCCGACGCGATCAACTCGGCCGCCTCGCGCACCAGTGCCGGGTCGCCGACTGTGGTCGGGTGGTACCCGGGGAGGTCCAGGTCGTCGATCGACGAGGGCCAGTACCACTCCATGGTGGCGTTCGAGATGTCCTTGGGCAGGTCGATCAGGACGGGCCCCGGCCGCCCGGTCGTCGCCACGTGGAAGGCGGCAGCCACGACGCGGGGGATGTCCAGCGCGTCCTTGATGAGCCAGTTGTGCTTGGTGATCCCCATGGTGACGCCGGTGATGTCGCACTCCTGGAAGGCGTCGGTCCCGATGGAGCCCGTCGCCACCTGCCCGCTCACCACGATGAGCGGCGTCGAGTCCATGTAGGCGTTGGCCAGCGGGGTCACGATGTTGGTGGCCCCGGGGCCGCTGGTGACCATGGCCACCCCGGGCCGTCCGGTGACCATGGCGTACCCCTCGGCCATGTGCCCCGCACCCTGCTCGTGGCGGACCAGCACGTGGCGGATCGACGAGTCGATGATGGGGTCGTAGACGGGCAGGATGGCGCCGCCGGGCAGGCCGAACATGACGTCGACCCCCATCGTCTCGAGGCTCTTGATGAGGGCCTGGGCCCCTGTCAGCTCCATGTCCTTCCCCTATTCAGCTGCTGTTCTGTGGGTGTCTGTCGGTGTCTATGGGTGTCTGTCGGTGTCTGGTCGGCCGGGATCGTGACCGGAATTGAAACGACCCCCCGGTACGGGAGGTCGAGAGGCGCGCGTCGTGCTGTGGGCGCGCGCCTACGTTACGAGTACCAGAATCTCTCGGCGAGTGGCGCGGCCGGGCATGAGGTGCTCATTTTGGCACGGCGGCCGCCCCGTCACAACCCCTTTCCCCGCCGGCGGAGGGACGCACTGCCGCCGGGCCCCGAGCAAGACGGCCGGAGGTCACCACGGGTCCCTACCGGACCCGGCCGGATTTCACACGGGCGCAGGCGTTGCCATGCCCCCGCCGAGGAGGGCGGGGAGCGCCGTCGCCCGCATCCTCGCCAGCACGCGGTCCGTCACCGGCGCCACGTCCGGGTGGACGCCGCCGTTGCCCTCGACCGCGGCTCGCCATGCCGCCGCCCGTCGCTCGAGCACGGCGGGATCGTCCAATGGCACGCAGTCGAGGCGATCGGCCGTCAGGTCGACCACAATGGCGTCCCCGTCCTCGACGAGCGCGATCGGACCCCCGAGGAGCGCTTCGGGGGCGACGTGGCCGATGACCAGACCGACCGATCCCCCCGAGAAGCGGGCATCGGTCATCAGCGCGATGGTGATGTGCCGCTGACGGCACAGCGCCGTGATCCGCGAGGTCGGGTCCAAGAGCTCGGGCATGCCCGGTGCGCCCCGGGGTCCCTCGTAGCGGATGACCACCATGTCGTTGTCCTCGAAGCTCTCGGGCTGGCCGTCGAGGGCCTCGATGAGGGAGCGCTCACCGTTGAACACGCGGGCGCGGCCGGTGAAGAGGCCGTCTTTCACACCGCCTTCGACCCCGGCGACCTTGAGGATCGCCCCACCCTGAGGAGCAAGGTTGCCGCGGAGCAGACGAAGTCCGCCGGTGTCCTTGAAGGGCTGCGCGACCGGGTAGATGACGTCGTGACCCGGTGCCGGAGGGTCAAGGCGTCGGAGCTGCTCGGCCAGGGTCTCGCCCGTGCAGGTCATCGCGTCACCGTCGAGGAAGCCGGCCTCGAGGAGCTCGTTGGCGATGACCTGCAGCCCGCCCTTGGCGTCCACGTCCACCATGGAGTAGTCACCGAAGGGTCGCATGTCGACCAGCACGGGCAAGCGCCGAGCCAGCCGGTTGAAGTCGTCCTGGCTGAGCACGTCGCCCCACAGGTCGATACCTGCGGCGCGGGCGATCTCGACACTGTGCAGCAGCACGTTGGTGGAACCACCCATGGCGATGGCGACCGTCAAGGCGTTGCGAAGCGACGAGGGCGTGACGATGTCGCGGGGCCGGATGCCCCGGCTCGTCATGGCCACCAGGCAGTCGACCACGTGATCGGGGAACTCGCTCAGCCGGCGCGGATCGTCGGACGGCGGGGACACCAGGTGCAGCGGTTCGAGCCCGAGCACGGCGATGAAGGTCTGCATCGTGTTGTACGTGAACATCCCCCCGCAGCTGCCCTGGCCGGGGCAGGCGTGCAGTGCGAACCGGGTGCGGACATCGGCGTCCTGGTCGACCGCCTGGAAGGCTGACACGAGATCGATCCGGGCACCCGTCTTCGGATCGATCCCGGGCCTGATCGGGCCGTCGGAAAGGATGACCGCGGGTGTGTTGTTCTCGAGCACGGCGGCGACGGTGCCGACGGGGGGTTTGTCGCACGCCACGACGGCGATCAGCCCAGCGACACTGTTCGCCGCCAGGTGCACATCGGCCACGTCGTGGACGAGCTCGCGACCGATTAGGGAGAACCGCATTTGCGGGGTGCCGTTGAGCTGGCCGTCCGAGACACCCAGCGTGAACGCGGGCGGTATCAACCGGACCGCCAGGTCGTCCTCGGCGATACGGCGGGACAGGGCGGCCTGGACGGCCTGCACCTTCTGCGGAACGCCCAGATAGCACTGGCTGTCTCCGAGGTTGCCGATGACCGCCCACACGGGGTCGTGGATCTTGGAGACGTCCTCACCGAGGAATGCAGCGGTGCCGACCTTCTGCACGTCGCGCCCGGGGTTGAGGGACACGAGTGTGGTCATCGGCTCCGATTCGTCGTGCACGGATCCAAACTAGCGGGAGGGATCGCCCGGACCCGGCCGCACCGCCGAGCCGCTCAGACGAGCGCGGGCTCCGGTCGTGACCCCTGGTCCGGTGTCACCTCGACGCCGATGGTGGGGATGGCCCGGTGCATCCAGCGCGGCATCCACCAGTTGGCGTCGCCCAGGACCTCCATGATCGAGGGGACGAGCACCATGCGCACCAGGGTGGCGTCGAGGAGCACGGCGGTGGCCAGTCCGAGGCCGAAGACCTTCAGCACGTGGAGCGGGTCCTTGATCACGAACGAGCCGAAGACGCAGAACATGATGGCGGCGGCCGCCGTGATGATGCGTCCGGTGATGGCCAGGCCGTCGGCCACCGCGGTCGAGTTCTCTCCGGTGCGCAGCCACTCCTCGCGGATGCGCGAGAGCAAGAACACCTCGTAGTCCATGGAGAGCCCGAAGAGGACGACGAACATGGCGACGGGGATCCAGGGGTCGATCGGGCCCTTCTCACCGATGCCGATGATGCTGCCCGCCCAGCCCCACTGGAAGACGGCCACCATGACGCCGTAGGCGGCGCCGACGCTCAGCAGGTTCATGATCACGGCCTTGATGGGGAGCACCACCGAACGGAAGACCATCAACAAGAGTGCAAAGGAGAGGAGCAACACGGCAGCGATCACGATGAACAGCCGGTGGCCGAGGAAGCCGGCCGCGTCGATGCTGGCGGCCGTCTGCCCACCCACCTGCGCGTTGACGCCCGTCCCCGCAACGACCGGTGGGATCACGTCGGAACGCAGGGCGCGCACGAGTTGTTCGGTCTGGGCCGACTGCGGCGACGTCGTCGGGTATACGACCATCAGCGCCCCGCTGCTCGCAGTGTTGTAGCGGACCGGGGCCACGAAGGCGACGCCGGGGTGGGTGGCGATCGACTGCCGGAGCCGCTCCACCGTGGCCTGGTCGCCGGCACCGTGCATGTCGGCGGCGACGATCAGCGGCCCGTTGAAGCCGGGGCCGAAACCCCGCGCCAGGAGGTCGTAGGCCTGGCGCGTGGTGAGCGACGTCGGGTCGTTGCCGGCGTCGGTGAAGGCGAGGCGCATGGAGAACACGGGCAGCGCCAGCGCCACCAGCACCAGAGCGGCCAGCGTCCCCGTCAGCCAGGCCCGGCGCTGGACGAGCCGGCTCCAGCGGTGCCAGAAGCCGTTCTCGGGCGGCGGGCCTCCGCTCTGGAGCAAGCCGGGCAGGTGCAGCTTGTCGATGGCGCCGCCGGCGAAGCCGAGCATGGCCGGCAGCAGCGTGAGCGCGGCGACGAGCACCATGAGCACGGCGGCGATGCAGGCCGTGGCCAGGCCGATCATGTAGGGCTGACCGATCAGGTAGAGGCCGAAGAGCGAGATCACCACCGTGCTGCCGGCGAAGAGCACGGACCGGCCGGCGGTCATGTGGGAGGTGATGACGGCGTCTCGCGGGTCACGGCCCTCGAAGACTCCCTGCCGGTACCGGGTGACGATGAACAGCGCGTAGTCGATGCCCACACCGATGCCGATCATGGCGGCCATCTCGGGGGAGAAGACCGGCACGACCAGGACGTGGGTGAGCAGCTCGAGCAGCGCCACCCCTACACCCAGCCCGAGCAGCGCCGTGATGACGGGCAGGCCCATGGCGACCACGGAGCCGAAGGCCAGCAGCATGATGATCATGGCGGCGAGGACCCCGATGCCCTCGCTCGGGCCGGGTGCCGCGCTCGTGGCCCCCGAGATCGGGCTGCCCCCCAACTCCACTTGGAACCCGGGGTGCGCTTTCGCCTTGGCCGTGGTGATGACCTTCTTGACGGCAGAGGTCGGGATGTCGGAGGTCTCCTTGGAGAACTGCACCTGGGCGAAGGCGATGTTGGCGTGGGGGGCGATCTGGTGCGCGCCTTGCGCCGAGAACGGGCTCGTCACGCCACGGACGTAGGGCAGCCCCTCGATGCTGGACACCACCCCGTCGATCGCCGCCTGGTTCTGTGCGATCGGGGTGGCCGTGTGGAAGACGACGTCGGCGGTGTCCCCAGAGTGCTGGGGGAACTTCGCCTGCAGGATGTCGGCCGCCTGCTGGGAGGGTGTGTTGCCGGAGGTGAATTTGTTGCTGAAGGCGGTCCCGACCACCTGGGACACGACGGTGATGCCGATGAGAGCGACGATCCACAGCACCAGGACCAGGCGCCGATGGTCGTAGCAGCGCGCCGCCAGGCGCCCGAGACCGGTCTGGGGCGCGTCCTCGCTCATCGTCGGTGATCCACGGCTCGGCACGGCCCTCTCATCCTCCCCATATTTATCGCTAAATGTCTACCACCGGCGGACACCCGTCCGGTGCACGGCGTTCCCGCCGGGGATTGTGACGGATCTCATGCCCCGCGCTCAGCGGTCCCACCCCCGACCGGGCGACCCACTCCACGATGGCGCGTCGGCTCGGCGGCGGGAAGGCCCTCCGGGTTGCATGGGTGGCCGGCCGCATGGGTGGCCCCCACCGCTGCTAGCCCCGTCGGCGGCGGAGCTCGGCGGCGACTTCCTTGCCGTTGGCCTTGCCCTTGGTCGCCTTCATCACCTCGCCGGTGAAGAACCCCTGGAGCTTGTCCTCGCCTCCGCAGAAGCGACCCCACTCGTCGGGATTGGCCGCGATGACCTCGTCGAGCACCGCGCCCAGCGTGTCGGAGGCGAGTGCCTCGAATCCCATCTCCTTGGCCACGGCGGCGGGGTCCCCGGCGCCGCGCTGGAGGAGGGCGCCGAGCACCGCCTTGGACTGGGTGGCCGAGAGCTGTCCGCCCGACTCCATGGCCAAGAGCGCGGCGAACGAATCCGCCGGCAATCCGCCCGCCACATCGGCCTGCGCCGCCACCTCGTTGGCCGCCCGGGCCAGCGCCAGGCCCACCGGTGCGCCGGCGTCCGCCGCCGCGGTCACCAGGCCGTCGAGGCCCAGGTCCACCACGGCCCGGATCTGGTCCGCCTCGGCGTCGGTCGGCGCGCCCCCGAGCGAGTCCGCCAGCGCGGCGCGGCGGTCGGCCGGCATCGGTCCGAGAGCGGCGCGCACGCGGGCGCGCCAGGCGGCGTCGGGTGCCAGCGGGACGAGGTCGGGCTCGGGGAAGTAGCGGTAGTCGTTGGCCTCCTCCTTGGAGCGCATCGACTCGGTCCTCCCCGCCGACTCGTCCCAATGGCGCGTCTCTTGGACCACCACTCCCCCGCTCTCGAGAAGAGCGATCTGTCGCGCTGCCTCGTATTCGATGGCCCGCCCGAGCGAGCGCATCGAATTGAGGTTCTTGACCTCACAGCGGGTGCCGAAGGCAGTGCTGCCGGCCGGGCGGACCGAGACGTTGGCGTCGACGCGCATCGAGCCTTCTTCCATGCGGCCGTCGGAGGCGCCGGTGGCGACGAGGATCCCGCGCAGCTCCGACGCGTACGCCCGCGCGTGCGCGGCCGACCTGATGTCGGGCTCGCTCACGATCTCGACCAGCGGGACGCCCGAGCGGTTGTAGTCGACGAGCGCGTGCTGGGCCGAGTGGATGCGCCCGCTGTCGCCCACGTGGGTGAGCTTGCCGGTGTCCTCCTCCATGTGGGCCCGCGTGATCCCGACGCGGAACTCGTCGGGCAGTTCCAACCAGCCCTCGGCGTTGAGAGGCAGGTCGTACTGGCTGATCTGGTAGTCCTTGGCCTGGTCCGGGTAGAAGTAGTTCTTCCGGGCGAAGGTCGACGGGCGTACCTCGCAGTGGAGGGCCTCGCCGATCCGCATGGCCAGCTCCACGGCGCGCTCGTTGAGGACGGGCAACGACCCGGGCAACCCCAGGCAGACCGGACACACGTTCATGTTGGGCTCGTCGCCGAACGCGTTCTTGCACCCGCAGAACAGCTTCGTCTTGGTGTCCAGTTCGCAGTGCACCTCGAGGCCGACGACCATCTCCCAGTTCTCGCTGCGCGCCGTGGTCGTCACGTGCCGGCCCCCTCGGAGCCGTTCCCGCCCGGCGCGTGGGCCTCGACGACGCGGGCCACGCGGAACATGGTCGCCTCCCCGAGCGCCGGCGCCAGCACCTGCACCCCCACGGGCAACCCGTCCTCGCCCACCCCGAAGGGGACCGAGACGGCCGGGTGGCCGGCCAGGTTGGACGGGATCGTGCACACGTCGTTCATGTACATCGCCATCGGATCGTCCACCTTGGCCCCGAGGTCGAACGCGGTCGTCGGGGCGGTGGCACCCAAGAGGACGTCGACCGTCTCGTAGGCACGGTCGAAGGCCTGCATGACGAGCGTTCGCACTCGCTGCGCCTGGGCGTAGTAGGCGTCGTAGTAGCCGGCGGACAGCGCGTAGGTGCCGAGCATGACCCGGCGCTTGACCTCGGGCCCGAAGCCGGCGGTACGCGTCGCCGTGTTCATGGTCGCCACGTCCTCGGCCTCGACCCGTAGCCCGTAGCGCACGCCGTCGTAGCGAGCCAGGTTGGACGACGCCTCGGCGGGGGCGATGAGGTAGTAGGCCGAGAGGCCGTAGCCGAACTCCGGCACCGAGATCTCCTCGACCTTCGCACCGGCCCGCGCCAGCGCCTCGGCGGCCTCGTGCACCCGCGCCGCCACGTCGGGCGCGCAGCCCTCGATCAGGTCGCGGCACAGTCCGACCCGGATCCCCTCGGCCCCGTCGTGCACGGCGGGCAGCGTCGGTTCGGGCCCGGAGGGCAGCGAGGTGCTGTCGAGCGGGTCGTGGCCGGCCAGGACGTCGAAGAGCAGCGCCGCGTCCTCGACCGTCGTGGCGAAAGGCCCGATCTGGTCGAGCGAGCTGGCGAAGGCCACGAGCCCGTAGCGCGAGACCCTGCCGTACGTCGGCTTCATGCCCACCACGCCGCAGAGCGCGGCAGGCTGGCGGATGGAGCCGCCGGTGTCCGAGCCCAGCGCCACCGGGGTGAACCCCGCCGCCACCGCGGCAGCCGAGCCGCCGCTGCTGCCCCCGGGCACCTTGCCGTGGTGGCGCGGGTTGCGCGTCGGTCCGAACGCCGAGTTCTCCGTCGAGCTGCCCATGGCGAACTCGTCCATGTTCGTCTTGCCGATGGTGACCGCCCCCGCCGCCCGGAGCGCCGTGACCACCGTTGCGTCGTAGGGCGGACGCCAGCCTTCGAGGATCCGCGAGCCGCAGCTCGTCGGTGCCCCGCGGGTGCACATGTTGTCCTTCAGCGCCACGGGCACGCCGGCCAGCGGGCCCGGATCGTGGCCCGCGCGCACTGCGGCGTCGACCGCGTCGGCCTGGCGCAGCGCGTCGTCGCCGAGGACGGTGAGGAACGAGCGGAGCTCCCCGTCGCGCGCCGCCACCGCCGCCAACGCCTCCTCGGCCACGGCGCGCGCCGACCGGCTCCCCGCCCGGACCTCGCCGGCCAGCGACACTGCCCGGCTCACGGCGCCTCGCCACCGATGCGCGGCACCCGGAACCGGTGGTCCTCCACCGCCGGGGCGGCCGCGAGCACCTCGTCGCGGTCCAGGCTGGGCCGGGGCTCATCGGTTCGCAGCACGTTCTCGAGGGCGATCGGGTGCGACGACGGAGGAAGGTGCGAGAGGTCGAGGGCCGCCACATCCGCCGCGTGGTCCAGCACCGTGCGTAGCTGCGCGGTGAAGAGCTCCACCTCGTCGTCGGTCAGCTCCAGGCGAGCCAGGCGCGCCACGTGGATCACGTCCTCGCGGCTCAGCGGGGCCCGGCCGACGTCGTCGGCGCTCACGTCGGCGGGGCTGGCAGCACGGTGGCGGCGAACGCCACCGTCCGGGCCTCGATTTCGTCCTTGTCCCAGTCCAGGGTGGCCACGTGGAAGCTGCGCTCGAGCGTCACCTGCTCGACCGGCCCCGTGACCCCGTTGGCGAGGATCTCGCTCGAGACCGGGTCGACGACGTGGTCCTGGGTGCTGGTGAACACCAGCACGGGGCAGCTCACCGACTCGATGCCCGCCTTCACCACCTCGGCCGCGGCAAAGAGGGACATGGCCGACTCGAGCGGGAGGCCGGGATACGACAGTTCGTCGACACCCTCCTTGGCGATGTCCGACCCGATGCCCGGGGCCACCGTCTCGCCGCTCTCGAGCATGGACTCGAGCAGGGCGCGCACCGAGTCGTCGGGCGGGGCGACGAGCGGGTTGACCACGGCGATGCCCGCGATCTCGGCATGGTGCTCGGCCAGCCACACGCCGAGCATCCCGCCCATGGACAGGCCGGTGACCATCACGCCGTCGCAGCGCGCCGCCAGCTCGGCATAGGCCGTCTCGGCCGCGCCCGACCAGTCCTCCCAGCGCGTCGGGAGCATGTCCTCCATGGCCGTCCCGTGCCCGGGGAGCAGCGGGAGCTCGACCGTGAAGCCGGCGTCGGCGAGCGCCACGGCCAGGCCCCGGACCGAGTGGGGGCTCCCGGTGAAGCCGTGCAACACGAGCGCGCCGCGGCCGTCGCCGGTGGCCGAATAGGGCTCTGCGCCGGGGAGAACGGGGGCCGTCACGGACCGGCAGCCTACCGGCGGCGCGGGTAGGGTTCCGGCGGCCACGTGGCGGCCACCTGGCGGCACCGGAGCCGCGCCGCGACCGAGAGGAAGGAGCACGCATGCCGTCGTACCCGTTCCTGAGCGACGAATGGCTGGACGAGGCCCGCAGGATCCGAGCCGAGTACGAGGGCAAGACGCCGCCGATCCCCCATGTCGTCCGGATGAACCTCGTCGTGACCGCCGTGCCCTTCTCGGAGGACGACGTCCATGCCCACATGGACACCTCCGGTGGTGAGCTGATCCTCGAGATCGGCCACCTCGAGGATCAGGACCTCAAGGTCACCGTCGACTGGCAGACGGCCAAGGCGATCCTGGTCGAGGGCAACCCGCAGGCCGGCATGCAGGCGTTCATGTCGGGCAGGGTGCGGGTCGAGGGCGACATGGCCAAGCTCATGGCGCTGCAGGCGTCACCGGCGGCCGGTGACCCGACCGCGGCCGAGATGGCCGCCCGCCTGCGCGAGATCACCGCCTAGGGACGCTCGGCACCACCCCGCCGCCGCCCGACCCTCCGCTCCCGGGCACCGTTCGCCAGCTCGGGGTACCTGTGTCCCGCCACGTATAAACAGATTCGTTTATACGTGGCGACGATCCCATCCCCCAAGCGGAGCGCACCGGCTCCTCATCGGGCACCCGCCTGCTCCGTGCCCCCGCCGCCCCCGCCGCCCCCGCCGCCCCCGCCCTGATCCCCGCCCTTGCCCTTGCTCTTGCCTTTGTCCTGGTCCCGGGCCGGCCGGGGCATGGAGCGGATGAAGAGCGCGCAGACCACGGCAAGGGCGGACACGATCGTCGCCAACCAGAAAGGGACGCTGAAGCTGTGCAGCACTGAGCTCGAGCGCCCGGCGCCCGACTCGCCGCCCTTGGCCAGCGACTCTTGGATCGTCAACACGATCTGGATCCCCGCCACCTCCCCGACCTGGGTCGCCAGCAGTTGGGCCGCGCTCATGATCCCGTACTCGGAGTCGGTCAGCTCGTTGGACATGGTGGCGGAGGTGGCCGGCATCGACACCCCCATGCCCAGGCCGGACAACGCCAGGGCCACCACGATGACCACCAGCCCCGAGGACGTGGTGAGGGTGGCGAAGAGGATCATCGAGATGAACAGGGCGCCCGTGCCGAACAACGCCGCCGTGCGCTCCCCGGTCCGCACCGTCATGTAGCCCGCGATCGGCGCGCTCAGCGCGAAGAACAAGGGGCGGGCCACCGAGAGGAATCCGACCTGGGAGACGCTGTAGCCGTACACCTGCTCCATGAGCAGTGGGAACAGGAAGAAGCCACCGAAGTAGGCAAAGCTGCTGAACGCCTTGGTCCCGAGCGGGAACATGAAGTTCCGGCGGCGCCAGTAGGTGGTCGGTACCAACGGCGTGGCGAAAGTGGCCTCGCGCCACACGAACACCACAGTGAACACCACGGCCGCTGCACCCGCGACGACCACACCGGAGGAGGTCCAGCCGGCCACGGGCCCGATGCTGAGCACGAGCATGGCCCCGGTCACGGCGCCGGCCAGGCTCCAGCTGCCCACCCAGTCCATGCCCTCCCACACGCTGCCCTTCGCCGGACGGGGGTGCTCGGGCTCCGCCGGCATCCCGAGGGCGCCGGCCCGACGGCCCGACGGCAGGAGCACCGCGACCACGACCGATGCGATGACCAGCAGCACCAGCTGGCCCCAGAACAACGTGCGCCACCCGAAGTACTGGATCACCGGCGAGCCCAGCGTCACACCGAGCACCGGTCCGCCCGCACCCACCAGGGACCACCAGCCCAGGGCCTTCACGCGGTCCTGCGGCGCGAACATCTCGAGGATGATCGCCATCGACGCCGTCCCGGTGGCGGCGCCCTGCACGCCGTCGAGGCAACGGGCGAACAGCAGCATCCCGACGTCGGGCGCGGTGGCGGTAAGGACGGCGCTCACCATGGCGCCGATCAGCCCGAACTGATAGAGCCGGCGATGGCCGAACAGGTCGCCGACCTTGCCGAAGAACGGCGCGGCGACACCGAAGGCGAGCAACGGCCCAGTGGAGGCCCACGCCAGCACGGACAGGTTGGTGTTGAAGTCGGCCCGCACCGTCGGCAGTGCGACCACGAAGACCGTGAAGGTGACGTTGAGGGCCAGCAGCCCCGACAGCAAAGCGATGAGGGCCCACCACTGGTAGCGCGGGCTGCGCACGGCGCGGGCCGAAACCCGACGATGCAACAGGGTGAACCAGTTGGTCTCGACCGATCCGTCCCCCAGCGGACCCATCGCTCCACCGCCCGGATCGGCGACCGGGTCGAGTAGCGCGTCGGGGCCCTCGAGGGGAGGCGCGGTCACCCGGACAGGCTACCGGCGCCCAATTCTCGGAGACCCTGCGGTGGGAGCCGCGCCGGCGGGCGCGAGACGGCCGCGCCGACGTCGGGGCCGGGGTCCCCGAGACGGCGTCGCCTCGGTCAGGCGGCGCTCAGCGCAGCCCGCGCAGGCGGTACCACCAGTTGGGGTCGCGACCGTGCGCGTGGAAGTGGTCGGGGATCTGGCGCATGACCCGGTCGACCGACCAGCCGTTTGGACCGAAGCGCGTGTCGGCGACCCGCGACAACTGGCTCAGCATGTGCTCCACCTGGTCCTCGGGCGGCGTCGGTCCGTGCTGTTTCCATACCACCATGGGAACCCCGCACACTTCGCAGTCGGCCACCCAGCACACCTCGTCCTCGTGGTGCCACTCGGTCAGACGGGCCGCCTCACAGAGGTCGCAGCCGGAGTCGAACGGGGGGGCCACGGGGCTGCTCAGTGGGTGGAGATCTGCACGGACGAGCCGGTGGGCACGGTCGACCCGACGGAGGGCTGGGTGCCGGTGACCGGGTTGCTCGGGTTGCCCGCGACGCCAGAGACGCTCAGCCCGGCCCCCTGCAGCGCCGCGGTCGCCTGGCTCACCGTCTCACCGACCACGTTGGGCACGGTGGTGGTCGGCGGCCCGGTCGAGACGTACACCGTGACCGCCGAGCCGTAGGGTGCCTGCGCGCCGCTCGCCGGGCTGGTGGAGATCACGTTCCCTTGGGACACCGTGGCGCTGGACTTCTGGCTCTGGGTGGCCGTCAGCCCCACCGCTTGCAGCGCAGCGACCGCCTGCGCGTAGGTGTAGGTGGTCGGGATGCTCGGGACGGTGGCCGGCTCGTGACCGAGCGACGGCACGATCGTGATGGTGCTGCCGTAGGGCGCCTTGTTCGGGTTCGGGGTGCTGCCCTGGGACCACGAGATGATGGCCGTCGCCGGGACCGAGTTGTTGTACTGGCCCGGCGTGCAGGACGCCTGCAGGTGCACAGCGGCGAGCGCCGTCGCCGCCTGGGCGCAGGTGAGGTTGGTGAGCGACGGCACGGTGACGTCGGGCTTCCCGCTCGACACCACCACCGACACCGCGGACCCCTCCTTCTGCGACACGCCCGGCCTGGGGCTCTGGGAGATCACTGCGCCGGCGGGCACGGTGATCGACGTCTCGGGCTTGCCCGACACCTTGAGGTCCATGTGCACCTTGTCCAGGTCGGCCCGCGCCTGGGCCAGGGGAAGACCGACCACCGACGGGGTCGGGTGCGAGGGAGTGAACACACCGAGCGCGAACGCGCTCAACAGGCCACCGGCGACGAGGAGGACCGCCGCGCCCACCGCGCCCACGATCCACCAGGTGCGGCGCCTGCCGCGCCGGCGGGCCGGCGCCACGCCCGCAGGGAGTTGCCGTCCCCCATCGGGCTCGGCGTCGAAGAGCTCGCCCGGACCAGCCTTCGTGCCGACGGGGGCCCCCCTCAGGCCGGGGGCGATCGCCGTCGAGGAGCCGACGGCGGCGCCGGCCGCCATGCCCGCATCGGACGACTCCGACGTGCCCGGGGCACCGAACTGGGTGGCCGGCGCCGACTCCTCGACGTGCGGGGTGACCAGCGGGAGGGGCGCCGGCGCGGGCAGCGCCGCGGCCAGCGCTCCCAGGCGCGCCGCCAGACCGGCAGCATCGAGGCGGTTCGCCACGTCCGGTGCAGCCGCCCGCGCCAGGACTTCGTCGAGGGGGCCGAGGGTCTGGTGGTGCGGGAGCGGCTTGCCGATGCGCGCCGCCAGCGTGCCCATGGTCGTGTCGGTGACGAACGGGACGATCCCGGTGACGGCCTCGTAGAGGACGAGCGCCAGCGAGTAGACGTCCGCCCGACCGTCCACCGACTTGCCCTGCGCGGCCTCGGGGGAGATGTAGCGTGCCGTGCCGACCATCGCCCCGGCCGGCTCCGTCCAGGCGGCCTCGGCCAGGGCGCGCGCGACACCGAAGTCGGCCACCCGCACCCGGCCCTCCTCGTCGAAGAGGAGGTTGGCCGGCTTGATGTCCCGGTGCACCAGCCCGCGAGCGTGGGCATAGGCCAGACCCTGGGCCACCTCGGTGCCGAGTTTCGCCGCTTGGGAGTGCGTGAGGCGCACACCGCGGTCGAGCATGTCGCGCAGCGAGCCGCCGCCGAGGTACTCGAGGACGAGGTAGGGGCCGTCGGCGTCGTCACCCCAGTCGAACACGCGCAGCACGTGCGGGTGGTTCAAGGACGCGACCGACCGCGCCTCGGCCCTGAAGCGCTTCAGGAACGACTCGTCGGTGGCCAGGCCCGGTTGCAGCACCTTGACCGCCACGTGCCGCTGCAACGACACGTCCTCCGCGAGGTAGACGTGCGCCGAAGCGCCGGTGCCCAAGGCGGACAGCAGCCGGTACCGCTTCCCAAGGACCCGGCCGATGGAATCTGTGATCATGGGCATCGGGCGGTCTCAGGCTACCGACCGCGGGGCTGCTGCCGGTGGACACCCCCCCACCGGCATGGACGACGTCGCGACGGGACGACGGCGTCGAACTTCGTCAGCCCGGGAGCTCGCCGTGCTCGAGCAACTCCTCGAACCCCGCCGCGTCGAGGACCGGGATGCCGAGGTCCTCCGCCTTCTTGAGCTTGGCGGCTCCGGGCGCGTCCCCGACGACCAGGACGAACGTCTTCTTGGACACGCTCCCCGGCGACGTACCGCCCCGCGCCAGGATCGCCTCTTGCGCCCCGTCGCGGGTGTAGCCAGGCACAGCCCCCGTCACCACGACGGCCTTGCCGGCCAGCGTCTGGACCTGCGCCGGCGCCGCCTCGGCCCCGTCCGGCCCGACCCCGCCGGCTCCGGGTTCCACGGTGTTCACGCCCGCCGCCCGCAGTCGGAGGATGACACCCCGGTTGGTGGGCTGGGCCAGGAACTCGGCCACGCTGGCCGCGATCACCGCTCCGACTCCCTCGACGGCGGCCAGGTCCTCGGCCGTCGCCGCCTCGATGCCCTCGAGGGTGGCGAGGGCGCGCGCCACCGCCCGGGCGCCGGTGGGACCCACGTGGCGGATGCCGAGCGCCACCAGGAGACGGCTCAGGGGCTGCGCGCGCGAGGCGGCGACGGCTGCCACGAGGTTCCGCGCCGAGACCTGCCCGAAGCGCTCCAGCGCGACGAGCCCCTCGACCCGCAGCGAGTAGAGGTCGGCCGGGTCCTGGACCAGCCCGGCGGCCACGAGCTGGAGCACGCGCTCCTCCCCCAGGCCCTCGATGTCCATGGCCGAACGCGAGGCGTAGTGGGCGATGCGCTGCACGCGCTGGGCCGGGCAGTCGATGTTGGTGCAGTAGGTGTCGCTCTCGCCGGGCAGGCGGGTGAGTGGCTCGCCGCACGAGGGGCACGAGACGGGGAACGCCCACCTGGGCTTGCGGCGCTTGGGCACGCCGGGCCCCTCACGCACGCGGCCGACGATCTCGGGGATCACGTCCCCGGCTTTGCGCACGATGATGAGGTCGCCCGGCCGCACGTCCTTGGCCGCCACCTGGTCCTCGTTGTGCAGCGTGGCGATCCCGATGGTGGAGCCCCCAACGAAGACCGGGTCGAACTGCCCGAAGGGCGTGGCCCGGCCGGTCCGGCCGATCGACACCATGATCGCCCGCAACGTCGTGGTGCGCTCCTCGGGCGGGAACTTGTAGGCGATGGCCCAGCGCGGGGCCCGTGACGTGGCGCCCAGCACGTCGTGGAGCGCCAGGTCGTCGAGCTTGACCACCACGCCGTCGATCTCGTACTCCAGGGTGTGGCGGGTCTCTTGCAACTCGCGGCACCGGGCGACGACGGTGTCGATGCCCTCGACGACCCCCGCTTGGGGGCTCACGGGGAACCCGGCCGCAGCCAACTTGGTCAACGTGCCCGACTGGGTGGTCGCGGGCCACCGGTTCCTCGCTGGCCCACCTTCGATCACGCCAATCTGGTACGCCCAGAAGTGGAGGGGCCGCTGGGCCGTCATCGCCGGGTCCTTCTGGCGGAGCGAGCCGGCGGCGGAGTTCCTCGGGTTGGCGAACAGGCGCTCACCCGCGTCGGCCTGCCGCTTGTTCATCGCGTCGAATTCGGCGACGGGCATGTAGATCTCGCCGCGTACCTCGAGCAGATCGGGGTAGGGCCCTCCCTCGGGGGCCAGCGCCTTCGGCACATCGCCCACGGTGGCGACGTTCGCGGTGACGTCCTCGCCCGTGACGCCGTCGCCGCGGGTGGCCGCCTGGACGAACCTTCCCCGCTCGTAGGTGAGCGACATCGCCACCCCGTCCACCTTGGGTTCGCAGGAGAACGTGAGGGTACCGAGGTCGAGACCCGGGTCGACCCGACGCAGCCGCTCCCCCCAGGCGCGCAACTCGCCCTCCTCGAAGGCGTTGTCCAGGCTCATCATGGGGACCCGGTGACGGACCTCCTGGAACAGCCCCGACGCCGCGGCACCCACTGACTGGGTGGGCGACTCGGGTGTGACCAGCGCCGGGTATTCCGCCTCGAGGTGGCGCAGCTCGGTGACCAGCAGGTCGTACTCGGCGTCGGGGATCGCCGGGGCGTCGAGCACGAAGTAGAGCTCGTTGTTGCGCACGATGAGCCGGCGCAGCTCCTCGGCGCGGCGCCGCGGCTTCCGGCGGCACCTGCCCGCCGCGGGGTCCCGCCACGGTCAGGCGGCAATGCCGGCGCCGACGACGGCGTCGGGCTCGCTGGCGTCGTAGAGGGCGACGGTCTGGCCCGGTGCAACGGGCCGCTGGGGTGAGGCGAAGCGGACCACGACGTCGTTGGCATCGTGGTCCACCGTGCAGGGAACCGGCCGTCCGTGCACGCTAACCTGTGCCACCGCGAGCCCACCCGCGACGATCGGGCCGTCGACCCACGTGACCGTCGGGGCTGCCAGCCGGACCTCCGGCTGGAGCGCCTCGTCCGCGGTGCCCACCGTGACCCGGCGCGTGTCCAGGTCGACTCGCGTCACGTACCGGCGCCGGCCGTCGCCTGCATGGCCCATGCCGCGCCGCTGACCCACGGTGACGAGCTCGACCGCGTCGACCGCGCCGACGGTGCGGCCGTCGGAGTCCACCAGCTCGCCCGAGTGCAGCGCGAGCCGTCGGGCCAGGAAGCCGTGCCGGCCCTCCCCGCGGCCGATGAAGCACACGTCCTGGCTGTCTGGCTTGGCGGCCGTGCGGAGCCCCAGATGGCGCGCCCGGGCGCGCACCTGGTCCTTCGTCAGGTCGCCCACCGGGAAGAGCACGCGGGAGAGCGTCTCCTGCCCGAGCATGGACAGGACATAGGACTGGTCCTTCGCCGCGTCTGCGCCACGGCGCAGCCGGAAGCACCGCGCCGTGTCAGGAGCGGGCCCGGTGTCCACGGTCACCCGCGCGTGGTGCCCGGTGGCGAGTCGGCCGAAACCGAGGCGTTCCGCCCGGCGAAGCAGGCGGTCGAACTTCATCGACCGGTTGCACTCGATGCACGGGTTGGGGGTCCGGCCCCGGCCGTGCTCTGCCACGTAGGGCACCACCACGCGCTGGTCGAACTCCTCGGTCAGGTTGAAGACGTGGTGCTCGATTCCCAGCTGCTGCGCCACCCGCCGGGCGTCCTCGACGTCCGCCACCGAACAGCACCCCGAGTCGGACGGGCCGCCCCACAGCTTGAGCGTGGCCCCCACCACCTCATGGCCCTGCTCGACGAGGAGCGCGGCGGCGACCGAGGAGTCGACACCGCCGGACATCGCCACGAGCACCCGCACAGGACCAGTGTGCCACCGGGTTCAGACAGGACGGCGCAGCTGCGCCACCACCACGGGCACGACCTCGAGCGCACGGTCCACGTCGGCACCCGTCGTGCCCGGCCCGAGCGTGAAGCGGAGCGCACCGGCAGCCAGCTCCTCCGCGACGCCCATGGCCGTGAGGACATGGCTGGGCTCGAGCGCCCCGCTGGCGCACGACGAGCCGCCCGAGATGCAGATCCCCTGGCCCCCCAGGGCCACCAGCAGCTCCTCGCGCTCGACACCCGGGACGCACAGGTGGAGGTGCCCCGGGAGCACGGGGACGCCCTCGGGCACCGTGCGCACCGCGCCCGGGATGGCCGCCGTGAGTCCGTCCGCCAGGCGGTCCCGCAGCGCCGCCACGCCGGCGGTCAGCAGCGGCGCGCTCGGCCGTCGCCAGCCGCACGGCGGTGGCCAGCCCCACCGCCCCCGCGACGTCCTGGGTGCCGCTGCGCCGCTCGCGCTCCTGGCCCCCTCCCAGCTGCCGCGGCACCAGCTCGACCCGCGGCCCCACGGCCAGCACCCCGACGCCCACCGGCCCACCGAGCTTGTGCGCGCTGAGCGACACCAGGTCGGCCCCGGCGGCGACCCCGGCCAGGTCGAGCCAGGGGGCCGCCTGCACGGCGTCGGAGAAGACCCATGCCCGGGGCAGCTCTCGTCGCGCCACCTCGACCACCTCGGGCACCGGCTGGACGACGCCGGTCTCGTTGTTGGCCGCCATCACGGCGACGAGCGCCGTCTGGCCGTGCCTCCCGACGCCCGCCAGCGAGTCCGCGAGGGCGTCGACGTCGACCAGGCCGTCGCGCCCGACTGGCAGCTCGCGGACGGGCACCCCGGCCGCACCGGCGGCGCGGGCCGCTTCGCGCACGGCGGGGTGCTCGACGGCGGAGCAGAGAAGCACGGGCGGGCCGTGGTCGCCGGCCGCGGCCGCGTGCACACGTCCGGCGCCGACGGAGCCCAGCACGGCCAGATTGGCCGCCTCGGTCCCACCCGAGCAGAACACGATCTCGGCCGGGTCGCGTCCCACGAAGGCCGCGACTTCGTCGCGTGCCTCCTCGAGCAGGCGCTTGGCGCGCTGGGCGGGCGGATGGCTCCCGGTGGGGTTGCCGAGTACCTGGGCGCGCACCTCGTCGACGGCCGCCGCCACCTCGGGGCGGAGCGGTGACGTGGCCGCGTGGTCCAGGTAGGTGAGCTGGGCGCTCATCGAGGTGATCGTCTCCTCCTCCCCCGGACCGGGGACCGACCGGCGTGACGCGCGACCCGGCGCGACCCGGCTCGGCTCGGCTCGGCTCGGCTCAGGCCACGTAGACGGTCTTGGGGTTGGTGAACTCCTTGAGCCCGAGCTCGGAGAGCTCCCGTCCGTAGCCGGAGCGCTTGATGCCGCCGAAGGGGAGCTCGGGCGCGGACGCCACCATCGCGTTCACGAAGACGGCACCCGCCTCGATCCCGTCGATGCAGCGCTCGACATCGTCGTCGTCATCCGTCCAGACGCTCGAGCCCAGCCCGAAGCTGGTCGAGTTGGCCGCCTCGATGGCCGCGTCGAGGTCCGGCACGGCGATCACCATGGCGACCGGGCCGAACATCTCCTCCTTGGCCACCGGCATGTCCATGGAGACCCCCGACAGCACGGTCGGACGGAACCACCACCCGTCCCCGTCGGGCAGCTGCGTGCCGGCGTGGACCGTGGCACCCTGCTGACGCGCCACCTCCACCTGGCCGAGCAGCTCCTCGCGCTGCGCCTTGGTGACGATGGGCCCGACGTCGGTGGCTGGGTCGAAGGGGTCGCCGACGACCAGCGCGTCCATCACCTCGGTGAAACGGGGCAGGAATTCGTCGATCACGTCCCCGACGACGATGAAGCGCTTGGCGGCGATGCACGACTGGCCGTTGTTCTGGACCCGGGCCGTGACGGCGGTGCGCACGCAGGCATCGAGGTCGGCCGAGGGCAGCACGATGAACGGGTCGGACCCACCCAGCTCGAGCACCGACTTCTTCAGGGCGTGCCCGGCGGCGGCGGCGACCGACATGCCGGCGGGCTCGCTGCCCGTGAGGGTCACCGCAGCGACGCGCGGGTCCTCGATCAACGCGGCCACGTTCTTGGACTCGAGGAACAGGTTGGTGAAGACCCCGTCGGGCAGGCCCGCCCGCCGGAACAGGTCCTCGATGGCCAGCCCGGTCTGCGGGACGTTGGAGGCGTGCTTCAGCAGCCCGACGTTGCCGACCATCAGGGCGGGCGCGGCGAAGCGGATCACCTGCCAGAGAGGGAAGTTCCACGGCATCACCGCGAGAACGGGCCCGATGGGCTGGTAGCGCACGAACGAGCGTTGCGCCCCGGTCTTGATCGGCTGGTCCGCCAGCAGCGCCTCGGCATTCTCTGCGAACCAGCGCAGCCCCATGGCCGACTTGGACACCTCGGCCTTGGCCGCGGCGAACGTCTTGCCCATCTCGGTGGTCATGATGCGGGCCACGTCGGGGACCTCCCCCTCGAGCAGCTCTGCCGCGGCGATCAGGTGGCGGGAGCGCTCTTCGAACGTGGTCGAGCGGTACTCGACGTAGGCGTCGGCGGCGCGCTGGACCAGCGCCTCGATCTCCCCGGGGGTGTGTGCGGGGAATTCCTTCTCCGTCTGTCCGGTTGCGGGGTTGGTGGTGGCGAAGGGCATGGCTGCAGTCTTACCCGGACTCAACCCTCCGTTCGACCCGGCCCACCAGCGGCGGCGTCGGCCCGGCCCGGCCCCGGACGCGTCCTACTCCATGCCCAGGTGCCCGGGCACGGCACGGCGCATGAGCTTGCCGGTGGCGGTGTGGGGCAGATCGGGCGTGACCACGTAGGTCTTCGGCCGCTTGTAGGGCGCCAGCTGCGCCTTCGCCGCCGCCCGCAACGCCTCCTCCACCGCCTGGCGCCCCTCGGACCCCCCGGCGGCGCCACTGTCTCGGACGTAGGCCGCGCACACGCGCTGGCCCCATTCGGGGTCGGGCATCCCGAACACCGCCACCTCGCGCACGCCGTCCACCGCGCCCAGCACGTTCTCCACCTCGGCCGGGTACACGTTGACCCCTCCGCTGATGATGAGGTCCTGGCGGCGTCCCGTGAGGAAGAGGTAGCCGTCGCCATCGAGGCGGCCCACGTCACCCACCGTGCAGGCCGGCCCGCGCCAAGCGGCCTCGGTGGCCTCGTCGTTGCCCCAGTAGCGGAAGCGGGCGTACGACGGCATGTCGCACCAGACGGTCCCGCCGCCCTCGCCACCGTCGCCCCCTTCCGCCTCGGGCATGGGGTCGATCCACAAGCGGCGCCCGGGCCTGGCCCGGCCCACCGTCCCGGGGCGTTCGAGCCACTCCTCGGGCGAGCACACGGTGAACTGGGCCTCGGTCGAGCCGTAGAACTCCCACAACACGCCCGGGCCCACGCGCGCCATCGCCGCGCGCTTGAGCGCCACCGGGCACGGGGCCCCGGCGTGCACCAGCAAGCGCAGCGAATCGAGGGTCTCGTCCGCGCCGAGGCCGGGCAGTTCGAGGATGCGGTGGAGGTGCGTCGGCACGAGGAACGCCGTCGTCGGCCGGTGGCGACGCAGCACGTCGAGCGCGGTGGCGGCGTCGAACCGGCTCAGCACGACGAGCGACCCGCCGGCGAGCAGCGTGCCGCCGGCGAACCTGACCGAGACCGTGTGGTACATGGGCGAGCACACCATGTGGACGTCGGCCCGGTCGAAGTGCCACACGGCTGCTTCGTCGTCGAACACGGCACGCGCCGTCTCCTCGTCCCACAAGCCGGTGGTGACGCCCTTGGGTCGGCCCGTGGTTCCCGACGTGTAGTGCATGGGCCGCGTCAGCGGGTAGCGCGCCAACTCGGCCGGGTGCCCGTCACCGAGGGCGTCCAGCTCGTCGGCCGAGTACACGCACAGGGTGGGCTGCGCGTCCTCGGCCAACGCGTCACGCTCGGACGGCGTCAGCGTCGCGTTGAGCAGCACCGGAATCAGGCCGGCCCGGGCCGCGCCGAGCACGGCGCAGATCAGGCCGGCCGAGGAGCCCAGGGCGAAGACCACGCGGTCGCCTTGCCGGCATCCCCGGGCCAGCAGCGCGCCGGCCGCCCGCCGTTGGCGCTCCTCGGCATCCGCGGCCTCCAGCAACTCGACCGTCGGTGCGTCGCTGGGCATCGGGGCAGCGTACGCCCGGGCACAGGGCGTGCCACGATGCTGCGCATGGACCAGGACGCGCACCCGGACGCGGACGCCGAAACCGGCGGCAGGGACGCGGGCGGGGCGCCGGCCGCACACCTGACCCGTGCCCGCGCGCTGGTCGAGCAGGCGCGCCGCGTGGTGGTGCTCACCGGAGCAGGGGTGTCGACCGACTCGGGGATCCCCGACTTCCGTGGACCCCAGGGCGTGTGGACCAAGGACCCGTCGGCGGAGAAGATGGCCACCCTCCAGGCCTACGTGTCCGACCCCGAGCTGCGCCGGCGGTCGTGGCGGAACCGCCTCACCTCGCCCCTGTGGCACTCGGAGCCCAATGCCGGGCACCGTTCCCTGGTCGGCCTCGAGCACAGCGGACGCCTGGACACGCTCGTGACCCAGAACATCGACGGCCTGCACCAGCAGGCCGGGACCGACCCCGCGCGCGTGATCGAGATCCACGGCACGGCTCGCGAAGTGGTGTGCCTGCGATGTGGCGACCGCCAGGCGGCGGAACCGGTGCACCAGCGGGTGCGGGCCGGCGAGGAGGACCCGGCCTGCACGGTTCCGGTCGCGGGCGGCGCCGCCTGCGGCGGGATCCTCAAGTCGGCCACCATCAGCTTCGGCCAGAGCCTGGTTCCCGAGGACCTCGAGCGGGCCGAGCGGGCCGCCGCGTCATGCGACCTCCTGCTGGCCGTGGGCTCGACGCTCGCCGTCTTCCCGGCCGCGGGGCTCGTCCCCGTCGCGGTGCGCAATGGCGCCGTGCTGATCATCGTGAACGGGGGCCCGACCGAGATGGACTCCCTGGCCGACCTCGTCGTGCAGGGTTCGATCAGCGACTGCCTGCCCCCGATGGTCGAGGGCCTGCCCCCGATCGTCGAGGGCCTGCCCCCTACCGCTTCTCGGTCTTGATCGCGTCCTTGGCCTTGCGGCGCGGCTTGAGAGCGAACCACCAGATGCTGGCGATCGTCCCCAGCGTCACCGCGGCTGCGGCGACGGGCTTGACAACCTTGTGGGAACCGCGGTCGGCCATGCAGCAGACCTTACCCGGGGCGGCCTGACCCAGAACGTCCGCCGGCCGGCTGGTCAGGGATGCGCAGGACCACGTCCTCGGGCTGGTGGGTGCCGAAGGCCAGGGCGAGGACGTGCTCGGCCACCCACCCCGGCGAGTTGAACCGGTGCTCGGTCGCGGCGCGGCGGAACCGCTCCACCTGTGGGAAGGACGACTCGTCGGAGGCGCGGATCGCTGCCTGCATGTCGGTGTCGACCAACCCCGGTGATAGCGCGTAGGCGCGGAGGCCGTACCGGGCCCCCTCCAGCGCGACCACGCGGGTGAGCTGGTCGACCGCCGCCTTGGAGGCGCAGTAGGCCGCCCAGCCCTCGTACGCGGTCGCCGCGGCGCCCGACGACACGTTGACCAGGACGCCCCCGCCACGGCGCGACCGCACGTGCCGTGCGAAGGCCGCGCTGCCGTTGAGGGCGCCGATGACGTTCACCTCGACGACCCGGGCACTCTCGGCCAGGTCGGACTCGGCCAGCGGGGCGATCGGGCCGAGCAGCCCGGCGTTGTTCACCCACAGGTCGATGCGCCCGAAGCGTGCCACGACCTCCTCGGCGAAATGCGCGACGGCGGCACTGTCGGTCACGTCGACGGCCGAGAGCACCGGGGCCTCGGCGGCCTCGACACGCCCGTCGCGCGCGGTCGGCCGCGTGCGGGCGGCCAGGACGGGGCGGTGCCGGGCGCACAGGCCGAGGTGCAGTCCCGAGCCGGCGAAGTGCACCGCCAGCCCCGCCCCGAGGCCGCGACTGGCCCCGGTGACGACCGCCACCCTGCCAGCCGCGTCGATCCCCGTCCGCCTCCGCCGGCGCGGCCCGACTGCCCCTCCGGTCTCGCTCACTCACTCAGGCAGGCCATGCGCTCGGCCCGGTAGGCCCGGGCCGCCGCCACCAGCGCGTCGAAGGGGCGCCGGTCCATGCCCTCTTCGGGGTGCCACTGCACGCCGAGCACGAAGCGGGCCGCGGGCATCTCGACCGCCTCGACCACGCCGTCGCCGGCGCGCGCGGTGACCTCGAGCCCACGGCCGAGCTCCGCGATGGCCTGGTGGTGCGAGCAGAGCACGGTGGTGACGGGCCCAAACACGGCGGCGGTGGTGGTTCCTGGCACCGTCTCCACGTCGACGTCTCCGAACTCGAGCGGCGCGCTCCGGTGGTCGAGGTTCCCGACGACGTCGGGGACATGCTGGTGCAGCGTGCCGCCGAGGAGGACGTTGAGGACCTGGCAGCCCCGGCAAATGGCGAGGACCGGCAGGTCGGCGCGCAGCGCGGCGTCGAGCAGGGCGCGCTCGCTCTCGTCGCGCGCCGGGTCGATGCCACCGGTCTCGGGGCCGACCTCCTCGCCGTAGACCTGCGGGTCGACGTCACCACCCCCGGTGAGGACGAGCCCGTCGAGGACGGCGATCACCTCGTCGGCACCCGCGCCGGGACCCCCGACGGCCGTCGTCGGCGGCGGCAGGAGGAGCGGCCGGCCGCCGGCGGCCGCCACCAGCTCGAAGTAGGACGCCGGCAGTGTGGCGGACCGCCGCTCCCACGTCGACCAGCGGGCGTCGACCACGTAGGTCGACAGTCCCACGAGCGGGATGGGCCGGCCGCCGTCGCTCACCTGGCCAGCGTACCCAGCCCCCCACCGGACGGACGCCCAACCCGGCGCAGGCGGGACACCCACCGGCCTACCGGTTGGACGCCCGGTAGCGCCGCGGTCAACATGGCACATGCCTGGTCGCGAGCTCATCGAATCCGGAATCGCAGACGGCTCCATCGACACTGTCGTGGTGGCCTTCCCCGACATGCAGGGGCGACCCGTCGGCAAGCGCGTGACCTCGGACTTCTTCACCGCTCACGTGGCTGACCACGGGATCGAGGCGTGCGACTACCTACTGGCGGTCGACATCGACATGAACCCGCTCCCCGGCTACCGCTTCACCAACTGGGACACCGGCTACGGCGACTTCGTCGCCCGGCCGGACTGGTCCACCGCGCGCCGCATCCCCTGGCTCGAGGGCACCGCGCTGGTCATCTGCGACCTGACCGACGAGCACGGCACGCCGGTGGAGGTGTCGCCGCGGCGGATCCTGCGCCGCCAGCTCGAGCGGGCGGCCGAGCGAGGCCTCCGGGTGAGCAGCGCGACCGAGCTCGAATTCTTCCTCTTCCTCGATTCCTTCGAAGAGGCGTCGGCGAGGAGGTGGCAGGGCCTCACGCCGCACACGTCGACCATCGAGGACTACCAGCTCATGCAGACGGCGCGCGAGGAGTACGTGCTGCGCCGCATCCGCAACGAGATGCTCGCCGCGGGCATCCCCGTCGAGTTCTCCAAGGGGGAGGCGGGCCGCGGCCAGCACGAGGTGAACGTCACCTACGACGAGGCACTGGTCACCGCCGACCGTCACCTCGTGTTCAAGAACGGGATCAAGGAGATCGCGGCCCAGGAGGGGCGGGCGGCCACCTTCATGGCCAAGTGGACCATGGACGACGTCGGGTCCTCGTGCCACGTGCACACCAGCCTGTGGGACGCCGAGGGCGGCGACCCGCTCATGGCCGACGCGTCACACCCGAGCGGCCTGTCGACCACCGGACGGCGCTTCCTCGCCGGCCAACTCCACGCCGCGCGCCAACTGGCCTGGATGGCCGCCCCCACGGTCAACTCCTACCGCCGCTACACGCCCGGGAGCTGGGCCCCCACGGCTGTGGTGTGGGGCGAGGACAACCGGACCTGTGGCTTCCGCGTGGTGGGGCACGGGGCGGGGCGCCGGGTCGAGTCGCGCGTGCCCGGCGCGGACGTCAACCCCTACCTGGTGGTCGCCGCCTCGGTGGCCGCCGGCCTCTACGGCATCGACCACGAGCTCGAGCTCGAGCCCCCCTACCCGCGCAACGCCTACGAGGCGCCCGACGTGACGCGCATCCCCTCCACCCTGGTCGAGGCCATCGGCGAGTTGCGTGACTCTCCGGTGGCGCTCGAGGCCTTCGGGCCCGACGTGCACCACCACTTGCTCAACACGGCCGAGCAGGAGTGGGCCGCCTCCAACCGGCACGTCACGGACTGGGAGCTGGCCCGCTACTTCGAGCGGATCTAGGCCCGCTCCCGGCCTTCGGGCGCGTTGCCCGCCCGTTACCATCTGACCCGGTGCCCGAGTCGACAGTTCCTTCGACCCTGGACGCCACGGCGCCCGACCCCACGTCCACCCCGGCCGACACCACCTCGGCGGACACCGCCCACGTCGTCGACGCCGCCGGCGCGGCCGGCACCGGCGGCGGACGCGCCGCCACCGTCCTCAGCGGGAGCCTGCGGGTGGCCTGGCTGGTGGGCCTGGCGGTGTTCGCCGTGCAGCTCGCCCTGCTGCTCGTGCACACGGTGTACCTGTGGGACCACTTCGACCTGACGGCCGACTTCGGCCAGTACAGCCAGGCCTGGCAGCAGATCGCCACGGGTCACCTCAACCCCTACGACACCACCTACGCCTGGCACTACCCCCACTACGGATACCCCTTCTACCAGTCCGACCTCGAGCTCATCATGTGGCCCCTCTCCCTCCTCTACTGGGTGTGGCCGCACGCCATCGACCTGCTCGTGGTCCAGGACCTCGCCCTCGCCGGTGCCGGACTGGTGGCGTACCGCTGGGTGCTCGAGCACCTGGAGCACCACGCACCCAATCGGCGTTTCGCCCTGGCCGTGTCCACGTGCGTGCTCGTCGTGCTCGTCGTGCAGCCGTGGACCTACTGGGCCGCGTCCTACGACTACCACTCCGAGCCGCTGGCCACGCTCTTCATCCTCCTGGCCGGACGCGATCTGTGGGCGGGGCGCCGACGGGGCTGGATCTGGGTCGCCTGCGTGCTCCTGTGCGGGAACGTCGCCGCGTCCTACGTGGCTGCGCTCGGCGTCGCCGCCCTGGTCAGCGGCCGGCACCGCTGGCGCACGGGCCTGGCCTTGGTCGCCACCGGAGCCGCCTGGCTGGCCTTCGTCGGCCTGGTCCACTCCGGCAAGGGTGCCGTCCTCGCCGACTACGCCTACTTGGACAACAAGAGCACGATCAACGACTCCGTCGGTGGCATCTTCACCATCGTGACCGGGCTGACGGTCCACCCCACCATCGCCGGCCACGTCCTCACCTCTCGCTTCGGGGACCTCTACAAGTTCGTGGGGGCGGTGGGCACCATCGGGGTCTTCTCGGCCGTCGGCGGTGCGCTCTCGCTCACCGTGCTGCTGCCGAGCGTCCTCAACGCGTCCCCCGCCTTCATCGCCGACATCGGGGGGGCGCAGAACATCCTGGCCCCGCTCGCCTGTGCCGTCGGCATCGCCATGCTGGCCACGTGGCTGACGCGTCAATCCGAGCGCCGCGGCCGGCACTGGCGGACCGGGGTGGCCGCGCTGGCACTCGTGCTCTTGGTGGTGGCGGCGGCCGAGGCGGTGGGCATGAGCGCGTACTGGACGCCGAAGTCTGGGCAGATGTTCTCCCGGGTCGACTCGGCCACGGCGGCCCGGCTGGCTGCGGTCGACGGGCAGATCCCGCCAGGTGCCGAGACCATCGTGTCCCAGGGTGTCGTGGGGCGCTTCGCCCAGCGTCACGCGTTCTACCCCTACTTCGACGTCTTCGCGGACGGGCAGACGTTCCCGCTCTACGGACGGACCGTCTACGTGGTGCTCCTGCCCACCCAGGGCCTCGAGGCGGCGCCGGTGGCGGGCACCGACAAGGCGATCGCCCTCATGCGCGCGCTCGGCGCCCGGCAGCTCAGCGCGCGCGACGGCGTCTACGCCTTCGCCTGGCGGGTGCCGCGGGGGCAGCGCACCGTCACCTTCCCTCCCCCCTGATCCCACCACGGGCCACCCCGGAAGTGAGGCCGCAACACCGGAGTCGCCGGCGTCAGGACGCGTC
Source organism: uncultured Acidimicrobiaceae bacterium (assembly GCA_963781955.1). Lineage (GTDB taxonomy): Bacteria > Actinomycetota > Acidimicrobiia > Acidimicrobiales > RAAP-2 > Bog-473. Next base: position 533,497 of record CAWAHU010000003.1, read on the forward strand.
GTCGGCCGGCGTCAGGACGCGTCGTCGGCCGTCGCCTGGTGCAGCCGCCGGCCGTTGAGCCGCTTGTGGATCGCCTTCGTCTTGTCGTAGAGGGCCACGAACTCCTTCAACAGCTCGGCGTAGGTGTCGGCGGCCGCCGGGTCCGGCTCGTAGACGGCCTTCACCGCCACCGTCGCAGGGATGTCGGACAGGGTCAGATAGCCGAGCGCCAGCAGCGTCAGCAGACCCGCCCCGCGGACGTTGGCCTGCACCGGGTCCGCCATCTGGCGGATCGTGCGGCCGGTGGCGTCGGCATGGATCTGCGACCACAGGTCGGAGTTGGCGCCGCCACCGATGAACGACAGCGAATCGAAGCGGCGCTTGCAGAACTTCTCCACTGCGCCCAGGAGCCAAGCCGAATTGAGCGCCACCCCCTCGAAGACGGCGCGCACCACATCGGCCCGGGTCGACGACAGTGACAGGTTGTGCACGCCGCCGCGGATCGTGTGGTCGTCGACCGGGGAGCGCTCCCCGTTGAGCCAAGGCGTGAACATGACGCCGCGGGCGCCCGGGGGGACCGAGGCGGCCGTCTCGTTGAGCGTGGCGAAGAAGTTCTCCGGCGCGCCGCCGGTGCCGAGCGCGTCGTCGGCGAAGAGCAGGTTGTCGCGGAGCCAGGTCAGGCTGGCGCCACCGATCTCGTGCTCGTCGGCGACCAGGTAGCGGCCAGGGACGCCCGAAGGGATGGAGGCGATGTTGGTCAGGGCGTCGGTCTTCTTGAACGGGACGTGGCAGCTGATCCAACTCGAGGTGCCGATGTACAGGTGGGCGGCGAAGTCCGCCACCGCCCCCGACCCCACGGCGGCGGAGTGCAGGTCGCCCGTCCCGGTCACCACGGGCGTCCCCGCCACCAGACCGAGCTCGGCCGCGGCGGCCGGCGTGAGGCCCCCCAGCACGCTCCCGGTCGGGACCAGGTCGGGCAGGCGGGCGCGATCGAGCCCGGCCAGCTCCACCAGCGAGTCGTCGTAGGCCACCGCGCCGATGTCTCGGTTGTCCGTGACCCAGTGGACGGTGATGGAGTCGTGCGAGGCCCGGGCCAGTCCGGTGAGGCGCAGGTTCAGGTAGTCGACCGGCTCGAGGAAGACCTCCGTCGCCGCGTAGACGTCGGGGCGATGCTCGCGCAGGAAGTGGATGTGGCCGACCGGGTCCTTCCCCGAGAGGGTGGGGATACCGCCGGTGCGGCGCACCCAGCGCGCCAGCTTGGAGGCCGAGTACCCCTGCACGTTGACCGTGCCCCGGACGATCTTGCGCACCGCACCGGCCCCGCGCGAGTCCATCCAGGTGATGGCCGGGCCGACGGCGTCACCGGCCGCGTCGACCGGCACGGTCCCCGACCACTGCGACGTGCACCCCACGCCGACCACGCGCTCGGGCGCCACGCCGCTCTCGGCCAGGGCGCGCCGGGCGCCGCGCACGATGGCGTCCCACCAGTCCCCCGGGGTCTGCTCGGCCCCGCCGTCCTCGGTCAGCTCGATGCCCACCGGCTCGAAGGCGTGGGCGACGATGGCTCCGGTTGCGCAGAAGACGGCGGACTTGGGGCCGCCCGTGCCCAGGTCGACCGCGAGGACGAAGGTGTCCTGTGGGCTCGTCGTCGTGATGGGGCGGAGGTCGGTGGCCGGCGCGGTGCGCAGGCCCGCGGGCGTCGGCATCGCGGGGAAGCGTACCGAGCGTGGGGCCGGCCCTCGCGGCCGGCCACCGCCTCCCGTGGATCAGGCGGCCTGCCCGGCCTCGGCCTCGACCTCGATCACGACCTTGTTGCCCACCACCACGCTGCCGTCGAGCAGCGAGTGGTTGAAGCTGACACCGAAGTCGCGCCGGTCGATCTGGGCCCGGGCGGAGAAGGCGACGACCGTCTTGCCCTCCTGCATCGAGGCACCCTCACCGAGGAACTCGAGGTCGAAGTCGACCGACTTGGTGACGCCCCGAATGGTGAGGTCCGCGGTCAGGACCCAGTTGGACTCGTCGACCCGCTTCAGCCCGGTGCTCTTCAGGGTCAGGGTCGGGTGGTTGGGGACGTCCAGGAAGTCGTTGGTGCGGAGATGGTCGTCCCGCTGGGACTGGTTGGTGTGGATGCTTGCCGCCTCAACGACCGCCTCGACGCTCGAGTCCTCGGGGTTCTCGGCCACGGTGAAGGTGCCCGAGACGTCGGTGAAGCGCCCCCGTACCTTGGTGCCGACGAGGTGGCGGGCGACGAAGCCGACCTCGGTGTGGGCCGGGTCGATCACGTAGGTCCCCACCTTGGGGAGGGTGCTGGTCTGGTGTGCTGTGGTGGTCACGGTCTGCTCCTTGTGGTCTGCTCGCTGCTCGACGGTCCCAGATGCTTGATCTAGGTTTTGCTGAGGAGTATGATATCTGACTAGACAGAGACTTGTCAATCAGAAGATTCTTGATCAGATGATGTGGGCAAGCACACCCGTTTCGGGAGAGACTGAGACGAGGCCGGGGCGGCCCGGGCGGGACCCGGGCGAGCACGGTGCGAGCACGGTGCGAGCGCGGATCTGAGGGCGAGGGACATGGGAACGGCGACGGCCCCGACCAGGGGCAGTGACGAGGAGCAGCCCGGAGCACCCGAGGAGGGGATGTGCGGCCTCCTCGGCCAGATGGACGACGAGCGGATCAAGCTCATGGGGCTCTTCGTCCGCACCCACAGGCGCCTGACCGACACCCTCGGGCGCGAGCTCGAGCAGTCGGTCGGCATCCCCCTCGTCTTCTTCGACGTGCTCATCCACGTCGGGGGTGCCCCCGAAGGCCGGCTCACCATGAGCAGGCTCAGCACGGACGTGGCCCTCACGACCGGCGGCGTCACCCGCCTGGTGGACCGCATGGTCGAGGCAGGCCTGGTGGCCCGGCAGAACTGCCCGAACGACCGGCGCAGCGTGCACGTGGTGCTGACGCCCCGGGGCCAGGACGTGCTCGGCCGGGCGGTGGAGGCGCACATCGAGGGGATCCAGCGCCACGTGGTCGACCACCTCGACGACAGCGACCGTCGGGCACTCGAGACGGCGCTGGCCAAGGTCCTCGACGGGGGCTGCTGACCCCTCGCTAGCGTGGCGGCCGTGCACCGGCTCCGCGACAAGGTGGCGATCGTGACCGGCGGCGGCGACGGCATCGGCCGGGGGATCGTGCGCCGCTTCGCCCAAGAGGGCGCCCGCGTCCTGGTGGCCGAGATCGACGACGCCACGGGGGCCCAAGTCGCCCGGCAGTGCCGGGACGAGCTGGGCGCCGACGTGCGCCACCTCCACACCGATGCCAGCGTCAAGGAGGACGCCGTGGGCATGGTGGCCTTCGCCCGCGACACCTGGGGCACGGTCGACGTCCTGGTGAACAACGCGTGGGGCGGCGGCGGCCTCGGTCGCTTCGAGCACAAGACCGACGCCGAGATGCAGCATGGCCTGGCCATGGGGCTCATGGGCCCCTTCTGGGCCATGCAGGCGGTGCTGCCGATCATGAAGCAGGAGCGGGACGGCGCCGTGATCAACATGTGCTCGCTCAACGGCGTCAACGCCCACATGGGGACGCTGCAGTACAACGTGGCCAAGGAGGCCCTCCGCGCCGCCAGCCGTACGGCGGCGCGCGAGTGGGCGGCCTGGCAGATCCGGGTGAACGTGATCTGCCCCGGCGCCAAGACGGCGGCGTCACGCGCCGCCTTCGCGGCGCACCCCGAGCTCGAAGCGGCGGCCGACGCGTCCAACCCCATGGGGCGGCTGGGCGACCCCGAGGAGGACATCGCGCCGGTGGCCGTGTTCCTGGCCAGTGACGACGCGCGCTACGTGACGGGCAACACCTTGTTCGTCGACGGCGGCGGGCACATCAACGGCGTGGCGTGGGCACCGGACCTCGGCGACTGAGCCGGCTGGCGCCGTGAGCCGAACGACGAGCGGGGCATGAGCCGCATCAACGGCGCAACCGCGCTCGTGGTCGGGGCCGGGCCCGGGATCGGGCGGGCCTGCGCCCTCGTGCTCGGCCGGGCGGGCGCGGACGTCGTGGTGGCGGCCCGCCACCGGGGGCGCCTGGTCGCCCTGGCCGAGCAGGTGGCGCAGGAGACCGGTCGCAACGTCGTTCCCCTGCAGGTCGACGTCGGCGAGCTCTCGTCGTGCCGGGCACTGATCGACGCCGTACTCGAACGTCGGGGACGTCTCGACATCCTGGTCAACGTGGCCACGGCCGGCGGCGAGTACCAGCGCATCGACGACGTCGACGGCGTCGAGGGCATCGACGAGCTCGATCGGTCCGGCTGGGCCACGTGGCGACACGCTTTCGAGGTGAACGTCATCGGGACGCTCGAGCTCAGCCGCCTGGCCGGGCGTGCCATGCGCCAGGGCGGGGGCGGCTCCATCGTCCAGATCGGGACGCTCGGCACGCAGCACACCCCGCCGGGACGCGCCCGCTACACGTCGACCAAGCAGGCCATGGTCTCCGCCTCGCTCACGCTGGCCAAGGAGCTCGGCCCCTACAACGTGCGGGTCAACGTGGTCACCCCGGGGTACACGACCGGGCCCCAGCTCGACGCGCTGGTCCGCACCATGGCGGAGCGCACCGGCGAGAGCGCGACCGACACCTCGCGGCGACTGGCCCAGGGGGCCCCGCTCCGGCGGCACGTCGACCCCGAGGACGTGGCCCAGGCCGTGCTGTTCCTGGCCGGGCCCGGCGCGCGCTCGATCACCGGGGTCGAGCTCCCCGTCACCGCGGGCCGGTGACCGCGCCGGCGCCTGGCGGGCGCCACGAGGTGCGCTGGATGTTCCACTCCACCGCGATGGTGGCCGACTACGACCTCGCCGTGACGTGCCTGCGCGACCTCCTCGGCCTGTCGGTGCTCGAGTACGGGGAGTCGGCTGAACCCGGGATCGGCCGGCGCGGCGGCATGGCCTGGCTGGGCGACAACGCCATCGAGATCGGCCAGCCCGTCGTCGAGGGCGGGGCGGCTCAGTTCGTGGCCCGCCACGGCGGCGGCCTGCACTCGGTGGCGGTCCAGGTGCGCGACCTCGACGCCACCGTGGCGTCGCTCGAGGCGGCGGGGGTGCGCGTCGCCGCCCGCCCCCTCCCCGAGATGTGCTTCACCGACCCCCGGGACACCGGAGGCGTCTTCCTCCAATGGAGCTGCTTCGAGATCCCCGAGGACCCCCGCTTCGGCGCGCCCGTCCCCCGGGTCCCGAGCGCCCTGGTTCCCGCCACCCACCACGCGTTCGTGGGCGCCGTGGTCGAGGACCCCGTCGGGTGCGCGGGGCACCTGGCCCGGCTGCTCGGCACCACGGTCACCTTCGAGGACCCGGCGGCGGCGGCCGGCGACCCTTTGGCGGGTGTCTCGCTTCGTGACTGCACCCTGGCGCTCTTCGCACTCGCCCCAGCGGGCGACGCAGCGGTGTGGGGGCGCCCCTACCAGCGGCCGCGCACGCACCTCCTGGCGCTGCGCGTGGCCGACCTGGCGGTGGCGCGGCGGGCCCTGGCGGGCGCGTCGGTCGCCGTGGTGCGTGACGGCAACGGCCTGGTCGTGCTCGATCCGGCGGCCACCGGCGGCGTGCAAGTGGCGCTCACCGACCGCCTGCTACCCGGGGACCCGAGGCAGACCTGACTCGTCCGCGGCCGGCTCGGCCCCGACCGCTCAGTCGACCCGCTGCAGCCAGACCCGGACCGGCCCCCCGAGCAGCTCGTCGTCGAGGTCGAGCTCCGTGCCTTCCCCCTGGCCCGGGCCGGCCACGATCTCGGTGGCCAACACCTCGTGCGCGACGGCGTCGAAGTGGCCCGCCAGCGCGTCGAGGCCTTCGGCGTGCAACCGGATGCGGTCGGACACCTCGAGCCCCGAGGTCTTGCGCAGGTCCTGCACCAGGCGGACCACCTCGCGGACCAGCCCGCGCCGGCGCAACTCGTCGGTGAGGGTGAGGTCGAGCGCGACCACCTCGCCCCCTTCGCGCGACACCGCGTAGCCCTGCTGACCGCGTACGCGCAGCTGGACGTCGTCGGGCAGGAGCTCCACCGCCTCGCCGCCCAGCGTCACCGTCAGGGGCCGCCCCTCCTCGAGGGTTGCCGCCGCCGTGGCGCCGTCGAGAGCGGCCAGCGCCGGCTTCAGCTCCTTCACGCGCTCGCCCAGGCGCGGCCCCAGTGTGCGGAAGTTGGGCACCAGCTCGAACGTGAGGACCTCGCTGAGCTCGTCGCCGGTGTCGATCTCGTCCACGTTGAGCTCGTCCGCCACGATGTCGCGCAAGATCCCGGGCGCGTCGGCCGGCAAGAACACCAGGGCGCGTGCCAGCGGCTGGCGCACCTTCACCGAGGCCTCGCTGCGCGCGGCGCGCCCGAGCGAGGTCAGGCGGCGGGCCAGGGCCATCTGCTCCTCGAGCCCGGTGTCGACCAGCGACGCGTCGGCCTCGGGCCAGTCGGCCAGGTGGACCGAGTCAGTGTCGCCGGCGCCCGTCAGGTGCCGCCACATGGTGTCGGTCACGAACGGGCACATGGGGGCCAGCAGCAGCGCGGTCGTGGTCAGCGCCGCGTGCAGCGTCGCCTGTGCGGCCAGGGCATCGCTCGCCGGCGCGTCAGGGTCGGTGCGCCAGAACCGGCGCCGGCTGCGCCGCACGTACCAGTTGGACAGGTCGTCGACCAGCTCGCCGAGGGCGGTCGCCGCCTGCAGCGGCTCGTAGCCGCGCAGTGCCTCGGTCACCGTGGTGGTCGCGCTGGCGAGGCGCGAGAGGATCCAGCGGTCGAGCGGTCCCCGGTCCGAGGGCGCCGGGACGTCGGGATCGGCCGGGTCGAAGCCGTTGAGCGACGCGTACGTGGAGAAGAAGCTGAAGGTGTTCCACAGCGTGAGCAGCATGTCGCGCATGGCGGTGTCGATGGCCCCGAGGCTGGCCCGGGTCGGGGTCCACGGCGAGCCCTGGCTGAACATCCACCAGCGCATGGCGTCCGCGCCGCGCGTGTCGAGGATCTGCCAGGGGTCGATGACGTTGCCGAGCGACTTGGACATCTTGCGGCCATCGGCGTCCACGATGTGCCCCAGGCAGACGACGTGCCGGTAGGGGCTCTGGCCGAACACCAGGGTGTTCACCGCCAACAACGAGTAGAACCAGCCGCGGGTCTGGTCGATCGCCTCCGAGATGAAGTCGGCCGGAAACACCAGCTCCCCCTCGGGCCCCGCTGCGCCCGGGTACCCGACCTGCGCGGCGGGCATGGATCCCGAGTCGAACCAGGCGTCGATCACCGGCTCGACGCGGCGTGCGCGCGACAGCTCGTCGTCGCCCCCCTCGGCCAGCCCCTCCGCCGCACAAGTCGCGCAGGGGAAGGTGACCTCGTCGATGGTGGGCCGGTGCGGGTCCATGGCGCGCACGTCGCGTCCGCACAGGTCCGACAGTTCGGCCAGCGAGCCGACGCAGCGCAGGTGCCCGCGGCCGCAGCGCCAGATCGGGAGCGGCGTGCCCCAGTAACGGTCGCGCGACAGCGCCCAGTCGACGTTGTTGGCCAGCCATTCGCCGAAGCGGCCGTCGCGGATGTGCCCCGGGTGCCAGTCCACGGTGGCGTTGGCCGCCAGGAGGTCGTCCTTGCGGGTGGAGGTGGCGATGTACCAGCTCGGCTTGCCCCAGTAGATGAGCGGGGTGCGGCAGCGCCAGCAGTGCGGATACGAGTGCACGTAGGGGAAGCGGCGCATGAGCAGCCCGGCGGCGTCCAGCCGGTCATTGATGTCGTGGTTGGCGCCGCGCACGTCGCGCCCGGCCAGCCAGGCCACCTGGTCGGTGAAGCACCCGTCAGGGCCGACCGGGTTCAGCGAGGGCAGCCCGTTGGCCCGCCCGATCTGGCGGTCGATCTCGCCGAAGGCCGGGGCCAAATGGACGAGCCCGGTGCCCTCTTCGGTGGTGACGTACTCGGCCGGCACCACCCGCCAGCCGTCCGCGCCGTGGCGCGGGTCGAGGTCGTCGAAGGGCCGTTCGTAGCGCAGGCCGACGAGGGCCGAGCCCGGGAGCCGGGCCGTCACGCGGTCGGCCGCGCCCTCCCCCAACACCGACTCCACCAGCTCGTCGGCCATGAGCGTCTTGTCGACGACGGCGTAGGTCAGGTCGGAGTTGACCGCCACGCCCGTGTTGGAGAGCAGCGTCCACGGCGTGGTCGTCCACACGGCGAGCCACTCGGCACCACCCACGCGGGCGGGATCGGGGTCGACCAGGCGCAGGCGCACGTAGGCCGACTCGTCCTCCTCGTCGCGGTACACGTCGGGCTGGCCCAGCTCGTGGCTGGAGAGTGCGGTGCCACAGCGCGGGCAGTAGGGCACCACCTTGAGGTCCTCGTAGAGCAGCCCCTGGTCGAAGAGCTGCTGCAGGTGCCACCACACGGACTCCACGTAGTGGGTGCTCAGCGTCCAGTAGGCGGCATCCATGTCGACCCAGTAGCCGATCCGCGTGGTCAGCCGGGCGAAGTCGCCGACGTAGGAGTACACCGACTCGCGGCACAGCCGGGTGAACTCGGCGATCCCGACCTGCTCCTCGATCTGCTGCTTCCCGGTGATGCCGAGCTTCTTCTCCACCTCCACCTCGACGGGCAGGCCGTGGGTGTCCCACCCGGCCCGGCGGGCGACGAACGCGCCGTCCATGGTGCGGAACCGGCAGAAGAGATCCTTGTAGACACGGGCCCACACGTGGTGCAGGCCCGGTTTCCCGTTTGCGGTCGGAGGACCTTCGTAGAACACCCAGGGTGGCGCGCCCTCGCGCTGGGTCACCGAGCGCTCGAAGATGCCGTGCTCGGCCCAACGGGCCAGCTCGGCCTCCTCGAGGGCCACGAAGTCGGTGTCGGCGGGGACGGGCGTGAACACGGGGGGAGGGTCGATGGGGATCGGGTCGTGCGAGGGAACGGGCGGCCCGGTCCAACCGCAGAGGATAGAGGCTGTGCCGGGACGCGCCCCCTCTTGGCGGGCGCGCCCCGTCAGGACGCCGGCTCGGACGCCGGCCCGGACGCCGGCCCGGACGCCGGTTCGGACGCCGGCCCGGTCCTGGGGCGCAGCCCGGGCCGGGGCACCACGAGCAACAGCATCCAGGGCCCGATCACCGCCAACGGGCCGAGGAGGACGAGCAGGCTCTCGTTGCCGTGGGCCGCGGCGTCCAGCACCACCACGAAGATGCCGTAGGCGCCCAGTACCAGCACCCCGACGGCGCGCCGCAGGCCGCTGTCGCGGTAGGCCAGCACGAGGACCACCGCCGTGAGCCCGCCGTACCAGGCCGCGATGAGGACCTCGCGGCCGGTGGTCACGCCGAGACCGATGATGGTGGCGGGCAGGAGCAGGCCGACCAGGATGTTGATGGCGTTGGAGTTCAGGGCCGTGCTGAGCATGGCGGTGCCGCGACCCTTGCGAGCGAGGTAGACCGCCGCCACGGCGTTGGGCAGGCTCGTCACGGCGGCCAGCACGATACCGCCCACCACGATGTCGGGCACGGCCCAGCGCCGACCCAGGCTGGTGGCCGTGTGCTCCATGACGAGCGAGGCCGCGACCACCACGGCGAGGGCCACGATGGCCACCGGCACGTCGAGGCGCGACGAGGACAGCACGAGTGCCGGGTGGATCTCCACCTCTTCCTCGCGCACGGCGCGGACGAGCCAACGTCCGGCGCGGGTGTGCGACGGCCGGTCGTGGCGGCGCGCCGCCAGCACCACGTAGGGGGCCATCACCGCGAGGACGAGCAGGAGACCCACGGCTGGGGGCACGGCGCCGAGCACGGTGAGCACGCAGGCACCGGCGATCCATATCGAGATGAACCCCGTGAGGACGACCACGCGCCGGTGCAGCGCCACCCAGCCGGCCACGGTGGCCCCGAGCCCCAGCAGCGCGGCCAGGTTAAACACGTTGGAGCCGACCACGACGCCGGCGCCGACCTCCTGCTGGTGGCTCGCCATGGCGCCGATGGCCGAGGTGATCTCCGGGGCGTCGGCGGCCAGGGCGGCGAGGAGGCCGAGCATGGCCTCGGTGACGCCCAGACGGTTCCCGATGCGCTCGAGCCGTGAGACCAAGAGCCAGCTCGCCCACAGGCTGGCGGCGGCGCTGAGAAAGAAGAGTGCGGTGTCGGGCATGGGAACGAACCCCCTTCGGGGGTGATTGCCGACCAGGCTTCCCGGCGCTCCGCCCACCAGGATAGGCGGGCCACGTTGCCGCCTACGCCGGAGTCCCCAAGACCGGGTTCTCCGCGGCGAGGCGGGCCACGGTGTCGAGCGCACCGGAGTCGACCTCGAGCAGCGAGTCGACCACCAGGTCGGCCAGGCCGAAGGCCGGGTGATGCCCGTCCCCCGCCTCGGGCACGGCGATGCAGGCCATGCTGGCCGCCTTGGCCGCCAGCACGCCGGCGGATGAGTCCTCCCACACCACGCAACGGCGCGGGGCGGCGCCGAGCTTGGTCGCCGCCGTCAGGAACACGGCGGGGTGCGGCTTGCCGTACTCCTCGTCCTCGGCGGAGTGAACCACGGTGAAGCGCTCGGCCAGCCCGAAGTGCCCGAGGGCGGCGTCGATCAGGCGGTACGGCGAGGAGGAGGCAACGGCCAAGGGCATCCGGCGCGCCGCGCACAGGTCGACGGCGTGCTCGGCACCGGGCTTCAGCTCGCCCTTGGTCAGCGTGAGCTCGATCACCCGGTCGACGATCGTCACCGCCACCTCGTCGGGCGTCGGGGCAGCGCCCCACGGATGAAGGCTGCACCAGTGGGCGGTGACCTCCTCGACGAACATCCCCTTGGTCGAGCGGCAGCCCTCGACGGCGAGCGGGACGCCGAGGCCGCCGAGGATCTCGATCTCGGCCTCGTGCCACAGCACCTCGGAGTCGATGAGGAGGCCGTCCATGTCGAAGATGGCCGCGTCGAGGGCCATCGGGATGGAGGGCGGGGTGCCGGGCGGGCTCAAGCGCCGAGCTGCGCCTCGATATCGGCCACGATGGCCGGGTCCTCGGGCTCGACCTGGGGGCGGTAGCGCGCCACCACGTCGCCGGCAGGCGACACGAGGAACTTCTCGAAGTTCCACGTGATGTCGCCCGCCTTGCCCTCCGCGTCCTCCTTCTGGGTCAGCTCCGTGTAGACCGGGTGCCGGCCCTCCCCGTTCACCTCGATCTTCTCCATGAGCGGGAAGGTCACCCCGTACGTGGTCGAGCAGAACTGCGCGATCTCCTCGGCGCTGCCCGGCTCCTGGCCCAAGAACTGGTTGCACGGGAACCCGATGACGGTGAAGCCGCGGTCACCGTAGGTCTTCTGCAGCCGCTCGAGACCCTCGTACTGCGGGGTGAGGCCGCACTTCGAGGCGACGTTGACGAGCAGCAATGTCTTGCCGGCGTAGTCGCCGAGCGTGGTGTCGTCGCCCTGGAGCGTGTGGATCGGAACGTCGTAGAGAGGCATGGTGTGGACCCTACCGGCCGGCGTGCGACCGGCGCGCCGCCGGCACGTAGGGTTGCGCCGTGCAGGCCGTCGTCATCCGCGATGCGCAGCTCCACGTCGAGGCGCGGCCCGACCCCGTGCCGGGCGACACCGAGCTGCTGGTGGCGGTGCGAGCCGCCGGGCTCAACGCTGCCGATCTCGTGCAGCGCGCCGGGTTCTACCCCGCTCCGCCGGGCTCCCCCGCCGACATCCCCGGCATGGAGCTGGCCGGCGAGGTGGTGGCGGTCGGCCGCCAGGTCACGCTCTTCTCCCCCGGCGACCGGGTGATGGGGGTTGTCGGGGGCGGGGCCCAGTCCACGCTCGCCTGCATCGACGAGACCCACGCTCTGGCCGTCCCCGCCCCTCTGCCCTGGCCCGAAGCCGGGGGGTTCCCGGAGACCTTCTCCACCGCCTACGACGCCCTGTTCACCCAGGCGGAGGTGCAGATGGGCGAGCGGGTGCTCGTGAGTGGGGCCGCGGGCGGCGTGGGCACCGCCGGCGTCCAGCTGGCCGCCGCGGTCGGGGCGTCGGTGACCGCGACCGTGCGCGACCCTGCTCGGCGTGACGCCGTCGCCGCGCTCGGCGCCTCCGCGGTCATCGCCCCGGGCGACGAGGGCGACCACGGCCCCTACGACGTGGTCCTCGAGCTGGTGGGGGCCAGCAGCGTGCGGGGTGTGCTGCCTCATATGGCGCCGTGGTCGCGCATCGTGGTCATCGGCGTCGGCGGTGGCGGCACGTTCGAGCTCGACCTGATGCTGCTCATGCGCAAGCGGACGCGCATTGGCGGCTCCACGCTGCGGGCCCGCGGACGCCGTGAGAAGGCCGAGGTGGCGGCGGGCGTCGCCGCGCACGTGCTCCCCGCGCTCGCCCGCGGCCACCTCCGGGTGCCCGTGTGCGACACGTACCCGCTCTCCGACGCCGAGGCGGCATACGAGCGCTTCGCCGCCGGCGCCAAGTTCGGCAAGGTGGTCCTCGTCAACGACTGACCGAACACGCCGATCGCCCGGGGCGATCGGCTAGGCCCACCCGCCTGCTCCGCGGAGCTGATGTGCTCCCCCGGCCTCGACGAGCAGACCGAGGACCCGACGGCGTGATGGATCGGCAACTGGGGACCACAGCTCGTCGTCGGTCCCCCGCGCATCCCGGGATGGCGCCGAGCAGGTCCCCGAGACGGCCGACGAACACGGTCCCTCCCTCACGGTGCTCACGTACGGAGCGCGCCTTGTCGTCGTCGCGGGAACCAAGCGTTGCACTCGTCGTTCTCTCGTACCGGCCGAGGCACGGGGAGGCGAGGGGACAGGGCGGCGAGGACAGGGCAGGCCGGGGGCGGGCGGCGCGGGCGGGGGGGCGAGGGACAGTCCAGGGCATGGTGTTTCGCAGACTCTCAACAATCTCGTTTATACGTTGCGAAACCGCATGCCCCCGGCCCGCGAACCGTGGGCGGCACCAGGTGACACCGAGCAGGTCACGACCGGACCCGACCGGACCCGACCTAGCGGCTCAAGATGACCACGCTGGCGTTGGCGCCCCGCCCCACCGTGTGCGACAAGGCGACGCGGGCACCCTCGACCTGGCGCGGACCACAGTCGCCACGTAGTTGGCGCACCAGCTCCACGACCTGCCCGAGCGCGGAGGCGCCCAGGGGCTCCCCCTTCGAGAGCAACCCTCCGCTCGGGTTGACGGGCAGACGACCACCCAAGGCGGTGGCGCCCGAGTCCAAGAGCGCCGCCGATCCCCCGGGCTCGCACAGCCCGAGCTCCTCGCACGACATCAGTTCGCGGGCAGCGTCGGTGTCCTGGCACTCGACCACGTCGAGGTCGCCCGGGCCGAGGCCGGCTTCCGCGTAGGCGTCGGTGACGGCCAACGTCGTCGGGGCAGGCACGGCGTCGTCGGCCAGGCCGGCCAACGGCGTCGACTCGCTGAGGACCGGGCCGGGCACGTGGGAACGCAGCACGGCGGCCACCAGGGTGACTGGCGCGGGCGACCCACCGGGCCCCGCCAGGTCGTCACGGCGCAGAACGAGGGCGGCTGCTCCCTCGTTGGGCGAGCACAGCATGAAGAGGTGCAGCGGCTCACAGACCACCCGCGAGGACAGGACCTCCTCGACCGACGTCTCCTTCTGGTACATCGCGTCGGGATTGGCCGCGCCGTGCCGGCGGTTCTTCACCACCACGCGGGCCAGGTGGTCCTTCGTGACCCCCGAGGTGACGCAGAGCCGTTGCGCGCGGAGGGCGAAGAAGGCGGGTGTGGCGGCGAGGCCGGCCTCCTCCTGCCAGGGCTCGAAGAACGACGAGCGGATGATGCCCTTGGGCATCTTCTCGGTGCCGAACACCAGGACGGTGTCGTACTGCCCCGCCCGAATGGCCGCCGCGGCCAGCATGAGCGCAGCGCCGCCGCTGGCGCAACCCGCCTCGACGTCCACGATGGGCATGCCCGTCATGCCCAGGCGGCTGAGCACCTTGTGTCCCGTCGCCACACCGCCGTAGGCGGTGCCGCAGAAGGCGGCCTGGAACCCCCCCTTGCCCACGCCCGCCTCGTGCAGCGCGGCGCGCACGGCCACTACGCCCATGTCGGTGGTCGACGCGCCCTCGAAGCGCCCGAAGGGGTGCATGCCCGCGCCCGCCACCACGACGCCGCTCACGACGGCCCCAGCACCGGCGCGAACGCGTAGGTGACCACGTCGTTGCCCTCGGCGTCGCGGTGCAGCGGCACGATGCGCAGCTCCATCGCCTGCCCCTCGAACAGCGCGCCGGGGTCGCTCTCGGTCAGCCGGGTGATGACCCGCACACCCTCGGGCAGCTCGACCACGCCGATCCCGAAAGGGACCTGGCCCTGGTAGCCGGGTGGCGGCGCCGTCACGGCAGTCCACGACCACAGCGTGCCGCGCGGCGAAAGCCTTACCGGCGCCGGCCCCTCGGTGGCGCAGTACGTGCAGGCGTCGGCCCGCGGGAAGAGGTGCGCGCCGCAGGCGCCGCACCGGCTCCCGAGCAGCGCCGCGGGCTCGGTTGTCGGTGTCGGTGTCGGTGTCGGTGTCGGTGAACAGGCCATGACGCACGAGGATGCGCACGCGGGTCAGCTCCCGACCTCTATCAGCTCGAGCTTCTCGAACTCCCAGAAGGCACGGAGGGCGGCCAGCTTCCCCGCTCTGTTGGAGCGGTACGTGTACACGCCGCGCACGACGGCTTGGTGGGTGCCGCCGGTCAACGTCGTGCGGATGATGCCGACGTCGGCCACCTCGTCGCCGCACAGGTAGGACTCGGTAATCTCGAAGGTGATCCCTTCGTTCGCCCCGATCACGTTGTCGTAGAACGCGGCGATGGCCTCGCGTCCATGGTGCCCCTTGCCCTCGGGGTCGAAGGGAGAGGGCCCGACCGGGTCGGCCACCACGGCGTCGTCGGCGAAGAGGTCGAGCCAGCCCTCCCGGTCCCCCGCCGCGACTGCGGCCCGGGACCGGATCCCGAGCTCTCGGGCGTTCAGTGGTTCGTCGGCCATGTGATTTCCTCCCTGTTCCTCAGCGCACCCGTCGTGCGCGCGCCGGGTCGTGGCGCGGGCCGTGACGCGGGCCATGCCGTCGTGGCGCGGGCCGTGGCGTGGCGCGGGCGGCGTTCAATGCACCTTGGCGATGACTTCGTCGGCGAAGTACCGCAGCGCGTCGACCTTCGTGGTGAGCGACTCGGCGTCCTGGTCGGTGGTGTAAGGCCACCGGAACCCCACGATGACGTCGGTCACCCCGACCTCTTCGAGCCGTTTGATCCCGTCGACGCTGTAGGCGTCGGCCGAGATCACGTGCACCTCGAAGGGTTTGTCCTCTGTCCCGTGCTCCCGTCGAAGCTCGGCGAGTCGCTCGAGCATCCCGGGGAGCTGAGCCGGGTCACCGCCGCCGTGCAGCCAGCCGTCCCCGTCGCGGGCGGCCCGCGCCAGGGCGGCTTCGTGGTGCCCGCCGATCAGGATCGGCACGGGAGCGCTCGGCGTCGGGCAGATCTTGATGGACGGCACGTCGAAGACCTCCCCGTGGAACTCGAAGAAGCCGCCGGCCATGAGGCCGCGCATGATGGCGATCTCCTCGTCCATTCGCTTGCCCCGGCGCTCCCAGGGCACACCGCATATCTTGTAGTCCTCGGGCCACGGGCTCGTGCCCACGCCGAGCAGCAGCCGGTTGTCCGTGAGCACGGCGGTCGAGCTCACTTGCTTGGTGATGAGCACCGGCTGGCGGATGGGGAGCTTGATCACGAAGGTCACGAAGCGCAACCGCTCGGTGACCGCCCCCATGGCCGGAATGAGTGAGAACGGCTCGAGGAACGGCTTGTCCTCGAGGAACTCGCGCGTGCCGTCGGGGTTGAAGGGATAGGTGGTGTCGGACACTTCTGGGTAGCAGATGCTGTCAGGCACGACCATGGAGTCGTATCCCGCCTCCTCCGCCGCCTGCGCCAGCGGCAGGTAGTAGGACGGATCGGTCATCGACTCGGCATACGAGAAACGCACCACACCTCCCATACGAGGCCGCCTACCATGCGGCCCGTGCCAGCTCATCCTGCCAGCACGGGCGCCCCGGGGCACAACCCTCTGGCGGCGGTCCGCACCGAGGGTCCCGACGGCGCGCCGCTGGTCACCGATCTCGACCTCGACCAGATCGAGCGCGACGCCCGGCAGGCCATCGGCGAGATGCCCTACGCCTACTACGCCGGCGGCGCCGACGACGAGCGCCTGCTCGAGGGCAACGTCACCGCCTGGGCCCACTGGCAGCTCCACCCGCGGGTCCTGGCCGGGCTCAGCGACGTCTCCCCCGCGACCACGCTGCTCGGCAGCCCGGTGGCCACACCGGTGGCCGTGGCACCCACGGCGATTCAGGGGCTGGCCCACGCCGGCGGCGAGACGGCCACCGTGCGCGGCGCCGCCGCCGCCGGGGCGCTGCTGATCCTCTCCTCGCTGGCCACCTGCCCCCTCGAGGACGTCGCCGCCGCCGCTCCCGAGGCCGTGCGCTGGATGCAGGTGTACATCCTGCGCCAGCGGGCGCGCACCGAGGAGCTGGTCCGCCGGGCCGCCGCCTCGGGATACCGGGCGCTCGTGCTGACCGTCGACGCCCCCGTCTCGGGCCTGCGGCTGCGCGAGTGGCGCCAGGGGGTGCGCCTCCCCGAGGACCTCGCCCTGCCCAACCTGGCCGGCGACAGCACCGACAGCGCCCGGGCCGGCGGCTTCATGGGCGTCGTCACCAACGAGTTCGAGCCGGCGCTGACCCCAGACGACATCGGCTGGCTGGCCGGGTTGAGCGCCCTCCCTGTCGTGGCCAAGGGGGTGCAGCGCGCGGATGACGCGGTGCGCTGTATCGAGGCGGGTGCCGCGGCCGTCGTCGTGTCGAACCACGGGGCCCGCCAGCTGGCCGACGCGCCCGCCACAGCCGACATCCTGGCCGAGGTGGTCGACGCCGTGGCGGGCCGGGCCGAGGTGTACGTCGACGGCGGCGTGCGGCGTGGCCCCGACGTGGTGAAGGCCCTCGCCCTCGGGGCGCGGGCCGCGCTGGTCGGCCGCCCGTCGCTGTGGGCGCTCGCCACCGGCGGCGCAGACGGAGTGGCCGCCCTGCTGCAGTGGTACGACAAGGAGGTGCGTCGGACCATGGCCCTGTGTGGCGCGGCGACCGTCGAGGAGATCGGGCGCGACCTGGTGCGCCGTACGCCGGGATGGGAGATCGAGCCCGTCCTCGAGGGGGCGCGGCCGTGACGACGGTGGCCGAGATGCTCGTGGCCCGCGCCGAGGACGACCGCACGGGTGTGCTCGACGCCAGCGGGAGCTGGACGTGGCGTGAGGCCGTGGCCGAGGGCGCGGCGCGCGGGGCCCTGACCCGTTCGCTCGTCGACGAGGGCCGGGCCCCGCACGTCGGCGTGCTGCTCCCCAACGGACCCGAGTACCTCTTCTGGCTCAACGGCACCGCGCTGGCCGGAGCGGCCATCGTCGGGATCAACCCGACGCGTCGGGGCGAGGCGCTGGCGGCCGACGTGCGGGCGACGGACTGCGCCGTCATCGTCACCGACGACGAGGGGGCCGGACTGCTGGCCGGGCTCGATCTCGGCGTGGACGAGGACAAGGTGCTCGTCGTGGGCTCCGACCGCTACGCCACGCTGCTCGACCGTTTCGCCGGCTCGGCAGAAGCCCGGGCCCTGCTGGAGCGCGCCGGTGAGATCGGCGATGACACGCTCTACCTCCTCATCTTCACCTCCGGCACGACCGGCGCGCCCAAGGCCGTGCGCTGTACGCAGGGCCGGCTGGCCGGGATCGCGAAGGTGGCCGCCCCCGGCTACGGGTACAGGGCCGAGGACGTCTGCTACTGCCCCATGCCGCTGTTCCACGGCAACGCCCTCATGGCGCTGTGGGGGCCCGCGGTCATGGTGGGCGCCGCCATCGCGGTGCGGCCCCGCTTCAGCGCCTCGGCCTTCCTCGACGACGTGCGGCGGTTCGGCGCCACCAAGTTCAGCTACGTCGGCAAGGCGATCGCCTACATCCTGGCCACGCCCGAGCGCCCCGACGACGCCGACAACACGCTGAAGAGCGCGTTCGGCACCGAGGCCTCGGTGCGCGACCGCGACCGGTTCCGGGCGCGCTTCGGGTGCTACCTGATCGAGGGCTACGGCCAGAGCGAGGGCGGCGCAGCGATCAACGCGGTGCCCGGGATGCCCAAAGGCGCGCTGGGCAAGCCGGTCAACGGGATCGACCTCGCCGTCATGGGCCCCGAGAGCGGCGCGGAGTGCCCGAGGGCGCGCTTCGACGCCGAGGGCCGCCTCCTCAACGCCGGCGAGGCCATCGGTGAGATCGTCAACCGCAGCGGCCGCGGCAGCTTCGAGGGCTACTACCGCCGGGAGGATGCCGAGCGCGACCGCCTGCGCGACGGCTGGTACTGGACCGGCGACCTGGGGTACGTCGACGAGGACGGGTTCTTCTACTTCGCCGGGCGGAGCGGCGACTGGCTGCGCGTCGACTCGGAGAACTTCGCCGCCGGCCCGGTCGAGGCGGTGCTCTCCCGGCACCCCGACCTCTCGGTGGTCGCGGTCTACCCTGTGCCCGACACCGCCTCTGGTGCCGGCGACCAGGTCATGGTGGCGCTCGAGACCGTGCCCGGCCGACCGTTCGACCCCGACGCCTTCGCCGTGTGGCTCGAGGCCCAGCCCGACCTCGGGCCCAAGTGGCTGCCTCGCTACGTGCGCGTCTCGAGCTCGCTCCCCCAGACCGCCACGGGCAAGGTGACCAAGGTGGGACTGCGCACCGAGGCCTGGGCCTGCGACGAACCGGTGTGGTGGCGGCCGGTCGACGGCACCGAGCTGCGCTTCGTACCCCTGTCCGAGGACGACCGGACAGCCCTGGCGGCCGGCCTGGCCGAGAACGGACGGCCGCCGGTCGGCTCCTAGGCGGGGCCCTCCGGGCCGCCCGCTTCGACGCCGGGGATGGTCGACGCCGGGGACGTCGACGCCGGGGATGGTGAGGACACCTGTCAGTTCCTCCACCCGGTGGTCGCCGGGCTCGAGCGCCGGCGCGGGGCGGCCCGCGCGCTCCTCCGCTCGCCAGACGTGGACCGCCGTCATGCCGAAGCGGCGCGGCCCGCGCACGTCGGGCTCCCACGAGTCACCCACGAACACGGTCTCGGCCGGGTCGACACCGAGTGACCCGACCGCCCGGGCGTAGATGTCCGGGTGCGGCTTGCGCGACCCGGCCCGGGCCGAGGTGATGCCGGCGTCCACGAGGTGGAGCAGCCCCGCCTCCTCGAGGAAGCCGTCGAGCTCCCACCCCCAGTTCGAACAGACGCCCACGGCGAACCCGGCGTCACGCAGCGACCCCAGGGTGGCAGCCGCCTCCGGGTAGGCCACCACGCGACCGTTGTCCGCCGCCCGCAGCGCGTCAACCAGTCGGTCAACGTCCCCCGGGTCGACCGCGCACCGTCGCGCCAGCTGCCGCAACCGCGAACGGACCCAGGCCTCGTAGGCGTCCTCGTCGACCGAGTGCTCGGCGTGATCGACCCCGTCGTAGCGGGAGAAGTAGGACTCGAGAACCGCTGGGTCGGGCGCATACCCAAAGGTTGCGAAGACGGTCTGGTACCCGGTGGCGTGGTTGTCGGCGAAGCGGGCCAGGGTCCCGTAGAAGTCGAAGATGACGGCGCTGACCATGCCTCCATGATGGCCCGTGGTCGCGACGCCAGATGGGTGCGGACCCGGGACACGGCGGGTAATACTGCACAGGACATGAGTGCCGAGGAGCAGCAGGTGGCGGATCCCGATCAGGCCGCCGTTCGGGACTCTGGCGGTCCTGAGCAGGCGAGGAGCGGGGGACGCTGGCTCGTCGAGCTGATCGTCGTCGTGGTCGTGGCGGTGGTAGCGGCTCTCTTGCTGCGCGCGTTCGTCGTCGCCACCTACTCCATCCCGTCGCTGTCCATGTCGCCCACGCTGGAGGTCGGCGACCGGATCGTGGTCGACAAGCTCGCCTACCACCTTCACAGCGTGTCCACCGGCGACATCATCGTGTTCTCCACCCCGCCCAGCGAGAACTGCGCGGGCCCCCCCGTAGCGGACCTGGTCAAACGGGTGATCGGCCGGCCCGGCCAGACGGTCTCACTGCACGGCGGGCGGGTGTTCGTCGACGGGCGTTACCTCCCCGAGCCGTGGCTGCCGGCAGACATGCGCACGCAGACCTTCCCGGGACCGTCCTACGCTCCATACTCCCTGCACCAGCCCTACCGGGTGCCGACGGGCGACGTCTACGTCATGGGCGACAACCGCACGGGGTCGTGTGACAGCCGCTACTGGGGCCCGGTGCCTGAGTCGACCATCGTGGGCAAGGTGGACCTGCGCATCTGGCCGCTGTCGCGGCTCAACCTCTTCTGAGCGGCGAGCCCCGCCGCTCGCGCCGCCACACCAGACGCAGGGCCGACCAGGTGTCGTCGACGGCGCACACCTTGTTGTCGACCAGGCCGAGCGGGAGCGCCGCCTCGCGCACGACGTCCTCGCTCATCGTCGTGGCCACGCCCGAGGCTCGCTTGGGCCAGGCCACCCAGAGCCCACCGTCGGGGAAGATCATCCGCCCGAGTGCCTGAACACGGCGCTCGTAGTCGCGCCGGGCGGTGAAGAACGCCACGACGACGTCGGCCGCCGCCTGGGGCCGCCTCCGGACCCGCACGCCGATCGGCAGTTCGTCGAGCACGCCGGCCGGTGCCCCGAGGAGGACCAGCCTCGTGCCGACCTCGATGCCCAGCTTCTTCGGCAGGGGCGTCCCGCTGTACCCCGCCGTCATGCGTCCACCCGCACCGGTGCTCGCCAATCCTCAGCCGGGGTTGAAGGCGTCGTACACGCGGAACGCCAGGGGGAACTCGTAGAGGTCGGGGCCCACTTTGAACCGCCCGAGGTACCGCCCGACCACGGCCCTCGCCTCCTCCTGCCGGTCGGTCGCGACTCCCATCATGGTCAGCAGGGACGCGTCGAACACCGTGCCCGCCCCAGCGCGCACCAGGGTGGTGTGCGGCTGGCCGCGCACGGGGCCGAAGCCCGCCGCTTCGAGAATCTCGCAGACGTACTCGTCGTCGCCCAGGGAGAACGGCCCGACCGGACTCTTGCCCGGCGGCGGCACCGGCGGCGGCGGCACGAACGGACGCAAGACAGTCCCGGTGTGCCACGGGTTGTGCTCCACCCCCTGCCAGGAGGCGAACACCAGGCGGCCACCGGGACGCACCAGGCGCCGGATGGCACCGAACGCGGCCAGCGGCTCGTCGAAGAACATGACGCCGAACTGGCTCACGGCGAGATCGAAGGGCGTCGCATCGAGCTCGTCGGCCTGCACGTCCATCTGTACGAAGCGGACTCCGTCGGTGGCCCCGGCCCGTGCTCGTGCCAGCTCGAGCAGCGGTGCGGACAGATCGAGTCCCACCGCCTCACCCCCCGGGGTCACGAGAGCCGCGAGTGCGATGGTCAGCCGTCCCCCGCCGCACCCGATGTCGCACACTCGCTGCCCGGGAGCGGCCGCGGCCGCCTCGAGCACGAAGGGCGTCACCGCCTCGGTCAGGCGCTCCCGCTCGGGCCAGGCCGCGGCCCAGCACCCGTCGTTCCACCTCGCACGCTCCGCGTCGTTGGCCACCGCGGCACACGGTACCGGGAGGCGACACATCCGGCGAGGACACCGACCCTACGCTGTCGCCCGTGATCCGACGGCTCCCGGTGCGCAGCCTCGTCCGCCCGGCGACGCTCGGAGCTGGAGCGGTGGCGCTGGCCGTCACTGCGCTCGCCGCGTCTGCGTCATCGCCGCGAGCGATAGTCGGCGCACCGGTGGTAGCGGCGGCGGTCCTGTCGTCTTCGTCATCGACGACGACCGTACCGGCGTCGACCCAGCCGTGGACCGTGGTCAGCCAGGACGGCGCCGGCGTGGCCGTCGAGACCCTCTCCGTCACCGTCCCCTCCGGTCGCACGGTCACGCTGCTCCGTTTCGATGCGGGCCGCGTGGCCTTCGACCTCCACATCGGCAGCACCGACCCGCCGGCTGACCTGTCGACGATCCGGCCCGACCGCGGCCCCGCTGTCGGGTCCGGGGAGTCGCGCGTGCTGCTCGGCGCCTTCAACGGCGGCTTCAAGATGAACGCGCACCAGGGGGGCGTCGAAGTGGACGGACAAGTGGTGGCGCCGCTGGCCGACGGGGAGGCAAGCCTGGTGATCGACGCTGACGGCGCGGCACACGTCGGCGTCTGGGGACGCGACCTGCCCACCCTTGGCGAGCGCGTCGAGAGCGTCCGTCAGAACCTGCCGCCGCTGATCGAGCACGGAGTGATCAGCCCCACGGCGTCGGTGCCCTCCGACTGGGGTGCCACGGTCGGCGGCACGACAGTGGTGGCGCGGAGCGCAGCCGGGGAGGACGCGCAGGGCAACATCGTCTACGCCGCCGGGATGGCCCTTCTGCCCGAGGACCTCGCCACCGCCTTGGTCGACGTCGGGGTCGTGGACGCCATGCAACTCGACATCAACCCCACATGGGTCCAAGCGGACGCCGCACCGTCCCCGGGCGGACCCCTGCATGCGCTCGTGCCAGGTCAGAACCGGCCCACGACCCAGTTCCTCTCGGGCTGGACCCGCGACTTCTTCGCCGTCCTGGGCTTCATCCGCGTCAACCCGGCCCGGCCGCGCTGACCCGCCGGCCGGACGGAGGCCGGCGGGCGAGTCCTCAGTCGAGGAGGGCGGACGCCACGGCCTCCTCGAGCCACCGGTCGTCGCCCCACATCAGTTGCTGCTGCTTGGCCCGCCGGAAGTAGAGCTGGATGTCGAAGTCGAGCGTGAAGCCGATGCCACCGAAGATCTGCTGGGCCACGGCGGTGATGTCTCGGAAGGTGTCGCACGCGCTCAGCTTGGCCATCGGGGCCAGGGACGTGAGTGGCCGGCCCGTCGACCCCGCCCACGCCGCCTCGTGCACCAGCTGCTCGGCGCCGTCGAGGTTCGTCACATTGTCGGCCAAGTAGTGGGCCAGGGACTGGAACGCGCCGAGCGGCTTGTCGAATTGCTGGCGGTCCTTGGCGTACTGCACCGTGATCTCGAGGGCGTAGCGGGCTCCGCCGACGGCCTGCGCGGCGAGGAGAACCAAGGCCGGCTCGAGGACGCCCTGCCAAGTGGCCCAGCCGGTCCCGGCGCCGCCGATGCGGTCGGCCACGGCGACGGCGACGTCCGAGAGGGTGACCTCGTATTGGGTATCGGACGCGATGGAGAACTGCTGGCGCATCCCGACGCCCGGCGCCACCGGGTCGACCAGGAACAGGTCGACGTCCTCGTCCCTGTCGCCCGTGCGGGCCAGGACGACCAGGCGGTCGGCTGCCGAGGCAAAGGCCACGTGACGCTTGACACCGTTCAGCCTGAATCCGTCGGAGGACGCCTCGGCGCGCGCGGCGACGCCGCGGGCCGTCACGCCGTTCTCGGGCTCGAGCCAGGCCGGGGTGAGCACGGCCGCGCCTGAAGCGACCGGGCGCAGCCACCGGTCCTTCTGCTCGTCGCTCCCCGCCGCCGCCAGCACCCCGCCGCTCATCACCGCGCTGACGAAGTGCGGAGTCGGGGCCAAGGCCCGGCCGAGCTCCTCGTAGAGGGCGACACCCTCGATCAGCGTCATGCCCGACCCGCCGTACTCCTCGGGCAGAAGCAGCCCGACGAGGTCCAGCTCGCCGAGCTGCGCCCACAATGCCGGCGGGTAGCCGACGGGGTCGTCCTCCATCTGGCGGACCACGTCGAACCCGCAATGGCGCTCGAGGAGGTCACGCGCCGTCTGCTTGAGCAGCTCCTGCTCCTGGTCGAAATCCAGATCCAACACTCAGGGCCTCTCTTCCACTCCTGGTCTCCACTGGTCGCGGCGACGTGCCCACGGGTTATCGTCCGCGTCGAGCGGCAGCGCGATGCGCGCCGTGCACGAGGTCTTCGTGTCGCGGTCGACCGACAACGTCACCGAGACGGTGACGAACCCGCATCCCACTTGATCGACCTCGGTCGAGACCACGTCGCCGCGCAGCACCATGGTGTCCCCGGGGAACACCGAGCCCCGCATGCGGAACGTGACGTGCGCCAGGCGACCGTGCGGGCCCGTCCAGTCCGTCAGGTACCGCTCGAACCAGGCGGCCTGGTTCGGCGTGTTCAAGAAGATGTCCTGGGTGCCGTTGCGGTTCACGGCGAAGTCGTGGTCGTGATGCATGGGCCGCCAGTCGCGTGCGGCCAGCGCGCCGAGTACCACCGTGGTGGCGGTGACCGGATAGCGCAGCTCAGGCAGCGCGGCGCCGATATGGACGTCTTCGAACACCAGGCGGGGCGTCAGGTCCACACTCATGCGCCCTCCCCCCGGCGGTAGCCGAACCCGGTGTAGGACTCGATCGCCACCAACTCGCCGTCCTGGTTCGAGTAGACGACGTCGATCACCCAGAAGCGGCCGGTGCCGAGCTTCGTCGTCTTCTCGTCGCTTACCGAGCGAAGCACCTGGTGAGTGCGCAGCACGTCCCCCATCCGCACCGGCGTGTGGAACTCGATGCTGTTGTCCGTCATGACCGCCTCGGGCAGGCCGAAGACCTCCTTGAGGTCGAAGTGCACCTGGAGCGGCAGCGCCTGCTCGGTCCGGCCCGGCGCCCAGTGGTGCGGACGGAACCACACCGAGACCATGGATGGCGGCGCCACGGGGCCGCCCGTGAGTGCGTCCGCCACCTCGTCGTCCCAGAACAGCGGGTTGCCGTTCTCGACCGACGCACACGACGTCCACACGTAGCCCCGCTCGACCGGGAACTCGCCCACCTCGTGGTACTGCTCCTGGCCGATCAGCGCCTGCGCCCGAGCAAGCGTGTCGGTGCTCATGCCACCACCCCCTTGGCGATCCAGGCCGCCACGGTCTCGCGGTCCACCCCGGCCTCCTTGAGGAGATGTTCAGTCTCGGTCACCCGCGGGTCGGGCACCGCCGGAGCGGCATCCCGGTCCGTCCCAGCCAGCACGGCCGCGAGCTGGCGGAACGGTCCCTCGACGGGATGCGTGGCCGTCGTCACCACGCCGCGGGCGGCGAACTGCGGGTACGCCGGAACCTCGGAGATCTCAAGGACCGGGGCCACGCACGTGTCGGCACCGGCCAGCTCCGCCACCCACTCGTCACGCGGGCGGGCGGCGAACGCAGCGCAGAAGGCGGCACGGATGTCGTCCTGCGCCTCGTCGCGGTACTGCTCGGTGGCCAGCTCGGGGCGCCCGAGCGCCCGGCAGAGATTGGCGAAGAACTTGGCCTCGATGGCACCCACCGCGAGGCACTTGCCGTCGGCCGCCCGGTAGGTCGCGTAACAGGCGTAGCGGCCCGACAGGACGTCGTGGCCGGGACCCACCGCTTCGCCCGTGGCGAGGTGCTCGTCGACGGCCAGGGACATCAGCCAGAGCACGCCTTCGGCGACCGAGACGTCGAGGTAGGCGCCGCGGCCGGTCGACGCCCGCTCCACCAGCGCAGCGGTGACCGCCAGCGCGGCCTGCATGCCGCCACCGGCGGCGTCGGCCAGGGTCGCGCCCGGGAGCGGCGGCACACCGCCGGCTCCCGCGCCGCTCATGGCGAGGAAGCCACCGACGGCGAGGTAGTCGAGGTCGTGCCCTGCCCACTGCGAGGACGGGCCGTCTTGGCCGTACCCGCTCGTCGAGCAGTAGACGACCCCAGGGTTGCGCACCGACACCGCTTCGTAGCCGATACCGAGCCGGTCGACCACCCCGGGACGGAAGCTCTCGACGACCACGTCGGCTGACGCCGCCAAGGCCAGGAACGCCTGACGTCCGTCGGGGTCCTTGAGGTCGAACTGGGCACGGCACATGCCCCGGAGACCGCTGTATGCGAAGAACTTCGGCTCGATGGGTGCGGCGTCGGCCGAGGGCACCGGACCGACCTTGACCACGCGGGCGCCGTAGTCGGCCAGCAGACGGGTGCAGCGCGACGCCGGCCCGACCGTCGACATGTCGAGGACGGTGGTGCCGGCGAGAGGACCGGTGGATGACCCAGCGGGAGTCGGCGCGGTGGGCACTCAGAAGTTCTTGGGCAGCCCGAGCTTGCGGCGGGCGATGATGTTCTTCTGGATCTCGGAGGCACCGCCCCCGATGGTGTCGATCACCGTGTAGCGGTAGGTCGACTCGGAGCGGCCCTGCATCGGCGCCTCCCGCGTCTTGACGCGTAGCTGGCTGCCGGGGCCGGCGATGTCCATCGACGCGTTGGCCAGCCGCTTCGACAGCTCGGTGGCGAACAGCTTGTACTCCGAGGCCTCAGCGGTCGGTGCGGCGCCGCCCTTCGACGACTCGTACACGAACTTCAGCCCCATGACGCGCGCCACTTCCAGCTGGGTGGCCAACTGCGCCAAGCGCTGTCGCACCACCGGGTCGTCCTTGAGGGGTACGCCGTCGCGCACGGTGGTGCGGACGTACTCGACGAGCAGCTCGAAGCGCTGCTCGATCGGCGAGAGCATGAACATGGTGAAGCGCTCGAGGTCGAGCGCTTCCGAGATGTACTGGAAGCCGCGGTTCACCTCGCCCACCACGTAGTCGTCGGGCACGAAGACGTCGTTGAGGAACACCTCGTTCGTGCGCTCATCGCCCATCGTCCAGATGGCGTTGACGGTGATGCCGGGCTGATCGAGCGGCACCAGGAAGAGCGTGATGCCGGCGTGCTTGAGCGCCTCGGGATCGGTCCGCGCCCCCACCCAGTACCACTCGGCGAAGTGGGCCGACGTCGTCCACGTCTTCTGGCCGTTGAGGACCCATCCGCCCTCGACCTTGGTCGCCTTCAGTTGCATCGAGGCGGCGTCAGACCCGGCGTTGGGCTCGGAGTAGCCCACGGCGAACTCGACCTCGTTGCGGAGGATCTTGGGCAGGAACTCCGCCTTGAGGCGGTCGTTGCCGTGCCGGATCAGCGTCTTGCCGATGATGCCCACGCCTTTTCCGATCTGGGGCCCGCCGCGACCGGCCAGCTGCTCGTTGAGGAGGTACTCGTAGACCCCCTCGCCGGCCGAGCCGCCGTACTCGGTCGGCCATGTCATCCCGAGCCAACCCCGCTCCCCGAGCGTCTTCATGAACGCACGGCGCCTCGGGGTGTCGACCACCTGAGCCATGTTCTCCCGCGTGACGTCGAACACGTCGGGGTCGTCGTTGGCCTCGAGGAAGCTCTCGACCTCCTTCACGAAGGCCAATTGTTCCGGCGAGAATTCGAAGTCCATCGCTCCTCCAGGTCGCCCGGGCGCGCCGGATCTGACGGTGCGTCAGAAGAGGCCGTCATCTTAGGACGCGCCGCCGGCATCCTGCCTGCCCCGGCCCCCGGCCCCGGCCCCGACGCCGAGGCACCCGAGCCCTGTCGACACGCCGGCCCGGTGGACGCACGGCGCGCCGGAAAGTCGCCGAGAAGTAACAATCAGATTGGATCAGAACGATCTCGGTGGCCCGGGTCCAAGGCCCGTTCCTCACAAAAACAATGGACCGGAGCCTCGATTACAGCCTCGGCCACGCGGTGCTGTTTTTGGCCTCTGATCTCGTCTTCTTCAATGTGAGACGGAATGGCGCGGGAAGCAGGTCCCGTGCTTCACGTGAAACGCTCCGCCGGCTCCGTACGAAACGTTCGTATGGGCCGTCGTGCCGATGAGGCTCTCGGCCTAGTCCCAGACGAGCGAGGAACACGCCTGCGGCACCTCGACACCCTTGAGAACGACCTCGCGACTCCCGACGAAGGCGAACTCGCCCGATCCCTGGGCCAGCTGCTCCGAGAGGGACGACACCAGGACTTCGCCGGGGCCGGCGGCGTCGGACAGGCGGCTCGCCACGATCACGGTCCGGCCCAGAAGGTCGTCCTGCTCCATCAGCGCGTCGCCGGTGTGGATACCGATGTGGGCGGCGATCGGCTCAGCCCACTGCGGCGGCACGTGCCCACGCAGCGCACGCTGGACGTCGATGGCGCAGCGAAACGAGCGGGCGACGCTGTCGAAGGCCACCATGAACCCGTCCCCATGGACGGAGATCTCGCGGCCGCCGTGCCGTGCCACGGCTTCCCGCACGACGTCGTGGAATCCCCGCAGGATCTCGCGCGAGATCCGATCGCCGACCTGCTCGGTCATCCGGGTGTACCCGACCATATCGCAAAACAGGACGGTAACCGTGCTGTCACCAGGAACTTCGTGCGCGGTATCGGGACGGCGCCGATGTGCGCTCTCCGACCCAGGCGCGGCTCTTACACCATGGCGATCGCCGGTGGGGGGATCCCCACGGACATCCCCGCGAAGGTCCCCACGGAGTTCCGGGGCGGCGATAGCAGTGGCGTCGCCGCGCCGCCCTCGGGCGATCCGACGCTGCTCGGACCGGTCGGGACGGCTCTTCACATCGATCCCGCCCATGATCGCCACGGCCTTCACCACGATCCGAGGCGAGCCCGGCACGCGGGGGACATGGCGCAGACGAAGGTGGCGTCCGCCCATGAACGAGAAGCCCCGCAGGTCGACTTCGAACCCCTCGGGGACGATGATCTCGATCCCGCCCCAGATGGCCGTGGCCGAGATCTCGACCTCCGGCCCTTCGATCTCGGCCTGCCGCAGATCCATCGTGCAGCCGCCCATCACCGCGACCGCCCTGGTCCGGCTGCCGAGCCACCACCGTCCGCGTGTGGTGTGGCCGCTCATGACGGCAATGTGCGAGCGCGACGCGGGGCGCAGGGTCGGCGCGGCGTCGGCAGCCGGCGGATTCGCGGGGAGATCCCGCAGGGTGTCCGCCAGCTCCCCCCGGGTCCTGGCCTCGAGCGCCTCGCCCACGCGCTCGGAGAACTCGTCGAGCGTGAGGCGTCCGGCGACCACGTGCTCGCGCAACGCGGTCACGGTGCGGTCCCGGTCCACGTCAGCCACCCGTTCGGACGGGGGACCGGGTACGGGGTGCGGCGGCTCGGACGCCGGCTCGTCCGCCATAGTCACCAGTCTGCCCGCTCGGCCGCCCTCAGCGCCGGACCCGCCGGTGCGGGCGCGACGACGCAGAAGCGGGCTGATCAGCAGACCTTAGGTGGTCCACTCGATATCACACTGAGAATTCCCAGGTCGGGATACTCGCATACCGAATGGTCCAACCGGGTGCATGCGCCCGGGCGAGATCAGTCGAGGAGCTTGGCCAGTGGCGTGTAGGTCATGTCGTGGGCCTCCGCCACCGGCTCGTAGACCACCTTGCCGCCAACCACGTTGACGCCCTCGGCCAGCGCGGGGTTCGAGCGCACGGCCGCCTCCCATCCGTGGTTGGCGATGCTCAACACGTACGGGAGGGTGGCGTTGGCCAGGGCGTGGGTCGATGTGTGGGGCACGGCACCGGGCATGTTGGCGACGCAGTAGAAAATCGATCCCTCCACCTCGAAGGTCGGATCCGAGTGCGTGGTGGGTCGGGTGGACTCGAAGCACCCGCCCTGGTCGACCGAGATGTCGACCAGCACCGAGCCTGGTCGCATGCGCGACACCAGGTCGTCGGACACCAGCCGGGGCGCTCGCGCGCCGACCACGAGCACCGCTCCGATCACGATGTCGGCCTCGAGGCACACCTCCTCGATGGCGTGCTCGGACGAGGCCACCGTCTCGAGCGCTCCGCGGAAGTGGTGGTCCACCGTGCGCAGGCGGTCGAGGTTCCGGTCCAGCACGAAGACCTCCGAGTGCATGCCCACAGCCAAGGTGGCCGCGGCGAACCCGGCCACACCAGCGCCCAAGATGACCACGCGGGCGCAGCGCACCCCGGGCACCCCGCAGACCAGGACGCCGCGGCCACCGCCTGGCCGCATCAGGTGGTGGGCGCCCATCAGCGGCGCCATCCGCCCGGCCACCTCGCTCATGGGGGCGAGCAGCGGGAGGGAGTTGTCATCGAGGCGCACGGTCTCGTAGGCGATGGCCACGTTGCCGGCGACGGTCAGTGCGTCCGTGCACTCCTTGGAGGCCGCGAGGTGCAGATAGGTGAACAGCACCTGATCCTTGCGCGCGCCGAGGCGCGGGTACTCGTCAGCGATGGGCTCCTTGACCTTGCAGACGAGGTCGGCCGTCGCCCACACCTCGTCGGTGTCGTTGACGATCTTGGCGCCGGTCCGCACGAAGTCGGCGTCGGGCATCGACGAGCCCTCGCCCGCCCCCTTCTCGATGAGGACGGTATGGCCGGCCGATGTCAGCTCGCGGACCCCGGCCGGCGTGATGGCCACCCGGTACTCGTCCGCCTTCACCTCGCTGGGGACTCCGATGATCATGCTCACTCCTCAATGTTGCTCATCACGTGCTTGATGCGCGTGTAGTCCTCGAACCCATAGGCGGAGAGGTCCTTGCCGTAGCCCGAGCGCTTGAAGCCACCGTGGGGCATCTCGGCCACGAGCGGGATGTGCGTGTTGATCCAGACGCACCCGAAGTCGAGATCACGCGCCATGCGCATGGCCCGGCCGTGGTCACTGGTCCAAACCGACGACGCCAGGCCGTACTGGACGCCGTTGGCCCACCGCAGAGCCTCGGCCTCGTCACTGAACGGCTGCACGGTGATCACGGGGGCAAAGAGCTCGGACTGGATCATTTCGTCGTCCTGACGCAGCCCCGAGACGACCGTTGGTGCGAAGCAGTAGCCGCGCTGGCCGACCGGCGTGCCACCCGTGGCCACCGATGCGTGCGACGGCACGCGCTCGAACAGGCCACGAACGCGCTCAAGCTGGGCGGCGTTGTTGAGCGGACCGTAATCGGCCCCGTCGTGGGCGGTGCCGCCGACGGTGGTGCTCTCGGCCTGCTCCACGAGCGCCGCCAGCAGGTCGTCGTGCACGCCCGGGGCGGCCAGCACACGGGTGGCCGCCGTGCAGTCCTGTCCGGCGTTGAAGTAGCCGGCGCCGGCAATGCCTTCCGCTGCCGCGGCCAGGTCGGCGTCGTCGAAGACGATGACCGGGGCCTTACCGCCGAGCTCGAGGTGTACGCGTTTGAGCGTCGGCGCCGCGGCCGCGGCCACCTCCGTACCGGCGCGCACCGACCCCGTCACCGACACCATGGCGGGCGTCTCGTGCGCGACCAGCGCCCGGCCGGTGTCGCGGTCACCGCACACCACGTTGAAGACACCGGGCGGCACGAACTCGGCCATGATCTCGGCCATCAACAGGGTGGTCACCGGGGTGGTGTCCGAGGGCTTCAGCACCAGCGTGTTCCCGGCAGCAAGCGCGGGGGCCCACTTCCACACCGCCATCATCATGGGGTAGTTCCACGGGGTGACCGCCCCGCACACGCCCACGGGCTCGCGCCGGATCATGGAGGTGTGCCCCGCCATGTACTCGCCTGCGGAGAGGCCCTGGAGGTGGCGTGCGGCGCCCGCGAAGAAGCGGATCTGGTCGACCATGGGCGGGATCTCCTCGTCCATCGTCAGCTGATAGGGCTTGCCGGTGTTCTCGCACTCGGCCCGCACCAGGTCCTCAGCCCGCGCCTCGAGGGCGTCGGCGATCCGGAACAGGAGCAGGCTCCGCTCCGATGGCGTCGTGCGCCGCCACGAAGCGAACGCCTCCTGGGCCACCTGGAGCGCCCGGTCGACGTCGGCCGGCCCCGAGACCGGGGCCACGGCGAAGGGCTCACCCGTACTGGGGTCGATGACGGGCGCCGTCGGGCCGTCCTCGGCATCGCGGTACGCACCCCCGACGAAGTTCTGCAGCGTGCGCATCGGCACTCCCTTTCCTCCGGACTCTCGGACTCTGCTCGGACCAGTGGTTACAGGATCACTGATGACAGCGCAGTCATCAAGCGTTTTCGCAACATTGCGCCCTCGATATGACGGATTTGGCTTGACTGGAGGCTCTGAAGTGTCACAATTCTGCACATGCGGGGAGCCTGACCCCGATCAGGACGAAATCGAGGTGGACGATGGCCGATGGAGAGGGAGCTCCGCAACCGGGGTTCCATGCCGACGGGAGCGCCGCCCTCAGCCTCCTCGACGCGCCCAATCGGGCCATCATCGAGGCACTCCAGCGCGACGGCCGCCAGCCTTACGGAGCCATCGCAGAAGAGGTCGGGCTGTCCGAAGCGGCCGTCCGCCGCCGGGTCCAGCGCCTCCGCGAGTCGGGGATCATGCAGATCGTGGCCGTGACCGACCCTCTGCAACTGGGGTTCACCCGCCAGGCCATGATCGGCGTCTCTGTCGAGGGCGACGTGCGCCGGGTGGCCGAGAAGCTCAGCGCCCTCGACGAGGTCGCGTACGTGGTCATGTGCGCCGGCTCGTTCGACATCCTGGCCGAGATCGTCTGCGAGAACGACGAGCGGCTCCTCCACGTCCTCAACGACTCCGTGCGCTCGATCCCGGGCGTCCGGTCCACCGAGACCTTCCTCTACCTGAAGCTGGCCAAGCAGACCTACACCTGGGGCACGCGGTGAGCAGCCCCCACCATCCGCCGGAAGGACGATGCACATGACGAACACCGAGACGCCGCACCTGAGCGCACAGGCGGCACGCCACCTGTGGATGCACTTCAGCCGCATGGGCTCCTACGCCGACCACGAGGTGCCCGTGATCGTGCGGGGCGAGGGCGCCTACGTCTGGGACCAGTACGGCAAGCGGTACCTCGACGGCCTGGCGGGCCTGTTCACCTCGCAGATCGGCCACGGGCGCACCGAGCTGGCGGAGGCGGGGGCCAAGCAGGCCGAGACCCTGGCCTACTTCCCGCTGTGGACCTACGCGCACCCACGGGCCATCGAGCTGGCCGAGCGAGTGGCGGGCTACGCCCCGGGCGACCTCAACCGTGTCTTCTTCACAACCGGTGGCTCGGAGGCGGTGGAGTCGGCCTGGAAGGTGGCGCGCCAGTACTTCCGCCTCCGGGGGAAGCCCATGAAGTCCAAGGTCATCAGCCGGAGCATCGCCTACCACGGGACGTCCATGGGTGCCCTCTCCATCACGGGCATCCCTGATCTGCGCACGCCGTTCGAGCCGTTGGTGCCGGGGGCCATCAAGGTGCCGAACACCAACTTCTACCGGGCGCCCTACTTCGCCGACGACGAGGATGCGTTCGGCCGCTGGGCGGCCGACGAGATCGACCGCGCCATTGAGCGCGAGGGAGCCGACACAGTGGCAGCGGTGTTCCTCGAGCCGGTGCAGAACGCCGGGGGCTGCTTCCCGCCACCGCCGGGGTACTTCCAGCGGGTACGCGAGATCTGCGACCGTCACGACGTCCTGCTCGTCTCCGACGAGGTCATCTGCGCCTTCGGGCGGCTCGGGCATTGGTTCGGGGCGCTGCGCTACGGCTTCCAGCCCGACATCATCACGGTGGCCAAGGGCCTGACGTCCGGGTACGCGCCGTTGGGCGCCATGATCGCCTCCGACCGGATCATGGAGCCGTTCCTCGGCGCCGGCGCGTCCTTCTTGCACGGGTTCACCTTTGCGGGTCACCCGGTCAGCTGCGCCGTGGCCATTGCCAACCTCGACGTGTTCGAGGGCGAGCGAATCCTGGAACATGTGCAGAACACCGAGACCGCTTTCCGCAGCGCGCTCGAAGGCCTGCACGACCTGCCCATCGTCGGCAACGTGCGCGGCGCCGGGTTTTTCTACGGGATCGAGCTGGTCAAGGACAAGCACACGCGGGAGTCGTTCAACGACGACGAGGCCGAGCGGCTCTTGCGCGGCTTCCTGTCCGGTGCGCTCTTCGAGGCCGGCCTCATCTGCCGCGCCGACGACCGCGGCGACCCCGTCGTGCAGCTCTCCCCACCGCTCATCTGCGGCCAGGAGGAGATCGAGTTCATGGCCGGCACGTTGCGCGAGGTGCTCACCGAGGCGTGGCAGAGGATCTGAGCGCGCCGGCCGGCTCCGGCTACCGGCGGCTCTCCTTGTGGTGGGAGGCCGTCCCGGCGCCGCTGCCGGTACGGCCCGCACTGACCGAGGACTTGCAGGTTGACGTCTGCATCGTCGGTGCCGGCTTCACCGGGCTGTGGACCGCGTACTCGTTGCTGCGCGCCGACCCGTCACTACGCATCGCCGTGCTCGAGCGCGAGGTTGCCGGCTTTGGGGCGTCCGGGCGCAACGGGGGCTGGTGCTCGGCACTCTTCCCGACCTCAGACACCGCGCTGGCCCGTCGGCACGGAATCGACGCCATGCGCGCCATGCGCCGTGCCATGGAGGAGACGGTCGACGTCGTACAGGCGAGCGCGTCCGACGAGGGCATCGAGTGCCACTTCGCCAAGGGCGGTTCACTCCGGTTGGTACGCAGCGAGGCGCAGCGGGCACGCGCACTGGCCGAAGTCGACGAGACGCGCCGATTCGGGTTCGGCGAGGAGGACCTGCGCTGGCTCGGCCCCGACGAGACACGCGAGCTCATCGGAGCGACGGAGACCCTCGGCGCCACCTTCACACCGCACTGCGCGGCGCTGCAGCCGGCCTTACTGGCTCGTGGCCTGGCCGACGCGGTTGAGCGGCGCGGGGCGCGGCTCTTCGAGCACACGCCGGCACAGGAGATCCGGCCGGGCCCCGGGCCCTCGGTCGTGACGAGCGGCGGCACGGTCCGGGCCGACGTCGTCGTGCGCGCCATTGAGGGATGGACCCCGACGCTGCCGGGCCTCCACCGTGCGATCGTGCCGGTGTACTCGCTCATGGTGGCCACCGAGCCCCTGGGCGCCGACTTCTGGGCCGAAGCCCAGCTGGGGAGCCGGGCCACCTTCGCCGACCACCGCCACATGATCATCTACGGGCAGCGCACCGCGGACGACCGCATCGCGTTCGGAGGCCGGGGTGCGCCGTATCACTTTGGCTCCGCCGTGTGCCCCTCCTTCGACTCGGCCCCCGACGTGCACGAGCTCCTGCGGCGCACGTTGTGCGAGCTGTTCCCGGCTCTCGGCGGCGCCCGCTTCACCCACGCCTGGGGCGGACCGCTGGGCGTGCCCCGAGACTGGCACGCGTCCGTGGGCTACGACCGCTCCAGCGGGCTGGCATGGGCCGGCGGGTACGTCGGTGACGGTGTGGCGACGACCAACCTGGCCGGACGCACGCTGGCAGACCTGATCACCGGCGCCGACACCCCGCTGACGGGCCTGCCGTGGGTGGGCCACCGGTCGCCGCAGTGGGAGCCCGAGCCGCTGCGCTGGCTGGGCGTGAACGCCGGGCTGTGGACCATGAAGTTGGCCGACCGGGGTGAGGGCAGGAGCGGGCGGCCCAGCCGTCTGGCCCGCGCCATGGGGCCGCTGCTCGGCCACTGATCCGCCGGACCGGCACAGAGGCCGTCGCCGGTCACCGATCATGGGGCACAATCTCGGCCGTGCAGCTGACACCGGCCGAGTCGGTCACCTCGCTCGTGTACACCTACGCCGAGCGCATAGACGCCGGCGACTTCGCCGGCGTGGGCGAGCTCTTGGCGCACGCCACCTTGAGCTTCGAGGGCTTCAGCCAGTCGGTCTCGGGCGCTGATGCGATCGAGGGTCTGTACGCACGGACCACGCGCCGTTACGAGGACGGGACGCCGCGCACGAAGCACGTCATGACCAATGTCATCGTGGAGCTGAGTGAGGGCGGTGCCGGCGCCACAAGCCGCTCCTACTTCACGGTGCTCCAGGCGGTGCCGGGTGCCCTGGCGCTCCAACCCGTCATCGCGGGGCGGTATCGACACACCTACGAGTTGGTGGCGGACACCTGGCGCATCGCGTCGATGCACGTCATCATCGACCTGGTCGGCGACCTCGGGCAGCACATGCTGATCGATCTCGGAGACTGAGGCCCGAGGCACATAGCACCGAGTCCACGAGAACGGAGGCCGTCACGTGAAGCTGACCCTCGACTACCGCTGGCAGTGCCCACCCGAGGCGTTCTGGTCGCTGTACTTCGATCCGGACTTCGTTGTCCGCCTCCACCTGGAGGCGCTCGGATCGACGTCAGCCGAGGTCCTCTCACAGGAGGGAGACCTGACGAGCGGCCTCGTGCGCACGCTGCGCTACGGGCAGCGTCCGCCCATGCCGGGCCCCGTGCGCAAGCTCTTCGGCGACGAGGTCTCCACCCTGGAGGTGAGCACCTTCGACCCGGCCGCCAGCCGGACTACCTTCACCATGACCCCGGGCACCATGGCCGACAAGACCCAGATCGACGGTGCCATCGCGTGCTCGGCAGAGGGCGCGGGTTCGATGGAGCGCTTCGAGTTGGAAGCGCGGGTGAAGGTGTTCGGCGCCGGACCTGTCGTGGAGCGCTTCATCGAGCGCCAGGCGCGGGAGATGCAGGACAAGGCGGTCAGCTTCATGCGCCCTCTGCTCGAGGGCTGACGCCTCTCGAAGACGACGCTCTTCCCATACCGGTCCGGCCGCCGCGGGCCCCGACCCAGAGGCCGCCATGACCTCCTCCAGGACCCGGTTCACGCGGCATTCACGAAACCCACTTGACCGCGGGCCGCCCTGACAGCAGTGTGTGAGCCGACACACCTCCGGCGGCTCGCCAGGGATGGGCGCCGGGACCTGACAGGCGGGGACGTGTGGGCGAACGGACGCGGGCGGCTGCCGGGGGGCAGCGAACGCCGGTGACCAACCCTTCGGGCGCGCGTCTCCACGAGGCGAGCATCAGAGACGGAGGCATGCCGATGGCGACGGTCGAGGACTACGCCGAGGATCTCGCGACCATCCACGACCCGGAGGCCAAAGCGGTCCTCCACGTCGAGCAGCACGGGATCGACTTCATCCCCGAGAGCGAGCGGTGGGCGGGTCCGAAGGACGTGTTCGGGATGTGGGCCGGCGCCAGCGTGCAGATCGAGTACTTCATTTACGGCGCCATCCTCATGACCTTCGGCCTGACCTTTGCCCAGGTCGTGTTCGTCATCGTGCTGGGCAACCTGTCGTACTTCCTGCTCGGGCTCTGCTCCTTACAGGGGCCGACGACGGGCACCACGGTCTTCGCCATCAACCGGGCGTCGTTCGGGCCGAACGGTTCACGACCCATCTCGTTCTTCAACTGGATCACCCAGATCGGCTTCGAGGTCGAAGGGCTCATCCTCATCGTGGGAGCCGGACTCGTGCTGATGATCAAGGGCGGGTTCATGCCGGGCACGCCGGCCAAGGTGATCCTCGTCCTGTTCGCCGTGCTGATCCAGGGCATCCTGCCGTTCTTGGGTCATGCCGCCATCCTGAGGACGTTGCGCGCCCTGGTCATTCCCTTCGTGATCCTCTTCGCCGTGTTGCTGGCCTTCTCCGCTTCTCACGTGAACGTCAACGTGGTCAAGACGAGCGGCGACTGGCAGGGCTTCCTGGCCGCACTGGCCTTCACCATCGCCCTCAGCGGGCTCGGCTGGACCGAGTGCGGCAACGACTACACGCGCTACTGCCCGACGGATTCGTCGAAGAAGGCAATCGTGGGCTGGGTCTTCCTGGGTACCGCGGTGCCCGAGATCCTGATCATGACCTTGGGCGCCTTGGTGGGGACCTTCGTCCTCCACCTCGGCACCGGAGCCGGCGGCCTCCTGCCACTCGCGCACACCTCTGCCATTCCGTCGTGGTTCGTCGTGATCTTCCTGATCTTCGCGATCGTGCAGTTGTTCGGCATCAACAGCATCGACATGTACTCCTCGGGCGTCACCCTCCAGGCGATCGGAGCGCCGGTCAAGCGCTACCAGGCCGTACTGATCGACTGTGCCATTGCGCTCGCCGTCACGATGTGGGCGATCTTCAGTTCTTCCTTCACCACATACCTCGAGGACTTCGTCGACGTGGTCATCGTCTGGATCGCCCCGTGGTGCGCCATCTACCTCGTCGACTGGGCGCTGCGGCGCTACCGCTACGTCCCGAGCGAGCTCCAGAACACCGGTCGCACCTCGATGTACTGGAACAAAGGTGGCGTCTACTGGCCGGCGTGGGCGGCTCAGATCCTCGGCATGTTGGCCGCCATCTCGGGGCTGGCGGCGACGTTCCACCTCCCGCAGTGGCTGAACGAGGTCACGGCCCACACCCGGGACGCCTACGGTTACGGAGCCGACTTCAGCGTCCTCCTCGGCATGGGCGTCGGCGGGTTGGTGTACCTGGTGCTGGCGTGGGGCAAGGTGCACAAGGAGGCGGACGCCCAGGAGCGGCTCCTGCAGGCCGAGCACCTGCTCACGGCCTAGCCAGGTCCTCGACTCCGGGACTGGAAGGACGACCGAGTCCCCGACTACCACCGTCCCCGACTACCACCGTCCCCGACTACCACCGTCCCCGACTACCCCCAGTCCTCGACCAGCTCTCCCACGCCGTCGGGGTGGAACAGCGGCATGGCGCCGAGGGCGCGGACCAGGGCGGCGTCCTCGCCCAACGCCTCCTTCCACCCACCGCCTTCGGTCATCAACGTGCCGATGACCACGGGGTCGGCGTCCATGCGACGCACGAGGCGGAGGGCGGAAGAGAGCGAGGCCCCCGTGGAGATGACGTCGTCGACGATGGCCACGCGGCGCCCGCGCACGGCGTGCACCCGGGCCGGGTCCATGCGGAGGCGCTGCGGCTTGTCGGTGGTGATGGAGAACACGGGCTCGGACCACGTCTCACCTAGGTGGATCTTGGGGGTCTTGTGCAGGATCACGTAGTCGTCGAGGCCTAGGGCCCGGCTCGACTCGATGGCCAACGGGATCCCCATGGTCGCCACGGACACGACGATCTCGGGATCGGCCGGGCGCATCAACTCGGCCAGTTCACGGCCGGCCTTCTCGGCGAAGGCGACTCCCATGTCCACACAGATGAGGAGCGCGATCGTCAGCTCGTCGGAGAGAGGAACGAGCGGGAGCTCCACCGCCTGGCTCCCGACCTTGGTCGCGTAGGTACGATCGTTAACCGACATGGACGATCGCGAGCATAGGTCCCCCGTTTGATGGCCCTGGCTGGGCCGATCTCCGACCAGCTGGCGCGGGCCATGCTGGCGGTGGCGGTCGAGGAGGCGCGCCACGGCATGGCCGAGGGCGGGATCCCGATCGGCGCCGCCCTCTTCCACACCGACGGGACGCTGCTCGGCCGCGGCCACAACCGGCGCGTCCAGGACGGCGACCCGTCCATGCACGCGGAGACGGCGGCCTTCCGGGCGGCCGGGCGGCGGCGCGACTACCCGGACTGCGTCATGGTCACGACGCTGTCGCCGTGCTGGTACTGCAGCGGGCTGCTCCGCCAGTTCCGCATCGGCACGGTCGTCATCGGCGAGACCCGTAACTTCGAGGGTGGCCACAACTGGGTGGCGGAGCACGGGTGCCGCGTCGTGCTGCTCGACGATCCGGAGTGCGTCGAGATGCTCGGGGGGTTCGTCGCGGCCAACCCCGAGCTCTGGCACGAGGACATCGGGGTCTGACCCGGGCCCCGGGACTCAGTCCGGCGGGCCGAACAGGCGGTCGCCGGCGTCCCCGAGCCCGGGCACGATGAACCCGACGTCGTTCAGCCCGGGGTCGACGGCGGCGCAGTACACACGCACCCCGGGGTGGGCGGCGCCGAACGCGGCCAACCCCGGCTCGGAGGCGATGATGCACAACGCCACCACCTCAGCCGCGCCACGCGCCGCCACGAGGTCGCAGGCCTGGGCCAGCGATCCCCCCGTCGCCAGCATGGGGTCGCAGACGATGACCCGGCGGCCGCGCAGGTCGCGCGGGACCCGGTCGAGGTAGACGTCGGAGCGCAGCGTCGTCTCGTCCCGCCTCAGCCCGACATGGGCCACCTCGGTCAACGGTACGACCTCCTGCACGGCCTGCACCATGCCCAGCCCGGCGCGCAGGATCGGGACGAGGAGGACCACCTCGGCGACGCGGCGGGCCGGGACCGCCTCGGCGACCGGGGTGTCGACGAGTACCTCGGCCGTGCCGAGGTCGCGCAGGGCCTCGTAGGCCAGCAGCCCGGAGACCTCCGAGACCAGCCGGCGGAAGGTGTCGCCGTCGGTGGCGCGGTCACGTAGCTGGGCCAGGCGGTGGGCCAGGACGGGGTGGTCCACGACGGTGACGCTCATCGGTCACCCCCGGTGCTCATGGCCCGCCTCCCGCAGTGGCGACCAGGTCGGCCAACATCCGGCGGAGCTCCAAGGTGTTGCGGTCGGCACGGGTGTGCACCTCCGCCGTTGGGTCCAGCGGCAGCGCGAGGTCGTGAAAAGCCTCCTGGAGACGCAAGTCCTCGTTCAGCACGTCGACCTCGAAGGCCACGGCCTCGGCCATGCGCGCCGCGTCCCCGCCAAGGTCGTCGCGCCACACGGTGGTGTAGAGGCGGCACGTCTCGTCGGTCTCGGGCTGAATGAAGAAGCCGACGACGTTCGACCCACCCGAATCGAGGAAGTCGATGCGCAGCCTGAGGTGGAAGGGCGCGTGCAGCACGTAGGTGAGCCGTCTGGTCTGCACGAGGGGGCGGACGCCGGCCGCCACCCCCGGGTCCTCACGGTTGGCGAACGAATGCTCGTAGGTCACGGTGAAGCTCCAGCCGTCGCGAGCCACGGCGAAGGGCGTCACCTCGGCCGCCTCGTCGGCGCCGAAGGTCCCGGCATGCACGAAGGGGAAGTGGGCGACATCGAGGAAGTTGTCGGCCAGCAGGCCGGCCGACCCCCGGGTGCGCACCGTCGGCAACGCTCCCTCCATGAAAGACGGGTCGCCGGCCTCGGGGATCACCCCGAGCGGGGTGATCGGATCCTCAGGAGCCAGATAGACGATGCCGTGCGCCTCGGTCACGGCGGCGGCCGGGGCGAGGCGGGCCCCGGGGGGCAGCGTGGACTCCGGTCCGAGCGCCGGGATGCCGACGCACCGGCCGGCCCCGTCGAATCGCCAGCCGTGGTAGGCGCACTGGAGCACGCCGTCGTCGCACCGGCCCAGCGAGAGCGGGCTGCCCCGGTGCGGACACCGGTCGGTGAAGGCGCGCACCTGGCCCTCGGTGCGCACGAGGACCCAGGGCTCCCCGAGCAGGCGCACCGCGAGCGGCTGGTCGGTCACGTCCTCGCACCGGGCTACCGGGTGCCAGCACAGGCGCAGCGCCGGGTCCGTGTTGGTCAGTGGCCGGGGCATGCCCGCCACCCTGCTGTGCACCACCGCGCCCGTCAAGGGCCGGGGACCAGCGCCGCGTCAACTCGGGACCAAGGCCCCTGTTCGGCCCTCGGCTGCGACAGCACAATGCCATCGCAGCGTCCGGCCGTAGCTCCGCGCCTCACGAAGTGAGGCGGAGTAGAAGGGACGACATGGGAGAGGTGGCGCAGCCGACGTGGGGCGAGCCCGCCCCCGCGGCCGTGCTCGGGCGGGCCGGTGGACCACTCGACCCCCGCCTACTGGCCTACGCGCGATCCACCAGGCGCTTCGTGGCACTCTCCGTGGGCGTCGGGGGCGTCACCGCCCTCTTGGTCATCGTGCAGGCGTGGCTCATCGCCTTGATCGTCGACGGGGCCTTCGTGCAGCACCGCTCAGTCGGCTCACTCCGCCTGCCTCTGGCTGCGCTCCTCGGTGTGGTGGCGGGGCGCGCCGTCCTGGCCTGGGCCTCCGAGCGCGCCGCCAACCGTGCGTCGGCCTCGGCCAAGTCGGAGCTCCGGCGGGCCGCCGTCGAGCGCGTGGCCTCCTTGGGTCCGGCGGGGCTCGACGCCCAGGGTCAAGGGAAGATCGGCGTCCTCCTCACTTCGGGTCTCGACGCCCTCGACGGGTACTTCTCGCGCTACCTGCCCCAGTTGTTCCTGGCGGTCATCGTCCCGGTCGCCATCATCGCCGTCGTGGCCGGGGCCGACTGGGTCAGCGCTGTGCTCATCGCGGTGAGCCTGCCCCTCATCCCGCTCTTCATGGCGCTGGTGGGTGCCACCACGCGGGACCGCACGGCGGCCCGGATGCGCTCGCTGCAGCGGCTGGCCGGCCATTTCCTCGACATCGTCTCGGGCCTGCCGACGCTCAAGGTCTTCGGGCGGGCCAAGGCGCAAGCGAAGGCCATCGCCGAGGTCACCGACCGCTACCGGTCGGCCACGATGGCCACGCTCCGGCTCACCTTCCTCTCGTCGCTCATCCTCGAGCTCCTGGCCACCGTGTCGGTGGCGCTGGTCGCCGTGGCCGTCGGACTGCGCCTCCTCGGCGGGCAGATGACCTTCGAGGACGCCCTCTTCGTACTGGTCCTCGCCCCCGAGGCCTACCTGCCGCTCCGTGCGCTGGGCACCCACTACCACGCCAGCGCCGACGGCATGAAGGCGGCGGAGGAGGTCTTCGCGCTGCTCGAGGAGCCCGTCGCCGCACCTGTAGGCGGGAAGACCAGCGCGCGGGACACCGGGATCGAGGTGGCCGGCCTGGAGGTGACCTATCCCGGCCGGCGCCTCCCGGCGCTGTACGAGGCCGACCTGGTCGTCGAGCCCGGCGAGACGGTGGCGCTCACCGGGCCGAGCGGCTGCGGCAAGTCCACTCTCCTCTCCGTGCTCCTCGGCCTACGCCGGCCCGACGCCGGGACGGTGACGCTCGGCGGTGTCGAGCTCGGCGACGTGGACCTCGAGGACTGGCGGCGCCGGATCGGCTGGGTCCCCCAGCGTCCCCACCTCTTCGCCCGGTCGGTAGCCGACAACGTGCGGCTCGGGCGTCCCGACGCCACCGACGCCGAGGTGGAGGCGGCGCTCGAGGCCGCCGGCCTGACCGAGGTGGTGCGCCACCTGCCCCGCGGCACCGCCACCCTGCTCGGCGAGGGGGGCGCGGGCCTCTCCTCGGGCGAACGGCAACGGCTCTCCTTGGCCCGGGCGTTCGTGCGCGACGCCCCGCTGCTCCTGCTCGACGAGCCCACGGCCAGCCTGGACGCCGAGACGGAGGCCGACGTCCTCGCCGCGGTGCGCCGCCTGGTGGACGGCCGCACCGCCCTGATCGTGGCCCACCGCCCCGCGCTGGCGGCACTGGCCGACCGGGTGGTCGAGTTCCGGGCCCCGGCGGTGGCGACATGAGCGAACCACGGGCCGGCATTGCGCGCACCCTTGGCATCGCGTCCGCGGCGCGCGGCCGCCTGGCCCAGGCCTCGCTGCTCGGAGCCGGGGCCATCGGCGCCTCCATCGCGCTCATGGGGACCTCGGCCTGGCTGATCGCCCGGGCCTCCCAGCACCCTTCGGAGGCTTCATTGACGCTGGCCATCGTCGGCGTTCAGTTCTTCGGGCTCTCCCGCGGCTTCCTGCGCTACGGGGAACGGCTGGTCGGGCACGACGCCGCGCTGCGGGTGCTCGCCGACCTACGCGTGC
The DNA here is from genome assembly GCA_963781955.1 of uncultured Acidimicrobiaceae bacterium. Classification (GTDB taxonomy): domain Bacteria; phylum Actinomycetota; class Acidimicrobiia; order Acidimicrobiales; family RAAP-2; genus Bog-473. Next base: position 576,480 of record CAWAHU010000003.1, read on the forward strand.
GCGTCTACGGGGGGCTACAGGCCCTGGCGCCGGCCGGACTACCCGGCTTCCGCCGCGGTGATCTGGTGGCCCGTGTGGTCGACGACGTCGACTCGCTCCAGGACGTCGTGCTCCGGGTCATCCAGCCCTTCCTCGTCGCGATGCTGGTCGGCGTCGTCACGATCGGCGTCCTGTGGTGGTTCCTACCGGGGGCCGGCCTGGTCCTGCTCCTCGCCTTGCTGATCTCGGCGACCGCCGTCCCCTGGCTGACCGGCCGCCTGGCCACCCGGGCAGAAGCGCGGCAGGCCTCTGCCCGGGGCGAGCTGTACGCCGGCGTGGTGGACCTCGTCGAGGGGGCACCCGAGCTCGTCGTGATGGGGGCCACTCCCGGGCAGCTGGCCCGGGTGGAGGGGGCGGACCGCCAGCTGCGCGCCATCGCCCGTCAGGGGGCCTCGACAACGGGAATCGGCCTCGGCCTGACCACCGCCCTGGCCGGCCTGGCCTGCTGGGGCGGCCTGACGCTCGGGGTGCAGGCGACCCACGCCGGATCCCTCAACGGTGCACTCCTCGGCGTCCTGGCCCTGGTGCCGCTGGCCGCCTTCGAGCTGGTCTCCCCGCTGCCGGCCGCCACCCAGGCCCTGCAGCGCTCCCGCACGGCGGCCGGCCGCGTCTTCGAGATCGTCGACGCGCCCCCCGTCGTGAGCGACCCGGACGAACCGGTCCCGCTCCCGGCCGGCCCCCACGTGCTCACCCTGCGCGGCGTGTGGACCTCGTACCCGGATGCGGGCCGGGCCGCGCTGCGTGGCGTCGACCTCACGCTCTCCCCCGGCCGCCGGGTGGCGCTGGTCGGCCCGAGCGGTGGTGGTAAGACCACGCTGGCCGACGTCATGGTGCGCTTCGCGCCCCTCGATGCCGGCGAGGTCACGATCGACGGCGTGCCGGTCGAGCGGCTGGCCGCGGACGAGGTGCGACGGGTGGTCGGGCTGGTCGAGCAGAACCCCCATCTCTTCGACACCACCCTGGCCGAGAACCTGCGCGTCGGCCGCCGGGAGGCCGACGACGACGAACTGGCCGCCGTCCTGGACCGGGTCGGTCTGGGCGACTGGTTGGCCGGCCTGCCCCGCGGGCTGGCGACACGGGTCGGCCCACGCGGCTCGCGGCTCTCGGGCGGGCAGCGCCAGCGCGTGGCGGTGGCCCGGGCCCTGCTGGCCGACTTCCCCATCCTCGTGCTCGATGAGCCGGCCGAGCACCTCGACCCAGCGGCAGCCGACGCCCTCGCGGCCGACCTCCTCAGGCTGACCGAGGGTCGCGCCACGTTGCTCATCACACACCGCCTGGCCGGGCTCGAGCGCGTCGAAGAGATCGTCGTCCTCGACGGCGGCACCGTGGTCGAGCGCGGCACGCATGCTGAGCTCCTCCTTGCCGGCGGCCGCTACGCCAGCCTCTGGTGGGAGGAGCGCATGGGCGACCGCGTCGTGCCGGACGGCGGCACTGGCCGCGTGCCCGATGGCGGCCAGGAGGGAAGCCGCACCCCACCGCACGCCACACCGCATACTGGGTCGCACAACGGCCCGGCCGACCTGTCCAACAACGAAGGGAGCGACCGACCGTGAACCTCGACCTCGCCCGCTGGCAATTCGCCCTGACGAGCATCTACCACTTCTTGTTCGTCCCGGTCACCATCGGCCTGGCCTTCCTGGTCGCCCTGCTGCAGACGGCCTGGTACCGCAACGGCGACGAGACCTACCGGAAGCTGGCCCGCTTCTTCGGCGCGCTCCTGCTGATCAACGTCGCCGTCGGCGTCGTGACCGGGCTGATCCAGGAGTTCGAGTTCGGCATGAACTGGTCCGCCTACTCGCGACTGGTCGGCAACGTGTTCGGTGGGCCGCTCGCCATGGAGGGATTGGTCGCGTTCTTCTTGGAGTCGACCTTCCTCGGCATCTGGATCTTCGGCTGGAACCGGCTCTCCAAGAAGGCACACCTGGTCACGATCTGGCTCGTGGCGGCCGGCACCGTGCTCTCTGCGGCCTTCATCATGGCGGCCAACTCCTGGATGCAACACCCGGTCGGCTACACGCTCAACAGCCAGGGTCAGCCACAGCTGAACAACATCTGGGCCGTCTTCACCAACCCGGTGTTCCTGTGGTCCTACCCCCACGTGCTCCTCGCCGCGCTCGTGACGGCCAGCGTCATCATGCTCGGGGTCTCGGCCTGGCACATCCACCGCAAGCAGGCGGTCGAGGCCTTCCACAAGACGGCGGTGATCTCGCTGGCCGTGCTCCTGCCGTCGATCATCCTGGCCATGTTCGTGGGGAGTGAGCTCGGCGTGGTCGAGGAGACCTACCAGCCCATGAAGATCGCGGCGGCCGAGGCGCTGTGGACCACCTGTCCCAGCCACTGCTCGTTCTCCCTCTTCCAGATCGGTGGAGGCAACAACGACCAGACGCCGACCCAGATCATCAACATCCCTGACCTCTTGTCGATCCTGGCCACCAACCACGTCGACGGGACGGTCCAGGGGTTGAACAACCTCAACGCGCAGTACCAGAAGCAGTACGGCCCAGGGGACTACGTGCCCAACGTGTTCATCCAGTACTGGTCCATGCGCATCATGGCCTACATCGCCTCCCTGATCTTCCTGTTCGCGCTGTGGGGCGGGTGGCTGCTGTACCGACGGCGACTCGAAGACGCCAGATGGTTCCTGCGAATAGCACCGTGGGTCGCCATCGCGCCCTTCCTCATGAACACCGCCGGCTGGATGCTGACCGAGAACGGGCGCCAGCCCTGGATCGTCCAGGGGCTGATGAAGACGGCTGCCGGGGTCTCCTCGTCGGTCACGGCGACTGAGATCTGGATATCCATCGTCATCTTCGTAGGGATCTTCGCCGTGTTGGCCGTCGCCGACACCTGGCTCATGGTGCGCTTCAGTCGAAAGGACTTCGGCGCCGACCCCCTCGCCAGGGTGACGTCTGACGGAGGCGCCGCCGGTCCATCGTCCGCCGAGCACGAGTCGTCCGACGAGGACGAGTCGGCCCTCGTCTACTAGGAGACCGCCATGACACTCGGAGACCTCTGGTTCATCATCGACGTGATCTTCTGGGTCGGGTTCTTCGTCCTCGAAGGCTTCGACTTCGGCGTGGGCATGCTGCACTCGTTCGTCGGGCGAACCGACACCGATCGGCGGGTGCTCATCAACACCATCGGCCCGGTGTGGGACGGCAACGAGGTGTGGCTGATCGTGGCCGGCGCGGTGATCTTCGCGTCGTTCCCCGGTTGGTACGCCACCATGTTCTCCACCTTCTACCTGGCCCTGGTGGTGCTGCTGCTCGCCCTCATCGTGCGGGGCGTCGCCTTCGAGTACCAGCGCAAGGTGGAGGACGACCGGTGGCGTTCGGCGTGGAAGTGGGGCATGACGATCGGGAGCGCGCTGATACCGCTCCTGGTCGGCGTGGCCCTGGCCGACCTCCTGCACGGCCTGCCCATCAACTCCCACCACGAGTACACCGGCAACTTCTTCAACCTGCTGACCCCCTTCGGCCTGTGGTCGGGGATCACTTTGCTGGTGCTCTCGCTCATGATGGGGGCCACCTACCTGACGCTCAAGACGACCGGCGAGCTCCACGAACGGTCGCAGCGCGCGGCCGCGGGTATCGGCGTGGCCGCCATCGTGGTGACGTTCGGGTTCATGACCTGGATCCACGTCGGGCTGAGCACCGGTTTCGTCCCGAAGCCCATTGAGGCCTTGGCCCTTCTCGCCGTCATCGCCGCCGCCTGGCTGGCCCAAGCCAAGGCGGAGGGCTGGGCATTCGTCGCCGCCGCGGTCGGGATCGGCGGGACCGTGGCGTCGATCTTCTGGGAGCTCTACCCCAACGTCATGGTCTCGTCGACCAACGCGGCCTACAACCTGACGGTGAACAACACGGCGAGCCCGTCCTACACGCTCAAGGTCATGACGGTGGTCGCCGTGATCTTCTTCCCTGTCGTCCTCGTCTATCAGGCGTGGGGCTACCACGTCTTCCGCAAGCGGTTGTCCGTTCCGCGGGTGGGCGGCGAAGACGTCCCGGCGAGCAGACCGTCGGCGCCGGTGGAGACCTGACGGGAGCAGCCCTGGGAGAATCGACCGGAGCAGCCGGGGGACGTCTAGAGCCCCGGGCTGCTCTGCATGATCCCGCCGTCGGCGAAGATCGTCGTCGCGGCCAGGTAGGTCGCGCCGTCGCCGGCTAGGAACGCGACCACCGAGGCGATCTCCTCGGGCTGCGCCATGCGACCGATCGGGATGGCGGCGTTGAGCTTGGCCAAGGCCACCGGGTCGTTCAACGTCTGGGTGTTGATCGGCGTGGCGACTGCGCCGGGTCCGACCCCGACCACGAGGACGCCGTGCGGGGCCAATTCCACCCCCGCCGTCCGGGTGAGCATGCGCATGCCACCCTTGGACAGGCAATAGGGGGTGTTCCCCGGCATCGGCCAGTCCTCGTGCACCGAGGTCATGTTGATGATGCGCCCGCCGCTCCCCTGGGCGATCATCTGCTTGGCGGCCAGCTGGGTGCCGAAGAAGGCACTCTTGAGGTTGATCGAAAGCACCTTCTCGTACTGGTCCTCGGTCGTGTCGAGGACGGAAGTCCGCGTCTCGACCCCCGCGTTGTTGACCATGACGTCGAGCTTCCCGAAGTTCGACACGGCGACATCGACCAGGCGCTGGAGATCGGCCACCTTGGACACGTCCGCGTGGACGCCGACGGCAATCTCGCCCAACCCGGCGATCTGGCGCTCGAGCTCGTCTTCGGCCTCCTTGTTCGTCACGTAGTCGACGACGACCTTTGCCCCCTGGGCGGCCAGGGCCAGCACCACCGCCTTGCCGATGCCGGTGTTGCCGCCGGTGACGATGGCCACCTTGCCCTGCAGTTCCTCAGCCATGGCGAAACTCCGTTCCCCGCCCGGATCGGGCGGAAGCTCGAGCGAATGCATGGACGTTAGCCAGCGGTCCGGCCGGTGAGATGCGGCGCCGGTCACACCTGAGTGCCGCCTCGACACCCGTCCGTCTGGTGGCTCCCGTCACCCGGTCGTCACGTGGCTGGTCCCGTGTCACCTGGAGTTCACGCGGATTCGCCCGTCCGCCGGGGGCCACCGGCGAACGATGAACGCCTGTTGAGACTGTGGCCCGGCATCCCTAGTATCCCGGTGGTGACACAAGACACCACGGCTGACGCCCTCGCCGGCATCTTCCCCCCCATCGCCGACTACGGGTTCCTCTCGGACTGCGAGAACAGCTGCCTGGTGGCTCCCGACGGTGCGGTCGAGTGGCTGTGTCTCCCCCGACCCGATTCGCCCAGCGTCTTCGGCGCCCTCCTCGACCGGACTGCGGGGAACTTCCGCGTCGGGCCCATGGGCACCCACGTGCCCCACCACCGGAGGTACATCCCCGGGACCATGGTGCTCGAGACGACGTGGCACACCCCGACCGGCTGGCTGCTCGTGGAGGATCTGCTGGTCATCGAGCCCATCCGGGACGGGGCCCGGCGACCCGACTATCGACGGTCCCCTGGTGACGCCGCGGCCACGGGGACCCTGCTTCGCCTCGTCACCTGTATCGAGGGCCATGTCGAGGTGATCGCCAACGTCGTGCCTGTCTTCGAGTACGGGGTCCAGACCGGCATGTGGGGCTACCAAGGGGACGGCTACGAGGTCATGACCGTCCAGCCGCCCGCCGGCGACCCCGTGCTCACGGTGTCGTCCAGCCTCCGTCTCGGCGCCGTCGGGGCCCGCTGCTATGGCCGCTCGACCCTGGACAAAGGGGAGTCAGCCTTCGTCTCCGTATCCTGGGGCGGGCACCCGCCCGCCGGTCTCGACGAGGCGCAGGCCCAGCTCGCTGCGACAGTCTCCTACTGGCGGGACTGGCTCTCCAACGGCACCTTCCCGGACCACCCCTGGCGCAGCCACCTGGAGCGCAGCGCCCTTACGCTCAAGGGGCTCAGCTACGCACCCACCGGCGCTGTCATGGCCGCGTCGACGACGTCGCTCCCCGAGACTCCCGGCGGGGCGCGCAACTGGGACTACCGCTACACCTGGATCCGCGACTCGTCGTTCATGCTGCGATCGCTGTACCGGCTCGGGTTCGACTGGGAGGCACTCGAGTACTTCGCCTTCGTGCTCGAGGCGCTCGCCGGCGAAGGCGAGGACTGGTCCCTGCAGATCATGTACGGCATCGACGGCCGTAGGGACCTCACCGAGCGCACACTCGACCACCTGTCGGGCTGGCGGAACTCGAAGCCGGTGCGGGTGGGCAACGGCGCCTGGGACCAGCACCAGAACGACGTGTGGGGCATGATCCTCGACGCCGTCGACATCCACCTTCGTCAGGGTGCCGCACAGATCGTCAACCCCGTATGGGAGGGGCTGGCCAAGCTCGTCGATACCGCCATCGCGCACGCCGGTGAGCCGGATCAGGGCATCTGGGAAATCCGGGGTGATCCCGAGCACTTCACGGCCTCCAAGGTCCTGTGCTGGGTGGCCATGGACCGCGGTGCCGACATGGCACGAGCCCGCCGTGACGACGACCGCGCCGAGCGTTGGGGCAAGGCGGCGGACGACCTCAAGGCCGAGATACTCGACAAGGGCGTGGACTCACGCGGTCGCTTCCGCCAGGCCTACGGCAACGAGGAACTCGACGCCTCGCTCCTACTCATCCCTATCCTCGGCTTCCTGCCGCCCGACGACGAACGGGTACGGGCCACGGTGCTCGCCATCGCCGACGAGCTCACCGAGGATGACCTCGTGCTGCGCTACAAGGTCGACACCACCGACACCGGGTTCGAGGGCAAGGAGGGCACCTTTACCATCTGCTCCTTCTGGCTCGTCACCGCGCTGGCCATGATCGACGAGGACGAGCGCGCCCGAGCGCTGTGCAAGAAGCTGTTGGCCTTCGCGGGCCCGCTGCAGCTCTACGCCGAGGAGATCGACGCCGCCAGTGGCGAGCACCTCGGCAACTTCCCGCAGGCCTTCACACACCTGGCGCTGATCGACGCCGTCGGCCGGCTGATCGACGCCGAGGGTGCCATGACCTCCACCTTCTAGGCGGGCGGATCGCAGTGGCCGGCTCCACCGGATCTGGCCCGCCGCCACAACCGGGCGCCATATTTGATTGCACCCGCGTCGCGCGCACCGCACCCGGCTCGGCCGCAGGCTGTAATCGGCGTCAACCCGTAAGGTGGCACCGTGAGCACAGCAGCACCGCACCGGGTGGTGGTGGTCGGGGGTGGCTTCGGTGGCTTGCCGGCCACCAGGATCCTGGCCCGCTCCAAGGACATCGAGATCACGCTCATCGACCGGCGCAACCACCACCTCTTCCAGCCGCTGCTGTACCAGGTGGCAACGGGCATCCTCTCGCCCGGGCAGATCTCGCCCGTGCTCCGCCACATGCTGCGCAAGAACAAGAACGTGCGCGTGGTGCTGGCGACGGTGACCGGCTTCGACCTCGGGCGCAAGGTGGTGATCGCCACCCCTGCCCCCGGAGAGAGCACGGAGTACCCCTACGACAGCCTCATCGTGGCCGCCGGCGCCGGGCAGTCCTACTTCGGCCACGACGAGTTCTCCCTCATGGCGCCCGGCATGAAGACCATCGACGACGCCATGGAGCTCCGGCGCCGGGTCTACGGAGCGCTGGAGCTCGCTGAGGGCATGACGGACCCGGACTTCCAGCGCTTCTTCATGACGTTCTGCATCGTCGGTGCCGGGCCGACCGGTGTGGAGCTCGCCGGGCAGATCCGCGAACTGGCCGCCCGCAGCCTGACCGGCGATTTCCGCACGATCGACCCCGCCTCGGTCCGGGTCGTCCTGATCGACGGTGGCAAGGAGCCGCTGGCCAGCTTCGGCGAGGAGCTCTCCGCCCGCGCCCGCCGGGACCTCGAGGGCATGGGAGTGGAGCTCGCCATGGACCTGCGGGTCGTCGGCGTCGACAGCCTGGGCGTCGACACCGAGTCGGCCGACGGGACCGAGGGGCGTGTCATGTGCGCCACGACGATCTGGGCCGCCGGGGTGCAGGCTTCGCCCCTGGCCGGCCAGCTGGCCGAGGCGTCGGGCGCCGGCACCGACCGCGCCGGGCGGATCGAGGTGGAACCCGACCTCACCGTCCCCGGTCACCCCGAGGTGTTCGCGCTCGGGGACATGGCGTGCGTCAACCAGTTGCCCGGTGTCTGCGAGGTGGCGCTCCAAGGTGGCCTGCACGCCGCCAACACGATCAAGCGGCGCCTCGAGGGCAAGGGGCCCGTTCCGTTCAAGTACCGCGACCTGGGCAGCGCGGCCGCCATCGGCCGGTTCAAGGCCATCGTGAACGTGCGCGGACTGCGCCTGAGCGGCTTCCCCGGCTGGGTCGTCTGGTTCTTCGTCCACATCGGTTTCCTCAACGGCTTCGGCCACCGGTTGAGCACGATGCTGCGCTGGTTCCAGTCCATGGTCGGGCGGGCGCGGCCCGAGCGCGTGTTCAGCGTCGGGCACACCGGCGGGGACCTGAGCCTGCCCGACGAGGTCCGCAAGCGGATCCTGCCCGAGCCCTTCCCGATCGCCGACACGACGGTGGACTGGATGGCGCGCCTCCGGCAGGAAGTCTCGAGCGGCGGCACGGGACGTCCCGGGGGCCCTGGCCCGAAGACCCCCGACGGGAACGGCCAGGCCGGAACCGCACCGCGCTCGATCGGGAGCGCGCCACCTGACCCACCCCAACTACATTCGCCGCATGATCCTCGACCGCTTCCTCATCACCGACCAGGTGGCCATCGTCACCGCCTCGGGCCGCGGCATCGGCGCCGCGTCCGCCATCGCGCTCGCCGAGGCGGGCGCCGACGTCGTGCTGGCGGCTCGGACGGAGGACCAACTGCGCGAGGTCGCCCAGAAGGTGGAGGCGGCCGGGCGGCGCGCCATCGTCGTCCCCGCCGACCTGACGGACTTCGACGTGATGGCCTCGCTGGCCGACACGGCCTTCACGGAGTTCGGGCGCCTCGACATCGTCGTCAACAACATGGGCGGGACCATGCCGCGCCCCATCCTCGACACCTCACCCCGCTTCTTGGAGGAGGCCTTCCGGTTCAACGTGGCGGCCGGGCACGCTCTGGTACGTGCCGCCGTGCCGCGGATGCTCGAGGGTGAGTACCCCGGCGGCGCCATCGTGAACATCTCGTCGGTCATGGGCCACGTGGCCGGCCGGGGTTATCTCGCCTACGGGACCGTGAAAGGCGCGGTCGAGCAGTACACCCGCCTGGCGTCGAGGGACCTGGCGCCGCGGATCCGGATGAACGCCATCGGGGTGGGCTCGACCGCCACGTCCGCGCTGGACATCGTCATGTCGAGCGACGAGCTGCGTACGGCCATGGAGGACGCCACGCCGCTGCGGCGCCTGGGGCAGGTCGAGGACATCGCGGCGGCGGTCCTCTACCTGTGCTCGCCTGCCGGTTCGTACGTGACCGGCAAGATCCTCGGGGTCGACGGCGGCCTGCAGTCCCCCAATCTCGAGATGCCCATCCCCGACCTCTGATCCCGACCCGGATGCCGGTTCCGGGGCCCAGTCCCGGGTTGCCCGGCGTCCCCGACCCCTCGAGGAGATCCAACCCATGCCACTCCGCGTCGTGCAGTGGGCCACCGGCAACGTCGGCCGTCACACCCTGGCCGGGATCGACGTGCATCCCGAGCTCGAGCTGGTCGGCGTGTTCGTCTCGAACCCCGACAAGGTAGGCAAGGACGCCGGCGAGCTGGCCGGCCTCGGCCACCGGCTCGGCGTCGCGGCCACCGGGGACGCCGATGCCCTGCTCGCATTGAAGCCGGACTGCATCGTCCACACGGCCATGGCCGACGACCGCATCTTCGAGGCGCTGGCCGACCTCGAGAAGTTGCTCGCCTCCGGCGCCAACGTGGTCTCCTCGGGCCCGGTGTTCTTGCAGTACCCCGAGCCGGGCGACGCCATGGCGGCACCCCTGATCGCCGCCGCACAGAAGGCGGGTGTCTCGTTGTTCGTGAACGGGGTGGACCCCGGCTTCGCCAACGACGCGCTCCCCCTCCTGCTGTCGGGCGTCAGCGAGCGGATCGAACAGGTGCGCTGCGCCGAGGTGCTCAATTACGACACGTACAACCAGCCCATGGTGCTCTTCGACATCATGGGCTTCGGCCGGGAGCTCGACGACATTCCCTTCCTGCTCACCCCGGGCGTGCTGACGATGGCCTGGGGCAGCGTGGTGCGCCAGATCGCGGCGGGGCTCGGTGTCGAGCTGACGGGGATCGAGGAGTGGTACGAGCGGGAGCCGGCGCCCGAGGAGTTCGAGATCCCCGCCGGCACCATCGGGGCCGGGACCGCCGCCGCCCTGCACTTCGAGGTGCGCGGCATGGTGGGTGACCGGGCCGTGGTCGTGCTCGAGCACGTCACCCGGCTGCGCGACGACCTCGGGGCGGACTGGCCGCAGCCGGCCGGTGACGGCTGCTACCGGGTCGAGATCATCGGCGAACCGATCTACACCGTGGACATGCAACTCATGGGCACCGACGGCGACCACAACACGGCCGGGCTCAAGGCGACAGCCATGCGGCTGGTCAACGCCATCCCCGCGGTGGTCGACGCGCCGCCGGGCCTGGTGACCGCACTGGACCTGCCACTCATTACGGGCCGCGGACTCGTCGTCTGAGGCCGAGTGGGTGAGCGACCTCACCTGCCGTGGGAGAATGAACGGGAGCTGACCAGACCAGGAGGGGGCTGCACGTGGGTCCCGAACGGAGGTTGCGGGAGCGGACTCCCGCGAACGGCGGAATCCGAGCCGAGCGGCTCTCCCCGGCCAGCTTTGGGACCCGCTCCGGATCCCTGCTCCTGACGGCACTGCTCATCGTGGTGACGCTCGTCGTGGGGTGGTTGGTGTGGAGCGTGGTCGAGTGGTGCGGCGGACGGACGCCGAGCTACCGATTGACCGGTCTGCGAGTGGTACGGCGAGCGGACGGAAAGCCGGTGGGACTCGGTCGTTCGGTGATCCGCGAGCTCTGTTGCGCCGTGCTGTTGCTCCCGACCTTGGCCGTGTGCTGCGTCCTCGCGATCGTCTTCGTCATGGGCGCGTCGCCACCCGACGGTCTCCTCCGTCAGTCACGGCGCACCCCGTGGGACCGCTTGACCGGAACAGATGTCGTGCGCGATGCGACCGGCGAAGCGCGGGGTCTCGAGGGTCTCTCGGTGCTGCGGCTCGAAGAGAGCCTGTCCGGGCGACAGAACTGATCCGGGACGTCGATCAGTTCGTCATCCGACCGGATGGAGGAGGAACATCCTGGGCGTCCGGCCGCCGCACCGCTCCAGGTAGTTGGCGTAGCCGGGGTAGATGTCACAGAAGCGGGGCCAGATCCTCTCCCAGCCGGCCTGGTCCACGAGCTCGGTCACGACGGCGAGGCGGACCGTGTCCACCTCGACACGAGCCTCGGGACTCGCGAGCAGGTTCCCCGTCCAGGCGGGGTGATGGATCTGACCGAAGTTGGTGCCCACGACCACGAAGTCATCTCCGTCCCGCAGGTAGAGCAGCGGGGACGTCCGCACCAGGCCCGTCTTCGAGCCCTTGCTGTCGAGGAGCAACGCCGGCAGCCCATAGAGCCGGGTGATGGCGCGACCTCCCGACTTGCGCATCAGCCAGGGGTCCAACGTGGGGCCGATCCGGCGGTACAGGGATGAGAAGGCCTTCGTCCGCCCGGCTGACCGCAAGATGCTCGTCAGGAACGTGTGGTGGACCGTCTTCTCGTACTCCGACACCTGGCGGAGACGAGCACCGAGATCTGATGGCTCATCGGGCATGCCCCATATGAGCACACGGTCGAGCACGCGGTCGCAGTGGTTTGCTCCGGCCCCACTCGCTCGAGAACCCGTGGGGGGCGAGACGAGAGTGCTCAGGAGTAGCGGGCAGACCGTGTGCCCGGAGGGTTCTGCGTCCCGGGGACGGCGTCGGGGTTCTCGACGCACACCTCGCACTCGAGGCCGTCGGGGTCTCGGAAGAAGATGCTGAGCATGGGCCCGAAGTCGGTCACGAAGTCGTCGGCTGCCCCCCGGGCCATGAGACGGGCACGGATCTCCTCGAAGGAATCGAGGGAGGCGGCCTGGAGCGCCAGGTGGTCGAGCCGGCCGCGGCCGAACATCGGGGTCTGGTGGTCGGCTTCGGTGTTGCCCTCGATCTCGAACACGTTGAGCTCGGCCCAGTCGCCGATCTTGATGATGGAGAGCCGTGGGCCCTGGCCGCCCGGGAACTCGGACCCGTCTCGTAGGACCTCGGCGTCGAAGACCTCCCGGTAGAAGTCGTTGAGGCGAGATGCGTCGTTGGTGATCACGGCGACGTGGTTCAGTCCCTTCAACAGCACGGTGCGTCCCTCCTGGATTGGTCGACGACCTTCAGGCTATGACCCGCGGCCAGTGTGTGCCCTCAGCGAAAGTCCCGGCTGGCCGGCACCGACGTCCCTACCGCCACCGTGTCCACCCGCTCGGCGTCGAAGCTGACCGCCCCCTGCCCCTTGCGCACCCGGCCCCGGATCAGCAGGACCGGCGAGTGGCGGGCCACGTGCTTCCAGCGGGCCCAGGCCCCGCGGGAGAAGACCACGTTCACGTGGCCCGTCTCGTCCTCTAGGTTGACGAAGACCGCGCCACGGGCCGTCTCGGGGTGCTGGCGGTGCGTCACCACCCCGGCCACGACGGCCCGCTCGCCGTCGGCACACCCCTCGAGGGTCACCGCGGTGATCACCCCCATCGCCTCGAGCCGCTCGCGCGCCAGGTGCATGGCCGTGCGTTCGGGGGCCAGCCCGAGCGCCCACAGGTCGTCGCCCACCGCGTCGTAGAGGCTGGGCTCGGGCAGCGGCGGGGCCTCGGCCCCCACCACCAAACCGGGCAGGCGGTCGGGTGTCCCTTGCGCCGCCGCCCCGGCCGCCCACAGCAGGCGCCGCCGGGAGGCCGCCGTCCCCCGGGCCTCGCCGTCGTCCCCCTCTGGGTCGAGCGCGCCGGCGGCGGCCAGCGTCTCGAGCTGGGCCTGACTGACGCCGGCCCGGCGCACCAGGTCCTCAGCGCCACCCCAGGGCCGGCCGGCCACGATGCGCGCCGCCGCCTCCCCCACCCCGCGCACCGACCCCAGCCCGAGGCGCAGCACCGGGTCCGTGACGCAGCCCGGGCGCGCCGCCTCGAGGGATGCCCCCACCTCGGAGCGGCCCACGTGCGGCCGGCGCACGCGCACGCCGTGCCGGCGGGCGTCGGCCACCAGCGACTGGGGCGACCAGAAGCCCATGGGCTGCGAGTTCAGGAGGCCCGCGGTGAAGGCCGCCGGGTAGTGCAGCTTCATCCAGGCAGACGAATAGACGAGATGCGCGAACGACACCGAGTGCGATTCGGGGAAGCCGAAGTTGGCGAAGGCGGCCAGCGCCTCGAAGACCTGGTCCGCCACCGCGCCGGTGACGCCGCGTGCCGCCATGCCGTCGTAGAGGCGGACCCGCATCCTCTCCATGCGCGCCGCCGAGCGCTTGGCCGCCATGGCCTGGCGCAGCTCGTCGGCGTCGGCCGCGCTGAACCCGGCGATGGCGACGGCCATCTCCATCAGCTGCTCTTGGAACAAGGGGACGCCGAGCGTGCGCTCGAGGATCGGCTCGAGCAGCGGGTGCAGGTAGATGACCGGCTCCTCGCCCCGGCGGCGCCGGATATAGGGGTTGACCGCGTGCCCCTGGATGGGCCCGGGCCGGATGAGCGCCACCTCGATGGCGAGGTCGTAGAAGGTGCGCGGCCGGACCCGGGGCAGCGTCCCCATCTGGGCCCGGCTCTCGACCTGGAAGACCCCGACCGTGTCAGCCCGGCACAGCAGGTCGTAGACCTCGGGCTCCTGGGGGAGGCGGCCGAGGTCGACCTCGACCCCGTGGAAGCCGCGCACCAGGTCGACCATGCGGTGCAGCGCCTCGAGCATGCCCAGACCGAGCAGGTCGAACTTCACCAGGCCGATGGCGGCACAGTCGTCCTTGTCCCACTGCAGCACGGAGCGCCCGGGCATGCGGCCCCACTCGACCGGGCACACCTCGACCACCGGCCGGTCGCACAGCACCATGCCGGCCGAGTGGATGCCCAGGTGGCGGGGGCGGTCGAGCACCTCGGCCGCCAGCTCGGCCACCAGCGGCGGGATCCCGCCGCTCTCTCCACCACCACCGCCGTCACCGCTACCACCGCCGTCACCACCACCGCCGTCGCCGCCGTCACCAGAACCCGCCGACGCTGCGGCCGCGTCGTGCACGGCGGCAGCCGAGGAAGGGCCGCGCCCGTAGCCGGCGTCGATGCCCGACGCCCAGGCGTCGACCTGCTCGGGGGTGAAGCCGAACGCCTTGCCCACGTCACGCACGGCCGAGCGCGGCCGGTACGTGATGACGTTGGCCACCTGTGCCGCGTGGCGGCGCCCGTAGCGCTCGTAGACGTACTGGATCACCTCTTCGCGCCGCCCCGACTCGATGTCCATGTCGATGTCCGGCGGCCCGTCTCGCGCCGGGGACAAGAAGCGCTCGAAGAGCAGTCCGAGGTCGACGGCGTCGACGTTGGTGACGCCGAGCGCGTAGCAGACGGCCGAGTTGGCTGCCGACCCGCGGCCCTGGCAGTAGATGTTCAACCGCTTGCACACCTGCGCGATGTCCCACACCACGAGGAAGTAGCCGGCGAACCCGAGCTGGCCGATCACCTCGAGCTCATGCTCGATCTGCTTCCACGCGCCCGGGACCCGCTCGGATTCCGGTGGCCCGTAGCGGGCCAGAGCCCCCTCGGTCACCAGCCGGCGCAGGTAGCCCTGCTCGTCCATGCCGGCGGGGACGGGGAAGTCGGGAAGGCGCGGCGCCACCAGGCGCAGGTCGAAGGCACAGGCGCGCCCGAGCTCGCCGGCCCGCTCGACCACACCGGGCCAGCGGGCGAAGCGCCGTGCCTGCTCGGCTCCCGAGCGCAGGCAGGCCGCAGGAGCGGGTGGCAACCAGCCCTCGAGCTCGGCCAGGGGGCGGCGCGCCCGTACGGCGGCCAGCGTGGTGGCGAGGCGGAACCCGGCCGGGGTGGCGTAGTGCACGTTGTTGGTGGCCACGGCGTCGACGCCCCACTCGACGGCGAGATGCGCCAACGCGTCGTTGCGCGCCGTGTCGAGCGGGTCCCCGTGGTCCCACAGCTCGAGGGCCACGTTGGCGCGCCCGAAGGCGTCGATCATCCGCCTCACCTCCCGGGAGGCCGCCCGGGGCCCGGCTTCCATCAGCGCGGCGGGGACCGCCCCCTTGCGGCACCCGCTCAGCACCAGCCAGTGACCGCCGGCAGCCGTCGCCAGCGCGTCCAGGGTGAAGACCGGCTTCCCCTTCTCCCCACCGGCCAGGTGCGCGTCGGCCAGCACGGTCGAGAGGCGGGCATAGCCGTCGGGGTCGCGGGCGAGCACCACGAGGTGCGTACCGGTCGGGTCGGGCTCGCCGGTGCGCGGGCCGGCCGGAGCGAGCGTCACCTCGGTCCCGAAGACCGTCGGCAGTCCGCACGAGCGCGCGGCGGTGGCGAAGCGCACCACACCGTAGAAGCCGTGGTGGTCGGTCAGAGCGAGCGCGGCCAGCCCGAGCCGGTCCGCCTCGGTCACCAGCTCCTCAGGGTCGCTGCTCCCGTCGAGGAAGCTGAACCCCGAGTGCGCGTGCAGCTCGGCGTACTCAGTCATAGAGCGCCTCCACCCACCACCGGCCCCGCTCGGTGCACAACAGACGCGCCACCCCCTCGGCGGTGACCACCTGGAGGCGGGCCCGGCGCCGGCGCACCGACCACCAGCGCTCGGTCACCGGCCACGGGCCGGCCCACGCCACGACCTGCTCCCAGGGCCCGCCGTCGACCGAGAGCCGCTCGATCGGGGTGGCGAGCAGGCCACGCCCGCTCACAACCATGGCGTTCCCCTCGGCGTCGACCAGCTCGGCGCGGGGCGGGCTCCGCAGCACACGGGTGGGAGCGGGCGGGGGCAGCCGGCCGGGCCAGGGCGCGGCCGGCGGACCGGGGTCGGACTCGGGACTGCCCCAGGGCACCAGGACCGACTGGCCGGCCGGGTCACGGCCCCCGCGCAGCCGGCCCACCAGCACGGCGTCGATCCCCAGCCGCTGCTGGACGCGGACGAAGGAGCGGGCGGCCCGGCGGTCGGCCTCCGACACACCGCCGAAGAAGCCGGGCTGGCTGGGGGGCGCCGGCGCGTCACCCCGGTCGGGGTCCTCGCCCCGGGCCACGCGCAGGCGCCGCTCGATGCTGCGGTCGCGCAGCCCGGCCAGTTCCCCGCCCTCGCCACGGGCTGCCGCGTGGCAGGCGGCGGCGTCCGCCCCGAAACGGTCCGAGACGCTCGCTGCGGGGAGCGCGGCGAGCTGGCCCAGGGTGGTGATCCCCAATCGCTGCAGGGTGACCGCCAGTTCGGGGCGGGCCAGCGTGGCCACCGACCATGGAGCGAGGAAGTCCGCCGTCCCACCCGGTGGGACGATCAGCTCCGCCCGAGCGGCCAGCACGGCGGCGAAGAGCCCGTCGGCCACGCCGACCTTGGCCTCCTCACCTTCCTCGTCGTCGATGCACTCGACCAGGCGGGCCACCACCGCCTCCTCTCCGCCGAAGAAGCGCGCCGGGCCACGGGCGGGCAGCGCGCAGACACCGAGCCGGACCGGGTGGGTCCAGGGGCAGATCTCGCCGACGCACGCCAGGACGCGGGCGAAGCGGCGCGCCTCCTCCCCGTGCGGCCCCTCTTCGAGGAGCCCGGAACACCAGACGACGACCAACCGTTCCACGCCTCATCTCCACCGTGTTGTCTCAGCCCTCCACCGTGTTGTCTCAGGCCGCCTCCGGGCCGGGTCGTGGCTCGCCTTCGCCACTCCCCCCTTCGCCACTCCCACCTTCGCCACCCCCCGCCTTCCCTCCACCGGCCGACGCCACTGCGCCCGTGCCGGCGGGGAGCCACAACGAGCACTCGGTGTGGTGGGTCGCGGCGCGGCGCCCGCTCACGCGCACCTCAGCCCGGCGGCCGCGCAGGTGCCCGTGGCCGTGGCCGACGCCCTCCCACTGGACCGCTCCCACCGTGAGCGCGAGGTCGCCACCCTCGGGCCAGGTGCCGGCGCCCTCGAGCAGCACCACCAGCGCGGCCTGGCGCTCGCGGGCCCGGGCGGCCAGGTGGCGTGCCTCCTTCGGGCGGGCCCGGCCGGGGGGGCGCACCAGGACGGCGTCGACACCCGAGAGGAGGTCGCCGGCCGCCTCGGCCCACCCGCTGCCGGGATGGGGCACGAAGACGACCCGGCGCAGGTCGAGCCCGAGCCCCGCCGCCGCCACCACCCCGGGGTCGGGCAGGCCCACGGCGGCGCACCAGCTCCCAGCGCCGGATGCCGCGGCCAGGAGGGCCAGTGACAGCGTGGTGGCGCCGTGGCCGGGTTGCCCCGTCACGGTCGTGGTCGTCCCGCGGCGCAGGCGGCCGCCGGGGAAGAATGGGGCCAGTGGCGGGGGGACGGGCAGGGTCCGCCCGGCCACCGGTGTGACGGGCCGGACCCGGTCAGCCAGCCCGGCCGGGAGCTCCCTGGTGCGGGGCCGTGCAGGAGGGCGGGAACGAGGAGAACGAGGGGAAGACTCCCCGGAGAGGAAAGCGAACATATGTTCGTACTGTACCGAGGCCGTGCGCGGGCTGCTCGGGGGGATGAACTCCCAGGTCAGTGAGACACACGTCGCCGGGAACCCTCGTAGGCCACAATGCAGCCGACATGTGCGGACGCTTCGCCCTCTACTCCCCGCCGGCCCGGCTGGCGCACTACTTCGGGGCGTCAGTGACCGAGGACGCCGAGCCGGCCTACCACTCCAGCTGGAACGTGGCCCCGACCGACCTGGTCCTCGGCGTCAGGGACAGGCCGCCGCGACCCGACCCCGAGGGGGCGGGGGCCGAGCCCGAGCGACTGCTCATGACCTTCCGCTGGGGGCTCGTGCCCTGGTGGTCCAAGGACGCCTCCTCGGGCAGCCGCCTCTTCAACGCACGCAGCGAGACGGTGGCCACGAAGGCCTCGTTCCGCGACGCCTTCCGGGAACGCCGCATCATCGTGCCGGCCGACGGCTTCTACGAGTGGCACCTGACGACGACCGGTCACAAGCAGCCGCACTACTTCACCCGGTTCGACGGCGCACCGTTGGCCTTCGCGGGGCTGGCGGAGCGCTGGCGCCAGAAGGGCGCGCCGGAAGGCACGCCGTACCTGCGCAGCTGCACCGTCATCACCGCGCCGGCGGGCCCGGACATGGAGGGGATCCACGACCGCATGCCGGTCGTCCTCGATCCCGCCACCTTCGACGTCTGGCTCGATCCGGCCAACGAGGACGTCGAGGAGCTGCGCGCCCTGCTACGGCCACCGCCCGCCGGCACCGTGCTGCACCATCCCGTCGCCACCCGTGTGGGCAGCGTGCGCAACAACGACCCGTCGTTGATCGAGCCGTGCGCGTGAGCACCGCCGACTCCCGCCTGGCGCCCTCCCGCTTCGACCGTCGCACCCTGCTGCGCGCCGCGCTGGCCGCAGGAGGCGGGACGGTGCTCGCTGCCGCGGCACGGGGCCATGGCGCGGGAGCGGCCATGGCCCGGGCAGCGGCCCAGACCAAGCCAGCCGGTTCAGACCTCGGAGCGATCGAGCACGTCGTGTTCCTCATGCAGGAGAACCGCTCGTTCGACCACTACTTCGGGACCCTGCGCGGCGTGCGCGGCTTCGACGACCATCCGGCCGGTCACCTCGGCGCGTTCGCGCAAGCGTGGCCGGGCGGCCGCGACGCCACGCTGCTCCCGTTCCACCTCGACTCCAGGTCGGGCATTGGCGAATGCACCCAGGACCTCGACCACACATGGAAGGGCGAGCACCTGTACCGCGGAAGCGGTGCCAACGAAGCGTTCGTCTCCACCCTCACCAGCGCCGAATTCGAGGGACCCACCCAGGGCATCTTCACGATGGGCTACTACCGCCGCAGGGACCTGCCCTTCTACTACGCGCTGGCCGACACCTTCACGATCTGCGACAACTACCACTGCTCGGTGCTGGGCCCGACCCACCCGAACCGGCTGATGTCGATCTCGGGCACCGTCGACCCGACGGGCCATGCGGGTGGGCCGGTGCTCATCACCAACGAGGACTCCCACGCGGTCTACAGCATCAGCTGGGACACCATGCCCGAGGTCCTCGAGGACGCCGGCATCAGCTGGAAGGTCTACACACCGAACGGGACGATCTACACACCGGCCTTCTTCGAGCAGCACGGCATGGTGGCGACGGACGCCATCCTCCCGTGGTTCCGCCAGTACTCGAACCCCGATTCGGCGCTCTACCAGAAGGCCTTCCTGCCGCAGTACCCGGCAGGCTTCGTGGCCGACATCGCTTCGGGACGGCTGCCTGCCGTCAGCTGGATCATCCCTCCCGTCGGCTACGACGAGCACCCCTCGTCGCCACCCGCCCTGGGCGAGTGGTTGACCAGCCAGGTCCTCGGCGCGCTGACGTCCAACCCGGCCGTGTGGTCCAAGACGGTGCTGTTCCACATGTACGACGAGAACGACGGGTTCTTCGACCACGTGCCGCCACCGGTGCCGCCGCACGGGACGCCGGGCGAGTACCTCGCCCACCAGACCCTGCCCTCCGACGCCCAGGGGATCCGCGGACCCGTCGGCATGGGCTACCGCGTGCCGATGCTCGTCGTCTCACCGTTCAGCCGCGGTGGCCACGTCGCCTCCGAGGTGTTCGACCACACCTCACAGCTGCGATTCCTCGAGGAGAGGTTCGGCGTGCGGGCGCCGAACATCTCGGCCTGGCGCCGGCGGGCGGCAGGGGATCTCACCTCCACGCTGCACATGAGGCGGCGCGACGTCTCGATTCCGGCGCTGCCCAGCACGGCGCACGACCAGACGGCCGACGTCTTGGCCCTCGGGTGCTCCCAGGCACAGATCGTCGAGATCGATCAGCACATGCCCTCCTACCCGGTGCCGCAGCACCAGTCGATGCCCCACCAGGAGCGGGCCTAGGGCGGCGGCGCCTCGAAGGCGATCGGGCCGGCTATTTCCAGCCCTGCATGACGTGCTCGACCCACCACTGCGGTGCGGCCCCCATGAGAAGGCCCAGGTCCCAGTAGTCCGTCCACCGGACGATCCTCCCGTCGCGGACCTCGTGCACCGAGGCCACGGGCAACCCGATGGACTCCCCTGTCGGCCAGGCCCAGTGCTCGACGTGCTCGGTGATGACCACGTCGTCCCCGGCCACGAGATGCAGGCGCTCGTCGCGGAGCTCGGACAGCTTGGACCAGGCCAACGTGAGGCGCTTGACGATCTCCTCGGGGCCGCGGGCGACGTCGTCGGCGGGCGTGGCGACGTCGGTGTACTCCCCGTTGGGGGCGAACCGGGCCGCGGCGGCAGCGAGATCCGGGCGGTAGAGCTCCTCCCAGAACCCCTCGACCATCGTGCGGTTCTCGTCGGCCTTCGTCACCCGGACCCCCTGTCCTCATGGCCCGCACGGCGATCGTGCCGGCCGGGGGAACCTATCGCCCGCCCGCCGGATCCGCTCGGAGACGTCGTCGGCCCCGTTCAGCGGGTTCCCGGGTATCGGTCGCGCACCGTATACGCCGGGTCTCGGGATATCGACCGCGCGCCGTATACGCCGGCTCGTGGGACTTGTGGCGCGGCGTATAGGGCTGAGCCCCACCGCCCATATACGCCGCGGGACACCTCCCCGCTCGCCGCGTCTACCCCTCGGAACAACCCGGCCCGAGACCACGCCGGAGGCGACCGTTCATCACGTATGGTGGCGACGAAATGCACCAGGGGGGTGAACCGTGACGTACCGCGTCGTCCAGTGGGCCACCGGCAATGTCGGCCGGGCTGCCATCGAGGGGGTCCTGGAGCACCCGGACCTCGAACTCGCCGGATGCTGGGTCCACTCCGAAGAGAAGGACGGCCAGGACGTCGGCACGCTCGTCGGCCGCGATCCGGTCGGGGTCGCGGCGACGAGGGACACCGGCGGGCTGCTGGCGCTGGACGCCGACTGCGTCGTCTACAGCCCGATCTTCGCCGACATCGAGGTGGTGACCCAGATCCTCGAATCGGGCATGAACGTGGTGACGCCGCTCGGGTGGTTCTACCCGCCCAGTGCGGAGCGCGAGCAGCTCGATGCCGTGTGCCGGGCCGCCGGCGTGACCCTCCACGGCACCGGGATCCACCCGGGCGGGATCACCGAGCGGTTCCCGCTCATGGTCTCGGCTCTGTCCGGCTCGATCACCAAGGTTCGGGCCGAGGAGTTCTCCGACATCCGTACCTACGGGGCGCCCGACGTCATCCGGGACTGGATGCTCTTCGGGAAGACGCCAGAGGAGTCACGCAAGAGCATCATGGCCGAGGCGCTCGGCGCTGGGTTCCGCCAGTCGGTCCACATGGTGGCCGACGAGCTGGGGTTCGACCTCGACCCGACGTTGCGCACCACGCACGAGATGGCCGTGGCCACCGAGCCCATCGACTCGCCCATCGGACCGATCGCCCCCGGGCTCGTGGCCGCCCAGCGCTTCCGCTGGGAGGGCCTGGTGGACGGCGAGCCGGTGATCACCGCCGCCGTGAACTGGTTGATGGGCGAGGAGCACCTCGACCCCCCGTGGCGGTTCGGGCCCGACGGCGAGCACTTCGAGGTCGAGATCACCGGCGACCCCGACTGCCTGGTGACGTTCCGCAAGTTGCACCCCGAGTCCATCGAGCGCGGCCTGCAGCGAAACCCGGGGATCGTGGCCACGGCCATGCACTGCGTGAACGCCGTGCCCTACGTGTGTGACGCCGAGCCCGGCTTGCGCACCTACCTCGAGATGCCTCTGGTCGCCGGGCGAGCGGACCGCCGGCTCGGCCACGACCGCACCCAGCGGGGCCGGTCGTGATCCTCGACCGCTTCCGGCTCGACGACCGGGTGGCCGTTGTCACCGGCGCCGGGCTGGGCATCGGCCGGGGCATCGCCGTCGGCCTGGCCGAGGCGGGCGCCGACGTCGTGCTCGCCGCCCGAACCCGCGGTGACCTCGAGGAGGTCGCCGCGCTGGTCGAGGACGCCGGGCGACGGGCGCTCATCGTCCCCACCGACGTGACGGATCTCGACCAGCTCGAGAGTCTGGTGGACGCGGCGGTGGGCGAGTTCGGGCGGCTCGACATCGCGGTGAACAACGCCGGCGGCGCCATGCCGCGTCCGGCCATGCTGACGAGCGACCGCTTCCTTGAGACGGCCTTCCACTTCAACGTCACCGCGCCCTTCACGCTGACCAAGCTGGCTGCCCGCCGCATCGTCGACACGACGGGCTCGGGCGCCGTGGTCAACATCTCGTCGCGCTCGGCCAGCATGACGCAGACCAGTTTCGCCGCCTACGGCGCCGTCAAGGCGGCACTCGACCGGCTGACTCGCAACATGGCGCCGGAGCTGGCGCCCCGGGTGCGCCTCAATGCCCTCGACGTGGGCGGCGTGGCCACGCGCTCCCTCGACGTGGTCCTCACGGACCAAGAGTTGCGGCGCCAGTTCCTCGACGGCACACCGATGGGCCGGCCCGGGGAGCCCGAGGACATCGCGTGCGCCGTCGTCTACCTGGTCTCCGACGCCAGCTCGTGGGTGACGGGCAAGGTGTTCGAGATCGACGGCGGCACCGAGGCTCCCGCCATCACGGTGCCGGTGGCGCGGCTCGTGCCGGGCGAGTGAGGCGGCCGGCCCTCGGGGGCCGGCCCGGTCAGCTCAGCCGGACCGGCGGCGCAGGCTCTTGTCCGCGATCGCGGCCGGCACCCAGCCGACGTCGGTCTCGTTGAGGTCCGTGCCGGGCGGGACGATCTCATCGATGCGGTCGAGCACGTCGGGGCTCAGACGGACCTCGAGGGCCGGCAGCTGCGACTGCAGGTGGCCCATGGTGCGGGGGCCGATGATGGGCGACGTGACCGCCGGGTGCGCGAGCACGAACCCGAGCGCCAGCTCGATCAGGCTGAGCCCGGCCTCCTCGGCCAGCTCGATGAGCTGACCGACTGCCTCGAGCTTGGCCTGGTTGCCTGGGATCGCCATGTCGTAGTGGTGCGGCAAGGCGGCGGCGCGACGGCTGGTGTTCTCCTTGCCGGGACCGAAGGCACCCGAGAGCCAGCCGCCGGCGAGCGGGCTCCACGAGAGCACGCCCATGCCGTACTTGTGGCACACCGGCAGCACGTCCTTCTCAATGGACCGCACGAGGACGGAGTACGGGGGCTGCTCGGTGACGAAGCGCTCGCGGGCGCGCCGCTCGGCCACCCACTGCGCCTCGACGATCTCGTGGGCGGGGAAGGTCGAGCTACCGAAGTAGCGGACCTTGCCGTCCCGCACCAGGTCCGTGAGCGCGCCGAGCGTCTCGTCGACGTCGGTCTCAGGGGACGGCCGGTGGATCTGGTAGAGGTCGATGTAGTCGACACCGAGGCGGCGGAGGCTGTTGTCGCACTCGGACATGATCCAGCGACGTGAGTTCCCCTGGGCGTTGGGGTCGCGGCCCATCTGCCCGTGCACCTTGGTAGCCAACACGACCCGGTGGCGCTTGGTCTGACGCAACGCCTTGCCCACGATCTCCTCCGACTCACCGAACGAGTAGACGTCCGCCGTGTCGATGAAGTTGATGCCGGCGTCGAGCGCGGCGTCGATGATCCGGAGGCAGTCGTCGTGGTCCGTGTTGCCGAAGGACCCGAACATCATCGCCCCGAGGCACAAGGGACTGACCTTGAGGCCGGTGCGGCCAAGCGTGCGGTACTCCATCGCGACGAGCGTAGCCATGGGCCCGCCCGCCCGCCCGCCGGCGCTGGTCTCGCCGCGCCGTGTCGGCGCGAATCGCGGACGCGCAGGCAGCGGCCGGGCTCAGAGGCGGGCGCAGGCGTCGGAGGCCGCCGCGAGCAGCGCCGGATCACCGATGCGGCCGAAGCTCCGCAAGGCGGCCTCGGTCAACTTGATGGCGTGCTCGTCCCCCGACGTGATGGCGCGCTCGACCAGCTCCTCGGCCGACGGGACCGCCCCGGTGGGGGGCGGCGAGGTCCGGTCGATGTCGTACGCCACGTGGAGGGCGGCCACCGCCTGCCAGATGTAGCCGAGGGCGGCGTCCCGGTCGGCCTCGTCCAGCCAAGGCAGCAGGAGCTCGCACGCCAACGGAGCCGTGACCGAGTGCAGGAGGCCGATGAGCCCGCCACCGTCGGGATTGCGCAGGTACGCGGCCGCGCCGCCGGCGGCCAACGCGTCGAGCAGCGCCACCGCGCCGCCGTCCCACCCGAGTGACGCCACCGCTTGCTCGAACTCCTCCGCGATGTCGGCCACGGCGGCCACCCGGTCGCTGATGAGGTAGGCCTGTGGCGCGTCCTCGGGCAGGTAGGGCAGGTCGGTCAGCGCCTGCGGCACTCCCTCGTGGCCGATGAGGAGCGGCGGGCCGGGCAGCTCCTGGTAGGTCGAGGCCCAGAAGGCCAACGCCAGGGCCACCTCGAGCCGCCGCGGCGGCGTGTCGGCCTTGCCCAGGGCCCGCAGCGCGTGGCCGGTCCGGATCAACCCGTGTGTGGCGGCCCCGATCGTCCCGGGCAACAACCGCGGCGCCCACTCGCCCACGACCGCGGCGACGGGGCGATCGGCCACCTCGCGCTCGAAGAGGGCGAGCCACCCGGTGAGCCGATCCTCTTGGCCCAGGGCGGCCGGCCACTCGTCCTCACCCAGGGGCCGCTGGTCGGGCGGCGTGGCGGTGTCGAGCCGGGCCAGGTAGCCGGCCGTCCAGGAGGCGACGGCGTCGGACCGCCCCATGTGGTCCAAGGCCTCGGCCGCCATCGGTCCGTGGTTGGCCAGGCCGAGCGGCCCGTACGAGGGCGCGGTGACCGCGAAGGCGGCGAGCGCCTCATCGAGCGGTTGCGTGGCCACCCGGCAAGTATGCCGGGGTCCGGGCTCGGGCGCCCGTGACGGTGACCGCTACGATCCGGCGGCCACCACAGACACGTCGCGTCCGGGGCGTCGGGACGGACGCGACGCCGAGACGGAGGAGAGAAACCATGGCGACCAGGCCGCCGCTGCACGGCATGCGGGTCATCGAGTGCTCGGTCCTCGGGCCGGCCGCCGTCACCAGCGCGCTGGTCGACCTCGGGGCGGACGTGATCAAGGTCGAGCCGCCGGGGGGCGACTACGTGCGCGAGATGACCTGGCCCATCGTGGAGGGCAACTCGCTCCTGCACCTGCACATCAACCGGGGCAAGCGGTCACTGGTGCTCGACCTGCGCACCGAGGCCGGCCTGGCCATCTTCGGGGAGCTGGCGTCGGGAGCCGACGTCGTCGTCGAGGCCATGCGGCCCGGCGCGCTCGCCCGGCGCGGCGTGGGCTTCGAGGATCTGCGGCAGCTCAACCCGAAGATCGTCTTCTGCACCATCTCGGGCTACGGCATGACGGGGCCGTACCGCGACTACCCGAGCCACGGCATCGCGTACGACACCTGGGCGGGCATCGTCAACGTGGCCGAGGACGACGAGGGGTTCACCTACATCCCCGAGCATGTGTCCATCGGCATCAACGCGGGGCCGATCTTCGGGGCGCTGGGAATCCTGGCCGCGGTGATCCGCGCCCGCGAGACCGGTGCGGGCTCCCACATCGACCTCGCGCAGTCCGACGCAGCGGCAGCCGTCGACTGGTACCGGTCGGAGACCTGGCGCGCCTACGAGCGGCCCGAGTCCGAAGTGACGGGCAACAAGTCCGACGATTACGAGCGACGCGCCCCAGGGACGGCCGGGATGATCGAGGGGGTGCGCTACCAGGTCTACAAGGCCAAGGACGGACGCCACGTGCTGTTCATGGCGTCCGAGCAGGCCTTCTGGAAGAACTTCTGCGAGGGCGTGGGCCGCATCGACCTCTTCGAGCGCTGGCCGGGCTCCAAGTACGCCGACCATGCCCGCGGCAACCGCGAGCTCCAACGCGAGCTGCGCGAGATCTTCGCCACCAAGACGGCCGCCGAGTGGCTGGAGTTCGGTGGGCGCGTCAACACGCCGCTGGCCCCGGTCAACACGCCCAAGACGCTCTTCGGCGACCCGCAGTTCGCCGACCGGTTGCCGCTGCTCACCCAGCAAGAGGTGGGCGCCGACCAGATCTTCACACCGCTGCACTTCGTCGGCGAGGAGCTGCCCCACCCCTCCCGGGCGCCGGACGTGGGCCAGCACACCGAGGACGTGTTGCGCACGGTCCTGGGTTATGACGACGACAAAATTGCCGAGGCCCGCCGGCAACAGGCGTTCGGGGAGGTCTGATGGACAGGGTCCGGTTGGGGGTGCTCGGCGCCGGGAACATCGCGGCGATGAACGTGAAGGGGTATCTCGAGGATCCCCGCTGCGACGTCGTCGCCGTCTGCGACGCCGACGAGGTGATCGGGCGCCAAGCCGCGGCGGCCTGGGGGGCGCCGTCCTTCTACCCCGACCTCGACGGCATGCTGGCGGACGAGTCCATCGACGCCGTCGAGGTGCTCACGCCCACCCACCTCCACCACGACCACGTCATCGCGGCGCTCGAGGCCGGCAAGCACGTGTCGGTGCAGAAGCCCGCGGCCAACTCCGTCGACGACGCGCTCGAGATGCAGGCCGTGGCCGACCGGGTGGGGCGCACACTTCGCATCAGCGAGTGCTTCGTGCACTACCCCCCGCTCGAGCTGGCCAAGCGCCTGGTGGCCGAAGGCGCCATCGGCAAGCCCACCTCGCTGCGCATCCGCACCCTGGTGGGCCAGACCGACTCGGCGTTCCAGGCCGGCCTGCGGCTCGAGGGGTACCGCTGGCGCCTCGACAAGCGCAGCCCGGGCGGGCACCTCTTCGACGACATGGTGCACAAGTACGCCATGGCCCTGTGGCTGCTCGACCTGGACATCGTCTCGGTACAGGCGGTGGTGCGCCGACGCGACTTCTTCTTCGAGCCGTGCGCCGTGATCTTCGAGTACGACGACCCCGAGGTCCTCGGCATGATGGAGGTGCAGTACTCGCCGAACTTCTACATGCGCTCCTCGTACTACGGGGCAGACGAGTTCTTCGAGATCACCGGCGACGAGGGCCAGATCTGGGTGACGCGGGCCACGGGAGAGATGCTCGACTTGGCCCCGGTCATGCTCTTCACCGGCACGCCACAGGAGCGCAAGACGACCGAGTTCACCGACATCGACGCCGACTGGGGCGCCGGATTCGTGCGCTCC
Organism: uncultured Acidimicrobiaceae bacterium; assembly: GCA_963781955.1. Taxonomy (GTDB): domain Bacteria; phylum Actinomycetota; class Acidimicrobiia; order Acidimicrobiales; family RAAP-2; genus Bog-473. The sequence goes on from CAWAHU010000003.1 coordinate 603,643, forward strand.
TCGCAACACTTCGTCGACTCGCTGCTGTCCGGCACGCCGGCCTCCATGAGCGCGGCCGAGGCGACTGACGTGCTGCGCCTGTGCTTCGCCGTCTACGAGGCGGGTACGACACGCGCCCCGGTCGACCCCCGCTCGGTCACCGGGTCGGTCAGCCCGCCGGGTTGGGGCGACTGGTAGTCCCCGCTCCGGCCGCAGCTCACTCCCAGGGCGGCCGACCGACCTCGATCCGGGCCAACGACGAGGCGACCCGGCCGAAACGCGGGTCGGCGTCCGCCCACTGGCGCCGCGCCTCTGAGATCTCGTCGCGGCCCCGGGCCACGAAGTTCCACCACATGAGCACCGCCTCGGGAAACGGGAGTCCGCCCAGGAGCACCACACGAGCGTCCTCGGGCGCCTCGACGGCGCACTCGTCGCGGCCGGGGCCCAGGTAGGCCAGCACGCCGGGCGCCACCCGGTTCGCCCCGAGGGCGACGTCGCCCTCCAGCACGATCAGCCCGTGCTCGTGGGCCGGCCGCAGGGGCACCACGGTCAGGCCCCGGTGCAGCACGAGCTCCACACCGACGTGATCCGTGTCGCGGCGCGCGGGCGAGTCGAGGCCGGCGAACGAGCCGACGAGGACCGTGGCCTCGGCCGTGCCGAAGGACACGCGGGGCAGCCCGGCGTGGTGCTCGAAGGCAGGCGGGCCGTGCCGGGTCTGCTCGGGCTGGGCCACCCACAGCTGCACCCCGTGCAGGGCGCCGGCTCGACGCGGGTCCTCCTCGGCGTGGGCCACCCCGTGGCCGGCGGTCATGAGGTTCAGCTGGCCGGGTCGGATCAGCTGCTCGCTGCCGAGGCTGTCGACGTGGAGCAGCTCCCCCTCGACCAGCCAGGTGACCGCCTGCAGCCCGCAGTGCGGGTGCGGCCCGATGCCCGCCCCGGCGGCGCCGGGCGCGCCGCCGGCGCCGAGAGTGACCGGGCCCAGGTGGTCGGCGAAACACCACGCCCCCACCGTGCGCCGCCGGCGCTGGGGCAGGACGCGGCGCACCGCCAGCGCGCCCACGCGAGCCGACCGGCCGGGGCTGATCTCGACCACGTGCTCCTTCCTACACCCCTAAGGTGAGCACGACCATGCCCAGCGACGACGGCATCGAGTTCGTGCACCTCCCCGACGAGGAGCGCTTCGTCGTTCGGCTCGACGGTGCGGAGGCCGAGCTCGTCTACCGCGTGCGGCGCGACCGCATGATCCTCGTCCACACGGGCGTGCCCGACGAACTCGGCGGCCACGGCGTCGGCAGCCTCCTGCTGGGGGCCGCGCTACGCCACGCCGCCGCGCACGGGTTGACCGTGGTCCCGTGGTGCCCCTTCGCCCGCCGCTTCCTGCGCTCGCACCCCGAGGAGGCCGCCGGCGTCACCATCGACTGGAAGCTGCCCCCCGGTATCCCAGACGCCGAGGAACCCGCCGACGACGGTCACCGGGCGCACGCGGAGGAGCACCTCGACGAGGAGGAAGAGGAGTCGTTCCCGGCCTCGGACCCGCACTCGGACTGGGCGGGGCCGGCGGTCTAGCGCCCCTGCACTCAGACGCGCGGCGAAGAACTCGACGAGGTGCCGCGCCACCTCGTCGGCATGGGTCAAGATGCCGAGGTGCCCGGCGCCCGCGATCTCGCGGTACTCGCACCGAGGAATGGCCGCAGCGGCCCGGCGGGCGTCGCGCGGCGGCGAGTCCACGTCGTGCTCGAACGCCAGGACGAGGCACGCGGTGGCGATCTCGTGCCAGCGCGTGCCGCGGGCGGGATCGGTCGACCAGGCCAGGGCCGCCTCGTACTGGCCCAGGCGGCCCGGGTTGGGCCATGGCGGCAGCTCGCCGATCAACGACAGCCAGGTGCTGACCACCTCGGAGTCCTGGATGTCGGCGATCGGCAGGTAGCGCAGCGTCTCGGTGGCATAGAAGAGCGGCGGCAAGTCGTGGTCGAGCCGGGCCAGGTCGCGCTCGACGGTGGTGATGGCCACCTCCCACGCGGTGGGGATGTTGGCGCTGCCCATCAGCGCGGCGGCGCGCACCCGACCGGGATGGTCGAGCACCAGCGTCTCGGCGATCCAGCCGCCCAGGGAGTGGCCGGCGACACGCACCGGTGCGTGCCAGCCGAGGTGGTCGAGGAGCGCCACCGTGTCGGCGGCCATGACGTCGACGCTGTAGGGGGCGGGGGGCGACGAGGACGGTGCCACGCCCCGGTTGTCGAAGGTCACCACCGCGTAGCCGGCGGCCGACAGGCGCGGTGCCAGCGAGAAGCGCCAGGCCTCGGCGGGCTGCCCGCAGCCCGCGATCAGGAGCAGCGGCTCGCCCTCGCTGTGCACCTGGTAGCTGAGTGTGGCCCCGGGCACGGCGGCCTCAGGCACCGAGCACCTCGGAGAGGAGTTTGGGCGCCACGTTGCGCCCGGTGAGGAGCGCCACCGTCGCCCCGGCGTCGGGGTCGGGGGCGACCACCCCCGCGCGCAGTGCCGCCACCGCCACGGCGGCCGCACCCTCGAGCACCAAACCCATCTTCGTGACGGCGTACGCCATGGCGGAGCGGATGTCCGCCTCGCTCACCGTGAGCACCTCGACCCCGTGGGCCAGCGCGATGCGCAGCGTGACCGTCCCCGGCTCGAGGTTGCCCGCCAGGCCGTCGGCCAGGCTGGCCTCCACCTCGATCGGCACCACCGCGCCCGCGGCCAGAGCAGTGCTCATGGACGGCGACGCCTCGGACTCGACCCCCACCACGCGCACCCCCGTGCCCTCGAGCTCGAGGACGGTGCCGGCGAGCAACCCACCGCCGCCACAGGGGACGACGACGGTGGCCAGGTCCGGCACCTGGGCCCGCAACTCACGGGCCAGCGTCGACTGCCCGGCGATCACGTCGGGGTCGTTGTAGGGCGACACGTAACGGCTGCCCTCGGCTGCGGCCAGCGCGAGGGCGTGGGCCTCGGCCTGGCCGTACTCCTCGCCGTGGAGGACGAGCCGCACGTCGAATTGCTGCAGCGCCGCCACCTTCGCCGCCGAGGCGCCCGTGGGCACCACCACGGTGACCTGCGCCCCGAGCTTCGACGCGGCGAAGGCCACGCCCAGCCCGTGGTTGCCCGCCGAGGCGGTCACCACGGCGCGGCCGGGCTCCTCGGCCACGGTGGCAGAGACCGCGGCCAGGCCGCCGCGCACCTTGAACGAACCCGTGGGCTGCACCGACTCGAGCTTCACCGACACCGACGGCCCGAGCTGCGGGGCGACGACCACGGGCGTGACCGCCAGGTTGCGGCGCACGGCGTCCCACGCACTTTCCAGGTGGGACGGCCCGGGCACCTCCACGTCGCGCACGGCCCCAGTCTGGCCGGGTGGCCCGGACTGCGCCTGGCATGCTGGCCCGGTGCGACCCGGGACGACGACGGTGGACGGCGTGACTGTCCGCGTGCACCCCGACGACCGGGCGATGGCGCGGGCGGCGGCCGACGAGGCGGCCACGGTCATGCAGGCCGCCGTGGCGGCCCGCGGCGTCTGCCACGCCATGTTCGCGACGGGCAACTCGCAGCTGGCGTTCGTGCATGCGCTCGTGCACGAGACCCAAGGGGTGCCGTGGGGCGAGACCGTGGTCTTCCACATGGACGAGTACGTCGGGGTCGGCCCGGACCATCCGGCGGGCTTCCAACGCTGGATACGCGAGCGCATCGTGGAACCGGCCCGCCCCATGGCCGCGCACTACGTCGAGGGCCGCGGCGACCCCGAGGCGGAGTGCCGCCGTTACGCCGGCCTCTTGCGCGACCATCCCCTCGACCTGTGCTGCCTGGGTGTGGGCGAGAACGGGCACCTCGCCTTCAACGACCCGCCGGTGGCCGACTTCGCCGACCCGCTCGACGTGAAGGTGGTCGAGCTCGACTCCGCCTGCCGCATGCAACAGGTCCACGAAGGGCACTTCGCCGGGCTCGCCGACGTGCCCACGCACGCCGTGACGGTGACCGTTCCCGCGTTGTTGCGGGCGGGCCGGGTACTCGCCGTCGTGCCCGAGGCCCGCAAGGCGGAGCCGGTCCACGCCGCGCTCAGAGGGCCCGTCGCCACGACGTGCCCGGCCTCGGCGCTGCGCACCGTGACGCACGCCACCATCCACCTCGACCCGGATTCCGCCCGGCTGCTGGTGGAATGGCCGTTGCCCCCGAGTAGCGGCCCTCGTCGTGCGGTGGCCGCACCCCCGACGACCGGTGCGGCCAAGAAGGTGATGGACTAGGGCGTGGACCACGGAGTGGCAGCGGCCTCCTCACGGTGGAGCCAGGCCAGCATGTCAGCCGGGGCCATGGTGTTGATGCGCCGGTGGTAGTGCGCCAGCTCGCCGGCGCTGAGCAGCGCCGGGCCCTCCCCCGAGACACCACGGCGGAAGAACGCGGCCGAGTCCTTCAAGATGCCCGACGCGTCGGGGGCCGACGCGCCGGGGCGCTCCCGCATGGCCTCGAACGTCGCGGCCTGGACGAGCGCCGGCCACACCCCTTCGTCGACGGGGATCCCGAGCCGACCCGCCAGCCGGCGCATGGCCACGTCGAGGTCCGTGATCAGATCGTCGAAGTGCACCAGCACGACGTTGGGGTCGTGCCGGCGGCCCCACGCGTCGGAGAGGTGCAGCATCGCCCCGGGCAGCGTGTCGAGCCAGGCCCGCGGGTCGCCATCCCAGTCGACGAAGCCGAGCAACCACCGGTGCAGTGGTGGCCGCGGCGGGCGCGCCTCTTGGGGCTGACCGGTCAGCTCGGCCATGCGCCGGCGGTCGATGTTGTCACCGTGGTGGTAGAGCGAGACCGCCACGTCGAGCGGGTGACGACCCACGACGATGTAGGTCACCCCGTCGTCGAGGGGCACGCCGTCGAGCGGGGTGTGCGTCTTGACGACGCGCCGGTGCCGCTGCGCGGCCAGGAGCGCGACGACCTCCTCCACGGGCCGGACCAAGTGGTCCAACCAGGGCGAGAGCTGGCCCACCGTGCCAGGCAGGTCGGGGGTGCCGAACACCAGCAGCAGGCAGATCATCTGGGCCCAGGTGGTGCCCGACTTGGACCGGGTGCTGATCACGACATCGCCCGGGCGGAAGGCGAACTCCCGCCAGCGGGCGCTGTCCTCGTCCGGCGAGGTGTAGCGGAACCGAGGCGCCGCCGCCGTGGTGGGGCCCGGCGGAGGGTCGCGGGGAGCGTCCCCGTCTTCTCCCATGACCCCAGCATGGCGGACGGCGGGCACATCGCCGTCGGATCACGGCAACCACACCGAACCCGGCGGGCAACGGGGCGGCAATGGCCCGCTCGTAGCGTTCCGACACGGGGTCCGGGGTGGGCCTCGGCCGGAGTCGGGCGGCCGTCTGGAGGGGGCAGTTGACGATCGCGATTCCTGCCGAGCGCCTGGGTCCGGGCGCGTCGCCGGCGGAGCCGCGCCCGCGGCGACGGGGCCGACGGCGCCTGCGGCGTGTTCTCCTGATCGCCGGCACCGCGGTGGTCACCCTGGTGGCTCTGGTGGGCGCCTGGGTGGGCCTGAGCATCTACCGGATCGACCACGCCGTCCACCACGTGGGGGTCCCCGCGTCGCTGCTGGCCAAGGGGAAGAACGACCTGCTGGCCATCGTGAAGGGGCCGGACCACAGCGAACAGGTCTTCGTGTTCCACGCCACGCACGGGCACACCAACGTGCTGCAGATCCCCGCCGCGCTGGCCCTGCCCCTCGCCGGCGGACGGAGTGTCCCCCTCAAGACCGTGAGCCTTCACGCGCCCAGCGTGATCGTGGCCGGTCTCGTCCACCTGGGCATCCCGGTCAGCCACTACGTGGGCGTCGACCTGCACGCGGTCGACCCGAGCTCGGACCTGGGCCGCCTGGCCACTGGGAAGCTGGCGGTCACCTCCATGCTGTCGAACCCGCTGGGGACCAGCTCCATGCTCCAAGAGGTGGCGTCGCACGTGTATCTCGGCCCGGGGACACCGGTCTCCGACGTGCTGTCCCTCATGAACGTCCCCGCCGCGCATCCGGTCTCGGTGCCGACGGCCAGGGACGGTCAGGGCCAGCTGGTTCTCGCCGCCGCCTTCGCCGACGTCCTGCGCGCCTTCCTGTAGCGGGGGCTGCCCGTCACGCCGACTCGTGACCGAGCCAGCGGTCGAGGAAGGGCAGGGCCAGCGCGCCGTGCCACTGGTGGCCGCCCTCGAAGACGTCGTGCACCAGCCGGTCCCCGGCGCCCCTGGCGGCGTACACGAGGCCGGCCCGCCGCACCGACTCGGTGGCTGCGGCGAACGGGAACAAGAAGTCCTCGGTCCCCGACTCGACGAGCATGGGCCGCGGTGCGACGAGCGCGCCGAGATCCTCATGCTCGAGCTTTCCGAGCATCGCGAACATGATCTGCGAGCCGCACATGTTCCAGGGCACCTTGTGGCTCTCGGCCCACGACGAGAAGTACCCGCTCACGACGGAGGCGGCCACGCGCGTGTCGAGCGCGGCGGTGAACAGCGTCACCGTCCCGCCGTAGGAGATCCCCACCATCCCGAGCCGCGCCGGGTCGACCAGCGGGTCCTGCTCGAGGACGTCGAGGCTGCGGCGCAGGTCCCAGACGTTCTGGGCCAGGGGGTTCCAGCCCGCCATGGCGGCGTGCACCAGGTTGGTGTCGCAGGCGTAGTGGTCCTCGGGGTTCCAGTCGGTGCGCTCGCCGAAGCAGCGCAGGTCCGGGGCCAGCACGACGTAGCCCCGCCGGACCAGCTGGAGCGCGTAGTCGGCGTTGGGCATGTCGGTGTGCTCGAGCCCGACCACCTGCGACTTGCCGGGCCCGTGCCCGTGGCAGGCCAGGACGGCCGCGCCGGGGGCCGCATCGAGGCGGGTGTCGGGCACCAGGAGGTAGGCGGGCACCGCCATGGTGTCCTCGGTGTCGAAGACCACCTTGTCCCGGCGGTACCCGTCGCAGGCCACGGACTCGAGGGTCTCCACCTCGAGGGGCACCCGCTCGGGCTCGGGACCGAGCAGCTCGGCCAGGCGGGTGCGGCGGCGGCCCAGCCAATCCCCGAACGCGGCCGGATCGCCCTCGGGCAGCGGGTCCTCGTGGGCGGTGGACGAGAGGCGGACCATCCACTGGTACCAAGACGAATAGTTCCGGCGGGGCGGGGTGAGGACGAGGCCCCCTGCGTCATCGGTCACTGCTCGGCCCCCTTTGCGCCGCGGCAGGGCGGCGGTCCGGTCAATGTAGGCGGCCTGCGTGGCCCCCGGGGCAGACCTCGGGCACAATTGCGGCCGTGAGCCTCGCCCCCGCCCTGACGGTCCGCCCGGTCTCCCCCGCCATCGGCGCCGAGATCTCGGGTGTCGACATCTCGCAGCCGCTGGACCCCGGCGTCGTCGGCGCCATCCGGGAGGCGCTGAACACGCACCACGTCGTGTTCTTCCGCGACCAGTCGCTGACCGCGGCGCAGCAGGCGGACTTCGCCCGGCAGTTCGGCACCGTCACCGAGGCCCACCCGGTGCTCCCCTCCATCGACGAGAGCCCCGAGGTCCTCGCCATCGACGGCAAGGTGGACCGGGCCAGCTGGTGGCACACCGACGTCACCTTCCTGGACACGCCGGCCATGGCGTCGGTGCTCCACATGCTCGAGGCGCCCGAGGTCGGCGGCGACACCATGTGGGCCAGCCTGCAGGACGCCTACGACGGGCTCGCGGAGGCGGTGCGCGCCATGTGCGACCAGCTGATCGCCATTCACCACGACCCGTGGTTCGCCGCCGACGTAGCCGAGCGCGGCGGGTACGAGTGGGACGGCACGTGGCGCGAGAAGCTGCTGCCGGCGCTGCACCCCGTCGTGCGCACCCACCCCGAGACCGGCCGCAACGGGCTCTTCGTCAACCGGCAGTTCACCCGCTCGATCTTCGGCTTGTCGGACAACGAGAGCAACGCCATCCTCGAGATGCTCTACAACCACTGCGTCACGCCCGAGTACACCTGCCGCTTCGTGTGGCGGCCCGGGTCGGTCGCGTTCTGGGACAACCGGGCCACGCTGCACTACGCCCTCGACGACTACGGCGACGCGGCCCGGTATGCGCACCGGGTGACACTGCGGGGGGACAAGCCCTACGGTCCCGCCATGCCACTACCCGCACGCTGACCGCGCTGGTGGCAACTGCCGGCGTCGGAGCCGAGGTCGGCCTCGCCGCGGCGGCCTTCCTCGCCACCAACGTCGACAACTGCCTGGTGACCATGACGATGGTGGCCGGCGCCCCGCTGCCGCGCGCGCGGAGGATCGCCGCCGGGCAGGTGCTCGGCTTCGCCGTGCTCGTGGTGGCGGCGGCCGCGGCCGCGGCGCTGCTCTACGAGTTCACCCCGGCCGTGGTCGGGCTGCTCGGTCTCGTGCCGCTGGCCATCGGCGTTCACGGCCTCGTGTCGCTGGCGCGTGGAGCGCGGCGGGGACGTCGCCGGACGGCACCGGGGAGCGAGTGCGGCGGCGGGCCGTGGGGCAGGGCCTGGTCGCGGCCGCCCTGGTCACCATCGCCGCCGGCGGGGACAACCTCGCCGTCTACATCGCGCTCTTCCGCTCGGCCGGCGGCTGGGGGCTGGCGGCGGTCGTCGGCGTCTTCGCCGCCGGTGAGGTCCTGGTGACCTGGCTCGTCCTGACCGGAGGGCGCCACCCGCGTACCCGCGGTGCCGTGACCCGGCTGGGTGCGGTCGCCGTCCCACTGCTGCTCTGCTGCGTCGGCGTGCTGGTCATGGCGCAGGCGGGCACCTTCTCGCTCCTCTGAACAGCCGGGCGGCACCCGGGCGCGAGACTGGAAGGCGGTGACCGACACCCACACCTTCGACACCGGCGACGCCCTCGAGAGCCTGGTCCTCGACCTGCTCGAGTGGATCGGGCCCGGCGCCCGGCCCTACGGCGAGGTCATGGAAGCCTGGCGCACGTCGTGCCCCCGCCTCCCCGTGTGGGAGGAGGCCAACCGCCGCGGTTACCTGTTGCGCCGCGACCACCCAGGCCGGGGCCCGCAGGTCGCGGTGTCGCCGGCGGGCCTCGCCCACCTGGGCACCCGCCGTCCCGTGGACCTCAGTAGCTGAAGGTCACCGCCTCGTCCCCGATCCACTCCCACAGCGGCACCGTCCCGCCGAGCGTGGCCTGACCCATGAGGCCTTGCTCCTCGAGGTTCCTGGCGTTGAAGCAGATCGGGCACACCAAGAAGGTCCCCCCCGCCTTCGTGTAGCGCTGGACGAGCTCGGGCAGTGGCGGGCAGCCATCGCAGGCCACACCCGTGGCGAACCCGTCGAGCGCGAGCCGGACCGCTTCCTTGGTCAGGAACATCAGGGTCGGGCGGCCCTGCTCGGCCGCGCCGACCGCGACGAGGAAAGCCACCGTGACCCGTTCCGGGTCCTCGAGGCCGGTGGTGAGACTGACGGCGGCTTTGGTCGGCATGGTGGTTCCCTTCGTGACGGCTTCCCGACGGCACGTGGCGCGCACGACCCATCGTCGGGCAGGGCGACCGTCGCCTCAAGTACAGAGAATGAAGCGGGTACCCTTGCATCGTGAGCGGGTACGGGCAGTTCTGCCCGGTGGCCAAAGCGGCCGAGGTCGTCTGCCAGCGCTGGACCCCCCTCATCCTGCGTGAGCTGCTCCTGGGGAGTCGCCGCTTCAACGAGATCCGCCGCGGCGTGCCGACCTGCTCGCCAGCGCTGCTCTCGAAGCGGCTGCGCGAGCTGCAAGCCGCCGGCGTGGTCACGCGGGATCCTCACGGCTCGACCTACGAGCTCACCGAGTCCGGCCACGCGCTCTACCCGCTCATACAGGGCCTGGGCGAGTGGGGCCAGCGTTGGGCCCGCAGCGATTACGGCGCCGACGAGCTCGATCCGGGGCTGTTGCTGTGGGACGTCCGGCGGTTCCTCCAGCCCGGAGCGCTCGGTGAGGGGCGTGTCGTCGTGCAGTTCTCGTTCGCCTCCGTGCCGGCCTCGCGCCGCTTCTACTGGGTGGTGCTCGACGCCCGCGACGTCGACCTGTGCATCACCGACCCCGGCCATCCGGTGGACGTGGTGATCGAGGCGGAGCTGCGGGCCCTCACCAGGGTCTGGATGGGCGACGACCGCTTCCTCGACGCCCAGCGGCAGGGGCACATCACCGTGCGGGGACCGCGCGATCTGGCCAGGAAGATCCCCGAGTGGTTCGGACAGCACCCCGTCCTGGCCGCCATTCCTTCCGAGCGCTGACCGGCGCGCCCCGGACCGCTCCGATCCGAGCCCACCACCGGGCGCTGGCCGCGGCCGCGGCACCGTGATTGACTGCGACGGCGCCGCGGGACGGGGCGAACGACACGATGCATCGGGGAGGGACCATGGAGGATCTGCAGGGCAAGGTGGCCGTCATCACCGGCGGGGCCAGCGGCATCGGCCTTGCGGTGGCGCAGCGGGCGGCGGCCGAGGGCATGAAGCTCGTGCTCGGCGACATCGAGGAGGGGGCGCTCCGCGGGGCCGAGAAAGCGCTGGGCGAGGAGGGCGCCGAGGTGCTCGGCGTGGTCACCGACGTGACCGAAGCGGCGTCGGCGCGTGACCTGCGCGACCGCGCCCTCGACCGCTTCGGCGCCGTGCACCTGGTGCACAACAACGCCGGCGTGGGTGTGGGCGGCCCCATCTGGGAGGTGAGCGAGGAGGACTGGCGCTGGATCCTCGGCGTCAACCTGTGGGGCGTCGTCCACGGGGTCAACGCCTTCGTGCCCGTGCTGATGGAACAAGGCGAGGGGCACGTGGTGAACACGGCGTCGATCGCCGGACTCGTCGCCTCGCCCTTCCTCGGCCCCTACAACGCCACCAAGCAGGCGGTGGTGGCCATCTCCGAGACGTTGTTCAAGGACCTGCAGCTCGCCGGCTCCCCCGTCGGCGTCTCGGTGCTCTGCCCGGGCTTCGTGCAGACGCGGATCGACGAGTCTGAGCGCAACCGGCCGGCCTGGGCGCCGGCGCCCGAGGGCGAGGACGCCGACAACTTGCGGGGCGCCATCAAGGGGCTGATCGCCGCAGGCATCCCCGCGGCGGTGGTGGCCGACCGCGTGATCGACGCGGTGAAGTCCGACACCTTCTACATCTTGACCCACCCCGAGCTCGACGAGGTGGTACGGACTCGCTTCGAGGACATCGACCAACGGCGCCAACCCAGCCCGTCGCCCATCGGCTGAGCGCTACTCCTCGCGCAGGACGGCCGCCGTCGCGGTGCGGGCGGCTCGCCGGCCGGGGACCACGGCGGCCGCGTTCGCCAGGACCAGGGCCACGACCGCGGCCAGGAGCACCGAGAACACCGGCACCGAGGGCGCCGGCACCGCTCCGATCTGCTCCGCGAAGAGGATCCACAGCCACCGGCCGAGCACGATGCCGAGCGGGACGCCCACCAGGATCCCGATCACGACCGCGATGGACGCGTGCCACCAGACGGCGGCCGACAACTGGCGCTGGACGAAGCCCAACACCTTGAGCTGGGCCAGGTCCCGTCGGCACCGCCGGACCGACGCGGCGACGGCCAACCCGACGGCCACCACCGCGGCCCACGCGAGCGCGCCGGCGAGCAGGAGCGGGGTCGTGCCCATGGAGCGGTAGTTGACGATCTGGGCGGGGTGCTGGACGCCGACGACCGTGGCCACGTTCCCCCCGCAGTTCGAACTCTGCGGTTGCACGGCCAGGATGTGGTTGGCGGCGTCGGAAAGCCGCTGCGCGGCGGCTCGGCCCTGCGGGGCACCTGTGCCTCCCCGGACCCGCAGGAGGACCATGTTGGGCCCGTTGCAGGCGGCATCGTAGCCCTGCGGGCCTAGCGCCTCGGTCACACGGCCGGCGTCGGCCGGCACCACCGCACCGACACCCATGGAGGTGTGCAGGCCCTCGGCAATGCCGATCGCGGGCATGGTGGCCACACCGACGATCCTGAGCGGGATCGGGTGGCGCGGGTAGCCCGGCACGTACTGCAGATCAACGGTGTCGCCAATGCGCTTGTGGAGCTGCGCCAGCGTTGCCGCGCCGAGCACGACCTGGTGTGACGCCTCGAGCCCTCCGCCCTCGATGACGGGCGGCGCGACCGGGGACCGGGGGTAGGACAACAGGGTCGGCACTTCCACCCCGTCGAGCTGCATCGTCGCGAACCAGACCCCCGAGAACGACCGGACCGTCGGATCGTGGCGGAGCGACGCCATCGCCTTGTTGGGAACAGGACCGTAGCCGTCGGAGCTCTGCACCGCGTAGTCCCAGTTCCACCCGTAGAGAGCCGGCTGGGACACCAGCGTGCGCAGGCTGGCGCCGAACGTCAACGTTGCGGTCACCACGACCATGGCGACCACGGCCGCGACGAGGGCCCATCGGTAGGGGCCGGCCGTCCGCCCGTGCCGTGCGTCGACGGCGAACGACGCGCCCGCGACCGCGGGCGGCGGTAACCCGGACCGGGCCGCCAGCTGCCCAACGGAGGAACGCCGAGCATAGGAACGGGAACGCTGCTGGAGGCGGTGCGGTGCGCCGAGGACCGCGAGCACTACGGCGCCTGCGCCGATGACGAGGACCATGACCACGAAGCCGATGCCGAGCGTCGTCCAGTCGGCGTCCAGGCCGCGGTCCGGGTACACGGGCCGGACGGGGCCGATGGGGAAGAGGCTGGACATGGCCAGCGCCACCCCCACGGCGAGGACGGCTCCGGCCAGGACCGACCCGAGGATGCCGGCGAGGCCGTCGAGCGTGGTCGTCGTGGGGTCGGCCCCCATCGCCCGCATGACGGCCAGATCGTGCTCGCGCGCACTCAGCTGGCGCGCGGCCAGCTGGATCCCGAGGAGCAGGGCGACGAGTCCGGCGACGGCGCCGAACGCCCCGAGCGCCAGGGCCTCGGGCTTTATCGACTGATCGGCTGCGGCCTGGAGCTGCGAGGAGACCTGGAAGTCGGTGAAGTACCGCGTGGTCGAGTTCCAGCGCCGCTCGACCGCGGCCACGTCGGCTGCGCCGTGGCGCAATTGCGCCCCCAGGTACACGATGCTGGTGTCGCCGACGACCGAGCGCGTCAAGGCCGGCGTCGCCACGATGTAGGTGGGGAACTTGGCGATCTGGTCCTGCACCACCTCCCGGTTCAGCAGGCCGATGCCGACGACCTTGAGGCGGAAGCGCCGGACAGGGCCTGAACCCGAGACCGGTGAGATCGCAACGGGGACCACGTCACCGAGATGCAGCCTCAGGGCAGTGGCGGCACTCTGCGTGACCACCACCTCGTCGGCGCGGGCGGGATCGGCCATCCGCCCGCTCGTGACGGCGAAGCGATCCTGGTCGAACAGGAGTCCGTCGACGCTGCCCACGAGGACAACGTTGCTGTCGAGGCTCCGCTGCTCGACCCTGCCCGCCTTGACGAGCGACGCGCTCAGCGCGACGTAGCTCTCGACCCGCTTGACCTCCGGATACCGGCGCACGGTGTCGATCAGGTGCTGCACATGGTCCGGCTGGCCGACGCCGGGGCCACCGCCGGCCGGCTCGATCATCAGGTCCGAGGGGTTCGACCATGCCAAGAAGGTCGAGAACGACGAGGCGGTCCGGCGGGCCGCCGCCACTGATCCGAGGGCCAGGCCGCCCACCAACCCGATCAGGAGTACCAACACGACGTAGCCGGCGCGCTGCCGTCGGAAGCCCCTGATCGTTCGGTACCACGCGGTCGGGAACGCGGTCGGGAACACGGTCGAGCCTTCCTTCCCCCCGTCCGGGAGGCGCGCGGCGGTCACCCCCCGGCGGAACGGGGCGGCGGCCGCTCGCTGCATTGCTGCAGCCTGCCCAATTCCGCATCGACTGCCAAGGAGGTCAACAGGTGCGTCAGCCTCGTGGTAGCACGAGTTTCGCCCGACGACGCCGATGGGCCCGCTACCCGGACGTCGCCGCCGCCGCCGTCGCCGTCGCCGTGGGCAGCGGCTTGAACGGCTGCACGGTCACCCAGCAGGTGCCCTGTGGCTTGCCGTTCGTCTTCAGCTTGCACTGCGACGACGGCGGAACGTTGTTGTGGAGCTTGACCACCTGGTAGTCGACCGGCCCGTAGAACTTGTCCGTCCCGAAGCTCCATACCGGTGACAGCGTGCCCGGGAAGCCGGTGATCTTCGACATGGCCTCCACGAAGGTCCGGCGGTTCAGGTCCTTGCCCGCGTCCTTCGCCGCGGTGGCGAAGAGGCGGATGGCGCCGCACCACCCCTGGATCGGCCCCTGCTCCTCGATGTAGAAGCTCTGCGTCCCGGGGATCGGCTTGGGGTGGGCGGCGTGCCAGGTCTTGTAGCAGGAGCGGACGCCGGTGTCGTAGCCGCCCCGGCTCTCGGGCCGGGCGTCGTCGAAACCGCCCAGCGTCTCGGTGGTGACGCCCTCCTGCCCGTCGAGCGCCTGCTCGTAGGGCACGGGGATCAGGCCGAGCGCGACCTCGATCGTCGACTGGTAGTCGCTCAAGCAAGAGCTGGGGGTAGTACTGCTGTGAGCTCTCGGCCCCGATGAAGGGGAAGAAGGCGTTCTCGGGGACGAGTGGGAACACCGACTGCACCCCGGCGGCCTTGAAGCGCTCGACGGCCAGCTGGGCGTCGGAGTTGGTGGTGGCCGTCTGGTCCGGGTTCCCGGCCACCGTCTGCACCACCGGCGTGATCCCCGCCTTCTTGAGGTCGGGCAACAGGTACCCGTTCAGCGCCGCCTGGTCGGCGGCCTGGTCCGAGACGACCACCCCGACCTTCTTGCCATGGCCCAGGCGGCCCGAGCTCAACCCCCACTGGACCGTGGCGGCGAGGACCGGTGCCATGTCGGCACCCGTCCACCACAGGTAGGGCGACCCCAGGTTCGTCCAGTTGGTTGTGGTCGACCAGGCGCTGATGAGCGGGGTCTGCCCCTGCTGGGTGACGCACAACTGGTTGTCCCCGATCCACGTCCCGATGCCGTCGACCACCGCGAAGACGGCCGGGCTGCCCTCGGTCCACTGGCGGCACAGGGCCTGGGTGGCGGCGTCGTTGGTGGGGTCGAACTGGGTGATGATCGGGTTGATGGTGCGGCCGTTGATGCCGCCGGCCTGGTTGATCTGCTTCACGAAGAGCTTGATCGACGTGATCTGCTCGTTGTACTCCTTGTCCTGCGAGAAGCCTTCCCGGCCGGCCAGGCTGTTGATGGCGACCACGGGGAAGACGACGTTGATGCTCGACGCGGTCACGCCTCGGCTGCTCGTGCTCGCCGAGCTCGGCGGCGAGGCGCCGGTCGACTTGGACGACGCCGCCTCCGCCGCCCCGGCGGACCCGGCGCCGCCCGGGCTGCCCGAGGGGGCGAAGGCGACCCAGGCCACCAGGCCCACGACGACGGCCACCACGATGAGGACGGTCCGCACCTGCACCGCCGCCGGCCGGCGGCGCAAGCGGCGCCAGGACCGGCCCAGTGGTGCCAGGGGGTTCCGCGCCCGTCGCCGTGTCGTGCTCCCGTTGCGCGTGCCCATGCTCATCCTCCTTCGCCGCGGTCGTCCCCACCGCGCTCCCCCCGGGGATCGCCGCCGCCGCGGACGATCGGACCGGATGCCATCAAGGCCTCGTCGCTCGCACCAAGGTAGGCGGCCAGCGCCTTCGGGTCAGCGCGGACCACCTCGGGCGGTCCCGCGGCCACCACCGACCCCAGCTCCATGACCACGACCGTGGAACAGAGCTCGAAGACGAGCGGCACGTCGTGCTCCACCAGGACGATCGTGGTGTCGGCCACCTGGTGGAGGCGGCGCAGCAGCGGGATGAACGCCTCGGCCTCGCGCTGGGCGATGCCGGCCGTGGGCTCGTCGAGCAGGAGCAGCCGGGGCCGGGCCAGGACGATCGAGGCCAGGTCGACGACACGGCGGGTCCCAGTCGACAGCTGCGCCGTGCGGTGGTGGCGGAACCGCTCGAGACCGAAGGCGGCGATCACCTCGTTCACCGCCTCGAGCTTGCGGCGCTCCGAGCGCCGGGCCCAGGGCAGGCGGAAGGTGGTCGGCAGCACCGCCACCTCGTGGCGGGCGTCCTCGCAGAGCAGCAGGACGTCGAGCACGGTCAGCTCGGGGTAGAGCCGGCAGTCCTGGAACGACCGCACGATCCCGACGCTGAGGCGCTCCTCGGGCAGGTACTCGGCCAGGTCCGTCCCGTCGATCCGGACGGTGCCCGCCCGCGGCGCCACGAACCCCGAGATCACGTCCAGGGTGGTGGTCTTCCCCGAGCCGTTGGCGCCGATGAGGCCGACGATGGAACCCGGTTCGGCGACGAAGGAGACACCGTCGAGGGCGCGCACCCCGCCGAAGCGCACCGTGACACCGTCGACCTGCAACCGTGCCGGGTGGCTCACCGGTCACCTCCGTTGGCCGCCCACGTCACGTCCGGCGTCGCCGGCGGGGCCGTCGCGCCTGGTGCCAGGCGCTCCCGCCGCGGAGCGGATCCCGACGGCCACCAGGTCACCGGCGCGGTGCAGCAGCTCGGCCAGGCCGCCGGGCAGGTAGAGGATGCACGCCAGGAGACCGAGGCCGCTGGTGATGAACTGGATCGTCTGGTTCGAGCCGAAGAGCGACGGCAGACCTTCGAGGAAGAGCGCCCCGAGGATGGCGCCGGGGATGGAGCCCAGCCCGCCGATCACCACCATGGAGATGATGACGAACGACGTCGTCGGATCGAAGGTGATGTCGGTGTTGTTGAGCTGCTGAGCGGCGAAGGCGAAGCACACGCCGGCGTAGCCGGCCATGAACCCCGACAGGCTGAAGGCCAGCAGCTTGGTGCGCAGGATGGGGATGCCCATGGCGGCGGCCCCGATCTCGTTGTCCCGCACAGCGACCAGGCGGCGCGCCACGCCCTTGTCGCGCCAGATGCGGACGACGACGACCGAGAGCAGCAACACCGCCAGCGCGAACCAGGCGAACGAGCGCTGCGACGCCAGGCTGATCCCGAAGAGCGAGGGTCGGCTGACGACGGTGTAGGCCGGGTCGGGCAACCCGATGCAGAGCCTCTTGTCGATGCCCGGCACGGTGACGCACGGCGTGGCCAGCACCGCGTTCTGCATGAAGATGGCGAAGGCCAACGTGGTGACGGCCAGGAACAGTCCCGGCACGCGCAGGGCGGGCAGCCCGACGAGGACGGCGACCACCGCCGTGACGGCGCCGCCGTAGAGCATCACGAGCACGAGCGGTACCGAGGTGCCGAGATGCACGGCGACCAGCGCCCCCACGGCCACCAGCCCGAACTGGCCGAGGGAGACCTGGCCGGCCCATCCGGTGAGCATGGTGAGCGAGAGGGCGACGACGGCGTAGATGCAGATGTTGGCCATCAGCACGTCGTTGCCCACCGAGAGGACCAGGGGTAGGAGGCAGGCCACCGCGACGGTGACCCCGATGCCCGTCGCCGACACCCGGCGCCGGAGCCGGTCCACTCCCCCGTGCAGCGTCGTCACCGCGCCGTGCCCCCAGGAGCTGCGCTCGCCCGTGCGTGCCCCCTTGCGCAGAGCGCCGACGCGCACCAGCAGCACCACCATGACCACGACGAAGACGATGAGCTGTTGCTTGGCCGGCGACGGCACGTTCCACTGGAGCAACTCGAGGAACACGCCCATGCCCACCCCGGCCACGAAGGCCACCGTGAGGTTGACCATGGCGCCCACGAGCGCGGCCGTCAGCGCGTAGAGGAGGAGGTCGGGCGAGAGAGCCTGGGTCAGGGCGCTGGTCTGGTTGGGCGCGTTGAGGATGGCGGTGAAGGCCGAGAGCGCGCCGGCCACCGTCCAGGTCAGCGTGGAGGTGCGCCGGATCCACACTCCCGAGAGCCGGGCCGAGTCCGCGTTCTCCGACATGGCGCGCATGGAGAGGCCCCACGGGGTGAAGCGCACCGCCAGGACCAGGGCCACCGTGACCAGGGGCGCCACGATCAACGTGAGCACCTCGGTCGGCGTGATCACGACCGGGCCGAGCGAGAACGAGAGGTCGAAGGGCACCGGGACCGACCGGTAGAGGTTGGAAGGCCTGATGAACGGCAGCGCGGTGAGCGCGAGCAGCACGTAGCTCAGCCCGATCGTGGCCACCATGACCAGCACCCGGGGGCGGTTGAACAGGCGGCGCAGCACGAGCTCCGACACCGCCCCGACCGAGGCGGCCAGGGCGACCGAGAGCGCCAGCGCGAACCAGTACTCGAACTTGAAGTCCGCCGTGAGCTTGACGAGGAACACTGCGGCGATCACGCCGATCTGGCCCTGCGCGAAGTTGAGCACCCGGTTGGTGCGGTACACCAGCACGAGCCCCAGCGCGAGCAGGCCGTAGCCCAGCCCGTAGAACACGCCCTGGACGAGGACGAAGTTGGGAGCGGACAGCGCCAGCATCGCCCCTCGGACCGACCGCCCGCCGCCTAGCCGAGCCCGGCCGCGGCACTGCCGAGGAAGACGGGGCGCAGCAGGTCGTCGCGAGCCATGAGCTCCGTGGTCGGCCCGTCGAAGCGGATCTCGCCGCGCTCCATGAAGAAGCAGCGCTCGGCCAGGCTGAGGGCGCGGTTGAGGCTCTGCTCGACCAGGATGACCGTGGTGCCCGCCTCGTTGATCCGCCGGACCATCCCCATGAGGCGCTCGACGGTCATGGGGGCCAGGCCCAACGACAACTCGTCGATCATCAGCAGGCGAGGGCGCGTCATCATGACCCGCGACAGGGCCAGCATCTGCTGCTCGCCACCCGAGAGCGTGCCCGCCGGCTGGTCGAGCCGGTCGGCCAGCTCGGGAAAGGTGGACAGCGCCTCGTCGAGCACACGCGACGACCATGGCGCGGTCATGCCGGAGCGTGTGCGCGCCGATGCGCAGGTTGTCGCGCACGGTCAGCCCGGGGAAGGTCATCTTGCCCCCGACCAGTAAGGCGACGCCCTGGTCCAGGATCTGTTCGGGCTCGAGGTACGTCGAGTTCATGCCGAAGACGCGGATCACGCCACGGTGGGGGTGCGCCAGTCCCGACACGGCACGCAGCAGGGTCGACTTGCCCGCCCCGTTGGTCCCCAGCAGGGCAACCATCTCGCCCTCCTCGACCTCGAGGTTGACGTCGAAGAGCACCTGGTTGGTGCCGTAGAAGAAGTCGAGGTTGTGGACCTGCAGGGCGGGGATGGTGCCGCCCGCCTGCCGGCGCTTGCCCTCCGAGTAGCGCTCGATCACGTCCTCGATCACCAGCGTGATGTCGCGGCGGACGTAACGCGACCCGACCACGAGCAGGAGGCCGCCCACCGCGCACACGGGAAGGATCAGCGTGAGCGCCACGATGATCCCGTGCAGGCCACCGACGGCGTCGGACACGGCACCGAGCACCACCGAGCCGGCGAACCCGCCGAACACCAGCGAGTAGACGCCGAACATGGCGAAGCAAATGGTGCGCATCTCGGGCGGGGCGGTGGCGGCCAGGGTCAAGAAGATGCAGATGGCCAGCGGCGACACCGAGGCGTTGGCCAGGAACTGCAGGGTGACGACCATCCAGAGCTGGGGCACGTACAGGGACAGCACGAAGAGCCCCCCGTAGGCGGTGATGCAGATGCCGGCGATCACCAGGGGCCGTTGCGGCGCCCGCCGGAAGTAGCGGTCGCCGAACACGTAGGCGATGGGCAGGCCCAGGAAGGCCGCCAGCCCGATGATGGCGTAGACCTCGCTGCGCTGCGCCGTGTCGAGGTGGAACTTGTCGATGAAGAACAGGTTGCCGAACAGCGGTGCTCCGGTCCCCGCGAAGCCGAGGATGGCCACGGCCACGAGCTCGTAGTACAACGAGCGCACCCGCAGCAGGCGGGTCACCGAGGAGCCGAGCAGCACCCGGGGCGCCTTCTCCTGCTGGGTGTGCAGGTCCATCCCCGACGCCTTGAGGATGTGGCTGCTCTCGTTGGCGCCCTTCTCGGGCTCCCGCAGCGTGAACAGGGCGAGGCCGAGGGGGATGCCGACCAGGGCCACCAGCAGGCCGTACCGCCAGTTGTGGGCGATGGTGACGACGTAGCCGAAGATCAAGATGCCCACCGTCTGCGACAGTGGGTCCGAGAGGTTGTGCCAGCTGAAGATACGGCCCCTCCCCTCGGTCGGGTAGGCGTCGGCCAGGTAGGAGTTGTGCACCGTGTTGTTCACCCCGGTGCCGACCGACGCCGCCATGTACAAGAAGGCGAACCACCACACGTTGGGCGACAACGCCATCAGCGCGCCGAACAGCGCGAAGACGAGGAGCGCCACGGCGGCCACCACCTTGCGGCTGCCCCGGTCGGCCCACAGGGCGAGCGGGACCGCCCACAGGAGCTGCGAGACCTGCGCGATGAAGGCCACTGCGCCCAGCGCGGCGTTGGACATGTGGAACGACGTCTCGAGGTTCCGGCCGATCAGCGTGATGCCGTTCCCGAACGTGCCCGGGACGAGCGCGGCGGCCGTCAAGAGCACCAGCGGGGCCCAGCCGCTCTGGTTGAGGATCCCGACGAGCGGCGGCGGCTTGCCCTCGCCCGTCCCCGGCATGACGGCCAGGTCGGCGACCACGTCGGCGTCCTTGACCTGTGCCACCGCTTCTCTCAGCAGGTCATCGGGCACCGCGAAGTCAAAGACCGGTGCGTCGGGCATTGGCGGGACTCTATCCCTGACACCTGTGTCAGGCTCGGGTGCGCTCCCGGTCCGGCGTCACGGCCCGTTGCGCCCGCCGGGGGGCAGCGTGTCGGTGGCGGCGATGACCGACTCGGCGACGTGGTCGACCATGGGCCGCAGGCCCCGGTAGATGTCGACGGACGCCGGATCGGGCTCGATCGCCTCCTCGACGGGGTCGAGCTGCTCGAGCGTCAGGCCCATCCCGAGTGCCCGTCCGGCCAACGAGCGCGGCGCCGGCCGAGGCCGCCTCGCCTGACCGGTGGCGAACCGCGGAGACGCCGAGGACGGACGTGAGCACCTCCACCCAGACGGGCAGCCCCGAGCCGGCGCCGCCCAGGGTCACGCCCTCGGCGGCCGAGCCGCCCAGGCGGCCCACCGTCACGACCTCCATGACCCGTAGCACGTCCCACGCCACCGCCTCCATGACGGCACGCGCCAGGTCGCTGGCCCCGTGGGCCGCGCCGAGGCCGACGAACCCAGCCCGGGCCTCGTCCCGCCACCACGGGGCGCGGGCACCGTCCAGCCACGGCACCGCCACCACGCCGCGCGCACCGGGCGGGCTCTCGCCGGCCAGTCGGGCCAGCTCGTTCGGGGTGCTCCCGAGCAGGCGCCCCAACCAGGCCAGGAACGACCCGGCGGCCGACAGCCCGCCTTCGAGCAGCCACCCGCCACCGGCGGCACGCGTCACCACGGCGCCGGCCGGCGACGGCACCGGGCGCTCGTGCACGGGCACCGACACGTTGCCCGTCGTGCCCCAACTCACCATCGGGTGGTCCTCCGACGCACCCGAGCCGAGGACCTCGCACTGGCGGTCACCGGCGCCGATCACGACAGGGACGCCCGGCCGAAGCCCGAGCTCGGCGCCGGGCACCGACTTGAGCTGCCCCACCACGGTGTCCGAGGAGACGACGCTGGGGAGCTTGCCCAGAGCCGGACCGGCCAACTCGCGCACTGCGTTGCCGTCGAAGTCGTACAGGCCGCTGCGCGAGGCGAAGGTGGCGTCCGTCACGAACTGGTCCGTCATGCGGAACAACACCAGGTCGCGGGGCGACAGGATCACGTGGGCCGCCTCGAGTCGCTCGGGCTGGTGCTCGGCCAGCCAGGCCAGCTTGGCCGCCACCGCCCCGGCATCGAGGGGGATGCCCGTGCGGGCACGGTTGATGTCGTCGCCCCCCATGCGCTCGGCCAGCGTCCGCGCCGCGGCGGCGGCGCGGGCGTCGGACCACAAGATCCCCCGGCCGATCGGCTCACCCTGGGCCGTCACGGGGACGAAGGTCTGCCGCGCCCCGGAGCACACCACCACATCCACCTCACTGAAAGCCAGGGGGGCCTGGGCGCGGGCCTCGGCGCAGGCGATGACGAGCGAGGTCCACCAGCGCAGTGGCTCCTGCTCGGCCCAGCCCACCTGCGGGTGCGTCGTCGTGAGCTCGGAACGCGCCATGGCGGCCATCCCGCCGTCGTCCCACAGGCCCACCTTGGTGACGCTCGTCCCGAAGTCGATGGTGAGGATCACCGGCCGTGCACCAGGGCATCGACGAGGCCGGCCATCTCGGCCGGATCGGGATCCTGGTAGATGGTGCGTCCCATGGCCATGCCGGCACCGCCTCCTTCCATCACGTCGCGCACTTCGTCGAGCACCTTCTCCCTCCCGGCATCGCTGCGGGGGCCCCCCAAGAAGAGCACGGGGACGCTCACGCTTGCCACGACGCGGGCCACGGCACGCTGCCGCTCCGCTCCGGGCGCAGTGGCGGGCACCGGGACCTTGATCACCGGAGCGCCCATGTCGTGCGCAATGACGGCGGCCAGCACGACCGAGTCGGTGTCGCGGCGGATCCGCCCGCCCTCCCACATGAGCGGCTCGATCAGCGCCTCGATCCCCTCCTGGCGCGCCTGCTCGAGCACCTGGCCCAGCAGCTCCAGGGCGGAGGCCGTGACCGGGTCGCCCATGTCGATGCGCGTCATGTGCTTGACCCCCGTCCAGCCGTCGGCGGCCGCCCGCCGCACCCCCGCCACCAGGCGGTCGTCGAGCTCGAAGACCGAACCGGCCAACCCCGTGCGGTTCACGGAGAGGTAGGTGCGGTGCAGCGCGCCGACATGGCCGGCCGCGGCCAGGCCGGCCAGCGGCTGCTGGGTGGCCAGGATCCCGTCACAGAACGGCAGCGCCCGGGCCAGCGCGCCGAAGAACTCCTGCCAGTTCTCCGTGGTGCGCACGGCGCGGGCCCGGTGGTCGGCGGCCAGGATCAGTGCCGGTGTGGGGAGCGGCCCGGTCGGGGTCATACCGCGCCGGGCACGCCGGCCACGCCGGGCACGCCGGCCGCGCCGGGCACGCCGGGCACGCCGGCCGCTGACAGGACGACCTTGGCCAGCGCGGAGAAGTCCTCGCGGCCGTAGCCGGCGGTGCTGGCCGCAGTGAGGAGCTGGCGGGCCGCCGCCGTCGTGGGCACGGGGACACCGCAACGCACGGCGTAGGCCATGGCCAGGTCGATGTCCTTGGCCATCAGGTCCGTCATGAAGCCGGGCTGCCACCCGTTGGACGCCGGGCTCTCGGGTACCACGCCGGGCACGGGCAGCCGGGTGCGCACGGCCACACAGTCGCCGGTGGCGTGGGTGAGGACCTCGTAGAGCTTCGCCATGTCGACCCCGGAGGTGAGCGCCATGGCCGTCGCCTCCGCGGTCGCCGTCATCTGGGCGGCGTAGATCAGGTTGTTGCAGAGCTTGACCACCTGGCCCATGCCCGGCCCGCCCACGTGCACCACGAGGCCGGCGAAGGGATCGAACGCGGGCTGCGTCTCCACGAGTGCAGTGGCGTCGCCGCCGACCATCAAGGTGAGGGTCCCGTTGTGGGCGCCGGCCGTGCCGCCCGAGAGCGGGGCGTCGAGGTAGCGGGCGCCGGTGGCACCCACCCGGTCGTGCTGGGCCCGCTCGACTTCTGGATCGATGGTCGAGCAGTCGACCACGGTCGTGCCTGGCCCCAGTGCCGGCAACATGGCGCCGACCACCTCGACCACCTCGGGCGAGTTGGGCACGCAGAGGATGACGACTTCGGAACTCTGGGCGACCCCGAGCGGCGATGCCCCGTCGGCGCGCACCCTGCGACACGGCGGCATCGATCGGCCCCCGGCCGCGCGACGACACGGTCACCTCGTGCCCGGCGGTCAGCAGGTGGCCGGCCATGGGCAGCCCCATGGCCCCGAGCCCGATGAATCCGATGCGCATTGCGTGCCTCCTGGCTCCTGGCGTCCCTGGGTGGTGCTACGCGAACTGGGGCAGCCACTCGGCCGTGCCCGCCAAGAGCTCGTCGACCATGACCTCCATCACGGCCAGGTCGCCGCGCCCGGCCAGCGGATCGAGGGCGAAGGCCTGGGCGGCCAGCCCCCGGTCCCCCCGCAGCGCCGCCTCGACCGTCAGCTCCTGGGTGGCCACGTGGCGCCGCACGAGCTCGTCGTACGGATGCGGGAGGACGGCCCGGTCGCGCCCCCGGATGCCCTCGCCATCGATCACGCAGACCGACTCGACCACGGCGTCGGGCGGCAGGCCGGGCGCCTGCCCGGCGTTGGGGATGTTCACCGGTGCCTCGAAGGGCTCCCCGGTGAGCATGGCCTGGATCATGGGCGATGGGAGCTCGCCCGACTGCCACGTCTGCAGCTCCTTGGTCCCCGCCAGCCACGCGTCGACGTCGGCCACGTACCCGGCCTGGTGCGCCTGGCGACGGGAGATCGGGCTGAGCCCGATGTTGTACGCCGCGCCCCACTCGGACTCGGGCGTGAGGGCGAAGGCGACGAACTCGGCGATGTGCCGGTCCCCCGCCGCAGGGAAGCTGCCCCAGCGGTCGAGCAGGGTGAGCTTGAAGACGTGACGCCGGGCGAAGTCCAGCTTGGAGAACGGCTCGGCCTCCGGGCGCCCCTCGACCGGACGGAGCGAGGCCAGGCCGCCCACCTCTTCGACCAGGCCGCGCAGCACGTCGAAGCCGTCCGCGCCGTCCACCTCGAGCGAGGTCAGCACGGGGAAGTGGTTGACGCCGGTGACCGACGCCGACACCGCGTCGAGCGGCCGGCCCAAGGCGATGGCCAGGTCCATGCAGAAGTTGCCGACCTCGTGGCACAGGCCCACGGCGTTGATGCTCGTCTCGCGGCACACGGCCCGGGTCAGGCAGGTCATCGGGTTGGTGATGTTGAAGAGCCAGGCGTCTGGGCAGCGCTCCTCCATGGCCTGCGCCACCCCGACCAATACGGGGACGTTGCGCAGGGCCCGGTTGATGCCCCCCGGACCCACGGTGTCGCCCACCGTCTGGGTGATGCCGTAGCGGGCGGGCACGTCGAGGTCCACCGCCATGGAGCGAAACCCACCCGTCGAGATGCAGACGATCACGAAGTCGGCGCCGTCGAGTGCCGCACCGAGGTCCGTGGTGGTGGCCACGGTCGCCTTGGCCCCCATGGCCTCGTCGAGCTTGTGCGCCAGCGCCTCCATCTTGGGCAGCGGCGCCGGGTCGATGTCCTCGAGGACGAGGTGCATGCCTGCGAGCGCCGGGGTACCGAACAGGTCCGCCATGAGCTCGGGCGCCCACTGGTAGCTGCCGCCGCCCACGATGGTCACCTGGGTCCCCACGCCGCCACAGTACCGTCCAGGCCGCGCGCCGCCCCGGTGGCCGCCGGCGCGCGGCACGGCGTCAACCGGTGGGTGACGAACGGTACGCGCCGTCCGCGCCGAGCACCGCGACGGCCGTGCTCACGTTGAGCCCGGCCGCCCACACCACGTCGTCGGCACGCCCCCGTTGGCGGAGCTCCCGTCCGGACTCGGACTCGGCGAGCGACTGCGCCAGGTCCGGACAGGCGGCGAACGCGGCCAGGGCGGCCGCGGCCTCGGGGGCGCAGGTGCGCCGCTCCGCCAGCTCCGCCACCACTGCCCCGGCACCGAGCAGGTCCTCCACGGCCGGGCGCAGGCCCCCTCCGGGCCACACCTCGCCGCAGGGCACCACGGCCACCGGCCGCGTGCCGGCCACGCGCTCGGCGTGGCGCGCCGCGGCCGCCGCGTTGCGCAGGCACGCACCCACGACGACGGCCCGGCCGCCCGAGGCCAGGGTCGAGCAGTGCGAGCCGTTGGCCGACGGGAGGACGATCTCGTCGCCGGGGCCGAGCGAGACCAGCGAACCGGGCGACAGGTTCAGCCGGCGGGGGCCCGAGCCGTCGGCCACCTCGACCCCCGCTGCGGTGCCATCGGCCGGCCCGCCGGCGGTGCCCCCGGCCGGCCTCTGGGTGTGCGGCCAGGCAGCGGGTCGCACCGCGGCACCACGTGCCGTCGCCACGTCGAGCGCGGTGCAGAAGCGCAACACGTCGACGAGCACGAGCACCGCCACGTCGCGCAGCGCCGTGATCCCCTGCGGCCCCCACGACAGCCGGACCCCGAAGCCGTCCTGCGCGGCCCAGCGAGGCGCGCCCGGGGTCACCGCCGCACCGTCCCCATCGGCCTCAGACCAGCCGTTTCTCGCCCCAGAACGCGGCATAGGGGTTGTCGTTGTAGGGGGCCACCTCGGCGTACCCGGCCGAGCGGTAGAGGCGCAGCGCGTGCTCCTGCCGGGGGCCGGTGTCGAGGCGGACACGGGTGTGCCCGAGAGAACGCGCCGCGTCCTCCAGGGCGGCGAGCAGCAGCGCGGCCAGCCCGCGGGAGCGGCGGTCCGGGAGGACGTACATCCGCTTGATCTCCCCCACGCCGTCGCCCAGGCGGCGGACGCCGCCGCCGGCCACGGGGTCAGCGCCCTCAAAGGCGACGAGGTACGCGCCGTGCGGCGGGCGCAGCTCCTCGGGCTCGAGTGGCGGGGTGTCGAGCCGGTCGGCCGCGTCGTAGACATCGTTGAGCTCGGCCCGCATGGCGGCCAGCAACCCGGCCGCCGGCGTCCGCTCAGGATCGCAGCGCTCGAAGCGGACCGGCGCGGGGCGCGGTGCCCGAACGGCGTGGCCCGGGCGGGTCACCTCACCTTGTCGGGATGGAGCGCGGCGGCCATCCGGCGCATGCCGTCGCGCCACGGGACGGCGGTCCGCCCTGCGATCTCGTGCATGCGTGTGGTGTCGATCTGCACGCTGTCGATGGTGTGCTCCGTCGGCTCGAAGCGCGCCTCGGTGCCGACGAGACCGGCCAGGTAGGTACACCACTCCTCGATGCTGACGGGCTCGCTCCCACCCCAGTTCACGGTCACCGCGTCGACGCCCGCCGCGTCCAGCAGCCGGGGCACCATGGCCGCGATGTCGTCGGCGTGCAGCGGGTGGTACACGCTGGGCGCGTCGACGTAGACGGGGACGGCATGACCGTTCAGCATCATGTGCAGGTGGATGGCCGGCCATCCCCCGTTGTCGCCGTAGGGGACCGAGAGGCGAGCGATCACCGTCGGCAGCCCGAAGCGGCGCGCCCCCCAACGCGCCGTCCCCTCGGCCGCGATCTTGCAGATGCTGTAGGTACGAAGGAACGACCAGACACCGTGGTTGTCCCCGAGCGGTGCACCCTCGTCGAGCGGGGTGTGGCCCGCCGGCTTGTACACGGCGGTGGACGAGCAGTGCAGGAACGCCCGAGCCTGCTGGTGGTGCTCCATCAGGTCAGCCAGGCCACCACTGTTGGCGGCCAGGTCGCGCTCCCAGTCGTTGGTCTTGGCGACGGCGAAGTTGAGCACGTAGTCGGCATCCGCCGGCAGGCCGGCAACGTCGCCCGCCGCCAGGTCGACCTGGACGCACTCGACGCCGGCGGACTCGAGCTCGGCCCGGGCGGCCGCATCGGTGAACCGAGCCGCGCCCACGACGCGGTTGTCACGGGCCAGCCTGACGGCCAGGGGGCGCGCCACCTGCCCGGTGACGCCGGTGACCACGATGGTGCTGCCGCTGAGTGGTTCAGGGCTCATGGCACTCCTTCGTACTCGCTACGCGGCGCGTCGTGCACCTCTTCGCCGCCTTCCTGGGCGGGGAGCCCGAGCCGGGCCGCATCGGCGAGGACCACGAAGTCGTCTTCGTGGTGGCCGAGGACATGGCGTCGGCCCGGCGGGCGGCCGAGGCCAAGTGGCCCTCACACGGCAGGTGACAGGCCCCCGTCGAGGTTGATGGCCGTCCCCGTCAGGTAGGAGGCCCGGGCCGAGAGCAAGAAGCAGCCCAGGTCACCGAACTCCCGCGCCCGACCGAAGCGCCCGAGCGGGACGCCCGAGTCCCGTGCCGTCCGCTCGTAGAAGTCACCGATCCCGGTCCCGGAGCCGGCGGCGGCGCGCTCCCACTGCCCGCTCTCGACCAGGCCGATCAGCACGGCGTTGACCCTGACCCCGTCGGGGGCCAGCTCCTTGGAGAGCGCCTTCATGAGGGCCATCCCGGCCGCGCGGCTGACCGATGTGGGCTCGCTGGCGCCCGGTGGCGCCTTGGCCGTGATGGAGAGGGTGAACAGGATCGACCCTCGGCTGGCGCGCAGGTGCGGCAGCGTGAGGCGCGTGAGCCGCGTGGCGGCCATCAGCTTCAGCTCGATGTCCGCGGCCCAAGCGGCGTCGTCGACCACGTCGATGCGGCCCGCCGACGCACGGCCCGCGTTGTGCACCACCCCGTCGATGCGTCCCCACCGGGCCACGGCAGCCTCGACGAAGGATTCGAGGTCGGCCGGGCTGGTCACGTCGGCCCGCTGGGCGATCACCTCACCGCTCCCTCCGCTCCCTCCGCTCCCTCCGCGCAGCCTCGTCTCCGCGCTGCGCAGTCGCTCCTCGTCACGCCCGCACACGGCGACCGACGCCCCCTCAGCCACCAGCTGCGCCGCCAGCGACAGGCCGAGGCCGTCGGTGCCGCCGGTGACGAGAACGACCTTGCCGCCCAACTCGAGGTCCACCGTCATTCCTCCTTCGTGCCGTTGTGCGTGGTGCCACCGGCGGGCTCCGCGGCCGACGCCACGCCGGCCAGGAACCCGTGCGCCTCCCCCGACGAGCGGAGACGGACGAAGCGCAGGCCTGACCATTGCGGGTCACGGGCCGCCTCGCTGTAGCGCCGACGGTAGACGCGGTGTCGGGTCGCCGACCACATGATGATGTTCCTCTCGGGGTCCAGCGAGTAGAGGTTCGAGAACGGCTCGCGGTTCCCGTTCCACAGCTCCTCTCGGGTGACGACGCGCCGCAGGGTGCGCCCGACGGTGCGGGCCATCACGCGGGCGTACGGCAGGTCGAGCCAAACGACGGTGTCGGCTCGGCGCCACACGATGTCGTGCACCACCGAGTAGTTGCCGTCCACGACCCAGCCGCCGTCTCCGGTCACCGCGCCGACCCGGGCCCGGAACTCGTCGTCCCCCAGGGGGGTCCAGCCGGGCTGGTGGTAGACGGCGTCGAGCTCCAGGTGCGGGACGCGCAGCGTCCGGGCGAGCGAGCGGGCCAGGGTGGTCTTCCCCGACCCCGAGCAGCCGACGACGGCGACCCGCTCGATCTCAGCGCTCCTGCTCTGTCGGGCGCACGAGGATCTCGTTCACGGCCACGCGACGCGGCTGGGTGACGGCGTAGCGGATGGCCTCGGCGATGTCCTCGGCCTGCATGATCTCGATGCCCCCGAACGTCTGGGCCATGCCCTCGAGGATCTCGGGGCGGTTGTGGAAGGCCAGCTCGGTGGCCGTGGCGCCCGGCTCAATGAGCGTGACCCGCACGTGGCGGGCGGTCACCTCCTGGCGCAGCGACTCGCTGAAGGCGCCCACCCCGTGCTTGGTGGCGTTGTACACGCCGCTGTTGAGGCGGGCCACCCGCCCGGCCACCGAGCTGATGTTCACGATGTCGGCCACGGCGCGCGGCTCGCCCTCGGCCGCTCCCATGAGGTGGGGCAGGGCGGCGTGGGTGCAGTAGAGCAGGCCGAGCAGGTTGAGCTCGACCATGCGCTGCCACTCCTCGACGGGCGCCCCCACGATCGGCCCGAGGAGCATGACGCCGGCGTTGTTGACCAGCATGTCGAGCCGGCCCAGCCCGGCCACTGCGGTCTCCACGGCCCGCTGCGCTGCCTCGGCGTCGGTGATGTCGGCCTCGACGACGAGGGCCCGGTCGGCGCCCAGCCGCTCGGCCAGGGCCTCGAGCCGGTCCCGCCGGCGGGCCACCAGGGCCACCCGGGCACCTTCGTCTGCCAGCGCCACCGCCGTGGCCTCGCCGATCCCGCTGCTCGCCCCGGTGACGACCGCGACTGTCCCGTCCAGTCTCTTGGCCATGACGCCTCCCATTCTCCTCCCGGTCGCGACGCGACGGCGGGAGACGGTGAGGCTACTGCTCGGGGTCCTTCAGGGCCTTCCTCTCGCGCTCCTCCCGGGCCTCCTCCGCCTCGGCGGCCTCGGCGCTCGGTGGTTCGGTGTGGTGCGGATGCACCCCGTCGGTGACCTCGATCCCGAAGAGGCCCACCGGGACGCCGATGTCTTCGGGGACCCGCGTCGGCGTGTCAGCGTTGAGCACCTCGCCCCGGAAGAAGGCCGGGCGCATCGCCCACCAGATGAGCATCAGCACGATGCCGAGGATGATCGCGCCCATGTCGATGACGAACACGCCGCCGACGACGTGGTTCGTACCCGGGATGGTCCACGTCGTGTAGCTGTTGCTCGGCGTCCTGTAGTTGTACTGGAGGGTCCAGATCATGACGAACCAGAGAATGATTCCGCCGAGCAGGGGGATGATCCCCTTGAGCCAGAGGTCCTTGGCGCTGTTCCGGAGGACCTTGCGGTGGAACCACGCGGAGGTGATCCCCGTCAGCCCGTAATAGAAGGCGATGAACATCCCGATGGCCGTGACCGAGTCACCGATGACACTGCTCCCCGTCGACAGGTAGTTCATGGCCACGTAGAGGACGATGGAGACCACCCCCATGGCCACCGTCGAGAACGTGGGGGTGAGGAAGCGCTTGCTCACGGTGGCGAAGTTGTCGGGCAGCGCCTTGTAGGTGGCCATGGACAACGTCGTGCGGGCCGTCGGCAAGATGGTGGTCTGCGTCGACGCCGCGGCCGAGCTGAGCACCATCAACAGGAGCACCTTGGTCATGAACCAGCCGATGCCCGAGGTGCCGAAGACGGAGGTCCCCAGCGTGTTGATCACGTCCCCCGAGTTGGCCGGGTTGGCCAGGCCGATCCCCTTCGTGCCGACGCCGGCGTACGACTGCGAGGCCACGACCACCAGGGCGTAGGTCACGAGCAGGATGACGGTGGACATGACGGCGGCGCGTCCAGGGGTCCGGTGCGAGTCCTTGGTCTCCTCGTTCACCGAGACGGAGGTGTCCCAGCCCCAGTAGATGAAGAGCATCAGCGTGGTGCCGACCATGAAGCTCGTGAAGTTGAAGTCGTGGAAGGGGTTGAGCCACTGCAGCGTCGGCGTCAGGTGTCCCGGGGGGGCGTGCCCGGTGGCGACCTTCAAGAGTGCCACGATCGCGAAGATGAACAAGGCCGTGAGCTCGATCCCCAGCAGAACCTTCTGCATGTTGGCCGAGACCTCGATGCCGACGTAGCAGATCGCCGACATGAGGACGATCCACATGATCCCGACCAGGAGGACCCACCCGCTGCCCGGGTTGGACCCGATGCCGCCGGCACCGAAGAACAAGAAGACGTACTGCCCGGCGATCTGGGCCAGGCTGGCCATGACGAGGATGTCGGCGGCGAGGATGCCCCAGCCGCCCTGCCAGCCCGTCTTGGGCCCGAAAGCCCGCGTGCCCCACGTGAAGGTGGTCCCGCAGTCGGGGTCGGCGTAGTTCATCGCCTTGTAGCCGTAGGAGACGAACAGGATCGGGACGAAGGCGAGGATCGTGATGATCGGCGCCTGCACGCCGTTGATCGCGATCACCACGAAGCCCAGGGTGGCGGCGAGGCTGTACGCCGGCGCCGTCGACGCCACACCGACCACGACCGAGGAGATGAGCCCGAGAGCACCCCCTTTCAGGCCCTTGTCGCCGATCTCCTGCTCCTTCGCCAACGTGGCGTCGAGATGTGCCATGGCTGCCTCCGATCACCTGAGGCCCCATCACCCCCAGGACTGGCTCCGCACCATACTCAAGCCGCTGCAACATTTCTCAGGGAAATTTTGGCGCTCCTGGCAGATTTCGTCGATGTGAATCGAACGGTGGACCCCTATCCCGTGGCTCGGTGGGACTTCGCGACTGAAATCGTCGCCGGTCAGCCAGGGGCAGCGACGTCTTGCGCCATACGGTGCCGGAGCGCGCGCAGGCTCGACGACAGGAGCCGGGACACGTGCATCTGGCTCACGCCGACCACACGGGCGATCTCCGACTGGGTCATCCCGTCGACGAAGCGCATGCGCAGGATGGCGCGCTCGCGCGCGGGGAGGGTCTCCAAGGCGGGGCCGAGCAGCTCGCGGTCCTCCACCACGTCGAAGCCGCCGTCGCGCGCGCCGAGGCGCGCGCCGAGGGCCTCCTCATCGCCGTCGGACGCGTCGATCGACGCGGCCCGGTAGCCCTGGCCGGCTTCGATCGCCTCGAGCACGGCCTCCTCGCTGGCGCCCGTCTCCGCGGCCAGCTCCGCCACCGTCGGCGCGCGGCCGAGCTGCTGGCTCAGTGCGGCGGTGGCGTGACCCAGCTCGAGGTACAGCTCCTGCACCCGGCGGCTGGCCCGCACCGCCCACCCCTTGTCGCGGAAGTGGCGCTTGAGCTCGCCGATGATGGTCCGGGTGGCGAAGGCGGAGAACTCGACACCGCGCTCGGGGTCGAAGCGCCGGGCCGAGGTGACCAGGCCGAGGGACGCCACCTGAACCAGGTCGTCGAGGGGCTCACCCCGGTGCTGGAAGCGGCGGGCCAATTGGCGGGCCAGTCCCAGGTGCGCCGTCACGAGCGCCTCCTGCTCGGCTCGGTCGAGCAGGTGGGGCGGGCCGCTCACTGCACATGCTCCCTCCGCCGCTTGCTGAGCCAGGCGCGCACCGCCCCGTCCTCGCTGAGCTTCCCGTGCTCGTCGACCAGGGCGTTGAGGATCTGCTCGCTCAGGTGCGCCGCCTCAGCCTGGTCCGGCGAAGGCGAGACCTCGTCCGCCACGGACACCCGTTCGAGCGAGCACGTGATGGCGATGGCGTCGCCGAGCACGGTCAGCTCCAAGCGGAGATCCCCGTTCCGGGCGTCGCTCCCCTGCAGCGCCAAGAGGCACAGCTCCCCCACCGCGAGTCGCAGGTCCTCGAGCTCCTCGACGTCGAACCCGGCCCGGGCGGAGATGGCGCTCGTGACCAGCCGCGCCAGCACGACGAGGTCGCCGCGCGCCGGGAAGCGGAGCTCGACGCGGTCGCCCGGCGCCAGACGCTCGCCGGTGTCGGTCACGAGACGCCGGCTGCGTCGAGCGAGTCGGCCAGGCTGAACACCCCGATCAACCCCGTGATCTCGAAGATCTTGACGATGCGGGGGTCGGCGACCACGACGCGCAGGTCCCCTCCCAGCTCGCGGCACCGCTTGTGGGCACCGACGAGGACGCCCAACGCGGTCGAGTCCAAGAAGCTCACGCCGAGGAGGTCCAGGACCACCGTCGACGCCCCGTCGGCGATGACCCGCTGGAGGCACTCGCGGAGCTGGGGCGCCGTGGCCACGTCGATCTCCCCGCGCACCGCCACGACCGGCGGTGCGGCGCCGTCCCGCTCCTCGATATGAAACTCCTGCTCCACCCACCCTCCTCGGGCCCCTGGGCTCGCCCGGCGCCGACGCGGGTGCGCGGCGCCGCTGTGACGGTTCGCCACACGGCTCCATGACCGCCGTCCTGAGAACCTAAACCTTCCGCAGGCCACCGGCCACCGCCGCCACCTGGCGGCGACCCGGGTTTCCGTGAGGGGGTACCCGGGTACTCGCCCCTGTGGCGACCACCCGGGTACCCCCGTGACAGCGCAGCCGCTTCGTTGTCCGGGCCGGCCTACGAGGGGAATAGCGTTGGACCGACAGACCCGTGGCCCAGAGCCAGGGGGAGACCACGTGCCCCAACCAGGAGACGACTCAACGCGCGCTGCGGCCCCGCCGAGGGCCCGCAAGGACCGCGCCGAGACCGTGGCGACCCTGGTGGCCGTGCTCTGGGTGCTCGCCGTGGCGGTCGCCTTCGCGCTGACCGACGGGAACGTCTCGGTGGTCGGCCTCCTCGCCATCTCCCCCTTCATCGCCGCCGCGTTCGCCCGCCCGTCGCGGGTGGCGCTGGTCGGGATCCTCGCCGCGTTGGTCGCGCTGCTCGTCCCGATGCAACTTCGTGTGTACGGCGAGCTCAACCACACACTGCGCGTGATCACCGTGCTGGCCGCCACCGCGCTGGCCATGTGGATCTCCCATCTGCGCGCCGAGCGGACCGTGCAGCTGCGCACGGCGCGTTGGGAGACCAGGAACGAGCGGCGCCGGCGGGTGGCCGCGGAGACGGCGCAGCGGATGCAGGCGATGGCGCGTGCGCTCACCACCGCGGCCGACCCGGCCCAGGTGGCCGACGCCGTCTTCGCCGCGGTGCGCGACGAGCTGTCGGTGGACGCCGCCACCTTCGCGCTGCTCGGCGAGCGGGGCCGCCTGCGGACGCTGCGTCGCTTCGGCTACGACCCCGACGACCCGGTCGAGGACGTCCTGGCGGTGCTGCGGCCGGACGGCCCCGTTCTGGGGGGCCGCGACGCGCTCTTCGCCGGGTCCCGTGACGACCTGCGCCGCCAGCGGCCGGACCTGTTCGCCCCCCTCCGGTCCAGCCGGTTCCGCGCCTTCGCCGTCGTGCCGCTCGTGGTCTCGGACCACACCATCGGCGCCGTCGTGGTGCACTGGGTGGGCAACCGGGAGATCTCCGAGCCCGACCGGGGCTTCCTCTTCGCCATCACCGGTGCGGCCGCGCAGGCGGTGGAGCGGGCCCGCCTCACCGTCACCGATTTCGTGAACCTGGAGCGCAGCCAACAGCTGCACCACCTGAGCTCGGCGCTGGCCGCGGCCACCACGCCCCGGGACGTCGCGTTGGCCGCCGTGACCGCCGGCTGTGAGGCCATGGGGGCCGGGTCGGGGGCCGTGCGCGTCCCGGCGCCCGGTGAGCGGGCGCTCGCCTGCCTGGCCTCGGGCGGCCGCCCCGCCCTGCTGACGCCCGGCCGGGTACCCCTGGAAGGCAGCAACGCCGGTACGAGCTTCGTGCTGGGCCGGACGGAGGTGACGACGGTCGCGCCCGGTGAGGAGCCCGCCGGGGCGCCGGGGGCCGAGCTGGTCCCGGGCGTGTTGGAGGAGGCGGCGGGGCCCGTGACCATCGTGAGCGAGCCCCTCGTCGGCAGCGTGGGGTCGCTCGGCGTCCTCTCCCTCGCCCTGGTGGACCGCCCCGATCCGGGCGAGCC
Source organism: uncultured Acidimicrobiaceae bacterium (assembly GCA_963781955.1). Taxonomy (GTDB): domain Bacteria; phylum Actinomycetota; class Acidimicrobiia; order Acidimicrobiales; family RAAP-2; genus Bog-473. The sequence goes on from CAWAHU010000003.1 coordinate 638,443, forward strand.
CGAGCTGCGCTTCCTCTCCACGCTGGCCGGGCTCACCGCGCAGGCCCTCGAGAGGGCGCAGATGTTCGAGCACGAGCGGGCGGCGCGGCGCGACGCCGAAGCTGGACGGGAGCGCCTCGGCCTCCTCTCGGACGTGACCCGGCTCCTCAGCTCGAGCCTCGACCCCACCACCGTGATCCAGCGGACCATCAACCTCGTCGAAGGCCGCCTGGCGGACTCCTGCGTCGTGCACGTGCCCGGTGACAACGGGCTGATGCGGCTCGACGTCCACCAACCGGGGACGGCGGGCCCGGCCCGGACGGCGTGGTCCGGCACCGAGGAGATCCCCTTCGGCGCCGGCGCGCCCGTGGCGGTCGCATTCCGGACCGGCCGCACCCAGCTGGTCCCGGTGGACCCTCTTGACCCGGGCGAGCGGGCGGGGCGCGGCACGGACGCGGCGACCGCGCTTGCCGTCCCGCTCACGGCCAACGGCGAGGTCATCGGCGTCATGACCTTCGTCGACCAGCCCGGCCGGGGCTTCGAGGTGGACGATGTGGCGCTGGCCACCGAGGTGGCCAGCCGGACCGGCGTGGCGCTCTCGAACGCCACCCGGTTCCAACGCGAGCACGTGGTGGCCGAGATCCTCCAGCGTGCCGTCCTCCCCGACTCGCTGCCCCGCTCCGAGGGCCTGCTGCTCGACGCCGAGTACCAGGCCGGGGTGGCCGGCACCTACGCCGGCGGCGACTGGTACGACGTGTTCGAGCTCGGCGAGGACACACTCTTCTTCAGCGTGGGCGACGTCATGGGCAAGGGCGCCCCGGCCGCGGCGCTGATGGGCCAGGTGCGCAGTGCCATCCGCGCCTACGCGGTGGCGGGCCTCTCGCCGTCCGAGGTGCTGTCCTCCCTCGACGAGCTGTTCGACGCCCTGATCGAGGACCGCGTGGTCACCGCGGTCGTCGGCACGGCCTCCCCCGCCACGGGCCGGGTCCTGCTCACCACCGCCGGGCACCCACCCCCGCTGGTCGTGCGCGCCGACGGCAGCACCACCTTCTGCCCCACCGAGCACTCGCTGCTCATCGCGGCCGGGCTGCACGGGGGGCCGCGGCCGACGGCCGACGTCCTGCTCCAGCCCGGTGACGCCCTGGTGATGTACTCCGACGGGCTGATCGAGCGGCACGGCGAGCTGATCACCGACGGGATGGAGCGCCTGTCCGCTGCGGCAACGGAGATTGCAATCGCGGGATGGCCAGAACGGCCCGCCGTGGCCTTCGCGTCGGCACTGGGCGACGACGAGCGCACCGACGACGTGGTCGTGCTGTGCCTGCGATTCACCGGGGCCCGCGACGGGCGCATACCTCCTCGCCCAGTGGGTACGACACGAGATGGCATGTCGACGCTTCGCCTCGAGCCCGTGGTCGAGAGCACGCCGGCCGCGCGCCACTGGATCGCGGCGCACCTCCGGGGCCTGCCCCGCGAAGTGTCCGAGGCCGCCTCCCTCCTGACGTCCGAGCTGGTGACCAATGCCGTGCTGCACGCCGCCACGCCCATCAGGCTCACGCTCCACACCATGGGGGACCGGATCCGCGTCGACGTGGCGGACGGCAACCCCAGCCTCCCGACCCGTAAGGAGTACGGCCGCGACGCGGCGACCGGCCGCGGTCTGCGGCTGTTCGACGCCCTGGCGTCGGACTGGGGCGTGCAGACCCTGGGCGAGGGCAAGGTGGTGTGGTTCGAGCTGCCGGTGGACGTGCCGGTGGCGGAGGAAGACGGGCACGAAGGTGACGTGCGCCTCGGCTCGGACGGGATCGTGCCGGGTGCGCACCGCGTGGAAGAACCGGCGGCCACGGTGTGCGTGCGCCTGCTCGGCGTCCCGGTGGCCATCCTGCAGAAGTCCAGGGAGGAGTACGAGGCTCTCTTCCGCGAGCTGCGGCTGATGAAGGAGCGCTCGGACGAGGAAGACGGGGGCCCGGCACTGCCCGAGCGCCTGGGTGTCCTCGTCTCGGAGATCGGTGCCCGGTTCGACAACCTGGGGCCGGGCATGGACCAGATGTGGCAGACGGCAGTCGACAACGGGGTGACGTCGTTCGATTGGACCCTGGAGCTGCCCCGGTCCGCCGTGGTGGCCTGCGAGTTCTACGACGCCCTGCTCGACGAGGCCGACGAGTTCGGCCTGTCGCACCGGCTGCTCACGCTGCCGGCGGCGCCCGCCAGCGTTGCCGTCCGCCGCTGGTTCCTCTCGGAGCTGGTGGGCCAGCTCCACGGCAAGGCGCCCGTGGCCTGGGCGGACAGCCGGTTTTGCACGGACCTGGGGGAGCGGCCTGTGCTGCGGGAGCCCGCCACGCGCTGAGCGGAGTCAGCGCCCCCGGCTCGTGGTGGCCTTCTTGAGCACGGTGCCGTAGTGCTCGAGGCCCTCGGCGGAGAGCGTGGCGGACGGACCGCTGGCGATGGCGACCCGTTCGGGCACGATGCCCCACACGGGCACCTGGAGCTCGGTCCACCACGCGATGGTGGCCTCGAGGTCGTTCGTGCCCAGGCGGGCCGAGCAGATGACCACCCCGGCGGGGACGTTGCGCGGCGTCATGCTGAGGGTGGCCAAGACGCGGTTCGGCTCGATGCCGCCCGCACGGGTGGGGATGACCACGGCGTCGGCGCGCCCGAGTGCGGCCTGCACGACGCTCCCCTCGCCGGGCGGCGTGTCCACGACCACCAAGCCTTCCCCCTGGCTCATGGCCTTGGTCACCGTGCGCACACTGGGCCCCTCGATCAGCTCGACCCCAACGAGTGGGTCGGCGTCGTACCACTCGGCCGTCGAGCCCTGCGGGTCGGCGTCGACGAGGATCACGGGGCCGCGGATGCGCTGCACGGCCGCGGCGGCCAGGTAGACGGACGTGGTCGTCTTGCCGACCCCGCCCTTGACGTTGCTCACGACGATGTTCACGGACGGTCCCCCTCAGCGTTCACGGACGGTCCCCCTCAGCGTTCACGGACGGTCCCCCTCTGCGTTCACGGATCTGCGTTCACGGACGGTCCCGTGCTCATGGCCGGTCCCCCACCGTTGGCTCCCGTTGCACGGGCCTACGGTACCGGCCGGCCCCGCCGCGTCACGGCAGCAGCAACAGGCCCAACCGCCGCCGGGTGACCAGGACGCCGGCCACCACCATGATCACCAGGTAGGCGATGTGCCCGAGGAGGGTCCAGCTCCAGATGCCGAGATCGGCGGCTCTGACCAGCACCACCCCCTGGTAGAGGGGCGTGCAGCGCACCACGACCTGCAGCCACCCCGGGTACACGGTGATCGGGTAGAAGGTGGCCGAGAAGAGGAACAGCGGGATGAAGGCGAGCGAGACCATGTCGAAGTCCTGCCACGTCCGCATGTAGGTCGTGCCGGCCATCCCGGCCGAGGCAAAGGCCAGGCCGATCAGGATGGCGGCGGGCCAGCACAGGATCGCCCACGGCGACACCACGTAGCCGAGCATGGCCATGATGGCCAAGAAGGCCGCCGAGTACAGGGCGCAACGCAGCACGCACCAGCTGAGCTCGCCCAGGGCAACGTCGTTGACCCCGAGCGGCGTCGACAGCATGGCGTCGTAGGTCTTGGCGATCTTCAGCTTGAAGAACACCAGGAAGGTCGAGTCGAGCATGGCCCCGTTCATGGCCGACGACGCCAGGAGGCCCGGCGCCACGAAGGCGGTGTAGGGCACCAGTGTCCCGTTCACGTCGATGGGGCCGACGAGAGTCGAGAGGCCGATCCCGATCGAGAGCAGGTAGAAGAGCGGCTCGAAGAAGCCCGAGACGATGAAGATCCACTGTCGCCGGTAGACCATGATGTTGCGCTGCAGGACGCGACGCGTGACGACCGCCGAGCAGCGCCAGGGGCGTGATCCGTGTCGCCACCCCCGGCGGGCTCCCGCCGTCGAACCTCGCGCTCGCCGTGCCGAGCGCCACTCAGATCACCAGGCGCCGGGCGAAGGTCCGGCGGCCCGCCACATAGCCAACCACCGTCAGGGCGACCAGGTAGGCGAGGCTCCCAAGGTCGTGCCAGCCGACGGTGCCGAGCGTGAGGTCGCGGCACAGCGTGACGCCGTGGTACAGCGGCGTCGCGTAGGCCACCACCTGCAGCCAACTCGGCATCTGGGTGATCGGGAAGAACGTCCCCGAGAAGAGGAACATCGGGATGATGGCGAAGCGGTAGAGGGTCGAGAAGGACGAGTCCTTGTCCTGGGTGGCGGCGAAGGCGGCCACCGGTGCGGCGAAGGCCGCCCCGGTGAGGACGGCCGCCGGCAGGGCGAGCACCGCCCACGGTGAGTAGACGACACCGAACGCGGCCATGACGGTGAGGTAGATCGTCACCACGATGGTCAGTCGGGCGGCGATCCAGGCCAGGTGGCCGAGGAGGACGTCGTACACCGAGAGGGGGGCGGCCAGCTGCGCCTGGTACGTGCGCATCCACTTGATGGCACCCATCACGGGGTAGGTGGCGTCGTTGGTGCCGATCTGCATGCAGGTGCCGGCCAGGAGCCCGGGCGCCAGGTAGGCGACATAGCTCACCCCGCCGACCCCGCCCGAGTGCTTGTTCACGAGCGAGCCCAGGGCGACACCCATGGCGGCCAGGTACAGAACCGGGATGAGGAAGCTGGTGGCGACCGAGCTGCGCCACGTCCGCTTGTACTGGTAGCCCCAGTAGCGGGCGGCGCGCAGCCACATGGGCGTCGCCAACCGGCGGGTCCGGGCGGCACCGTCGGCGACGGCGAGCCCTGCCGCTCCGGGTGCCCTCATCCCGCCGACGGCCGTCATCGGCTCAGTCGACCAGGGTGCGCCCGGTGAGGCGCAGGAACACGTCCTCGAGGGTGGAGCGGCGCACCAGGGTCTGCTGGGCCACGTGGCCCATCGCGCGCCACCTCGGCCAGGGCGGCGTCGCCGTCGTCGGTGTAGAGGAGGATGCGGTCGGGCAGCACCTCCTGGCGCTCGGCCAGCTCGGCCAGGGAGGGGGCGACCTCCTCGTGCTGCCCGGGCGCGAACCGCAGCTCGACCACCTCCTTGGTGGAGAACGTGTCGATGAGCTGGCGCGGCGACCCCTCGGCGGCGAAGCGGCCCTTGTCCATCACGACGAGGCGGTCGCACAGCTGCTCGGCCTCGTCCATGTAGTGCGTCGTGATCACCAAGGTGACGCCGTCCTGCTTGAGCCGGTAGAGCCGGTCCCACAGCAGGTGCCGGGCCTGGGGGTCCAGGCCCGTGGTCGGCTCGTCGAGGATCAGGAGGTCGGGGTCGGAGATCAGCGCCCGGGCGATGGTGAGCCGCCGCTTCATGCCCCCCGACAGGGGGTCGACGCGGTCGTTGGCCCGCTCGGTGAGCTGGGCGAACTCCAACAGCTGGTCGGCGCGCTCGCGGATCACCTTCTTGGGCAGGTCGAAGTAGCGCCCGTAGATCATCAAGTTGTCCAGGACGGTGAGCTCGAGGTCGAGCGAGTCCTCCTGGGGGACCAGCCCCATGCGGGCGCGGATCTCGGGGCCCTGGGTGGACGGGTCCATGCCCAGCACGCGCAGCGTGCCGCCGCTCAGCGGGCTGATGCACGAGATCATCCGCATGGTCGAGGTCTTCCCCGCCCCGTTCGGCCCGAGGAACCCGAAGGACTCGCCGCGGGCGATGCTGAAGTCGACGTGGTCGACGGCGGTGAAGTCCCCGAACCGCTTCTCGAGCCCGTGCGCCTCGACCATGGGGGCGCCGGCCGCGGCGCTGCCGCCGGCGCCGGTCGCGGCGGCGTCGAGCGGCGCCGCTCCGGGGGCGTGTGCCGTCGGCGAAGAATGTGACGCCATCGTCAGGGAACGATACCGTGCCGCCGGGAAGCGGACGAAAAGCGGAGAGGGCGACGCTATGGCTGGGACGGCACGGGAACGCGCGTTCCCCCGGGGCTTCACGTGGGGCACGGCCACCGCCGCCCACCAGATCGAGGGCGGCAACGTCAACAACGACTGGTGGGACTTCGAGCACACGCCTGGGTCCGGCTGCACGGAGTCGTCGGGCGACGGGTGCGACTCGTGGGAGCGCTGGGAGGATGACGCCGACCTCGTGGCCGGTCTCGGGCTCGACAACTACCGCTTCTCCGTGGAATGGAGCCGGATCGAGCCGGCCGAGGGCGAGTTCTCCCGGGCGGCGCTGGGCCACTACCGGCGCCAGTGCGAGGGCCTGCGGGCGCGCGGCGTCGACCCCGTCGTCACCTTCCACCACTTCACCTCGCCGCGGTGGCTCGCTGCGCGCGGAGGGTGGGAGACCGACCTCGCCGTCGAGCGCTTCGGGCGCTTCTGCACCGTGGTGGCCGAGGAGCTCGGCGACGTCATGACGCGCGCCTGCACGCTCAACGAGCCCAACATGGTGGCCACCATGGGCTGGGAGATGGGCATGTTCCCGCCCGGGAAGACGGACACGGCGCTGTCACGCGCCGTGTCCGCCCGTTTCGTGGCCGCCCACCGGGTGGCGGTGGACGCCGTCCGGGCTGCCGCGCCCGGCGTCCCTGTGGGCCTGACCCTCTCCATGACCGACTACCAGGAGTCCCCGGGCGGGGCCGAGAAGCTCCAGGAGATCCGTCACCACGCCGAGGACGTCTTCCTCGACGCCACCGGCGGCGACGACTTCCTCGGGATCCAGGTGTACACCCGCATGCTGATCGGGCCCCACGGCTGGATCGGGGGTGCCGAGGGCGTGCCCGTCCTCGACATGGGCTACGAGTTCTACCCGGCCTCGCTCGGCAATTGCCTGCGGCGGGCCTGGGACTACACGAAGGGCGCCGTCCCGCTGCTGGTGACCGAGAACGGCATCGGGACCGCCGACGACGCGCAGCGGGTCGACTACGTCCGCCAGGCGCTCGCCGGCGTGCTCGACGCGATCGACGAGGGTGTCGACGTCCGCGGGTACACCTACTGGTCGCTGCTCGACAACTTCGAGTGGGCCTTCGGCTACCGCCCACGTTTCGGCATCGTCAGCGTGGACCGCTCGACGTTCGCCCGCTCCCCCAAGCCCAGCGCGGCCTGGCTCGCCGCGGTGGCCGAGGCCAACGCGCTCGAAGGGTGACCCGGCGCCCGTCGGTCAGGTGGCGGCGGGCTCGCCGGCGGCGCGTGCGGTGTTGGCCACGATGGCGTCGATGATGGGTCCCCACAGCGGCTGGGGCAGGTCGTGCCCCATCCCGGCGAAGATCACCAGCTCCGACCCGGGCACGGCAGACGCCGTGGCCCTGCCCCCGCTCACCGAGAGCAGAGGGTCGTCCTCGCCGTGCACCACGAGGAAAGGGATGCGCACGCCGCGGAGAGCCTCGGTGCGGTCCGACGATCCCAGGACGGCGGCGATCTGGCGCGCCGTCCCTTCGGGGCAGTAGGCGCGGTCGAACGCCTCGCCGGCACGCTGGCGCAGGAAGGCCTCGTCACTCGGGTACCCGGGTGAGCCGATGACCAGGCTGCCCGCCAGGCTGGCCTCGACGAACTCCTCCCGGCTGGTGGCAGCCGGCCGCAGCAGAGCGTTGACGGCCTCGCCGGTCGGCGCGCCCACCGTCCAGTCACCGGTGGTCGACATGATGGACGCGGCCGAGAGGATCCGATCCCCGTGCTTGATCACGAGCGCCTGCGTGATCATCCCGCCCAGCGACACACCGACGACGTGCGCCTGGTCGATGCCCAGGTGGGCCAGCAGCGCCGCGGCGTCGTCGGCCATATCCTCGATGCGGTAGGGCGGGACCGGCGGCTCACCGCCGAAGAATGCGACGATGAAGGAACCGAGACTGGGGGCCTCGTGGAACTTCGTCGAGAGGCCGCTGTCGCGGTTGTCGAAGCGGATGACGAAGAACCGCTGCCGGAGCAGGTCGACGAACCCCTCGGGCCAGGCGGTCAGCTGTGCGCCGAGGCCCATCACAAGCAACATCGGCGGGTGGGCCGGGTCACCCTCGCTGACGTACTCGATGTCGATCCCGTTGACGTGAGCGGTGGGCACGCAAGACTCCTTGGGGTCGATTCACCAGCGGTTGCGGATGTAGTCATACCAGCCACGGTGCGCCCGAGCGCGGCCCTGCGCCCGAGCGCCTCGGGGGTTTGCGGCGGAAGGTCAGGGGTCGGCCAGGGCGGCTGCCCGCCCACGGGCGCGCCGCAGGCGCGGCCCCGGCTCGAGGCCGACGAGGACGACCTCGACCGATCCCATGCACACGATGAACACGGGGAACGCCGCCTCCTCGAACGTCCACGTGGTGATGGTCAGCAGCACGATCGCCATGCTGATGACGGCACCGACGTACGAGTAGACCGTCTCGGTCTCGGGATGGGTCCAGCTCTTCATCACCGTCGGCACGCCGGCCAGGAAGTCGGCTGCGATGGCGGCCGAGATCGCAAGGACACCGTTGCGCGTGGCCAACCAGACGATCGTCCCCACGACCGACATCACCCCGCACGCGTAGTCGACGCGCCGGACCTTCCACACCGAGGCCGGATTGTGGAACGACCCGATGAACACGAGCAGCGGCATGAAGCCGATCATGAACGTCGGTAGCGCGCGCAGGCCCACCCCGTCGTGGAACTCGACGGCGGCGGCCAGCAGCGGAGCGAAGGCCCACAGCAGCCAGGTGACCCGGTTCGGTTTCGTCGTGCCCCGGAGTGTGTCGCGCAGGTACACGGCCGTTCCGAGCACCGCGATGGCGGTGCCGACATAGATCCAGTTGGTGCTGATCACCGCCTCACAGTCTGCTTCGTCCGCGCACCGCCGGTCGCGTCCCAACGGGCGACGCCACCGACGAACGACGTCGCCGCCAGGGCGACGCCACCCATGGGCAGCCTCCCGCTAGCGTCGTCGCAGGCCTCTCGAGGGAGCAGCGCAGGTGTCACGTCGACCGACGATGAGCGAACCCGGCGGGTCGGCCAGCCGGGTGGGAGTGCGGGGCGGCACCGATGGGTGAGCTCCTGCTGGTCGCGTTCCTGGGCGGCCTGATCACGGGGCTCTCCCCGTGCATCGTCCCGGTGATCCCGGTGGTGATGGCGGGCGGGTCGACCAGTACCGGCCGGTGGCGCCCCTACGTGATCATCGCCGGGCTCGTGCTCAGCTTCAGCCTCTCGGTCCTCTTCGCCAGCTCGCTGCTCAGCCTGCTGCACCTGCCCCAGGACCTCCTGTTCTGGCTCGGGGTAGCCCTGCTCGGCTTGCTCTCCGTGGGCCTCCTGGTTCGGCGGGTGGGCGAGGCCGTCGAACGCCCGTTCGCGCGCCTCGGGGCGTCGCGCTACGCCACCGAGGGTGGTGGATTCGTCCTGGGCCTGAGCCTCGGCCTGGTGTTCGTACCGTGTGCGGGCCCGGTGCTGACCGCGATCTCGGTGGCCGCCGCACACCATCGAGTGGGTGCGGCATCGCTGTTCGTCACGTTCTTCTACGCGCTCGGCGTCACCGTTCCCCTCCTCGTGCTGGCGCTGGCAGCCCAGCGCGCCACATCATGGCCGGCCCTGCGCAGCCGGCTGCCCACGGTCCGCAAGGTGGCCGGCGTCGTGCTCGGCGTCATGACGCTCGCCATCGCCTTCAACTGGCTCGGGGCCCTCCGAGCGCGACGTCCCCGGCTACACGACCGCCCTCGAGAGCCGCATCGAGTCGACGGGCTCCACCTGCGACCAGCTCCGGCGACTGAGCGGTGAACACGCCAACCAGTTCGCCGCAGCCAACGCCAAGCTGGAAGGGCGGGCGGCCACCTGCACCGCCACCGACCAGGGCAACTCCGCGAGCGGGCACCTGGCCACCGGCGGCAACGCCAGCACCACGACGACGACCATGGCGAACGCCAGGCCGGGAGGCGCGTCGAAGAAGACGCCTGTCTTCATGGCCTCCAAGACGAATCTGCCGAACCTCGGGCGGGCACCCGACTTCACGGGCATCACGGCCTGGTTCAACACGCCGGGGAACCGACCCCTGTCGCTGGCCGGGCTGCGCGGCAAGGTGGTGCTGGTCGACTTCTGGACGTACTCGTGCATCAACTGCCAACGCGCCCTCCCTCATGTCGAGAGTTGGTACAACCGCTACCAGGGAGACGGGCTGGTCGTCGTCGGCGTATCGGCGCCGGAGTTCGCGTTCGAGCACGTCGTCTCCAACGTCGAGCGCGCCGCCGGGAACCTGGGCGTCGACTACCCGGTGGCGGTCGACGACAACCTGGCCACGTGGGACGCGTACAACAACCAGTACTGGCCGGCCGATTACCTCATCGACCCGACCGGGATCGTGCGGGCCTACGCCTTCGGCGAGGGGGACTACGGCACCATGGAGGACAACATCAGGACGTTGCTCTCCGCCAACGGCGTGACCGGTCTCCCGCCCCGCACCGACGTGGCCGACCGCACCCCGACGAGTGACGCCCTCACGCCGGAGAGCTACGTGGGCTACGACCGCCTGGCCAACTCCTTGGACACGCCGGCAGTGGACGACCGGACCCACGACCGGCCCGTCACCTACCACCCGCCTGCGACCATCCCCCCGAACGACCTGGCGTTCGCCGGGACGTGGACCGTCCACCACGAGGAGGCGACAGCCGGCGCGGACGCCTCCCTGGGCCTGCACTTCACCGCCGACGACGTCTACCTGGTCATGAGCGGCCAGGGCACCGTCGGCGTGTCCTACGACGGGCGTCACGTCGCGGACGTCGCCGTGTCGGGGATCCCGAAGCTCTACACCCTGTTCTCCGGCAGCCAGCTCCAGACCGGAGTGCTGACCCTGACCGTGCCGCCCGGCGTCGAGGCCTACGACTTCACCTTCGGATGACGCCCGGTACCCGCCACCGGAACCCAAGGGCGCGCCACACTGCGTTCGCGCCACACCGCGTTCAGTTGATGGCGCGCTCCTTGCCCTCCCAGTAGGGGGCTCGCAGTTCGCGCTTGAGGATCTTGCCCGACGGATTGCGGGGCAGCGCGTCCACGCAGTCGACCGAGGTGGGGCACTTGTAGTGGGCCAGGCTGGCGCGGCAGTGGGCGATCACCGCCGACTCGTCGATCGACTCCCCCGGCGCGGCGACCACGATCGCTTTGACCGTCTCGCCCCACTTCTCGTGCGGCACGCCGATGACCGCGGCGTCGACGATGGCGGGGTGGGCCAGCAACACGTTCTCCACCTCGGCCGGGTAGACGTTCTCCCCGCCGCTGACCACCATGTCCTTGATCCGGTCGTGCAGGTAGAGATAGCCGTCGGCGTCGACGTACCCGGCGTCGCCGGTGCGCAGCCAGCCGTCCGGCCGCAGGGTGACCGACGTCTCGTCCGGCTTCTGCCAGTAGCCGGCCATGTTGTATCCAGACCGCGTCCACACCTCGCCGACTTCGCCGGGACCGACCTCAGTACCCGTGTCCGGATCGACGATCCGCAGCTCGACCGAGCCGTGCGGCTTGCCGGCCGACCGCAACAACCCACGCCGCGGTCCGTCCGGGTCGTGATCCTCGAACGCGAGCGACGTGATGGCGCCCGTCGTCTCGGTCATGCCGTAGACCTGGGCGAAGCCACACCCGAAGGCGGCCAGGCACTTGACCAGGACATCTTCGGAGATCGGCGACGCGCCGTAGAAGACCACGCGGAGGCTCGCCAGGTCTGTCTCTGCGAGTGACGGCGTTGCCAGCAACATCATCAGCACGGCGGGGACCACGAACATCTCGGTGATGTGCTCGCCGGCCACGAGCTCCAGCAACCGGGCCGGGTCCATGTCACGCAGGATGATGGACCGGCCGCCACGCGACATGGCGCACAGCGCCCAGCCGGAGCCGCCGATGTGGAAGAGCGGCATGGCGACCAGGCTCACGGTGTCATCCCCGATGTGGAACGTCAGTCCAGCCTCGGAGATCGCAGTGGACATGTTGGCGTTGGTCAACATGACCCCCTTGGGGAGGCCGGTCGTCCCGGATGTGTAGAGCTGCACGCTGACCTCGCCAGGCTCCCCGACGTGGCCGGGGTCCTCGGCCGGGCAGCCCTCGATCCACTCCTCGAAGGACTGCGCCCTCGGGTCGGTGCAGGTCGGGCCCTCCCCGACCACCACGATCCGGCGCACCGCCGGCAGGCCACCGGGCATGTCCGCCAGTGCGGGCAGGTAGTCGCTGTGGACGACCAGGAGCGGCGCGCCCGAGTCGTCGATGATGGCGGCCATCTCCGCCGGAGCCAGGCGCCAGTTCACGGCCACGTTCACCGCTCCGAGCAGGGAACCTCCGAAGAGCAGGTCGAAGTACGCGATGCCGTTGCGGTCGAGGAACGCGATGCGGTCACCGGTCCCGAGGCCGCCGCGCCGCGCCGCCTGCGCCACCCGGCAGGCCATGTCGAGCTCCTCGCCCCAGGTGCGCCGCCGTTCCCCCTCGACGAGCATCTCGGCGTCCGGTTGCCGCCGGCCCAGCTCCCGGATCAGTCCCGCCACGGTGTAGCGGTCCCGGTCGGTGACGATGACGTTCGACGGCACGGCGGACCTCCTCGTCCGGGGACCCGTGGGCCGGCACCCCAGGACCGGGTGCGGCCACGGGTGCAGCCACGGTCGCGCCTGCACAGCGCCCCTTTTCGCCTGTGGACACTATGCAGGACGGCGCCTTGTTCGCTTGCACCCCAGTTGCAAGACGAACCCCATTGACCGTGCCGCCATTGCCTCAGGTCAGGGCACCTTTGCGCTCCTTTTCACAATTTTCGGTCAACTCTCGGGACCCCACAAATGACCTAAATCCCCATTGCAGATACGTAAGTCATTTTTTAGATCCATCACCTGAGGTCAGGGACCCTCTTTGAAGAAATGGCGACAATGCTCCGTCAACCATTGGCGGAATTCGACCGCCCCCACCTGGGGCTTTGTGATCACCATCACGAATGACTGCCGTGAACTCCCTGCTCAGAGGGCTCTCGACAAGGCGCTGGGCACGTCCAGACACCCACCTGCTACATTGCAATCCTCAAAAGCCGGCAAGTGCTTTCCCATGCATACCGTACGCAAGGGGCTACGGAAGCGAAGGGAAAGCGAGGGGTGGCTGGCAAACGGAGACCGACCATGGTCGTGCCGCGTCCAACTCGGGCCAGGACCGACCACGAATCGAGGAAGACCACCCAGGACCACCCCAAGGGGCTGTAAAGAACCCGGCCGCACACCCTGCGGCGATACGCCAGAACGGACGAAGCCTTCCCGCTCTCCGTTCGGGGCGCGAATGCGAAGGCCGGAGCCCGCCTACACCGAGCAGAGCCTGGCGCGCCGCGTGCGCGCCCGACGAAGGGAGGTGCCGTGCGGATCCGCATTGCACTGGCGACAGCAATGGCCGTCGCCGTCATACCGACATTGATAGTCACGACGTTCAGCAGCACACCCGCCGCCTCCTCGGCACGGGTGACCCGCCACGAAGCAGTGGCGGTCCAGGGGTCCCCGCAGGTCGCGGAGCACCTCTCATTCGACCTCATGTCCTACGCGCAGGCCGAGAAGGTCTCGCAGCTGGTCGCCTACGCCCAGGCCGTCGAGCTGGCCAAGGAGGAGGAGACCCTCCGGGTGATCAACTACCTGCGGCAGCTGGCCTACATCAAGGCCGTCGCCCAGGCCGAGCAGCAGCAGGCCGCGGCCCAGGCCGCGGCTCGGGTAGCGGCCGCACCCCGGACCCAGGCGTCGTACGCGGCCCCGGCCCCGGCCAGCACCGGCGGCGGGTCCGACGCCACGAGCACCAACACGGCCGACTGGGCCTGCATCCGCCAGCACGAATCCGGCGGCAACTACTCCGAAGGGGGCGGTGGCGCCTACCAGTTCGAGAACGGGACGTGGACTTCGGTGACCGGGTTGCCGGGCCCGGCCCAGGCCTACCCCCCGGCGACGCAGGACGCAGCGGCACTCAAGCTCTACGCCGAGCGGGGCTTCGAACCCTGGACCACCCGCTACGTCTGCGGGCTGTGAGGAAACCGTGGATCGAATCCCGCACGCCGGACCCTGAATCGGGGACGACGGCGGGCAGCAACTCCTGAGGGGCTGCAACTCGGGCCGCACGCCTGCGGTGACGGCCCAGAACGGACGACGTCCGCCCGCTCTCGGTTCCGGGGCGGAGTTGCGCAGGCCCGAACCACCCACACCGAGCAGAGCTTTGGCGCGCCACAGGCGCGTCCCGATGAAGGGAGGTGCCGTGCGGACTCGCATTGCACTCGCGACGGCAGTGGCCGTCATTGCCATTCCATTCCTGTCCATGCCGAACATCATCAGCACCCCGGCCGCCTCGGCTCTCGGGCCTCGCCACACCGCGGTCAGTCAGCACCGGACCGAGGACCTCACAGCGAAGGTGATGTCCTACGACCAGGCTCACCACGTCGCGCAGTTCGTCGCGTTCGCCCAGGCCGTCGAAGCCCACGAAGTCCAGACGTACCTCCAAGAGGTGGCCTACCTCAAGGCGTTGGCGGCGAACTCCGAGCGGGTTATCCCGCCTGCGTGGCTGCCGACAGCGATGTGCGAGGAGGGCGGGCGCAACGACCCCGTCGCCGGTTACTTCGGCATACTCGAGTGGCACGGCTTCGACGGATACCCGACCGCCGGGAGCGCACCGCTATCGGTGCAGCTGGCCTGGGAGGCGAAGTTCATCGGAGCACCGCCCGACGCACCCGGGCATTGCCACAGTTACTGAGCCGCCGCCCCGGTGCCGGGTCGCGATCCGTGAAGACCCGGACGGGCTACGGCCCCGCTTCGAACATGGCCGTGACCTGGGCCATGTCGAAGTAGTCGCGCCAGGCGGCGATCTTCCCGTCCCGGACTTCGAACGCGCCCATCACCGGGAGCGGGGCCGTCTTCCCGTTGATGGTGAAGGTGTCGGTGCGCTCGGTGAGCACGGTGTCCCCGTCGCTCGCCAGGTGGTGCAGCTCGAACTCGAGCCCCTCGCACATGCCCACGAACATGTCGATCACCGCCATGGCGGCATCGATGCCCACGGCCGGCTCCATGGGAATGTTGTGGTACACGACGTCGTCGGCCAAGAACTCGCGCAGCACCTGCGGATCGCGCGTGCTGGCGGCAGCACAGAACGCTCGCACGACCTCTTCGGCAGTGGACATTGCCCTCCCCTCGCCGGTGACGGCGTCACGCTAGCGAACGTTCGGGCATCATGAGGGGGTGACCTCCCCGGCGCCCCAGGTAATCGTGTTGGCCCCGATGCAGCCAGAGCTCAAAGCCGTGGTGCGCGCCTTCGGGCTGAGACGGGTCACCGAACCCGGCGTCTTCTCGCACTCGGGCACCGCGGGCGCGTGGCGGGTCCAGGCACTCCTGATCGGGATCGGGCCGTCCAGCGCCACCGCCGCCACCCGGCGGGCCATCGGGTCCGGCGCCGGGCAACCGCCTGATCACGTGATGGTGGTGGGGATCGCGGGCGGGCTCGACCCTGATCTACCCGTGGGCTCGCTCATGGTGCCGGCACGTGTCCGGTTGCACCCCGACGGGCCCGAGTACGCCAGCCACCCGCTGCCCGGACGGACGGCCGCCGGCGCGCTGATGACCACCGACGGCCTGCTCGACAACGAGGCCTCGTGGCGCCCCATGCTCGAGCAGGGCTTCGGCGCCGTGGACATGGAGGCAGCCGGCGTGGCGGAGGCGTGCGAAGAAGCCGGCGTGCCCTGGTCGGTCTACCGCGGCATCAGCGACCGGCCCGACGAGCGCATCGTCGACCAGGCGGTCTTCGCCCTGTCCAAGCCCGACGGTTCCGCCGATCCGGCGGCGGTGGCTGCGTACCTGGCGCGCGACCCGCGACGGGCCAAGGCGCTGGCCCATCTCAACCGCTGCATGAAGGATGCCGCCAGATCGGCGGCCGAAGCCGCCGCCGCCGATCTGCGCTCCTGCTGAGACTCCTCAGGTCGGCCAACGGTCATCCGGCCCATACGTCCGCCGGCCGACCCGCCTCAGCCGGCTCGCTACCCGGCCTCGTCGGCGGGCAGGCGCCCCTTGGCTTCCTCGCGCCGCGCGATGACGTGCAGGTCGATGTCGTTCTCCGACGCCATGCGCAGGATCTGCTGGACCACCGAGCCGCGCGTCATGGACTGCCAGCGCGTGAGCCGTGAGGTCCCGATCACGATCTGGGTGATCTGCTGGTCCACGGCGGCGGCAAAGATGGTCTTGGCCACATCGTCGCCCTGCAGGGTCTGCCACGTCCCGCCCACGGCCTTCACCAACTCTTCGAGCTCGGCCAGCTCGCCCACATCGGTACCGCGCTCACCGTCGGACGACGCGACGTTCACGGCGATGAGCGGTGCCTTCGACGCGTGCCGCAATGCGCGCGGGCGCGCCGGATCACCGACGCGTTGCCCGGCGCGCCCGTGACGGCGACCATGATGCGCTCCGTCGTCTCCCACAGCTCGCCGAGCGCCCCCTTGGACCGGAGGTAGGTCAGCAGCTCTTCCTCCGTCTCGTCGGCCACGAAGCGCAACGAGAGCTCCCGCAGCGCGGCGAGGTTCTCGGCCCGGAAGAACCCGCTCAGCGCGGACGGGACCTTCTCGGAGGGATAGATGTTCCCGTGGAGCATGCGGCGGCGCAGCTGGTCCGCCGACGAGTCGATGAGCTCGATCTGGTCCGCCCGGCGCACCACCCAGTCGGGCACGCGCTCGCGCACGCTCACCCCGGTGATGCGCTCGACGGCATCGGCCAGCGACTCGACGTGCTGGACGTTGACGGTGGTGATGACCGCGATCCCGGCATCGAGGATCTCCAGCACGTCCTCCCATCGCTTGGCGTGGCGGCCCGATCCGGGCACGTTGGTGTGGGCCAGCTCGTCGATGAGGGCGACCTCGGGCTTGCGGGCCAGCACGGCGTCGAGGTCCATCTCTTCCCACGGCGCGTCGCGGTACTCCACCTGCCGGCGCGGCACGACCGGGAGGTCCCTGATCTGCTCCAGGGTGTAGGGGCGCTTGTGCGTCTCGACGAAACCCACCACCACGTCCGCGCCGCGCTGGAAGCGCCGCCATCCCTCGTCCAGCATGGCGCAGGTCTTGCCCACGCCGGCCGCCGCACCCAGATAGACGCGGAAGCGCCCGGTGGGCTTGACACCCTCTTCGTCGCCGTTGGTCGGGATCATCGCCACCTCGCTGGGCCCTGCCACGTCGTCACGTCGGTACACTCGGGCGGCGGCGCACCGGCAGGTCGACGAACCGCCGGACGGAGAGCCGTGTGATGCAGGTGATGCGAGGCATTCTGGCCACCAACGGAACGTACCAGCGTGCCGCAGTCGGAATCGCCGCCATGGTGGCCTCCCTGACGGTGCTTCTCGTGGCCATGGTGCCCTTCCGGGACCACCTCAGCATCGCCATCCCCGCGCTGGTCCTCGTGCTGCCGGCGCTGATCGGGGTGGTGATCGGGGGATTCGTGGCGGGCGCCTTCGGCGCCGTGGCCGGCTTTCTCGTCTACGACTACTTCTTCCTGCCCCCGTACGGAACGCTCACCGTGCGGTCCCCCCAACACTGGATCGCGTTGATCGTCTACGTCGTCGTGGTGCTCATCGTCGCCCAGGTGGTGGCCAAGCTCCGCGCCACCCGGGAGGAGACGCTGCGACGGACCGAAGAGGCGCGCCGCCTCTACGAGCTGTCCCAGACGCTGACCGGCGAGCTGACGCTCTCCCAGCTCCTCACGCACGTCGTCGCGACGGTCCAGGACACGTTCGCGCCACGCTGGACGGCCCTGATCCTGCCCGAGGACGTGCATGGGGACGTGCTGCGGGTGGCCGCCACCGCAGGCCACCCCCTCGACGAGGCGGACACCGCCTCGCTCACGGCCGGCGGCGGCCGCACCACCTCGCTGGGCATGGTGGGCGGCGACACCCCGACGCGGATCTCGCTGGCCCTGGTGGCGGGTAACCGGCCGGTGGGCATGCTCGTGCTCCAGGATGTCACGCTGGCCGATCCCGACCGCCGGCTGCTCGGCGCCTTCGCCAACCAGGCCGCCCTGGCCGTCGACGGGGCCCGGCTGCGGGAGGAGGCGCTCCGAGCCCGGCTGCTCGAGGAGGTCGACCGTTGGCGCAGTGCGCTGATGGGCGCGGCGTCCCACGATCTGCGCACCCCGCTGGCGGGGATCAAGACGGCCGTCTCGAGCCTGCGCCAGGTCGACAGACGGTTGGCTCCGGAGGACCGCGCCGAGCTCCTCGAGCTGATCGAGCTGCAGACGGACCGGCTGGCCCGGCTGGTGTCGAACCTGCTCG
This sequence comes from uncultured Acidimicrobiaceae bacterium, assembly GCA_963781955.1. Classification (GTDB taxonomy): domain Bacteria; phylum Actinomycetota; class Acidimicrobiia; order Acidimicrobiales; family RAAP-2; genus Bog-473. Next base: position 656,562 of record CAWAHU010000003.1, read on the forward strand.
ACATGACCCGCATCGAATCCGGGGCACTCGAGCTGCGCCCCTCGGCCATCGGCTGCGACGAGCTCGTGGCAGAAGCCATCAGCTCGCTGGGCGGGATCCTCCGACCGGAGCGCGTGGCAGTGCAGACGGACGAGGACGTCCCACTCCTCGTCGTCGACCATGTCCTGGTGAGCCAGGTGCTGGCCAACCTTCTCGAGAACGCCGAGCGCCTCTCCCCTGACGACTCCACGATCATCGTCGCCGCACGGGTGGCGCCGGGGAGCGCAACGACGATGGCCGAGATCTCGGTCGAGGACGACGGTCCGGGCATCGCCCGTGAGGACCGCGAACGCGTGTTCGAGATGTTCAGTCAGAGCCCGGGCGGCGGGCGCGCCGGCCTCGGCCTCGCCATCGCCAAGGCCTTCGTGGAGGCGCACGGCGGCATGATCTGGATCGACCCGGAGGTCAGCAGCGGCGCCCGCGTCGTCTTCACCGTCCCCTGCGATGCCCTCGTGCCGGAGCCCGCCTGAGGTGGCGCGCCGATGACCAAGGTGCTGGTGGTCGACGACGACCCGTCCCTCCTCAAGGCCCTGCGCATCGGGCTCACGGCCCGGGGGGACGAGGTGGTGACGGCCCACACGGGCACCGAGGCCGTGCAGCAGGTCGCGCTGGCCCTCCCCGACCTGGTGATCCTGGACCTCGGCCTGCCCGACATCGACGGGGTGGAGGTGTGCCGGCGCATCCGGGCGTTCTCCGACGTGCCCATCCTCGTCCTGTCCGCCTACGGCGACGAGCGCCGAAAGGTTCAAGCACTCGACAGCGGTGCCGACGACTTCGTCACCAAGCCATTCGGGATGGCGGAGCTCGAGGCACGACTCCGCGTGGCGCTTCGCCACGCCACGACCGCCAGAGGGGAGAGCCAGGCCGCTACCACCTTGCTTCGAGTCGGCGGGCTCGAGGTCGACCTGGTTCACCACATGGCGACTCTGCGCGGCGAGCCCCTGCAACTGACGGCAAAGGAGTTCGAGCTCCTGGCCTACCTGACGCGGCACGCCGGCAAGGTCTGCACGCACCACATGATCCTCAAGGACGTCTGGGGACCCGGCTACGGCGCCGAGTCGAATTACGTCCGCGTGTACACCCACCGGTTGCGCAAGAAGCTGGGGGACGACGAGGGGCGCATGCTCCGCACCGTTCCGGGCGTCGGGTACCAGCTCGTTGCCGACACGGATCACGCGCCGCAAGAGATGGAGTAGAGCGGGTTCCTCATCACGAGCCCGCTACGACCGGGAGCCGGCGTCCCCTCGGCGCGCACCTTCCGGCCCGGCACCAGTCCAGGCACGCCCCGGCGGCCGTCGAAGAGGAGCACGATCGAGCCGGTGTTGTCCTCGATCTCGGCCTCGGTGCGGAGCCAGCGTCCCTCGCAAACCACGATCGCCACGATCCGCCCCTCGACCGCACACCGCCGGCGCGCGCTGCAGCGCGGCCATGGCCGTCACGCTCACGCGCGGAGCTTGGCCAGGGCCTCGTTGAGCTGCAGCACGTTCACGAAGGGCGAGCCCAGGAAGCCGAGCTGCATGCCCTGGGTCTGCTGGTCGATCAGACTCCTCAACCGGGAAGGGGAGATTCCCGTGGCGCGCGAGACCATGGGGATCTCGGCGTAGGCATCTTGCGGTGTGATGTCGGGGTCGAGGCCGCTCCCCGAGGTGCTCACCAGGTCGGGCGTGGGGCTGACGCCCCGCGCCTTCCAGTAGGCGACCAGCTGCTGGGTGTTCTGCAGCAGGGTCTTGGAGCGGGGCCCGAGGTTGGTCGTCGCGGACTCGCCGGCGTTCAGGACCCCGCGCTTGCCGGGAATGTTGTTGGCCTCCAGCGGGTTGTCGCCCCCCGAGGCGGCCGGGCTCGCCGACCCGGCATAGGGCCCCAGGTTGTCGGGACGTCCCTGGAACACGCAGCTGCCCAAGGGGTGGCCGGGGCAGCGCGTCTGCGACCAGTCCTGGCCGATGAGCCTCGAGCCGTTCGCCGTGAGGGAGCCGTCTGCCTGGCCCCGGAAGAAGGCCTGGGCGACCCCGGTGCCGGCGAAGGCATACAGGAAGCCGAAGAAGACCGTGAAGATGATGACGGCAACGATGGAACGACGGATGTTCGTGACCATGAGTACTCGCGATCAGTAGGCGTGCAGGGCGACCAGAATGAGGTCGATCAGCTTGATGAAGATGAAGGGGACGATGATCCCTCCGATGCCGTAGATGAAGACGTTTCGGCGAAGGATCGCCTCTGCGGACGCCGGCCTGAACTTCACTCCTCGCAGCGCAAGCGGAATCAGTGCCACGATGACGAGGGCGTTGAAGATCACAGCCGAGAGCACCGCACTCTCCGGGCTGTGCAATTTCATGATGTTGAGCGCGTTGAGCTGCGGGTACGTGGCCACGAACAGCGCCGGGATGATGGCGAAGTACTTGGCGATGTCGTTGGCGATGGAGAACGTGGTCAGCGATCCCCGGGTGATGAGCAGCTGCTTGCCGATTTCGACGACGTCGATCAGCTTGGTGGGGTTGGAGTCGAGGTCGACCATGTTTCCGGCCTCCTTGGCCGCGGTGGTCCCGGTGTTCATGGCCACGCCGACGTCGGCTTGGGCCAGTGCGGGTGCGTCGTTGGTGCCGTCGCCGGTCATGGCGACGAGTTTCCCGCCTTCCTGCTCGTGCCGGATCAGCTCCAACTTGGCCTCGGGAGTCGCCTCAGCCAAGAAGTCGTCGACGCCCGCCTCTTGGGCAATGGCGGCAGCGGTCAGTGGGTTGTCGCCGGTGATCATGACCGTGCGGATCCCCATCTGGCGCATTTCGTCGAACTTGTCGCGGATGCCGAGCTTCACGACGTCCTTGAGCTCGATCACGCCGAGAATCACCGGACCGTCCGCCACGACCAGCGGGGTGGAGCCGCCCCGGGCGATGCGATCGACGATCTCCTGGAGCCCGTCGGGCGGCGTACCGCCCTGCTCGACCGCCCAGGTCCGTACCGAATCGGCCGCACCCTTGCGGATCTGGCGGCCATCGACGTCGAGCCCGGACATCCGGGTTGTCGCCGAGAACGGGACGAACTCGTGCGAACCGACGGGCAGCTCCCGCTCGCGGATGTTGAAGCGCTCCTTGGCCAGGACCACGATGGACCTGCCCTCGGGCGTCTCGTCGGCCAGCGAAGCCAGCTGAGCGGCGTCGGCCACCTCCTCTTCCGTGTGTCCGTGTGCCGGGAAGAAGGCCGACGCCATGCGGTTCCCCAGCGTGATCGTCCCGGTCTTGTCGAGCAGCAGCGTCTGCACGTCGCCTGCCGCCTCGACGGCGCGTCCGCTCATGGCAAGGACGTTGCGCTGCACGAGCCGGTCCATGCCGGCGATGCCAATGGCCGAGAGGAGCGCGCCGATGGTGGTCGGGATGAGGCACACGAGCAACGACACCAAGATGACGACCGACACCGTCGCCCCCGAGTAGACGCCAAAGGCCTGCAGCGTCACCACGACGGGGATGAAGACGATGGTCAGCACGGCTAGGAGGATGGTGAGGGCGATCTCGTTCGGCGTCCTCTGGCGGTTGGCCCCCTCGACCAGGGTGATCATGCGGTCGAGGAAGGTCTGACCGCGCTCGGCTGTGATTCGCACCACGATGCGGTCTGAAAGCACGCGTGTGCCCCCCGTGACGGCAGAGCGATCACCTCCGGATTCACGGATGACGGGTGCCGACTCCCCGGTGATGGCCGACTCGTCCACCGAGGCGATGCCTTCGACGATCTCGCCGTCCGAGGGGATCAGGTCGCCCGCCTCGCACACCACGAGGTCCCCCTTCGCCAGCGCCGCGGCGTGCACGCGCTCCTCAGAGCCGCCCGGCGTGAGACGGCGTGCCTCGGTCTCTGCCCGCATCCGACGCAGGGTGTCGGCCTGCGCCTTGCCCCGCCCTTCGGCCATCGCTTCGGCGAAGTTGGCGAACATCACCGTGAGGAAGAGCCAAATGGTGATGGACCAGTCGAACACCCCGGGATGCGCGATGGACTCGAGGAACGTCACCACCGTGCCGACGAGCACGACGAACATGACCGGGTTCTTGACCTGCACCCGGGGGTCGAACTTCTTGAAGGCGTCGACGAGGGCTGGGCCCATGATCTGTCGGTCGAAGAGACTCCGAGACCCCGCGACGCCGTGCGGCATGTCGCCCGATTCGGCGTGTGTGGGTGTGGTCAGTGTGGTCATCAGAAGAACTTTCCGTGGCTGAGCTGCTCGACAATGGGACCGAGCGAGACGGCAGGGAAGAAGGTGAGGCCGCCGATGATGATGATGACGCCGATGGTCAGGCCGACAAACATGCCGTTGTCGGTGCGGAACGTCCCGAGCGAGGCGGGCACGGTGTTCTTGGCGGCCAGGGCACCTCCGAGCGCGAGGGCCGGGATCATGATCCCGAAGCGGCCGATCATCATGTCGATGGCGCCTACGATGTTGTAGAAGGCGGTGTTGCCCGTCAGTCCGGCCATGGCCGACCCGTTGTTGTTGCCCTGCGACGTGAGGCCATAGAGGATCTCGCTGAACCCGTGGGGACCGGCGTTCAGCGGGCCGGCCCGTCCGGCATTGGTCGACACCGCGATGGCCGTGAGCACCAGCACGGTGACCGGCATCACCACCGCAGCCAGGCCGGCCAGCTTCACCTCCCGGGCCTGGATCTTCTTCCCCAGGTACTCGGGTGTTCGCCCGATCATGAGGCCTCCGATGAACACCGCGATGACGGCGTAGAGAAGGATCGTGTAGAGACCGCTTCCGGTTCCACCAGGGGTCACCTCGCCGAGCATCATGCCGGTCATCGGGCCGAAGCCGCCCATCGGGTTGTACGAGTCGGTGGCGCTGTCCACGGCGCCGTCGGAGGTCTGGGTCATCGACACGTTGAACAAGGCGCTCGTCGTGTCGCCGAATTCGGAGTTCTTCCCCACCATGTTGCCGACCGTGGAGTGCACGCCGGCCGTCGCCACGGCGGGGTTGTTCTGGTGCTCGGCGTAGGCGGTGAATCCGACCCAGGTGCCGAAGATCAGCACCATGGCGACCAACAGGGCGGCGCCGTGGCGGATGCTCCCTACCATCTTGCCGAAGGTGTAGGTCAGCGCGAACGGGATCGACAGCGTCAGCCAGATGTAGACGAAGTTGGTCAGCCCCGTCGGGTTCTCGAACGGGTGGCCCAGGTCGACGTCGAAGAATCCGCCACCATTGGTCCCCAGCTGCATGATCGGCCCCATGAAACCGGCGGGGCCTCGCGGGATGGTCTGGGTGACCCCGTTCATGGCATTGTGGACCGACACGGGACCGGCGAGCGTCTGCACCGCGCCCGAGGCGACCATGACGATGCCGGCCAGGAAGGCGATGGGGAGCAGGATGTAGAGCAGGCAGCGGGTCATGTCGACCCAGAAGTTGCCGATGGTGGGCGAGTTGCGGCGCGAGAATCCCCGGGTCACGGCGATGGCCACGGCGATCCCCACCGCGGCGCTCACGAACTGCTGCACCGTGAGCACGCCGATCTGCGAGAAGTACGACATGGTCGTCTCGCCGCCGTAGTTCTGCCAGTTCGTGTTCGTCATGAACGACGTCACCGTGTTGAAGGTGAGCGGCGACGACGGCGCTCCGAAGTGCTGGGGGTTGAGCGGCAGCGACCCCTGGATCCGCATGAGGAAGTAGCCGACCAAGAGGAAGACCCCGGAGAAGATCACCGTCGAGCCGGCATAGCGCTTCCAGGACTGCTCCCGGTCCGGGCTGGTGCCGAGGAGCCGGTAGAACGGTCGCTCAAGCCAAGCGAGGTACGTGACGCGTCCGTCGAAGACGGCAGCCATGTACGAACCCAGGTAACGCCAGGCGAGACCCAGCGTGACGATCAGGACGACGATGGTCCATAAGAAGCCCATATCAGAACCACTCAGGCTTGAACATGGCGATCCCCAGGTAGATGAACATCACGACGGAGATGCCGAGCAACAATCCCTGGACCCAGGTCATACCCGCTCCAGGCACCAGATGAGACCCAGGAACGACGCGACGAACGCGACGACTCCCAGCACGACGAGGAAATCTGCCATGGGGCCATCCTGGCGGTGCCCTCGTCAACGGGAGGTGAACGCGGGCCGATCGAGTGTCAACAAAGTGTCAATGGCTCCCTGGCCCGCCGCTGCCTAAGGTGCGGGCAGACGCAGAGCCGGGGCGGCGAACGAAAGTGGGGTGGACGATGGCCTTGGACCTGAAGGGGTGCCGCACGCTGGTCACGGGCGGCTCGTCGGGCATCGGGGCCGCGCTGGCCGTGGCGCTGGCCAAGCGCGGCGCCGTGGTGGGCATCTGTGCCCGGAGGGCCGACCGGCTGTCCGAGGTGGTGGGGCGGTGCATGGAGTACTCGCCCGACAGCCGGATGTGGGCGGTCAACCTGGCCGACCCCGATGCCGTCGACCGGCTGGCCGTCGACGTGATGGACGCCTTCGGCGGCGTGGACCTCCTGGTCAACAACGCCGGCATCCCCAAGCGCCGCCACGTGACCGCGCTCGACATCGACACGCTGACGGCCGTGATGCACGTCAACTATCTCTCGCCGATGCGGCTGACCTTGGAACTGCTCCCCCAGATGCTGGCCCGCGGGGCGGGCACCATCGTGAACATCGCCTCGGTGGCCGCCACCCTGAGCCCTCCGGGTGAGGCGGCCTACGACGCGTCGAAGGCGGCGCTGGCCGTGTTCTCCGAGGCCATGGCCGTCGACCTGTGGGACGCCGGCATCAAAGTGATGGTCGTCTACCCCGGGGTCATCGACACCGAGCTCTTCACGCTGCCGGACAACGACGTCCCCGACATCGACGTCCCGGCCGAACCGGTCTCGGTGGCCGTCGACGCCATCCTGGCCGGGCTCGAGTCGGGCGCGGCCCAGGTCTACGTGCCAGAGTGGTTCCAGGGTGTCGCGGCGACCAAAGCGCAGGACGTGGGCAGGTTCCTCGAGGGGACTGCGGCGTACATGCGCGACAGGGCGCAGAAGAAGCAGGCACCAGCCTCCTGAGGGGACGCCATGACGAGCGTGAGCGTCGATCCGGATGCCGCGGGCATGCGCGAGGACCGGTTGGAGCGCATCACCGAGCACTTCGCCTCGCATTACGTGGAGCCGGGGAAGATCGCGGGCTGCCAGATCACCGTGGTGCGCGGTGGCCACGTCGGCTATCACCGCTCGCTCGGTCTGATGGACCGCGAGCGGGGTGCGCCCATGGCCGAGGACACCATCTTCCGCATCTACTCCATGACCAAGCCCATCGCCTCGGTCGCCCTGATGCAGCTCTACGAACGGGGGATGTTCCAGCTCCTCGATCCGGTGCACCGCTATGTCCCCGAGTGGCGCACGCTGCAGGTGAGCGAGCTCGGCGACGACGGTTCGGACACCCTGGTCAAGCCGGAACGCCCCATGAACATGCGCGACGTGCTCATGCACACGACCGGCCTCCCCGGCGGCCTCTTCCCTGGCAACCCGGTCGACGCCGCCTTCGGCCAGGCCCTGGCCGCGCAACCCGGCGGACAGACGCTCGAGAGCGTGACGGCGCTGCTCGCGCGGTACCCCTTGAAGTTCCACCCCGGGACGCAGTGGAACTACGGCCTCTCGACCGACATCGTGGGCCGTCTGGTCGAGATCCTCTCCGGGCTCCCGTTCGACGAGTACCTGCGCCGCGAGGTCTTCGCGCCGCTCGGGATGATCGACACCGGCTTCTTCGTGCCCGAGCGGGATCACCCCCGGCTGGCCGCCTGCTACCAGTACCGGCCGGCCAACTCGCCCCTGCTCATGGAGGGGTCGTTCGCCAACGGGTACCTCCGCCCCCGCTCCTACCTGTCCGGCGCCGGGGGCCTGGTCTCGACCACCGCCGACTACGTCGCCTTCTGCCAGATGCTGGCCAACGGCGGTCACCTGCACGGGAAGCGGATCCTCGGCCGCAAGACCCTGGAGCTGATGACGGTCAACCACCTGCCTCGGGGTGCCACCCTGCAGGAGATGGCCGTGGGCGGCTTCGGCGAGGCCGGGTTCGAGGGCGTGGGGTTCGGCCTGGGCTTCGCCGTCGGCCTGGGGCCGGCCGCCACGGGCATGGCCGGTTCGGCCGGTGAGTTCTACTGGGGCGGCGCCGCCAGCACGGCCTTCTGGATCGATCCCGTCGAGGACCTCTTCGCCCTCTTCATGACGCAGCTCTACCCGTCGGTGGCCTACCCGTTCCGGGCGCAGCTGCGTGCCCTCGTCTACCAGGCCCTCGACGACTGACACGCGAGGGCCGAGGGTGAGCACCAATGGTTGAGGCAGAGGGGCCCGTCGGCCCGGAGGACGCCACCGTCGTCCCCCGGTTCGCCGGCATCGCCACCTTCGCCCGGCTCCCGACATCGGACCGGGTGCGGGCGTGGGACATCGCCGTGGTCGGCGTCCCATTCGACGGCGGCACCAGCTACCGCCCCGGGGCGCGGTTCGGCCCGGCCTCGGTCCGGCAGGGATCGCGGCTCTTGCGCCCGTACAACCCGGCGCAGGACGCGTTGCCCTTCGAGCTGGCCCAGGTGGTCGACGCGGGCGACATCGCCTGCACGCCGTTCAGCGCGGAGGAGGCGGTGGTGCAGATCGAGACGGCCGCCCGCGCCCTCCTCGCCGGCGGCGGACGCCTCGCCGCCGTAGGCGGCGACCACACCATCGCGCTGCCGCTGCTGCGGGCGACCGCGGCGCGTCACGGGCCGCTCGCCCTGGTCCACTTCGACGCGCACCTCGACACGTGGGACACCTACTTCGGCCAGCGCTACACGCACGGCACCCCCTTCCGCCGGGCGTGGGAGGAGGGCTTGCTGGTGCGGGACCGCAGCGCGCACGTCGGGCTTCGGGGACCGCTCTATGGCGCTACGGACCTGGCCGACGACTCCGGCATGGGTTTCGCGCAGGTGACCACGGACGATGTCGCGGAGCTGGGCGCGGCCGCCGTGGCCCGCCGCATCCTGGAGCGGGTCGGCGACGCTCCGGTGTACGTGTCGGTGGACATCGACGTCCTGGACCCGGCCCACGCGCCGGGCACGGGCACGCCGGAGGCGGGCGGGCTGACCAGCCGGGAACTGCTCGGCCTCCTGCGCGGCCTGGTGCCCGCCAACGTGGTCGGCGCCGACGTGGTGGAAGTCTCCCCGGCCTACGACCAGTCCGAGATCACCTCGATCGCCGCCGCGCACGTCCTCTACGAGTTGCTCACCGTCATGGCGCGCCGCCCCCACTGACGCCCGGCCGGCCGTCTGTAACAGTCCATTCACAGCGGGGAAACCGTCCCCGAACGTTGCCCCCGTAGCGTTCCGTGTCACCAAGGGGTTGTGTGGGGCGCGAAGGGTCCGGGACGCGAAGTGTCCGAGAGTGAGTCGGCGAACGTGGTGGGCGGGTGAAACGTGACCTTCTGGTCGGGGTGGCCCAGTGGCTGTCCGCGCCCGGCGAGCGCCGGCAGAACCTGACCATCGCCCTCTCCATGATCGAAGAGGCGGCGGCGCGCGGGGTGGAGCTGCTGGCGCTGCCCGAGCTGTGGTCCTGCGGCTACGACCCCGTCACCCTGGCCGGCGACGCCGGTCGCGACGCCGAGCCGCTCGACGGGCCTCGGACCCGTCAGTTGGCCGAGGCGGCCAGGCGCCACGAGCTCTTCCTCGTGGCGGGCAGTGTCCCCGAGCTGGCCGCGGACGGGCAGGTCCACGACACGGCGATCGTCCTCACCCCGCGCGGCGAGGTGGCCGCCTGGCACCGCAAGGCGCACCTCTACGGCCCCACACTGGAGCACAGGGTGTTCGCACCTGGTGACCGCCTGACCACGTTCGACGATCCCGTTCTGGGACGGGTCGGGCTGGTGGTCGGCTTCGACGGCGACTTCCCGGAGGTGGCGCGCACCCTGGCCCTGCGGGGCGCTCGGCTCGTGGTGGCACCGTCCGCCTGCGGGGTCGAGCACGCAGCCGCGTGGGACCTGCTGCAGCCGGCGGTCGCGCTGACCAACAGCCAGTGGTGGGTCCAGGCCAACCAGGCTGGCTCCCACGCGTCGTCGACGCTGCTGGGCGGGAGCCGGATCATCGCCCCGACGGGGACCGTGGTGGCACAGGCCTCGAGCGCGGTGCCGGGTCGGTCCTGCCCGGCCGAGTTGCTCGTCCACCGGATCGACCTGCAGCTGGCCCAGCGCCTCGACGGGATCTCGGCGTCGCTGGAGCACGGCCGCCGTCCCGAGCTGTACGCGGAGCTGGTAGACCCGGTGCCGGCGGCCGGGTGAGCGCCGGGTGAGCGCCGGCGGGACGCAGCGAGCACCGTGGCGGGCGGCGACCCGTTGGTAGCGTCGCCGTCATGGCCGACGATGCTGCGGACGATCGCCCCGAGGCCGGGGATGGCGTCCCGCTCTACGAAGGGCTCCTCACCACGCGCGCCATCCGGCGCTATGCCGACGAACCCGTCTCCGACGAGGCCCTCCGCGACATCCTCTTCGCCGCCACCCGTGCCCCCAGCGGCTCGAACCGCCAGCCCTTCCGCTTCATCGTCCTCACCGACGGACCAGTCGCCACGGAGGCGAAGCGACTCATCGGCGAAGGGGCCCGCCGCTTCTGGTCGGCCAAGCGGGATGCAGACGGCTACGACCGGGGATCGGGCGCCGAGGCCGATTCTCCCAAAGCTCGCATGGCCCGCACGATGCAGCACTACGTCGACACGTTCGAGTCGGTCCCGGTCCTCGTCCTGGCGGGCTACGTGCGCTACCGCGACTCGACGCGCTTCTCCGACGGTGCATCCGTGTACCCGGCATGCCAGAACCTGTTGCTGGCCGCCCGCGCCTTGGGCTACGGGGGCGTGATGACCGGGTGGCACTTCGCCGCCGACACGGAGCTACGCGCCCTGCTGCACATCCCCGACGGCGTGGAGCTGGCGGCCACCATCACCCTGGGCCGCCCCGCGGGACGCCACGGACCGGTGCGGCGGCGGCCGTTGCCCGAGCTCGTCTACGGGGAGCGGTGGGGCGTGGCGCCGCCGTGGGCCGCCGACCCCGAGGGGACCGGGCACACTGCGGCCGGCCCGCCGAGGACGGACCGAGGGAGTCCGGGCGTTGCCTAGAGTCAGGGTGTTGCACCCGTCGCTCGTGGAAGGCTGACCATGCCCACTGGAGAATCCCCTACCCTCGACGCCTCCCGCGGGACGCCGGTCTTCGACGCCGACAACCACTACTACGAGGCGCTCGACGCGTTCACCCGGCACCTCGACCCGGCGCTCGGGCCCCGGGTGTTCGAGTGGGCGGACATCGGCGGGCGCCGCTACCACGTGCTCGGGGGCCGGGTGAGCCGCGCCGTCACGAATCCGACCTTCGACCCGGTCGCGCCGGCCGGCACGCTGGTCGACTACTTCCGGGGGAACCCCCAGGGTCGGCCCATGCACGAGCTCATGGGGACCCCCGAGCCGATCCGCCCCGAGTACCGCGACCGCGCGGCGCGGCTGGCCGTGATGGACGCCCAGGGCCTGGAGCGGATCTGGATGTTCCCCACCCTCGGCATGCTCTACGAGGAGGCGCTCAAGCACGACCCCGGCGCCGTGGTGCTGCTGTTCCGTGCCTTCAACCGCTGGCTGGCCGAGGACTGGGGTATGGCCTACCGGGACCGGATCTTCGCCGCCCCCTACATCACGCTGGCCGATGTCGACGAGGCCGTGCGCGAGCTGGAGTGGGCGCTCGACAACGATGCCCGCACCGTGGTCATGCGCGCCGCGGCGCCGACGACGGCCGACGGACCACGCTCCCCCGCGGCCGACGAATTCGATCCCTTCTGGGCCCGCGTGAACGAGGCCGGGATCACGGTGGTGGTGCACGCCGGTGACGCCGGACTCTCCTCTAACGGCTACGCACCCGACGGGTTCGCCGCGTCCTTCCGCGGCGGCCCGATGCGCCTCAGCATCAAGCTGTTCGCGATAGAGCGGGCCGCCCACGACTTCCTCGCCACCCTCGTCCTCGAGCGCCTCTTCGAGCGGTTCCCCAACGTCCGCGTGGCGTCGGTCGAGAACGGCTCGGACTTCCTGGCACCGCTGTTCCGCAAGCTGCACACGACGGCCCGCCGCATGGTCGGCTACTTCAAGGAGGACCCCGTCCTCACCTTCCGCCGCAACGTGTGGATCAACCCGTTCTGGGAGGACGACGTCGATGAGATCGTGGACCTCATGGGCGACGACCGGGTGATCTTCGGGTCGGACTGGCCCCACGTCGAGGGTCTCCCCGCGCCCACTGACTGGGTGACCGAGCTGCAGAAGCTGCCCGCCGAGTCGGTGGCCCGGATCATGGGCGCCAACACGTCCGAGCTCAACGAGCGACGGCCGGCGTGACCGAGGCAGGTCGATGAGCGATACGGCGGGCCGCGAGGGATCGGTAGTCACGCCCCAGATCGAGCCCCACGTGATCGTCCTGTTCGGTGCCACCGGGGACCTGGCCGCACGCAAGCTCCTCCCGGGCCTGCTCCACCTCTCGATGACGGGGATGATGCCCGAGTACCGGATCGTGGGCTGCTCGAACAGCCCTCTGACCGACGAGGATTTCCGCCACCTGGCCCGTCATGCGTGCGACCAGTTCGCCAAGGGGAAGATCTCCCTCCTGCAGTGGGCCAACTTCGAGCGGCGCCTGAGCTTCGTCCCCATGTCCGGCGGTGCGAGCGGGCTGGCCGATGCGGTGGCCGACGCGGAGCAGGAGATCGGCGGTGACGTCCGCCGGCTCCACTACCTGAGCATCCCGCCGGCGGCCGACCGGACGGTGATCCAGACGCTGGACGACGCCAAGCTGGTCGAGCGGTCGCGCGTGGTCATGGAGAAGCCGTTCGGGACGGACCTGGCCAGCGCCGTCGCCCTCAACGACATGCTCCACCAGATCTTCGACGAGGAGCAGATCTTCCGCATCGACCACTTCTTGGGCAAGGAGGCGGCGCAGAACATCCTCGCCTTCCGCTTCGCCAACGGCCTCTTCGAGCCCATCTGGAACCGCGACCACATCGAGCACGTGCAGATCGATGTGCCCGAGACGCTCTCGGTCGACGACCGGGTGACCTTCTACGAGGCGACGGGCGCGTTCAAGGACATGGTGGTCACGCACCTCTTCCAGATCCTGGGATTCATGGCCATGGAGCCACCGACTGCCCTGGCTCCCGGCGCCATCGGTGAGGAGAAGAACAAGGTGTTCCGCTCCATGCGGCCGCTCGACGTGAGCCAGGTCGTCCGGGGCCAATACGAGGGCTACCGGGACATCCCCGGGGTGGCCGCCGACTCCGACACCGAGACCTTCGTGGCACTCCGCTGCGAGATCGACAACTGGCGCTGGGCCGGCGTGCCCTTCTACCTGCGGACGGGCAAGCAGATGGGCGGCGGTGAGCGGATCATCTCCATCGCCTTCCGGGAGCCCCCCAAGTCGATGTTCCCCGAGGGCTCCGGGGTGGGGGCCCAGGGACCGGACCACCTGACCTTCGACCTGGCCGACTCGTCGAAGCTGTCGCTCTCCTTCTACGGGAAGAAGCCGGGGCCGGGGATGAACCTCGAGAAGCTGAGCCTGCAGTTCGCGCTCCACGAGACGGGTGAGGACGCCGACGTCCTCGAGGCCTACGAGCGGCTGATCCACGACGCCATGGTCGGCGACCACACACTCTTCAACACGGCCGAGGGGATCGAGCGGCTCTGGGAGGTCTCGACACCGCTGCTCGATGACCCACCCCCTGTCCAGCCCTACGCCAAGGGGAGCTGGGGCCCGTCCGCCATCAACGAGCTCGTGGCACCGCGCAAGTGGCGCCTCCCCTTCGAGCGGGGCTGGCGCGGCATGCCGCCCTCCTGAGCCGGCCACCCCGCGGAGAACACGGCAGGTGACGGTGCGGGAGGCCCGGCACCTGCGCGACCGGCCAGGTCACGGACGGCGCCCGGTGTAGGCCACCAGCCGCGACATCGGGTCGGCATCGGCCCCGACTGCCACCTCCTCGGCGAAGTTCTGGCCGTCGCGCAGGGCGGGCGAGATGAGCCCGTCCACCGCCAGGCCGAGGACGTAGGAGGACAGGCCGTCCGTCGGCGGGAGATCCTGCCCCGTGGCACGGGCAAAGTCCCAACTGTGTACGAGGAGCTCCATGGAGAGGATGCGCGCCGCCAGCTCGGCGGGGAGGTCGCCGTGCCCAAGCTGCACCATGCCCTCGATGCCGTGGCGGCGCCAGCCCTCGAGGACCGGCTGGGCCAGGCCGGCGATGCGGTCGTCGCGCGACGCCAGAGCGTCCGGCTCCACCGTGACCCCGACGCACCCGCCCAGGCTGACCAGCGAGCCGGCCAGATGCTCGGTGAGCTGGTCGACGTCGAACCGCGCGCACGGCGTCGGGGCGGCGCCGTCGGCCGGCACGGTGTGGCGCAGGACGAGCGCGCACACGGCGAGCGCGGCCTCGGCTGCGGTCAGCTGGTCCCACTCGGTGCGGTCCGCGATCCACGGATCGAGCCCGGCGTCGCCGTCCCGGGCCGCGGCCACGAGGCGCTCGAGGAAGTGGCCCCACCCCGACACGTGACCCTGCTCCTGGTCCGATGTCAGACCCTCGTGGACGAGGCGGACGGTGGTCCCACCGGCGGCAGGCTCCAGGGTGACCGTGACCGTCGAGCTGCCCGGTGGCAGCGCGTCGTCACCCTCCCAGCCGAACGTGTACACCAGCCGGGTGCCCGGCTCCACCTCGACGAACGTGCCGCCGGCATTGGCCCCGGGCACGGCCGTCCAGCGGTACCCGCCGCCCGCGCGCAGGTCCACGCGCGCGGCCACGGCCATCCAGCGCCGCAGGCGCTCCGGCTCGGTGAGCAAGGCGAACGTCTCGTCCGTGCCGAGTGGCACGAGGACCGACTTCTCAATGGTCATCGGGTGTCCCCTTCTGTGATCGCCCCTCGGGGCGGGCGGCGGTGACGAGCTCGTCGAGCTCGTTGGTCCAGAACGCGTCGAGTGTGCTGCGCAGTGCCGCCATCCCACCCGGATCGAGCCGGTAGCGGCGGAACCGGCCGTCCCGCCGGACCTCGACCAGTCCGGCCGCAGCCAGCACACCGAGGTGTTGCGAGATGGCGGGTCGGGTGACGGAGAACTGCGACGCCAGCTCGGTGACCGTCTGCTCCCCCTGGCGCAGCAACGCGAGCAGCTTGCGCCGATGGGGCTCGGCCAACACGGCGAGCAGGTCCGGGGACGTCCTCTCGGTCACTGCACAACATGTTAGCCAAGACTAACATGTTGTGCGCGCATGACAAGGGGGCCGCGGGCGTGGCCCGTCGGACCTGGTTCGTGAGGAGGCGCTCGTGAGCCGACCGACCTCCCGGGACAGCCCTGAGGGACCGGCCTTACGGGACCGGCCTTACGGGACCGACCGCAGAGCCCGGGTCTCTGGCGGACCTCAGGGGATGAGCAGCACCCGCCCGAAGGCCTGCCGGCTCTCGATGTAGGCGTGCGCCCCCGCGGCGTCGGACAGCGGGAAGGCCCGGTCGATCACCACCCGCAACTCGCCCCGGGCCACCTCGTCGAGGAGCCGGGCGACCATGGCGTGGGCCCGCGGCGCCAGCAGCAGCTCGGCACCCAGGAAGTACCCCGTGAGGGTCTGGTTGTTCGGCCGGAGCGTCGAGATGTCGACCTGCTCGGCCGGCGCCCGCCCGGCGTCCCCGACGGTGACGCAACGGCCACGGTAGGCCAGGGATCGGATGCTCCCCTGCAACGTCGTGCCCCCGACGGAGTCCACGACGACGTCGACGCCCCGGCCGTCGGTCAAGCGGCGTGCCTCGGCCACGAAGTCGTGGGTGGCGTAGTTGATGCCCTCGTCCAGCCCGAGCTCGCGCAGACGCTCCAGCCGGTCGTCGCCCGACGCCGTCGCCAGCACGCGTGCACCCGCCCGCTTCGCCATCTGGATGGCGGCGATGCCGACGCCGCCGGCCCCGGCGTGGATGAGCACAGTCTCCCCGGCCTGCAGCCGCCCGAACTCGAACAGGCAGTCGTCTGCGGTCCCGAACGGGACCGGGACGCACGCGGCCTGATCGGTCGGGAGCCCGTCGGGGACCCTCCACGCGAAGGCGGCCGGCACCACCCGGCGCTCGGCGTGCGAGCCGTCGACACCGACGGTGACCACCCGGTCGCCCGGGGCGAAGGCGCGCACGTCACCGCCGGCCTCGGCCACCGTGCCGGCGGCCTGGTAGCCGACCACGTGGGGAACCCGCCCGAGCTCCCCTGCCGCGACGGTTCAGCGTGTCACCGCCCTCGATGCTGACCATCTCGACGTCGACGAGGATGTCGCCCGGCCCGGGCACGGGGTCGGGCACCTCCTCGTAGCGGAAGACCTCGGGGTCCCCGGTCTCGTAGTACACGGCAGCCTTCACGGGTCTCCTCCTGTGATCGCGTCGAGATTGCCCCGGGCCAGTTCGTCCATGAGCTCCACCGGGACGCCGTTGGGGTCGCGCACCACGGCCAGGCGCACCCCGGCCACCGAGGCCACGGTCGGCTCGCCGCCCACGCCGAGCGCGGCCAACCGCGCCAGGACGGCGTCGAGGTCGGCGTGGAGCGAGAGCAGGAAGAAGCCCTCACCCGGGACCGGGGACGCCGGGCCGGCGGGCGCCAGGTCATCCAGAGCGACGAGCTCCACGATCCCGCTCTCGGGTGCCCCGGGGTCCCCGAGGAACACCGAGCGGAGCGTCGACGTCGAGGCGCCGAAGAGATCCGGCCACGGCCCTTCGAAGGTGTGGTCCATCAGCACGGCGAGCCCCAACCCGTCGCGCCAGAACCTGAGGCTGGCCTCGACGTCACGCGCCGCGATCGCGGAGTGGTGCACCTTCGCCACGGGACCTCCGAGCGGGGAACGGGACCAGAGTCTGGCACCTCCCGGCGGGTACGGTCTGGCCGGAGCGGGTGAAGGGAGGCACATGAGGGACGACGCCGCGCCGTTCGCACTGGTCGTCGGCGGCGGGTCGGGCATCGGGGCCGCGCTGGCCGAGGCCCACCGCGCCCAGGGCACGACCGTGGTGACCTGGGACGTCGACGGGCCGCACGACGTGACCTGCGACGTGACCGATCCGGACGAGATCGACGAGGCCGTCGGAGCCACCCGCCTGCGTTGGGGCGTGCCGACCTGGGTGACCGTGACGGCGGGCATCGGGCACGCCGGGCTGCTGAGCGACGCGGCGCCCGAGGAATTCGACCGGGTCATGCGCGTCAACGCGCGCGGGCCCTGGCTGTGCATGCGGGCCTGGGTCGACGCCATGGTCGAGCGCCGTACGGCCGCGTCGTTCGTCGCCGTCTCGAGTGTCAGCGCCCGGCTGGTCGACCGCAACATGGGTCTGTACTGCGCGTCCAAGGCCGCCCTGTCCATGCTGGTGCAGGTGGCCGCGGCCGAGTGGGGGCACCACGGCCTGCGCGTGAACGCCGTCGCACCCGGCGTGACCCGGACCCCCATGCTCGGACGTGGGGCGGCGGCGACGGTGGAGGGGTCGCCCTGGCTCGCCGCCGTGGCGCGACGGACGGCGTTGGGCCGGATCGGCGAGGCCGAGGAGGTGGCCCAGGCGATCGCCGCGTTGCACACCATGACCTGGGTCACGGGCCAGGTCCTCGAGTGCGACGGCGGCCTCTCGCTGCACAGCCCCATCGACTCCTACACGGCACTCCTGCGGGCCCGGTCCGAACGGGCCTGACCACGGTCCTGGGCCGCCACCGCGCCGAGCGCGCTCAGTGACGCGGCTGGACGCGCAGTCCGTCACACACGATGGCGAACACGTCCTCGCCGGGACAACTGTCGTGCGCGGCGGCCTGGCAGGTGGCACCGACGAGCGTCACCACCATGGCGGCGGTGACGTCCGGCCGCACGGCGCCCGCCTCCTGGGCCCGGGCCAGCAACACGTCGACCGCGGCTCGCAGTTCGTCCTTCACCTCGGCTGCGGCCACCTCGAAGGCGACCCCGGCACCGGTGACGGCGACCAGCAGGTCGCGCTTGAACGCAGCCTGCTCCACCACGTGGGCGAGGAAGCCGAAAAAGGCGGCCGCCGGGTCATCGGCCGCGGCCAGCGCACGAGCGTCGACCACCAACGCCGCGAGCCGCTCGAGCAGGATGGCCTCACAGAGCTGCTCCTTCGTCGGGAAGTGCCGGTAGAGGGTGCCCACCCCGACGCCTGCCTTCTCGGCGATGGTGTCCACCGGGGCCTCGATACCCTCCGATGCGAAGACCACCTCGGCTGCTTCGAGGATGCGGGCGCGGTTGCGCACGGCATCGGCCCGCATCGGGCGCCCGCCCACGGCCGCCTCCGCCGATCCCCCCGCCTCTTCTTCGCCGATGGACTTCGCTCGTGGGCCCACCGCACCTCCCCGTTGACAAACGGAACCTGAGTTCCGTATAGTCTAAGTGGAACCAGAACTCCGGTTCCGATTCTATGCCATCCGGGCTGCCGGGACCAGACCCTCGGGACAGAGGGCACCGGGGCGGCCTGGAGGCGATCGGAAGCGGGCCCACGTTGGAGACGGAGAACACCATGACCTCGACCCTCGATCACCAAGACGTGACGACCGGAGCCGGCACCGGCCTCGACCCCAAGCGCTTCCGCGCCCTCGCCGTCATCGCCGTCGCCCAGCTGATGGTGGTGCTCGACGCCTCGGTGGTGATCATCGCCCTGCCGTCGGCCCAGCGGGCGCTCCACATCTCGGCGGCCAACCGCCAGTGGATGTTGACGGCGTACACCCTCTCGTTCGCCGGCCTGCTGCTCCTGGGGGGCCGCATCGCCGACTACTTCGGGCGGAAGCGGATGTTCGTCATCAGCCTGCTCGGCTTCGCCGCCGCCTCCGCGCTCGGCGGCCTGGCCCAGAACTCGGCCATGCTCTTCAGCGCCCGCGCCCTCCAGGGAGGCTTCGCTGCCGTCATGGCGCCCGCCGCCCTCTCGTTGCTCACGGTGGCCTTCACCGAACCCAAGGAGCGGGCGCGGGCCTTCGGCGTCTACGGCGGGATCGCCGGGGCCGGCGCTGCCATCGGGCTCATCCTGGGCGGGTTCCTGACCGAGTTCGCGTCCTGGCGCTGGACCCTGCTGATCAACGTGCCCATCGCGATCATCGCCGCGCTGGCCGCGGTGCGCGTCGTCTCCGAGAGCCGGGCCTCGGCCAACCATGGCTACGACCTCCCGGGCGCCGTGACCGTCACCGGCGGCCTGCTGGCCCTCGTCTACGGGTTCACCAAGGCCGGCACGGACGGCTGGGGCTCGTCGATCACCGTCTCGTTGTTCGCCATGGCTGCGGTGCTCCTGGTGGCCTTCGTCGCTATCGAACAGCGGGCCGCCCATCCCCTCCTCCCCCTCCGGGTCGTCACTGACCGCAACCGGGGCGGATCCTTCCTGGCCTCCCTGCTGGTCGGTACGGCGATCCTCGGCACCTTCCTGTCGCTCACCTACTACTTCCAGGGCGTGTTGCACTACTCGGCGCTGAAGTCTGGCTTCGCCTTCGTGCCCTTCTCCCTGGGCGTCATCACCGGCGCCACCGCCGCGAGCCGTCTGCTCCCCCGCTTCGGGCCGCGCGCCCTCCTGACCGGCGGCCTCTTGATGGGCGTGGCCGGCCTGGCCCTGTTCAGCACGCTCGACGTGCACTCCGCCTACGTGAGCACCGTGCTCCCAGCCGAGATCATCGTGAGCCTGGGCATGGGCCTGTCGTTCGTCACCATGAGCAGCACGGCCCTCATCGGCGTGAGCCCGGAGGACGCCGGCGTGGCGAGTGCGTTGGTGAATGCCACCCAGCAGACGGGGGGCACCATGGGCGCAGCACTCATCAACACCATCGCCACCAGCGCCACCGTCTCCTATGTCGCCGCCCACGGCACCTCGCCGGAGGACCTGACCGCCGGCGCGATCCACGGCTACACGACTGCCTTCACCTTCAGCGCCATCGTGCTGGGCGTCGCCGCCGCTGCGGCCTTCACGCTGATCCGGCGGGCCCGCCCCGACACGGCGGAGGAGCTGGCTGACGAGGGCGACGGATCACTGGCGCTCGCCACCGCTTGACGTCGGCGGCAGGCTCCTCGGCGAAGATCCTGCCACTCCTCGGCGATCCTGCTACTCCTCGACGATCTCGATGGCGTACTCGGGGCAGTTGGCCACGGCGAGCCGGGCCTTCTCCTCGAGCTCGGGCGGCACCTGGTCGACGATGACCGACGCCAGGCCGTAGTCGTCGACATCGAAGATCTCCGGCGCCAGGCCGTAGCACCGGGCGTGCCCCTGGCACTTGTCGGGGTCAACGCGGAGCTTCATCGGAACACCACGGGGAGGATGCGCGGGCCGCGGACCTGCCCGCCGGCCCAGGTGATCTCGCCCTCGGCCAGGGAGAAGTCCGGGATCCGGGCCAGCCACTCCTCGAGGGCCACCTTGAGCTCCATCCGGGCCAGGTTCGAGCCGGCGCACCGGTGGATCCCCGAGCCGAAGGCGACGTGGCGGTTGTGTGCCCGGTCCAGCAGGACCTCCTCGGGGTGCTCGAAGGCCTCGGGATCCCGGTTGGCGGCGGGGAAGTTCATCAGGACCTTGTCCCCCGCCTTCATCGGGCAGCCGGCGTAGACGACGTCCTCTGTCACCTCCCGGGCCATGGTCACCGGCGAGTAGGCCCGCAGCAGCTCCTCGAGCGCCGTCGGCATCACCTCGGGTTCGGCCACCAGCCGCTTGCGGTCCTCAGGGTGGGTGGCCAAGTGCCACAGGGACGAGCCGATGGCGCTCCATGTCGTGTCCACCCCGGCAATGAGGACGAGGGCCGCCATGCCGAGCACGATGCCGTCGTCAACGGGGTGGCCGTCGACCTCCGCGTTCATGAGGGCGCTCAGGAGATCGTCGCCGGGATGTGCCCGCCTCTGCTCGAGCTCGCCCAGGAAGTAGTTGAGCAGACCCTCGGCCCCGTGCTGGCGTCGCTCGTCGTCGTCGGCGAACTCGAGCACGTCGCGCACCCAGCCGGTGAAGGTGTCCGACAGGTCCTGCGAGACGCCCAGGATGTGGGCGATGACCCGCACGGGGATCTGCTGGGCGTAGTCGGCTGCGGCGTCGGCACGCCCCTCGTCCACGAAGCCATCGAGCAGGCGTCGGCACAATTCGCGCGTCATCGGGATGTAGCTCTCGACCCGCTTGTGCGAGAACCACGGCAAGAGCAGCCGCCGCGTCCACGTGTGCAGCGGCGGATCGGACGAGATCGGCGGCAGGCCGTACTCGAGGGTGGGACCCTCGAAGCTGGCCGGGTCGGCATCCTCGTCGCCGGGGATCACCGCCACCTTCACCGAGCTGAAGTGCTCCACGTCGTGCGCGATCGCAGTGACGTCCTCGTAGCGCAGCGGCATCCAGGTGCTCTTGCGGCGGTCGGTGTGCGGGATCGGGCACGTGCCGCGCAGCGTGTCCCAGATGCTGAACGGGTCGCGCAGGTACGCCGGGTCCATGACGTCGAAATCGGTGGCCCAGTTCTGCACAGGTGCGGTCTGTGTCATGGCAACCCCCTTGGTCCGCTCTTCCCCCCGGACGTCCGCACCACCCTAGTGCGGCCTCCCGGGGGCGCAGCTACCGCCCGGCCCCGCCGCAGGACCTCGAACTGGCGGGCCGGGTCGTCCGCCGGCAGCCGCGACACCGTCCCGTCCGGCTGCGCGAGGACCACGGCCGCCCCCGCCGGGGCGTACTGCACGATGTAGGCCTTGCGTACCTCATCGGTGCGGTTGGGGCCGGTGGCGTGCGGCGTGAGGGACGAGAACACGACGATGCTGCCCGCCTCGACCGGCACGGGCACCGCTCCTTCTGGGTCGTGCAGACACACGAAGCCGGTGTCGGACGGCGCGTGAGCCAAGGTGCCCATCCGGTGGAGCCCGGGCACGACCCACGGGCACCCGTTGTCCTCGGTGGCGTCGGTCAGGGCCACCCAGAACGTCAGGTACTGCTGCGGCTCGACGAAGGCGTATCCGTTGTCCTGGTGCCACGGGAACGGCGCCTCGGTGCCGGGCTTCTTGTAGACCGCCTGGTCCCAGTAGAGGCGCACGTCGGGACCGACGAGGTCGGCGCAGACCCCGGCGAGCAGCGGTGAGGAGGCGAAGCGGCGCAGCGGCTCGGCCTGGGTCACCAGGTGGGTGGTGAAGGTGATCTCGCCGGCCCGGGCGATGAAGAACCGCCCACCGTCTATGCCCCGCAGTGCCTCTTCGAGCCGGGCCTCGAGCGGGTCGATGACCTCGGTCAACGCGTCGACCTCCGCCGGGCCGAGTGCGCCCTCGAGCACGAAGTACCCGAGCTCGTCGTACTGGCGCGCCTGGTCGGCGGTGACGACGCGGAACGGGCCGCGGTGATCGGCCCAGGAGAACGACGTGTTACGCGGGTCGGGTACCGGCACGGCGCGCCTCGCGGACACTTCCCGTGACCCCGCCTCAGGACCCCGTGAAGGAGGGGTCCCGACGCTCGGCCGCGGCACGCACCCCCTCGGCGAAGTCGGCGGTGTCGCGCAGTGCCAGCTGCTCGGCGCGCTCGTGCTCCATGGCCCGACGGGCCTCTTCCACCAGGCCGGCGCGCAGCGTGGCCCGGATGGCCCGCACCGCCAGGGGCCCCGACGCGGCGAGCTCGGCCGCGTAGCCGACGGCCGCTGGGCCGACGTCGCCCTCGTCGACCAGGCGGTCGCACAGGCCCAGGGCGTGCGCCTCGGCTCCCCCGACGCGCCGGCCGGTGAGCAACAAGTCGGCCGCGGCCTGGCGGCCCACCACCGCGGGCAGCGTCACCGTCAGCGCGAACCCGTGGTGGAAGCCCAGCCGGGCGAAGTTGGCACTGAAGCGGCTGGACGGGCTGGCCACGCGGAAGTCGGCCGAGAGGGCGAGCCCGCACCCGCCGCCGATGGCGGCACCCTGCACGGCGGCCACCACCGGGAGCGGCGCGGCGAAGAGCCGCAGAGCGGCCGTGTAGAGCGCGGCGATGTCCTGCCCAGCGTTGGTGGCGAAGTCCAGCCCGGCACAGAAGTGCCGGCCCTCGGAGGCCAACACCACGGCCCGGCACCAGCCGGAGCGGTCGAGGTCCTCGTAGGCCGACGCCATCGACTCGAGCAACTCCGTGTCGAAGTAGTTGTTCGGCGGGCGGTGCAGGCGGACCACGGCGACGTGCGCGCCCTCCTGCTCGACCGAGACGTCCCCGTTCGGGGTGCTCATGGCTCGATGTCCTCCAGGCTGCGCCAGTAGATCACGGCATCCTCCCCCTCCACGGCCCGCGGGATGCGCCCCACCTCGCGGAACCCCTGACGACGGTAGAGGCCCCGGGCGGGGTTCGACTCGAAGACCAGATTGAACACCAGGGCGTCGAAGCCGAGCCGCCGGGCCTGGCGCAACGAGTGCGCAACCATCGCCGTCCCGATCCCCGCACCGCGGTGCCCGGCCCGTACGAAGTATCCGGCATTGGCGATGTGCGCGGCGCGGCCGACGTAGTTGGGCTTCACGTAGTACGCGCCGGCCAGCTCGCCGCGGCGGTGGACGACCTGCACGGACGAGGAGTGCTCGATCCAGTAGTCCTCGAACTCGCCCCGGCTCAGGGGCGGGTCCTGGGGGAAGCCCTCCCCGGCGGCGACGATCTCACGGAAGGCGCCGAAGAGCTCGTCGTGGTCTCGGGCCGTCGCCTCTGTGATGTCGGTCCCCGCGCCGGCCGCCATGGCGCCCACCGTAGCGGTGCCTCCCCGCGCACTCTCGTGCCCACCCACACGAGGCACAGACCGAAAGGGGGCGGGCAGGCGATGGGTCACCGCATCGGGTGTCGCCGAACGGCGTCTAAGGACCGGGGAAGACCAGCCGCAGCAGGTCGAGCGCCTCCACGCCCGTGGGGCCGACGGGCGGGCAGTGGTCCTCGTCGAGCCGCCCGTAGACCAGCCGGCAGAGGGACTCGGCTGGCAGCTCGATATCGGGCTCATGTCCACTCTCCCCCGCCAGCAGGTCGGCGCCCTCCGGGCTCAGGCTGATCACGAAGTCGCGCGCCGGGTGGACCGTCCGGACCGCTACGTCGCGCGCCTGGCCCGGCGGCCGGGCGGTGAAGCGGACGATCAACACCAGGTTGTCGACCACGACCGCGGCGGCGTCGTCGGGCAGGTGGGCGCCATCGTCGAAGGTGACCTCGACGTCCCAGGAGTGGAGGGCGTGTTCGTTGACCCGCATGGCCACCGCCTGCTCGAAGGACAGCGTGAGCGGCCCCATCGGGTAGGACATGGCGGCGCGCTCGGTCTCGCCGACCGATTCGAACGCCTCGAGCAGCGACTCGTCGACCACCAGCGCGTCGTCGACCTTGACCCGGGGTGACTTGGCGTCCCACTCCTCCCACACCGCGGGTACGAAGCCCTCAGGCGTGGCGCGTCCGGCCAGGGCGTCGTCGAGCTGGCGGTGCATGATGGCGGCAGTGGAGCCGACGTGACCGAGCACGTCGGCAATCGACCACTCGGTGCAGTACGACGGCGCCTCGAGCTGGACGTCGTCGAGGCCGCGGCACAGCGCGTGCAGGCGGACGACCGAACCGCGCAGCGCGCGAAGTACCTGTTCCATCTCCGCCGTTCTAGCCGCGGACGGACCTCCCGCGGACGGGTGCAGCGGTCTCCAGTGCTGCCGGCCCGTTCCAACCGCTGCCCCGGGTGGCGGCGCGCCAGGCCTGGTAGCCACCGACGAGGTCGGCGGCGTCGGCGTACCCGAGATCGCACAGCGACGCCGCGGCCAGGCTCGAGGCGTACCCCTCGTCGCACACGACGATCACCTGCTGGTCGTACCCCCGGATCTGGGGCAAGGCGTGGTCACCGAGGAGGTCGAGACGCCACTCGAGCACGTTGCGCTCCACGACCACCGCGAAAGGGAGGTCGCCGTCGGCCCGTCGCTGGTGCTCGGGCCGGATGTCGACGACCAGCGCGCCCTGCTGGTGCAGACGCTCAAGGTCCTCGGGCTCGACCCGCTCGATCCGGCTCCGCGCCCGTGCCAGGAGATCGTCAGCGCGCCAGGGCGTCACCGGGGCACGTCCAGACCCATGAGGGCGGCGGTGTGCCCGCTCGCGCCCGACCGCGTGGTCTCGTCGGAGGGGGCCCAGGAGCTCCCGCGCTCGACGAGGCGGTCGCCGTCGAGGTCGAAGAAGCTCATGGACGACAAGGCCGGGCTGTAGACGTGCACACTCAGCGCGTACCCCGAGGATCGGTTAGTCACCGCGTGCACGTGCCCGCTGCGGAGCCGGTGCGTCGTCCCCGCCGGGAGCTCGGTGTGCCGCAGGCCGATGCGTCCAGCCTCCTCTTCCCAGGGCACCGACTCGGTCAGGATCCCGGCGAGCACGCTGATGGCGCCCAACGAGGGGCCGTGATCGTGCAGTTCGATCTCGCCGCCGGATGGCCATGCGATGAGCCAGGCGTCGAACTCGGACGTCCAGGCCACCCGCCTCCACGACCGCTCGGCCAGCGTCGCTGCACCGGGCCAGTGGAGGGCGGGCGCCAGGCGCACGGCGATCGCAACCGGATCCACCGAGCCCACCCGGTGCCCCGCGGGCCCGGCTCCCCGGCCAGAGGGGCGGACGACGGACCGGACCGGGTCAGGGACATGACGCAGGAGGGTGGTGCCGGGCATCCATACGACGGTAGGGCATAAATATGACTAAGTCAATCTGCTTTACGGAATTCGGACGGCGTGGATGGATGGCACGGGTCCCTCGTCGGAGCGATGCGGCCACTCGGGCTCAAGTGACGCCGCCACCCGGGCTCAAGTGACGCCGCCACCCGGGCTCAAGTGACGCCGCCACCCGGGCTCAAGTGATGCCGCCACCCGGGCTCAAGTATCGTCACGACGACTTCGACTTCGACGTCGAGTAGGGCGCCGAGAAGGGAGCCGACCATGGGTGACGGAGCCGTGGCGCAGCGGTGCGTCGCCGACGACTTGTTCGAGTGGCCCTCCGACGAGCCGCGTCTCGAGGCGTCGCGTTGCGACGCCTGTCAATTCGTGACGTTCCCGGTCCAAGAGGGGTGCCCGTCGTGTGGCAGTGACGCCATGAAGCCGACCACCCTGTCGAGGACCGGGACGCTGTGGACCTGGACCCGCCAGCGGTTCCAGCCGAAGAACCCCCCGTACGCGGGCCGCGAGTCGCCCAAGGAGTTCGTGCCCTTCGGCGTCGGGTTCATCGAGCTGCCCGAGGGCCGCGTCGAGGCCCGCATCGCAGGCGATGTCGACCAGGAGCTGCGGATCGGCATGCCGATGGAGCTGGTCGTGATCCCCTTCGCCACCGACGAAGACGGGACCGAGATCCTCACCTACGCCTTCCGGCCGGCAGAGGAGGCCTGAGCGGTGGACGACGTCGCCATCATCGGGGTGGGACTGCACCCCTTCGGCCGCTTCCCGGGGGTCTCCGCCATCGAGATGGCAGCGAAGGCGACCCGGCTCGCCCTGGCCGACGCCGGCATCACCTGGAAGGACGTGCAGTTCGCCTTCGGGGGGAGCTACGAGGTCGACAACCCGGACGCCGTGGTCAACCGGCTCGGGCTGACCGGGCTGCCCTTCACCGACGTCTACAACGGCTGCGCCACGGCAGCCAGCGCGCTCACCCAAGCGGCGAACACGCTCCGCCTGGGTGAGTACGACGTCGGCGTGGCCATCGGCATGGACAAGCACCTGCCGGGCGCCTTCGCCGCCGACCCGGTGCAGTACTCGGTACCGAGCTGGTACGGCGAGACCGGGCTCTTCCTCACGCCCAAATTCTTCGCCATGAAGATCCAGCGCTACATGTACGACTACGGGATCAGCCCGCGGACGCTGGCCCGGGTGGCGGCCAAGAACTACCGCAACGGCGGGCGGAACCCGAACGCCTTCCGCCGCCAGGCGCTGAGCGAGGATGAAATCCTGGGTTCGCCGATGGTCAACGACCCTTTGACCCAGTACATGTTCTGCTCCCCCGACGAGGGGGCGGCCGCCGTCGTGTTGTGCCGGGCCGAGATCGCGCACCGCTACGCGGCCAACCCGCTCTACCTGCGGGCCTCGGTGGTGCGCACGCGGCGGCTGGGCGCCTTCGAGGTGCACAGCCCGTGGGTCCCGCTCGAGCGGGCCGAGGCCCCCACCGTTGACGCGTCGCGGGCCGCCTACCAGATCGCGGGAATCGGTCCCGAGGACGTCGACGTGGTGCAGCTGCAGGACACCGACGCGGGCGCCGAGGTGATCCACATGGCCGAGAACGGGTTCTGCAAGGACGGCGAGCAGGAAGCGCTGCTGGCCGAGGGCGCCACCGAGATCGGCGGGAGCCTCCCGGTCAACACCGACGGCGGGCTCATCGCCAACGGCGAGCCCATCGGCGCCTCGGGCCTGCGCCAGATCCACGAGCTCGTGCTCCAGCTCCGGGGCGACGCCGGCGATCGGCAAGTCCCCGGGAGCCCGCGCGTGGGCTACGGGCAGCTCTACGGCGCGCCCGGAACGGCCGGCGTGGCCATCGTGTCGGCCTGAGAGCGCAGGCAGCGGAGCGCCGGACATGGGCCGCCGCGGCTCGGGTAGCGCGCGACATCTCGGGTAGACGCGTCATCTCAGGTAGCGGGCGTCATGGCGGGCAGCGCGCGTCAACGTGTCGCGCCGGGCGTCGCCAATGGGCCGGGGTGGGCGACCAGGAAGGACCACACGGCCTGGCTCGAGTCGAAACCCATGAAGGGCGGGCCGCCGACGAGCCGTGCCGAGCTGGCCGGCGACCCATGGCCCATCCAGGCGTGGTTGGCGCCGGCCACCTTCACCCACTCGACCTGCGTGGATCGCCGACAAGGGCTCCAGGTCTCGGTGGTCACGGCGCGGTTGGAGGGATCGGGAGCGATGACCGGGGTGGCGCATCGGTCGGCGCGAGCCAGTGTCTCGAGGGCCCCCACCGGTGGCGGGAACGTCGTCCCCGAGACGCCCCGGGTCCCCCGCCCCCCGTCGATGGGGATGTTCTGGTCGTCGGTGCCGTGCATCTCCATGGCCGACACCGGGACCCGGGGCCGGCAGGTCGGCTCCATGAGCCCTCCGGCCTGCACCGCGATGGCGTCGACCAACGGCGGTAGCCGGCAGGCGAGGGCGAACGCCATGAGCGCACCGTTGGAGTGGCCGGTCACGAACACCCGCCGCGGGTCGATGCGATAGACCGACTCGAGGTGCACGATCAGCGTGCGCACGAAGGCGACGTCGTCGACGTCGCCCCGGCTGGCCTGGGCGGCTCCGCAACAACCGCCGGCGTTCCACACCAGATGGTCTCCCCCGAAGAGACCGGCTGGCGTGCCGTCCGGGTAGGCGACGATGAAGCGGTTCGACTCCGCCAGCCCGTCGAAGCCCGATTGCTGCTCGAATTGCACACCCGAGCCCAGCCCGCCGTGGAGCGCGACGAGCAACGGCGCCGGCCGACGCGGCAAAGAGCGCGGCACGTAGAGGTGGTAGGTCCGCGTGGCGCCACCGACCTGGATGCTCCCGCTGACCCGTCGCCCCCGGGGTGCGGCTGCCGGCATGACCGGCGCTCCGCCGGGGACGTAGGGCTGGGCGCCCGCCTCCACCGAGATGAGGGCCGCGGCTGCGGGTGCGCCGCCGGGCACGCCGCCGAACGGCTCGGCGATCCTGCCTGCGCCTGGCACCGCGACGACGACGGCGACGGCGACGGCGACGGCGGCGGCGGCGGCGGCGGCGGCGGCGGCCAGCGTCAGCGCCCGTGCGGCCGCGATGGTCGCCGGACCGGATGTGTCCGGACCCCGATGTGCGGGCACGGGGCGCGGTCGGGCCATGCGGCCCATGCTGTGGCCTGGGTGTGACGAGATCACACGGGCCGTGTCAGGGAAGTGTGAGGCCGACCCCTAGCCTTGGGTCGACTTCAACACGAGGGCGTGCGCCGACGGGCTCCAGGTGTAGATGAAGACGGGGCCATTGCCGTCGTTGTGACCACCGGAGAAGTCGTACGTCCCGCCCCCGCCGGGGAGCGTGACGTGGGTCAGGGACGCACCACCCTTGGCGAAGGTTTGGTTGTTCAGCGTCTTGCCGGCCGCCTTGACGATGTCGGAGAACAGAGCGACCTGCGTGCACGCGGTCTGCGGTGCCGTCCAGGTGACGGGCGTGGACGCGGTCGCCGTCACGGGGTTGTTGATGGTGGCACTCGGCTCGGCCTTGTGCACGGTGGCGACGCATCGCTTCATGGCCGGGTCGTTCCACCACACCGACGGTGGCACGTCGCCGCCCGCAGTCAGAGCACCCTTGAGGATGGCCGGGGTGTAGCCGGCCTTGTTCGCCACGTACGCGTGCAGGTCGTTGTAGTCGGTGGCGACGAGTGTCGGCGTGTAGGTGCTCTGGTTGCTCTGCAGCGCGGACGGCCACCCGTTGCCCGCGTTGCCCACGGCGACCACGAGGCCGACCCCGGACGAGTGGAACTTCTGCGCAATCACGCCGTACTCCTGGATCTGCGCAGCGGTGTCGGTATCGGGAACGGAGTTGGTTGCGGTCTGCACCACGTTCACCTTGTGCGCCTTGAGGGTGGACACGACCTGGTTGAGCTCCGCCTGGTCGACGGCGGTGCCCACCACGCCCACCTTCTTCCCGGTGAAGACGCCTTGCTTGGCGAACGTGGCCATCTCCTTTGGCACCAGGTCGCTGTCTGAGATCAAGTCGTTGAACCACGGGGCCTTTGCCTGCGCCGCCTGAGCGGCGCTGAGCGAGGCGCCGACGATGGGGACGTTGTGGGTCTGGACGTAGCAGGCCGTGTCGGGGGCCTGGAAGAAGCCCACGACGGCGAAGACCTTGTCGTCCTCGGTGAGCTGCGTGCAGGCCGTCGCCGCGCCGGCCGTCCCGAGCGGGTTCACGGTGGCGTACACCGGCACGATCTTGCGTCCGTTGATCCCACCCTGGGCGTTGATCTGGTTGAACAGGGTCTGGTAGGCGACCTGGTAGTTGCCGGGGTCGACGTTGATGATCTGGCGGATGGCGGCCACGTCGGGGTAGGTGACCCCGACCTTGATGCTCGTCGGGGTGACGCCCTGGCCCGATTCGCCCTGGGCCCCGGCGGGGGCGGCACCCAGGGCCACCACTCCCACCATGGACGTGAGGACCGCGATGAGTCCTACGAATGCCTTGTGCATGGTGCCCTTTCCTTCCCGCCCGGTGAAATCGGGGTGCAGGATACGACCCCGAGGAGGCGAATGTCGGTCGCGCTCATCAGGCCGGCACGTCCGGCGGTGCTGCCGCTGCCGGCGCCGCGGCGTGGTCGGCCGATCCGGCCGACGGACCGCGGTTCCCGCTGCGCACGATGGCCCTCTCGTCGGTACCCAAGTAGCTGGCGATCACCCTGGGGTCCTCACGCACTTCGGACGGACGCCCTTCGGCGATGACCTGGCCCGCCTCGAGGCAGTACACCCGGTCGGAGATGCCCATGATCAGCGGCATGTCGTGCTCGATCAGCAGCACCGACGCGGCGAGTTGTTCCTTCACGGTGCCGATGAGCGGCCCGAAGGCCTCGGTCTCGCGCTGGGCCAACCCACCCGTCGGCTCGTCGAGACAGATCACCTTGGCACCCACAGCGAGCAGGCCGGCCAACTCGACCACCCGCCGGGTCCCCGTCGAGAGGTCGCTCACGTAGTGGTCGCGGTACCCGGCCAGACCGAGGAAGTCGATCAACTCGGCGACCTCGGCCATGGTGGCCTTCGAGTGGTGACGGGCACGCGGGAGAGCGAGTGCGGTGGCGAACATGCCCGGGTGTCCCTTGGCGTCGAGGGCCACCAACAAGGTCTCGTTGACCGTGAGCTCGGGGAACAAGGTGGCGAACTGAAATGTCCGGCCGAGCCCCAGCTCGGCGCGATAGCTGGCCGACTTGCCCGCCACCTCGTGCCCGAGCAACGTCACCGAACCGGTGGCGGGAACGTAGCCGCCGATGGCGTTCATCAAGGTGGACTTCCCGGCCCCGTTGGCACCGATGAGGCCGACGATCTCCCCGCTGCCCACGTGCAGCGACGCACCGTCGACCGCGGTGAGGCCGCCGAACCTCACGGTCACCTCGGAGGCGGCCAGCACCGGCGCGCCGTCGGGCGGCGGTCGCATCTCGGGTGCGCGGGCCGCAACGGGATAGGCCGGGGTCGGCGCGACCTCTCCGCCGCGGACACGCTTGTCGGCCCAGGCCAAGATCGCGTCGCGCGCCGCGAAGGTGATCTGGTTCAGCCCGCGTGGGAAGTACATCAAGACGATGAGCAGCCCGAGGGAAGAGGACAGGAGCCCGAGCAGCTGGTTGTCCGGGGCGATGGCCGGGATCCCGATCACGAAGACGGCGCCGATCACCGCGCCCGAGACCGAACCCATCCCGCCGATCACCACCATGGCGACCAGGTTCAGCGAGTCGTTGACCAGGAAGAAGTTCTCCGTGAACGCGATGTTGGCGAAGGCGCCGGCGAGCAACGCTCCGCCCAACCCGGCCAGCGAGCCCGAAAGGGCAAAAGCCTTCAGCTTCACGCGCACCGGGCGCACCGAATAGGCGGTGGCCGTGGCCTCGTTGTCGCGCACGGCCTTGATGGTCCGCCCCACGCCCGAGTCGCGGAACCGGCTCAGGACCAGGACCACCAGGGCCAGGACCACCAGCACGACGTAGTAGTAGGCACGCTGACCGGGGAACTCCAGGAACCACAGCTTCCCGGGTGGGAACGGCACGTTCGCACCGTCGGGCGAGTCGCCTGAGAAGAAGGGCAGGAAGTAGAAGTACTGCTGCGCGGTGAGGGCGAAGACGAAGGTCACCACCGCGAGGTAGAGCCCCCGCAGGCGTAGCGAGCCGATCCCGATGCCGAGGGCGAGCAGGCCGGAGGCCACGGTGCTGGTGGCGATGGCCACCCAGAAGGGCACCCCCTCGTTCACTAGTCGAGCGGCGAAGAGGGCGGCCAAGCCCGCGAAGGCCATCTGGCCCAACGAGAGCTGGCCCAGCCAGCCGGTCAGGACGGTGAGCGACGAGGCGCAGATGGCGAAGGCCAGCACCGCCGTGTAGAGCTGCTGGCGGGAAGGCGCGGTGACCACGATCGGCAGGAGCACGGCAACCAGCCCCAGCAGCAGCACCCCGCCCTTGTCGATGTTGCGGGCCCACCAGAAGACGCGGAGCCTCTCGGGGATCGGACTGGCGCGGGGAGAGAAGGCAAAAACGCCCGACTCGTCGCCCTCCTCGTTCTTGACGAAGATGACGGCCACGAACACGGCGATGAACAGCAACAGGTCCGTGATGCCCGGGACGGCCAAGAAGTTGTAGCTGAGGACGCTCTGGAGCACGCCGATGATCACAGCGGCGATCACTGCGATGCGGAAGGAGCGCATGCCGGCGATCACGGCGGCAGCCAGCGCCTCCGCCAGCGTCTGGGGCCCGAGCGTGGCCAGGCCCGCCGCTGTCGACGACTCACCGGCGATCAGGACGACCGAAAGGGTCGAGAGCGCGGCGGCAAGCGCCCATACCATCGTCGAGACGAGCTTGGGCGAGATAGCGGAGAGCCGGGCCAGGGAGGGGTTGGCCGCGCAGGCCTTCACCGTCTTGCCGATGAGCGTCCGGTCCAAGAACCACATCAGGGCGAGGACGGCCACGGGGACCAGGACGAGCACACCCAGATCGGCGCCGCGGACGCTCACCCCGGCCAGCGTCCACGATCCGCTGAACGCGGACGGGTAGTGCGCGCTGGCGTCCTGCGGGACGGGGATCTTGATGGCGATGGCCTGGGCCAGGCCGGCCACGCCGATCGTGGCAACGAGCACCACCACCCTCGGTGCGTTCTTGAGACGGCGGATCACGCTCATCTCGACCGCGGCCCCGAACGCCAAGCCGATCACGAGGGCGATGAGAAGCCCGAACCAGAACGGCACGTGGTACTGGATGACGAGCAGCGACAGGGTCACCGCCCCGACCACCCCCATGTTGCCGACGGCGAAGTTGATGATCCGCGTGGCGCGGTAGACGAGCACGACCCCGACGGCGATGACCGCGATGGCAAGCCCCTGCACGAGGCCGTCGTAGACGACCTGGGAGTTGAGGAACGAGACCGCCGTCATCAAGCCGGGACCTCGCCCCCCAGGAAGACGGCCCGAGCCAGGTCGTCGCGCTCCATCAGCTCGGCGATGGCTCCTTCGAAACGCACCTGGCCCTTCTCGAGGAACACCGCCCGGTCGGCAACGGCGGCCGCCACATTCAACGACTGCTCGACGATGACCATCGTGACGCCCTCTGCCTTGAGACTGGCGACCACTTCGAGGAGGTCCTGCACGACGATCGGTGCGAGGCCCAGCGAGAGCTCGTCGATCATCAGGACCTCGGGCTCGTGCAGGAGCGCGATGGCCAGGGCGAGCATCTGTTGCTGGCCACCCGAGAGCGCGTCGGCCCGCTTCCCCCTGGCGTCCCCCAGCACCGGGAACAGGGCGAGGACCCTCTCGATCCGGCGCTGGAGGTCCGCCCGATCCGACCGGTACGCGAACCCACCCATTTGGAGGTTCTCCGCCACCGTCATCTCGCCGAAGACACCCCGACCGCCTGGTAGCAGGTGGATGCCGAGGCGCGAGCGCTGCTCAGGGGTGGCGTAGGTCACGGTACGGCCGTTGAGACGGACCACCCCGCGTTCGGGCGTGACGAGGCCGGCCGCCACCTTGAGCGCGGTCGACTTGCCGGCCCCGTTGGTACCCAGGAGCGCGAGCACCTCGCCGCGCTTGACCTCGAAGCTCACGCCGAAGAGCACCTGCACATGCCCGTAGCTGAAGTCGACGTTGTTGAGCTGGAGGACCGGGACCGACGCCGGGTCGGCCGCCTGGCGGCGGTGCTCTTCGAGCTCCTCTTGGAGCTCGAGGACCGTGAGCGAGAGGTCGTTGCGGATGAAGTGCGAGCCCCGGATGATCATCAGACCGCCGATGATGGTGGTCGGCACCATGACGACGATCACCGCCACCCGAGGCCCGAAGGCCTGGTCGAGCAGGGCAGAGAGAATGGCACCGCCGGTCGCCCCGATGAAGAACAAGTAGATGGCGCCCACCGCGCCGGTCAACCCCCGCAGGTGATACGGCGCCACGGACGTCAGGACCGGGCCGACCATGGAGAAGGCGCTCAGCGTGAGCATGGCCACCAGCACCGAGAACACCGTCCAGAGCACGGCGTTCGGCATGGAGTACTGGATCGGGACCAGCACGGCGACCGGCAGGAGAATCTTGCCGATGAGCGCCAGTGCCTCGGCGGGGTCCTCGTGGTACAAGCGGTCGTAGTACCGACCGACGAATGGCAGCACCACCAGCACGCCGATCGAGCCGATCGTCCCGATCAGGCCGCGCCGGAAGGCGTTGAGGCCGTACTGCTGCTGGAGGAAGAGGTTGCCAAGCACGGGCGCCGTGAAGAGCCCGAACCCCATGGCCGAGAAGCCGATGAGGCACATCTTGATGGTGTGGATCTTGGTGATCCGAGCGAAGGCCGCTTCGAACGACGGAGGGACTGGTTGGGAGTCCTGGATCACCTCGCCCAGCACGTCGAGCTTCTCGTGCTGGCCACGCGGCGGCTCACGCAGGCCAAAGGCGATCACGGCGACGATCACGATCGGGATGGCCAGTATGTAGAAGGACCAGCGCCAGCCGTTGGGTCCGCCGACCGCGGTGGCGACCGAGCCGACCAGAATCGGGCTCAGCGCGGTGGCGATGCCCGTGGCGATACCCATGGCGGCGCCGATGCGGCCGCGCAGGGATATCGGGTAGGTGTCGGCCAGGAGAGAACCGTGCACGGTCTGCGTCGACGCCTGCGAGATCCCTGCCCCGAACCTGGCGCAGAAGAACATGAAGATGTTCACGGCCAGACCGGAGAAGAACACCATGGCGCCGAACACGAAGGTGGCGATGGCGATGATCGGACCCCGCCGGAACCGGTCGGCCAACCAGCCCATGGGCAGGATGCCCAGCACCAGGAAGCCGCCCGAGATCCCGGCCACGAAGACGATCGCGCCCGAGCTGATGTGGAAGGACGAGCGGATGTTGGGCGCGAGGACGGCGAGGCCAGAGCTCTGCAGGTTGTCGAGGAAGACGATGACTGCGAGCACGGCGAAGGTCGAGATCCCGTACTTGCGCAGGCCTTGGCCGAGCGGCGTGCGCTCCTCGCGAGTGCCCGGGAGCATCTCTTCGGGGAAGACGATCTCTTCCTCCGTGGCCGCCTCCTCGCGCTCGGATGCCGCCTGGGCCACCAGGCGCGCCAGATCGGCCGGGCTGCCGGCGTTCGGGGAAGTCGGAAGCGAACCGCTGCCGAGCGGCGTGTCGTCGCTCACGGCCCGGTCTTCCCGCACGTCCACCTACCGGATCGATGCCCAGTCAGCAAGCTGCGCGGTCCGTCTTCTCGAGGGTCGGCGCTTCACGCGTTGTCTTCTGGTCGCCCATGGAACCCCCCGTTGGCCGGTCGCCGATGCACGCACCCCCGCAGGCAGGCCCGGCTGCTCGCAGCTGTTTTTCTCACACTCGTGAGGGTTTCAGCCTGGCCGAAACCTAGGCCCGGGCCCCCGCCTTTGCAAGGGTTCCGAACCCCGCTCAGACCGACAGCTGGGCGGTGAGCCGGTCGACGTACGCCTCCACGGCCCCGGCGAGGTCAACGCGCTCAGGGTCGATGAGCCATTGGATCTCGAGGCCCATCAACACCGCGATGGCCTCCGCCGCAATCTGTTCGGTGTCGATGTCCCGGCGGAAGTTCCCCTGCTCGCGCTCGCGCTCGAGGACGGACCGCACGAGTCCCCGCGCCGTCTCGTACCGGTCGATGAAGAACCCGTGCAGCGGGTCGTCCGGGTCGAGGCTCTCGGCACCCAGCACGACGTAGAGACGCGTCAGGAGCGCCGTCTTCTCGTTGTGTCGCCCGAGCTCTCGGAAGCTCGACAAGCTGAGCGAGTCCAAGTCCAACTCGTCCCTGCGGTCCCGCTCGGCGACGACCTCCTGGAGCAGGCGCTCCTTGGAACCGAAGTAGTACAGCATCCCGGTCGCCGTCATGCCGACCTGCTGGGCCAACGCGGCGACACCAGTCCCCCGGTAGCCCTTCGCCGCGAACAGCTCCACCGCGGCATCGAGGATCTGCTGCCGGCGACGGTCCCCCCTCGGCTGGCGGTTTCGTTCGTCCCCGTCCGCCCTCGGTCGGGGCTTGTCGGCGGGACGTGGATCTTGGCGCGCCTGCCTGGCGCCACCGGACATCTCCGTCATCGTCGATGTGCGCCGGTGCCAGTCAGCAGATGCATGCCGGGAGCATAGGGCGGGGTCCGAATCCGCAATCCGAACCTCCAGCTCCAACCGGGCGCCGACGAGTTACTCCCCGGGAAAGACCAGCCCGATCTGGGATCGGATGGCGTCGAGGACAGAGGCGAGCGCCAGCGTCTCGTCCATTGTCATGACCGGGCTCTCCATCAGTCCGGCCGACAGGCATCGGTGCACCTCGTCGATCTCGAAGCGCAGGCCGTCCCCCTCCCAGGAGGAGTCGATCTCCTCGGTCCCGCCCGACGAGTGCACCGTGATGGAGTTCGGACAGTGCATGAAAGCAGGGATCTCGACGAAGCCGTCGGTGCCCGACACCCGGGCGGTGCAGCGCAACCCGACCCGGATCGCGGCCTTGATCACGCCCAGTGCCCCGCCGCGATGGCGCAACGCCGCGGCAACCTGCTCGTCGACGCCGGTCTCCCCGATCACGCCCTGGGCCACCATGCCCTCGGGTCGACCCAGGAGGAGGAGGCAGAGCTGGATCGGGTATATGCCGAGATCCAACAACCCGCCGCCGCCGAGGTCGGCCCGATAGAGGCGATGGTCCGGGTCGAAGGGCAGCCGGAAACCGAAGTCTGCTTCTACGACGAGCGGCACGCCGATGCGGCCCGAACCGACCACGTCGACCAGAGCGCGATAGGCGGGAAGGAACCTGCTCCAGATCGCCTCCATGAGGAACACTCCTCGCGCCCGAGCCTCGGCGACCATCCGCTCGGCCTGCCCCGCGCTGAGCGCGAACGGCTTCTCGCAAAGGACGTGCTTTCCGGCCTGCACGAGCGCGAGGGTGTCCGCTTCGTGGCGAGACTGTGGCGTGGCGACATAGACCACGTCCACGTCGGGGTCGTCCGCCAGCGCGGCGTACTCGCCGTAACGGGCCGCAATTCCGAACCGGTCGGCGAAGGCATCTCGCGCGCTCGACCGACCGGGACGCCACGGCGACGATCTCACCGCCTTGGGCGAACCGCATCGCCTCGGCGAACCTGGCTGCGATCCCACCCGGGCCGAGCACTCCCCATCTGATCATCTGACGTCATCCCTTCGCGTCCAGCGAGTGTCCGTGTTTCGTGAACGCTATCTTTCGGTTCAGCGCCAAATCGGTGGATCCTCAGAGCGGTGCCGACTTGGCACAGGAGGAACGTCATGACCGATCCGTACGCACCGCGCCCCGAGCACCGCTTCACCTTCGGCCTGTGGACCGTGGGCAACCCGGGGCGCGATCCGTTCGGCGACGTCGTCAGACCGACACTCGAGCCCGTGGACACCGTGCACCGCCTGGCCGAGCTGGGCGCTTATGGCGTGTGCTTCCATGACGACGACCTGGTCCCCGCGGCGCGTCCCCCGGCGAGCGCCAGACCATCCTGAGGCGTTTTCGTCACGCCCTCGAGGAGACGGGCATGAAGGTGCCGATGGCCACCACCAATCTGTTCTGGCGACCCGTCTTCAAGGAAGGCGCATTCACGGCCAACGATCCCGCCATCCGACGCCTCGCCGTGAAGAAGACGTGCGAGGCCATGGAGCTGGGCGCCGAGCTGGGTGCGGAGGTCCAGGTCATGTGGGGTGGCCGCGAGGGCATCGAGGCCGATGCGGCCAAGGACGTGCGGACCGCGCTGGACCGATACAAGGAAGCGGTCGACCTCTGTTGCGAGCACATCCGGACCAAGGACCTGGGTCTCCGCATCGCGCTGGAACCCAAGCCCAACGAGCCGCGTGGCGACATACTCCTTCCGACCGTCGGCCACGCGCTGGCGTTCATCGAGGCCCTCGAGTGGCCCGACATGGTCGGCCTCAACCCCGAGTTCGCTCACGAGACCATGAGCGGGTTGTCGTTCTCGCACGCTGTGGCCCAGACGATCTGGCACGGCAAGCTCTTCCACATTGACCTCAACGCGCAGCGGATCGGCCGGTTCGACCAGGACTTCCGTTTCGGCTCGGAAGGTATCCGCGACGCTTTCTACGTGGTGAAGCTCCTCGAGGACGCCCGCTACGAGGGTGTACGCCACTTCGACGCGCATCCGTACCGGACCGAGGACGCCGACGGCGTCTGGGACTTCGCCCGCGGTTGCATGCGGACCTACCTGATCCTGGCCGAGAAGGCACGCCGGTTCCACCAAGACGCGGACATCCAAGAGGCCTTGCGCGTGGCGCAGGCCGAGCGGCTCGCCGAACCCACCACACCCGGCGGTGGTCTGCCCGAGCTCCTCGCCTCCGACTTCGACGAATCGTCCTTGGCGTCCCTGGGGTACGGGCACGAGCGCCTGGACCAGCTGGTCACCGAGTTGCTGCTCGGGGTGCGTTAGTGCAGCTCGTGATCGGGGTCGATTCGTCCACGTCCGCCTGCAAGGTGCAGGTCCACGAGCTCGAGAGCGGCGCGGTGGTCGCCGCGGGGCGGGCACCCCACCCGAAGACCACTCCCCCGCGCAGCGAGCAGCACCCCGCCACCTGGGAATCGGCGTTCCGCCACGCATGCACCCAGGCCGGCGTCCCTGGACACCACCACCCGGTCGCTCTGGCCGTCGCGGCGCAACAGCACGGACTGGTCGTCCTCGACGGAGCGGGCGAGTCACTCCGGCCGGCCAAGCTCTGGAACGACACGGAATCGGCGCCCGACGCCGAGGCCCTCGTGGCGGCGCTCCCCGGCGGGGCGGCCGAGTGGGCCGCAGCGTGCGGGAGTGTCCCGCTCCCCAGCTTCACCGTCACCAAACTGCGCTGGCTGCGGCGCTGCGAACCTGATGTCCTGCGCCGGGCGGCGACCATCCTCCTGCCCCACGACTGGCTGACCTTCCGTCTGACCGGCCGCCTCTGCACCGACCGCGGGGAGGCCTCAGGCACCGGCTACTGGTCCCCGAGGGAGGAGCGCTACCGCACCGATCTCCTCGACCTGATCGACGACTCGCGGGCCTGGGACTCGATGCTCCCCGAGGTCCTCGCCCCCGACGCGGTGGCCGGGGAGTGGGCCGCCACCGGAGCACTGGTCGGACCGGGGACCGGCGACAACATGGCGGCCGCGCTCGGGCTCGGGCTGCGGCCCGGCGACTTGGCACTCAGCTTCGGCACCAGCGCCACCGCCTTCACCGTGCGCACCGAGCCTTCGGCCGACCCCACGGGCACCGTGGCCGGGTTCGCCGACGCCACCGGCCGCTACCTCCCGCTGGTGTGCACCATGAACGCCACCAAGGTCACCGACGCCGTTGCCCGGCTCCTCGGCGTGGGCCACCGCGAGTTCGACGAGCTCGCCCTGGCGGCGCCGCCCGGCGCGGGCGGGCTGGTTCTCGTCCCCCACCTCGACGGCGAGCGGACGCCGCACCGGCCGGACGCCACCGGGACGCTGTCCGGGATCCGCGCCGGCGTGACCCCGGCGGAGCTGGCCCGTGCCGCAGTCGAGGGTGTCGTGTGCAACCTGCTCGCCGGAGCGGACGCCCTCGGGCCGCCGGCTGACGGTGGCCGGGTCTTCCTCGTGGGCGGCGCGGCGAGGAGCGCGGCCTACCGCCGCGTGGTGGCCGACCTCACCGGGACGGCCGTCACCGTGCCCCCGCACGAGGAGCTGGTCGCGACCGGTGCCGCCGTCCAGGCCGCCGCCGTTGCCTCTGGCCGCAGCGTCACCGACACGTCCGAAGCGTGGGGGCTCGGGCGCGGCGAGGTCGAGGTGGTGGAGCCGGACGCCGCGGTCGACCACGAGGCCATCCGCGCCGCCTACACCGCGGCTGTCGCCTCGGCCGCGGTGTGACGTCGGGCTCGCGCTGGGCTCACGCCGGACCGACCGAGGACACCTCCACACCGGTCCGGGTGACGATGTCCGCCGAGGAACGGCCGATCAGCACCGCGTAGTGCCCGGGGTCGATGCGCCAACCAGGGGTGCGGCTGCCGCCGCGACCTGTCCGCAACCGCCAGGCCCGAGAAGCGCGTCGCCAGCTCCTCGAGGTCGGGCTGGCCGGGATCCCAGTACGCGAACGAGCGGTCGTCGAGGTGTAGCTCGACCACCGTCGACTCCCCCGGCGCCAGCCGCACCTTGGCGAACGCCTTGAGCTCCTTGGGCGGGCGGGCCAGGGATGAACTCGTGGGGGCGACGTAGCACTGGACGACCTCGGAGCCGGCCCGGCCGCCCACGTTGGTCACGGGCACCGACACGGTGAGCGTCTCGCCGGGGGCGAAGGTGACCTCAGACAGCGCCGGATCACCGATCTCGAACGACGTGTAACCGAGTCCGTGCCCGAAGGCGAAGCGCGGCGGGATGCAGCGGTGCTCGTAGCCGCGGTACCCCGTGAAGACGCCTTCGCCGTAGCGCAACTCGCCGTTCTCCCCAGGGAAGTTGTCGTGCGCCGGGCTGTGCTCGAGTCGCACCGGGATGGTCGTCGGCAACCGTCCTCCGGGCTCCGCCACTCCGGTGAGGACGTCGGCGAGCCCCGGTCCCATCTGCTCACCCCCGAACCAGCCCCACAGCACCGCGGCGACATCGTTCGCCCAGGGGAGGTTGACCGGTGCCCCGGCGTTGACCACGACAACGGTGCGGGGATTGACCGCGGCGACGCGTCGCACCAACTCGTCCTGCCTGCCGGGAAGTGTGAACACGGTGCGGTCGCGCCCTTCGGTCTCCCACTCGTGTGTGGTGCCCACGAACAGCAGCGCGACATCTGCTGCCGCTGCGGCTCCCACCGCTCTGTCGAGCAGCGCGTCGGTGTCCACCGTCCGAAACCCGACCCGGATGCCCGACATCCGGGCGCCGGCCCGGTCGAACTGAACCTCGATCGGCACTGGAGTCCCGGCCACGAGTTCGATCTGCGCCGTGAGCTCCTCGCTCCCGAACCCGAGGAAGTCGCCCCCTCCCGGCGGTGGAGGGTTCTCGAACCCGTCGAGGAGCACCTGCCCGCTCACCAACACCCGGGCACGTCCGCTCTGGGTCAGTGCCAGCTCGAAGGTGCCGCTCTCGGTCGGGACGACCGTGCCCCGCACGCGTACCGAAAGATCGCCCTCGACCACTTCGAGGAGCACCCCCCCGAAGGCAAACAGCCGGAGCTCGTCGACCTGCCAGCTGCGCGCCACATCCCCGGACAGGTCCGCACTGTTGTAGAGCTCGACGGCGAACCCGTCGGGCGCCGGCATCACCGAGGTGCCGAGCGGCGTCGACGACCGGTCCACCTCGCACGCCCGCTCGTGGACCACCTCGACGCCCGGGAGGGCGGCAGCCAGGGCATCGCCCGGGCTGGGCACGGGCCGCAGGATGACTTGGGCGGAGCCGCCGCCGTGGATCCTCGGGTTACCGGCGTGGTCGCCCAGCACCGCCACCCGGCTCAACGCCCCTGGATCGAGCGGGAGGATGCCGTCGTTGACGAGCAGGACCGCGGAGTCAGCGGCGGCTCGGCGGAGCAACGCCACGTCCTCGGGACCCGGGTCGACCGGCCGGATGGGGGGCGTCGGGACGTCGAGGGCGCCGACGCGGTCGAGCGCGCCGAGGAACCGCCGGACTGCACCGTCGAGGTCCCGCTGCGACACGCTGCCGTCCGCAACCAGCTGTGCCACGCCCGGCCCGAGCGCACGGCCCGGACCCGGCATCTCGAGGTCGAGCCCGGCCCCCAGTGACGTCGTGCCGTCCACCATGCCGAACCAGTCCGTCATGACCAGACCCTCGAAGCCCCACTCATCGCGCAAGAGGTCGATCAGGTACTCGCGCTGCTCGGTGAGCCAGCGTCCGTTGAGGCGGTTGTAGCCGGTCATGATCCCGAGCGCACCACCCTCTCGCACGGCCAGCTCGAAGGGGACGAGGTACAGCTCGCGCAGGGCGCGCTCGTCGATCACGGAGCTGATGGAGTTGCGCTCGAACTCGGCCTCGTTGCCGACGAAGTGCTTCACGGTCGCGAAGACCCCATTGGCCTGGACGCCGCGCACGTACGCTGCCGCCAGGCGGCCCGTGAGGTACGGGTCCTCCGAATAGCACTCGAAGTTGCGGCCGGCCAGCACCGAGCGGTGCAGGTTGACGGTGGGCGCCAGCAAACCCCGGCAGCCGCGGTCGAGCGCCTCGCGTCCGACCACCGCTCCCAGCGCGCCGACCAAGCCGGGGTCCCACGTCGCGCCGAGCGCCGATCCGCACGGGATGCACGTCGAGGGGGCGCCGCCGATGCCCGGGAAGCCAAGGCCGCGAGCGCCGTTCGGGCCGTCGGTCATGTTGACCTGTGGGATCCCGACCCGATCCACGGCAGCGGTCCAAAAGATGCCCCCGCCCGCCGTGAGCGATGCCTTCTCCTCGAGCGTCAGCGCGTCGAGCAACGCCTCAATGTCGGCCACGTTCCCTCCCGTCCCGGGTCGCCCCTCGGGCGGCCCGCGGCCAAGCTAGGCACGGCGGCCGGACCCACGCCAGGGGCCGGCACGACGGGTGTACCGTGACGCCGCCCCGGCGATGTGACGCGCCGGACCCACGAACAAGCGGGAACGAGGAGGTGTCGACGTGGCGACGTACGTGCTCGTCCATGGGGGCGGCCATGGCGGATGGTGCTACCAACGCGTGGCCCGGATCCTGCGGGCAGAGGGGCACGACGTGTACGCACCCACGCTGACCGGCCTGGGCGAGCGCTCCCACCTCCTCGACCCCACGGTGGACCTGCACCTCCACGTGCAAGACGTCGTTGCGGTGCTGCACTACGAGGACCTCGCGCGACGTGATCCTGGTGGGTCACTCCTACGGGGGGATGGTGATCACGGGCGCCGCCGACCGGGCGGCCGACCGCATCGGCAAGCTCGTCTACCTCGACGCCGCGACGCCGGTCAACGGCCAGTCGCTCTACGACGTGGCTGGCCCGGTCATCGGGGCCGTGCGGCCCTTCGGCGAGACCCGCGACGGGATGGAGCTCGTCCTGCTCCCCGCACCCGATGCCGGCCTGCTCTACGGCGTCACCGACCCCGACGACCTGGCCTGGATGGCCGAACGTCTCAGCGCGCACCCATGGAAGTGCTTCGAGCAGCCGCTCGAGCTCACCAACGAGGCGGCCCTGTGGGCCATCCCGCAGTTCCATGTCGTCTGTACGTCGACGCTGGCCACTCGCGACCAGGAGGTGATGGCGGCCGCCCGCGCCGAGGGGAGGTTGTGGGACGTCGACACCGGACACGACCTCATGATCACCGAGCCCGAGTGGACGGCCGACGCGTTGGCGCAGGTCGCGGCCGCCTGACAGGCCTCAGGGCGCCGGCCAGTCTCACGGCGCACCGCTAGGCTCAGGGGGTCCGGCCGCCTCCTCGGACCGCGCCAGCCACTGCTCGAGGGTGGCGTCCTCCCAGTCGTCGGGGCCGTAGACGGTCCGCGGGAGCGGCGTCATGACGTGGGTGTCCCCACCGGTCACGAATTCGGCGGACAGCCGCTCCCACTCGACGATGCGCTGGTCCACCTCGCCCTCGTCGCACAGCCCGCGAGTGGTGTCACGGTTCTGGTGCCACCGCATCCGTCCGGGGATGTCGGTGGCCCACACCATGACCACCTCGTGCTGGTTCGAGGTCACCTCGTAGAGCCCCGTCACCCGGTGGCCGTAGTCGACCAGGAGCGGCACGCGCCGCTCCGCCACGGCGGCCAGGAAATCGAGCGCGCTCCCGGGGCGAACCGTGAGGATCTCGTTGACGAACAACGTGCCCTTGATGCCGGACGCCTTGATCTCCTCGGTGCTCGGGCTCCCGGGCACCCCGGCGCAGAGTCGGTCGAACCCGCCCGAGCGCCACCTGGC
The DNA here is from genome assembly GCA_963781955.1 of uncultured Acidimicrobiaceae bacterium. Lineage (GTDB taxonomy): Bacteria > Actinomycetota > Acidimicrobiia > Acidimicrobiales > RAAP-2 > Bog-473. The sequence goes on from CAWAHU010000003.1 coordinate 700,440, forward strand.
CGCTTCGTCCCACCAGTCGCCGTAGAACGCCTTGCGGCGCTTCAGGTTGAGGCGGTCCACGTTGGCCGCCCATCCCCGCCAGCCGAGCGACCCGATGTCCCAAATGTTGACGACCTGCGGCCACCGGCCACCGCCCGCCGCACAGACGTAGAAGGAGCCTTGGAGCCCGAACATCTCGGGCATCTGCAGCACCGGGTCTTTCCAGAGGTGCTCCATGTAGTCGTACTGGCCCTGGCCGACGACGTCGATGACTTCGTAGAGGTAGAGGTGGCGCGTGCCCATCGGCGTCCTTCCCGGCTCGACGATCCTCGGTGAGACCCGTCCGGCGAGCGCCGCCGGCGGGACTGGACCCTACGCCGTCCTCCGGCCACCCAGGCGTGGCTCCCCTCGAGGCCGCGCACTCCGGCACCCGACCCGCGCACCACGGCGCCAGTCGCTAGCCTCGGGTGCTCCGGCTCCGGCCGGCGGCCGTTCGGGGGGTCCGGGCGTTCTTCAGGGGAGGAGAGGACTGCACATGCGCAACCTCGTGGGGAGGCATCTGGGCAGGGTGGCACTGGCCGCGCTGGCGACCAGTGGAGCGGCGGGTGTGGCGGGTGTGGCCGCCGCGGGCACCGCGGGGGCAGCCGCGTCGGGATCACCCCTGACGATCGTGATGATCAGCTCGCTCACGGGCCAAGCGGGTTCGGAGTTCGGCAATTCCCCCGTCGGGTTCAACGCACGCATCGCAAAACAGAACGCCCAGGGGGGGGTCAACGGCCACCCGATCAAGGGCATCGTCCTCGACGACCAGACCAGCCCGACCCAGATCGCCACGGTGGTGCAAGAGGCCCTCTCCAAGGGCGCCATCGGCATCGTGTCGGTGAGCCCGCTCTTCTTCCTGGCCGCCAAGTATCCCAACCAGGCCGGTGTGCCTGTCACGGGCGGGTTCTTCGACGGGCCTGAGTGGGGCACGCAACCCTATGAGTCGAACATGTTCGCCGCCGACGTCGGCAGCCTTGACCCCAAGTACCCGGTCAACACCGCCATCGGGTCCTTCATCAAGGCGCATGGCGGCACGGTGATCTGCTCGTACGGTTACGGGATCTCGCCGTCGTCGACCCGCTCCGCCATCGGGACCGCGGACTCCTTCGTCCACGCCGGAGGCAAGCAGGGCGTGCTCGACACCTCCATCCCGTTCGGCTCCGTGGACATGACGACGCCGGCGCTCGTGGCCAAGCAGAAGGGCTGCGACTCCTTCTACGCCGGCCTCGACAACAACTCGAATTTCGCCCTGGCCACCGCCCTCAAGCAGGCCGGCGTCAAGCCGAAAGTCGTCGTCTTCCCGACCGGCTTCGAGTCCAATGTGGTCGGCTCCCCGGCCTGGAACAACGTGCAGGGCGGCTACTTCACCACTGTCTTCCGCCCCTTCCAGCTGCCTAATGCCGGCACCAAGCAGATGCAGTCGGCACTCAAGAAGTACGGCCACTTCACTTCGAGCCAGTTCCCGGCGTTCAACCAGTACGAGTCGTGGATCGGGACGGACCTCATGATCAAGGGCCTCGAGAAGGCCGGCGCCAACCCGACTCACGCCAGCGTGATCCACGCGCTGCGCAGCATCACGGGTTACAACGCCAACGGCCTGCTGCCCTCCGCGACCAACTACACGACGAACTTCGGTCATGACCAGGCCAAGTCGTGCGGCTGGTACATGATTGCCCAGAAGAACGGCTTCGTCCCCTCCTCGAGCAAGCCGTGGTGCGGCACCGACATCCCCGGCACGAGCACTGCGTCGTCGTAGCGGCTCGTCGTAGGGCCGGTCGTCGCGGGCCGGTCGTCGCGGGCCAGACCGGCGCCGCTAGGCGTCAGTCGACGATGTCAGTCGACGATGGAGATGGCGTTCTTCGGGCAGGTCCGCACCGCTGCCAACACCTTCTCGCGCAGCTCGTCGGGCGGGTTCTCGTCGAGCACGTAGAGCAGGTCGTCGTCGCGCACCTCGAAGACCTCGGGCGCGGCGGCCATGCACAGGGCGTTGCTCTCGCACTGGTCGAAATCGACGACGACACGCATCAGGCACTCCTCCGCAGGGGGACGTTGGCAGGCGACCCATGGTACGGGCACGGCGGCGGGTGCACCGTCACGAACCCTCCACGAAGGGGTAGATCCGGGTGAAGTCCACGCCTGGCTCCTCCCGGGCGAAGCGCTCCCACACCGACGCGGTCACCTGGCCCAGCGTCGACGGCGTGCCCCGGCCTGCGGCCGCCTCCAGGTAGAGGGCCAGGTCCTTGGCCATCAGCGAATTGGTGAAGCCCGAGGCGTAGCGGCCGTTGAGCACGTGGTTCACGAACTTGTCGCTCGTGGCCGCGCTCTGCCCGCTCGAGGCGTTCAGCACCTCGAGCATGGTCCCCAGGTCGAGGCCGACCGAGACCCCGAAGGCAACCGCCTCGCTGGTCGCCGCCAGCGCCGTGGCCGAGAGGAAGTTGTTGGCCAGCTTGAGCGCCTGGGCCATGCCCGGATGCTCCCCCACACGCCGACGGCGGTCGCTCAGTCCGGCCAGCACGTGCTCGACGGCGGTGCAGGCCGTCTCGGGCGCGGCGACCATGATCGAGAGCGTGCGGGACCGGGCCCCGGCCACACCCCCCGAGACCGGGGCATCCACGTAGGCGACGCCGAACGAGGCGAGCAGGGCGTCAACCGAGCGGGCGGCCTCCACCCCGATGGTAGAGGTGTCCACGACGTGCGTGGTGCAACGGTCCGGCGTGCCGGCCAACGTCCCGCAGACCTCTTCGGACGCCGTTGCGTCGGGGAGGGACAGGACGACGACGCCAGCCCGTCGGGCCACCTCGGCCAGGTCGTCGGCGAAGGCGGCACCCTGAGGGTTGCGCCCGGGACCGGCCGAGTCCTGGGTCACGACGTCGAGGCCGGCGCCAACCAGGTTGGCGGCCAGGGCGCTGCCCATGTTGCCCAGGCCCACAACACCGACGGTGCCCGGACGGGCGCCCTCCACGATCACCCCGCCTCCCGTTCGGCGCGCACCGCCAACAGGGCACGTTTGGCCGAGAGGGCCGCCGGCCCCCCGCAGTAAGCGGCGATCTGGAAGAGCATCTCGTCGAGCTCGTCGTCGGTGACCCCGGTCTGCTCCGTGGCCCTGACGTGCAGGGTGAACTCCTCCATGCGGCCAAGCGCGGCGGTCATGGCCAACACGAGCAGACTGCGATCCCTCGTGCTGAGCGCGCCGCCCCTGGTCCAGACCCCCCAGGCCGTCCCCGTGAGGAAGTCCGAGAACTCCCGCATGGTCGGGTTCGGATCGTCCTGCTGAGCGTCGACGTAGGCGTCGCCGAGCATGGCGCGGCGCATGGCGTAGGCAGCCCGCAGGTTCTCGTCGTTCTCGTCGTTCTCGTCGTCGGGCATGGTGACCTTCCGCGCCTCAGGCGCCCTTGTAGATGCGGCCGTCCTTCATGACGAAGCACACGTCCTTGGTGACTGCGATGTCCTCGGAGGGGTCGCCGGGGACGGCCACGACGTCCGCCAGGTAGCCCGGAGCGAGGCGGCCCAGGTCATGCTCCCGCTCGATGAGCTCGGCCGCCGTGACCGTGGCGGCCTGCAGCGCCTGCATCGGCGTCATGCCGCGGTCGACCATGGCGATCAGCTCGTTGGCCTGGGTCCCGTGCGGGATGGCCGGTGCGTCGGACCCACAGGCGATCTTGACTCCGGCCGCCAGGGCGCGCCCGAACATCCGGCGGGCCTGGGGGAAGATCTCGGCCGCCTTCTTCTGCAGCACCGGGTGAATGCGGTCGACCGCCATGTGGTCGGCCAACGCCGTGGTGCCCACGAGGAACGTCCCCGTCTCGGCCATGAGGCGCACGGTGTCGTCGGTGGCCAGCGAGCCGTGCTCGATGCAGTCCACCCCGGCCGCGATGCAAGCCCGGATGCCGGCGTCCCCGTGGGCGTGGGCCGCGACCCGCAGCCCGTTGCGGTGAGCCTCGTCGACGATGGCGGCCAGTTCCTCGTCGGAGTACTGCTGGCACCCCGCCGCACTGGAGAACGACATCACACCGCCCGACGCCGAGATCTTGATCACCTTGGCGCCGTACTTGATCTGGTAGCGCACCGCCTTGCGCACCTCGGGCACGCCGTTGGCGATGCCCTGCTCGACGCTCTGCGGCATGATGCCCGGCGCCAGCCCCTGGAACATGGTCGGATCGAGATGGCCACCGGTCGGCGTGATGGCGTGGCCGGCCGGGACGATGCGCGGCCCGGGGAACCAGCCCATGTCGACGGCCCGGGCCAGGTCGACGTCGAGCAGGAATCCCGCCGTGTAGACCATGAGACCCAGGTTGCGCACCGTGGTGAACCCGGCCATCAGCGTGGTGGCGCAGTTCACGGCGCCACGCAGGGTCCGGTAGACGGGCGAGTCCTTCACCCCGTGCATGGGGTCGGGTAGCCCGTCGGGACCGCCCGGCCCACCGATGAGCATGTTGAGTTCCATGTCCATGAGGCCAGGAAGCAGCGTCACATCGCCCAGGTCGATCTCGGTGGCGGTCGCGGGCAGATCGTCGGGGTTGACCCCGATGATCTGGTTGCCGTCGACCACGACCGCCGCCGGCGAGCGCACCTCGCCGGTGACCACGTCGGCCCAGCGGTCGGCGCGCAGGATGGTCACGTCGCTCATGTCTGCTCCTGTCCTCGCTGATCGGGTGCTAGCGGATGGGCTCGTCGCCGCTCATCGTCGTGCGGTGCAGCTCGCGCGACGACTTCGGGTCGTAGGGACACGCACGGTGCATGACGCCCGTGTTGTCCCAGATCACGAGATCGCCCACGGCCCAGGCGTGACGGTAGACGCGCTCGGGCCTCGTCGCCCGCTCGAGGAGTTCAGCGAGGAGCGCCCTGCCCTCGCCGAGGTCCATGCCCACGACGTGGTCGGCAGTGGCGCCGATCACGAGAGAGCGGCGACCGTTGCGGTGCTCCCACACCAGGGGGTGCTCGCGGTCGGGCTTCTCGCGCCAGCGGGCCAGCTTCTCGGGCGAAGGATCCGGATCCACCAGGCGCTGGGAGGCCTCGAAGGAGTGGAGGACACGCAACGAGCCGAAATGCTCCCGCTCCTCGAGGGACAGGTCTGCGTAGGCGGCGTACGTGCTGGCGAACTCCGTCTCGCCGCCCTCGGTGGCGATGACGTGAGCGCTGAGCACGGTCGCCTTGGTCGGGACCTCGTCCTGCGCGCCGTCGATGTGCCAGGCGAAGGTGCCGCGCAGGTAGTCGGCCGACGGATTCTTGGCCGGGTCCAGGGTGATGGGGAAGATCCGCGGCGGCTCGGCAGGCTCGGGTTTGCCCACGTCGTCGAGCTTCTTGGAAAAGGCGATCTGGGCCTCGTCGTCGACGTGGAGCTCGCGGAAGACGAGAACGCCGTGCTCCCCCAGCGCCGCCATGCACGCCACAGGGAGCTGGTCGTCCTTGAGGAGGTCGGTCAAGCCGACGTCGTGCACTTCGGCGCCGACCGTCGCCGTGAGCTTCGAGGTGGTCAGGGCGCTCACAGGTACCAGCCGCCGTTGACCCCGATGAGCTGGCCCGTGATGTAGCCGGCCTCCTCGGAGCACAAGAAGGCGCACGCGGCCGCGATGTCGTCGGGCGTCCCGAAGCGTCCGAGCGGCGCGCGAGCCAGGATCTGCTCCTCGCCCGCCATGGCCCCCGACTCCATGGGCCGCCGCATCATGGGAGTGTCGATGACGCCCGGCGGGATGGTGTTCACGGTGATGCCATGAGGGGCGAGGTCGAGCGCCAGCGCCTTGGTCAGCGCGATCACGCCCCCCTTGGACGCGACGTAGTGGGACATGCGCCTGGTGCCCGACTGCGCCGAGGAGGACGAGATGGTCACGATGCGCCCCCACCCGGCATGGATCATGTCGGGCACTGCCGCCTGCAGGCAGTGGAACGTGCCGGTCAGGTTGACCGCCATCATCCGGTCCCACGCCTCGGCGGTGATGTCGAGGAAGTCGACGAACCCCTCGATGCCCGCGCTGGTGACCATGATCTCGACCGGCCCGAAGCGCGCCCGCACCTCGTCGAGCGCGGCGTCGACCGCAGCGCGATCACTCACGTCCACCCGGGCCCCGAGCGCCTCGGCGCCGTCGGCCTCGAGCTCCGCGGCCACCGCGGCCGCACCCCCGGCGTCGACGTCGAGCACGGCGATCCGGTGCCCTTGCCGGGCCAGGTGACGGCAGATGGCACGGCCCATCCCGGAGCCGCCGCCGGTGACGACCGCGACCCGGCTCACTCCCCGAGCGGCTGTATCCATGCCGGCCTCCCTGCTTCCCCCGCACCCTTCGATAGGGTTGTATGCACTTGCTGAGAATAGTATTTCCGCCGGAAGGGAGCCCCGGGATGCGGATCGGTCTTCAGGTGAGCGCGGACAGGGGGCGCTACGCCACCAAGGTGGAGAAGCTGCAGGCGGACGCCCGCTGGGCCGACGAGGCCGGCCTCGACTCGGTCTGGACGCCGCAGATCCCCGACGAGTTCGACGTCATGACGGCAGCCGCCCTGCTGGGTGCCGCCACGTCCCGGATCGAGGTCGGCACGGCCATCGTTCCGCTCCAGCCGCGCCACCCCATCGTCCTGGCACAGCAGGCCCTCTCCGTCCAGGCCGTGTGCGAAGGCCGCTTCACCCTCGGGGTCGGGGTCTCGCACCACTGGATCATCAGAGACATGCTCGGCCTGCCCTACGAACGCCAGGCCACGACGGCCCGCTGCTACCTCGACGTGCTGGACCAGGCCCTGGCCGGCCCCGGCGTGGTCGAGGTCGACAACGAGCTGTTCACGATCCGCAACCCCCTCGACATCACCGACATCACGCCGACGCCCGTCCTGGTCGCCGCTCTAGGGCCGGTCATGCTCCAGCTGGCCGGCGAGCGGGCGGCAGGCACCAGCCTGTGGCTGGCAGACGAGCGCACGATCTCCTCACACGTCGTGCCGCGCATCACGGCGGCCGCGGCCGCGGCCGGGCGGCCCGCGCCGCGTATCATGGCCGGCGTCCCTGTGTGCCTGTGCCGGGCCGACGAGGTCGACGCGGCGATAGAGCGGACGAACCGCACGCTGAGCGAGGTGGTCGCGTCGCCGAACTACGTCCGCCTCATGGAGCACGGCGAGGCCGAGACCATCGGCGACGTACTGATCTGCGGGGACGAATCCGCCATGGAGGCCCGGCTGCGGCGCTTCGCCGAAGCCGGGGTGACCGACCTCAACGCGCGGATCGTGCCCCTCGGACAAGGCCGCGAGGAGATCAAGGCCTCGGCCGAGCGCACCCGCGACTTCCTCGCCGCGGTGGCGCCGACGCTCCGCGCGCTCGGCTGAACGTCCCCGGGGCTGGCGGTCGAGCGGCCCGTCCGGGCCCTCAGGATCAGGCGCTGACGCTCAGGAATCCTGAGCGTTCACCATGCCGGCGGAGATCATCTTCCAGACCTCGCCTGCGTCGCGCTCGCCGTCGCCCCCGTCGGGATTCCCACTGATGGTCGCCGCGTAGGCCGCATCGAACATGATCGTCGAGAGGATCACGCCCGCTGCCCGTTCGCTCTCGAGCCCGGCGCGCAACACGCCGGCCCGGGCCGCATCGGCCAGGATCTTCTCGAGCAGGCCCACCAAGGGGACGAAAGCCCGCGACGCCTCGTCCTGGTGGGCGGTCAGGAGCTGGTGACAGAACTCGGCCAGCACGGGCGTGGGGTTGTTCTTCGAGGCCCGGCCCTCAGGCGCGGGCAGGCACATCCGGTAGTACTCGAGGACGAAGCAGCGCAGCCGGTCGAGCGCCCCGTCCTGCGCCGCGGTCAGCTCCTCGAGGCGGTCCGCCGTCGAGCGGACGGCCTCGTCGAAGAGGGCCAGCAGCAGCTCGTGCTTGCCGGCGAAGTACTGGTAGAAGCTGCGGAGCGACTGCCCCGAGCGGTCCACCACCTCTTGAACGGTGAAGTCCCGGCCCGACTCGGCGCTCGCCAGCAGTTCGAACCCAGCATCGAGGAAACGCTGCACCCGTCCCTCACTGCGGGCCCGGGCCGAGTCGAGGGAGCGAGCGACCGCGAGGTCCCGCCGGCGGATCGGAGCGTCCGCGTCCGGTGCGACTGCGGGAGTCTCGGCGGACACCGGATCAGTGTACCGGGTTTGCTCCATTTGAGAGCGTGACTCTCCTCATGGTCGGGCGCGTTGCGACGGATTTCTGCAATCGTCCTTTCGCCCGATTCCCGGTCTGCCGATCGCCCGCCCTGGCGCGCCCTCCGGCGGCCCAAGGCCCAGCCCCGGGGTAGGCCCGCGGGCCCAGGGGGATCTACTCGGAGAACCATAAACAGATCCGTTTATGGTTCCCGTACCTCTATATGCCCGTATATGCCCGCTGCGCGGCTGCGACCACTTGCGCTACCTGCAGCCGCCACCGCACGACCGCGGCCCGACGTGCCTGCACAGGGTGAAAGTGCTGGCCGCAGGCGCAATTGCAGATTCCGAGAATGCTGTTATCGTGGCCGGGAGAGCCATGGAAGACGCGCGGATCGCCGACATCATCGAGCTCCAGCAGGTGCTGGCCCGCTACGCGCTCGCCATGACCCAGGACGACATCGACGCCGTCGTCGACGTGTTCACGCCGGACGGCACATACAGCGCCTTCGGTTCGACCTACACGTTGGCCGACTTCCCGGCGCTGGTGGCGGCCGCCCCCAAGGGCCTCTTCCTCACGGGCACCCCCGTCGTCGACCTGCAGGGTGACACGGGGTCGGGCCACCAGACGCTGTGCTTCGTCGAGCAGACCACCCACGACATGCGCATCGGCTGGTACAGCGACACCTACCGGCGGACCGACAAGGGCTGGCGGCTGCACACCCGCGCCATGACCTTCCTCCGGCGCAGCGGAGCCCGCGATTCGGGCAAGGCTCACGACCCCACGCGCCCGCCGCCCTCGTCCGAGCCCTCCTGACGGGCGCCGCACCCCCGATGGAGCTCGACGAGTTCAAAGCCGCCGTCGACACCTGGCTGGACGAGCACGTCGACGATCTGGCCTGCGAGTACGCGGGGATCGGGACCCTCGACGAGCAGATGGCCCAGCTGCGCAAGGTCCACCGCCTGACCTACGACGCCGGCTTCATGCGCATGGGCTGGCCCGAGCGGGTGGGCGGACTCGGCGGCTCCAACCTCCTGCGGGCCTACCTCGGCGAGGCGTTGGTGGCGCGTGACCTGGTCGAGCCGGGCATCTACTCGATGCCCGAGGTGCTCGCCCCCACCATGATCGACTTCGCACCCCCCGGCCTCGCGGCCGAGATGGTGCCGCGCCTGCTCTCGGGCGCCGAGAACTGGTGCCAGGGGTTCTCCGAGCCGGGCACCGGGAGCAACCTGGGCTCGCTGGCCTGCCGGGCCGAGCGCACCGACGAGGGATGGCGCGTGAACGGCCAGAAGGTGTGGACGAGCCTGGCCCAGTACTCGACACGCTGCGTGCTGCTCACGCGGACCGGGACCCCCGAATCAGCGCACCGCGGCATCACTGCCCTCTTCGTCGACATGGACAGCCCCGGCATCGCGGTACGGCCGATCGGTGCCATGCACGGCGTGGCGGAGTTCTGCGAGGTCTTCTACGACGACGTCCTCGTGCCGCACGACCGGCTGCTGGGCGAGGTGAACGGGGGCTGGTCGATCGCCATGGACCTCCTCCCCTACGAGCGCAGCACCGCGCTGTGGTTCCGCGCCGCGTACATGCAGCGGCGGCTCGAACGGCTGGTCGCCACGGCACCGGAGGGATCGCTCGACCCGGGCGCGCTCGGTGAGGCGGTGCAGCTGCTCTCTGCCTTCCGGGCCCGGTCCCGAGAGACCGGGCGCCGACTGGCTGCCGGGGAGAAGATCGGCGCCGAGACGTCCGTCGACAAGGTGCTGCTGGCGACGGCCGAGCAGGCGGTGTTCGAGCTCGTCGCCGAGGGCCTGGGGCCCGAGGTGGCGCTGGGTGACGACCCGATCAGCCGGCGCTGGCGCGCCGAGTACCTGTACTCACGGGCGGCGAGCATCTACGGGGGCAGCGGAGAGATCCAGCGCAACATCATCGCCCGGCGCCTGCTCGAGCTCGGGGACGACCGGTGATGGAGCGCGACGAGCTCGAGCTGTTCTGCGCCGCGGTGGCACGCGCCGTCGAGTCCGGGACCGGCGACGCGCTCGACGCCGCCCTGGACGACCTCGGCTGGTTCGACGCGCTCGAGGCCGACCCGGCCGTCGCCGTCTCGGTGCTCTTCGAGGCCCAGGGGGCGGCGCACGTCACGTCGTCGGCGCTCGACCGTCTGCTCGCCGGCACCCTCGGGGCGAGCGGCACCGGCGTGGGCATCGTCCTCCCACCACTGCGACGGCACGACACGCCGGGACGGGTCGAGGGCGACCGCTGCGTGGTGCGCGGGCTGGGCACGGCGGCGCTGACCCGCGCACGGCGCAGCGTCGTGGTGGCCGGTCCGCCAACCGGGGGTGAGGGCCACCTGGTGCTGACCGTCGAGACGAGTGCGCTGGCCCTGCGGCCCGTCGAGGGCCTCGACCCCGACCTGGGCCTGGTCGAGGTGAGCGCCAGCTTGGAACCCGGCAGCGGGTCCGACCGCCGCACCGGCGGCGCGGAGTGGGAGGCGGCCGTCGCCCTCGGTCAGCTCGCGCTGGGGCACGAGCTGGTCGGCACCGCTCGCACCATGCTCGAGCTGGCGCGCCTGCACGCCCTCGGGCGGATCCAGTTCGGGCGCCCCATCGCCTCGTTCCAGGCCGTCCGCCACCGCCTGGCCGAGAGCCTGGTCTCGGTCGAGGCGGCCGCCGGGCTGTTGGCCGCGGCCTGGGAGGACCCGTCCCCCGCCACGGCGGCCATGGCCAAGGGGTTCGCCGGGCGCTCGGCCCGCACCGTGGCCCGCCACGCCCAGCAGGTGCTGGCCGGCATCGGGTTCACCACCGAACACCCGCTCCACCAATTCGTCCGCCGGACCCTCGTGCTCGACCAGCTCCTCGGGGCCGGTGCCGTGCTGACCCGGGAACTCGGCACGGAGGTGCTCCGCTCCGGCTCCCTGCCGGCGGCCCTGCCGCTGTGACGCGATTACTCTGATAGCGGAATTTGATAATCAGGTTTCCGCCTGGCGTGAGACCACGGACCGACAGGGGTGGATGATGGCGACTGGGGCCGGCCACGAGGAGAGGATGCTCGTCGGCGGCGAGCTCGTCGGGTCCGATTCGGGCCGGACGTTCGACAACGTCAATCCGGCCACCGAGGAGGTGCTCGGCCAGGTGGCCGACGCGTCACCCGCCGAGATGCACCGGGCGATCGACGCCGCCCGCCGGGCCTTCGACGAGACGGCGTGGGCGACCGACCGCGAGCTCCGCTCGCGGTGCCTGACCCAGCTCCAGGATGCGCTCGAGAAGGAACGCGAGGAGCTGCGCGAGGAGCTGATCCTCGAGGTGGGGTGCCCCCGGATGACCACGCACGCCAACCAGCTCGACATCCCCCTCGAGGGCGCACTGCGCTACCCGACCAAGCTGATCGACGAGTTCGAGTGGCGCACCGACCTCCCCGAGATCGTCGACCGGCGGGGGACCCGCAACACGCGCCAGATCTGGAAGGAGCCCATCGGCGTCGTCGGCGCCATCGTCCCGTGGAACTTCCCCCTCGAGGTGACGCTCAACAAGCTGGGGCAGGCGCTCGCCACGGGCAACACGGTGATCCTCAAGCCCGCACCTGACACCCCGTGGAACGCCACCCGGCTCGGCCGGATGGTCGCCGAGCAGACGGACTTCCCGCCCGGCGTCCTCAACGTGGTCACATCGTCGGATCACCTGATCGGTGAGGAGCTCACCCTCTCCCCCAAGGTCGACCTGATCTCGTTCACGGGATCCACCGCCGTCGGCAAGCGGATCATGGCCAAGGGTGCCGACACCCTCAAGCGGGTCTTCCTCGAGCTGGGCGGCAAGTCCGCCACCATCGTCCTCGACGACGCCGACTTCGCTACGTCGGTTCCGTCGGGCATCGCCGTGTGCTTCCACGGCGGGCAGGGCTGTGCCATCCAGACCCGCATGCTGCTCCCCCGTTCGCGCTACGAGGAGGGCGTCGAGATCCTCCGGGCCACGCTGTCGTCGGTGGCCTACGGGGACCCCCAGCGCCCCGACGTGCTCATGGGCCCGCTGATCTCGGCCAAGCAGCGCGAGCGTGTGCTCGGCTACATCGAGAAGGGCGTGGCGCAGGGGGCGACGCTCGCTCTCGGTGGCAGACGACCCACGGGCGACGAGTTCGCCCGTGGCTGGTACGTGGAGCCCACCCTCTTCACCGACGTCGACAACGCCATGACCATCGCCCAGGAGGAGATCTTCGGTCCGGTCCTCGTCGCCATCCCCTTCGACGGCGACGACGACGCCGTGCGCATCGCCAACGACAGCGTCTACGGGCTCTCGGGCGGGGTCTTCTCGGGGTCCCTCGACCGGGCCCTGGCCGTGGCCGAGCGCATCCGCACCGGCACCTTCTCGGTCAACGGGGGCATGCCGATCGGGCAGGCGGACATGCCGTTCGGCGGGTACAAGCACAGCGGGATCGGCCGCCAGAACGGGCTGGCCGGGTACGACCAGTACCTCGAGACCAAGTCGGTGGCATGGCCTACACCGTCGTAGGCCCCACCGGCATGGCCGACGCCGTCGTGGGCCGGGTTGCCTGACCACGACCCCGTCCTGCGCCAGCACGGGTACCACCCGCTGCGCGTGGCGTGCGTCGTCGCGGAGACCGACGACGCCGGCTCCTTCGTGCTCGACGTGCCCGAGGAGCTCCGCGACCTCTACCGCTACGCGCCCGGACAGTTCTGCACGTTCCGGATCCACATCGACGGGGAGGAGCAGCTCCGCTCGTACTCGATGTCGAGCGCGCCGGAGACCGACGACGAGCTGACGGTCACCGTCAAGCGCGTGCCGGGGGGCCTGGTGTCCAACTGGCTGCTCGACAACCTCTCCGCGGGCGACGTCGTCGACGCCACCAAGCCGGCGGGCGTGTTCTGCCCGCAGGACACCGACCGGCCGGTCGTGGCCTTCTGCGGTGGCAGCGGCATCACGCCCGTCATGTCGATCACCAAGAGCGTGCTGGCGTCGACGCCTCGCCGCGTGAGGCTTCTCTACGCGAACCGCGACCCCGCCTCGGTGATCTTCGACGAGACCCTCGCCGGCCTGGCCTCCGGCCATGCCGGGCGGCTGGAGGTGCGCCGGCACTTCGACAGCGACGGCGGGTTCCTCACCACCCAGGCCGTCGTCGCGTTCGTGGACGGCGACGCAGACGCCGACTTCTACATCTGTGGCCCCGGCCCCTTCATGGACCTCGTGGAATCGGCCCTGCTCGTGCAGGGGATCCGCACGGAGCACATCTTCATTGAGCGGTTCCTGGTCGAAGAGCAAGGGGGGGCGAGTGCTCCGGCGACCGGCGGGTCGATCGAGGTGACCGTCATCCTGGGCGGCAAGAAGGTGGCCGTGACCTACCAATCCGGCGACAGCCTGCTCGAGACGGCACGGCGCGGTGGGCTCCGACCACCCTTCTCGTGCCAGGCGGGGAACTGCGCCACCTGCATGGCGTTCCTGAAGGAAGGGACGGTGACCATGCGGGCCAACAACGCGCTCACGCCCGAAGAGGTCGAGGAAGGCTGGATCCTCACCTGCCAGGGACAGCCGACGAGCCCGTCGGTGACCGTCGAGTACGAGGCCATGTGAGGAGGCAGGAAATGGGCGACGAGCTTCCCGACATCCGCGCGCTGACCGGAGACCCCGAGGCGTACCGTGCCGAGCTCGAACGCCGGTGGAGCGGGTTGCTGAGCTACCGCTACATCGGCCGCAACCACTCCTCGATGAACCTGGGCCCGGAGGACAACACCGTCCGCATCCGCCACGACATGCGCAACGAGGCCGGGGGCCTCATGGTGGCGCCGCTCGCCATCGCCTCCCCGGAGGGATGCCAGACGGACCTGGTGGCCGTGCCCAACCCGGTGATCGCGTCGGTGCAGGTCCTCGACCCCGGCTTCGACGTCGACACGATCGAGGTGCTCGGCTCGGGACTGATCCACCAGGGCCGGACCATGGGCTACGGCCGGAGCCTCATCGTCGACGCCGAGGACCACGACCGGGTGATCGCCTTGATCGAGGGGCAGGGCGCCTCCATCGGCACACCGCCCGAGGGCCTCGAACGGATGGACGTGGAGGACTCGAAGCTGGTGATCGACGACTCACCGGACCTCCCACCGCTGTGGCGGGTCTTCGGAGCGGCCAAACGCGGCGACGGCCACTGGATGCTCCCCGAACTACGCCGCGACCTGGCCTCGCCCGATGCCGCCCTGCACATCGGCCCGCAACACGTCACGCTCGAGACGGCGGCCGTCGACCTGTCCGCCGCGGTGGCCGGAACCCGGCGGCTCCAGGTCCGGAGCTGGCACGTGATGTTCCTCGCCCGGGGCAAGGCGGGTCCGTTCCGCGTCGAGGGGACGGCACACCGCGGGCACCAGGGCACCCTCGGCGTGCGCATGCTGCTGCACGACGAGGGCAACGGCGACCGCCCCATCACCTCGGCGGCTGCCGTCCTGGCGCCTGTCGAGTAGACGCCAGGCGCCGGCCGTCAGGGGCCGGGCGCGACCAGGCAGTCGAGGTAGGCCGCCCCGGTGTCGGGGATGTGCGGTTGGCCGAAGGCCTCGATCGGGAACGACACCATCACCATGGAGAACAGCATGTGCAGGAGGTGGCGTGCGCCCTCGGGCAGGTCGTCGAGCGGGAAGGTGTCGCAGTAGGCCATGGCCTCGTCGGCCCGGGGGACGATGGCGTCGTAGAACGCCTGCATCTCGTCCATGGTGCTGGCCAGCCGCTGCTGGTACCGCTCGTCCTCGGTGGCCAGGCACCAGGTGGCGGCGAAGGGCTCCAGGTCGGAGAACTGGCTCGGCAAGAGTGCATCGGACATCTGCTCAGACCTCGGCGTTCTCGCGCTGCTTGGTGTACTCGTCCACCCACTGGGCGGTCACCTCGTGCAGGTGCCGGCACAGGACCTCCTGGTCGCACAGCGGGAACCGCTCGAGCACGCGGGACTCGAGCATGGACTGGGTGGCCTCGAGCGTGTTCGCGTCCTGGTGGCCGTACTCCTTGAAGGAGAGCGCGGCCAGCTCGTGCGCCACGCGCTCGCGGGCCGTCCGGGCCGGCACGAAGTAGAGCGTCCCCTCGAACACGTGTTGGTTGGGTGCCGTGGGCCAGTAGTGGTACGTCAGGTACCAGCCTTGGCCCCAGACCAGGATGACGAAGTTCGGGAAGATCTGGAACGAGTCGAGACCCCACGGGTCGCAGTTCGCCGGGTTGAGACCGGCCGGCTTGGTCTCGAGCCCGAGATCCGGGACGTCCCAGGGGCCGAAGAGGCCGCTGCGGGTGAGGATCTCCATGGGCTTGAGCATGTTCTCGGGCAGGTTCCACGGGTGGATGCCGGCCGTGCTCACGACGCGGTGCGGGCCGTCGATCCCGTAGTAGGGCGCTTCGAACCCGGCCTGCTGCGCCGGGATCGTCCAGTCGGGTGGCGTCTCGTTCGCGTGCAGGACGGGCGCGTGGTAGAACTCCTGGAAGGCGTCCAGGTAGAGCTTCCAATTGGCGTTCACCGTGGCCCGGTAGAACCACCGCTCGCTCTGCAGGTGGAACGGGTACTCCTCCAGGGCGGTCACCATCGGGCCGAGGAAGTCACGCAGCGACTGCTCGGGCTCCTCGGCCAGGTTGACGAAGATGAAGCCGGCCCAGACGTCGCAGTGCACCGGGACCAGGCCGAACGCATCCTTGTCGAGGTCGAAGAACTCGTTCTCCTGTTGCACGAACGACAGCGAGCCGTCGAGGTCGTAGCGCCAGCCGTGGTACTTGCACACGAACTGGCGGCAGACGCCACTGGTCTCCTCGCGGGGGAAGTCGTTCCACACGAGCTTGTTGCCGCGGTGGCGGCAGATGTTGTGGAAGGCGCGGACGCCGCCGTCCTTGTCCTTCACCACGATGACCGAGGTGCTCGCCGCCACCAGCTCCTTGGTGAAGTAGCTGCCGGTGCGGGGGAGCTGCTCCACCCGACCCACGTTCAGCCAGGCCCGCTTGAACACCGCCTCACGCTCGAGCTCGAAGAACTCGGACGAGATCGAGTCCTCGTAGGAGACGGGCGCGGTGCTGAGCCCGAAGTGCTCGGTCCAGCTGCCTTCTGCCGGCTTGGGCCAACGTGCCATGAGCGGCTCCTCTCAGTGCGTCGGTGTCTCAGTACGTCAGTGCGTCAGTAGTCGGTGCGTCGGTGCGTCAGTGCCCTCAGCGCCTCGGTCAGCGGCTCGGGCGGCCTCGGTCACCACGGTGATGGTAGCACGCCTCTCAATGAATGAGAAGGGCGTTTCCGCCCCGCCCTCGGCGCCGCTGACAGGGCGTTGACCAGGGGATCACTTTGATGTCATAGTCCTGACATCAAATACCGCGGGGGGTGCCCATGACGACCACGAAGGCCGCCGACGTCTACTACGACCCGTACGACGTCGACATCAACGCCAACCCCTACCCGGTGTACCGGCGGCTGCGCGAGGAGACGCCGCTCTACTACAACGACGTCCACGACTTCTACGCCGTGAGCCGTTTCGAGGACGTGGAGCGGGGGCTGCTCGACGCCCAGACGTTCATCTCGGGGAAGGGCGCCATCTTGGAGGTGATCAAGTCCGGGGTGCAGATCCCACCGGGCGTGCTCATCTTCGAGGACCCGCCCGGCCACACCATCCACCGCCGGCTCATGTCGCGGGCTTTCAGCCCGCGGCGGGTGGCCGAGCTCGAGCCCAAGATCCGCGACTTCACCGTCAAGAGCCTGGACCGGCTCGTCGGGGCCGAGCGATTCGACTTCATCGCCGACTTCGGGGCCGAGATCCCGATGCGCGTCATCGGCATGCTGCTCGGCATCCCCGAGAGCGACCAGGTGGCGGTGCGCGAGTACGTCGACGCCACCCTGCGGACCGACGAGGGCAAGCCGATGCAGGTCACGGAGGGCTTCCTCACCGGCCACATGTTCGCCGAGTACGTCGACTGGCGCATGCAACATCCCTCCGACGACATCATGACGGAGCTGCTCAACGTCGAGTTCACCGACGAGACCGGAACGACCCGCAAGCTGACGCGCAACGAGTTGCTCATCTACATCGAGGTCATCGCCGGCGCGGGAAACGAGACGACGACCCGCCTCATCGGGTGGGCGGGCAAGATCCTGGCCGAGCACCCGGACCAGCGGGCCCAACTCGTCGCCGACCGGTCCCTCATCCCCGGTGCCATCGAGGAGCTCCTGCGCTACGAGCCCCCGGGGCCCCACATCGGTCGCTGCGTGGCGAAGGAGGACGTCGTCCTCTACGACCACGCCGTGCCGGCGGGCAGCCCCATCCTCTTCCTCGTCGGCGCGGCCAACCGCGACGACCGGCGCTTCCCCGACGGCGACCGGTTCGACATCCACCGCGACGACGGACGCCACCTGACCTTCGGCAACGGCATCCACCTCTGCCTCGGTGCCGCGCTGGCCCGGCTCGAGGGCGCCATCGTCCTGGACGAGCTGCTGACGCGCATCCCCGAGTGGGAGATCGAGATCGCCGGTGCGCGGCTCTCGCCGACCTCGACGGTGCGGGGCTGGGAGTCACTCCCCGCCGTGACCCGCTGACGCGATACCGGTCGCCGGCGCCCACCCCACCACGATGACCACCGTCGAGCCGCGGCGCCCCTACGACAGCGCGCTACGACGCCAACAGGCGGCTCAGACCCGTGCTCGCATCGTCCGCGCCGGAGCGGAGCTGCTGCGCAGCTCCCCGGTGCGCGACTGGAACACGTTGACGATCCGCGCCGTGGCGGCGCGGGCCGGCGTGCACGAGCGCACGGTCTACCGCCACTTCGGCAACGAGCTGGCGCTGCGCGACGCCGTGCTGCACCGCTTGGAGGAGCAGGCCGGGATCGAGCTCGAGGGCATGCGGATCGAGGATGTGGCCGACGTCACCGCGCGAATCCTCGGGCAGGTGGCGTCCTTCCGGCCCGAGCCACCCCGGCCACTGGACCCGACACTCCTCGAAGCCAAGGGGCGCCAGCACGACGCGCTGGCCGGCGCGGTGGCGGGCGCCGCCCCCGAGTGGGGCCACCTCGACCGGCGGATCGCCGCCGCCGTGCTCGACGTG
The DNA here is from genome assembly GCA_963781955.1 of uncultured Acidimicrobiaceae bacterium. Taxonomy (GTDB): domain Bacteria; phylum Actinomycetota; class Acidimicrobiia; order Acidimicrobiales; family RAAP-2; genus Bog-473. The sequence goes on from CAWAHU010000003.1 coordinate 718,583, forward strand.
CTGTGGGGCGTGGCGACCTACGAGCGCCTCGTGGTCGACTGGGAGCTCGACCACGCCGAGACCGTCCGCGCCCTCAGCTGGGTGATCGGACTGGTCGAGGAGGCCGTCCGGCGCGACCGGCGCCCCGACTGACGCCCCTCACCGGTTCCCCCGGCGCGGCTCCCCGCGGGCGTCGGCGCGAGGCTCCTCACCGGGGTGCCCGGCCAGCGACGCCTTGTGCAGCGTGTTGGCGGCCAGCCGCATGTGGGCGGCGTCGACCAGCCGGCCGGCGCGCCCGATGGCGCCGACCCCGCCCGCCTCGGCCTCACGGTAGGCCGCCATGACCGCACGAGCGTCGGCCACCTCCTCGGGCGTCGGCGAGAAGACCTCGTGGGCGATCGGCACCTGGTCCGGGTGGATGGCCCACTTGCCGTCGAAGCCCAACGCGCTGGCGTGCCGCGCCGCCCGCCGGTACCCCTCGGGGTCCTGGTACGCCGGGTAGGGGGCGTCCACGGCGTCGACCAGGCCGGCGCGTGCCGCGGTGAGCACCTGGACCCGGGGCGCGTGCCAGAAGTCACCGGGGTACTCGACGACGGGGTCGAAGTTGCCGTCGACCCGGGCGTGGAGCGACGCCGAGAGGTCGCCGGCGCCGAAGATGAGCGCCTCGAGCCGGTCGCTCGACTGGGCGATCTCGAGCGCGTTGGCCAACCCCTCCGCCTCCTCAATCAGCACCTCGAGGCCGATGGGCCGCTCCAGGCCGAGTTTGGACTCGAGCTGTCCGAGGAGCTCGTCGAACCACCAGACGTCGCGGGCCGTTCGCACCTTGGGCACGATGAGCACGTCGAGGCAGTCCCGCGCCCCGGTCACCACCTCGATCACGTCGTCCGCGCACCACGGGGTGCCGAGGCCGTTCACCCGCACGGCGCGCACCGTCGGGCCCCAGTCGAGCCCGGTGAGCGCGCCGACCACGACGGCGCGCGAGGACTCCTTGACCGCCGGCGCGCAGGCGTCTTCGAGGTCGAGGAAGACGAGGTCGGCGCCACACGACGCCGCCTTCTCGCACATGCGCTCGTTGCTGGCCGGCGTGGCCAGCTCGGACCGGCGTGCTCGTGGCGGTCGCACGTCAGATCGCCCCCGCGGCGCGCAGCGCGTCCAGCCGGTCCGCGCCCAGGCCGAGGAGCTCCCCGTACACGGCGTCGTTGTCCTCCCCCAGGGCACGTCCGAGGTGGTCGATCCCCCCCGGCGTGGCGCTCATCCGGGCCACCGGGGCCTGGACCGTGACCGTGCCGAGGTCCGGGTCGCCGAAGGGGACGAACGTGCCCCGGGATTGCAGGTGGGCGTCGGCCAGCAGCTGCGCGGCGTCGTAGACGGGCGCAGCGGCCACCTCGGCGGCCTCGAACACCGCCATCACCTCGGCCAGCGGGCGGGTGGCGATCCAGCGGGCCACCACGTCGTCGATCTCGTCACCATGGGCCTGGCGGCGCACCGGGTCGACGTAGTCGGGGTCCTCGGCCAGGTCGGGCCGGTCGACGGCCCGATACAGGCGCACCACGATGTTCGGCGAGGCGCTCGACAGGGCGACCCAGCGCCCGTCGGCCGTCCGGTACGTGTTGCGCGGCGCGCTGGCGTCAAGCCGGTTGCCCGCACGGCCCGGCACGATCCCCAGCTGGTCGTAGGACAGCGTGGACGTCTCGATCAGACGGGCCAGCGGCTCGATCAGGTTCACGTCCACCAGCTGCCCACCACCGCCGTGCAGGTCGCGGTGGTACAGCGCCACCATGACGGCGACGCCGGCCGTCTGGGCCGCGATGCCGTCGGCCAGGAAGAACGGAGGCAGGGTGGGTGGTCCGTCTGGCTGCCCGGTGACGTGGGCGAACCCGCTCATGGCCTCGGCCAGGGTGCCGAACCCGGGCCGGTCGCTGGCCGGGCCGCCGGCCCCGTAGCCGCTCACGTGCAGCATGACGAGTTGGGGGTGGGCGGCGTGCACCGACGCCCAGTCAAGCCTCCAGCGGGCCAGGGCGCTCGGTCGGTTGTTCACCACCAGGACGTCGCTGACGTCGAGCAGGCGGTGGAAGAGCTCCTGCCCCTCGGCGTGGTGGAGGTCGACCGTCACACAGCGCTTGTTGCGCGACACGCTCTTCCAGAAGAGCCCGATGCCGTCCTTCATGGGCCCCCACGTCCGCAACGGGTCCCCCACGCCGGGCTGTTCGACCTTGACGACGTCCGCCCCGAACTCGCCCAGCACCGTGGCCACCATGGGGCCCGCCGCCAGTGTGGCGGCGTCGACGACCCGGATGCCCTGGAGCGGGCGGGCCGTCGGAGCCACGTCAGCCACGGCCCGGCGACGGCGGGCGTCCGAGCCCGAGGTTCTCGCGCAGGGTGCTCCCCGTGTAGCGGTCGCGGAACAGGCCACGGCGCTGGAGCTCGGGGACGACGAGGCGCACGACGTCCTCGTAGGCGCCCGGCGTGTGGGTGGCCGCGATGACGAAGCCGTCGCACGCGTCCCCACCGAACCACTCCTCCATCTGGTCGGCGATGTCGGAGCCCGTGCCGACGAAGCGCGGCCCCTGCAGGAGCGTGGCCCGGTGGCCGGCCAGATCGGCCAGCGTCACCGTGTCGCCCCCGATGTGGGTGCGGAGGTTCTGCAAGAGCCCCCGGATGCCCGAGACGGAATCGATGAGGTCGTCGGTGATCGGCGTGTCGAGCGAGAGGCCCGAGAAGTCGTAGTTGGTCAGCTCCGAGAGCAGGGTGAGGGAGGCCATGGGGTCGACCAGGTCGTTGAGGAAGGTCTGCTCGCGCTCCTCGGCCTGGGCCGCGGGACTCCCCGACCACCGTGTAGACCATCGGGCACATCTTCACGGCGTCGGGGTCGCGACCGTGCTCGGCGAGCTTGTCCTTCTGGTCCTTGTAGTGGGACCGGGCGATGTCGATGTCGGGGTCGCCCGAGAAGATCAGCTCGGCCCAGCGCGCCGCGAACTCGCGCCCCCGGCCCGACGAGCCCGCCTGCAGCAGCACCGGCCGGCCCTGTGGGCACCGCGGCACGGTCAGCGGCCCGCGCGACGAGAACCACTCACCCTCGTAGCCGAGCTCGTGGACCTTGGCCGGGTCGGCGAAGTAGCCGCTCTCGCGGTCGAGCACGAGGGCGTCGTCCTCCCAGGTGTCCCACAGGCCGGTGGTCGCCTCGAGGAACTCGTCGGCCCGGTCGTAGCGGACGTCGTGGGGCAGGTGCTCCTTCAGGCCGTAGTTCTGCGCCTCGCTGTCGTTCACCGACGTCACCACGTTCCAGGCCGCCCGCCCACCCGAGAGGTGGTCGAGCGTGGCGAACGTGCGCGCCACGTGGAAGGGCGCGTAGTAGGTCGTCGAGTACGTCGCGCCGAGACCGATGTGCCGGGTCACGCCGGCGATGACCCCGAGCACGACGCTGAGGTCGAGCTTGACCGGGCGGGCCCCGGTGCGGACCGCCTCGGCCACCGACCCCCCGTAGATCCCGGGCATGGCCAGGCGGTCGTCGAAGAACATGACGTCGAAGCACCCTTCTTCGAGCGTGCGACCGAGCTTCTGGTAGTAGCTCGCGTCGAGGAACCCGTGCTCGGTGGCGGGGTGGCGCCACGAACCGGCGTAGACGGTGGCGTTCCCCGCCTGCATGAACCCCACCAGCGTCATCTGCCGCTTCTCGACCATCACTCCCCCTTCCGGGTGCGTCTCCCGAGTTTAATGTGTAATATTTCAGATATCAAACTGATCAGCACCACCGTGCGGGCCCAGGCGGCCGACGAGCTGCGGGACCGGATCCTCACCGGCCGGCTCCGGCCCGGCGACCGGCTCGACCTCGATGCGCTGAGCGCCGAGTTCGGCACCAGCCGGACCCCGATCCGCGAGGCGCTGCTCGAGCTGTCCTACGAGGGGCTGGTGTCCATCACGCCGCGCAGCGGCATGTCGGTCGTGGGCATCTCGCCGCAGGACGCCGTCGACAATTTCGCCGTGCTCGCCGCGCTCGTGGGCAAGGCGGCCGAGATGGCGACCGAGCGCATCACCCCCGACGAGCTGGTCGAGCTGGAACGCCTGGCCGCCGCCATCGAGGGGTCGGACGACGTCGTGCGCGCCAACCGGCGCTTCCACCGCGCCCTCAACCTCGCCGCGCGCTCCCCGCGGCTGCTCACCTACGTCCGCCAGGCCGTCCGCGTCGTGCCCGGCAACTACTTCGAGCTCTTCCCCGAGCAGGAACGGCGCGCGCTCCACGAGCACGCGGCGCTGCTCGAGGCGATTGTGCGCGGCGACGGGGAGGCGGCGCGCGTCCTGGCCGAGCGGCACGTGCTCAGTGCGGGCGAGGCGCTCGGCGGGTGGCTCGCCGCGCTCGCCACCCAGGGCACCGAAGGAGGGGGCTCAGCTCCCCTTTGAGCGCAGCCGCTCGATGTTGGCCCGCAACTCGGGCGTCGTGAACGATCGGTCCTCCGCGCTGAGCGCGAAGTCGAGCGCGGCGAGCACCGCCCGCTCGAGCTGGATGTTGACCACGCGCTTGGTGTCCTCCACCGCCCCCTTGGGCAGGCGGGCGATGCGCCGCGCGCACGCCATGGCCTCCTCGAGCACTTCCCCGTCGGGGCACACGTGGTTGACCAGTCCGATCTCGGCCGCCCGCTTGGCCGGGATGCGGTCGCCCGTCAGTGCGTACTCCTTGGCCAGCTGGAGGCTGGTGAGCAGCGGCCACACCACCGGACCGCCGTCGGCGGCGACCAACCCGACGAGCACGTGCGGATCGGCCAGGTGCGCGCTCTCGGCCATGAAGACGATGTCCGAGAGCGCGACCAGGCTGCAGCCGAGCCCCACCGCCGGGCCGTTCACCGCGGCGACGATCGGCACCCGGCAACCCACCATCCCCGTCACGATCTGGCGGCCGTGGGTGAGGGAGAGGTGGCGCAGCTCGGCGTCGTGCGACAGCTCGTGGATGTAGTCGAAGTCGCCGCCGGCGGAGAACGCCTTGCCCGAGCCGGTGATCACGGCCACCCGCGCCTCGTCGTCGGCGTCGAGCTGCGGGAACAGCGCGGCCAGCGCGCTGTGCAGCACATGGTTGGTGGCGTTGAGCTGCTCGGGCCGGTTGAGGGTGATCACGCGGATGGGGCCGTCCGAGTTGACCGTCAACTCGTCGGGGAGGTCGTAGGTGGTCATGCGCTGAGACTCATGAGGTGGGCAGCTCCAGGATTCGGGTGGCGACGAGGTTGCGCTGAATCTGCGACGTGCCGCCCATGACGGACTGGGCACGACTGTAGAGGTACACCTTGAGCAAGGTGTCGTCGCCGTCGGGGCGTGCCACGCCCCCGATGCCCAGCGCGGCGTGGCCGACCGACTGCTCGGTCCAGGTCATGAGCAGTTTGTCGACCGAACCCTCGGGCCCGTGGGAGATCCCGTCGAGACGCTCCGAGAGGCGGCGGCTCACGTGGCAACGCAGCATCTCGACCTCGACCAGGGCCCAGGCCAGGTCGCGGCGCTGCTCGGGCCCGGCGGCCTCAGGGTGGTCCCGCACCACGTGCACCAGCTCGTTGACGAGCTTGCCGTAGCGCGCCACGTAGCCGAGCTCCCCGGGCTCGCGCTCGTGGCTCACCACGGTCATGGCGAGCCGCCAGCCCTCACCGGGCTGGCCGACCATGTTCGCGGCGTCGACGCGGGCACCGTCGAAGAGGACCTCGCCGAACTCGCGCGTGACCCCGTTGATCATGCGCAGCGGCCGCTGCTCGATCCCGGGCTGGTCCATGGGCACCACGAAGGCGGAGATGCCGCGGTGCGTGGACACGTCGGGGTCGGTGCGGGCCAGCACGAGGCACCAGTCCGCCTGGTCCGAGTAGCTCGTCCACACCTTGTGGCCGGTGATGACGTACTCGTCGCCGTGGCGCTCGGCCCGGGTGCGCAGCGAGGCCAGGTCGGACCCGGCGTCGGGCTCGCTGAACCCCTGGCACCAGCGCTCGCGCCCGCTGACCAGCCCGGGCAGGAACCGCTGCTGCACGTCGGGGCTGCCGTGGTGGAGCAGGCCCTGCACCAGGTACCCCACGCTCGGCCGCGGCGGCGCGGCGGCCGCGATGAGCTCCTCGTCGAGGATCACCTCGTAGACGCTCGGCAGGTCGTGCCCGCCCACCGCGGCCGGCCACGAGAGGCCGAAGAACCCGGCGTCGTAGAGCGCCTGGTGCCAGGCCGCCTGCCCGGCCCAGTACTCGTCCGCGGTCGACGACGGCGGGAGCCCCGGGTTGTTGGCCGCCAACCAGGCGCGCAGGCGTAGCCGGAAGTCGTGCTCCTCTCGGGAGTCACCGAAGTCCACGCCCACCTCCTTCGACCGTGCCGGCCACGCCGCGGGCGGCCAGCACCCGGGCCAGGCTGTCGCCCACCCCGCCGAGCAGCTCGCCCGAGAGGAGGGCACGGCGCAGGAACAGGTGGGCCAGGCACTCCCAGGTGTTCCCGATGCCGCCGTGCACCTGGATCGCCGTCTCGCACACGGCGCGGGCCGCCCGGGCGCAGTAGGCCTTGGCGGCGGACCCCGCGGTCCAGGCGTCGGCCGGGGCCAACGCGTCGACCGCCCAGGCGGCGTGCAGGGCGATGCTCCGCGACCCCTCCATGAGCACGAACGCGTCGGCCAGGAGGTGCTGCACGGCCTGGAACGAACCGATGGGCGCGCCGTACTGGCGGCGGTCCCGCGCGTAGTCGGTGGTGAGTGCGAGCGCGCCCCGCATGGAGCCGACGAGGTCGGCGCATGCGGCGGCCAGGCCGAGCGCGTGCACGCGGGCCACGTCGTCGGGCCCGAGTGCCCGCGCCTGGCCCTCCACCGGCAGCGCGTCGCCGGCGCTCCAGGACCCGAGGGGCCGGGTCAGATCCACGCCGGGCACCGCAGCCGCGAGCTCGATCCGGCCCAGCACGCACCCGTCGGGACCCGGGAGGAGCACGAGGGCGGCGGCCGCGGCCCGGGCGTCGGGGGCCACGGCGCCGCCGGGGATGGTGCCGCCCGGCGCCTGCGCCGGCTCGGACACGCGGCCGGTCAGCACCACCGTCTCGGCTGCCTCCGCCGCCGGTGCTCCGGCGAGACGCCGCAGGTCGGCGGCGAGCGTGGGGCCCCAGAACGACGCGTCGGCCAACCCGCGTCCCAGCTCCTCGGCCACGACGGCGACCTCGACCGCGGAGGCCAGCGGCCCCCCGCCCTCTCCCTCGGCGCGCAGCTCGCGCCACCCCGACTCAGTCACGGCCGCATCGAGCTTGGCGGTGCGCGCCGCGTCGTCGAGCTCCGCCACCGCGTGCACGCCCAGGCGGTCCACGATCTGGGCCGCCGAGTCGCGCAGCGCGACCTGCTCGGGTGAGAGCCGGACGTCCACTCAGCCGGCCCCGGTCATGGTGGCGGCCCCGGTCATGGTGGCGGCCCCGTCATGGCGGCAGACCCGGTCATGGTGGCGGTCCCGGTCATGGCGGCGGACCCGGTCATGCCGGCAGCCCCTCCGAGCCGGTGAGGCGCGGCGCCCACTCGTCGCGCAGCGTGCGGCGCAACACCTTGCCCGACAGCGTGCGCGGGACGACGTCGACGATGACCACGGATCGCAGGCGCTTGTACCCGGCCAGCGAGTCGTCCACCAGCGCCACCAGAGCGTCGGGGGTGACGGCCGCGCCCGGCTCGAGCTGGACGGCGGCGACAGGCACCTCGCCCGCCCGCTCGTCGGCCACGCCGAACACGGCGCAGTCGACCACAGCGGGGTGCGCGTGCAGCACCGCCTCGATCTCGGCCGGCGCGACCTGGAAGCCGCTCACCTTGATCATCTCCTTGCAGCGGTCGGTCAGGTGCACCCACCCTTCGCGCTCCAGCCATCCGACGTCGCCCGTCTTGTACCAGCCGTCGGCGAACGCGCCGGCGGTGGCCTGGTCGGGCAGGTAGCCCGCCATGGCGGACGCGCTGCGCACCTGGACCTCGCCCACCCCACCGGGCGGGAGCACCTCACCGGTGTCGAGGTCCACCACCCGCAGCGCCACGTCGCCCACGGGCAGCCCGGCCGAGTCGAGCCGCCAGGCGTCCGGGTCGTCCACCGGGTTGGCGCTGATGACCGGCACCTCGCTCGTGCCGTAGGCAGGCAGCCAGCGCACGCCGGTGCGCGCCGTGACCGCCTCGGCCACCGCCGGCGTCACCGGCGTGGCCCCCCACATGACGTAGCGGAGCGACGAGAGATCGAAGTCCTCGAGGTGAGGGTGGTTGGCCATGGCCAACGCGATCGGCGCGACGGCCATCTCCAGCGTCATCCGGTCCTCTTGGATGCAGCGCAGCTCGGCCTCGAGGTCGAAGCGGCCATGCAGGCGGACAGTGGCACCGGCCTCGGCCGCGGCCAGCAGGTTCAACAGCCCAAGGATGTGCGAGGGCGGCGTCGAGACCTGGAAGCGGTCGTCGTGGCCGAGCCCGAGCGCCGTGCACCAGTGCGCGGTGGCCAGTCGGAGGGAGCCGTGGGTGTGGCGGACCGCCTTGGGCAGGTCGGTGGTGCCGGAGCTGAACACGAACGCGGCGTCGTCGTCCGGCCCCGCCGACGGCGCCGGCGTCGGGGGCGAGGCAAGGTCGCTCGAGCGGTCGACGACGAGGGCGCCGTGGTCGTCGTCGAGGTCCACGACGCGCCCGGCACCGAGCTCCTCGGCCAGCAGGGCCGTCCCCGCACCGTCGGCCACAGCGCACACCGGTGCGGTGAGCCGCACCGCGTTGGCGACCTCGAGCGCCTTCCAGGCCGGGTTGACGAGCACCGGCGCCGCCCCCACCTTGCTCACGCCGTGCACGACGGCCACGAACTCGGGACGGTTGGACGTCATCACCACCACGCGGTCCCCAGCGCCCACACCGAGGCCGGCCAGATGGTGCGCCACGGCGTTGGCGGCCCGCTCCACCTCGGCAAAAGTCCAGTGGTCTTCACCCGCGAGCAGGGCGGGGTGGTCGGGGAAGCGCTCGGCGGCCGACTCGAGCCCGCGATGCATGAGGCCCGTCGCCATGGGGAAACATTCTTCTCCGATTTGAGATCCAGCGTCAACATGATTGAGATGTAGGGTTACCGCAGCGAGGAAGGCGAGGCAGGATGAGCGACCCGAAGTCCGGCGCGGTGGACGAGGAGGTCCGCTCGGAGATCATCGAGACCGTGCGCACCTTCGTGCGGCGGGAGGTCATCCCGGTGGCGCCGGGACTCGAGCGCACCGACAGCTTCCCCGACGCCATCGTCGAGCAGATGCGGGCGCTCGGCCTCTTCGGCGTCACCATCCCCGAGGAGTACGGCGGGCTCGGCCTCGACCTCCTCACCTACATCGGGGTGATCGAGGAGCTGTCCTACGGCTGGATGAGCCTGACCGGCATCGTGAACACCCACACCATGGCCGCCATGCTCATCATGACGCACGGGACCGAGGAGCAGAAGCGCCGGTTCCTCCCCGGCATGGCGTCGGGGGTACGGCGGGGTGCCCTCTCCCTCTCCGAGCCCGACGCCGGCAGCGACACGCGCAACATCTCGTGCCGGGCCGCGCGCGACGGGGACGAGTTCATCGTGAACGGCACGAAGGCCTGGGTCACCAACGGCGAGCGCTCCTCCATCGTGGCCCTGGCCGCGCGCACCGAGGAGGGCATCTCCGCCTTCATCGTGGAGAAGGAGCCGGGGCCGAGCTTCGAGGGGATCTCCGTCTCCAAGCACATCGGCAAGCTCGGCTACCGCGGCGTCGAGACGGTGGAGATGTCCTACGCGAACCACCACGTGCCGGCGGCCAACCTGATCGGCGAGCCCGGACGGGGCCTGCCGCAGATCCTGAGCGTGCTCGAGATCGGCCGCATCAACATCGCCGCCCGTGCCGTCGGACTGGCCCGGGCCGCCTTCGACGCCGCGCTGAGCTACTCGCTCCAGCGCGAGACGATGGGCAAGGTCATCGGGGAGCACCAGGCCATCCAGCTCAAGCTGGCCGACATGGCGACCAAGCTCGAAGCGGCCCGGCTGCTCACGCGCAGCGCGGCCGAGCGCAAGGCGCGGGGCGAGCGCTGCGACGTCGAGGCCGGCATGGCCAAGCTGTTCGCCAGCGAGACCGCCCTCGAGCTCAGCACCGAGGCCATGCGGATCCTCGGGGGCGTCGGGTTCACCACCGAGTTCCCCGTCGAGCGGCTCTACCGCGACGCGCCGCTCATGGTCATCGGGGAGGGGACCAACGAGATCCAGCGCATCGTCATCGCGCGGGGCCTGCTCGCCCGCGCCCACGCTCAGGCCTGATCGAGCTCGGCCAGGACCTCCGCGGTGTGCTCCCCGAGACGCGGAGCGGGCGCCGCCGGCTGGACCGGGAGGTCCGAGAAGCTGATCGGGCCGTTGATGGAGCGCCCCACCGTGGCGCCCGCCTCGTCGCGCAGCTCGAGCAGTCCGTCGTTGGCGGCCAGCTGCGGATCGGCCAGCACGTCGGCCGGCCCCTGGATGGGCGCCCACCACACGCCTTCACGGTCGAACCGCTCGGCCCAGGTGGCCAGAGTCTCGGCGGCCACGATCTCGTCGAGGACGGCGATCACCTCGGTGCGGTTGCGGCGCAGCGCGGTGGCATCGGCGAACCGCGGGTCGGAGAGCAGGTCCTCGCGTCCGAGCGCCCGCAGCACGGGGGCGATGTGGCGGCCGGCCTCGAGGCCGGTGAAGAAGAACCAGCGCCCGTCCTTCGCCCGGTACGAGTTCATCAGCGGCGTCTGGTTGGACTCCCGCGCCTCGGCCTTGGCCACCTTGCCCACCGTCTCCTGCAGGCTGAGGTCCCACCCGAGCACGTAGGTGCCCGTGCGCAGCAGCGAGACCTCGACGACGCGGCCCCGGCCGGTCTGGCGCTGCTCGAGCACGCCGGCCAGCAGGCCGGCCAGGGAAGCCAGCCCGCTGATGTGGTCACCGATGCCGCCCCGCGCGTTGAGCGGCACGCCCTCACTGCTGGCCAGCTGGACCGAGAGGCCCGAGCGGGCCCAGAAGGCACCGATGTCGTAGGCGGGTCGGTTGCGGTCCCCGCCACGCAGGCCGTAGCCACTCACGCTGCAGTAGACGAGCCGGGGGTGGCGGCCCACCGTGGTGTGGGGTTCGAGCCCGAGCCCGTCGAGCGCGTCGGGGCGCAGGTTGGTCAAGAACACGTCGGCGCGGGCGAGCAATTGCTCGAGCCGCGCCCGGTCCTCGTCATGGCGCAGGTCGAGGACGACGCTCCGCTTGCCCCGGTTGTCCTGCGCGAAGGCCGGGTTGGGGAAGTCCTCGCCCACGCCGATCGAGCCGAAGGCGTTGCGCATCGGGTCCCCGGTGGGCGGCTCGACCTTGACCACGTCCGCCCCCCAGTCGGCCAGCAAGGCGCCGGCGGCCGGCGCAGCCACCCACACGCCGAGCTCGACCACCCGGAGGCCGTCCAAGGCGGACAGGGCGGGGCGTCCGGCGTCGGTCACGGCGCCCCCAGACCTTCGCCCGGCGCCCCCCGCTCCCCGCCCGGCGCCACCCGGGCCCGGAGCGCGTCCTTCATCACCTTCCCGGTGGCGTTCAGCGGGAGCTCGTCGACGATCTCGACCACCCGCGGCACCTTGTAGTTGGCCATCTGCTCCCGGCTCCATTCCATGACGTCTGCGGGGGTCACGGTCCCGTCGGTGACCACGAAGGCCATGCCCACCTCGCCCAGGCGCTCGTCGGGCATCCCGACGACTGCGGCCTGCCGGATCGCGGGGTGCCGTAGCAGCGCGTTCTCGATCTCGGCCGGGTACGCGTTGAACCCACCGACGATGAACATGTCCTTCACCCGCCCGACGATGCGCAGCCGGCCCGCCCGGTCGAGCACCCCGAGGTCGCCGGTGCGCAGCCAGCCGTCCGCCGACAGTGCGGCGGCCGTCTCCTCGGGGTCGTCGAGGTACCCCGCCATCACGCTCCCGCCCCGCAACAGCACTTCGCCCGCCTCGCCCGGCGTCACGTCGCGGTCGCCCTCCCCCACCAGGCGCAGCTCGAAGCCGGGCCGGGGCCGGCCCACGGTGGTGGCGATGGCCTCTGGATCGTCCCCGGGGCCCGTGGCGCACGCGGTGCCGCCCTCGGTGAGCCCGTAACCGGTGACGACGACCGAGAAGGGGAGCTCGTCGTGGACGCGCCGGATGAGCTCGACGGGGATGTCGGCCGCTCCGGTCACCGCCACCCGCAGCGAGGACAGGTCGTAGCGGTCACGCGCCGGGTCGTCGAGGATCGACTGGTAGAGCGTCGGCGGCCCGGGGAGCACGGTGACGTGCTCCCCGGCCACGCGCGCCAGCACGCGGGCGGCGTCGAACACGGGCTCGGGCAGCATGGTGGCGCCGGCCACCACGCTGGCCAGGATCCCTGCCTTCAGACCGAACATGTGGAAGTACGGGTTCACCTGGAGGTAGACGTCGCCCGCGGTGAGCCCGGTCATGGCCACCCAGTCGGTGGCCACGGTCAGGGTGCGGCCGTGCGTCATGACGACGCCCTTGGGGCTGCCGGTGGTCCCGGAGGTGAAGAGGATGTCGGAGGGGTCGTCGGGCCCGAGCGCCGCGCTGCGCCGCTCCACCTCGGCCGCGGCGCTGCGCGTGCCCCGGGCCACGAACTCGGGCCACCCGACCGCACGCCCCGCCGCCTCGCCCCGGGCGGTCACCACCGTCCCGAGCGCCGGCAGGTCGGACCCGGCCTCGTCGAGCATGGCCACGTAGTCGGTCCCCAAGAAGTCGGTCATGGTGACCAGGACCCGGGCCCCGCTGCGTGCCAGCACGTCGACCGCCTCGGCGCCCTTCCACCGGGTGTTGACCGGGACGAGCACGGCGCCGGCGGCGAAGACCCCCAGCGCGGCCTCCACCCACTCGGCACTGTTGCAGCACCAGACGGCCACCCGGTCGCCCGCCTCCACGCCGGTCGCCACCAGGGCGGCCGCCACCCGCCGGGCCTCCGCCGCGAGCTGGGCGTACGTGAGCTCGGTGTCGCCGTCCCGGAGCGCCACCAACTCGCCGACCCGCGCTTCGGACCCGGCCAGGACGGCCGGGATCGACGGCCAGCGCTGCGGTGGCGCGGCAGTCGTCACGGGCGGCGCGACACGGGGAGGCCCGCCGGAGAGAACGCTGCTCTTGCCATTCAATAATGTTACTTTCGGACGGCGTACCCACAAGCTGGTGGGACGTGCGGCGCGCGGGCAACCTGGGAGCACCGGGGCCCGCGGCGGCGCCCCGGCAGCGCAGAGGGAGAGCACATGGGATCGACCACGACGGCGCCGTACTACGACCCCTACGACTTCGAGATCGACGCCGACCCGTACCCGGTGTGGAAGCGGCTGCGCGACGAGGCGCCGCTCTACTGGAACGAGAAGTACGAGTTCTACGCGGTGAGCCGCTACGACGACGTCGAGCGCGCGCTCGTCGACTGGCCGACCTACAGCTCGGCCAAGGGGTCGGTGCTCGAGATCATCAAGGCGGGGGTCGAGTTGCCTCCCGGCCTGTTCATCTTCGAGGACCCGCCCGACCACGACCTGCACCGCGGGCTCCTCAGCCGCGTCTTCACGCCCCGACGCCTCGCCGCGATCGAGCCCAAGGTCCGGGACTACGCGGCGCGCACGCTGGACCCGCTCGTCGGCGCGGACGGTTTCGACTTCATCGCCGACCTCGGCGTCGAGATCCCCATGCGCACCATCGGGATGCTGCTCGGGATCCCCGAGGAGGACCAGCAGTCGCTGCGCGACAACATCGACGAGGGGCTCCGCCTCGAGGAGGGGGTGATGCCCGAACCGACCCTGGCCGGCCCCGACGCCTTCGTCTCGGACTACGCGGACTACATCGACTGGCGGATCGAGCACCCGTCCGACGACCTCATGACCGAGCTGCTCACCTCCGAGTTCACCGATCGCGACGGCGTCGTCCGCACACTGCGTCGCGACGAGGTGCTGGGCTACATCGGACTGCTCGCCGGTGCGGGCAACGAGACCACCACGCGCCTCATCGGCTGGGCGGGCAAGCTCCTCGCCGAGCACCCCGATCAGCGCCAGGCGCTGGCCGAGGACCCGTCGCTGATCCCCGCCGCCATTGAGGAGTGCCTCCGCTACGAGCCGCCGTCCCCGGTGCAGGCCCGCGCGGTGACGGCGGACGTGGAGCACCACGGCCAGGAGGTCCCGGCCGGCTCGGTGATGCTCCTCCTCAACGCGTCGGCCAACCGGGACGAGCGGCAGTTCCCCGACCCCGACCGCTTCGACGTGCACCGCAAGAGCCAGCGCCACCTGAGCTTCGGCTACGGGCTCCACTTCTGCCTCGGCGCGCACCTGGCCCGGCTCGAGGCGCGCGTCGCGCTCGAAGAGGTGCTGGCGCGGTTCCCCGACTGGGAGGTGGACGAGGAGCGAGCCGTCCAGGCCCGGACCTCCACCGTGCGCGGGTGGGAGACCTTGCCGGTGCGCACGCCGTGAGCGACGCCGTCCTCACGTCGGTCGAGGACCGGGTGCTCGTGGTCACCTTGAACCGGCCCGAGGTGAAGAACGCCATCGACTCGGCCATGTCGCTCGGGGTGCTCGACGCGCTGCGCCGGCTCGACGGCGAGGCCGACCTGCGCGTCGGCGTGATCACCGGAGCCGGCGGCACCTTCTGCGCCGGCATGGACCTCAAGGCCTTCGCCACGGCCGGGCTGCCCGAGAAGGTCGACACCGTGTTCCGCTACGGGGCGGAGAAGCCCCTGATCGCCGCCATCGAAGGTCCGGCGGTGGGGGGCGGACTCGAGATGGCGCTCATCGCCGACCTGCTGGTGGCCTCCACCGATGCCGTGCTCGGCTCCCCGGAGGTCAAGTTCGGCCTGTTCCCCGGCGGCGGGGCGCTGCTGCGCCTGCCGCGCCACCTGCCGCAGTCGATCGTCACCGAACTGGCCCTGACCGGGGCGCCCATCTCCGCCGAGGTGGCGTTCCGGCACGGGATGGTGGCGCGCCTGTGCCAGCCCGGCGAGACCCTCCCGACGGCGCTCGAGCTGGCGCACGCCATCGCGGCCAACGCGCCGCTCGGGGTCACGGCGGCCAAGCGGATCTTGCGCCGGGTGCCGGGGAGGACCGAAGACGAGCTGTGGCCCGAACAGCGGGCGCTCGTCGACGAGGTGTTCGCCTCGGGGGACGCACAGGAGGGCGCTCGCGCGTTCGCCGAGAGGCGGGCGCCCCGGTGGACCGGCCGCTGAACCGCGTCCTGGTGGGTCGGCCCGCTCAGACCCCTCGCACGGCGGCGCGCAGACGCGGCCCGGCCTCGTCCAACCACGCGTCGACGACCACGCCGAGGCTGTCGAGCCGGTCCTCGGTCACGTAGAGGCCGCGGGTCGGGAGCGACGCACCGAGCTCCACCAGGACGGGGCGCAGGTGGACCTCGACCGCGAGGGCGTGCCGAGGCCCGGCGCCGACCATGAGCGGGACGGCGGCGACACCCGCCAGGTCGGTGGTGCCGAACCAGTCGAGGAAGGACTTCAGCAGGCCGGTGTAGCTCGCCTTGTACGTCGGCGAGGCCACGACCGCCAGCGTGCTGGCGCGCACGCCGTCCACCGACTCGCGCACGGCAGCCGAGTCCCCGTCGAACAACTGGGGGCCGAGATCGGCCAGGTCCACCGTCAGGCGAGGCGCGCCGGCGAGCCCGGCCGCGCCGGCCGCGGCGTCGGCCACGGCCCGGGCCACGTCGAGGGTGCGCGAACGCGGCCTGGGATTGCCGACGACGACCGCGACCGTGCTCATGGACCCAGGTGCGGGATGATCTGGGGCAGTTCGGCCGAGGTGCGGATCCCCGGCCCCGCGGCGCACACGTAGGGCACGGCGTTCACCGGGCGGTGCGCGGTGAGGCCGGGTGATGTCGCCGCCCACTCCTCGGGCGGCACGGGGAAGCGGACCTGGACGTCGAGGGGGCAGTCGCCGTGCACCTTGACGCGCCACCCCGTCTCGAGCAGGTCCCACGCCGGTTCCACGTCCGTGCTCAGGTACCAGTGGGCGCAGAAGGTCAGGAGCGGGCGGCCCTGGCGCATCCCCGCCACCTCCAGGCGTTGCGCGGCGACCGTGCCTGCCGGGAGCCGGCCGGCCGCCACCTCGACCTCGTGGCAAGCGGTCGCGACCTGGGCCGTGGCCACCACGTCGTCGAGCGGGAGCGACAGCGCGTCCGCCACCATGGCGAGCGAGCCGGCGAAGGACGCACCTCCGTGCTGCTCGCGCCCCTTGGGGTCGAAGGTCGACGGGTCGCTCCCGAAGCCCATCAACCCGAAGATGAGCTCCGGTGAGTTCCGAGAGGACATGTCGGCGAACTCCTCGATCGTGATGAGGTCGACACGTCGCTGCAACGACGACAGCACGAACGGCAGGGCCTCGGTGATGAACCCGGGACTCGAGCCCGTGCTGTGCAGCGTCGAGCCGCCGGCGGCGCAGGCAGCCTCGATCCGGGCCCGCACCTCGGGGTCCATGGAGGCGGGGCGGTGGAACTCGCTGCGGGTGGCCACCACGTTCGCCCCCGACTCGAGGAGCCGGCACAGGACGTCGACGTCGGCCCGGTCACCCATGTACAGGACGCAGTCGGGTCGCAACGCCAGGATCTCCTCGACGTCGCCGGTGGCGGCGACGCCGGTGGGACCCAGCCCGCACAGCTCCCCGGCGTCCCGGCCGACCTTGTCCTCGGAGTACACGTACAGGCCCACCAGCTGGAGCCCGGGATGTTCGATCACGGCGCGCAACGACCGCAGCCCGATGTTGCCCGTCGCCCACTGGACCACTCGATAGGGGCTCTCATCCATACCGCAGTAATGTAGGCCCCCGCCCATGAGCCTCCTCAGCAATCTGCGCGCCGTCGTCCGGTTCGAGCCCTTCGAGCGCGACCCCGTAGCCCGGCGCCTCGCCCACGCGGCCTCGGTCGCCGACCTGCGCCGGCTGGCCCGGCGCCGCCTGCCCCGCGGCGTGTTCGACTACGTCGACGGCGGCGCCGAGGACGAGTGGACGCTGCGGGCCAACGCGGCGGCCTTCTCCGACGTCGGCTTCCACCCCCGTGTGCTGCGGGAGGTCGACGCGGTGGACGTCACGTCCACACTGCTGGGCCGAGCGGTGTCGTACCCGCTCGTGCTCGCCCCGGCCGGGTTCATCCGCCTCGTGCACCCCGAGGGCGAACTGGCGGCAGCCCGCGCCGCGGCACGTGCGGGCGTCCCGTTCGCGCTCTCGACCCTCAGCACCTGCTCCATCGAGGAGGTGCGCGCGGTGAGCGACGGCCGCCTGTGGTTCCAGGTGTACGCCTGGCGCGATCGCGGCCTGGTCAAGGAGATGGTGAGCCGGGCCGCCGACGCCCGCTACGACGCGCTGGTGCTCACGGTCGACACCCCCGTCCTGGGACGTCGCGAGCGCGACCTGCGACGCGGGTTCGCGCTCCCGCCCGCCATCGGGCCGCGCACCATCGTCGACGGGGCCCTGCACCCGCAGTGGACGCTGGCCTTCCTGCGCAGCGACCCCATCCGCTTCGCCAACGTGGTCGGGCGCGACGTGGGTGACGGTGCGTCGCCGGTGAAGATCTCCGACTACATCCACACGCAATTCGACCCGGCGCTGTCGTGGTCGGACGTGGAGTGGTTGCGCGCGCAGTGGGACGGCGCCGTCGTGGTCAAAGGGATCCAGTCGGTCGAGGACGCGAGGATCGCCGCCGACCTCGGCGTCACGGCAGTCGCCCTGTCCAACCACGGCGGCCGGCAACTCGACGGCTCGCCGCCCATCCTGCGACTGGTCTCCCCCGTGGCCGACGCGGTGGGGGACCGGACGGAGATCATCTGCGACGGCGGCGTGCGCCGCGGCAGCGACATCGTCAAGGCATTGGCCGCCGGGGCCACCGCGTGCATGGCCGGACGGGCCTACCTCTACGGCCTGGCCGCGGGCGGCGAGCAGGGCGTCGAGCGCGTGCTGCGCTGGTTCCGCGACGACATGGTCCGCACGATGACGCTGGTCGGCACACCGGACCTCGCCGGGCTCGACCGGTCGCTGCTCGACTGGCACTGAGGGTTCGGCCCGTACCGGTGACACCGCCACCCGACCCGCAGGAGCTCCGGCTGGCCCCCGTCCCCTTCGCCGAGTGGGACGAAGAGACCCGCCGGGTGCTCCTGACCCACCTGCGCCGGCCCGAGGTCTACCTGTCGGACGAGCCCGACGCCCCGCCCATGCCGGTCGTGCTCGAGCTGTTCGCCCACCACCTGCCGCTCAGCGCCACCTGGCTCCCCTTCACCGAGATGCTCGCCGGCGCCGAGTCCCGCCTGGCCCCCGACCACCGGGAGCTGCTGATCCTCCGCGTGGCGTGGCGCACCGGGTCGGGCTACGAGTGGAGCCAGCACCGCCGCATGGGCGGCGAGGCCGGGCTGAGCGACGCCCAGCTCGAGGCCGTCGTCACGGGCCCCGGGTCGGCGGTGTGGTCTCCGGCCGAGCGCGCCCTGCTCACGGCGGTCGACGAGATGACCGGCCGCTTCTCGGTGAGCGACGCGACGTGGGCCTCGCTGTCCACGCACTTCGACGCGACGCAGGTCCTCGAGCTGCTCTTCGTCATCGGGGGCTACCTCTGCCTGGCCACGGTGCTCAACAGCGTGGGGCTCCAAGGCGACCTCCCCGCTCCTCTCGGCGCCCCCACCGAGGCGCCGCACACCGGGGTGACGCCGTGAAGGCGGTGCGCGGCCGCGAAGGTGGCGTCGCCCTCGTCGACCTCGACGAGCCGCCGGGCGGCGGCGCGCTGCTCGACATGAAGTCGGCCAGCGTGTGCGCCTCGGATCTCAGCTACATCCGCTTCGGCAGCACGAACATCCTCGGCCACGAGCTGGCCGGCGTGACCGAGGAAGGCACGCCGGTCGTCGTGGAGGCGATCTACGGGTGCAACGAATGCGAACAGTGCCGCCGGGGGACCTACAACCTGTGCCCCACGCACGCGCAGCGGGCGCTCGGCATGTTCGCCGACGGAGGGATGGCCGAGCAGTTCCGCGCCCCGGCAGAGCGCCTGGTGCCATTGCCGCCCGGCCTGGACCTGCGCGACGCCAGCATCGTCGAGCCCGGGTCCGTCTCGTGGCACGCGCTGCGCCTGGCCGGTACCGGTCCCGGCGTGCGCGTGGCCGTGGTGGGTGCGGGCGCCCTCGGATTGCTGGCCGTGCCGGGCGCCATCCGCCTGGGCGGCGAGGACGTCGCCGTCGAGGCCAGGCACACCCACCAGCGCGAGGCCGCGGAGCGCCTCGGGGCGCGGGTGGGGACAGAGGGCCTCTACGACGTCGTCGTGGAGGCCGCCGGCACCGCCGAGAGCCTGGCCCGGTGCACCGAGCTCGTCGCACCGGGTGGCACCATCGTGGTGGTCGGCGTCCACTACGGACCGTTCCAGGTGGACTGGATGCCGCTCTTCAACCGGGAGGCCCGGCTCCTCCCCTCGCTCGGCTACTGCGCGCATGACGGCGTGCGCGAGTTCGACGAGGTGGCGGGCATGCTGGCGGAGAACCCTGACATCGCGCGCACGGTCATCACCCACCGCTTCCCGCTCGCGGACGCCGCCGAGGCCTTCCGCACGGCTTCAGAGCGGGGCAGCGGCGCCATCCGCGTGGTCATCGAACCTTCCTGATCCACCTCCCGGCCTGATCCACCTCGCAGCGGGCCCGGCCGACGCTCCGCCCGGGGGTGCTCACCAGGTGTCGACGAACGCCGCGCGCGGCGTGTCCTCGCCGGACCAGTGGATGCCGGTCCCGGCCGAGGTCAGCGCGTGCACGATGCGCGCCCTGGTGTCGGCCGGGTCGATCACGTCGTCGATCTCGAAGTGCTCGGCCACGTTGAGGGCCTTCCCGTGCTCGTAGGCCCTCGCCACCATGGCCTCGAACGCCGCCTCGCGCTCGCCGGGATCGTCGATGGCCTCGAGCTCGCGGCGGAAGCCCAGGCGCACCGCACCCTCGAGACCCATACCGCCGAGCTCCCCCGTGGGCCAGGCGGCGGTGAACACGGGGCGGCGGAAGCCGCCGCCGGCCATGGCCTGGGCACCCAGGCCGTAGCCCTTGCGCAGCACGACGCAGCACAGGGGCACCCGCAGGGACGCCCCCACGACGAACATGCGGCTGACGTGGCGGACCAGGGCGGTGGCCTCCGCCTCGGGACCGACCATGATGCCGGGGGTGTCGCACAGCGACACCAGGGGCAACCCGAAGGCGTCGCACAGCTGCATGAAGCGGGCCGCCTTGTCCGCACCCGCGGCGTCGATGGCGCCGGCCAGGTGTTCGGGGTTGTTGGCGATCACGCCGACCGCCCGCCCCTCGAGCCGGGCCAGTGCGGTGACCATGCCCGGGGCGAAGGAGGGCCGCAGCTCGAGGACCGAGCCCTCGTCGGCCAGCAGATGAAGGGCCGGGCGCACGTCGTAGGCGCGCCGCCGCTCCGCCGGCACCACGGTGCGCAGCGCGTCCTGGTCGGGACCGGTCCAGCCCTCCACGTCGCCCTGGAAGTAACCCAGGTAGCGGCGGGCCACGGCAACGGCCTGGCGCTCGTCGGCGCACAACACGTCGATCACCCCGTTGGGCACCTGCACCGAGACGGGCCCCACGTCGTCGGGCGCCACCACGCCCAGCCCACCGCCTTCGATCATGGCCGGGCCACCCATCCCGATGGTGGCGTCGGGGGTGGCGATCACCACGTGACAGCAGCCGAGGAGCGCGGCATTGCCGGCGAAGCAGCGGCCAGACACGATCCCGACCAGAGGCACCCGGCCGCTGAGCCCGGCGAAGAGGGCGAAGGCCTCCGTGTCGAGACCGGTGACCACGGCGGTGTCGGTGTCACCCGGACGCCCCCCTCCCCCCTCGGCGAAGAGGACGACGGGAAGGCGCAGGCGGGCGGCCAGCTCGAAGAGGCGATCCTTCTTGCGGTGGTTCATCTGGCCCTGGGTGCCGGCCAGCACGGCGTAGTCGTAGGACACCACGGCGCAGCGCGCCCGCTGCGGGCCGAAGAGGTCGCCGTTCACCCGGGCGATCCCGGCCACCAGCCCGTCGGCCGGTGTGGAGGCGACGAGGTCGTCGTGGCTGCGGCGCGCCCGCTGGGCGGCGACGACGAGGGCGCCGTACTCCTCGAAGCTGCCGGGGTCGCACAGGTCCTCGAGGTTCTCCCGGGCCGTGCGCCGTCCGGCCGCGTGACGGCGGGCCGTGGCCTCGGGTCGCCCGGCGTCACGCGTGGCCGCCACCCGGGCCCGAAGCTCGGCCAGCTCGGGCCGCAGAGCCGGCGTCCCCGCCCGGTCGACGTCGACGTCGGCACCACCGGCATCGGCCCCGCCCCTCGGAGCAGGCTCGGCGCCCGACATCGTCACCAGGAGGTCGCCGGTCTGCACGGCGTCACCGGGGGCGACCACCACCACGTCGACGCGGCCCGGTGCGGCCGCCTCGACGACGTGCTCCATCTTCATGGACTCGAGCACCACGAGGGGCGCGCCGGCTACGACGACGTCGCCCGGCGCCACCTGGACCCGGATCACCGTCCCGGCGAAGGACGCCGACAGGTGCAGCGGAGCGTTCACCGACGGCGACCCGGGGTCATGGAGGGCGATTCTTCTCGCCGCGGGCCGCTCCCGCCACCCGAGGCGAGCGACGACATCCGCATCGCCAGCGTCTCGAAGGCCTACACGCAGTTCGTGGCGGCCACGGCCGACGGCGCCGACTCGGTGAGCATCACCGTCAGCGCGCAGATCTCACCCAAGGTGTCCAGCCAGCTCTTCCCTGGCCTCCGCCACGCTTTCGAGCTCGGTGTCTGCGCCGCGCTGGCCGGCTGAACCCGGTCCGCGCGGGCGCACGAGCGAGACGACCGTGGAGACGGCGATCACGATGAGCAACTCGTCGAAGGGCACCCGGTAGCGCACACGAGTCACGAAGACGGCCGCCACCAGCGCGTTCAGCAGGTAGATCCAGATGGCCAGCCGCTCGAGTGACCCCGGCCGGTCCTTGCGCCACCGGGCCAGCCTGACGGCCAACAGGAACAGGAGTGGCAGGTAGCAGAGAACCGCCAGCACGTCTTCCGCGGTGGACTGCTTGGAGGCGGTGGCCAGGTCGTCGAACGGCGCGAAGTAGTCCACGGCGCGCCCCGCGTAGAGCTCGAGGGCGCGCCCGGGATGGCTGCGCACGTAGTCGAGGGCCTGGGCACGGAAGAAGCTCTCCAGCGGGGCCTCCGAAGTGATCCCGCGCTCCCCGCCTCGCGCCAGTACTGGCTCAGGTCGGTGGCGACCCCCGAGCGGACGGTGGCGTGCTCGCTGTTGGCCAGCAGCAGGTTGTACCCGCTGGCGTCGGTGACCGGGATGAACTCGTGCATCGTGAGGGCGTTGCGCACCACCCAGACGGAGACCACCGCGGCCGCCACGAGGAGGACACAGCCCGCGACACGCCACAACCGCCGCGTCCCCAGGGCGAGCCAGGCCAGCGTGGCCGCCAGCGGGATCCACGCGTTGGGGACGGTGAGGATCAGGGCGCCGAAGGACCCGCCGGCGGCCGCGGCCCACCTGAGCGGCCCGGCAGAACGCCGCGCCTCGACGGCCGCGGCCAGTCCGGCCAGCAGCAGGACCGAGGCAAGTGTCTCGGGGTAGAGCGTGCCCTCCGTGTACACGGCCACCGGGTACAGGGCGAGCACGGGCGCGGCCAAGGCGGCCACCGGTTTGCCGCCCACGACGCGGGCGAGCCACCAGCCCAGGGCGACGACCATCGCGGCCAGGGCCACGTTGACCAGCCGGAAGGCGAGGATGCCCCCACCCAGCCAGCGCACGGGTGCCAGGAGCAGCGGCCAACCAGGCGCCCGGTAGGCGGTCGGGTGGACGCCGTCCAGGGAGAAGCGGCCGTGGCGGGCCAGGTTGTCGGCGATGGCGACGTAGCCGTGCTCGTCGGAGAAGTGCAGCGTCGTCCCGAGGTGGACGACAGAGGCGACACCGACGACCACAGTGATGCCGATCGAGACCCAGAGCGAGCGGAGGTGCCAACGCTCGAGCCCCGCCAGCACGGCAGGACGCCAGCCCAACGACGCGTCCGGGGCGGACTCGGTCAGGACGCCGCTCCCCGCGTCGTTGTGTGTGCGTTGTTCCATCACGACCCTGTGCGCCACTGGCGCGCCAAGCGACGGACGATCAGCCCGTGAAAGTCACCGTCGGCTCGAACACCGCCCGCCTTGAGGCGCGGCGCAGCGCAGCGAGCACGGGTCGGCCCAGCACCACGATCAGCACGGCACAGGTGCACGCACGCGTGATGTCGAAGCCCATGGACGTGGTGAGGTCGAAGAGGAGGAACCGATGGAGGTTCACCGCGACGCCGGCACCGGGGAGGAAGGAGTACGAGGTGGTCGCGCCGGCCACGAACGGCCAGAACCAGAAGTTGGTCAGCAAGCCGTAGGCCAGCGCCGCCACGACTCCGTAGCCGGCGAGCAGCAGACGCTCCCGACGCCCGTTCGCCGGCGGGAGGGACCCGGCGCCGAACCCGACCCAGGCCGCGGCGAGCATCTGGAAGGGCAGCCAGGGGCCGATCCCCCCGGTGATCAGCGCGGAGGTGAACATGGCCACGGCACCCAGGACGAAACCAAAACCGCGCCCGAAGACGCGGGCGGCCAGGATCAGCAAGAACCACTCAGGCTCGAACCCGTCGATGCCCGGGCTGGCGATCCGCAGAGCGGCGAAGCAGGCGGCCAAGATGCCCAAGAGCGCGATGGCCTTGGCGTCGATCCCACCCTCGGACAGCTCGGCCAGGACGATGGCGATCAACAAGGGGACGAGTGCCACGAAGACCCATGGTGCGTCGCCGCCGTGCGCGCTGTCGGCCCCCGCGCTGGCGTGGACCATGAGCGGCCAGGCGAAGGCCACCATGCCGAAGGCGGTCGTGAGGGCAAGGAGCAGGGAGGAGCGCCACCCGAGGCGGATGGCGCGCACACGGTGGTGCGGAGCCGGGGTGCTCATGCCGGGATCGCCTCGAGCGCGGCCCGCACCTCGTCGAGTGTGAGCCACTCGTCGGGCGCCAGGACCTTGGCGATCTGCGGCGCGAAGACGGGTGAGTGGCACACCACGTCGTGCGCCGGACCATCGGCGATCACCTCGCCGTCGGCCAACACGACCGCCCGGTCGGCCACCCGGGCCGCCAGCTCGACGTCGTGCGTGGCCATGACGACCGTGTGCCCGGAAGCCGCCAGCTCGCGCAGGAGCTCGACGAGGCGGTCCTTGCTCGGGTAGTCGAGGCCCCGCGTGGGCTCGTCGAGCAGCAGGACCGGCGGGGCGGGCGCCAGGACGACGGCCAGGGCCAGGGCCAGGCGCTGGCCCTCGGAAAGGTCGCGTGGGTGCCGGTCGCCGGGCACTCCGGGCAGGATCCGCTCCAGCGTGGCGCGGGCGGTGCCCCGGGTGAGCGCGCTCACCCGCTCCGCGCTCGCGCATTCGTCGTCGACCGACTCGCCGTAGAGGAGCAGGGCGGGGTCCTGGGGGACGAGGCCGACGCAGCGGACCAGGTCCTGAGGCCGGAGCGCGTGCGGGTCCCGGCCGCCGACCGTCACCGTTCCCTTCGTGGGCCGGCGGCCACCCGAGACCACGTGCAGCAGCGACGACTTGCCCGAACCGTTGCGGCCCATGAGGACCACCACCTCACCGCGGTGCACGGCGAGATCCACCGACTGGACCGCCACGACCGGCCCGTAGTGCACGGCGGCGCGCCGCAACGAAACCGCTTCGTCGGCCGGCGCTGCCGGACTGGGCGCCTCGCCCGGCGCCGCCGGACTGGGCGCCGCGCCCGGCGGGTTCCCCCCGGCCCGCATCGGCGCGATGCGCTCCCGCAACCCGCCGGCCAGCCGCCGGGCGTCGCGGACGGTGAGCGGCAGGGGTTCCCACCCGACTTCCCGTCCCAGCTCGATCAGGGGCGGCGCCACCGGGGACGTGCGCATGACGTCGGCCGGCGGACCGACCGCCAGCGGCGCGCCGTCACCGGGCACCAGCACCATCCGGTCGGCGAAGGGCAGCACCCGCTCGAGCCGGTGTTCGGCCATGAGCACCGTCAGCCCGAGGTCGTGGACCAGCCGTGCCAGCGCGTTGAGGACCTCCTCGGCGGCCGCCGGGTCGAGCGCTGACGTGGGCTCGTCGAGTACGAGCACGCGCGGAGAGGCCGTGAGGACGGCTCCGATGGCCACCCGCTGCTGCTGCCCACCCGACAGCGCCCGCAGCGGGCGGTCGCGCATCTCGTGCAGTCCGAGGAGGTCCACGACGTCCTCGACGCGACGGCGCATCGCGGCGGGTGCCACACCGAGGTTCTCCATGGTGTACGCCAGCTCGTCCTCGACCCGCTCGGTCACGAAGCTGGCCAGGGGGTTCTGCCCGACGTAGCCGACGACGTCGGCCAGCTCACGAGGACGGTGCTCCCGCGTCGACCGGCCGCCCACCGTCACCGTGCCTCCGAGCACGCCCCCGCTGAAGTGGGGAACCAGCCCGTTCACCGACCGCAGCAAGGTCGACTTGCCCGTCCCGGTCTCGCCCACCACGACGCACAGCTCACCCTCGGGCACATCGAGGCAGACGTCGCGCAACGTGGGGTTCACCGCACCCTCGTAGCGGAACGAGACATGGTCGAGCCGGATCACGGGACGGCGGCCCCGAGCTCGGGCCGACGGTCGGGCACCGCCGGACGACGCGCCGGCACGACAAAGGCGGGGATGGCTGCCGCCAGGATCCCCGCGACCGGCAGCAGCGGCAGCGGCGGGACGGCGAGCGGGACGAAGGACACCGTCACGCCGGGCACCGCGAGCTCGTGGGCGACCGCCATGGCGACCACAGCGGCCAGACCGCTGACGAGGATCGCCCACTCGGGAGCACCCCAGCGGTCGGGCCGGTAGCGCGTGCGCCGGCGGTGACGGCCGCCGAGCGCCAGGCCCACCGCGCAGAGCCCGACGGCGAGGCCCATGACGGGCAGCCCGAGGCCGAACAGGGACCCGGTGTCGACCACGCCGTAGACACCGACGACCGCCAGCAGGAGCCCGGTCCCGACGACGCCGGCAGCCACGGCACGGCCCGTGCCACCGGATTCGCTCCGCCTGCCGTAGCCCCTGGCGTCCATGGAGGTGGCCAGCTGCACCGACCGGTCGAGCGCACCCTCGAGCACGGGCACGGCCACCCCGCGCATGCCGCGCACCCCGCGGGTGGGGATGCCCCGCAGACGCCGGGCCTGGCGCACGGCGCCGATCGTCTCCACGAGCTCGGGCGTGAACGACAGGGCGACGGTCACGGCGACCCCGGCCTCGTAGAGCACAGGCGGGAGGCACCGGAGGAGCCGGTACGGGCTCACCAGCGAGTTGGCAGCCCCGAAGCAGACCAGGATCACGGCGATCTGGAGCCCGAGCACGAACGCCGTGACGACCGACTCGAACGTCACCGCACCGCCGATGCTCACGGCGGCAGCCCAGGACGGGAGTGGGACGTGGGGCAGGGTGAACAGCGCGTGCCCGGGCTCCCCCCGCCGTCCGAAGAGGATCTCGATGGCGACACGGACCACGATGACCACGGCGCCGATCTTGAGGAAGAAGGCGAGCGAGCGCGACCACGGCGCGTTCCCCCGGCAGCTGGCCACGACGAAGCACGCCACGGCGCCGATCAGCAGCATGAGGAACGGGTTGGGGTTGCTGGTCTGCATGGCCGCCACGGCGAGGCAGGCACCCCAGGCCCACCAGGCGAGCGGGTGCACGGGGCGGGGCGCCCCGGCCGCGGTCATTGCTCCGCCGGGCGCCTGCGCCACCGGAGCCACGCTGCGACTGCCACGATCGCGATCACGACCGAGACCGCCGCCACCGGGAGCGCCGAGACCCCACCGGGCCGGCGACGTGACGCCGCGGTGGACAGCGCGTACGTGGCCGGAGCGGCGGTGTGCGCCGCAGTGCCGGCCAGGGTGGTCGTGCTCACCGAGGCCGCCGGCGAGCCGGCCGAGCCCGCCCCGGCCGCAGCCGCGCTGCCGGGTGTGGTGCCTGCATGCGCGCCACCCGCCGGCGCGGTCGCCCCGGCTGTCCCGCCGTGACCACCACCACCCGGCGACGTCGAGCCCGCTCCGCTCACCGGCGCCGGCGAGGCCCCGGACCCCGGATCCGTCGTCGGTGTCGTCGTCGGCGGGGCGGTGGAACCGCTGCCGCCCGAGCCCGCTGCGCTGCCGCTCCCCGCACCCCCGCCGCTCCCCGGCGCCACCGGTGCGACGCCCTGGCAGGCCTGGGCGAAGGCCGCGGCCGGCGACACGGACGGCTTGGTGGCGCCGGCGTTGTCGAGGCCCGGATCCTGGTAGCGCCAGCCCTCGACATAGGTCTGCCCGGTGCTCACCGTGTGCTCGGCCGGGCCGATCTGGGCGTAGGTCCACGTGTTGGTGTACGGGTCGCCCTCCCAGTAGGACCAGTAGAAGTACAGCCCGTTCGACGCACTGAGGCAGTTCTGCAGCCCGTTGGCGGGGTAGGCGTCGATGGCGCACACGAGGCCGGCGGCGTTCTCCGCCGGGGTCTGTCCGATCGCGCTGAGGGCCTGCAGGTCACTCGTACCCGGCGCCACCTGCGCGCCCGCCACCACCGGTGCCGCGCCGCCACCCTGGTCGACCACCACCCCCAAGCACACCTGCCCGCTCGCCAGCGCGGGGGCGGCCGGCGCGAGCGCCAACGCCAGGCACCCGAGCAGGAGGCCGGCAGCCGCCACCGGCCCCGTCCGCAGGCGCGCGGGCATCAGCCGGTGGCCGCGGCGACGCCGACGACGCCGCTCCCGTTCACAGAACCGACCGCCGAGCCCGAATAGAGGGCGTCGCCGAAGGTGAAGACGCCACCGTCGGACGCCGCGAGCCAGTACCCGTTGCCGTCGGGCGTGGCCGCCATGCCCACGATCGGCTCGTTGAGCGGCCGGCCACCCATGGAGCCGTCGAAGCGGGCGCCGCCGAAGGTGAAGATCCCGCCGTCGGACGCGACGAGCCAGTACCCGTTGGCGTCGGGCGTGGCCGCCATGCCCACGATCGGCTCGTTGAGCGGCCGGCCACCCATGGAGCCGTCGAAGCCGGCGTCGCCGTAGGAGAAGATCCCGCCGTCGGACGCGACGAGCCAGTACCCGTTGCCGTCGGGCGTGGCCGCCATGCCCACGATCGGCTCGTTGAGGGCTTTGCCACCCATGGAGCCGTAGAAGCCGGCGTCGCCGTAGGAGAAGATCCCGCCGTCGGACGCGACGAGCCAGTACCCGTTGCCGTCGGGCGTGGCCGCCATGCCCACGATCGGCTCGTTGAGCGGCTGTGCCACCCATGGAGCCCAGGAACGGGGCATGGCCGAACGAGAAGATCCCGCCGTCGGACGCGACGAGCCAGTACCCGTTGCCGTCGGGTGCGGCTGCGATCCCGACGACCGGCTGGTCCGGCGCCGACGCCAGGGAGCCGTGGAACGGCGCGCCACCGCGGGCGAAGACGCCCCCGCCGGAAGACGCGAGCCAGTACGAAGACCCGGAGGGGCCGAAGCCGAAGCTCAGGCCCATGAGCGCGGGGACCGCCTGCATGGTGGCGAACAGGTTCCCCGTCGTCGTGCTCGTGTTGGGTGGGTTGGGATACCACAACGCCCCCGCATCGGATCCCGAGGTGACGCGGAACGACAGGAGCACGCCGGTGGGCGTGTTCGCGCGGCCGCCGAACGGTGCGCCGTCAGGGGACAAGCCGATCGAGAGGAGGGCCTGGATCACCAGTGCCGTCGAGTCGGGGTCACTGCTCTGCTGGTTGTCCGCCGCGTTGGGTTCGTAGGCCCACCCCCCGTCCGCGTTCTGCCCGGTCTCGAGGAACCCCACCGCGCCGGCAGCCACGGACGATGACAAGGCGCCTTGCGCGGCGAGGCCCTGCACGGCGAGCGCGGTGGTGTTCGTGTCCGGTCCGCTGCCCTGCGCCGGATCCCCGTTGCACGGGGTGGTCACGGTGTCGGGTGCCGTCCACCCGCCGTCTGGACACTGGGCCTGCTCGAGCCAGGTCAGGGCAGCCGGATCGGCCGCCACGCCGGCCGCCTTCAGCGCGGTCAACGCCAGGCCCTGGTCGTAGGGCCCGCTGTCGAAGCTGGCGACCTGTGCGTCGGTGCCGAAGCGCCCACTCGGCTGCTCCGTGGCGAGCAGCCTCACCACCAGGTTCGTCCCCCCGAAGTTGGTCGGGTCGGCCCCCAGGGCGTGCGCCGCGAGGATCAGGAGGGAGAGTTGCCCCGGACCGTCCGACCCCTCCGCGGTCACGTAGGCGTCGGTGTTGGCCTCGAGGTAGGCGAGCCCCGTCCGGGCCAGCGGCAGGTCGACGTTGGCCGCGGCCAGTGCGAGCAGGCTGCTCACCGTCTCGGAGTACTGCACCGTCCCCGGCGTGGCACCGGGGACGGTGCCCTGCGCGGTGAGCCTCCCGCTCACCCACTGCGCGGCGTCTCGGGCCACAGGCACCTGCGGCACGGTGATGGGGACGGTGGCTCCGACGGGCCCGGCGCTCAAGGCGGTGGCCACCGCAACGAGCGCCAACAGGGCGACGGACGCGGCTCGCGTGCCCCGGATGAGGCGGAGGACGGTGTGCATCGGCGTGCTCGCTTCCCGGACTCCGGCCCGGACACTGCGACACGCGGGTCACACCCGAGCCCCAGTCCTTGTGTCTCGACAGTTGGGAACTCACCCGCTCGCTGAGGCATCCCGGCTTCGCGGCTACCCCCGACGGGGCACCACTCACGGTTGCGGACCAGCGCCGGACTCCCACCGGCTTCCCCTCGCGTGCGGTTGTTACTGCTGCCTCTCGGCGCCACCGAACCTAACACGGGACGCGACCGGGCGCAGCGGCCGCCCCCGGGGTCCCGCGCCGCCCAGGTGCGTGCAGGTCAGTGCGGCACGAGACCGCCGTCGACCAGGAGCACCTGACCGGTGATGAAGCTGCCCGCATCCGACGTGAGGAGCAGGGCAGGGCCGACGAGCTCGTCCGCCGAGGCGATCCGGCCCATGATCGAGGCGGCGGCCAGCCGGTCCTGGACCTCGGGCGGGTTGTTGCGCACCATGTCGGTGTCAATCGACCCAGGAGCGATCGCGTTGACTCGGATCTTGTACTGCGCGAAGTCGGCAGCCATCCCGCGGGTGAACGACAGCAACGCTGCCTTGCCGGCGGAGTAGATCGATGTCCAGGCGGAGAACAGGAACGCTCCGGCCGAGATCATGTTGAGCACCGCCGCGTGCTCGCTCTCCTTGAGGTACGGGAGGGCTTCTTGCACGAGGAAGACGGGGCCGCGCAGGTTCACGTCGAATGACTTCTGCCAGGCCTCGGGCGTGAACGACCCGAGCGGCTGCGTCAGCGCGTTGGCCGCGTTGTTGACGACAACGTCGACGCCGCCGAACTCGCCGACCGTGGTAGCCACGAGGGACGCGAGCGAGTCGAGATCCCCGGCGTGGGTCGGCACGCCGATGGCTTCCCCGCCTTGTTCCCGCAGCGACGCGGCAACCTCGGCGCACGCCTCGGGCTTCCGGCTGGCCACCACGACCTTGGCGCCGGCCGCCACATACCCTTCGGCGAGCGCCCGACCGATGCCGCGCGTGCCGCCGGTGACGACCACGACACGCCCCGACATGTCGAACAGGTCCTCCAACTGTGTGCGATCCACGAAGCTCTCCTGGGTGTCGAGGCCGAATTCCGGGGCACACCCTACCGAGACGCGGTGCGCGCGGTCGGGAGGCCGGTCACGGCCGCCAACGGAGGTGACCCCCCACTCGGGTGCACACTCTGATTCAATGGCCGTGCACGGCCGATCGCTCGGTCGGGGGGCACGGCCGCTCGCACGGCCACAAGGGGAGGATCAGATGGCGTTGCGGAAGACGTTCGCGGCGGGACGGCACTCGGCGCTGTCCCTGCTGGCGGCCATGGCACTGTTCGCGGGGACGGTCGCCGGACTGGCGGCGGGGGCGCTGGCCGCGCCGGCCGGAGCCGCCACGGCGGCCAGCCGAACGGTGGCCTCGGTCACGACGAACGGCCAGTGGGCCGGCGTCGGCAAGATCTGCGAGCCCGGCTCGGGTGGATCGTCGACGGTGCGCGGTGTGAGCCCCAACTCCATACACGTCGCCGTGTTCAACGACCAGTCCAACACCGTGCTGCCGGGTCTGGAGAAGGAGTTCGTCCAATTCGCCAACGCCTTCGCCGCCTGGTGCAACGCCTCGGGGGGCATCAACGGCCGGCACGTCGTCATCGACAACCGCGACGCCGCCCTGTTCAATGCCGCCCAGGTCACCAACGAGGCGTGCCAGAACGACTTCATGGCGGTCGGAGGCGGCATGGCACTCGACCAGCCGGCGGTCTCCGTACGCGAGGGGTGTGGACTCGGCCAGATCTCGGGCTACACGGTCTCGGACGCGAGCTCGACCTCCACGCTCCAGGTGAACCCGAACAACATCAATCCGAAGTACCAGACGGCCGGGTGGTTCCTCACGTTGGCGAAGAAGTACCCACAGGCCGTGAAGAACGCCGCCTTCGGGGCCGAGAACAGCGCCAGCATCCTCGAGCCTGAGCACAAGTACCAGGCCGCGGCGCAGGACCAGGGCTGGAACGTCAAGACGTTCCAGATCGCCCCCATCAACGTGACTGACTGGACCCCCTACGTCCAGCAGTTGGCGACCGGCGGGTACCAGGCGGTCTGGCCTTCGGACACCGGGAACCTCACTCCGTACCTCCAGGCCATGAACACCATCGGTTACCACCCGGCCTTCCTCATCGCCGGCACGCAGTTCTACAACCAGTCCACCATCAAGGCGTTACAGGGTCTCAAAGTGCCACCGCTCTACATCGAGACCAATTGGTGGCCACTCGAGATGGCCTCGCAGAGCCCGGGGACCGAGCAGCTCGTGCAGGTCATGCACAAGTACGCCAAGGGCGATGCCGTCAACTTCGACGACGAGGAGGCAGCCGAGGCCTGGCTGCTGTGGGCCAAGTCTGCCTCTGCCTGTGGAGCCAACCTGACCGTCTCGTGCGTGCTGAACAACGCGGCAGCCGCCAAGAACTGGTCCGCCGGGGGGATCCAAGCGCCCCAGGCCCAGCTGACCATGTCGAACGAGAACCCGGTGCCCGGGCCGTGCTTCGCTCTTCTCCAGGCGACGCCCAAGGGGTTCGTGTACGCCAAGTCGGTGACCCAGCCCACCCAGTCGATCTGGAACTGCAACCCCAAGAACACGGTCAAGTTCACCGCCCAGCAGCTGCAGGCGATCACCGCGGGCAGCTAGGTCTGACCCGCACCGCGCGTCCGGTGGGGGGGTCCGTCCGTCGGGCCTCCTCACCGGGCGGCCGCGTCACCGGCGCCGCGTCACCGGATGACGTAGTCCGCCGGATCGAGCTCCTTGGTCCAGCGCCAGTAGTCGACCAGCCGCCACGGGCTGAGGACGTGGATCTCGCCGTGTGCGTTCTTGAAGAAGGAGTGGCGCACAGACGGTTGCGCCCACACGAGGCCGGCCAGCTCGCGCTGCGAACGCTCGTGCCAGTCCTCGTAGCGCTCCGGGACGTGGCTCCATCCACCGATGACCGCCGTCGACCAGCGCCTCGATGCACTCGAGGATGTAGCGCATCTGGCACTCGGAGTGGAAGATCAGGCTCCCCCCGTGGGCCAGGTTGGTGCCCGGACCGTACATGCAGAAGAAGTTCGGGAACCCCGGGACGGTGATGCCCAGATAGGCGGCAGGGCGCTCGCCCCACATGGAGCGCAGGTCGACGCCGTCGCGCCCGGTGATCTCCATGGGCCACAGCACCCGGGTGGCCAGGAAGCCGGTGGCGTACACGAGGACGTCGGCCGGATAGCGCTCACCGTCGACGGTGACCACGGCGCCGGGCTCTATGTGGTCGATACTCGTCCGCACCAGCTCGACGTTGTCCCGGGTGAGGGTGCGCAGCCAGCTCCCGTTGTCCTGCAGGGTGCGCTTGCCGGTGGCCGGGTAGTCCGGCACCACCTTGGCCGCAAGCTCGGGGTCGTCGCCGATCTGGCTCAGGATCCAGTCGGTGAAGATCTGCCTCGTGGCCTCGTTGTGCTCGCTCACCGCCCGTTGCGGGTCCGGGTAGTCGGGGTCGACCCGGGCCGCGTCCAACCCCTTGTCGCAACCGGGCCACAGGATGAGGAACCGGTACCAGCGGCCGTAGAAGGGTAGGTGGCGGAGGGCCCAGCGCACTCCGGGACCGACCCTCTCGTGGTAGTTGGGGTTGGGGAACATCCACTGGGCCGTGCGCTGGAAGACGGTGAGCCGCGCCACCTCCCCGGCGATGGCCGGGGCGATCTGGAAGCCGCTGGCGCCCGCCCCGATCATCGCTACCCGCTTGCCCGTGATGTCCACCGAGTGATCCCACCGGGCCGAGTGGAAGGCGGGGCCGGTGAAGGTGTCCTGCCCGGCGATGGTGGGCACGTTGGGACGGTTGAGCTGGCCCACCGCGCTTATGACGGCCCGGGCCGTCAGCGTGACCTCGTCTCCGTCGGCCCGGCGGGCCCGTACCGTCCAGGTCGCGGTGTCCTCGTCCCAGGCCGCCCCGAGGACCTCGGTCTCGAAGCGGATGTGCTGCTCGATCCCGTGTCTGCGCATGACGGACTCGAAGTAGGCCTGCAATTCGGGCTGCTGGGCGAAGTACTCGGTCCAGTGGTCGCTGGGCTCGAAGCTGTAGCAGTAGAAGTGGTTGCCCACGTCGACCCGGGCGCCGGGGTAGGTGTTCTCCCACCAGGTCCCGCCCACACCGGCGTTCTTCTCCAGGATGGTGAAGGGGATCCCGGCCTCCTTGAGCCGGACGCCCGCCAACAGGCCCGACTCGCCGCAGCCGATGACCACCACGGGGAAGGCGTCGCGTGTGGTCGGGCCCGCCTCGACTTCGACCGTGCGGGCGTCCGTCCCGTCGAGCTCCATCTCCTCCATCAGCATGGGGACGTACTCGTCGGGCACTTCTTCGCAGACGAGCCAGTTCATCATCTCGTGGAGCAGCTCTGGCGACACGGGCCCGGGCTCCGGACAGCCCCGGTCCCGGTAGTCGCGGATCACCTCGAGGGCCAGCCGGCGGACCTCCTCCTTGTCCTCCTCGGACATGTAGCCCTGGACCTCGTTGAGGAACAGGCCGGCGGGACGCAACCGGCCCCGGATCAGCTCGGGATCACCCGACATGTGGACGAGGGACAGCATGAGCGTGGGGATGCTGACATCGAGCAGCGCCTCAGCGATCTCCTGGTCGGGCGTGTCGAACGGCTCGCCCGCGTGCGGGTTGCGCGGCGTCATCTCAGCTCGGCACGCCCGTGCGTGATCACCGTCGCCCCCTTCGAGCCGGCTTCGAATGCGTACCCCCGGGGCCCGGCATCATAGACGCGCACCTCCAGACGCTCCCCGATCAGGACGGGCCGGGCGAAGCGTACGGCGATCCGGGAGAGCCGCTCAGGGTCACCGTCCGCGGCGAGCGCGACCACGCCTCGCGCACAGAGCGCCATGGTGCAGAGGCCGTGCAGGAACGGCCCCTCGGCCCCGCTCCCCCGTGCGGCAGTCACGTCGAAATGGTGGGGCGACCAGTCTCCCGACACCCGTGCGTACCGGTGGGCCATGTCGTGGTCGATGTCGACCCCCCACGTGCCGACGGGGTGCGGGAGCGCGTCTTGGGGGAATGAATGATCCGGGGGTCGTCTTCCCATGTCGTCGCACGCGACGCCCAGCCACACCGTCGTCCAGAATTGCTCCACGACGATCTCGCCGGCCGAGTCGAACGTGGTGTAGCGGATGACCACCCGGGAATTGGCTCCGGCACGACGGGCACCGAGCCCCTCGGCCCACGTCCACAGCGGTTCGCCCGGCAGGATCTGGCGCCGCACCACGAGGTCGTGCTCGCCGTGGACACCTCCGGTGGCCGCGGCCTGGAACGCGGCCGGGACGAATGCGCTCCGGCTCGCCTCCTGCGCGTCCCACAGCTGGGTGACCATGGCCCCGGGAGCCGCGACGTCGCCGCGACGGAGCCGCGGTGACGGGTCCTTGGTCGCGTCCGCGAAGTCGCGGAGGACCGGCGGGTCCAGCCGACCCGGGAAGGGGCCGACGCGCGGCCCGAGAAGCACTCCGACGTTGGACATCGTGCTGGGCTCCGTGTTGCCTCCTCGGGGGAGGTCTCAGGCTATCCACTAGCCTCGGCCCGTGGCCGACGACCGGCAGTGCCGCGACCGGCTGGAGATCGACGACACGATCACCCGCTACTCGACCGCCCTCGACACCCGGCGGTGGGACGACCTCGACCATGTGTTCACGCCTGACGCCGTGCTCGACTACCGGTCGGCCGGCGGGATCAAGGGCTCCTACCCCGAAGTCAAGGAGTGGCTCTCGTCGGTGCTGCCGGTGTTCTCTTGGACGCAGCACCTGGTGGTGAACCGAGCCGTGGCGCTGTCCCCCGATGGCAAGACCGCCATCTCGACCTCGCTGTTCCACAACCCGAACGGCACCGAGATCGACGGCGCACCCTGGCTCTTCGTCGTGGGTGGCTCCTACCACGACCGTTGGGTGCGCACACCGGGGGGCTGGCGCATCCGCCACCGGGTCGAGGAGACGACCTGGTGGCAGAACCCCATGCCCGGACTCCCGGCGACCCCTCCGCCGCTGCCGCCCGACGCGCTGGTCTAGCGGTACCTCGTCCGCCGTTCGTCCCCCAGCCGTCCGCCGGTCGTCAGCCGTTCGACCACCGGTGTCAGGCGAAGGGCTGCAGGGAGTTCCCCACCACCCACATGCTGAAGTACTGGGAGTTGGCGCCGTAGGCCATGGCCAGGGCGGTCCGGGCACCTTCCACCTGGTGCTCGCCGGCAGCGCCGCGCACCTGGTTCGCCGCCTCGGCGAACCGCAGCAGGCCTGAGGCGCCGATCGGGTTGGAGGAGAGCACGCCGCCCGAGCAGTTCACCGGGAACGACCCGCCGAGCTCGGTCGACCCGTCGTCCACCATCTTCCACCCTTCACCCTCTTCGGCGATCAGGTGGGCCTCGAGCCACATCGGCTCGTGCCACGAGAACGGCACGTACAGCTCGGCCATGTCGAGTTGCTCACGCGGTCGCGTGATGCCGACCTGTCCGAACACGTCCTGCGCGCACTGCAGGCACGCCTGCGGGCGCACGGGGTCGCGACCCGGGAACGACGGAGGCTCGGAGCGGGAAGAGGTGCCCAAGATCCACGCGGGCGTCCGGCCCCTCGCGCCCTCGTCGTCGGTGATGACCACGGCGCAGGCACCGTCGGAGGACGGGCACGACTCGAGGAACCGGATCGGCTCCCACATCATCGGGCTGGACTTCACCTTCTCGATCGAGATGTCCTCGATCTTGAGATGGGCGTAGGGGTTCTTGAGGGCGTTCAGGCGGTCCTTCACCGCCACCTTCCACCCGATGTGCTCGGGCGCACCCGAGCGGTGGATGTAGGAGCGGATGAACGGGGCGAACGCGCCGCCGGCGCCGAGCGAAGCCCCGCGACCGGAACCGAGCGCGAACTGCGCATTGCCCTCGGACTGCTTCTCGAACGCCACGGCGAGCACGGTCTTGTGCTTCCCGGCCTGGACATGGGAGGCCGCCACGATGGCCGTGGAACCGCCGACCGATCCGGCGGTGTGCACCCGGAACATGGGCTTGCCCACGGCACCGAGCGCGTCCGACAGGTAGAGCTCCGGCTTCATGACGCCTTCGAAGAGGTCGGGCGCCTTGCCCAACACGACGGCGTCGACGTCCTGCATCGTCATCTGGGCGTCCTCGAGAGCGCGGAAGACCGCTTCGCGCACGAGGCCGCCGAACGAGACGTCGCGACGGCGAGTCTTGTGGTGGGTCTGCCCGACCCCGACGACGGCGGCGGGGATCACGACCGGCCCTCCAGGATGCACACGAGGTTCTGCTGCAGGCACGGGCCGCTGGTCGAGTGGGCCAGCGCTCGCTCGACCCCGTCGAAGATGTGGTCGGCGGCGTAGCCGATGCGGCACAGGCCGGTCGCCATGATCGGGTTGGCCCTGAGCGCTCCCCCCGAGGCGTTGACGACCACCTCGTCGCCCAGGCCGAGCACCGAGCGGAGCAACAGCTCCTCATGGGTGAACGCGGCCTGGAGCTCGGCCACCTGGACCGGGGCCTCCCCGAGCCCGGCCACCTGCGCCGCGACCCTGGTCGAGGGCGAGTCGTCGAGCCGCCGGAACGACGGGCTGTGGCACTCGGTGCGGTGGTCGAAGCCGGTGATGTAGGCCGGCCGCCCGACCAGCTGCCGGGCGCGATCCCCCGTGGCCAGCACCATGGCGGCGGCACCGTCGGTGATCGGCGGCACGTCGTGGCGCCGCAGGGGCCGGCGGACGTAGTCGCCGGCCAGCAGCTCGTCGACCGTACCTTTGCCCCGCGCGCGCACCGCCACCTCGGCCATCGACCGCTCGTCTGCGATGCCAGCGGCGATCACCGCCCGGGCCTGCAGCGCGGCGAAGGTGAGGGGGTCGGCACCGATGGGGGCGAGGAAGTACGGGTCCATCTCCATCGGGTAGATCAGAGCCGGGTCGCCGGTGGACGACCGTCCCGAGCCGGTGACGACGGCGATCTCGATGTCGCCCTCGTGAAGCCGCAGCCACGCCTCGTAGAGGGCCCAGGCGCCGTCCATCTCCACATGGCTGTCGCGCTTAGGGGGCCACGCCCCAATGGCGTCGAGGTTCCCGACGAACGAGAACGCCTGCCCGGTGATGTAGTCGCACGACCCGAGGCACGTGAAGTCGACGTCGGCACGGGTCAGGCCGAGTGGTTCGAGCGCGCCGGTGATCGCCCGGACGAGCAACTGGGTCTCGCTCAGTTCGGTGTGGCGGACCATCTCGGTCTGGGCCCAACCCACCACGGCGATGTCGGTCGAGGTCGCCATCAGAAGATCCTGTTCACGAGGTCGGGGTCGTCGACGGCGGGCTCGCCACTCGGCATCCACCCGATGAGGCTCCCCAGTGAGGCGCCCATGCCGGTGGGCGCGTCCTCGGGCGACTCGGCCGGCGATGCCCAGACGGCCGAGACACGCACACCGACGGCCACGTCGTCGACCGGGAGCTCGATCACGGGCTGGTACGTGACCACGACGTCCGTGCCGTCGAGGAGGACGAACACCCGGGCGAAGGGCTCGGTCTCGGTCTGGCCCGGGTACTGCACCGGCGTCACGATCACGAAGTTGGTGATCGTCCCGGTGTGCGGGAGGTCGACGCCGTCCTCCGCGGTGAACTCGTGGGCGTCGATGGGGCAGACGGCCCGGCCGCCGACGTACTGGCGTCCGCAGACCGGGCACGTGAACCCGAGCAGGCGCTGCTGGTGCGATGCCTCGTTGGCCAGGTCGAACACCGGCGGCACAGGGTTGCGGTAGGTGATGGAGGCGACGTAGTCCATCATCTCGACCGGCTCTGCTGCCGGTCCGAGATCCTCACCGTCGACTTCGGACTCTTCACCCGGCACGAAGCACGCGATGTCCGTGATGTGACCGACGCGTCCACCCTTCCACCGCGGCGCCACCCGCATGCCGTCGGACATCGAGTCCGGGGTGCCGGCGTCCACCGCGTGCAGCAGTGGCGTCGAAGCGCCGTCGAGGAGGACAAAGGCGAATGCGAAGGCGCGGTCGACCGGGTGCTGCTCGGTCGGCTCGGGCACCCAGGTCCACGACTCCACGGTGCCGGCAGGACCCACCTCCACCATGTCGTGGGCAAGCTCTGCCCCGGTGGCCGGGTCCCACTCCATCGGCGGCACCAGCACCTGATCGCCACTGCGGATCCCGAGGATGCGCTTCTCGGTCAGTGCCGTCATGAATGCTCCCGTGACCGGGCCGAGGGACCGGCGGTACGGGAAAGCGATGACGGACTCCACCAGACGGGTCATGGCTCCCCCTCCTTCACGCCGGCGACCCTACCGGACCGGCTCGGAGCTGACACCGAAACGGGTCTGGTACGTGGCGCACCGCTCGCGGAGCTGGTCCGCGTCGAGCTCGGTCTCGGCGAACGAGTAGCGGCTCCCGGACCCGCCACCGTCCCCGGGGTGGGACTCGAGGAACGACTGCATCTTCTGACGCGTCGGTCCGGTGAGGTCCCGGTCCAGCTGGGCGTAGACCGACTCGATCGTCGCCAGCGGGTCGCGGACGAAGGCCTCGAACTGGACGTTGACCATCTGGTCGGGCGGCACGACACCGCCGTCGCACCCGGCGACGAGACGGTCGAGGCCCTCGACGATGTCGTGGGCGTATCCCGCCGCGATCTCAGGCAGCACGATGTCGTCACTGGCGATCCGGCGGAGCACGGCCGCGAGCGCGCTGACCGAGGCAATGACCTTGAGCGGGTCCCGGTGCGTGAGGATGACCGTGGCGTCGGGGTACTCGCCCATGAGGGCCCCGAGGTGCCACAGGTGGGCCGGGGACTTGACCAACCACTGCTGCGGCGGCTGGTTGGCCTGGAGGTGCTGGAGGAACTGCCGGTGCCAGCGGTAGGTAGGTGCCAGGTCCGCCTCGTCCATGAGCCAGCGGTTGTAGTTCGGGACGCGGTACTCCGTCGGGAAGATCATGGAGCGGAAGTCGCCGCCGGTGATGCGTACGCACTCCTGGGCCAGGCGCGCACCGAGCGGGTGGAAGGCGAGAAGGTCCGGGACCAGCGAGTCCGCCAGGTCGAGGCGCGCCTGGACGGCCTCAATGCGCGGATCGGTGTCGTAGGTGACGGGGTCG
Organism: uncultured Acidimicrobiaceae bacterium; assembly: GCA_963781955.1. Classification (GTDB taxonomy): domain Bacteria; phylum Actinomycetota; class Acidimicrobiia; order Acidimicrobiales; family RAAP-2; genus Bog-473. The sequence goes on from CAWAHU010000003.1 coordinate 758,160, forward strand.
GGTGGCGGCGAGGGCACGTCGACCTCCCAGGTGAGCGGCACCCGCAGGTCTGGGTCCTGCGCCAGGAGGTCGTAGAGGATGGTGGTCCCGGTCCGCGGCTGGCCGACGATGACGATCGGCCGGTCGACGGGGGCCGCTGCCACCTCCGGGTGGTCCTTCCGGTAGGAGACGATGCCGAGCCGGTTCGACAGGTAGTCGTGCACCTCGCCCGCCGCGACTTCGACGCCCAACTCGTGCAGCCGGGCCTCAGTCCGCAGATCGGCGAGGAGCCGATCGAGCCCCTCCTGCCAGCTCGGTTCTCCGAAATCGTCGAGGTCGGTGGCCTCGACGGCCGCCGCGACGATCCTCTCGAAGTCCAGCCTCTGCTCGATGCCGCTCATGAACCCCCCTTGGTGACGACGGTCGTGGACACGGTCGGCGGCTGCGGGTTGTCGAGCCACCGCAACACGACGAACCCGCGGTGCCGGCCCCCGGTGTCGATCCAATTCCCGAAGCCGGGGTCGTGTGCGGCGAGGATCACCTGCACCGTGCCCTCGGGCGAGGCAGTGGCCTCGGCGTTCGTGAGCGAGCTGGGGCGACGTCGCACATCGATGCACTCGTGCCAGATGTTCTCGGCCGTCACGCTCCAGTAGCGGGTGTCGGGAGGCGAGAACTCGAGGACCAGGGCCTCCTGCTCACCGAGGCGGAAGGTGCCGATCATGTACAGGTTGTCGGGCGTCGTGTCCGCCGCGCCGAGGTCCGCCGCCTCGGCCGTGATCAGCTCGTTGGGCATGTCGAGCAGCTCCGGCTTGATGGTCTGGTGCAACGTGGCCAGCTTCCAGATCGTCCACGCCATGGCCGTGAACTGCTCGGCCAGCACCTCGTCGGTCAGGTGCCCCACGGGGCCGGGGGTCTCGAGCGGCTGGATCTCGAAGGTGGCCAGCCGCTCTTCGAGCGGATCGGCCACGTACTGGCGGACCACGATCGACGAGGCGTCTTCGGGAACCGGGACCCAGGGCCGTCCCCCGAGGTCGGCGGCGGAGGGTTCGCCCGACGCCAGCACGAAGGCGAAGTTCCCTTCGCCGTCGACGTCGAGGTCGCGATCCGACACGTAGGTGGCCATCGTGCGGGGTGTCAGGCCGGTTCCGGCGAGCACCTGGAAGCCGACATACGTCGAGGAGTCCCGGGCGCCGGACACCACGTAGCGGTGCCGGCCGTCGATCATGGCCAGGTGATAGGCGCCGTCGGGATTCGGGCCCCCGACGTAGCGGGCCGCGCTGTTCATGCTGAAGAACCAGGGCGCCTCGGGGTCGACATCGAGCGAGAGCTCGGCGCACAGGGCGGTGATCCGACCGAGGACCCGGAGCCCCTCCAGCAGCTCGAGCTCGGTCTCGGCCGTCTCCGTCACCATCGTGGTCATGTCGTCGAGCATGGTGTGCACAGCACGCCAAGCCACGAGCGAGGCCGCCCCCGGGCCTTCCATCAGCGGACCATGAACCCAGCGTCGACCGGCAGCTGCACACCGGTGATGTACTTGGCCTGGTCGGAGACCAGCCACGCGATGGCGTCGCTGACGTCGCCGGGCTGCAGCATGGCGACGGGCATGGCGTTCTGGTAGCGGGAGGCGACGTCGCCCATGGCCTCCATCAGCGCCACGAACTCCTCGTTGGTCGTCATCATCGTCTCCACCGCGGTCGGATGGACGGTGTTGACCCGGATGTCGTGCTGGGCCAGGTTCAGCGCGTAGCCCCGCATCAACCCCACCAACCCGGCCTTCGAGGCCGCGTATGCGTCGTAGCCGGCCACTCCCGAAGCGAAGCCCTTCAACCCCGCCGTGGAGCTCACCAGCACGATGGCGCCGCCGTTCCCGAGGCGCATCATCGTGTTCGTCGTCGCCCGGAGCGTGTTCCACGACCCGGTCAGGTTGATCTCGAGCACCTCGTGCCACACGCGGTCAGCCGACTCGTCGGCCTCGTCACCCAGCCACGAGGTGATCCCGGCGTTGCAGATCACGATGTCCAGCCGACCGAATCGTTCCACCGTCTCCGCCACCCCTGCCCGCAGCGCGGCGAGATCCCTCACGTCTGCCTCGACCGCGACGGCGGAACGACCCGCCTTCTCGACGAGGGCACACGTGTCGTCGAGGTCCTGTCGGGAGGCCATCGGGTAGGGAACGGTGTCGAAGTCGCGGCACACGTCGACGACAACGACGTCCGCTCCCTCCTCGGCGAGTCGCAGCGCGTGGCTCCTGCCCTGGCCCCGGGCCGCCCCGGTGATCAGCGCGACCTTCCCCTTCAACGAGCTCACAGCGTCCTCCCCGGTCCGGCGTCCAGACACAGCACCACGCAGGGCGCACCGAGGTCAAGTGGCGGGCACGCGATTAGCGTTCCTGCGTGCCATACGACGCGGAGCCGGCGGAGCGGATCCGATGAGCGATGCCGCCGCCCGGCAACCGGACTGTGAGGCGACGGTGCCCGGCGGCCCCGTCTTCATCACCGAGATCTGCGACGATCCGGTGCTCAACCGGCCCTACGTCGACGCACGAGAACGCGTCACGACGACCGACCCCGCCACCGGCGTCACGGTGCGGTCCACCTACGTCCATGGGGGCTTCGAGGGCACCGGGGCCAGGTTCGCTTTCTACTTCCCCGACGCCGATTCGTACCGGGGCCGCTTCTTCCAGTCCACCTATCCCACGGTGTCCCAGGAGGAAGCCTCCCCCGGGACGATCGCCTTCGCGGTCTCGAACGGGGCCTACGTCGTGTCGAGCAACAACGCCGGTGGCGTGCCCGCCGGCGGCGAGCTCGCGCCGTACCGGGCCAACGCGGCGGCGGCCAAGTACTCGAGGACCGTGGCGGAGCAGCTCTACGGCACCACCGACCGCCCGCGCGGGTACATCTACGGCGCCAGCGGGGGGGCGTACCAGACGCTCGGGGCGCTCGAGAACACCAGCGGCACCTGGGACGGCGGGGTGCCCATGGTGCCCGGGGTCCCCAACGCCATCCCGAGCTTCCAGGCGGTGGGGCTCCTGGCGTTGCGCGTGCTGGGCGATCGGCTGCACGAGATCGCGGACGCCATGGCGCCGGGGGGGAGTGGCGATCCCTACGCCGGATTGACGGATGCGCAGCAGGAGGTGCTGCGTGAGGTCACCCGCTTGGGATTCCCGCTGCGGGGCTGGTGGCAACACGCCACCCTCGACGGCGGCTCCTACTTCACGGTGCAGATCCCGGTCCGCCTGATCGACCCCGTCTACGTGGACGACTTCTGGTCGGCACCGGGCTACGAGGGAAGGGACGGCGCGCTGGCGGCCGAGCGGATCCGGCACGCCACCACCGTCACCGACGTCGGCCCGGGCGGTCTGGTCCTCTCCGATGTGCCGGCGGGCGACCTGCGCGGCGCGGACGTCGTGGTGACCACCGGGGCGGCATCGGGCCAGACGCTCTCCGTGGTCGGCGTCTCGGGCAACGCAGTCAAGGTGGACGCCAACCCGGGCGTCGGCGTCGGCGACGACGTGACGCTCGACAACTCGTGGTCGCTCGCGCTGCAGCACTACCAGCGCCACCAGGTCCCCGGTCCGGACCTCTCCGGGTGGAACCAGTACCGCGATGCCGGGGGTGGGCCGCGGTTCCCGCAGCGCCCAGTCCTCGTCGGGCCGATCCTGGCGGCGAGCACTGCGGGGGCGGTGAACACCGGACGGTTCCACGGGAAGATGATCATGTTGGCGTCGACGATGGACGTCGAGGCCTATCCGTGGTCGGCCGACTGGTACCGCCGGCAGGCGCAGGCCGCGCTCGGACCGGACCTCGACCACCACTTCCGCCTCTGGTTCATGGACAATGCCGACCACCACCCGGATGGACCCGCCGCCATGCGCAATGCGGCGGCGGACCACCACGTGGTCAGCTATTCCGGCGAGCTCCAGCAGGCGCTCCTCGACCTGGACGCCTGGGTGGTCGCCGGGGCGGAACCGCCGGCCGGCACCGGCTACCTGATCGATGCCGACAACCAGGTACACCTGCCGGCCACTGCAGCGCGACGTGCCGGCGTCCAGCCCGTCGTCGCCCTCTCGGCGGAGACTGAGGATGCGGAGGCGGGGGGCCGGCTCGAGATACCTGCGGGCACGACGGTGACCCTGCGCATCGACGCCGAGGTGCCACCCGGTGCCGGCACGATCACCGCGGTCGAGTGGGACCCCCAGGGAACCGGTGACTACGTCGCCGCTTCGGACGCCGACACCGGGCCGCACGTGACCCAGCATCTGGACCACACGTTCGCCACGGCGGGGACCTACTTCCCCGCCGTCCGCGTCACCTCGCAGCGGGACGGGGGTGCCGGCACCCCCTACGGAAGGGTGCAGAACCTGGCCCGCGTCCGCGTGGTCGTGTCGCCAGCCTGACGGACGCAGCGCCCCGGATCAGACCCAGGGGACGAGCGATGAGGCGAAGTGCGCCCAGCGGCGCGCCGACCACACGCCCCGTTGGGCTCCCAGGCGGGTGCGGTAGTCGCCCCACCCCACCCCAGGGGTGGGAGACCACGCACGCTCGGCGACACCGGGGAGACGAGGAAGCAACATGAACTCGAGCTCCGCCGGATCCGCCACGGTCTCCGCCCACATGGCCGCCTCGATGCCGGCGACGGAGGGCGCGGCCTCGACGTCGAGCGCCGTGGCGGGATCCCACGCGAACGCCTGCTCGGTGGTGGCCCGCGAGTAGACGGTGAAGCCGAGCCTCTGGCGCAGCTCCTCTTGGCCGGCGTCGATGGACCGCTCGGCATAGGGGCGGTCGAGGTACACGCTGGCCGCCGGCGAGAGGATCACCTTGGCTCCCCGGGTCATCGCTCCCCGTAGGTCCTCCTGCCCCCGTGCGAAGTGATCCCTGATGGCAGCGAGGATGTCGGAGGGGATGACGAGGCCATCGGGAAGCGCGACGTCTCCGCTGCCTTCAGGGTCCCGCCCGGCCAGGCGATCCTGCAGGGCGGGGTCGAACGCCATCCAGTGTTGGAGGAGTTCGCCACCCCCGTCGCTGCACCGAGCGGCGTCCTGCCAGCAGACCGGCGTCTTCCCGAGGGAGCGGGCGACCCCCATCGCCTCCCGCACGAAACGGTCGTAGGCCGCAGGAACCATGCCGAAGGCCTCGTCCCCGCCGATGTGGAGGAAGGGTCCGGGGGTCGCCGCCGCGACCGTGCCCAGCACCTCGCCGACGAAGCGCTCCACGCCTGGGGTGTCCGGGTGGAGCTGGGTGGGCGGGTTGTCCGGGGTGCCAGGGGTGCGTTGCGTGGAGTTCCCTGGAGCGAGCCACGGATACGCGGCCAGGGCTGCCGCGCTGTGACCCGGCATGTCGATCTCGGGTACGACGGTCACGTACCTCGCCGCGGCGTACTCGACGATGTCGGCGTAGTCGGTCAGCGTGTAGTACCCGCCCGGGCGACCTCCGAGCGCGCTCCTTCCGCCGAGCTCGGCCAGGAGCGGGTAGCCGGGTATCTCGAATCTCCAGCCCTGGTCGTCGGTGAGGTGGAGGTGCAACACGTTGAACTTGTAGAGGCTCAGGATGTCGATGACCCGCTTTACCTCGGTGACGTCGAAGAAGGTCCGCACCACGTCGAGGGAGAGCCCCCGCCAGGCGAACCGGGGGCCGTCGAAGATCCCGACGGCGTGCGCCGGCGGTGCCGCGATCAGCTGCCGCAGGGTCGTGAGGCCCCGGAAGATCCCCTCGGGCGCCCGAGCCGCGATCGAGATCTCGTCGCACGCCGCCCGCAATTCGTAGCGTGCGCCGCCTGCATCAGCACCACCCGGGTCGACGCCCGAGGCCACCGGGACCCCTGGCGCAGCGTCGGGTCGTAGGGCCAGCGTCAAGGGCACGGCGGGACCACGGCGACGAGCCTGAGCGCCGTCGGCCACCACGTCGGCCTCGAAGCGCTCGAACATCGGCACGAGCTCCGGGACGCCCGCGACGAGCCGCACGCCCCGGGTGACCTCGGGTGCAGGACCTTCGAGCCGAACCACCTCTGCCGGAAGCGGAAGCAACGCCATCGCTGCGCCATCTTGTCCGATCGGGCCGGCGGGCATCGTCGCCGGGCACCCGAGGACGCCAGGTATCGACCACCCGGCCGGTGGAGGACTGGCGCGCCACGGACCGGGATCGCAGGATGTGGGCCGTGACCACCTCGGTCCTCCTCGTCTCGCACACCCACTGGGACCGCGAGTGGTACCGGACCTTCGAGGCGTTCCGGGCCCATCTCGTCGACACCGTCGACAAGGTCCTCGACCAGCTCGACGAAGACCCGGGGTGGAGCTTCCTCCTCGACGGCCAGTCCATCGTGGTCGAGGACTACCTGGCCGTCAGGCCCGGCGAGCACGACCGCCTGGTGGCGGCGGTCTCCTCGGGCCGCCTCGGCATCGGCCCGTGGTACGTGCAACCCGACTCGCTCCTGCCCACGGGTGAGGCCCACGTGCGCAACCTGCTCGAGGGCCGGCGCGTGGCGACCTCGTTCGGGGGGTGCTCGCAGGTCGCCTACTGCCCCGACTCCTTCGGACACCCGGCTCAGTTCCCCCAGCTCTTCGCCGGCTTCGGCCTCGGCCCGTTCGTGTATTGGAGGGGCAACGGCAACGAGATCGACCGGCTCGGTGCCGTCTACCGGTGGGAGGCACCCGACGGAAGCGGGGTCCTCGCCTACTGCCTCCTCCGTGGGTACTTCTCGGCCGCAGGGCTCCCCGACGATCCCGGCCGGGCTGCGGACGCCCTCTCGGGGATCGTCGAGGGCTTCGGGCCGGTGGAGCGGGCCCCGATCGTCTGCATGAACGGCGTCGACCACATGTACCCCCAATCCCAGACGGCCGCCGCCGCCGCGCTCCTCGCCGAGCGGACCGGCGTCGAAGTCCGGCGCGGGCTCCTCGACGAGTTGCGGTCACGCGCAGATCCCGATGACCGGCGGGCGTACACCGGCGAACTGCTCGGAGGACGCCTGGCCAACCTGCTGCCGGGCGTCTGGTCGTCGCGCCTCGGGCTCAAGCTGGCCGACCGCCGGGCCGAGCGCGCCCTGGTCGGATGGGCCGAGCCGTGGGCCGCGCTCGGACACGCCCTCGGGCTGGCCGACGAGACACCGTCGCTCGTCGCCGCCCGCCGGGCCCTGCTCGCCAACGAGGCCCACGACTCGATCGGCGGATGCTCGCAGGACGAGGTCCACCGCCAGATGGCAGGGCGCTACGCCACGGCCACCGAACTGGCCGACCAGACCACCGCCCGCGTGCTCGAGCGACTGGCCGGCCGCACGCCCGACCGCCACGTGGCCTGGGGAACCGACCTGGACCTGGCCGTGTTCAACCCCTCACCGGTGGCCCGTACCGACGTCGTGCGAGTGGCACTCGACGGCTTCCCGCTGTACCGCATCACGTACAACGACGTCGACGTCCACCCGCTCGCCCTCGCGGCCGGGAGCGTGACCGGCTACGAGGTCGACGGCGGGCCGGCGCGCCTCGTGCCATCCGACGAGCCCGGACGGGTCCGCGTGGTGGAGGATCTGCTCGCCCTCGACGTCGAGTTCGTGGCCGAGGACGTCCCGGCCTTCGGGTGGCGCCGATTCCGCCTCACCCCCTCGGACGCCCACGACGACGTGGTCGACGGCGGCCGTTGCGTCGACGACGGGGCCGGGTTCCGCGTGAGCGCGGCCGACGACGGCACGCTCACGCTCGAGGACGGCCATCGCCGGGTGGAGGGTCTCTGCGCGCTCGAGGACCGGGGCGACCGGGGCGACACCTACGACTACGACCCCGTCGAGGCCGACCCCGGATTCGAACTCCGCTCCGTGCGGATCGAACGGCACCGGCACGCGTCGGGGATCGGCCGGCTCGTCGTGACCCGCGTGGTGACAGTGCCGGCCGGGCTCGAGCCGTCGCGCGCCGCCCGCACGCAGGAACGGGTCGAGTGCACGGTGCGAGTCGAGGCCCGGCTCGCTCCCGGGACCGGCCGGGTGGACCTGCACGTGGTGGTGGAGAACCCGGCCCGCGACCACCGGCTCCGGCTGCTCTTCCCGACCGACGCCCGGGTCGAGCAGTTCCACGCCGCCGCCACCTTCGACGCCGCCGTGCGCACCACCGAGCGGCCCGTGGCAGACGACTGGTGGCACCCGCCGGCCGAGACCTTCCCCCACCAAGGGTGGATCGAAGCCAACGGGTTGGTCGTCGGAGCCCCCGGCCTGCCAGAAGCGGAGGTCACCCCGGAGGGCACGATCGCCGTCACGCTCCTGCGTGCGGTCGGCTGGCTGAGCCACATCGAAGTCGGGCGCCGGCCCATTCCGGCGGGCCCCACCCTGGTCACCCCGGAGGCCCAGTGCCCCGACGGGATCACCGCCGACCTCAGCCTCCGCCTGGTCCCGTCGGGTGCAGCCGACGTCGGCACGGTGGCCGCCGGTTCAGCAGCCGACGAGCTCGGCCTGCGTGCCGTCGCCGCGGGCGTGGAGGGCTCGGCGCCCCTGCCCCCCGGCGTCCCACTCCTCCGCTTGAAGCCGGCCTCGCTCGTGTGCTCCGCCTTGAAGCCAGCCGAGGACGGGGACGGGTTCGTGATCCGAGTCCTTAACCCGACCGGGGAGGTGTCAGACGCCGAGCTCGACCTCGGGGTGGCCGTCGAGTCGGCCGAGTCGGTGCGCCTCGACGAGTCGCCCGACCGCCTGGCACTGTTCGTCCGGGACTCCCACCTTGCGCTCCCGGTGGGGCCTCACTCGCTCCGATCCGTGAGGATCCGGACCAGGCTCGGGTGAAGCGCCGGGTGCCAGCGGCGGGCGGCGGACCTCGGACGGATCTTCGTATGGTGTGACTGCGAAGTACACGGCGAGCCCGAGGAGCCGACATGCCGACCCAGTCCACGTCATCCCAAGGGTCCGGCCCGACCCCGATCGAGCGGTGCCTCGGCTCCTGGCACTCGGTCATCGCGGGCGACCACGCCGCGCTGGCCCCGCTCATCACCGACGACGCTGTCTTCCACTCCCCCATCGTCTTCACGCCACAGCGGGGCAAGGACCTCGTCTTGCTGTACCTCACCGGCGCGACGATGACGTTCGGGGGCGACGAGGGGCACGGCACGGCGACGGGGACCCGGGCAGCGACGACGATCACCGATCCGGACGGACGGCCGTGGGACGGCCGGTTCCGGTACGTGCGCGAGCTGCTCGGCACCCACGACGCGGTCCTCGAGTTCGAGACCACGATGAAGGGCACGTACATCAACGGCGTCGACATGATCCGCTGCAACGACGACGGCCGCATCGTCGACTTCAAGGTGATGATCCGACCGCTCCAAGCCGTGAACACCGTCCATGAACGGATGGGCGCAGCCCTCGAGGCCCTGAAGGGCAAAGAGCGGTGAACGTCCGGGGGCCCGACATGGACCGACGTCGACTGACCGAGCTGGTGGCCGCCGAGACAGCAGTGCACCACGAGCGCAATCCCGGCTCGCTCCGGCGCTTCTCCGAGGCCCGCCACTTGCTCACCGGCGTCCCCATGACCTGGATGACCAAGTGGTCCGGCGGCTTCCCTCTCAGCCTGGCTGGAGCCCGCGGGGCCCGGGTGACCGACGTCGACGGCCACGAGTACGCGGACTTCGCCCTGGGCGACACCGGGGCCATGGCCGGCCACTCCCCCGCGCCCGTGGTCGAGGCGGTGCAGCGCCGGATCGGCGAGCTGGGCGGGCTGACCGCCATGCTGCCCAGTGAGGACGCGGAGTGGGTGGCCGCCGAGCTGAGCCGCCGCTTCGGCATGGCCAGCTGGTCCTTCGCCCTCACCGCCACCGACGCCAACCGCTGGGTGCTGCGGCTAGCCCGCCTGGTCACCGGTCGACCCAAGGTCCTGGTCTTCTCGTACTGCTACCACGGCAGCGTGGACGAGACCTTCGCCGTGGCCGGGCCGGACGGCGGCACACGGGCCCGCCCGGGGAACGTGGCGCCGGCAGTCGATCCTTCGCTGACGACCGTGGCCGTGGAGTTCAACGACCTCGACGCCGTAGCCCGAGCCTTGGCCACCGGAGACGTGGCCTGCGTCCTGACCGAGCCGGCCATGACGAACATCGGCATCGTCACGCCGGAGCCCGGCTTCCACGACGGGCTCCGCCAGCTCTGCGACGAGACGGGCACGCTGCTCGTCATCGACGAGACGCACACCATCTCGGCGGGGCCGGGCGGTTGCACGGCCGCCTGGGGGCTGCGTCCCGACGTGGTCACCCTGGGCAAGGCCATCGCCGGGGGCATCCCCATCGGTGCCTACGGGCTCTCCGAGGAGACGGCGGGACGGGTGCTCGCCCGGGTCCGCGACGAAGGTGCCGACATCGTCGACGTGGGCGGCGTGGGCGGCACCCTGGCCGGCAACGCCCTGTGCATGGCGGCCGCCCGGGCCACCCTCGAACACGTGCTGACCGAAGAGGCCTTCTCCCGGATGGACACGCTGTGCACACGGCTCGGCGCGCGCTCGCAGGCCACGATCGCGGCTGCCGGCCTCCCCTGGTCGATCAGCCGCGTGGGGGCGCGCTCGGAGATCCGCTTTGCCTCGCCGGCGCCGGTCACGGGTACCGCCTCGGCGGCGGCAGAGGACGCCGACCTGGACGCCTGGCTCCATCTCTCGATGTCGAACCGGGACGTGCTGATCACGCCCTTCCACAACATGGTCCTGATGTGCCCGGCCACCACCGAGGCCGACGTCGACCTCCACGGCGAGGTCTTCGACGCGGCCGTCGCCGCCCTGGTGGTCTGACGCGCCATCCGCATGCGGCGGCGCCTACGGGTGCGCCCGGACCCAGGTGGCGATGTCCCGGGCCATGGCCGCCGGGTCCTCCAACGGCCCAAAGTGGCCAAGGCGAGGCCGCTCGATCAGCGTGCCCCGCGGGAGAGCTGCCGCCGTCGCCGGCGCGAAGGCCCCGGGCCCAATCCCGTCCGGACGCCCGGCCACCACGGCCACCGGCACCTCGAGTGCCCCAACGGTCTCCCACGCGCCACTGGTCGCGGCTTGACGAAACACCTCGGCTTCGGTGGTGGGCCGGCACCGCAATGCGACCGAGCCGTCCGCAGTGGGTGCGAAGCCACCATCGACGTAGGCCCTCAGGGCATCGGGGTGCAACTGGTCGAGTGGCGCCTTCGATCCATAGTTCTCATAGGCCTGATCCAGCGAATCGAAGCGGTCGCGACGCCGGGCCGCCCCATCTGACATGGGGTTCTCACCATCGGGAAGCGGCCAGCCCTCGGTGGGGACGATGACCGGCTCGTAGAGCCAGAGCGACCGAAAGGCATCGGGTCGTCGTCCCGCAGCCAGCACCAGGGCCGCACCTCCCATGGAGTGGCCGATGCCGTGACGTGGTCCGGCCGGGAAGCGATCGCCGGCGAGGACGGCCAGGACGTCCTCGGCCATTCCCGACCACGCCACACCCGCCCCGGGCGGGAGCTCGGACACGCCGTGGCCCCGCAGATCGAGCGCGACGCAGCGGAACTGATCGTTCAGGAACGACGCGACCGGCTCCCAGACCCGTCCGTGAAACCCGGTGGCGTGGGAGAAGAGCAGCACCGGAACCTCAGTGCTGCCGCTCGGTCCGCCCAGATCATGGAGGGCGATCCGCACGCCGTCGCTGGAGTCGATGATCAAGTGCCCACGGCCTGCCATGGCGGGCGGAAGGTTATCCGGACTGTGGTCAGAATCCGGCCGCAGGAATGGGGAGAGGCGCGGCGTACCAGCGAACGGATGCCGTGGGGTTCGACTCGGTCGTGGCCCTCACCTGAAGCCGGTGCGGTGTCCGCCGGGAGACGACGTCAGCGTGGAAATGCTCGGCGCTCACCCAGCCCCCGGTCACTGACACCTCGGAGAAAGGCGTGTGCAAACCGCGGAGGTAGCCGTCGATCCACTGACTCCGGCGGAGGTCGAAGAGGTTCTCGGACCCCGATACCTGCACGAGCAATCGACTTCCGCCCGGCGTGGGTTCAACCCGGATCCTCTCGATTCTGTCGATGTAGGGGGTGGTCAGTTTGGTCAGGGGATCCAGATCGGCAAGGGAGGCGACGGAGAACTCCACCGGCGCGCCAGGACCGGACGACGTCGAATCGATGGTTCGAGTCGACAGGCGAGCAAGTCGCTCGGCCAGCTCCGCGTCGGCTACCGGGTCCGCCCGCATGGACGAGAACGAAGGCAGCAGATGACTCCACACGAGTTGGAGCTCGGATTGCATGTCGACGACCTGCGCGGTGCAGGCGATGACGGCATCCTGTTCAGGAAGGATGATCATCAACTGCCCGAACGCCCCGTCACCGCGTCGGCCACCGTGCCGACACATCCACATGTGATACCCGTAACCCTGCTGCCAGTCGGGGTCGATCGACCACCCGGCGTTGTCGGTCTGCTTGCGGAGACTCTCGGCCACGAAATCAGCCGGTACAAGCTGCCTTCCCTGCCAGTGGCCACCTCGAAGGAGGAGCTGGCCGAGCTTGGCGACCGACTCCGTCGTGAGGTGAAGGCCCGAGAACCCCTGGTCGATACCCGTGGACGTGATGAGCCACTCGACCTCGTCGATGCCCAATGGCTCGAACAGGCGGGGGCGCAGGTACTCGACGACTCGCTCTCCCGTGCAGGCCGTGATGATCGCAGACAGGGTGATCGAGGTGCCCTGGTTGTAGGCGAACGCCGTGCCGGGTTCTTCTTCGGGCGAGATGGACAGGAAGTTGCGGACCGGATCCGGTCCCATCCTGAGCAGGCGCAGGAAGGTGTCCTCTCGGTGGCCACTCGTCATCGTCAGAAGATGCTGGACCCGAAGGTTGCGTAGGTGGTCGGGCAGGGGCTCAGGAACGAGGTCGAGAAGCAGATCGGCCACGAGGTCATCGACCGACAGGCGCCCTTCCCCCACCGCGATCCCGATGGCCATGGCCGTGAAGGTCTTCGAGAGGGAGTACAGGAGCTGGATGTCCGAGGCGCGATACGGCTCCCACCAGGCCTCGACCGCCACCGCTCCGTGGCGAAGGACCATCAGGGAATGCAGGTCGATGTCGGCCGCCTCGAGTGCGTCAAGAAAGGCGACTACCCCGTTGGCGTCGACACCACATTCCGAGGGAGCGGTGCGAACGAGCGGTTGCGCCATGACCGCTCATGGTACTGAGGGCACGGCTCCAACTCCCGACGGTCGCGCCCGTCCCGCACGATCGCGCCGATGTCGAACGTGTCCGTATCGAACCGAGCGCGTGCTCTCGTCGTTGTTCGGTCACGGTCATGCTCGCCCCTCCCGGGGAAGCCCGAGCCCGCGTTCGGCGATGGTGTTCCGCTGGATCTCGTCGGTCCCGCCGCCGAGTCGCAAACCCGGTGCGAACAGGAGCCGCTCCACCCACGGGCCCGCCTCGCGGTGCCCCGGCGTCGTTCCCGACACGCCCAGCACCTGCATGGCGTCGTCAGCCGTGCGGCGGGCATGCTCGGAGTAGAGGAGCTTGGTGACCGAGCCTCCTGCGCGGACCCCGGCGTTGGCGGTGACGCGGGCCTGGAGGATGTCGAGCACTCGCTCCCGGCTGTACGCCGCGGCCACCACCTGCCGCACGACCGCGTCGTCGCTCCGGCCGAGTCGCTGGGCCAGGGTGACCAGCTGACCGGCCGCCCGCCCGCTCGTGCCTCCCCCGATGGCGGCCCGCTCACTCGAGAGCATGGTGCGCAGGACCGCCCAACCACCGCCCGCCGTGCCGATCAATGCGTGCTCGGGTACGGAGACCTCGTCGAGGAACACCTCGTTGAAGTGGTACCCACCCGACATCTGCCGCAGCGGCCGCACCTCGACACCCGGCGCGTGCATGTCCAGCACGACGCACGAGAGCCCCGACCGGCCGGGATCCGGCTCGCTGCGAGCCAAGAGCAATGCGAAGTCGGCTGTGCCGGCCCCCGACGTCCACACCTTCTGCCCCGTGACCGACCAACCTCCGGACACCGGCGTGGCGCGGGTGCTGACGCTGGCGAGATCGGAACCGGCTCCCGGCTCGGACAGGAGCTGACACCAGCTCTCCTCTCCCCGGAGCACCTTTGGGAGGTGCTCGGCGCGTTGGACCGCCGTGCCGTACTCGAAGAGAACAGGCGGCACCATCTCAAGCGCGATGGCGATCATCTTCGTGGAGACTCCGTAGCGCGCCTGCTCCTCGACGAAGATCTCGTCCTGCCAGGGCGGCTCTTCGGCCCCGCCGTACGCTTTCGGCCAGGACCGCCCGGCGAAGCCGGCCTCGAACACCCGCCGCTGCCATGCCGTGGTCACCCCGAGGGCCCCGCGCTCGCGCCGGTGGTACTCCTCTGGCGTGTCGGCGCTGACGAGGTGCGCTGCGGAGAAGTCCCCGGGTTCCCCTTTGCGCGGCGCGTTGGCCTCCAGCCACGCCATCACGCGGGAGCGGAATGCCGCCGGCGTCTCAGTCATGCCGAAGGTGCATCAGGCGACGTCGACCCCCAGCAGTTCGACCGCGTTGTCACGGGCGATGCGCTGCACGTCCTCGCCGGGCAGGCCTGCCAGCGTCTCGGTGACGAAATCGAACGGCTGCCGCGTGCCTTCGGCGTGTGGCCAGTCCGAACCGAGGAGGAGCCGGTCGACCCGGACGTCGCCCAGGAGCTCGGGCACCTGGTCCTCCCAGAACGGCGTCACCCAGACGTGCTCGCCGAACACCTGACGCGGGTGGTCCTTGAAGTAGCCCGGGCTGCGGTTGGCGGCGTCGTCGAGGCGGTGCAGCAAGTCGGGGATCCAGCTGGCCCCGTTCTCCACGCTGGCCAGCCGCAATCCGGGGAACCGCTCGAAGAGCAGGTGGCACAGGGCGGCTCCGTAGAAGTCCGTGACCGCGCGCGCCTTGGTCAGCACGCCGCGCAATGGGGAGCGGAACAGGGAGCTCTCGGCGCTGCCCGGCTCCCACATCTGAACGAGCGTGTCGTAGCCGTCAAGACCCGCATGCGTGGCGACGACCACGCCGGACTCCTCGGCCAGACCCCAGAACGCGTCGTAGGCCGGATCGAAGGGCGATCGATAGCCGCCCGGCACGGGGACCGGGGCGTTCCGGACGTTGACGACGACAGCACCCCGGTCGAGGACGGCACGCAGTTCGGCGTGGGCGGCTTGCGGGTCGAGGAAGGGAACGTACGGGACAGCGATCATCCGGCCCTCGCAGCGGTAGCCCCAGTCCTCGTCGAGCCACCGGTTGAAGCCGGTGAAGACCTTGGCGCACGCGTCGGGGTCGTCGCGGAGGGCTTCCTCGAGGCCGACGCCGAGCGTCGGGAAGAGCAGTATCGCCGCCAACCCCTGCTCGTCCATGCGGCGCAGCCGAGCGGCCCGGTCGCGGTACTCGGGGCGTATGGGTTCGAGCTCACCGAACGCCTCGACGATGGTCTCGTGCTTCGGATTGCCGCGGTACCAGTCGAACAGGGCTCCGGGGCGGGCCACCGGGTCGAAGGTCGGGTTGGCGATGTAGGAGTTGACCCTCCCGCCCACGATGAGGCGGCGGCGGCCGTCGATCTCCGCCCAGCGCACCCCGCGGTTTCCCAGGGACGTGTCCTGGTGCCGGGTGAGGGCGTCCTCCGCCTCGTAGTAGTGGTTGTCGAAGTCGAAGATCCGGCCGGTCATGGCCCTCGATCATATTCGAAATTGATTTCGAAATCATCCCCGGCGGGCGGTAGGGCGGCGCGGTTTCCCCCTGGTCAGCGCAGCAGGGGGTCCAGCCGGGTCCTGTCGTCGGGCTCCACCGGGCGCAGCCCCTCACCCTTTCCAGGTCGCCAGTACACGGCCTCGGCCCGCCACGCCTCACGGCGGAGCTGCTGCTTGTCGACCTTCATGCTGGCCAGCTTGGGGAGCTCGACCGCCACGCGGACGAAGGCCGGACGCCACTTCGTCCCCAGGTCGGGCTGCCGGGCCAGGAACTCGTCGAACGCGGCGGGGTCGAACGCTGCCCCGGTTTCGAGCTCGAGCGCCGCCATGACCCGGTCGCCGACCGGGTCGTCAGGCACGGCGTACACGGCCACGGAGCGGACTGCGGGGTACCGGGCGATGATCGCCTCCACCGGGGCACCGGCGAAGTTCTCACCGTCCACCCGGAGCCACTCGTTCGACCTTCCGGCGAAGTAAAGCCACCCGTCGCGGTCGCGGTACGCCAGGTCTCCCGACCAGTACCAGCCGTTGCGGAACCGGGCCCGGGTGGCGTCCTCGTTCTTGTAGTACCCCTCGAACCCGCTCGTCGGCTCCGTCTCGACGATCTCGCCCACCGCAGCCTCGAGATTGGTGGGGTGACCATCGGGACCGAGCTCCACCGGCGGGCACGCTTCCCCGGTATCGGCATCGAGCACCTTGACACTCGAGTCGGCCGTGCCGAGTGCACCTGGGGGCATCGAAGGGTCTCGTCGGATGATGATGATCCCCTCGGTGGACCCGTAGCTGTCCCGGACCGTGCACCCGAACCGGCGTGCGAACTCGCGGATGTCGCGCTCGGAGGCCTCGTTGCCGATGGCGAGACGCAGTGGGTTGTCGGGGTCGTCGGGGAGCTCCGGTGTGGCGAGGATGTAATTGAGGACCTTGCCGGTGTACGTGAGCATCGTCACTCCGTAGCGCCGGACGTCGGGCAGTGTTGCCGATGCGGAGAACCGCGACCGCGTCGCGATCGGGATGCCGGCCGTGAGAGCGGAGGCCCAGCCCGTGAACAAGGAGCTCGAATGGAAGAACGGCAGCGGGGAGTAGATGACGTCCCCCGGTCCGAGTTGGGCGATCGTCGCGACATGCCCACCAGTGCCGGCGAAACGACCCTGGGTGCAGCGCACCGCCTTGGGCAGGCCTGTCGATCCGGACGTGAAGATGAGAAGGAAGAGGTCCTCCTCGGCGACGGGGCCGTTCGGAAGAGCAGCGGGGCGACGCTCGAGGTGGGCCTGGTAGTCGTTGCTGTCGACGACGAGCACCCTGTCGGAGGGCATCTCCGTGTCCACGTCGTCGAGCAAGTCCAGGTGATCACCCGACGTCACGAGGACCTGGCAATCGGTGTGTCGGATAAGCTGGCCGAGCTGGTCGCCGCGATAGGTGGAATTGATCCCGACCACGACCTTGCCCGACAACGCGGCTGCCGCGAGCCAGAACACGTACTCGGGGACGTTGTCGAGGAGCACGCCGATGTGCGGCGGGCGGGAGCGGTCCTGCATGCCGTCGAACAGCGCGGCCCGCCGACTCGCTTCCTCGACCAGCTCCCGGTAGGACCAGGAACGGTCCTCGAAGAGGAACGCCCCGGCATCGTCCCCCGCGCGACGCCGGAGGAGCTCAGCGGCCGTCGTCATGGACGCCGGGGGGCGACCACGAGGCCGGGGCGTGGCCACTGAGCCTCCACGACGCTCCCGGACCGGGAAAGCGTGATCACAGCACGGCGGCGATCGAGACCTCCGAACGCGATGTTCGTCGTGACGTCCCCGGGGACCGGGTAGACGTCCGCCTCCTGGCCGTCGGGCGTGATGGCGACGAGGCCGTCTCCGATTGCGCCGATGACGACGCGCCCGTCGTCCTCGACGGCGAGCGAGTCGAACGAGTACGGCGTGGCGGCGATGCATTTCCCGCCGTGGCGGATGGCGATCGAATCACCGGAGACCGCCACCTCGCCCGGTCCCGTCAGCTCCCAGGCCCACAACCTCCCGGTGTGCGTCTCGGCGACGTACACCCGCCGCCCGTCGGGGGACAGTCCGACGCCGTTCGGGCCGTTGAGCGGGAACGCGACCTCCCGGACCACCGTCCCGTCGGGCGGGACGTAGTAGAGGCCGCCACGGTCGACGCTGGCCCGTCGCCCCTTGCCGTGATCGGTGAACCACAGCCCTCCGACCTCGTCGAACACCAGGTCGTTCGGCCCGCGGAGCGGGGAGCCTTCGCACTCGCGGTGCAGCACGGTCACGTCACCGGTCTCGAGGTCGATCCGCTCGATCCACCCACCGGTGAACCCCGGCGGTTCGTTCGTGTGGGTGGTCCGGTCGATGGGGATGCGGATCCCGCCCTCGACCTCGCTCCACAAGAAGCCTCCGTTGTTGGCCACAATGGCCGTCGTCGGCGTTTCGAGCGCCAGTCCGTTCGGTCCGCCCCCCGGGGTGGCCACGACGGCGACGTCGCCGTCGTCGGTGATCCGCAGCACCCGGCCGCCGTCGATGTCCACCGCGAAGACGGCCCCGTCCGGCGCGATCGCCGGACCTTCGGTGAACCCCAGACCATGAGCCAGGACTTCGAACGCCAAGGGGTCGTGAACGGTGACTCTCATCGTGCTCCTAGAAATCGAATTCGACTTCGATACTAAGGTAGCGGGCGCCGCACCTCGGTGCCTGCCCGGGCGCCCGTCGTTGACGAGTCGGCCTCCACCGTGACCGCGGCGAACACGAAAGGAACGGGGGCCCACCGTGACCCAAGCGGGTGCCGAGAAGAACGCCGTGCGTGGCGCACCCCGATCGCCGAAGGGCGTACAGACGCGGGCGCGCCTGGTGGAGGCAGCAAAGACCGTCTTCGAGCGGGACGGCTTCCTCGAGGCTCGCATCGTCGACATAGCGGAGTCCGCCAACCTGGCCCCGGGCAGCTTCTACCACTACTTCGACTCCAAGGAGGAGCTGTTCCTCGAGGTGGCGCAGATGCAAGAGGAGCGGCTGACGGCGCCGGCCCGCGAGCCGGGCGCGGAGGGGCCCGATGGTTCGCCCGGTGACCGCATCCGGCGGGCCAACCGGCTCTACCTCGAGCGCTACCGCGACGAGGCGGCGCTGATGGGTGTGATCGAGCAGGTGTCACGCTACGACGAGGACGTGAACACGGCCCGCATGGCCACGATGAAGCACTTCGTCGAGCGTGCCGAGCAGTCGATCCGACATTGGCAGAAGGAGGGGCTGGCGGACCAACGCCTTGATCCCTCCATGGCCGCCGACGCTCTCGGAGCGATGATCGCCCGGGTAGCCGAGTTGTGGCTGGTCCAGGGCTATCGCGACTACGACTTCGAAACGGCGGTCGAGCAGCTCAGCCTGCTCTGGGCGAACGCGCTCGGCTTCGGGAGCACGCGGTCCGACGGCACCACGAAACCCCGCTCGACGAAGCGTTGAAGTCGTTCGAGGCTCACCCCGAGCCCGGACGCCTCGCGTCGGGGGCGGCGACCGACTCCCGACGCGAGAGGCCTGACCGCCTACGACGTCGCGTTGGCCGTCGTCGTCCCCGGGATGTCTGTCCCGCAGGTCGGCTGGGAGGAGACCGGGACGAATCCGGTCTTCTTGGCCTGCACGAACCACGAGCAGCTCTTGGCGTCGTCATGCCCGAAGTCGGTCGAGTAGTTCCAGCTCTGGGGCAGGAGCCCGTTGGCGTTGTACGACTTGACCCCGCGCAGCTCCTTGATGACGCCGGCCCGGGTGGGGTTCGGCCCTGCGAGCTGCAGGCCCTTGATCATGAGGTCCGCGCCCAGCCAGGCTTCGTACTCGCTGAACGAGGGGAAGTCGGTCTTGGAGTAGCCGTCGTACTTCTCCATGGCAGCCTGCATCTGCTTCGTGCCGGCGTTGGGCAGCGACCACGGACGGAAGAGGGAGTAGAAGTAGTCCCCCTGCAGGGCCGGCCACGCCGCAGACTTGATCACGTCGGGCTGGTAGCCGGTCGCGAACATGGACGCCTTCAGCTTGACTCCGGCCTGCTGCAGGGCCTCCGCCAGGGCGAAGTTCGAGTTGTTGTCCATGTTGGGTACGAGCGCGTCGATGTGGTTCTGCTTCGCCACCAGCGCATCGCTGGTGAAGCTGACACCGCCGAAGGGCACCGTGGTGTTGAGGACGCCGACCTTGCCTCCGGCGTGCTTGAACGAGTCCGCCGTCTGGATGGCGGCGCGGCTGGAAGACGGCGAGATGCCGTAGCCGTAGGTGCCGAGCACCGTGGCGCCGTGCTGCTTGAGGAAGTTCCCCGCCAGCGTGGTCACCGGGTATTTCGGATCGAGGCTGCCGACGTCGGCGGCGAACATGTTGGTATAGGGCTGCTGACCCCATTCCGGCCCGTCGCTGTACGACCCGGTTACGGGGACGCCCTGCTGCTGGGGGTACTTGGCCGCCAGGAAGAACAACGGGCTCTGCGAGACGATGCCGAAGGCCTTGGAATCGGCCTCCTGGACAGCCGTGGCGATCTGCGAGGGGCTCGTCTGGTCGTCGATGACGAGCGGCACCAGCTTGTGACCGTTGACGCCACCCTCGGCGTTCTGCAATGCGATCCTCGCCTTGAAGGCGCCTGGGGACGTCCCGTCTTCGGACCCGCCGGGGCCCGTCACCGAGGTGATGTAGGCGATGGTGATCGGCGCCGGTGAGGCCGCGGCCGGCGTGGGTGTCGTCGCCAGCACCGCCACCGGTAGCCCGGCCGTCAAGGCCAGGAGCGCCGCACCGACGGATCCCCGCCTGGCCTTGCTTCGTGGTTGCATGAATGTCTGCCTCCCCCCGACCTCTGGTCAGGTGACGTGCGAGCGGGCTCGCTCAGCTGCTGGATTGGGTCGTTCAGGTCTCTCTGAGTGGCCGCAAAGTAGCGGTTCACAGACTTCCGCGGGGCGCGGGCCCGCCACCCCGGGTTCGGGCGCAGCTCATGAGGCTGTCACCGACGAATAGGCGTCGTGGTCGGCGACGGCCGTACCCAGCCTCTCGAGCATCGCGGTGATGACCTGCGGCGCCACCTTCAGGGTGATCGCCCACAGGAAGAAGCCGTACACGATCCCCGCTCCGACGCGGTGCCGTGCCTCCTCCCACGATGGCGCATCGACGCCCTCGGCGCGGAGACGGTCCAGGTAGTGCCCGAGGAGGTCCGCCTCGGCCCGCCGGCGCTCCTCGGGACCCATGGTGCACGCGATGTGGTACCCGACGTCGAGGTACCACGGGCCGCGCTGGACGAGCTGCCAGTCCACCAGGCAGGGACGTCCGGCAGCGTCGAGGTACAGGTTCCCGACGTGGGCGTCACCGTGGAGCAGGCATCGTGGCTCCATTTCGTCCAACTGGTCCGCGAGCAGCCGGACGGCTTTCATGAGGCGCTCGGCATCGCGGACCTCCTCGGGCACCAAGGAGCCGGTGGGACCCTCGAAGTTCCCGCTGATCTCGCGGAGCCCACGCGCTCTCATCGTCGCCTCGAGCCGCGGCGTGAGCCACGGCTCGTCGGACCGGCCCGCTCCCCACGTCCGACCGTGCAGGATCGCGTACTGCTCGAGGCTCTCTGCCACCTGATCGGCGGTGTACGTGCTGAGGGCATCGAGAAACGTCGCGCCTTGCGCAACGACGTCCCCGGTGATCACCACGCCGTGTTGAGTGGCTGGGTCGACGTCGGCATAGACGCTGTCGAGGGTTCGCACGCCGGTGTCGCCGGCGAGGTGTCGGTAGAACAATGCCTCAGGCACACCCGCCGTCCGGCTGGCCGCGGCTGTGTCCGAGCAGTCCGTGAAGTACCCCTTGACGCAGAGATCGGCCGGAAGCACTGGAGGCAACGCACCCTCGCACTCAATGCGAAAGCGTGCGTTGGTGGACACTCGCGAGACGACGGGCCCGGCTTCCACCGATACCACCGTGATGCCGGGGAACCGCCCACCCAACGCCCGGCTCAGCCATCCGGGGTCCAGCACCTCCCCCAGCGTGTTCGGTATCGGCGGCGACATGGCGTGAGTGCCGGCGCCTCAGGCCCGACCGTCACGAAGGCGGTCGCGCAATACGTACTTCTGCACCTTGCCCGACGAGGTGCGAGGGAAGTCGTCGACGGGTATCAGCTCCTCGGGCCACTTCTGACGGGCGACACCCGCAGCGTCCAGGTGGTTCCTCATCAGGGGGAGATCAGGCGCCGGACGGCCCCCGGACATGCGGAGAAATGCCGCTGCGTGCTCCCCCATCCGTGCATCGGGCGCCGCGACCACGGCCACCTCGGCGACACCCGCGAAGGTCATGAGAACCTCCTCGACCTCCGCGGCGCTGATGTTCTCGCCTCCGCGGATGATGACGTCGGAGATCCGGTCGGTGATCGACAGATACCCGTCGCCGTCCACGACACCGATGTCACCCGTGTGGTACCAACCACCGTCGTCGAACACCTTCGCTGTCAGCGACGCATCTGTGTACCCGAGGAAGCATTCAGGGCCCCGCGAGAGGATCTCGCCGGGTTCTTCGGGTTCCACCTCCCTGCCGTCGGAGTCGACGAGCTTGATCTCGCAGCCGGGCAACGGCCGCCCGTCCGTGGCGAGCCGCTTGTCCAGTGGGTCGGCGTGGGTGCATCCGGTGATCGAGGGGTGCTCGGTGGATCCATACATGGAGTAGATGTTCAGGCCGAGCTCAGTCGCCCGCTCCATGACCGCCCGAGGTACCGGGGCGCCACCCATTCCCTGGTAGTGCAACCGTTCCAGATGCTCCGTGTCGCAGCGTGGGTCGTCGAGCAGGCTGGTAAGGAAGTAGGGGGCTCCCCCGCCCGCACTCAGATCCTCCGAAGCGATCAGGTCCAACACGACCGCGGGCTCCCACTGGTCCACGAGGTGGACGGCCTTACCTCGATCGACCGGGATCAGAAGCGCTCCCAGCATGCCGATCGCGTGGCTGATCGGGTTCGCAACGAGCAACGGTCGCGTTGTCGGCGGCGAGGTCGCCCCGAGCTGCGCGATCTCCGCGCACACCGTATGGTGCGAATGGACGACGCCCTTCGGACTGGCCGTCGTCCCCGAGGTCCAACCCACGAGGGCAGGAGCTCCCGGATCAACTCTCGTCGCCGACTCGATGGGGTCGTGGGCGAGCAGGTCGCTGAAACCGACGCTCCCGGGTGGACCCGCTCCGTCGAGAACCACGAGCTGCATCCCCGGGATCTCCGGCATCGCCTCCAGGTTGGCCAAGAAGTCCTGATGGCCGAACCGCGAGGCGGTCACGTGCACCCGCGGGCGGCATTCGCCGAGGATGTAGGAGGTCTCACGGCTCCCGTAGATGTGGACGATCGGCGCCGCGACCGCTCCGACGAACGCGGCCGCATAGAACGTGAGCGCCCCCTCGAGCCAGTTCGGGGTCTGGAAGGTGACGACGTCTCCTGCGCCGACCCCCCGGGCGACCAGCCCCGAGGCGACCCGGCGTGCCATGTCCAGGACGTCGCCGAACGAGCCTCTCCAGGGACGAGTCCGGGAGTGGATCACGAACGGCAGGTCCTTGCCGGCGGCGAGACCGTCGGCCATCCGTTGGCCCACGGTGTGGCCAGGCCACCAACCCTCGGCTGCGAACCGGTGGCGGTCCTCGACGGCGACCTCGCGCAGGTCCCACGCGGAAGCTCCCATCAGACTCGGATCAACCTCCCCCTTCGACTGCCCGCCGGATCCCCGCCCGGGCGGGTAGAACGCATGTTAGCCGAGACGTAGAACCACGTTTCGAAATCAGATTCGATTTAGTTCCTTGCGGGTTAGTACCTTGCAGGCTCATCACCCGATGGGTGGATACCGGGCAGCACGTCGGCGAAGAGTGCCTGCACGACAGCGTCGGCCTCGCCGGGGGCCGTGGCGGGAGCGAGGACGAGATGGCGGGCCCCGGCGTCGACGAACCCCTGCAGCGTCGCACGGACTTCGTCAGGGGTTCCAACGGCCGCGACACGGTCGACCATGGCGCGGAAGTCCTGGTTGTACGTCCCTCCGATCGCCGCTGCAGCCTGCTCCCGAGATCGCCGCCCGTCCGCGCCGACGTTCACGAACACGAAGGCGCACCACTCGAACCCCGACAGGTCCCTCTTGGCGACACGCGCCACCTCTCGGATCCGGGCGACCGACCCCGCGTAGCGCTGGGGTGAGTACAGGTAGGGCATCCACCCGTCCCCCAGGAGCGCGGCCCGCCGCATCGCGACGTCCTTGCGCCCAGCGACAACGATGGGCGGCCCCCCGTCCTGCACCGGGGGCGGATGGATCCGGACCTCCGACATGGAGTAGTAGCGACCCCGGTGCGTCGTCTCCTTGCCGGTCCACAGGCGGCGGAGCAGCGGGATGGCCTCGTCGGTGCGCGCACCACGTTCAGCCAGCGGCACCCCGCACGCTCGGAACTCCTCGGGGTACTCGCCGCCGACTCCCACACCGAGGATGACGCGCCCTCCGGTGTACCGGTCCAGGTCGGCGACCTGCTTGGCCACGATGGCAGGGGGATAGAGCGGTAGGAGGAGGATCGAGGTGCCGATCCTCACGCGCCTGGTCATGGCGGACAGGCGGGCCAAACCCATGAGCGCCTCGGGCGAAGCGTTGCGGGAGGCCACATGGCCCCCGGTCCACAGAGAATCGAGGGGCAGGTCCTCGAGGTCCGTCGTCGTGGCGAGCCCACCACTGACTACGAGTCCGATGTGGAGCCTGGGGATGTCCGACGCCACGCCGAGCCCCGTTGATCGCTAGCCGGCCGCGCGTCGGGATCCGGTCCTGGCCGGGCGCCGGGCCGCCGTCGACGACGGCGGCGGGGCCGGGCCGCTGACCGCGGCGAAGCAGAACTCCCACAATCTCTCGGCGATCCGGTCGCTGGGCTCATCGAGGCCGGCGCAGTCGTAGTGGTGGAACACGGCCATCGTCAGCTGAGTGACCAGCCACGCCGAGTACTCCGGGTCGTTGGCGTGCACGCGGCCCGTGTCGGTTGCGGCGCGGATCTCCTCGACCAAGAGATCCGTGTACGGCTGCGTGGCCCGGGAGACCTCGGCCGGGTACAACGTCTGGAGGCGGAAGTGCTCCGATGTCATGAAGCTGGGGCCACTGCCAGGGGCGTCGAGGGCTCCGACCGTGGCGGTGACGTAATAGCGCAGCCGCTCGACGGGATCCGACAGCCTGCGAGCCCGCTTCCGGTACGCCGCGCAGTTCTCGTCGATGATGTCCTCGATCACCGCGAGCAGGAGGTAGTCCTTGCCCGGGAAGTACCGGTAGAAGGTCTGCAGGGCGATGCCCGCTTCCTTGATCAGCTCCTGGGTCGTGAAGCTCGGGCCCTTGGTCTCGATGAGCCGGCGGGCCGCCGCCACGATCGACTTCGCCTGCTCGACGCCCCTGTCCCTCGAGCGCTGCACGACGGGGGACCGATCGGCGACACGCTCGGCCCACGTCACCCGCGCCACAGTAGCCGGGCTCGTTCCACGCTCCTTCGGGGTCGCCGGGGTGGTCATCGACGTGAGCGTCAGAACGGCTCGGCGCTGTACGCCACCGCGCCGCCGTAGTGCGGAGAGGAGTGGCATGCCACGCCGATGGAGACGTCGGGCCGCTGCCGATCCCCCGCCCGTCCGGCCAACTGCAGGTAGCACTCGAGCATCTGGGGAACACCGTGCATGCGTCCGTTGCCGAGCGCACCTCCACCGGAGAGAACGGGGAGCGCGCCCTTCCGATCGCTGTCGATGCCGCCTTCGAGCACCAATCGGTGCGCCTCGCCGACTGGGCACAGCGACATCGACTCCATCCACAGGTAGACGAAGGGTGAGAACCCGTCATAGACCTGCGGAAGGTCGACCTCATCCGGCCCGATCCCGGCACGCTCCCACAAGCGCTGCGCCGTCACCTGCCCGACCTCCATGATGTCGTCGAGTGGCCAGTGGAGCGGCAGACGGTGCCGCACCGGCGCCCCCGTGGCGTACCCCGACACGTAGACGGGACGGTGGGGAAGGTCACTGGCGCGCTCCGCCGAGGTGAAGACGAAGGCGGCCGCCCCGTCCACCGGGATGTCGCAGTCGAGGCGACAGATCGGGTCGTTGACCATCGGTTCCGACAGGTACTCCTCGGCCGGCAGCGGCGTGCCCCACCAGTGGGACCACGGGATCCGCGCCCCGTTCTTGCGCGCTTCCGAAACGACCGCGGCCATGGCCTCACGGGTCGCGCCGTAGCGTTGGAGGTACTCGGTGTAGGGCAGCGCGATCATGGCCAGCGGGCCGAAGTAACCCTGAGGGACGGTCCACTGCTGAGCGCCACGGACCTCGGTCATCGGGTTGGCGTGGTACGTGCCCCGCGGGTTGTGCAGGGCCCGGTGCACGAGCACGTACTCGGCCGCCCCACTCATCACCGCGTTGACCGCCATGGCGACAGCACCGGGCAGCTGCCCGAATCCCTGGAAGCCCGCCGCATAGCGGGGGTTCACGCCGAGGTGTTCGGCCAGCCAGTTGGCGGATACCAAGCTCACGCCGTCCACGGCGGCATGCGCGCCGGCAGACGGGAACAGGCTGGCCGTCACGAACCCGTCGACGTCCCCCACGCTCAGCCCGGCGTCCGCGATCGCCTGCCGGGCGGTTTGGACCGTGAGGGCACCGAGCGTCGTCTCGGCGTGCCGCTCCACCGGGCTCTGGGCGAAGCCGGCGACGGCCACCCGGTTGCTGGACTCCATCCGCGCGCTCACGAACCGCCCTCCAGCTCGAAGGCGAGGACGGCCACGCCGGGAGCCAGGTCCTCGAACGCCAGGCGGACAGGCGCGCCCAGGCGCAGCGGCGCCTCGAGACCGTCAACCAGCCGGCCGATCAGTCGCAGGTCCGGTTGCGCCGACAATTCCACGTCGACCAGCACGAACGGTTCGTCGAACCCGGGCAGGAACGACCGCCGCATGACGGTCCACGACCGGATGGACCCCGAGCCGTCGACCGGGGTGAACGCGTAGGCCGGATCCGTCGTGCCGCAGTGGGGGCAAACCGTGTCGGGCGGATGGCTGAGCTTGCCGCACTGCGCGCAGCGGGCCAACACCAGGGTGTGGGTGGCAGCCGCGGTCCAGAACCCCTGCGACTGCTCGTCGGGAACCGGCAGCGGACGGCCCGCCCCGGTCAAAGGATGACCCCCGACTCCTTCAGGCCAGCGATGTCGTCCCACCCGTAACCCAACTCCAACAACAGGGACTCCGTGTCCTCGCCGTGTTCCGGCGCCCGGCGCAGGGCTGGCGGCTGGCCGTCGAACTGCACCGGCACAGCCGGGAGGCGGTAGGCGGCTTCGCCGTCGATCACCACGTCGCCGACGTACCCGTTGGCCTCCACCTGCGGATCGTCGAGAAGCTCGGACACCGACTGGACGGGAGCCCAGGGCGCATCGAGGCGGGCAAGGAGCACCTTCCATTCGTCGAACGTCCGCTTGGCGAACTCCCCGTCGAGCTCGGCCACGCACGCCGCCGAGTTCTCCCGTCGAGCTGTGAGATCCGCGAAACGCGGATCCTCCAAGAGGTCGGGCCGGCCGATCAGCCGGCAGAAATCGGGCCAGTAACGGTCCGGCTGCAGGAAGACCAGTTGGATGTGCCGACCGTCCTTGGTCCGGTACACGCCGACGAGGGGGTTGACCAGCGGGGCGCGGCCACCGGACGCCCGGGGCTCGTCGCCGCCGAGCGCGGCGAGCAGATCCGAGGACAAGGTCCACATCGCCGTCGCCAGCAGCGAGACGTCGACGACCGAGCCCACGCCGGTCCGCGAGCGCTTGAGCAGAGCCGCCGCGATGCCGAAGGCCAGGGCCAGTGCTGCGTTCCGATCTCCCATGGCGCCGCGTTGCCCGATGGGGTACTCGCGTTCGGGCGGAGTCAAGATGTGCGCCAGCCCGCCCCGCGCCCAGAAGGCCGTCGCGTCGTACCCGGCCTGGTCGGCGTCCGGCCCCTTGACGCCGTACCCGTGCCCCCGGGCGTACACCAGCTCGGGGTAGCGACCCGTGAGCCTGTCGGAGTCGAGACCGGCGCGCTGCAACGCCCCGGGCCGCATGTTGGTCAGGAAGACGTCGGCCGACCCGAGGAGCCGGTGCAGCACGGCCAGCCCCTCCTCGTGCCGGATGTCGAGTGCCAGCGACCGCTTCCCCCTGTTGGCCAGCGCCAGCGACAGGTTGACACCACCGTGCTCGGCTCCGATGCCCTGGGTGGCCAGGCCACGGTAGGGGTCGCCCTGCGTGGGCTCCACGTGCACGACGTCGGCACCCCAGTCGGCCAGGAGCGCCCCGGCGACCGGAACGAACACCCACTGGGCTAGCTCGACGACCCTGATCCCTTCGAAGGCATGCTCGGACATCTCGTCGCAGTCGGTCAAGCTCGGTTGGACGGCGTGAGGACAACGACCGGGATCACCCGGTCGGTCCGGGACTGGTAGGCGTCGTAGTTGGGCCACAGGTCGGTCATGATCTTCCAGAGCCGGGGCTTCTCGGCCTCCTCTGCCGTCCGCGCCGTCACGTCGAGGTGCTCGGCCCGCACCTGGATCTGCGCGGAGGGCTGTGCCAGGAGGTTCCGGTACCAGTTGGGGTGCTGCGGGGCCCCGCCCATCGAGGCGACCACCAGGTAGTCCTCGCCGTCCCGCCCGTGGATCAGCGGGGTGGTCCGCAGCTCCCCGCTCTTCCTCCCGGTCGTGGTCAACAGCAGGATCGGGACTCCGTTCCAGACGTAACCGACCTCGCCGTCCGTCTCCTGGTAACGGCGGACATGCTCCGCCCCGAGCAAGGTGACGTCGGGGGGCCGGTAAGGCGCATCGCTCACTGTGGGCTCCTGTTCCATGATCAGCCGAACCGGACCGGGATGGCCGTAGCCCCCCGTTCGTAGAACCCGATGAAGCGCGGTGGTTCGGCGTCGGGGTCGAGCCGGAGGTTGGGGAGGCGGTCGAGCAGCGCGTTGATGGCGACCGTCATCTCCGCCCGGGCCACGTGTTGCCCTAGGCACACGTGCGGCCCCCCGCCGAAGGCCAACGTCGCCTTGGTGGTACGGAACGGGTCGAACTCGTCGGGACGCTCCCAGCGGTCGGGGTCGCGGTTGGCGGCGCCGATGCAGATGTGGAGCACCGATCCCTTGGGGAGGTGCGTACCGAAGAAGTCGACGTCCTCACTGACCCAGCGCGAGAACATCGGATCCGTCGGCAGCCACCGCGCCGACTCCTCGATCACAGAGCGCAGCAGGCTTCGGTCCGCTCGGACGTCGTCGAGAAGCTCCGGCCGCTGCAGGAGGGCACCGAGGGTGATGCCCATCTGCTTCCACGTCGTGCCCGAGCCGGCGGCGAGCAGCAGCATGGAGAAGGAGTAGATCTCAGCGTCGGTCAGGCGGTGTGCCCGTCCGTCCTCATCGGTGACCTCCGCCTCGACCAGGACGCTGATGAGGTCATCCGCCGGGTGCTCGCGACGGGCCGCCACGATCGGAGCCATCATCTCGATGATCCGTTCGGGTTGCGCCAAGGACTCCCGGACGTCGAGGGCCTGGTCCGGCGGGAGGCCGAAGCTGCCCGTGATCGTGAGCACCGGAATGGCGGCGCAGAGCTCGACGTTCAGCTCGGCACGACCTTCCCCCTCGAAGGAGTCGATGAGGGCGTGGACCGTGGACTCGATCCAATTCTCGATCCACCACCTCACCTTGGCCGGCGAAAAGGACGGCTGCACGAGTGCCCGGTAACGGCGGTGCTGGGCGCCCCCCATGGACAGCATGCTGTTGGTGGGACCGGGTTGACCCTCCTCGAGGTCCACGGCCTCGGCGGACGAGGTGAACGTCTCGGGGTTCCGATAGGCGGCGTCACACGCAGCCCATGAGAAGGCGGAGAAGTGCGGCCGGTCCGGCGACGGCAACCCGTGGAAGATCAGGTCCTCCTCCACCCCGGAGAGCGCGTGCACGGTGCCCTCGTGCACTGCAGCCTGCTCCCGCAGGTCGTGCCACACCGGGTACGGGTCGGCCCGGTAGTGGCCGCCGTTCCAAGCTTGGACGTTGCCGGCCAGGTCGAACAGCCGGCGGACCCGCTCGGGGTCAAGGAGTTGCGGGGACCCGCTCATCGAGCGACGTACCCCCCGTCGATCGGGAGCAGGATGCCCGTCACGTTGGCGGCCCCGTCGGAGCACAGGAACACAGCCGCCTCCGCACAATCCTCGGCCGTGATCGGCCGGCCCAACGGGTGCATCGACCCGGTGTGCGTGGCCACCGCCTCGAGGTCCGGGCCGGAGAGCTCCATCCCGCCGGCCGCCATGAAGCCGGTGTAGGGCATGCCGGCCGGGCAGATGGCGTTCACGCGGATGCCGAACGGCGCCACCTCGACGGCAACCGCCCGGGTCAACTGGTGCACCGCCCCCTTGGTGGCTCCGTACACCGTCCCGCCCCAACCCACGAGGCCCGCCACCGATCCCGTGTTCAGGATCACACCTCCCTGGCCCTGCTCCTTGAACCGGAGGACGGCATGCCGGCAGCCGAGGAAGACCCCTCGAAAATTGACCGAGGTAAGGCGTTCGAAGTCCTCGACAGAGTGATCCTCGAACACCATGCCGAGGCGGGGCGTCGGGATGCCCACGTTGTTGAACATGACGTCCAGGCGCCCGAAGTTCCCCACGGCGCTGGCAATGGCAGCGGCCACGTCTGCGTCCTGACTGACATCGCAACGCTCGGCCACCGCCTTGCCGCCGCTCGCCTCGATCTGGGCCACCGTTTCCTTGGCCCGGTCAAGGTCGATGTCCACACACACCACGGCGGCTCCTTCCTCGGCAAAGCGCAGGGCCGAGGCCCTGCCCACGCCAGAACCGGCGCCCGTGATCACCGCCACCTTGTCCTTCAGCAACACCGTCTCTCAGGCTCCTTCTTCGTCCACGAGGGAGATCGCCCCGGTGGGGCACCCCTCTGCTGCAGCGCGGACGTCCGCCTCGGGATCTCCGCCGGGGTCGAGGACGACCGCCTTCGTCGCGCCGTCGTGCGCGAAGGTCCCCGGTGCGAACGCGATGCACACCCCGCTCCCCATGCACAGCTCCCGGTCGACCGTGATGGACAGTCGACCAGCACGGTCATGCACGTGCGGGCACCGGGGGTTCGGCCGGACTGAATCGGTACAGCTTCTCGGCATTGCCACGGAGCAGCTTGTGCTGGGTCTCAGGCGGCAGATGACCGATCACCTTCTTCACCGCGGTGATGCAGTTGGGCCAGGTCGAGTCCGAGTGCGGGTAGTCCGTCTCGCACATGATGTTGTCCTCGCCGATCTCGCCGATGCTGGCGATCCCGTGATGGTCCTCGATGAAGCAGCCGAACACGTGGTCCCGGAACAGCTCGCGCACGTTGAGGGTGTCGAGGTCGACGTCGGTCGTGGCGTGGTCCATGAACTTCTGGCCCCGCATGACCCAGTAGCGCTGCTTGTCGAGGACCTGCTCCGCCCGCTCCAAGAAGTAGGGCATCCAGCCGATCTCACCCTCCGACAATGCGATCTTGAGGTTCGGGAACCGCTGGAACAGGCCACTGAACAGCCAGGACAGCATGGCGCCCGAGGTGCGTACCGCCCCCCACGCCAGGTTGGCCATGAACGGCGAGTCCGGGGCGATCTGGGGGACCTGCGAGGACGAGCCCACGTGCATCGACGCCACCATGCCGATCTCGTTGGCCGTCGCCATGACGGGGTCCCAGTAGCGGTTCACGTCGTGGATGGTGGGGAGGCCGATCGGCGCCGGGTTCTCCGAGAACGCGAATGCGGTGACGCCCTTGGCCGCCATCCGCTCCATCTCACGTGCCGCCATCGGCGGGTCCCACATGGGGATCAGCATGAGCGGGATGTAGCGGCCCGGAGCGGCGCCGCACCAGTCCTCGACGATCCAGTCGTTGTAGTGCTGCAGGCATTCGAACCCGAACTCACGGTCGCTCGCCTCCATGAACAGCTGACCACAGAAGCGCGTGATGGTCGGGAAGCACAGCGACGCCAGGATCCCAGCCCGGTCCATGTCCTCCAGGCGTGCTTCGGGGTCGTAGCACCCGGGGCGCATCTCGGAGTACGGCAGGGGCTCGGGGCTGAACTCCTCCTTCGACTTGCCGGCCACCGCGCTCAAGCCCGAGCTCGGGTAGCGCTTGCCGTCGTAGACCCAGCAGTCCATCCCGTCGACGCTCTCCATGTGCGGCGCCCGGTCGCGATCCTTGGTGGCCACCCGGTCCACCCAGAGATTCGGTGGTTCGAGGATGTGGTCGTCGACCGAGATCAACCAGTCCAAGTTCAGGTCAGCTGACGTCATGATCACACTCCCTCGTCGCGGCTCAGGCCGGCAGTTCGCCGATGCACAGGTGCTTGATCTCCTGGAAGGCCCGAATGCCCTCCACTCCCCGCTCACGGCCCAGACCACTCTGCTTGTAACCCCCGCTGGGCGCGTACGCGCTGAACATGGAGGTATTGACGTTGACGGCCCCGCTCCGGATCCGACGTGCCACAGCCGTGGCCACGGCCAGATCCGCGCCGTACACCTGGCCCGACAGCCCGTAAATGCTGTCGTTGGCGATCCGGACGGCGTCGTCGATGTCGCGGTAGCCGATGACCGCGAGAACGGGTCCGAAGATCTCCTCTTGAGCCGCGGGGTTCGCGTTGTCGGGAAGATCGAGGACCGTCGGTTCGAAGTAATAGCCGCGCTCGAGGCCAGAGGGCCTCCCGCCCCCGACGACGACCTTCCCCCCCTTCTCCTCGGCCAACGCCACGAAGCGCTCACAGCGCTCCCGTTGGGCGGCCGTGATGAGCGGTCCCATCATCGCGGTCTGGTCACTCGGTGGGCCCACTTTGATACCGGCATACGCCGTGCTCACCGCCTCGAGCACCTCGTCCTTGCGATCGCTCGGCACGAGCATCCGCGTGGCCGCGACACACGCCTGGCCGGCCGTCATGGCGACGACCTGCGCAGCCCCGGCCGCGGCGCGGTGGAGCGCGTCGGGGAGGTAGATCTGGGCCGACTTGCCGCCGAGCTCGAGTGCGACGCGCTTCACCGTCGGCGCCGCCTGGGCCAGGATCTGGCGGCCGACCGCGGTGGAACCCGTGAAGGACACCATGTCCACCGCCGGGTCGGAGGTGAGCAGCTCGGCACCGGCCGCCCCGGGCTCGACCACAACGCTCAGGACGCCCGCCGGCAGCCCGGCCGCGTCGGCCGCCAGGCCGAAGGCCAGCGACGAGATCGGCGTCAGCGGGCTCGGTCGCAGGATGACCGAGTTCCCCGCCATCAGGGCGGCGATCAGCTTCTGGAACGCCATGATGATCGCCCCGTTGTAGGGGGTGATGGCCACGACGACGCCGACGGGCTCGTGGCGGCGCAGGCTGACCGCCACCCGTCCCCGCACGAGCTCGTCGACCGGGACCGGGTTCGCCTCCTCGTGCGGCAGGGCCAGGTACAGATCGATCGTGTTGCGAGCGAGCATCATGCCCGCCGCGTACTGGGCCATCTCGGCGAAGAGGACGGGTTGGCCGGCCTCGGCCACCATGGACGCCACCAGCGGCTCGTGCAGAGACTCGAGGTGGTCGAGCAGCGAGTGCAGGATGCGCGCCCGGTCGCGGGCCGGGAGGTCCGCCCAGACCCCCGCGTCGAAGCTCCGGCGGGCGTCGGCAATGGCCCGGCCGACCTCTTCGAGGGGGGTGGCAGTCAGCTCGGTGACGTGTGACTCGTCGGCCGGGTTCTCGACGGGGAACGATTCGTCGCCCTCGACCCACCGCCCCGCGACGAAGGAGCGGCGCTCGTCGAGCAGTGCGCCCTCAGCCACGTGCGTCGGCTACGGCAGCGAGGTAGAGCATCATTCTACTGTTCCAGAGTACGTGGTACCCGTCAAGTGCTCCGGGTATCTGCGACAATCAGGCGTGGCCACGCGGGTGTCCCCCGCCGCCGATCTGGCGGTTCGTGGCCGGTCGGTGCCCGACCGGACCACGGTCGCCTCTGACGCCGCAGCCCCGGCGCCCGCGCTGCGTCGGCCGCTGGTCCTGGGGCTGGTGGCCGCCGTGACCATCGTCGGCGGCGCCTTGGCGGGCGGCCGGATGTTCGTCTCCACGCTGCCCGGCGCATGGTTCTTCGGCCCGACCACCGCCGCGGGCACGCCTGCCGCGACGCACCCGCCCGTGCTGGCCCTGATCGGCGTCTACGGCGGCATCATCCTGCTGGCGCGGGCCTGGCTGGACTTGTTGCGCGTGAGCCGTTCGCATCCCGGCATGCCGGTGCGCCGGGTGGCCGGAGTGATCGGCGTGTGGGCGGTGCCCCTGGCCCTCGCCCCGCCACTCTTCAGCCGGGACCTCTACAGCTATGCCGGCCAGGGCGAGATGGTGGCCCATCACATCAACCCGTATCTCTACGGCACCGGCGTCCTCGGGGCGACGCCGTTCAGCATCCTGCCCGGCCCGCTCTGGGCCAACACGCCGTCGCCCTACGGGCCAGCGTTCCTCTGGCTCGACGGGCTCGTCACCGACCTCTCCCGCCATCAGATCCTGGCCAACCTGGTGCTGCTCCGCATGCTGGCCGTTGCCGGCCTCGCCATGGCCCTGTGGGCCATCCCGTTGTTGGCCCGGGCGGCCGGGCGTGACGCTGCCTCGGCCGTCGTGCTGGCCCTGGGCTCTCCCCTCGTGCTGACCACGCTGGTCGGGGGGGCGCACAACGACGCCCTCATGCTGGGCCTCCTCCTCGCCGGTCTGGCGGTGGCCCGGCGCTACGGCACGGTGCCCGGGCTCGTGCTCTGCGCCCTGGCCGCGAGCGTCAAGGCGCCGGCCCTGCTCGCCGTGCTGTTCCTGGCCTGGAACTGGCCGGGCCCGGGGGCCCGGCTCGCCAGGCGGCTCGGCCACGCCGCGGCCGGTTGTGCCATCGGACTTGCCACGCTCGCCGGCGTGTCGTGGACCACCGGCATCGGGTGGGATTGGATCCGCACGGCGGTGGCCCCGACCAAGATCATCACCGGCATCACGCCGGTCGACTCGGCCGCCCGGCTGGTGACCGACGCCGCGCACCTGGTCGGCTTCGGCGTCGGGCCTTCGGGGGTCCGCACGGTGGTGGCCGTCGTGGCGCTCACGGCGGTTCTGGCGCTCGGCGGCCTGCTCCTGTGGCGCTCGCCCGAGCTCGGCGTCGAGCGCTCGCTCGGGCTGGTGCTCGTGGCCCTCGTGCTGCTCGGACCGATTCTGTGGCCCTGGTACCTCACCTGGGGACTGGCCGTCCTGGCCCCGACCGCCGGCCGCTGGACCCGCCGGGTGGTGGTCGCCCTGGCCATCGGCGGATCCCTGGTCGGGGCGACCGCCGTCGTCAAGGCAGCCGCCGCCTTCGCCACCGCCGGTGTGGCCGGCGAGCTGCTGGTGCTGGTCACGCTGGTGACGCTCGCCCTCGCCCCCTTCCGCCGACAAGAGGCCGCACGCGGGGTCCGGTAACGTTTCTGGGACTATCGGCTCTGGGGACTCGCCGTGAGGTGGGGTGAAGGGACAAGCACCGTGGGAGCGCCCACCGCCGTGAACCGAACCGCCCCGAGCACCGCCGTCGGCTCCATGAACCTCTGGACCGGCCTCGGGACGCTCGGGTCGGTCGGCATCGCCGTGCTGGGCACGAGCATCGGTGCGATCCCCCGGCCCGGCTCGGACCGCTGGTGGTTCCACGTGACCGGTGGCGGAAACACGCTGGCGCACCTGGGCTTCTACGCCTCGGTGGCCCTCCTCCTCGGTGCCTGGGCGGGCCTCGGCCTCGAGGCCCGCCAGGGCCGCCTCTCCGTTGCCCGCTGCTGGGTGGTCCTGGCCCTGTGGGGCCTTCCGCTCTTCCTCGGTCCCCCGATCTTCAGCCGCGACCTCTACAGCTACATCGCCCAGGGCCTCCTCGCCCACCACGGCCTCAACCCGTACCGCGTGGCGCCTTCGTCACTCGGGAGAGGCCCGCTGCTGGACTCGATCGCCAGCGTGTGGCGGAACACCGCCTCACCGTACGGACCATTCTTCGTCATGGTGAGCCGGGTCGCCGTGAGCGTCGCGGGCGGCTCGCTCGTGGTCCAGCTGTTCGTCTTCCGGGCTATCGAGCTCCTGGGGGTGGCCGCCGTCATGGTGTCCCTGCCCCGCCTCTCACGACGGCTGGGCACCGACCCCGGCCTCGCCCTTTGGCTCGGGGCTCTGAGCCCGCTCGCCCTCTTCAGCTTCATCGCCTCGGGTCACAACGACGCCCTGATGGTCGGGTTGCTGGTCGCCGGGGTGACCCTGGCCACCGAGGGCCGCTTGGCCGTTGGTGTGGCCCTCTGCGCCCTGGCTGCCCTGATCAAGCTGCCCGCCGCGGTGGCCATCGTGTTCCTGGCGGTCGTGCAGCTCCGGGCCGTCTCCGGTGCCCGGCGATGGCGCGTGGGGCTCGAGGCAGTGCTGATCCCCTGCGTCGTCGTCGCAGGAGGGACGCTGGTGGCGGGCTACGGATGGACGTGGCTCGGGCCGACCGCGCTGCACGTCCCGACCGAGCTGCGGGTGCTGGCCACCCCGGCCGTCTCCCTGGGCGTCTTCATCCACGCCATCGTTCACGGTGTCGGCGTCCCGGTGTCGAGGAGCGTCGTCGTGTCGGGCACGCAGCTTGTCTGCGGCCTGCTGGTGGTGGCGGGCACACTGTGGCTGGTCTGGAACGCTCACCGGCTCGACGTGGTCCGGGCCATCGGCCTGGCCCTGGTCCTCATCGTGGTCGGGAGCCCCACCTTGTGGCCTTGGTACCTGACCTGGGGCGTCACCTTGCTGGCGGCCACGACAGCCCAGCGGTCGAGGGTGCTTGCCGCGGTGGCCGGCCTGGTCATGTTGGTGGTGGGGGCCGGGGGTTCACCGATGCTGAACGGGCTGGACTACGTCGTCACGGCCCCGCTCATCTTGGCCGGCTGTGCATGGCTCTTTTGGGACCGGCACTGGCAGGCGGTGGTGATCGGCCGTGACGCCTGAAGACCCGGCGCGAGTGGGCGCCGCGGACGCGCCGGGGGGCGGGGGCCTCCCGCCATCTGGCGCGCTCGACACACTGACGGCTCCGGTCCCGGGCCAGCGACCAGCGCGCGAGGGCGGTGCCCGACGGGTTCGGCGGTGGTTCTTGTTCTGGCCTGTCGTCGCGTATCTGGCCGCCCGGGTCGCCACGGTGGCCGCCCTCCTCGTCGCCGACCTGGCCAACCACCGGAGACTGGCCGACCAGCTGGCCCGCTGGGACGGAAGTTGGTTCCTACGCGCCGCCGAGCAGGGGTGGCCACGCCACTTGCCGATGGCCCACGGACACGTGACGGCGACCACCATCGCCTTCTTCCCCGTGTTGCCGCTCGCCATCCGCTGGATCTCCTCGGCCACGACGTTGTCACCCCTCATGGTCGGGCTGGTCATCAGCGCCGCCACCGGTCTGACGGCCGTCGTGTCCATCGGCATCCTGGTTCGGCGGTTCGCCGGGAGCCAGAAGGCCACCCGGGCGACGCTGCTCTTCGCCCTGTTCCCCGGCACCTTCGCCTTCAGCCTGGTCTACGCCGAAGGAATCGTGCTCACCTGCGTCGCCCTCGGGCTGGTCGCCCTGCTCGAGCGCCGGTGGTGGCTGGCCGGCCTGCTCGGGGTGCTGGCCACCGCCACCTCGCCCATCGCCGTCGCCTTCGTCCTCAGCTGCGCATGGTGCGCCGGCCGGGCCGCCTGGCACGACCGGAGCGTGCGCCCCCTCGTGGCCCCGGTCCTCGCACCCCTCGGTTTCCTCGCCTACATGGGCTGGATCTGGCGGCACACCGGCGTGCTCACCGCCTGGCGGCTGACCGAGCGGGGCGGGTGGAACAGCTCTCCCTCCCTCGTGTACCCGTTCCGCGTCCTCGCCACCTTCGTCCGGGACCCCCTCGGCCCGACCATGACGGGCCAGATCCTGGTGGCCGGGACCGTGATCGCGATCATCGGTGCCGTGTTGGCCATCCGGCAGCGCCAGCCGGCCCCGGTCCTCATCTACGGCCTGGCCGCGGCGGTGCTGGCCGCCACCAGCTCGCCGGTCGGGCTGCGCCCCAGGTTCCTCATGCTGGCCTTTCCCCTCGTGGTGGCCTACGGGACGCGTCTGCGCGGGCGCGCCTACACGGCGGCGCTGCTGCTCTCGGCCACGCTGCTGGTGGCCATGAGCGCGCTCGAGTTCACCTCCTGGGCCGTCTTCCCTTGAGGGGGGTTCGGTTGACCGGAGACCGCCTCGCTTCGCCCGTCGTCGCCGACGGGCCGGCCGAGCAGCCGTTGGGCGAGCCGGGCAGCCTCGTCCAACGGGGCGGGTGGAGCCTGGCCTGGTTCGCCATCCTCACCGCGGGGCTCGGTTTCTGGAGCGCCTGGACGTCGTGGCCCGGAGCCGCTGTGCTGGCCCCCCTCCTGGTCGTGGTGGGCGTGGTCGGCATGGCGGTCACCTGGCTCGTGGCAGACCCGATGGCGGGGGCGCTGCCGTGGGCCGGCCTCGGGGCGGCCTTGCTGGCCGTCGGCGTTCCTGAGGCCGTGGCCATCCATGTGCGGCGGTACTACACGACCGACTCGGCCGCCTTCAACCAGCTGGCCACCCGGGCCCTCTTGCACGGGAAGGACCCGTACGCGACCTCGATGGCCTCGGCCGCCCACCTGCTCGACCCGCCCTCGCACTACTGGACCTACCTGGTTGACGGCGGTCATGTCACTCAGGTCTCCTACCCGGCCGGCTCCTTCCTGTTCGAGGTCCCCGCCATGGCGCTCGGCTTCCACCACGAGCTGGCCGACTGGACGGACCTGGTTGCCTGGCTCGCCACCGGCATCCTCCTCTTCGTCCTGCTCCCGGTCGGACTCCGCTGGCTGGCGGTCCTGGTGCTCATGGCCTCGGCCTTCGTCGGGACGTTCTCGGCGGGCGGCACCGACGCCCTGTTTCTCCCCTTCCTCGTGGTGGCCGTCTGGCGCTGGGACCGCTTCCGCGCGGGTAGGAGCGCGGGGATCGCTCGCTGGGTCGGACCGCTGGCCCTGGGCGTGGCCTGCGCCGTCAAGCAGACCCCCTGGTTCTTGGTGCCCCTCCTTCTGATCGGCCTCGGCATCGAGGCGAAGCGACGGGGCGACACGGTGTGGCGAGTGCCGGCCGTGTATCTGGCCATGGTGGTCGGGGTCTTCGCCGCTTGCAACGTGCCGTTCGTGATCTGGGGACCCCGGGCCTGGGCCGACGGCGTCCTCCTTCCCTTCACCAAGCCCCTGGTGGCCGACGGCCAGGGCCTGGTGACCCTGGCCATCCACGGGCTGACCGGCGGCGTCGTGCTGCCACTCCTGTCGGTGGCCGGCGCGCTGGCCTACGTGGCGTTCCTGGCCGCCTTCGTCGTCTGGTACCCGGTCATGAAGGTCGTCTGGCTCCTCGTCCTCCCCGTTGTGCTGCTGGTGCCCGGCCGCAGCTTCTCGGGCTACCTGATCGACTTCTTCCCCGCCGCCCTGGTGGCCGCCATGAGCGTCGCCGGGGTGCCACGGGCGGCCCGGTTGGACGCGGGGTCCCCGGCTCGGCGGTGGGTGGCACGCTCGGCGGTCGGCGTGCCGGTCCTCGCCTCGGCGGCGGTCTGCGCTCTGGCCTTCACGTCGGCGCCCCTCGTCCTGTCGGTCGTCGCCGTCCGCACCTCCCAGGCCACCCTGCGCCTCGATGCGGTCACCGTCACCGTGCACAACCTGACCGGGCACCGCGTCACCCCGCACTTCTTGGTGGCCATCGACAGTACGCACCCCTCGGGCTTCTGGAACCAAGCTGGCCGCCAGGTCCCGCTGGTACTCGGGGCCGGGGCCACGGGCACCGTCACCCTCCGCCCCAACGAGTTCACCTGGTCGCCCACCCACGGCGCCCACTGGCTGGTGGAGGCCTACACCACTTCGCCCGACGCCCTCAGCACCTCGGCCCTGCAGGTGTGGAGGCTCGGGCACCAGCGGTGAGCTGCACCCCCAGCTGATCTCCAGGTACAGAGGGTACGTTGCCCCGCCTGCGCCGAAGTCTGAAGACCGATGACGCGCCTGTGGTGGCGGTGTTGCTGCTCGTGCCCCTCGTGGCCTTCGTCGTGCCGGCGCTGTTCGGCGCCCCGGCCCTGTCGGGCGACAACCTGATCCAGAACTTCCCCCTGCGCGCCTTTACCGGTGAGCTCCTCCGCCAGGGCCACCTGCCCCTGTGGAACCGGTTGATCTGGAGCGGGAGCCCCCTCCTGGGCGGCATGAACGCCGGGTCCTTCTTCCCCCTCACCTTCTTGTTCGTCGTGCTCCCACCCATCGGCGCATGGGTGCTCAACATGACCGCCGTCTACTGGGTGGCCGGACTCGGCACCTACTGGCTGCTCCGCCAGTACGGGGTGCGGCCGTCGGCTGGGTTCCTCGGGGCGGCCGTCTACGCCTACGGCGGGGTCATGATCGGCCAGATGGTGCACCTCGGCATCATCCAGGGGATGGCCCTGATGCCGGTCATCGTCCTGGCCATCCTCAAGATCAGCTGGGCGGTCCTGGGCGTGGGCCCAGCCACCCGGACCCGGACGATCCCTGACGGCCCTGTGGGGACCGGCGACGATGCGGTCGAGGCGGGTGTGTCCCCGTCGCCATGGCCGTGGGTGGTCGGCCTGGCCGTGCTGGTCGGCCTGATCATGTTGACCGGCGAGCCGCGCAGCATCGCAGAGACGGAGATCGTCGGAACGGCCATGGCCCTATGGCTGACCCTCCGCGGTTACGGCGACGCCTCCGTGGGCTGGGGGCGGCGAGCACGGTTCCTCGGGGCGACCGTCCTGGCCGGCGCCTGGGGCGTGGCCATCGGCGCGGCCCAGCTCCTGCCCGGCTACCACTTCATCAACCTCTCGCAGCGGGCCAACGAGCCGTACTCGTTCTTCGCCAGCGGGTCCCTGCACACGCAGTGGACCGTCCTGTTGCTGGTGCCCGACCTGTTCGGGGGGAGCGGGACCCTGCATCAGCCCGTGTACTTCAACGACTACAACCTGCCCGAGGTGACCGGCTACGTGGGCC
Organism: uncultured Acidimicrobiaceae bacterium; assembly: GCA_963781955.1. Taxonomy (GTDB): domain Bacteria; phylum Actinomycetota; class Acidimicrobiia; order Acidimicrobiales; family RAAP-2; genus Bog-473. The sequence goes on from CAWAHU010000003.1 coordinate 798,674, forward strand.
TGCTGCCCCTGGTGGCCTGCGCCGCCCTCCTCACCCGCACCTTCGGCCGCAACCGTGACCGGGCCTCGGCCGACTGGGCTCCCTGGCTCTTCCTCGCCCTCCTCGGCCTTCTGCTGGCTTGGGGGCAGTACACCCCGCTCGGAGGGCTGTTCGGGCACGTCCCGATCTTCGGCCGCACCCGCCTGCAGAGCCGCAGCCTGGGGATCGTGGACCTCGCCCTGGCCGTACTGTTCGCGTTCTGGGCCGATCGCGGCCTCGGGCACCGCCCCGAGTGGCTTGGGACCGCCGGCTGGCGGCGCTGGGTCTCGGCCGCACCGGCCATCGCCGCCGCGGTCGTGTGCGTCGTGGCCGTTGCCTTCCAGCGCCAACTCGAATCTGCCTTCGGCGCCCTCCGTTCGGGAGCGGGCATGACCCCCTGGTTCGTCGCCCAGCTGATAGTGGCGCTGGCCGTCGTCGCCCTGGTGCTCGGCTGGCGCCACCTCGGCGCGGACCGGGCCCGCTGGGTGCTGAGCGCCGTGGTCGTCATTGACCTGGCCCTGTTCGGGCTCTCGTCTGCCACAGGGTTTGCCTCGGCCACCCCCGACGTGGTCGAGCCCACCAAGGCAGCGGCGGCGAGCGTGCTCGGCGCCGAGGGCCGCTTCGCCATCTACGAGCCGACCTCCGACTACGTCGAGCTCGGGGCCATCGGCCAACCCGACCTGAACGTGTTCACCACCCTCCCGAGCGTCCAGGGCTACGGCTCCATCTTGGACAACACCTACGGCGAGGCCACCGGCTCCCACTTCATCGACTCGCTCGACCCCTGCGCCCTGGCCCGAGGGGTCTTCAGGCCGCTCCGGCTGCGCAGCCTGCTCACCGGCCCCAGCCAGTTGGCCCCCGAAATTCCGAGCTCCGGCGCGGTGCGGAGCGCAGCTGCACCCTGCCCGGGGGCCCCACCGGCCGGCACGGCCAAGGATCGGACGTGGTACTTCGGCCAAGCCCTCACGCTCACCGGGGCCACGCTGGCCACCCCGGGTGCCAACGCTTCGACGGCGCTCGCCGGCTCGAGGGTCGGCGTGCTCAGAGCCGGAGGCGACGTCGTCTTCCCCGCCCTCACCCTCCGGGCCGCCGGTGGCCGCGCCACGGTCGCCTTCGGCTCGCCCCAAGACGCCGTGGGCCTGGTCGTCCGGGGAAACCCCAGGGCGGTGTCTGACACCTCCGAGGTCACCACGGTCGGCGGTCACGGCTACGCCTTGGACGGCGGCCTTCAGGACGCCCTGGGCCAACCAGGGTGGGCGTTCACCGGCACGTGGGCGGGGAACGCCCGCTTCCAGCGGGCGTCGGTCCGCCCGCCGGTCTGGCTCCAGGGCGCACCGTCCGGCGCCACCGCCACCCAGGTCCAGATCGCCGACAACGGCACGGAGGTCGACCGGGTGACCACGTCAGCCCCGGCGCTGCTGGTGCGCAGCGAGTCGAACCTCCCGGGGTGGCACGCCACCGCCGTGCCGACTGCCGGCGGGGCGTCCCGGCCGCTCCCGATCCGCGCCGTCGGGCTGATCCAGGGGGTGCGCCTGCCAGCCGGCTCGTGGACGGTGAGCTTCACGTACCGGGCGCCGGGCCTCGACGTCGGGCTGGCCGCCTCGGCCGTCAGCATCGGCGCGGTGCTGATGGTGGTCGGCGTCCGGGCAGCACGTCGCCAGCCTCGACGTCGAGCTCCCTGGACGGCGGTGAAGAACTCGTAGCGATGCGGCACCGCGGCCCGGTCCGTGGTCGTGCGCACCTTACGAGCCAGACGCGACCTCGGGGATCCCCCGGTTGGGCCGTAGCCTGGGCGGCGAGAAGATGGCGTTGATCTGCGCAGTTGGCGCCACGAGCACCGGAAGTGGAGAAAGTCTGAGAACGCGGTCTCTCACCCCTCGACCGGACAGCCTGGCGATCCCTTGAAGTCGTCGGGACCCGAGCATGATCGCATCACATCCCCACAGAGACGCCTCCTCCACGATTCGTCGTGCGACGTACTCCTGCAGCACAGAACAAGACCGGCCCTCGGCCGCGATGCCGCATACTTGCAGTGCGTGCACGGTCTGGCGCACCAGGTCGTCGGCCTCGGCGGGAGATTCGAGCGGCAGGGCCACTCTCGAAAGCTCGCGGATGTGAAATACCCTGACGCTGGCATCACCCGCGCTGGCAACATCCGCAACCGTTTCGAGGGCGGTCTGGCCAGATTCAAATTGGTCAATAGCGAAAAGCAGTCGGACTCTCAGCTTGGGATCAATGGAACGTGAACGCGTCCTCCACGAGTCCAGCGGACGCGGAACGGTGGCTGCCGTCCGGCATGCTCCGTCCGACGGAAACCGCACCCGGCTCGGCCCCGACACCTGGGTGTTCAACTTCTCTATCGTCTACGGACATGCCGCGCCGGCCAGTCATGGCGTACCGACGTGATCATGAGTTCTCCGTTTCCCCGGCCGAGTTGTGGGACGCCATAGGAGAAGTCGACCGGTTCGAGGAATGGTGGACCTGGCTCGAAGAGTTCCGGCTCGAAGGAGTCTCCCTGGAGAAAGGCGCCGTACTCCACGGCGTGATTGCTCCGCCCCTGCCCTATCGGATGCGTATCCAAGTCGAGCTGACCCGGTGCGAGCCACCGCGCACCATCGAGGCACTGATCCACGGCGATCTCGAGGGGCAAGCAAGCCTTGAACTGCGTGCCCAGGGGGTCGGCTCGAGTGTCGAGGTGGCTTGGACAGTGGAGATGATGCAACGACCCATGCGCCTAGCCGACCGGATGGCACACCCCCTCTTGCAGTGGGGTCACGACCGTGTCGTCGAGCTCACTGTCGAAGGGTTTCGGAGGAGATTGGGCCCCGCCGAATAGGTCATGCGGGCAGTTAGGTCAAGCGGGCTATGGCGAAGGCCGACGCCAAGAGCACGACAGCCCACGACATGGCCTGCAGGGCCCCTTCGAGGGGTGCAAGCAGCGTCTGCTGATTGATGGAGATGGCTCCGCCGTCACGAAGGGCCCCGCGGCCCGTGATAGCGGTGACGCGCCGACGGATCAACCGCGCCGGGGTGCTCAGCTGGCGTTGCGCCACCGAGAGAGCGAACGCTCCGGCAGCGGCGAACACCGGGGCGACGGCCAAGCGCCCGGTCTGAGCTACGTATGCAACCAGTACCGGGAAGGATCCCCAAGCCAGGGCGAACCCGACGTCGGTGTGGACGAATCCCCCGAACAACTCCAGGTTGTACGCGAGGACAAGCAGTGGGCCGAGCACCATGAACGGGATCAGGGCCCAGCCGACGCGCGACACGCCAACGATCCCGAGAGCAACGGCCCCGGCCAGACCGACCATGGTCACGACGACGAGCGCCGGCGTTGGTATCTGGGTACCCAGCGGTCGCCCGTGGAGCTCGTCAAGTGCATGCGCGGCGAACCCGACCGCAAACAGGAACGCAAGCAGGGTGCCCACCAAGCGCGAGAGGCTGACATGTGGCGCCAGGCATGCACCGATCACAACGTAGGACAGGTGCCAGGCGGTGTAGGGGGGGTGCAGGAGGGTCCACCAATCCCGCCACCCCCCTGGCCGGGCGGCGTAGAAGGCTGGTCGGTTCTCGATGCCAGCCTGGACATGCGGCGCCGAGCAGTGAGGAACCTCTGGGCCTCTCCGGCCACCGGGCAGAGCCGTTTCGTCAGTCATTGCTCCGGGTTCCCCACATGACCAGCCCACCACCAAGACTCATGACGCGCACACCGACATGTTCGAAACCGGCCTGACGCCACGCGTCCTCAGTCCACGACAGCGGATACTTCCGGTAATGACCCGAGATGTTGGGGCCAAGGAATCGGCCCACGCGGAACCACTCCGGTCCACCGGTGATCAACCCGGCAACGGGCAGGACGATTCGAGTGTAGAGCCACCACATGAAGCGCCAGAATCCAATCGGCGGCAGGAAGAACTCGAGGCTGGCGATCGCGCCGCCAGGTTTGACCACCCGAGCAAGCTCGCGGAGGGTCTGTTGAGGGTCATCGACGTAGCGCAGGAGGTAGGTGAACGTCAGGGCATCGAACGAGCGGTCGGGAAAGGGCAACTGCTCACCGCGGCCGGCAACAAGTTGAACGCGGTCGACCAGCCCGGCGGCGGCAATGTTCTGCTTGCCCCGGGCCAGCATCTCCATGGTGAGATCGACGCCCACCACATCGGCCGATGTTCGCTGGGCAAGCTGCACTGCGACACCGGCCGTCCCGGAGGCGACATCGAGCACCCGGGAGGGCGACGTGGGCACGATCCGATCGATCATGGCCCGTCTCCATCGGCCGTTCTGACCCATGGACAGGACCTCGGCCAAGCGGTCATAGCGCTGAGGAAGAGGCGTGAACAGCTGCTGCGCGAATCGGTTCCGATCGCCGGCGACATACGGGAGCATCGCTCCTCCTCGGGTGAGAAGCTCTCACTGTAGGTCCGGCAATGAGAGGAGGGCGTGGTGTCATCGCGCTTCGACGTCCTCGTGGTGGGTGGCGGTCCAGCCGGGAGCATCGCCGCCTTCGTCCTGGCTCGGGGCGGAGCCCGTGTGGCACTGGTGGACAAGGCGAAATTCCCTCGTGACAAGGCGTGTGGCGACGTCGTCGGCCCCAGGGGCCTGCAGGTCCTGCACGACCTCGGGCTGCCCGCGCCGATCGGGCGCAACGTGGGCGAGATCGCGGTCGTCGGCTCGACCGGTCGCCGGGCACGACTTCCCTGTGCCGACGGGCTGACCTACCCCGGACACGGCACGGCGGTCTTGCGGACCGTCTTCGATTCGATGCTCCACGACGTGGCGGTCGAAGCGGGTGCCACGCCGGTGCACGGACACGCCATTGAGCCACGGGACGTGGAGGGACGGATCGACGGCTACCGCCTGAGCACCGGAACGGATCTGCGCGCCGACTTCGTGATCGGGGCGGACGGGGCCACGAGTCGAGTGGCCGATGCGGCCGGCTTGGTCGATGCGCAGAAGGTCCTATGGGGCTTCGCGGTGCGGACATACGTCCCACAAGCTGTGAATCTCCCGGCCATCGTCCTGTGGGAGTCCGCACCGTGGCGAGGTTTCCCCGGTTACGGGTGGGTCTTCCCGGGACCCAATGACGGGGCCAACGTCGGCCTTGGTCTGGGTGCGGTGGGCGATCGCAGGGCGGCGGCGAAGGTTCAGCGGGCCATCCCATGCTTCCTCGAGCACCTGCGCGAGGTCGATCTCCTGACCACCCCTTCGGCTTCGATGCCGTCGCGTCGCCTGGGTGGTTGGCTCAAGATGGGCATGGTAGGCACCGTCCCGGCCGCCGGGCGGGTGCTCCTCGTCGGCGATGCCGCCGGTCTCGTCAATCCCCTCCAAGGTGAGGGGATCTCTCAGGCGATGTGCAGCGGTCGTTCCGCCGCCGAAGCGCTCCTCAGCGAGCCAGGGCGAGCTGCGGAACGGTATCGGGCCCGGCTCGCTCTCGATCACCTCCCGTACCACCGGATTGCTGCCGCGGTGCAGGGGTGGCTCGTCGGCCAACCAAGCGCCGTCGCCGCTGTGGCCCGTCTGCTTGTGGCAGCCGGGCGAAGCGACGCAATAGCGGGCGCATGGTCGGTCTTCTGGAACGAACTGCTCAACGGGGCACCCCCCGGTCGTCACCGTTCGGTGGCCGCTTGGTTCACCCGCTTGGGAGAGATGTTGACGGCTCGCACGTCGACGGCCCGTTGGTTCGACGCGACCTTCGCGGAAGCCGGGACACCGGTGACACTTCCGATGCCCGAGCATCTGACCTGACGGACTGCTCGACCGTATGAGCTGGCTACTCCTCGATGACGATGGCCTGCTCGGGGCAGTTCGCCGCAGCGCGCTTCGCCGCCTCCATCATCTGGGGGGTGAACTCGGTGACCTTGACGAAGCCGTGCCCGTCCTCGTCGCGAAGCCCGAAGACATCGGGGGCGGTCATGCAGCACAGGGTGTGGCCCTGGCACACTTCCTCTTGGACGTAGACGCGCAACGTCACTCCTCTCGCATTGACTCAGGCTTCTCGCGAGGCTGCGACCTCGGCATCAAGCTTGGCCTGCCACTTCTGAAGGGTCGGTTGCAGCCCGGGACCCTGGCGCTTCCCTGCGGCGAACGTCATGGGCATGTTCTTGTTGCCGTTGATGGTGCCGATCGTCTCGTAGCGCTCGAGCTCCTCGTAGTCGATGGAGTATTCGGGGATACGATTCAGCGACTCCTGCATGATCCCCTTGAACTGCAGGCGCGCCACGTTTGATCCAATGCAGCGGTGCGTCCCGAGTCCGAATGCCGCGTGGCGGTTCGGAAACCTGTCGAGCTTGATCGTGTCGGGATCCTCGAAATGCTTCGGGTCCCGGTTCGGCATGGCAAAGGAGCACAGAACACGGTCGCCCTTGGAGAAGGAGTAGCCGGCGACCTCGCAGTCTTGGCTCACGTTGCGAGCTGTGCCCTGGGCCGGCGTGAAGTAGCGGACAAACTCCTCGGTCGCGGTGGCCCACAGCTCGGGGTCCGCCATGAGCTGTGCCTTGGCCTCGGGGTTCTCCGCCAGCCAGCGCCAGGTGTTGGACGTGAGCGCGGTGGTGGTGTCGAAGCCGCCGCCGATCACGAGCATGAGGGTGCCCATGATGTTGACGTCAGGAAGAGCCTCTCCGTCGATCTCGGCGTCGAGGAGTGCCTTCAGCATCCCGGGCCTCGGGTCTGCGCGGAACTCAGCGATGTACTGATAGAGATGCATGACCATGTCCAGCTGCAGCTGTTGGACTCGTGGCAAGTCGGGGCTGTCCGGTGGCGTGTAGATCGTCGCGTGGGCCGGCTCGTTGTAGACGACCCAGTCCTTGAGCGGAAGGCCGATCATCGCCATCGTCAGCACCGCCGGCACCACATTGACGACCTGCTCGACGAAGTCACCGCGTCCCTCTTCGATCAAGTCATCGATGCAGGCGTTCGTGAACTCCCGGATCAGAGGCTCCCACCTGGTCACTGAAGCCGGCGAGAGGAAGGGGTTGAGGACCCGGCGGTAGTGAAGCTGCTCGGGCGGGTCCATCTCGAGGAATCCCCCGGGATAGTCAGAGTTGACGAACGGGATGGCGATGCCCTTGTAGATCGACTCCGGATTTCCGACCTCCCTACGGGCGGAGAACAGGTCGGGACGCTTCTGAAATGCGCTGGCCTCGTCCAGGCCGGTGACGAACCAATAGCCGCCGTGGTGCTCGCTCCAGGCAACCGGGCACCTCTTCCTGGCCTCAGCCGCGATCTCCATCCCGTGCTCGCGGTACTCCTTGGAGTGGTGATCGAATTCCACGACGACCTTTTCCGCCATGACGACCCTTTCTCAGGAGCAGAATCCGATGGCACCGGAGGCGTCACCTGGTGTTCCGGTACAAACGTAATCCGACTCCACCATATTGGTGGCGCCAACACCCGTGCCTGCTGGCGGGAGATCCTGCTCGGGGCCGGGCTCGACATCACGGTCCCGGGCATCGGCGGCTCGCCGCTACAGCACCTCGCGCCGGATCCGGAGGTGGACGACCGGCGGGTCCCCTGAGGACCGTGACCTGGCGGAACGCCCCCTCAACGATGTCTCCAGACTGACGCGCCGAGGTCCTCCGACATCACACGCACGGCCGCGACGGGGGGCTGGCTGGGTCAACCCGCCTCGCTCGTAGAGGACGGCCCCCGTCCGCCCACGACTCCGAGCCGGGGCCAGGACGTAGCCCTGCTTCCTCGTCACGCCGGTACGCATCGCGAGTCGGTGCCGGCTGATGGTTCATCCCCGAGTGAGAGGTAGCTTTCGTCCTCCTGCAGCGTGTGCAAGCGGAGGATGGCATGCAGGCCGTAGAGAAGACGACGGATCTCCTCGATGTCCTCGTCGTCGGGACCGTCGACCCCGATGTCATCGATCAGCTGCCCGAGCCGCCTGATCTGATGCGAGATCTCGACGTGGGCGCGGCTCATGGGAGCGGTCGGCTCGCGCCCCCCGAGGGCACGCTCGAGGGCGGGATAGAGGATGTCCTGTTCGGCCTCTTCGTGGGGCTCGACCTCCTCTACGAGGAACTTCTGCACGCCGCGGACTTCGTTCATCACGGTCGCCCGCTCCATCGTCGCCAGAGCGTCTGCCACCGACATCAAGCGATCGAGATCTTTCCGGATCGCGAGGTGCTCAGTCTGGAACCGCTGGGTCAAGATCGATTCCGGCTCCGCCAGCTGCGTCCCTCCGCCGGGCGAGCGCAGCGTCCGCAGCGCGTTGAGGATCACCACGACGTCGATGCCTTCCTGGAGGAGGGCCCCCCATACCGCAGGAAGGAGCCCGACGGCCGCAAACCCCATGGCGACGATCGACATCGTCATGCCTGCCAATACGCTCTCCACCGCAATGCGGCGGCTCCGGCGTGCGAGGGTGTGTGCCTCGCCCAACCTGTCCAACCGGTCCACCGTCAGGACCACGTCGGCGGCCTCCGACGAAGCCGACGCACCCTGGGAGCCCATGGCGACGCCGACATCGGCGAGCGCCAGTGCTGGCGCGTCGTTGATGCCGTCCCCGACCATCATGGTCGGCGCACGGAGGCATTCAGCGCGCACGACGTCCAGCTTGTCCGTGGGTGAACGCTCGGCCAGGACCTCGTCGACCCCGATGACCGCACCGATGGCGTCTGCCACCTCGGGTCGGTCACCGGTGACCATCACGATCCGGTCGATGCCGTCTCGGCGAAGCGAACGGATCGTCCTCGGAGCGTCGCGGCGCACCGGGTCGTCCAGTACCAGCACCCCCGCGGGCTGCGCGTCGACTCCGACGAACACGGTCAACGACCCATCGAGGCGGGCCCGCCGACGTGCTGTCTTGGCCCAGGCCGGCGACCCCTCGACCCCAACCCACGACGCCTTGCCGAGCGCCACCTCGTGACCGCCGACGATCCCTCGGATACCCGAGCCGGCCACCTCTTCGACCTGATCAGGGAGCTCGAGGTCATACCCACGTTCCCGCGCGGCCTTGACCACCGAATGCGCCAACACGTGTACCGACACCTGGTCGAGAGAGGCCGCCAAGCGGAGTACGTCGTCGGGGTCGAGCGTGCCCGACGCCACGATGGTCGAGAGGGCCGGATGGCCACTGGTCAAGGTCCCCGTCTTGTCAATGAGCAGTGTCGTGCACCGCGCCAGGCGCTCGAGGACTGCGCCGCCTTTGACGACGATCCCCCTCCGTGCCGCATGCGACAACCCTCCGACGAGGGCGACAGGCGCGGCGAGGATGAGCGGACAGGGCGTGGCCACGACGAGGACGGCCACGGCCCTGACGGCTCCCGCGGCTATCCAGGTACCGGCGGTCACACCCAGCGTGAGTACCAGGAACCAGATCGCGTAGTGGTCGGCCAGCCGGACGAACGGAGCTTGCGAGGACTCGGCCTCAGCGACGAGCCGAACGATGCCGGCGTACGCGCTCTCTGATGCCCGGGCGGTCGCACGCAGTTCGAAGGGCGACCCGGCGTTGACCACTCCGCTGCGCACAGGCTCCCCGGTCTCACGCGTTATCGGCAGCGCCTCTCCGGTCAGCGTCGACTCGTCCAGTACGGCGCTCGTGAGCAGGACGCCGTCGGTAGGTACCAACTCCCCCGACTGGACCATGAGTCGATCGCCCGGAGCCACACTGTCGGCAGCAACGGTTCGCAGCTCGTCACCCTCATAGCGATGGGCCGTCGTCGGGGCGCGTTCGAGGAGCCGGCGCAGGTCCCTGTTGGCTCGTCCTGTCGCCCATGTTTCAAGCGCCCGTCCGCTCGCCATCATGACGCTGATGACCGCGGCGGCCAGATACTCGCCGACGGCAAGTGCGCCGACCAACGCCAACAGGGCGATGAGGTCCACCCCGACCCGACCTCGGCGGAGGCTGTCGATCATGGTCCAGAGCGAGTAGGCAGCCCCGATGGTGCCAGAGACGACCCAGACTGCGTCTCCCGCTGCAGCAGCACCGGCGAGGTGGAGGGCTCCCCCCACCAGGAGGCATGCGCCGGTGACAATCAGGACGATGACGGCCAAACGCCGGCCGAGCCATGACGTCGAGGTGGGCTGCGCGGAAGTCACCACCCCAGAAATCGTGCCCCTGGCCTGGAGATCCAGCCAGAGTCGAACGTCACAGTCCACGTGACGGGGCAGCCGGGGGTTGCACCTGGCGACCGAAGGAACGATCATCAGGCTCCGCACCTCTGTAGTGGATTCATGAAGACCGCCGATCACGACGGCTGATGACGAGGAGGCATCGTGGGACTGCGCGAATCAGCCAGCACCCAGGTGAATGCGGCGCCGGACAGGGTCTTCGGTCTTGTCAGCGATCCTTCGAAGTTGCCGTCATGGAATCGGGCCATCACCGAGTTGATCGAGGGGCCCGCCTGTCTCGAACCGGGGTCGGTCTGGAAGGTCCGCATTCATGCCCTCGGCCAATCGTGAGTGAGCACGTCGAGGGTCTCGACGCTCGATCCGGCCGCTGGACACTTCGCCTACCGATCCCAATCCGACGACGGCAATCCTTCGTACGCCGATTGGGACTGGCATGTCGAACCCGATGACGACGGGTCCAGGGTCACCGTCACCGTCGAGCTGAATCCGACGACCTTCTGGCGGAAGCACCTTCTCGTGCACATTCGTCGTCCAGCTCTCCGAAAGGAGATCCGAGGTTCGCTGGATGCGCTCGGAGCCGCCGTCAAGGCCTGATTGCCGAATTGCTGGGCGTCCTTGTCACAGGAGTGGCCGCAGGGGATCCTTGGTCATCTGGGAATATCGATCAGGCGGGTCTCGGTGGATCAGCGCCTGCTTGAGACTCGCCCCAAGGAGATTTGAACAGGTGTGGGTGGTCAATTCGGTGGTCATTCCCAACTGCTCCGACAGACGCTCCGACAGATCGGGCCGGACGCAAGCTCCACCACCTAATCAGTCAGCAGTGAGGGGTTGATCAGTTCGCTGGCCCTATTCGCCAGTTCGACAAGCGCCGCGATCACCTCGGGGACCAGCCCGTCCTCACCGGGAACGAGCTGCTCACCGAGATCGCCGATCCCGCGCAGGCCCGGTGGCAGCTCGATCTGGACGCCATGCGCCGAGGGCAGATTGACGGGATTGTCGGGGTGGAATCCGAGCCGAACCCGCTCGTCAGCTACGCGGTAGTCCGCAAAGCGGTCGTGCAACAGTCGGCGTGCGACGCCCAAGAGATCGGCATTGCGCCCACCCACGACGATCCCTCGGAGAGGGCCGGTCTGACCCCCGCGAAACGCTGGGCCGTACGGCTCGATCACGAGGCCTCGCACAGGATCGATCCTCAAGGCAAAGCCGTCCCGTCCGAAGCCGTGCACCGAAATAGCGACCTCGACATGTTGCAAGAACGCTCGTAGTCGCTCAGAGTGATCGGGGTTGTGGCGCCGCGAAGTCAGGTGGACCCGCAACCCGCTTGGTTGGACGATCGCGTAGTACGACGCGCCAGCCCGCTCCGCGGCGCGGCTGGCAATCTCGTGCGTTCCCCGGTCCTGCGATCCGCCGTGCAGCGCCATGAAACCAACGGCAGAGCGCAAGACGCACTCTTCGTTGACCCCGGGCAGGGTCAGGAGTTGCGCCAGATCCATCTCCTCAGGTTGACACCAAGCAGCCGGCAGCGCTGCCGCGCCGCAGGATCCACCGAGCAGGGCTCAGGTTGTTGTGCTGGACGCTTGTTGAAGGGTTATGGAGACCTATTCGGGTCGTCACTGAGGTCCTGGACATTCGGCCCGCAGTACGCCCGGTTCAGCGCCACTCCGGCCCGGCAAGAGGCGCATGACAGCCTGAACCGGTTCCGTGGAGTTTCTTGTGGAAACCTCACAGACCTTCGGCCATCCTGGGTCACGATTCAGGAGAAGTTGGGCCCCGAGCCCCGTCGACCTAGTCGTCAATGGGGTAGTCGACCATCACGTTGGCAAGGTTGTTGACCTGGTCCATCAGGTTCCGACCTCCGCCCCGGCCTGCGGTTCCGTCCGCCCAGCTTCCGACTCATCCACCGGTTTGCCCCAGTAGCAGAGCGGTCTACTGGGCCAGCCGGGAGGTCCAATGCCGGCCTGGATCACTCCTGACCACAGTGCCTCGCGAGTTCGAAATTCCACTGGGACGACAACATACGAGCACATTTCGCTCAACAAGCGAGGCGGTCTGGCCGACAATCGGAAAGGGGTCAGTGTCAACTCCTTGATGCTTGACACCCGGCCCTGAGTGGCTTTGAGGCACGCCCCACATCTCGACGATCGCCAGGCGAGCGTCATGCGGTCACAACTCAACGAGGGAGACCCTATGACGGGCAGACGGAAGCGCCGACTCAGCACCTGGCTGGCACGGATCGGTGGGCTCTGCGTACCGTTGGCCGCACTTGCCTGGCCGTCTGCCGCATCCGCCCTGCCCTCACCGGTCTCGATCTCGGTGGCGTCGTCGGCCAACCCGTCTTCTTTCGGCCAAGACGTCACCTACACCGCCACGTTGACGACCTCGGACTCAGGCAGCCTCGACCCCGGGGACACGATCGAGTTCCAAGACAATGGAAACGACGTCGTCAACTGCAATTCCCGACCAATCGACGGCACTGGGACGCCGGGGACCTACACAGCCACCTGCGACGAGCCCAACTACTCCCTGTCGGTCGGCGATCACAACATCACGGCGACCTTCCACGGTGACACGAACTACTTTTCCGCCACGGGATTCCTGCCCACGCAGACGGTGGATCAAGCGGCCACGACGACGATGATCACCTCTCCCTCCCCCGGATCGTCGATCACCTACGGCAACGAGTCGCAACTGTCTTTGGTCGTGACGGTGGCGGGCCTTCCTGGCGCCAGCCAGGCGCCCACGGGTGACGTCAACGTCTTTGACGGCCCCCCGGGACCGGGCACCTATCTCTGCTCGACGTACGTCAATGGCGGCGGCGGAAGCCAGTCGAGTGGGAACTGCTACATCAACGACAGCCAGTTGAGCGCCGGCCCCTATGTGCTCAGCGCCCTCTACACCGGGGACAACAATTACCTCAGCTCTTCCTCTGCGCCCCAGGACCTGACGGTCGATCAGGTGATGACCCAGATGCATGTCTTCGCGGTTCCGGGCTACGCCATCTACGGCGCGGAGAACGGCAACTTCTTCATCGTGGGTGTCGGCGGCAACAACAACGGCAACGCCACAGGTTCGGTCTCCATCACCGCAAATGGGGTGAACCTGGTCGCCCCCGGATCGTGCTCGACCAACAACGGAGGTGGGAATCCCTGCTACATCGAGTCGGCCACGGCGCTCCCTGCCTCCACGACGCCCTACACCGTGACGCTGAGCTACCCCGGTGATGCCAACTTCGTCCCGGCGTCGACCACCGTCCCTCTCTCGGTATTCCCGACGACGAGCTCGACCTCACTCACCATCTCGTCCTCATCCACCTCGTACGGCAACGAGGGCTCGATGGTCATCTCGGCCACGGTGACCTCGGGAACGACGGGCGCTCCCACCGGGCCCGTCACAGTACAAAGCGGGGGCACCACCATCTGTACCATCGCGCTCCAGCCGGCAGGCCCGAACACCGCTGCGGGGAGCTGCCCGACGCTCAGTGGCACCCAACTGCCCCCTGGCAGCTACGCCCTGACTGCCAACTACCCGGGTGACGGGAACTATCAGAGCTCCGTGTCGTCCGCCCGGCCCCTCACCATCGCCGGCGGACCCACGCAGGGCTATTGGCTCGCTGGCTCCGATGGGGGGATCTTCCCCTTTGGCTCGGCCCAGTTCTACGGCTCGGCCGGCAACCTGAAACTGCAGCGACCCGTGGTCGGCATCGTGCCCACCCCTGATCACGGAGGATACTGGCTCGTCGGTGCGGACGGCGGTGTCTTCTCCTTCGGCGACGCGCCGTTCTACGGCTCGATCCCGGGCCTCGGGCTGCACCCGGCCGGGTCGGGCTTGCCGAACTCGCTCGACGCCCCGATCGTGGGCATGGTGCCCTCCTTCGACGACCGTGGCTACTTCATGGTGGCGTCCGACGGAGGGGTCTTCGCCTTCGGCGACGCCCAATTCACCGGGTCGTGCCCAGGGATCGGAGGCTGCGCCGGTGCGGCGGTCGCGGTCATGCCCGATGCCAGTGGCAATGGCTACTGGCTAGTCACCCGGAACGGGAACATCTACACGTTCGGCGACGCTGCCTATTACGGCGCCCCAGGGAATACCGGATCCCCAGTGACCTCGGCGGTCAGAACGCCCGATGGCGGTGGATATTGGATCCTCACGGCGAATGGCTCCGACTACAACTACGGCGATGCGGGCAACTACGGCGACGCTGCGGGCACCTTCGGTGGTTTGAACCCCGCTATGGCCATCTTCACGACGTCAGGCGGCGGCTACTGGATCGCCTCGGCTAACGGGACAGTGGACCAGTTCGGGGATGCACGCAACGACGGCGGCATGGTCGGGACCCAACTCAACGGGTCGATCATCGCTGCAACTGGGTTCTAATGTCTCTGTGGGTGACTTCAGTGGGGCAGCCCAACACAGCGGACTTTTAGGCTCTGACCTGGTGTGTCATTTGCAGAGCCAATGGGATTCGGACCCGTGTCGACACCGTGAGAGCGTGACCGGGACTGTCCGGGCGGTCGACCACAGTTACTCAGCCCTGGTCACGGGGTGACGCTGGTCCAGGCGGTTCTGCCCTGTTCACCCGACCAGCCGAATGGATCGACAAGAGTGTGGACAAGAATATGGACAAGAGTGTGGTCAATGGCCTAGGGGCTGGTCCGTCCGAGTCGATGAGAACTGTTGGCCGACTTGCCTAGGTCAGAGTCAACTCCCGAGCGTTCTCAAACATGATCTTCCGCTGATCCTCGAGTGAGAACGACGCCACCTTCGGCAGAAAGTCCCGCGGCTGTGCCAAGCCTTCGGCATGGGGCCAGTCCGACCCGAAGAGAATCCGATCGACCGGCAGATGCCTCGCGAGGTCATCGACACTGTCCTCGACGAACGGCGCCACCCAGCAGTGCTCGATGAACTGCTGGGCCGGCGAGCTCGTGAACAGGCCCGGCTGCTGGCCACCGTACAACTCGAGCTTGTGGAGGAGATCTGGGACCCAGGTCCCACCGTTCTCGATGTACGCGATCCGAACACCCGGAATCCTCTCGAACAATCCGTGCGCCACGAGCGCAATGGCGAAGTCCTCGACGATCCGGTGCTTCTGCAACAGCTGGACGAACGGCTCGTACAGGTTCAGTGCGTTCGTGTCGCCCTCATGGGTGGAGGCGCCATAGCCCCAGGCGCGAGCCACGGCCTCGTCTACCTCACGGTAGCCGTCGTCGAAACCGGCGTGCGGTGCCACTACGAGGCGCGCTTCGGCTACCCGGGCCCAGAAGGGATCGAACACCGGATCAGCCGGGGACTTGAAGCCGTCGCGTGTGAACACCGGGCCGTTGCGGATGCTGACGACCCGGGCGCCTCGTTCGATCGTCCACTCCAGCTCTGTCAAGGCCTGATCGAGGTCGGAGAGGGAGAGGAAGGGCGTGGCAAAGATGCGGTTCTGATAGGCGAACCCCCAGTCCTCGTCCAGCCAACGGTTGAAGGCGTGCAGCACCTCGAGAGCGGCCTCCATGTCGGGCTGCATCGGACCCTCGATGCAGACGGCGTGCGACGGGAACATCCATGTCGCTTGGACCCCCTGCTCGTCCATGCAGCGCAGGCGGGCGTCACGGTTGAACCACTCGGGGTGCTCGTGGGGATCCTCTGCGGCCAGCGCGCTTGCCAGCGCTTCCTTGTTGCTGCGGCCGGCGAAATACTCATAGAGAGCGCCCGGCGTGGGTCGGAGATGCGCGTCCCCAGGCCCGGGAAGGATCGGGTGTTGCTTCCCGTGGACCTGATAGTGCGGCGTGCCGTCGATGTCGACGACGCACAAGCCCCGGTCCTTGAATCTCGGATCGCGGTGACGGGTGAAGGCGTCGCCGGGCTCCCAGTAGTGGTTGTCAGCGTCGAAGACGGCTGCCTCGGCCTGGTTGATCATGGTCTGCCCTCTCAATCCCGGCCGTGGAGCAGGAGCTTGCCCGGCGTGGCGTCCGTACACTCACCGTCGATGAAGGTGGTCGTGCCGTTCACGATGATCCGGTCGTAGCCCACGGCCTTCTGGATGAGCCGCCACTCCCCCGCCGGATAGTCGAACGCCCGCTCCTGGGGCAGGCTGTCGACGGTCTGCGGGTCGTAGACCACGACATCGGCCGGCGCATCCTCGGCCAGGAAGCCGCGACCCTTCAGTCCGGCGGCCACAGCCGGGTAGTAGGAGAGCCGCCAGTGAGCTTCTTCGAGGCTCATGATTTCGTGTTCGCGCACCCAGTAGCCGAGCAACTCGGTGGGATACCGCGCGGTTGTCACGAACTTGGTGTGCGCGCCGCCGTCACTCACCCCGGGCAGCGCCACCGGGGAGGTGGCGATCTCCTTCATCGATTGCGGTGGGGTCATCAGCATGGGCGTGGCGAATCCGACTCGGAGTTCGCCGGCGACGGCGACGTCGAGGAAGGCGTCGATCTCGTGCTTGTTCTCGCGGGTGGCGATCTCCCCGATGGTGAAGCCTTCGTAGCGCTCCTTGAGGCCTTGGGCATCCGGGACGTCACTGGAGACCCAGTGGACCTTGATCTCCGTGAGGTCATATCCGGCACCGAACAGACCGCCACGCTCCTCGTGGACCTCCTTCATGGCCTCCCGGCGCACCGGGTCGGCGAACTTCACCCGCTTCTCTTCCACGGTGCCGAGGCAGGCCTCGCGCCAGCACGGAATGGTGTCCGCCAGGTTGTACTCCTCGAGGGTGAACTCCGAAGCGAAGTTGGTGGTGAGCGCCTGCGCGAACACTCGGAGACCCTCCTCCTCGTTGAGGTAGGCCAGCTTCTTGAGCGCGTCTCGATGGGAGATCTGCTGGCCACCGTGCTGGTTGAGGGCTCCGTCAGCGAGGAGAGCGTTCCAGATGATGGGACGACCGCTCTCGCGGGCCATCAGCTCGGCCCAATCCAGCGACCCGGTCAGTTGTGCGACGCCGCGGCCCAGGGTCCCGAGGGCCTTGGAGAAGGCCACAACCTCCCGCTCGGTCATCATGTCCGTGACCATGGGAGTGCCGTCGTAGTCGAGCTGGACGTTGCCGACGTCCCCCGAGATCTGGGCGCTCAGGCCGCACCCGCCGACTTCCATCGCCTCGACCAGAAGTGCGCACATCTGGTCCAGTTCATCGTCGGTGCAGCGGCGTTCCTTGGCCTCCTCGATCCCCACGACAAAGCCGTAGAGAGGTGCCAGTGGCACGAACGACATGACGTTCACACCCTTGGGGGTCCGGTTCACGCTGCCGAGGAACTCCTCGAAGGTGATCCAGTCCCACGGCATGCCGGCACGCATCGTCTTGAGCGGCACGGCCTCGTTGCGAGCCAGGCTGAGCATGGCGCGTTCGCGGTCCTCGAGTTTGCACGGCGCGAACCCGAAGCCGCAGTTCCCGATGACGACGCTGGTCACGCCGTGCCAGCCGGACATCGTGCACCACGGGTCCCAGAAGACCTGGCTGTCGTAGTGCGTGTGCAGGTCGACGAAGCCCGGTGCAACAACCTTGCCCGCGGCGTCAACGACTTCCCGACCGTCCGATGCTTCGACCCGGCCAATCTGGGCGATCCTGCCTTCACGGATTGCGACGTCCGCCCTGTATCGGGGCGTCCGCAGTCCGTCGATGACGGTTCCGCCTTTGATGACGATGTCGTATATGGGCACCGGCCCGTCCCTCCCCCCGACGCCGGCCGTGCCGACTTTCGGGTGCTACTTCGGACATTTCTAGCCTTTTGTCCGATGAAGCGCAACCACCACTCAGAGGCCCTCCGAGACCAGCCCCTTCTGAGGCTCCTGAGCTCGGACGATGGCCCGCACCAGGTACTCCTCGAGGAAGCGCCGCTTCGCCACCGTGGACCGCCCCCTCCAGAGCGGGGAGAGCAGGATGAGCGAGATCGCATTGACCCAGCGGACGGTCTCGCGGATGTCGAGATCGGGATAGAGCTGGCCTGTACTCCGCCACTGTTCCAACAGAGGGCCGTAGTGCCGAAGGGCGGCGTCCACCAACGGTTCGGAAGTCAGCTCCAGCCAGGTGACCGACGCCGAGCTCGACGACGAGAACAGCGCCTCGTTGAGCGGGTTGCCCTCGACCAAGCTGATCGGCTCGAGAACCAGAGCGGGAATGGAGTCTCTGGCATCGTCCGCATTCGGGAGGCGCGCCACCACACCGGCCAGAGCGGCGTCGATGCGGCTCAAGAGCAGTCCGAGGATGAGATCGTCGCGGCTGGAAAAGTACCGGTACACAGTCGACCGCGCCACACCCGCCTGTTCGGCAACCTCGGCCATGCGCACCTGCGCGTCGCCCCGGCGAACGATGCATGCGCTGGCGGCTTCGAGCAGCCTTTGCCGGGCCTCGTCGTCGTCGAGGATCGCCCGGTCGTCCCCCCATCGACGCTTCACCGTCGGCACAAAGGCCGATACTAGGACGCCGACCGTATGGCGTGATCAGGAACGCCGAGTTGGATCCTCGTCCTCTGTACATGTGTCCGGCTGCTTCATCGCTGAGCTGACCGCTCCACGGCGTCCATGCAATCGCGGAGTGCCGCAGCGGGGTTCAGCTCTAAGACGCGGCTGGCTTCCTCGTAGATCAACACATGACCTGCGGCGAAATAGCACACCTCCCCCGCCGACACGACCTCGTCGGCGACATCGCTCCCAGGCCAACGGCAGCGGATCCGACCTGCGAAGAGATAGAAGAAGTGGGGACACTGGCACACACCACCTGGATAACCGCCGGCCTTGTAGAGCTCGGTGCAGTCGAACGGACCGTCGACCGTGGTCAAGCACACCTCCATGTCGCCCCAGTGCGCAGCCCTGAACCCACCCTCGGCGGAGGGCCATCCCCGTGAGCTCGCAGTCGGCAAGTCGTCCAACCTGCTGTGTGGCACTCATCACCCCTCTCTATGTCGCACGCCTTGAGTACCCCGACAAGGCGCCCGCATCGACGTTTGGCATTTGAAAAATTGATGTCAATCTAGGTTGTCGTGGGACCGCCCGCCGTGGAAGCGAAATCGTGACGTGCTGGTGCGGACGGCATCGCCGCCGCGACTTCACCAGATGCGTCGAAGTTGGGCGCCGGTCCGGCGGTGATGGAGCTGCGCCACTCGCTCCTCGGGAGTGAGCACCGGGGTGTCGACGGGCAGGTGCTGGAGGACGTCGGCCAGCGGGACCATGGTGACGATCGCCTCGGGGTACTCGTCGGCCCGATAGAAGCGCGCTTGGAGGATGCCCCAGGGCCAGTCGGCCTTATCGAGCCAATTGTGCACGCCGGGGTCCTGCTTCGACACGACGCCGCGGAACCAGCCGTCGGGGTCGATGCGGGCCTGGCAGTCGTTGAGGCTCGACTGGCGGTTCACCCAGTCGACGGTGGCGAAGCGGTCGTCGGCGACGAGAATCTGCCAGTAGGTGCATTCGGACGGGACGGGGAACTCGACGATGAGCGCCTCGTCGTCGGCAATCTTGTGGATGCCGTCGTAGTAGGCCTGTTTGGTGGCGAGGCCGCCGCCTTGCTGGATCCACTGGGATCGGGTCAGGACGTTGATCCCGTGGTGCTCCTGGTAGTAGCGAACGAGCTCCATGTCGAACTGGATCATGCCCTTGATCCAGTCGCCCATCTGGGAGAACCGTCGTGCGATCTCAGCGGGCTGCATGTCCTCGCCGGGGTCGTCGAGCCGGTTGATGGCGACCTGGGCGTCGAGCTCGTTGTTCCAGTCGCAGGCGCACTTGCGCATGAGGAGCTTGCCCACCTCGGGGTTGAGCTGCCACCAGTCGCCGTCGTGGCCCTCGGGTCGCTCGACGCTGAGTATGACCCGGAAGGATCCGTCCTTGGCGATATGGAGGTCGTCGAGGTCGTGGGTGATTGCCTGGAACTTCATCCTCCGCTCGTGGCCCTTGAGGCTGGTCATCATGCCGGGGGCCGACTGGGTGATCTCGACGAAGCGGTTCGTGCCGCGGCGACCGGTGAGCTCGTACACGCCGGCGCCGTCGATCTCGACGCTGAGGTAGATGTAGTCGGGGTCGGGGCCGCCTTGGTTGCAGGCGAAGTTCCACAGCGGCATGAACACCGGACGTCGGGTGTCGGTGTAGACGTTGCAGAGGTAACCGCATGCGAGGATCGACAGGGCCAGCTTGTTCATGTCCTGGACCTCGGCTTCGGTGGGACCTTCGGGGCGCCAGGTGGCGAGGAGGTGGTCAGCGACGCCCTTGAGCGCCTCCATCTGGTCGTCCCAGGTGGGCAGTGTGCTCATCTCATCCCTCCGTCTCCACGTCGAAGTGGCGGATATAGAAGTCGTAGTCAGATCGGATCTGGTCGACGCCGAGCCCGAACTGCTCGGCGGTGTAGCGATGGATCCCGCCAGCACCCATGGCGTGTGCGTCCTGCCAGTCGAATATCGATTTCGCCAGGCCGGGAGCGAGATCGAGACCGAGCCACTCGTAGACGCGAGCGACCGTGCCCTTCGGATCGGCGACGAGCTCGCGGTGGTGGACGTCGAGGAATCGGTCATCGCCGAGGCGGGCCCGCTCGTCCATGGCGCGCGCCATGCCCTCGCGGAGGTGCTGGCTGACCTCGTGGCCGAGGGCGTGCAGGTCCCGATCGCCGGCGGCGGGCGGGAGGATCTTCGACACGAGGCTCGTGTAGGAGGGGACGACCTTGGCCGGGTCGCGGTGGGTCATGACGAAGCGGACATCGGGGTAGGCGTGATCGAGAGCTTCGAGATGGAACTTGTGGTGGGGCGCCTTGAACAGCCAGAGCTGGGGCGGCCGTCTCGAGCCCAGGAGCTTGATGACCCGCCGGTGGTACTCGTAGGTGTCGGTGAGGTCGGCCCGGCGCCACCAGGCCCGGTAGCCAGGGACCGGCAGGGTCATCTGCTGGCCGTGGAAGGCCATGCCGAGGACCTCGGTGTCCTCCATGGTGGCGTCGACCTCGACGATGTGCATGGCCTTGTACTCGGTCGTTCGCTGCTCTTGCCTTCGCACGAATGCCGCGCGTCGCGGGTCGTCGGCCTCCTGGCCTTTCACGGGGGGCGGCACCGGCCTCTCCTGTTCCCACCCGGTCAGGCACCGGAACTGCGGGTCGAGTGAGAGCATGTCGGCCAGAGCGGTAGTACCAGTCCGGGGGAGCCCGTGGATGTCGATCGGGCCGCCGACGGCGACGTCGTCGACCTCGGGGTGCTCGGCGTACCAGGCCTCGACCTCCAGGCGGTTGACAAGGCGGCGCCGAAGGTCACCGACCACCGCAGCATCGGTCCCGGGGTCGAGGTCACCGTCGAGCTCGAGGCTCTCGAGGAGCACTTCGAGACCCTGGCGGAAGTCCCCCGGTCCGAAGTCGTACAGACCGACCTCGTCGGTCGCCTCCTGCAGCAGCTGGTCGGGAGAGGGGTAGCGCACGGCCTTCAAACCGCCCTCACGCGATCCGGGAAGTACTGGGCTGCCATGGCTCGGAAGCCTTCTCGCCAGTCGACTCGGCACGGACCGGTGATCGACGAACGCTTGGTGTTATCACCAACCGAGCCGACCGAGGCGCCCGGGACGACCTGGACCTGGACGTCGGCCGTCACGCCCAACAGCACGGCGAAATAGGTGGACCACTCCTGGACCGTGACCGGCACGTCCCCAGCCCAGTTGACGATCGTGGCCGGTGTGGTGGCGACATCGAGGAGGGGCTCGACCTGGGCGTTGATGTCGTCGTAGTGGATCGGGCTGTACGGCAGCGGATCCCACCGCGCCACTACCGGCCTGCCCTCGGCGATGGCTTGGAGGTGCCACAACGGCAGCCCCCCGCGATCGCCGTACGCGCTGCCCATGCGGGCGATCGTGATGGGCAGGTCGAACTCGCGCGCGCAGTAGCGAGCCACGGCCTCCTCGGCGATTTTCACGATCGAGTACGGCTGGGGGCTCGGCAATCCCGCATCGCCGATCGGATCGTCCTCCCGGAACGGGTGCCAGGGGTCAGGGTGGGGCTTGTAGACCGTGACCGTCGACATGACCAGCGCCGCCTTGGCGTTGCGGCAGTGGGACAACAGCAGCCCGGTACCCTCGGCGTTGACCCGCAGACCGCGCTCGTAGTCCTCACCGAAGTCGGCAGCGATGTGGAGCACGTAGGTGAAGTCCGACGGGAGGTCGGTGAAATCTGGATCGCCAAGGTCGACCGCACGGGTGGTCACACCGAGCGCCTCGATCTCGACCCGCGCCGCAACGTCGGAGAAGCGGGCGATGCCCCAGACCTCGTTGTCGGGGGCCAGCATCTTTGCGATGCCATGGGCAATGCGCCCGGCGGGACCCGTGATGAGGACCTTCTCGCCGCTCAGCACCGTTCGGATCTTTGATCAAAGCGAGGCACCGCGGCATGGTAACCATGTGACCGTGCCGATGCACCGACAACCAGGCCTCATCGATGCATCGCTCGACACCCTGCTCGGCGCGCTCGCGCTGCGCACCATTGGAGAGGATCAGTTCGCCGTCGAGCCGGCGACGCCGGGGGCGCCCGGCCGGATCTTCGGTGGTCTGCTCCTCGCCCAGGCGGTGGTCGGCGCCGCGGCGACCGTGGAGGGGAAGGACATCCACTCGTTGCACGCGACATTCGTGCGGGCCGGAACGCCGGGCACGCCGAGGGTAATCGCCGTGACGCGCGTGCGCGACGGGCGGTCGATCGTGACGCGGCAGGTCACCGTCCTCGAGGAGGGCGATCCGCTCCTCGTCGCAACCGCGTCCTTCGCCACCAACTCGGCCGAGCCGGATCTGGCCAAGCCCATCCCCGACGCGGCGCGCCCAGAGGAGATGCCGCTGCTGCAGGCGTGGGCCGCGGATCTACCCACCGGGCAGCAGTGGATCGACCGGCCACCGGCCGTCGAGATGCGCCTGCCCGAATCCCTCTCGTTCCTCACCGGTGCCACCGCGACGACGGATCGCTCACACTGGATGCGGCTGCCGCGAAGCGTCGGCGACGACACCGCTCTGAACGCCGCGCTCCTGGCCTACGCCAGCGACTTCTTCCTCATGGACATGATCTTCCGCATGCACCCAGATGAGCTCGGCCCCGGCCAGGCGAACGGCTTCAGCCTCGACCACGCCATCTGGTTCCACCGACCTGTCCGCTTCGACGACTGGCACCTCCATACCCAAGAAGCAATCGCACTGGTCGGCGATCGGGGCCTCGCCCAGGGGGCGATCCACGACGCCGCCGGGCGGCGGGTGGCCAGCGTGGTCCAAGAGGTCCTTTTGCGCACGGGATCGGTCCCATGATCGCACCGGGGCAGCCGCTGTTCGAGCAGGAGTGGCCGGAGGGCGAGTACAGGTTCTTTCAACTCGGCCACATGGTCGATGATGTCCTGGCCGCGGCAGCGAGCTGGGCCCAGGTGTTCGGAGTCGGACCGTTCCACGTGCTCCCCGTCACCGATCAGCGGCTGAGTTATCGGGAAGAGGAGCGGACCGTCCGCGTCCAGGTCGCCGTTGCCCAGGCCGGACCGGTGCAGATCGAGCTCATTCAGCAGCACTGCGACACCCCGAGCATCTACCGCGACTGGAACCGCGCTCACACATCGACCTTTCATCAGCTGGCGACGGTGACGAGCCACTATGAGGCGAAGAAAGCGCGCTTCGAAGCGCAGGGATACGACACGATCGCCGAGAGCCTCAGCGGTTCATTCCGGATCGCATACATCGACACCGTGGCGGACTTCGGCTTCTACACCGAGGTTGTCGAGAGCAAGCCGGGCTTCCTCGAGCAGCTGCACGCGATTGCCCGGACCTGCGCTCATTGGGACGGTACGGATCCCGTCCGCCTACTGACGCGCGACGGCTACCGCGTCCCGGAGGCCAACTGACCCTGCGGACGGCCTTCGACACCAGAGTGGTGCCCAGGGCTCGCGGTCCCGGCTGTCGGTCGCGGCACGTGCCGAACGAAGCATGCCGGCAAGAGCGCTGGCCGCCAATTCGTCCGCCTCGGGAACGAAGTGGGCGTACACGTTCGGCATTTGATGTCACTGACCTCGGATTACATTTGCAGCCCAACGGGATTCGAACCCGTTTCGCCACGTTGAGAGAGCGGGCAGCTATGTCCACGGGATCCTGAGCCGTACCGTTGTCCCGTTCATGGCGGTGGCCTCGTCCAGCAGGTCTGCTCGGTCGGAGCGGATATCAGTCCAAAGTTGGGCAATCGGATGGGGCGACGGCTAAGGGACCGCGCCGTCGCCGATTCTGCTTGCGACTCGATCAAGGGCCGAGGCAGTCGACCCTCATGGCTACGTGGGTGACCCAGCAAGTCGTTGCCCTTTCGCTGCCGTCGCTGTCACATCGGCCCTAGAGGCGAGGAACGGCTCAGTACTAACCGATCGACTCGCGACCGGCCGCGCGCTTCGGTACCGTGTGCGTATCAACATCAGAAGGTGAGGCCGTGGACCGAAACGGGATGATCAAGGTCGTTGAACCACTCGGCGACGCCGCTGCTCGAATTCGAGGCCAGGGGGACCCGATATGAACCGCATCTGCTGGTTCGTTCTGTTGGCGGCAGCAGCCGTAGTCCTCGCGTCGTCAGCATGCAGCACGTCCGCGTCGGGCGCAACGGCGAGCGTCAAGGATGCCAAGAGCTATCCGATCGCGTCGACGACCATCGTC
The DNA here is from genome assembly GCA_963781955.1 of uncultured Acidimicrobiaceae bacterium. Classification (GTDB taxonomy): domain Bacteria; phylum Actinomycetota; class Acidimicrobiia; order Acidimicrobiales; family RAAP-2; genus Bog-473. The sequence continues at coordinate 823,349 of CAWAHU010000003.1, forward strand.
TTCACCGACCACAGCCGGACCACTTCCGCGAGCAACGGCTACCCTGCCGTGCCCTATCGCTCGCTTTCGACGCTGGTGGTCTACCCAAAGCAGTCATCCGGTCACCGGCGAGAATTTCCGCTGATCGTCTATTCCCACGGCTTCGGCGCCACTGCGGCCAGCGCGATGCAGACGCTGGACTCGCTGGCGTCGCACGGCTACGTAGTGGCGGCACCCGACTTCCCGCTCAGCACGACCGGTTTGCCAGGTGGCTTAGACCTCCTCGACTACGCAAATCAACCAGGTGACGTCAGCTTCGCCATTACTCAGATGCTCAAACTGAACGGGTCGCAAGGCTCGCCCGTGTATCACCAGATCGAAGTCCACCGGATCGGGGTTGTCGGACATTCCCTCGGAGCGGTGACCACGCTCGCCGTCTCTTACAACAGCTGTTGTCGCGATGCCCGCATTGGTGCTGCTGTCGAAATGGACGGCGAGCTGAACGTGCCGATCGGACCAGCCGGCCAGTTCTCGGGCACCTACTTCAAGGGTCACAGCCCTCCGTTGCTTGTGGTCAACGGCACCAAAGACACGGTCGGCCCCTACATCGTCAGCCAGGCCATCTACGCCAAGGCGCCGGTCCCCAAGTACTTACTCTCGCTCATCGGAGCGCCGCACGAGGGCTTCGCAATGGAGCCCTGGAGTCCGATTGTCAACACCACGATCGCCGCGTTCTTCGACCGCTACCTCGGGACAGGTCAGACCGTGGCGCAAATCAAGCGGACTGGGAACAAGCCGGGGATCACGACGATCCAGGTGAGCGCGCGCTGAGCGTCCCCATGGCCGGCCCGGGATCGTGGGCAAATGGATGGGCAACGCTTGCAGGTCAAGTACCGGCCTTTCAGAACTCGAGAGCTCCACGCGGGTGTTGACGCCGCTCATGGACACGTTGAACCGGCATCGACAGGTAGCGTGACCCCGGAAACGAACTTTGCTTCGTCCGAGACCAGCCAGACCACTGCGTCCGAGACGTCGGACGCCTGGATCACGCTTACAGGCAGCAATCGACCGGTGAGGTCGCTCATTGACTCACTGCTGCCAGCGTACGCACTAAAGGCTTCGTTGATGATCATTGGAGTCGCGACGGCACTGGGATGAATTGTGTTCACCCGAATCGAGTGCGGACCGAGGAGCTTGGCATAACCCCTCATCAAACCTACGACACCGTGCTTCGCCGCCGTGTAACCGGCTATACCTCCCGACTCACCGGCCGCTCCCTTCAACCCGGCGGTCGAACTGATGATCACAATCGAACCTCCTCGGCCCTGATCAATCAGGCGCTCCTGGGTTACCCGAACGGTGTTGAAAACTCCGGTGAGCATGACCCCAACTGCATCCGCCCACGACGATGCTGCCTCGTCCAATGATTCAGGACCGGATGCGAATGGGAGGATCCCCGCATTGGCGATAACAATGTCGATTCCGCCCAATTCCTCTGCACCCTTGTCGGCGCCAGTGGCGAGCGCGTGGATGTCTCGGACGTCAGCCCGCACCATCACACAGCGACGGCCTGCTTGGTTAACGAGGAGCGCCGTCTCTTCGAGGTCATCCATCGTGGCCATCGGATAAGGAACCGTCGCGATCTGATCGGCGATGTCAATCGCAATGATGTCGGCTCCCTCCCCCGCCAATCTCACGGCGTGGGATCGTCCTTGTCCTCGTGCAGCTCCCGTAATGAGCGCAACTCTCCCGTCAACTCGACCCATGTCAACTCCTCGATCCAGGTGCACTGCCTGCCTCTTGAGATCTGTCACTGACACCCTGGCAGAGATTCGTCGACCGATCTCGAGCGAGACGTGTCGATTATCCTCCATGACATGACCGCAGGTTCCGACGATCTCGAAGAGATTCGCAAGCTTCTGGCGCGTTACTGCTTTGCCATCGACGCACGCGATGCCGATGCGTGGGCCGACCTATTCACCGATGATGGGGTCTTCCATTACAGCTTGGGCGAGCCGATCTCTGGGAAGGATGCATTGCGCACGTTCATTTCTTTGGTTCCCGATGACCGTCATCATCTGACCATGAACGAGATCATTGAGGTCGACGGAGACACGGCGACAGTCCGAGCCTACGCGCTGGTCACCAAGGAGTCGCCCCCCGTCATCAGCGCCGTCGGTGACTATGAGGACATGCTCTGCCGCACGTCCGATGGATGGCGGTTCTCGTCCCGCATCTACAGCCCGCACTGAGTTTGAATCCGTTCGTAGCCCTCGTCTCATGACGGCCAGGCCGGCCATTCCTGAAGGAGCGCCTCAAGGCAAGACGGCCTCTTCCAGAGCAAGAACGCGAGCTCGGTCACGAGTGAGCATCCTCGGCCTGATCGCGCCCGCGCTCCAGCACCGACGCGGGATCTCGGCCGGTAGTGCCACCGCAGGTATGCCGGATACTCGACGGCCCCGTCACGATCAAGCCCTCGCCCCAGATATGCCGGACTGCCCCACCGTCCCCGCGTATGGAGACACCCCCTCAGACCTTCCCGAACGAGACATGAGGGACGAAGGCATACACTCGTAACCAAGGTGCTGAACCGGAAGTAGGGTCCGTGAAGAAACTTGCGAAGTTGTCGTGGAAGGCTCGGGGTTCTGGAGGTACTTGCACCGCCGAAGTTGACCACCCGATTCGCGGCTATCGAGTCGACAAGATGTATCGGTCGAATCCTCTCGCGCGACCCGGACCCGAGGGATCACCCCCTACGGTGTCATGGATCTCCTTCGACGGGGATGCCTATTGGGTCCGGCTCTCGGGTGCCCAGGGCTGGCCGCGTTCGATTCGGGTGACCCAAGGCGATGTGGATGGAGCGAGAGATTAGAGACTCGGGCTGATGAGCTCGCGCAGCTGACACGTCTCCCCGTCCCGGCCTACGGGGACAGTCGAGGGCGTCGAGTATCGGCATTCGCTCGCTGGGTACTCATCGGGCGACGAGCTGAACACCTTCACTGTCGAACGTGATCGTCATGCCCTCATTCGCCAGACAAACCCGATCTTCCGCCGATGGCCAGATCTTGCGAGCCTCGATGATGAGCTCTTCGAGCTCGCTGTCGGTGTGGTAAGGATCGTGGTGGAACAACACCAGGTTCCGAGCGCCTGCCTTGTCGGCGAACTCCATTGCATCGGCGAGCCCCGAATGTCCCCAGCCTACGTGTGCACCGTACTCGTGGTCGCGATATTGAGCGTCGTGCAATAGGACATCGGCGTCGCGCGCGATGTCGTAACCGCTCATCCACTCAGGGGCGACAGAGCGCAGCTCGGTGCCGAGCGAGGGCTCGTGATCCGGGAGGTAAACCAACGCGTGTCCGTGCTCTTCGATCCGGTAGCCGACGGTCGGACCTTGGTGCTGCACCTTGCCCGACCGTATCGTTGCCGAGCCGATGGAGATGGCTTCTTCGGGCGCGTTGTGGAACGTCAGGTGGGCGGGAACATCATTGAGGTGGACCGGGAACAGCGGAGGAGAGAGATACATCGCAATCCGCTCGGAAAGTGGTTGAACCGGAGACGGCGGACCCCAGATGTGGATCTGGACGTTGGGATCGAACAGCGGGCGGAAGAACCCGAGGCCCTGCAAGTGGTCAAGATGGAGGTGGCTGAGCAGGATGTGCAGCTCAGGGCACGGAGCCGCTTGCAGTAGGACGCCCAACGGCCGTATCCCGGTGCCCGCGTCGAGCACAAGGACCTCTCCACTGGAAAGCCGCACCTCAACGCACGACGTGTTGCCGCCGTACTTGACGGTATCCGGGCCGGGCGCGGCGACCGAGCCGCGGCATCCCCACACACGCGCCTGCATCAGGTGTCGTCTTTCTCGTCGGCCACTTCCCAGAACACCGAGACGACGCCGTGCATCTCGGCGGTCGAACCGAACAAGGGATAGGCCGTCGCGTGCACAAGACGCTGCACGCCGTCGTAGCCGGTCGCGGCGAGCGTCCGGTGGGCGGGGCGACGTTCGAAGAAGGCGATCCCGGCGGGCGTGTCCCGCCGACGAAGCGGCTTGTCGTCCGAAGTTCTCAGTTGCATGACAGCCCCGAACTCCTCGGCCGGTATCTCGCCCATCTCGCCGAATGCCCTGCCGATGAGCAGCGCCGCGGCGTCGTTGTAATACACGAGCACTCCGCGCGCGTCGATAAGGAACATCGGCGTCGCGAGGTTCGACGCCAGCTCTCGAGCGAGGATGAGCGGTAGGGGTTTCCCACCGCCTGCCGGTGCGTCGTGGTCCACGACTCAGATCGTTGCCGACCGCAGGCTTCGTTGCAATCACCACCGCTCACGGTTTGGTCGAGAAACAGCGGGATTCGTACGGCCCTAGTCCGACAAACGACCCCCCATTTGGCGTCGACTCCTATCAAGACACCGGTGCCGCACCCTCCCGGCGATAGGGGCATCCTGCGGACCAGCAGGGGCTTATTCAGATGGCCGTTCGTGTGCCTGCCTGCGAGCGGACCTCCTCTATGCGACTAGGCGATACGCCCGCCGGCGCGAATCAGGTCGTACATCGCCCACTCGACGAAGGCGATTGACTCGGCCCTCATTTCCGGCGTCAGCAGACGGTCGCACGGCGGCGCAATCCGAATCAACTCATCCACGTAGGTCGCAGCGTGCCGCCGCAGCGACTTGGCCGGCTTCTCCCCATCTTCCATGTTGATTCCAGCCATCGGTACTCCTTTCCGCCCTTCATCGGCGCAAAGCACCCCTATGACCCTGCATCGCGTCCGACCGGCCCGTTGCGCCGTGCTAGCGGGACGGCCAACGCAGCACAACTGGACACCCGGAGGCCCTACCAGGCCGGCCCTGTGCGGCGCCACCCAAGAGCTTTCCACCATCCCTCGGGTCGTTCAAGGGCCGGCATTTGTCACTGGATCACTGCTTCGCCGGTTTAGGCCGCACGGCGGAAGAAGGGCTGGCGGTCCCAGGTCCGGCGGGACACCCGGTTAGGACGGCTCGCTGACCAGTTCGATGTTGTTGCTGTCTGGGTCGAACAGATCCATCGAGTGACCGGTGATGTTCGGCTTGATGCCCTCGTACGGGATGCCGATGGCGGTGAGGTGCTCGCACCACGCGGTGAGGGCGCTGAGATCCTACGTCGGGCGCCTCCATGGCACCAAGGGCGCCGTGTGGCAATACAGCGCCATCGACGTGGCTACGTCCTATGGGTGGGCCGAGTTCTATCCCGGCCCGGCGTCAAGCACCCGAGCTCTCGGTGGACCTCGGCCCTCGCCCAGAAGGTGGCGGCCGACCTCGCTCGTCGCGGCTGGCATCTCGAGACGGTCACCACCGACCACGGCTCGGAGTTCAAGGGCGACTTCGATCCCGCCCTCGAGGCACTGGGCGCACACCACCGCTGGATCGTGGCGGGCCGCCCGCAGTCCAACGGCTGCGTCGAACGCCTCCACGAGACGATCCTCGAAGAATGCTGGAAGCCGGCCTTCGCCCGCCACTTCCTGCCCGGCCTCACCGGCCTGCGTGAGGAGTTGCGTCGTTACCTGCGCTGCTACAACACCGACCGGGCGCACACGGGCCGACTGACCAAGGGTCGCCCACCCGAGGAGGTGCTCGACGCTGCCGGTTGTTGACTCGATAGCGGGAGGAAGCATCGCTATCTCTCGGGGAGAGGACAACCTAGGTGTCGGACCAATCAACTGCCCAGCCGTTCAACGCCATGAGAACGGGGCGAAGCGCGTCACCCTTGGCCGTCAACCGGTATGACTCCCGGGTATCTCCATCCTGAATGGCACGGTCGACGACCTTCATTCGTTCGAGTTCGCGCACCCGGCGAGTTGGGGAATGCGATTAGCTCAGAGGCCAGACTTGGCCTCTGAGCTGGGATTACCTTTGCAGCCCCAACGGGATTCGAACCCGTGTCGCCACCTTG